>NZ_BMHH01000017.1 GCF_014640615.1 Paramesorhizobium endophyticum | reverse complement strand
CTGGCGCGTTGGCTATGCGGCCGGCCCGAAGGCACTGATCGCTGCCTTGAACAAGATGCAGTCGCAGAGTGTCTCTTCGGTATCCACCGTGGCCCAGGCAGCCGCCCTTGCCGCGCTGACCGGTGATCAGACCTTTGTCCGTGACGCTGCGGGCATCTTCGCCGGACGCGCAAAGATCGTAGCGGATCGGCTTGCCAACATTGCAGAGCTCGATTTCACCCCGCCGGATGGGGCCTTTTATGCCTTCATCGGTGTAGGCAGGCTTCTGGGCCGCAAGACGTTGGCGAGAGAACTCATCTCCGACGATACTGCTTTGGCCTCCTATTTGCTGCAGGAATTCGGCCTGTCCAGCGTTCCCGGGGCGGCATTCGGTGCGCCCGGCTTCATCCGATTGTCGATCGCGGCCTCCGATAGCCAACTGGAGAGCGCCTGCGAACGGCTGTCCGCAATGGTGCAATCGCTCGCTGCCGGCAGGTAGCGGGTCCACGGCGAAATCATCACAGACATAGTCAATCAGGAAGGATGGGCCCCGTCCCAGCTTCCCCAACAGGAGGGTAAACCCCATGAAAACAGAAGAACTGAAGCATGTCCTGGGAGCGGGTCTCCTTTCTTTCCCCGTGACCCATTTCGATGCCGATGGAAACTTCAACGCAAAAAGCTATGCCGAACATGTCGCCTGGCTGTCCAGCTTCGAGGCTGCGGCGCTTTTCGCGGCCGGGGGCACGGGCGAGTTCTTCTCGCTGACGCCGGAAGAAATTCCGCAAATAGTCCGCGTCGCCAAGGAGGCCGCCGGCAAGACACCGATCGTATCGGGATGCGGCTACGGAACGCCGGTTGCCGTGGCGATCGCCAAGTCCGTCGAGAAAGCCGGTGCCGACGGTATCCTGCTGCTCCCGCATTATCTGATCGACGCTCCGCAGGAAGGACTTTATCGGCATATCAAGGCCGTGTGCCAGGCAACCGGCATGGGTGTCATGGTCTACAACCGGGACAATTTGGTCCTTCAGGCGGATACGCTGGCCCGGCTTTGCGACGAATGCCCGAATCTCGTCGGTTTCAAGGATGGCACCGGTGACATCGGTCTCGTCCGACAGATCACGGCCAAAATGGGCGATCGCCTCACCTATCTCGGCGGCATGCCCACCGCAGAATTGTTTGCCGAAGCCTATCTTGGCGCGGGGTTCACAACCTATTCCTCGGCCGTCTTCAACTTCGTCCCAGGTCTAGCAATCGAATTCTACAAGGCGCTGCGAGCAGGCGAGCGGGGGAAATGTGAGACGATCCTCAATGACTTTTTCTACCCGTTCATGGCCATTCGCAATCGTGCCAAGGGGTATGCGGTTTCGGCCGTCAAGGCCGGCGTGCGGCTACAGGGTTTTGATGCCGGCTCCGTGCGTCCGCCATTGAAGGATCTCACTTCCGATGAGATGGGAATGATGGAAGCCCTGATCGGTAAATACAAGCGCTGAACGGCCCGCTTGAAGACGATAATGCGACCCCCAATCCGGGGCCGCATTGTTTCCCACTCTTGGATCGATAGTCCCTCAGTTCCCATCTATACGATTGGCATTAAGCTTCCTCTCTGTAATCCCGCTGGCTGACATAGATCAGGACCGCGATGATAGTGATGAAGAAACGGAAGGCGCTGTCGATGCCGTTCCACTCATGCGACATCCACATGCCAAACCACTCGCCGCCGACCGACATGAAACCCACTTGCCAAGTTAGGAAACCAAGGGTCAATCCGGCGATTGCCCATTTCTTGGAAACGTTAAAGACAGTGGCGGGAGCGCCGAGCTTTACCAGCATCGCATAAGCGCCGATCCAGCATAGAATAGCCGTCAATAGTTCGGCGGCGATAATCATGATGTAAGCGGACGTCTGGAGCGCTGGATTGGTAATGGCTCGATATTTGATCGTCGAACTCGGGTAGATCGAGTCTATGGCCAGGACGTGGTGGACAAATTGGTAATTCGTCCCGTAATCAGTGATATTTCCGAAAGAAACGAGCGATGCGAAAAAAGCAATGGCTGCGACAAGCGCTACCTTTGACAATCGACCGATTTGCATTTTTCTCTCCCGGTTTTACCATCTTTGTCGTTCGCTTATATTCCACTTATTCGAGATAAGGATAATTTTACCGTAATTAGCAATAGAAATATTGTGATTTACTTAGGGTGTCGCAAATAAGCGGCATTATGGAGCAAGTGCCACGAGGTACTTGCTCCTATGAACATCTAGGCAACCAAGTTTGACAGTGTGGAAGAGGCGCATCTTTAGCCGCCGCGCCTCCATTCGTTTTCAGGCATCGATGACACATCCAAGGCGAACGAGCGACGCATCAACCCACGACCGTTCATTCTTTCCGATCTTGATGTTATCCATCTGTGCGGTCTCGGCGGCATGCTTTTTGGATGCAGCGCTGAACACTTCCTCCACCAAGGCGAGTGGCACGGAAAGAAACCCGTCCGCATCTCCACAAACCAGATCGCCGGGATTGATAACCATGCCGTTGATCGCGATGGGAACGTTAACTTCGCCCGGGCCGTCCTTGTACGGGCCGCGATGAGTAACGCCTGCGGCGAAAACCGGAAACGATCCGGCGCTCAATTCCGCACTGTCGCGGATCGCTCCGAAAATAATAATACCGCCGAGACCACGCTGGGCAGCGTGCGCCACCATGAGCTCACCGATGATGGCGTTCGTTAGGTCGCCGCCCGCGTCCACGACGACAATGTCGCCGGGTTCAGCGATGTCGAGCGCCTTGTGAACCATGAGATTATCGCCCGGACGAGATTTGACCGTTATGGCAGCGCCGACCATCCGGCTTCCCGTGTAAAAGGGGCGTAGCGGCGCGCCGCCGGCCGTCATGCGAGACATGACATCGCTGACACAGGCGACCGGGAGATGCGCGAATTTCTCGACCCACTCCCTACCGACCTTTTGCTGTCTCTTGCAAACTCTGAAACCAAGCATTGCGTTATCCTCCCTGGAATGAATGTTTTCGTGAATTCTGCGGAACGGCCTCAGGCCAGATCCTTATTGGCAAGGGCGCGGCGATCGAAATCCTTCGTCGTAAGGACATCGACGATATGCTGCGCGCTCTGAACCGCCATGTTACGCAAGGCGGAGCGGCTTGCTCCGCCCACATGGGGCGTGGCGATGAGGTTGGGCAGCGCCCAGAACGGATGGTCCTGTCGCGGCGGTTCCTCCTCGAAACTGTCGAGAGCCGCGCCCGCGATCCGACCTTCGCTCAGTGCGCCAAACAGCGCAGCCTCGTCCACGACGGCGCCACGAGACGTGTTGACGAGAAAGGCCGTAGGCTTCATCCAGCCGAGACGTTCCTCCTCGATAAGGTGACGGGTTTCCGGCGTCAGAGGGCAGTGAAGACTGACGATGTCACTTGCCTCGATCGCCTCCCGCAGATCGCGTGTGACGCGTATGCCTTCGGCATCCTTTGCGAACGGATCGAACGCCAAGGCGTTCATACCCAATCCCTGCGCCAGCCTTGCGGTACGACGGCCGATCTCACCGAAGCCGACGACCCCAAAGTTCGCACCGGCCAGGTCCCGGCCGACATACTTCGTTTTTGGCCATTCGCCGCGCTTAACGGTCTCACTGAGGATCGGAACATCTTTCATCAAAGTCACGGCGAGGGTTATCGCCAGTTCAGCGACGGACTGGGCATTGGCGGCGAGCGCGCGCAGGACGGGGATATTGCGGGTGGTGGCGGCGACCAGGTCGATATTGTCGACACCGCTGCCGTGCTTGGAGATGACGCGCAATCGCGGGGATGCGGATATAACCTCTTCATCGATCTTTCCCTGCCTCACAAGGATCGCATCGATATTGTTTTCGGCGGCAATTTCGGCAAGTTTCTCCGAGCTGCTGTACCCATCGGCATAAATCGCCTTGATCCCGTTGCGCTCAAACAGCGCACCGGCCTCCGATGCGATCGCGGCCCCGGTGATAAGAACCACGGCCTGGCGCGAAGCCCTGTCACCCTCAGCGCCGGCCGTCACCGTCTCGCTGATTTCATTCATGTAAACCTCCCGATATTCGGCCCGCCACAGTCAGTTCCTGTGCCGGTTGACGTATTCTCAATATCGGGTATTGTACTAAATGAAAAGATGTTGTACCTAGTACAACGATTTTCACCGGGAGGTTTACCAAATGCCAGGAAATTCATCAGGCGTTGCCGCAGTCGAAAGGGCTGTCTCGTTGCTTGAGGCCTTCACCGACATGGATTATGCGTTGACGCTCGGAGAGCTTTCGCGTCGAAGCGAACTCGACAAATCGACTGTGCTGCGCATTGCTCGGTCGCTGGCGAAATCCTCCATGCTCATTCGAAACGACGACGGCAGCTGGCGCCTGGGACCAAAGCTGGTCCGTCTCGGCGCGCTCTATCAGTCGACTTTCAAGTCCTCAGCGGTGGTCGAGCCGCTGCTCGCGGAGATCAGCGACACCAGCGGTGAGAGTGCAGCTATCTATGTCCGCGAGGGCGATACGCGCGTCTGCCTGCATCGGCATGACTCAACCCAGTCCATCCGCCATTCGGCACGCATCGGCGACGCACTGCCGCTGGACCGCGGTGCGCCGGGTCGAGTGATCCTAGCATTTTCCGGAATGGGAGGTGCGATCTACGAACGCATACGCGAATTGGGCTACCATTTCACCAATGGCGAGCGCGATCCCCAGGTCGCGAGCATCGCCGTTCCCGTCTATCGCGACGGTCACAAGCTCTTTGGCTCCATGGCCTTGACCGGACCGCCATCGCGGTTCGGCGACGACGCTGTGAAAAAACACCTCGAAATTCTCCGCGCCGCGGCTCGCAAGTTGAGCGCGGCCATGGGGGGAGATCCCGGCTAGTTGGAGCGGGCGCCGGGCCCGCATATCGTTCTGGGAGGAACCTACGAATGCGACTTCTAAAAACCACCGTTCTGTCGGCGGGCACGCTGCTGTCAGCGATGGGAATTGCCCACGCCGAATGGCCAAAGGATCGTCCGATCCAGATGATCGTCGCCTTCGCGCCTGGCGGAAGCACGGATGTCATGGCCCGTGCAATGGAACCGTTCCTTGAAAAGGAACTTGGTGCAGACATCGTTATCGAAAACCGCCCCGGCGCGTCCGGAGAGATCGCCTATACCGCACTGGCCAAAGCCAAGCCGGATGGGTACACGTTCTCCTACATCAACACGCCCGGGTTCCTTTCGATGCAGGTGCAGCGAAAGCTCGGCTACGATCCCAAGACGATCAAGCCGGTAGCACGCATCGTAGACGATCCCGCGGCCATCGTGGTCCCCACGAAATCCGAAATCAAGACGGTTGCCGATTTCGTGGCGGCCGCTAAGGCAAAACCTGGCGCGATCTCCTATGGTTCGTCGGGTATCGGCACCGACGATCATTTGGCGATCATCATTCTGGGATCCGAAGCAGGCGCCCAAATCACCCATATTCCTTTCAACGGCGCGGGTGAAACACGCACGGCGATCCTCGGCTCGCAGGTCACGGGCGGCGGCTTGAACGTCAGCGAGTTCGCGGGAAACGATACGTCGGGCACGAGAATGATCGTAAGCTTTGGTGCGGAACGCTCGCCGCAACTACCCGACGTTCCAACGGCGATCGAATCCGGGTTCAATGTGGAGATGACATCGGAGCGTGGAATCGCGGCGCGCGCCGACGTTCCGGCTGAAATCTCAGCCAAAATGGCCGCAGCGGTCAAGGCGACGATCGACAATCCGGAATTCCAGGCGCAGGCAAAGAAGCTCGCGCTTTCTTTGGCCTATCTCAGCGGCCCGGACTGGGAAAAGGCCATGCCGGCTCGCCTTGAGCGGTTCCAGAAAATCTGGAACGAAACGCCGTGGGTGCAGCAATGACACCGGCGAACGGTTTTGCCGGTGGGGATCACCCTGACATACTCGCAGGTGTTCTGCTGATAGGATTGGGAGCGCTTGGCCTTTGGGCCGGGCGTGACCTTACCTATGGGACGCCGGCCATGATGGGGCCGGGATTTCTTCCCCTGTCGCTTTGCGTGATCATGATGGTGATTGGTGGATTCGTCCTGGTCAAAGGCTTGTCCAAGCCAGCCCAATCCGTCGCCACCGTGAACCTGCGGCCTCTTGCAATTCTTGTAGTTGCGATTGCCGGCTTTGCATTCACGGCGGAGAGCTTCGGCTTTGTGGTGGCGTCTGTCTGGTTGCTGATCGTCGGGAGTCTGGCCGATCCGGAATCCAGGTGGCGCGAGATTCTCATCTCAACGGCGATCCTGACGACGCTTGGCGCTCTCCTTTTCGTCTATGGGCTTGGCGTTCAGATGCCTGTCTGGCCTTTCTGACCAATATCCCCGTTTGATCGGACACTCCCATGGCATTTCTTGATGTACTAATGCTGGGCTTCTCAGAAGCCTTGACGCCAACCAACTTGCTGTTTTGCTTCATCGGCGCTCTTCTCGGGACTTTGATCGGCGTTCTTCCCGGCATCGGTCCAACCGCTACGGTCGCGATCCTGTTGCCCGTGACGTTCTTCCTGCCGCCGCTCGGCGCATTGATCATGCTTTCGGGCATTTTCTACGGCGCGCAATACGGTGGTTCAACGACGGCCATCCTCGTCAACCTGCCGGGCGAAGCATCAGCCGTGGTCACGGCCATCGACGGCTACCAGATGGCAAGGCAAGGACGAGCGGGCGCAGCGCTGGCGATCGCGGCGCTGGGGTCTTTCTTCGCCGGGACGGTCGCCACCATTGCGCTCGCGATCGCAGGCCCGACGCTGTCCTCGTTCGCCCTGTCCTTCGGTCCGGCGGAATACGTGGCTCTGTGCGTATTTGGATTGCTGGCGGCAACGATCCTCGCACACGGCTCGGTCATCAAGGCGATCGGCATGGTCTGCCTTGGCCTGGTGCTGGGCATGGTGGGCATCGACGTCAACAGCGGGTCGCCACGCCTGACATTTGGCTCGACCGATCTCTACGATGGCATTGAGTTCGTCGTGATCGCCGTCGGTCTGTTTGGTATTGCCGAGATCGCCACCAATCTGGAGTCGGCGGAGTCTCGCGGGGTGCTGCAAAGCAAGATCGGACGCCTGTGGCCGACAGGGGAAGAGTTCAAGCAGAGCTGGACGGCAGTCATGCGTGGGACCGCCGTCGGCACCATCCTTGGGGTGCTCCCAGGCGGCGGAGCGACGCTCAGCGCTTTCAGCGCCTACTCTGTCGAAAAAAAGATGTCGAAGAATCCGGAGAAGTTCGGCCATGGCGCCATCGCGGGTGTGGCTGGCCCGGAGGCCGCCAACAATGCCGGCGCGCAGTCTTCGTTCATCCCGCTGCTGACACTTGGCATCCCGTCGAACTCGATCATGGCCATGATGTTGGGGGCAATGACCATCCACGGCATTACGCCCGGTCCCTCGGTCATTCAAAACCAGCCCGGACTGTTCTGGGGCCTGGTCGCCTCGATGTGGCTCGGCAACGCGATGCTGCTGGTCATCAACTTGCCGCTCATCGGTCTCTGGGTAAAACTCCTGCAGATACCCTATCGCCTCATGTATCCGGCAATCCTGCTGTTCTGCTGTGTCGGCGTTTACAGCGTCAGCAATCGCGGTTTCGACGTTGCCCTTGTCATCCTGTTCGGCATTCTCGGCTACGTGCTGCGGAAGGCAAAATGCGAGCCCGGTCCGCTGCTGCTCGGCTTCGTCCTGGGTCCTCTGCTGGAGACCAATCTCAGGCGGGCGATGCTGCTGTCGCAAGGAGACTGGACCGTGTTCTTCAAGCACCCGATCAGCGGCACCCTTCTTGCGGTGACGGCGATCATGTTGCTCACCCTGGTGGTTCCGGCGATACGCAAGAACCGTAAAGAAGCGTTTGAGGCCAGCGAAGATTGAGCCCCAACCATCACTGGAAGGCGATGGTATGGATCGAAACGGCCATCGCCTTTGGCGCAAAGATGCGTCGTGATAGAACGAGGAAGGTCACAGTTGGGTAAAGTCAACCGTCGCATTCGAAGTGTGCTTTCACTGGATGACTTCGAAACTCGTGCGAGGCATCACCTGCCTCGGCCCCTCTTCGGATACATCGCCGGAGGGAGCGAAACAAACCTCTCTCTGCTCAGCAATCGTGCCGCCTTTCAGGATTATGGTTTTCTGCCGCGCGTTTTAACGGACGTCTCTGCACGCACGACGGAAACGATCCTATTCGGCAAACGCTACGCGGCGCCCTTTGGCATCGCCCCCATGGGGATTAGCGCGCTGATGGCCTACCGCGGCGATCTGGTTCTGGCCAAGGCCGCGGCAGCTTCCGGAATTCCAATGGTCATGAGTGGTTCGTCGCTGATACCGCTGGAGGACGTCGCGGCGCTGGCGGCGGACGCCTGGTTCCAGGCCTATCTTCCGGGCGAAATCGACAAGATCGACGCGCTCGTAGATCGCGTCGCCGCTGCCGGGTTCAAAACGCTCGTTCTCACGGTAGACACGGCAGCGCTGGCCAATCGCGAAAACAATATCCGTGCGGGCTTTTCGACGCCTTTGCGGCCGAGCTTGACGCACGCATGGCAAGGCTTGACCCATCCCCGATGGACATTTGGGACGTTCGTCCGGACTCTGGTTCGCCACGGAGTTCCGCATTTTGAGAACTCCTACGCTACAAGGGGAGCGCCGATCATCTCGGGCAACGTCATGCGGGACTTCGGAAAACGTGATCACCTCGACTGGAGACATCTTGCCCGTATCCGCGAACGATGGACAGGCACGCTGGTTGTGAAAGGGATCATGCATCAGGACGATGCCGCCAGAGCCGTTCAGCACGGCGTAGACGGTGTGATCGTCTCAAATCACGGTGGCAGGCAACTCGACGGAACGATCTCGCCCTTAAAGGCATTACCCGCCATTGCCGACCGCGTCGGCGATCGGGTCACGGTCATGATGGACGGAGGCATTCGTAGGGGTACGGACATAGTGAAGGCGCTTGCTTTGGGAGCACGTTTCGTGTTCGTCGGTCGCCCTTTCCTGTACGCTTCGGCAATTGGCGGGGAGGCTGGTGTGGCCATGGCGGCGGACATCCTGAAAACGGAACTTTATCGAAATATGGCGCTTCTCGGTGTCAGCCGGATTGAGGATATCAGCAAAACACTGCTCGTCGAGAGTTAGCGAAGCGACTTGGCATGAGCTGCCGCATGGGTGCCGGCAATCGCCTCATTCGGAAACATCACCGTCTTACACGCAAGAATATCATCGAGACGGCGCTTGCCTGCCTGAAACCGGCGGTTTCAGTGGCGCCGAGGTCCGTAGCAAGCCCCAACCTAGGATAGGATATGCGCAGGGGAGTAGCGCTGTCTTGGGACCTGCATCGCCAAGGCGCAAGCTGACCGGCAAGAGCCGTTGTTCCAGTTCTTGAGTGACTGATTGTGAAACATCCTAGCTTGTAATATTTCACAACATGTCTTAATCTTTGATGGAGGAGGATTACGGAGGTGCTAGCCATGTACGGTTTTGGAACTCGATAAAGACGATCGTTTTCTGATGCCAAAATGGCTTGTTCATGCCGTATTCGGAAAAGTGGTTTTCGCGTTTCATTTCGCGCGACCACCATGTGCAGGGAGGGTATATGAACATCGTTTTCCACGGAGAGAACGCCTGCTCGTTCAGCGAGGGCTTTCAGAACGAGCTGGATGCACCGGCCAATATCACGCTGTTGCCGGACCGTCTGGAAAGTGACGCTGACCGTAAGGCCTATGCAGATGCAGATGTCATCATTGGTGTGAAATTCGACACGTCGCTTCCGGTTCCAGCGCGGCTCGGTCTCTTTCATGTACCGGGTGCGGGTTACGATGCCGTCGACCTGGAAGCGGTTCCGGCATCTGCAGTCGTCTGCAATTGCTTTGGTCACGAGCAGGCCATTGCCGAATACGTTTTTGCCTCCATTCTCGACCGTCACGTGCCGCTCCGCGATGCGGATATGCGGCTTCGCGCCGGCGATTGGTCTTATACATCAGGGGCGATTTCCAGGGCCCATGACGAAATCGCTGGAAAGACCATCGGTCTGCTGGGCTTCGGCCATATCGGCAAGGCAATCGCCAAGCGGGCAAAAGCCTTCGAAATGGATGTGATCGTCGCCAACAGAAGCCCGGTGGAGCTATCGCCGATGGTCAATGCGTCGTTCACCCTCGATGCGCTGGTCGGCTTCTGGCCCGCTGCGGATTTCATTGTCGTCTCAATCCCATCGACACCAGAAACCAAGCGAATAGTCGGCAGGAATGCTTTTACCATGATGCGCAGCGATGCCGTTATCATGAATGTCGGGCGCGGTGCCACCATCGACGAGGACGCTCTTTATGAAGCGCTTGAGAACCGGTCCATCGGCGGGGCGGTGATCGACACGTGGTATAAGTATCCCGCCGCTAACCAGCAAGGTGTGATGCCTTCAACCAAGCCGTTCCATCAATTGTCCAATATCGTCATGACCCCGCACATGTCGGGCTGGACGTTGGGCACGATACGCCGGCGCAAAAACACAATCGCAGACAACATCAATCGCACTGCCCGTGGAGAGAGCTGCGTCAACATCGTGCGCGACAGCGTCCGCTGAAAACCGGACCGCCCGAAAGGGCACGCTTGGCGCGTCAGATCAGGTTTGGTGAGGAGCCGCTGGCACAGCGGAAAAGGGAGGAAGACATGACTTTCAGCAAAATGAAACAATTCGTTGCCACCGCCATTCTCGGCACAATGTTGATGGCCGGCGTAGGACACGCGGCATCCGTGACGGAGATCGTCAACAAGGGAACCGTCAAGATCGGCGTTCTTGTCGGCGCACCGCCCTATGGTTCGATTGATTCAACAGGCAACCCGGTCGGCTACGATGCGGATGTTGCAACGCTCGTCGGCAAATATCTGGGAGTGACCACGGAACTTGTTGCGCTGACGCCGCCTTCCCGCATTCCGGCTCTCGAATCGGGCAAGGTCGATTTCCTGGTGGCAACACTGGCGCCGACAGCCGAACGTGCCAAAGCCGTCATGTTCACGATACCCTATAGCGCGTTCCAGGTGGCGATCTATGCGCCCAAGGGAACCGCCATTTCCGGCTGGGATGATCTCAAAGGCAAGCGCGTCGGTGTCAACCGTGGCTCGAGTGTCGAGAAAACGCTGGTCGACCGCGGTCTGGAGGTCGTGCGTTTCGATGACGATGCCACCACCATCCAGGCGCTGTTTTCCGGCCAGGTCGATGCCGTGGCGGAACCGGATGCCCAAGCGAATGCGGCCCTGAAGATGCGGCCCAATGCAGACATGCAACAGAAATTCGTCTTCTCGGTCCAGCCCAACTCGATGACCGTTCGTCGGGACGAGTTCGAACTGCACCAGTGGCTCAACAATGTCATCTACATCATGAAGCAAAATGGCGAACTGGAAGCAATCAGCCAGAAGTGGGTGGGTTCGGCATTGCCCTCTCTTCCCACGTTCTGATTCACAGCGCATCCCGTCCACGGCGCACCAGAAGGTGCGTCGTGTTCTGTGCGACGAAGGGCATGACTGATGAATTTCCAATTGCAGTTTGCGGCGGTTCTCGCCGAACAGGATCTGCTTGTCCGTGGGGTTCTACTGACACTGGGTCTTTCGGCAGGTGCCATTATTCTCGGCACAGGCCTTGCTCTGGTGCTCGTTGGTGCACGGTTTCTGGGGAACGCGCCGGTGCGCTTTGCCATCGATACCTATGTCGAAATGCTGCGCAACACGCCATTCCTCATTCAATTGTTCATCATTTTCTTCGGCCTACCCTTGGCGGGCTTCAGGATGTCCGGCAGCCAGGCAGCCTTGCTGACCATGATCCTCAATCTGTCGGCATATTCGACCGAAATCATCCGTGCCGGCGTTGATGCCACCCACAAGTCCCAAATCGAGGCAGGCGTGTCGCTCGCGCTCTCGCGTCTTCAGGTCTTCGTGCATGTGGTTCTGGTGCCGGCACTGTCAAAAGTCTGGCCGGCGCTGTCCAGCCAATACGTGCTGATGCTTTTGGCATCGAGTATCGTGTCGTTCATATCCGTCGAAGAGCTGTCAGGCACAGCGGCGATCATCGAACAGCGGACGTTCCGTAGTTTCGAGACCTATATTCTCGCAACGCTCATCTATCTTGGCCTTGCACTGTCGCTGAAGGCATTGCTTTTTGCCATCGGCCGCATGGCCTTCCGTCCGGCCGGCGGAGACTCCCGCACCAGAGCAGGAGGTCACTCATGATCGAGTCATTCGGCTACCACGAATTTCTCTACCTGCTGCGTTCGGCTGGGTGGACGCTGGCACTAACTGCCATATCGCTGATCATCGGCGCTGTTGCCGGGGGCGTCATCGCAATAGCCAGATTGTCCCGGTTCACGGCCCTACGCCACGCAGCCGGCACGTTTATCGCCGTCATCCAGTCAATTCCGGTGCTGATGGTGTTGTTCCTCTCCTATTACGGACTTTCCTTCGCAGGGCTTGAACCGCCACCGCTGCTAGCCGCCTCGCTGTCGCTCGGTGTTTATGTCAGTGCCTATCTCGCCGAAATATGGCGCGGCGCTATCGAGGCTGTTCCGGTGCAGCAATGGGAGGCGTCGGAATCGCTCGCCATGACCCGTGGCCAGCAATACTACTATGTGATCCTGCCTCAGGCGGTTGCCATTTCGCTGCCGCCGACCGTCGGCTTCATCGTCCAACTCGTGAAGAATACCTCGATCGTCTCGGTCGTCGGTTTCGTCGAGCTGTCGCGCGCCGGCCAGCTCATCAACAATGCCACGTTCGACCCCTTCCGTGTATTCGGTGCGGTCGCAGTCATTTACTTCCTGATCTGCTTTCCCCTGTCCAGGCTGAGCAGGTATTTCGAAAGGGTCCTCAATGTCGGCCGTAACAATTGATTCCGTCCACAAGCGTTTCGGCGCGCTCGAAGTCCTCAAGGGCATTTCCATGAGCGTGGAACAGGGGCAGGTTGTAGCACTGATCGGCCGGAGCGGATCAGGCAAGAGTACCCTCCTGCGCTGTATCAACGGGCTGGAGCGCATCGAGTCCGGCAGCATCACCGTCGCCGGCCACGCTGTATCGCAGGAACCGGAGAAACTGCGCTCGCTGCGCAAGGATGTCGGCATCGTATTCCAGAGCTACAATCTCTTTCCGCATCTGACGGTCGGCAAAAACATCATGCTGTCGCCGCGGATCACGCAGAAGGTTTCCTATGCCCAATCGCGGGAAAGGGCTGAAAAGGTTCTCGCCCAGGTCGGATTGCTGGAGAAATTCGATGCCTATCCCGACCAGTTGTCCGGCGGCCAACAGCAGCGTGTGGCGATTGCCCGTTCGCTCGCCATGCGTCCAAAGGTGATGCTGTTCGACGAGGTGACATCGGCGCTCGATCCGGAGCTGACGGGCGAGGTGTTGCTGGTCATGGAACGATTGGCCCGCGAAGGCATGACTATGCTGCTGGTGACGCACGAAATGAGTTTCGCCCGTTCCGTGGCCAATGTGACCGTCTTCATGCATCAGGGCAAGATCTGGGAGCAGGGGCCGTCGGCCGATCTTTTTGCAAACCCGAAGACGGAAGAACTGCGTAACTTCATCCGGGTCGAACGCAACTAAATCGGCCACATAGAAACGCCCCCCGGCAACCAATTATATGCCGGGTTCACGTCTATGCAGGGATAGATCGATTACGGCAGCGCCACTTCAAATGGCTCGACGAGGTCCTGCAATACGGTATCGCCGCCCGTGCCCGTGTGCATCATCGTCATCGAGAAGACGGCGTTGTCACCAAGCGGTGTCAGCCTGTGATGCCAGACTGCCTTTGCATAGGTGACGGCCTGGGTCGGTGCGCAGACGAAAGCGCGCGCCGTTGCCTCCTCTGGGCCGGAAGGGCCGGTTTCGCAGACAATGATCACTGATGACGCACCGCTCAGTGTCACAAAGGTTTGGGCCGAGAACGGGTGCTGTTCCAGCTGCCGGACAGCCACCGGCTGTGGGCCGGTGACCGTCCGCATAAGCTGGAAGACAGGTATCTGCGCATCGGACGTCGCATCATAGGCCTGGTCCACGCTTACCAGTCCGGTTGCGTGCGGTATCTGCGTAACGGTTCCGAAGGGTGCAAATGCCTCGGCGGACAGAGGCGTGGCAGTGATCACTCGCATTGTTTGATTATCCCGGAAACTCAAGCTGGACTTTCATAGCGCTTGTGCGGTCGGAGGCAATGTCGAACGCCTGCACCGCTCGCTCAAACGGCAAGCTGTGCGTGATTAGCGGTTTGACATCAATGAGACCTTGGCTCATCAGGTCGATCGCAAGCTGAAACTCAGTGTCGAAACGGAATGTCCCGCGAAGCTGAAGCTCCTTGGCGACGAGCACATTGATCGGCAAGGTGATATCCCCGCCCAAACCGAGCTGAACGATGATGCCGCCAGCGCGAAGAGCGGGAAGTGCGCTAAGCAGGGCAGCCGGGTTGCCGGAGGCTTCGAACAAGACGTCGAAGGTTCCCTTGCCCTTACACCACGGCTGAAGCCCATCCGGCTCCTCTGTCGTGTTGATCGTGGCAGTCGCACCGCAAGCACGGGCTGTTTTCAAGGCGAATTCACCGATATCGGTCGCAACGATTTCGCTTGCGCCGCTGAAGCGGGCAACCAGCACGGCCAGGCAGCCGATCGGTCCGGCGCCCGTCACCAGCACGCGCCTGCCCATCAGCGAACCCGCTCGCCTGGCGGCATGCAGGCACACGGCCAGAGGCTCGGCAACGGCTGCTTCGGCCATGGTCATCGTATCGGCAATCGGAATGGCCTGGAAGGCATTGACCGTCACCCGTTGACGGAAGCCGCCCTGGGTGTGGGGCATGCGCATGGCGCTTCCCATAAACTGCATGTCGAGGCACTGGTTATGGGTGCCTGCGTGGCAGTATTCGCAGACATTGCACGGACCGGCGGGGTTGACGGCAACCCGCATGCCCGCAACGAGATGCAAGACACCACTGCCGACCTTGTCGATGGTTCCGGCAATCTCGTGGCCGAGAGCCATAGGCTCCTTCAGCCGGATCGTGCCCGTTCCACCATTGTGATAATAATGCAAGTCCGACCCGCATATGCCACCGGCATTGATGCCGATGCTGACCTGACCCGGTCCGGGTTCAGCCGTGGGTACTGGCTCTATGCGCAGGTCTTTCGGTGCGTGAAGTATGACGCCAAGCATAACGATTTCCTATCGAACGGGAACAGCGGGCGCGCCTGCTGTCTGGGGAAGAGTGTCTGATGGCATTCTCAAAGAACCGACAGCATGCCGCCATCGACATAGATGATCTGGCCGTTGACGTAGGCGGAGGCGTCGGACGCGAGGAAAATCGCAGTGCCGATCAGTTCCTCCGGCTTGCCCCAGCGCTTTGCCGGCGTGCGGCCTTTAACCCAGGCGTCGAATTGTGGATTGTTGACCAGAGCCTCGTTCATGTCGGTCAGCATATAGCCTGGACCGATCGCGTTGGCGGTGATGCCATGAATGGCCCATTCGGCAGCCATGGAGCGGGTCAGCATCTTGATGCCGCCCTTGGCGACCGTGTAGGGTGCAACGGTTGCGCGTGCCAACTCGCTGGTCAGTGAGCCGATATTGATGATCTTGCCGTATTCGCGGACGATCATTCGCTTTGCTGCTTCGCGGCCGATCACGAAAGCGCTGGTCAGGTTGGTGTCTATGACCTTTTGCCATTCGGATGTCGTCAGTTCGACCATCGGCTTGCGCAGTTGGATCCCGGCATTGTTGACGAGAATGTTGACTTGTAGACTTTCGGCGTCGAAACGTTCGAATGCCGCAATGATCTGCGCCTCGTCGGTCACGTCAAAAGCCGCCTCGTGAACCGTGATGCCCTGATCGCGCAGGGCCATTGCTGCTTGCGCCAAGCTGCCGGCACTGGTGCCGTTGAGAACAAGGGTGGCGCCGGCAGCACCCAGTCCGCTGGCGATAGCGTATCCGAGTCCGCGTGACGAGCCGGTGATCAGCGCCGTTTTGCCGGCGAGGTCGAACAATTGCTTGGACATGGTTTTTCCCTCATGCTTCCGTTGTGCGGACGATAAGGTCCGGGCGTTCGAATACCGAAGGCAGTAGCTCGACACCAAGCCCCGGTCCTTCCATCGGGTAGACATAACCGTCCTTGATTTTCGGAACGACCGTCACAAGTTCCTTGTACCAACCCGTATAGAAAGCCCGAACCGATTCCTGGATCAACGTATTGGGCTGGCTGAACGACATATGGACCGCCGCGGCAAAGCCGACGGGGCCGATGCAGTCATGCGGAGCGAACGGCCGATGATATGTTTCGGCCATCGCGGCGATCTTGCGTCCCTCGGTCAAGCCCCCGGTCCAGCATAGATCTACCATCACCACATGCGCGGCGTCGCGATCCAGCATATCCTTATAAGGCCAGCGGGATCCTAGCGTTTCGCTGGCGCATACCCAGACGTCGGTCGAACGGGCATATTCCGCCAGAGCCTGGGGCGAGTTCATGCGGATCGGGTCTTCGTACCACATCGGCATGTAGGGCTCGAGGGCACGGGCGATCTTCATGGCAGCCGGCAGATTCCAAAGGGAGTGGAATTCCACCATGATGTCCATCCGGTCTCCCACCGCTTTACGGATCTTCTCGAACGGTTCGATTGCCTTTTTCATCTGCTCGGCGGAAATATAAAGGCCGTTGTTCTCGATGGCGGCAGGGTCGAAAGGCCAGATTTTCATGGCGTTGACCCCGCTTTCAAGCAGATTTTCCGCCAGCGCTCCGGCATCCGTCATGAAGCCTTCGAGATCTTCATAGGGACCGGCTGCGTCGCTTTTCCTGAAATTCCAATTGGAGACAGGCTTGATATTGTTGGACCGCACGTAACCGTAGCCGGCGCAGGTATTGTAGATGCGCAACTTGTCGCGGCACAGCCCGCCGAGCATCTGATGCACCGGCAGATCGCACACTTTTCCGAACAGGTCCCAAAGGGCGATATCGATGGCGGAGGCGGCACGATACTCGACACCCGTGGAAGACTGGGCCATGGGCAGGTTGAGCATCTCCTTGTGGAGGGCCTCGATATGCAGCGGGTTCTTGCCGATCAGCCGGCCGCACAGCGTGTCATGGATGTGCGCCTCGACGGCACCCGCGCCATAGAAGGTTTCTCCAAGGCCGATTATGCCAGCATCCGTATGAACCCTGACCCATAGAACGTTCGCGAACTCCTGCGTCCGCAGGGTCTCAATCCGGGTAATTTTCAACGGTATCTCCTCTCCGCCATTCGATCACAGATCGAACCCACCTCAGTCAGGTGACAACGGCGCAATCGCGCTGTCCCGCCTCACTCCTGACCTGCATGAGAAGGAACATAGAGTGGCCTGTAAAATATCACAATATTTTTTGAAGTTATTTTTTGCGAATACGACCGTGACCGGTTAGATTCAGAACC
Organism: Paramesorhizobium endophyticum; assembly: GCF_014640615.1. Lineage (GTDB taxonomy): Bacteria > Pseudomonadota > Alphaproteobacteria > Rhizobiales > Rhizobiaceae > Paramesorhizobium > Paramesorhizobium endophyticum. Next base: position 88,279 of record NZ_BMHH01000017.1, on the reverse strand, counting down.
CGGATCAACGGATTGGATCATGGCCACTTTAAAAAACAAAAAAGATGAAAACGAAGGAAATAGCGCAAAAACCGGCGAAGGCAGGCGGCGTAACGCGGTCAACCTCGTTGAGCAAGCGTATGAGCGCATTGAAAACCTGATCATCAGTTGCGATCTGAAACCGGGCGCGTTTCTTGCCATTCAGGACCTTGTGGAGATCACGGGATATAGTCGCACACCCGTACATCAGGCCGTTAACAAACTTGCGGCCGATACGCTTATCATCATCCGGCCTCGCCATGGCTTGCAGATCGCGCCGATCGATCTTGCAAGAGAGCGGATGCTGCTGCGGCTGCGCAAGGATCTGGAGCGTTTCGTTGTCACGCTTGCTGCGGAGCACTCCACAGCAACACATCGCTCACAGATGCTTCATATAACGCGAAATCTTCAGGAACAGCGCGATACCATGTCGATCAGCGAGTTCAACGCCTTCGATCGCCGGATAGACAAGCTTGTGCTGCTGGCAGCCGGGGAACCTTTTCTGGAGCATACGCTACGTCCCCTCCACACATTGTTCAGACGCATCGGCCTGATTCATCACGTGAATATCGGTGGAAGCGACAGCCTCTCTGGAACCGTCAATGTGCACATCAAGCTGCTTGAGGCCATTGTCAAACGGAATGTAGCTGAGGCGGTGGAGGCGTCGGATTCCTTAATCTCCTTTGTCGACGATATGCTCGATGCCATTGAGAAGAAGATTGATCCTGCCATTTTGGACTGCAGTTTTGACGCGCTGCCTGGTTGCCAGACGGATGTTTACAGCCGACTGCCGGCCAGCTCCGTCACCCACAGTTGAAGGCGCGCACGGCGAACGTGCAGCTTATGCAATCAGCACTGGGAAGCAGCGTAGCCAAGCTTTATGCATGAAGCTCGACTTTCCGGCCGTTACAACGAAGGAATTTCTCCTGGTCGATCTGGTCAACAACCTCAAGCGGCTTGCCGAAGACGAGAACGGAATGCTTGACCGCATCAGGACGGAGGCAAGAAACACGATCAGGATAGCCTGCGCCGCGGTCAAGAACATTGTCGGAGATCAGGATCAGTTGGCGCTGCTGCTGGCGCAGATTGGCACCTCACGTGCAGCTAGACAATCTCATCGACTGCGCCATCCACGAATGAGTTCTCGAAGCTTGTGGCCTGCAGGTAGAATTCCTTCGGCCGAGCAATGTGGCTGCGGATTATCTCGGCTAGTCGGTCGCTGTCGCCGTCGCGGATGGCATCAATCATCGCGAAATGATCCTTGATCGCCACCTCGCGCATCTCCTCGTTCGGAAAGGCGCGGGTGCGGATCGGATGGGTAGAGAAGGTGTAGTGCTGAATCGCCTCCGCGAGTCGTCGATTGCCTGCCTCGGCGTAAAGCATCTCATGGAACTGGTTGTTGAGGAGAAAGATCTCCGAAAAACGCTGCGCCCTTGACGCATCGCGGTGCCGAGTCGCCACTTTCATCAGCGCAGCAACGATCTCGGGTGAGGCGGGCTTTGAGAAATGCCTTGCCGCCTGTGTTTCCAGGCACTCGCGAATTTCATATAATTCTTCCACTTCGCGCACCGAATAATCGCGCACATGCACGCCCTTATTCGGCTGACGGATGACGAGGCCAACCCTCTCCAGTTCATCGAAGGCTCGGCGAACGCCGTGTCGCGTCGCACCGGTGCGGGCCATAATTTCGTCCTCGATAAGCCGCTCGCGGGGATGGCAGACACCGGAGATGATCTTGCGCTGGAGGTCTCGATAGACCGCTTCCCAGCTGCCGTGTTTTTCAGTCGTATCATTCATTTATTCGCATCCGGGATCGTTCTCTTTGAAAACAGGATTAGCGCATCTTCCTATTCAATACAATCATCGTTGACATTATCGATAATCTTACCTACAAAATCGCGACAGAGGAGAACGACATGGACGTTAGCGCAGCCAGACCGGCCGTGCAGACACAACTCGTTTTGATCTGTTCTCGGGAGGAGTGGATAAATGCTTAGACTGAACAATCAGGGTCTTGCCTCGGCCCTTCTGGCGGGAATCAGCACGTTTGCAGTTCCCCTTGCGACCGCAGACGCGCAAAAATTAAGCCGAGGCGGCCAACTGCGTGTCGGCATTTCACAAATGGCGCCATCTCCCGATCCTGTGGTGACCACCTTCGGCGTCAACTGGGCAACGGCCTATGTCGTCTGCGAAGGGCTGTTCGCATTGGACGAAAACTGGACGCCGCAGGTGATGCTGGCGGACAGCTTTGCCTACAGTGACGATGGTCTGAAGCTAACCGTGACGCTACGGCCGGGGCTCAAGTTTCACTCCGGTGCCCCGATGACTTCGGGGGATGTGGTGGCCTCACTTCTTCGTTTCCGGGAAGCCGCGGGTATTGGCGCTTCGCTGAAAGCCGTGACATCTTCGATAAAGCCCGTGGATGCCCATACCATTGAGTTCGATTTGATAAGCCCGAGCGCGATTTTGCCCGGTCTCCTGGCGGGTGCCCAGGCATCAATCATGTCCACTCGATCTCTCGAGGGTGCTTCGCCGACCATCGGAACCAGAGGTTTGGACTGCGCAGGTCCCTACAAGCTTGCCAACTATCAGCCTGACCAAGGTGCAAAGCTGGTGCGGTGGGAGGAGTATAAGAGCCGCAGCGAGCCATCCTCAGGCCTCGCCGGAATGAAGCACGCCTATGCAGACGAGATCGATCTTAAGTTGATGCCGGAGCCTTCGGTGCGGCGCGATGCGCTCATTACCGGCCAGATCGATATTGCACGCGAAATGCCGACGGATTTCTATGAGACGCTGAAGAGCAATGTCGGCACAGAGCCGGTCGTTGTCCCGAACAACCAGTCACTGGCGGTTGTGTTTAATACGAAGGAAGGGTTGGCTGCCGACATCAACTTGCGTCGGGCAATCTACCATGCACTGCAAATGGAGCCGATTATGCAGGCCTCCGTTGGCGATCCTGAGTTCTATAACCTGGATCCAAGCTGGATCCCGGACCCGAACTCCTTCTGGTACACCAAGGCTGGCGTGCCGGCCGACTTTGGCAAGCCGAACGCCCAAAAGGTTAAGGACTATCTGGCGAAGTCGAAATACAACGGCGAGCCGATCCGGTGGCTCGTTGCGAGCGAGCAGTATCAAAAACACTATCTCACAGCGATCACCGCCAGCCAGCAGCTTGAAGAATTCGGCATCAACGTTGAAATCGTACAGCAGCCGATGGCCAACTATATCCAGGCCCGAGCCAATCCCGCGCAGATGGATGCCTTCTCAAGCTTCCTGCCCACCTATGTGGATCCGACCGCGATTGCCTATCTCAACCCGACCTATCCTGGCTTCTGGACGGATCCGGAGAAGATGGATCTGATGAGTAAGATCGTAACGACGATTGACCCCAAGGAGCGCAAGGCAATCTTTGAAAAAATACACGCCCTCATCTACGACCAGTTCCCGTTCATCAAATACGGAACCGAGGCGAACATGTACGGCATCCGCGAGGGGGTTGGTAACCCGCCGCGCGTTCCTGCACGTTCGGATGACCTGTTCAACGTAGCACCTCCGGCAGGGAAATGAGGATGACCTCGCTGGATCAAAGCTTGCCCAAGGATATGGATAAGGGCGAGGCGGCGACAATCGTCTCCACTCACCGTCCATTCTGGCAGAGGCTTCTCACGAATCCTGCAGCCGTCTTTTCCATCGTCGTCCTGCTTGTCCTTGGTGCCGGTGCGCTTCTCGCGCCGGTCATTGCACCCGGCAATCCCATGCGGGTCAGCCCGGCGCAGCGATTCACCCCGCCGGGCCTAGAGCATCTCTTCGGGACGGACAATCTCGGGCGCGATATGTTCAAGCTGGTCCTGCACGGGTCGCAGACATCGTTGCTTGTCGGCCTGGTGGTGACGGGGATTTCCATGTCTATCGCTATTATCCTGGGCGTACTCTCCGGCTTCTACCGCAAGGTGGATATGGTGCTGATGCGGTTCGTGGATGGCCTCATGGCCTTTCCGGGCATCGTGCTTGCAACGGCTGCCGCCGGCATCATGGGCCCGAGCGTCAGCACCGTTATCACATCGCTGTCGCTCGTCCTGATTGCTCCCTCCTTGCGTATTGTGCGCGGGCAGGTTCTCGTGGTGCGCGAATTGCAGATGATCGAGGCGGCGCGGGCAACAGGTGTCCCCACGCTTCGCATTCTCACCAAATATGTGTTGCCTGCGGTCAGTTCACCCATCCTGGTGCAGACATCCTTCATTTTCTCGGCAGCAGTACTGGGCGAGGCGGGTCTTAGTTTCATCGGCGTGGGCATTGGTTCCAAGGATCTCAGCTGGGGAAATGCGCTTACCGAAGCCCGCAACTATATCGGACAGGCACCATGGATCGTGCTCTTCCCCGGGCTCGCGCTGATGTTGACGATCCTTTCCCTCAATCTGTTGGGCGATGCGTTGCGTGATCTGCTCGATCCTCGATTGGCAAGGAGGCGCTGACATGTTTCAATATCTCGGCAAACGTCTCCTGCTCACCCTCCCGACAATCTTTGTGCCCCTGATTCTGGTCTTTCTGTTGCTGCGCCTGGCGCCGGGAGACCCCGCCGGAATGATGCTGGGCGACCAGGCAACGACGGATCAGATCGCTGCACTTCGGGTGGAGCTCGGCCTCGATCAGCCGATCTTCGTGCAGTTTCTGCTGTGGTTGAAGAACATCGTGACGCTTGACTTCGGGCAGTCGATTTTCTTCCGGAAATCTGTCATGAGCATCATTCCCGATTATGCCGGCGTTACCATCCTGTTGACGCTGGTGGGGCTCACGCTTGCCGTTCTCATCGGCGTGACACTGGGCATCGTCTCGGCCATGAACCGGGGCAACCCCGTCGGTCGCGGTGTCGTCGTGAGTGCGGTTCTGGGTATCTCGCTGCCTGAGTTCTGGTTCGCCCTGCTGCTCATATTCCTGTTTTCTGTCACGCTACGCTGGTTTCCGGTGGCTGGCTACAATCCGCCCTCGGCGGGCCTTATCGCCTTCGCCGCCACCATTTTTCTTCCGGCACTTGCTCTCGGCGTGCGCCAGTCGGCCCTGATGACCCGCATGATGCGTTCCTCGATGCTGGACGTGCTGAACGAGCCTTACATCACGACTGCGCGCGCCCAAGGATTGCCCGAGCGTAAGGTGATTGGAAGCTACGCGTTACGCACTGCATCCATTCCGGTCATCACCGTCATCGGGCTGGCCGCAGGGCATATGTTAGGCGGTGCGGTGGCGATCGAGATCATTTTCGCGCTGCCGGGGCTAGGACGCATGTTGGTGGAAGCCGTTGCACGGCGCGATTATCCTCTCGTCGAGGGCGGCGTGCTGACCATTTCGCTGATCTTGGCGGCCCTTAATCTGGCGATTGATATCGTCTACGCCATTCTCGATCCACGGATACGTTACCGATGACCAAGATCATTTCAATGGGGACGCCGCTCGGTCTGGAGCATGGACCGCCTCATCCCGTTCTCAGCGTCGAGAACCTCTGTCTGTCGTTCCGCAATGAAGGCGGTCTGCTGCCGATCGTGACTGATGTATCGTTTACGATTGGCCGTGGGCAGGCTGTGGCACTCGTCGGAGAATCGGGCTGCGGTAAATCGATTACAGCCAGCGCGATCATGGGACTTGCGCCGGACAATGCGGTGATTACCGGTGAAATTCACCTCAACGGTCAACGCATCTCGGGTCTGCCCGCGAAGGAACGGCGAAGACTCTGCGGTCGGCATATGGGCTTCATTTTCCAGGAACCGATGACTGCACTACATCCCACCCTGACCATCGGTCGGCAAATGACGGATACGCTGCGCCACAACCTCAACCTCGGCAGGACTGCCTCCCGTGACCGAGCGGCCGAACTCCTGGCGAAGGTGGGCATTCCGAGGGCACGCAGTATTCTCGATGGCTATGTCCATGAACTTTCAGGCGGCATGCGTCAGCGCGTGATGATCGCGCTTGCCATTTCCTGTGGCCCATCGCTTATCATCGCGGATGAGCCGACCACAGCTTTGGACGTGACGATACAAGCCCAGGTTCTGGATATTCTGGAGGATATGCGCCACGAACTTGATCTAGCGATGCTGTTCATCACCCATGATCTGGAGGTTGTCGGCGATTTCTGCGATCAGGCCGTTGTCATGTATGCGGGCGAAGTCGTGGAACGGGCAGCGAGCCGGGCGATCGGTAAGACGCCTCGGCATCCTTACACCCGCGGGCTCATCGACGCCATTCCGGCGCACGGGCAGACTTGCAACCGCCTGACGCCGATTCCCGGAACGGTTCCTCCGGTCGGCGCATGGCCGCCGGGCTGCCGATTTGCTCCGCGTTGCGGACGCGCCGACAGACAATGCCACGACCATCCAATACTTGACTCTGTCGGTGCCTCGCTTGCTCGTTGCTGGCACCCTGTCGAGGAGACCGCATGATGAATGGCGTCAATCCGCAGGTCTCCGATGCGCCCGTCCTCGATGTGCGAGGCCTTTCGAAATCTTTCAAGGCTGTTTGTGCCGTGCGCAACGTCTCGTTCTCCGTGGCAAGGGGGCAGACCTTCGGCATTGTCGGTGAATCTGGCAGCGGCAAATCGACGACAGCCAGGCTGGTGCTGAGATTGATCGAGCCGACCGCGGGCAAAATCCACTTCCAGGGGGCGGATCTGGCTGCGATGAAACGGGAAGAATTGCGCCGTCAACGCCGGCACATGCAGATGATCTTCCAGGATCCGTTCGGCTCCCTCAACGGACGCATGACGGTTCGCGAAACGCTGGTCGAGCCGCAGCTCGTGCATGGTATTGGTACGCCAGCCTCCCGGATCGAAACCGCCCGCAGCATGCTGGCTGAAGTCGGCCTGCCATCAGCAGCGCTCGATCGGTTTCCACATGAATTCTCAGGCGGCCAGCGCCAACGGATTGCCATTGCGCGTGCGCTCGCGACAGGGCCTGACCTGATTGTCGCGGACGAACCGGTGAGCGCGTTGGATGTATCGGTCCAGGCCCAGGTGTTGAACCTGATGCGGGATATCCAGGACCGGCACGGTACAACTTTGCTCTTCATCTCGCACGACTTGCGGGTCGTGCAGTTCATGTGCGACATCATTGCCGTCATGTATCTCGGCGAGATCGTCGAGCAGGGACCGCGCGATCGCCTCTATGGCGCGCCGGCCCATCCCTACACCCAGGCGCTGCTCGCCTCCGCTCCCGGCAAGGGTTCGGGCAAGCGGACACGGCTCACCGGCGAGATACCAAGCGCCCACGCTGCGCCAAGTGGTTGCGCCTTTCGCACGCGTTGTCCGCATGCCCATGAGCGGTGCGCGCGGGAAGCGCCGGCCATGCACGCCCTTGGCAGCGGGCAGCAAGCAGCATGTCATCTATTCGATGGGGCCGCGAGCGCATGATGGCCCCTGTCGATGTTTCAAGTCGCGGAGCCGCCTATCGCGGGCTCTATGACAAAGACGGTTTTCGCTTCCTCGGGATACCTTACGGCAAAGCGCCTGTCGGCGCCTTACGGTTTCAGCCACCACAGGCTGTTGCCCTGACCGGCATGGTTGACGCGACGCGTGCGGGAAGAGCTCCGCCGCAGGTGCCGCGTCCGATGCCGGCCTGGGCACCGCGCAACACCGGTTTCGAGGTCGGCGAAGACTGTCTGAACCTCAATGTGTTCACGCCGGGGCTCGAAGGCAAGCGACCTGTCATCGTCCATGTCTTCGGTGGAGGATTTCAGACAGGTTCCGCAAATGGCGGCTATCAGGATGATATGGGCTTTGCATCCGCTGGCGATGTCGTTCTCGTGAGACCGAATTTTCGCATCGGCGCGCTGGGTTTTCTTGCTCTTGGCGCGCAAATGGGGGATGCCGCACCCGCCAATCGCGGCATGCTCGACCTCGTTGTCGCGCTAGAATGGGTGGCAAAGCATGTTGCTGACTTCGGCGGCGATCCGGGCAATGTGACGCTGCTTGGTCTGTCCTCCGGCGCCTTCATGATCGGCAGCCTGTTTGGTATGGAGGGCGTCGGCCATCTCTTCCATAGGGCCTGGATGATGAGCGGATCGGCAAGTCGTATCATTGACATCGATACGGCGAGAGCCATGACGCAGGATTTCCTCGAACGCGCTGGAATCCGTCCCGGCGATCGGGCGGCGCTGGAAAATCTGCCGGTCGAGACCGTTCTGAGCCTTCAGGAGCAGATCGTTGCAACGGATCTGGGTGAGCGCAACGCGCCTGGAGGCCATACGTTCGGCATAATCCTCGACGGAACAAGCCTGAAGCGTCACCCCCTGGAAGGGCTCGCTTCAGGCGAATTCCGCGACAAGCCGATCGTGGTCGGCTGGACACGTGACGAGGCGCGCATGTGGTACGCATGCGGCATCATGCAGCCGCCTGAGAGCCGGGAGCGGCTTCTTGCAACCATTCGCCGGTTTTTTCCGGATCGGGAGAAGGCAACTTTGGCAACGCTGCAAGCAGCCTATCCGGGTGCCAGCTTTGCGGAACTTGAAGAGAGGTTCCTTTCAGTGACCATTTATCGCGGTCCCGCTCAGCGCACCGCCGAGACGCATGGCAGGGCAGGTGGGCGGGCCTTCGCTTACGAGTTCTGCTGGGTTCCGGATTTCGAGGGTGGCAGGCTGGGAGCGTCCCACGGTTTTGACGAGCCCTTCATCTTCGGCAATGTCGAGGCCGAGAGAGTCCCGCTCGCCAGGGGGCGAACCGAAGCTCAGCAACTCGCTCGGGAGATGTCTGGAGAATTGGTCCGTTTCGCACGCACCGGAGCACCTTCCTGGCCAGATTTTTGCCAATCGGGCCAGATCAAGCAGTTGCGCTAAGCGTTGGCGCGGAGATGCTTATACGATCATCATCGTCGTCTGGAACGGTCTCGCTGGCGATCTGCGATTTAGGATAGGGAACGATGAAACAGGTACGTATCGGCGGGGGCGCGGGCTATTCGGGTGACAGAATCGAGCCGGCAATCGAATTAGCGGAGAAGGGCCAACTCCACTATCTGGTCTTTGAGTGCCTCGCCGAGCGCACCATCGCGCTCGCCCAGCAGGCGAGGCTCAGGAACCCGGACGCCGGGTACGACCCTCTTCTCGCCGAGCGGTTTCACGCCGTCCTTCCGTCCGCTCACGCCAACGGCGTTCGGATCGTGACCAATATGGGAGCGGCCAATCCCGAGGCGGCGGCCCGCAGAATCGCGGAGATTGCCCTGGAACTTGGGTTGAAGGGCCTGAAGATCGCTGCAGTTACCGGCGACGATGTCCTGTCCCAGCTTGCCGGAAGTAAATTCTCACTCGAGGAGATCGGAGGCGCCGTGGACGATATCGGCAAAGGGATCGTGTCGGCCAATGCCTATATCGGGGCCGAATCCATTGCTGAGGCGCTCAACAACGGCGCCGATATCGTCGTCACGGGCAGGGCTGCCGATCCGTCGCTTTTTGTCGGCCCTCTTATGCATGAATTCAACTGGCGGACCGACGATTGGCCCCGGCTCGGGCAAGCCACTCTGTTCGGACATCTGCTCGAATGCGCAGGACAGGTGACTGGCGGATATTTTGCCGATCCGGGCTACAAGGATGTTCCCGATCTCGCGCGGCTCGGCTTTCCCATCGGCGAGTTCAGCGAGGATGGTACGATCGTCATCACCAAGGTGCCTGGTACCGGCGGTAGCGTGACGGAGGCCGGGTGCAAGGAGCAGATTCTTTATGAAATCCATGATCCGGCGCGTTACCTGACGCCGGATGTGGTGGCGGACTTTTCCCACGTTACCGTCGAGGAAATCGGCCCCGACCGGGTGCGTATCCATGGGGCATCCGGCCATCCACGGCCCGAAACGCTGAAAGTCTCGGTTGGCGTGGTCGAAGGCTTCGTGGGGGAGGGGCAGATTTCCTATGCAGGCCATGGCGCGCGGGCGCGGGGTGAACTTGCTCTCGACATCGTCCGGGCCCGCTTGAAAGCCATCGGCGTCGAGGCTTCGCAATTGCGCTTCGATCTCATCGGGCTCGATGCGCTGCACGGTCGTGCGTTTTCGCTGAGGCGGCCTCACGATGAGCCCTATGAAGTCCGCGTCCGGGTTGCGGGGCGGACGTCGAACCTCGCCGAGGCGGTGCGTATCGGCAATGAGGTGGAGACGCTTTACACCAACGGACCGGCAGGCGGGGGAGGGGTCGTCAAATCCGCCCGCGAGACGATCGGCATCCTATCGACATATATCCCACGCGGTCATGTCCGGCCCATGGTCCATTATCTGGAGAGCTGAGATGAAATTGCGCGAGATAGCCCATTCCCGCAGTGGCGACAAAGGCAACACCTCGAACATCTCTGTCATCGCCTATGATGAACGCGACTATCCGCTGTTGCAGCGCTTCGTGACGCCGGAGTGCGTCAAAGTCCATTTCGGCGACCTTGTCGACGGCGAGGTGACGCGCTACGAAATTGCAAGTCTCGGTGCGTTGAACTTTGTATTGCGGCAGGCGCTCGCAGGCGGCGTGACCCGCTCGCTAGTTCTCGACGCCCATGGCAAGAGCCTGAGCTCTGCTCTGCTCGACCTTGAACTGCCCGTTGACCTTCCATTCCATGGGGTGAAGCATGTCTGACATTGGCGAAATCCTCTGGACTCCGGATGAGAACCGCATCGCAATGAGCAATCTGGCGCGGTTCAGCCGCGAAGCCGGGTTTGACCCGAGCGACTATGCTGCCTTGCATCGGTGGTCGATCGATGAGCCGGAGCACTTTCATTCGCGTCTCTGGGACTTTCTCGGCATCATCGGCGCGAAAGGCTCGCGGGCTGTCGAACGCGATGGCGACCTTCGCAAGACCCGCTTCTTTCCTGACGCGGAACTCAATTATGCCGAAAACCTGCTCGCTGATCCCGACGAGCGGACTGCGCTGATCGCCCATCGCGATGACGGAACGCGGCGGTTGCTGACGCGGAAGGAACTGCACGATCTTGTCTCCCGCATGGTGCAGGCGCTCCGAGCCGAAGGCGTCGGCCCGGGTGATCGCATCGCCGCCATCGTCACAAATGACATAGAGGCCATCGCGCTTTATCTCGCCTCCGCCGCCATCGGCGCGATCTGGGCGTCGTGCTCGCCTGATTTCGGCCCGGCGGGCGCCAGCGACCGGCTGGGTCAGGTCACGCCGAAGATCCTGTTCGCCGTGCCGGGCTATGGCTATGCCGGGAAATGGATAGATATTGGCGCCAGCATCGATGCCGTCGCCGCTACGCCATCGATTGAGCATATCGTCATTCTGGGCGAGGCGGACAGCCGGAATGCGCACGCCAGGCTGCATGTTTCGCTGGAAGAATGGCTCACGCCGTTCTCACCGGAGCCTATCGCCTATCACCGCCAGTCCTTCAATGCGCCGCTGGCGATCCTGTTCTCCTCCGGCACGACCGGCAAGCCGAAATGCATCGTTCACAGCGCTGGCGGGCTTCTCCTACAGCACAAGAAGGAGCACGTCCTCCACTGCGACCTGAAGCCCGGCGACCGACTTTTTTATTACACCACTTGCGGCTGGATGATGTGGAACTGGCTGATTACCGGCTTGGCCACCGGCGCCACGCTTGTCACCTTCGACGGAAACCCGGCCTATCCGTCTCCTTCGCGTCTTCCCGACCTGATCGATGCGGAAGCGATTACGATTTTCGGCACATCGGCCAAATATATAGACGCGATGGCCAAGGCGCATGTGACGCCGCGGACAACGCATTCGCTCGCAAGCCTCAAGACCATCCTTTCGACCGGCTCGCCGCTGCTGCCGCAAAGCTTCGATTATATCTATCGCGGATGGAAGGAAGACGTTCATCTGGCCTCGATTTCCGGCGGCACCGACATCTGCGCCTGCTTCCTCGGCGGTGTGCCGACGCTGCCCGTGCGGCGCGGCGAGTTGCAGGGCGCTATGCTTGGCATGGACATCGCTATTTTGGCCAGTGATGGCGGCGAAATCGCCGGGCGGGCCGGGGAACTCGTCTGCCGCAATGCGCATGTTTCCATGCCGGTCGGGTTCTGGGCGGACAGCGATGGCGGTCGCTATGACGCGGCGTATTTCAGCCGGTTTCCCGGGGTGTGGGCGCATGGCGACTTCGTCGAGAAGCGGCCCTCGGGCGGCTATGTCATCCAGGGCCGGTCCGACACGACGCTCAACCCGGGCGGCGTGCGCATCGGCACTGCCGAGATTTACCGGCAGGTGGAAACCATCCCTGAGGTGATCGAAGCGGTCTGCGTCGGGCAGGACTGGCAAGGCGACCAGCGGATCGTGCTGTTCGTGAAACTACGACCGGGCATGGAACTCGACGACGAGCTTCAGGCCATCATCCGATCGCGTATCCGCACCGGGGCGACGCCGCGCCATGTCCCGGCGCGTATCATCGCCGTGCCGGAAATCCCGCGCACGCGATCGGGCAAAATCTCCGAAGTCGCCGTGCGCGACACGATCCATGACAGGCCGATCGGCAACGATACCGCGCTTGCTAACCCCGCCTCTCTCGAATTCTACCGCAATCTGTCGGTCTTGAGGGCGTGAGCGGTGGAAGGCGGAGCCAAGAAGCGCCGGTCGATAAGGAGAGGGCGTTATTGGCGCTTGCGCCCGCTTGCTTTCATTAGTGTGACGCCGCCGTGCGTATTCACGTCCTGGACGCTTGCGCCGTGTCAATGCGCCACAAAGCTCCAGGAACGGTGCGCTCCGACTGCATAAGTATGGGCGCGTTGAGATCGATGGTTTCGAAGGACAGATAGTCCAACTCATCGACAATCAGCAGTTTCGGTCGCGACAAAGGAACAGCTCGACACGGTTTTGCGGCCGGAGATGGTTTGACTCGCCCGCAGCGGCCCTTCTCGGCTCGGCTGGTCTGACATCTGGGAGATCCAGCGGTGTCAGACCAGCAATGCGACACTATTCCCCGTAAGGGATCCAGATGTTTTTTATCTGCGTGGCATGGCGTAGATAATCGCGACCTTGTCCCTGCTGAGCGCTCAGCCAATCGCGAGAACGGCCGTGATTGACCCAGGTGGACTTGAGATTGCCGACGGACGCTTTTTCCACCAACTCGCTGCCCTGTCTGGAGCCAGCATACCAGATTGCGGCGACATCGTCGTGCTCGGCGAGTGTCTTGGTCAACAGATCGCGCTCACCGGTGATGATGTTGATGACGCCGTCCGGTATGTCGGAGGTGTCGAATACCTGGTAGAGATTGGCGGCGACAAGGGGATGGCGCTGCGACGGGATGCTGACCGCCCGGTTGCCCATGGCGATAGCCGGCAGCAGCATGGAAATATAGGACAGCAGCGGCATTTCGTCCGGGCAGACAATGCCCATGACGCCGAACGGCTCGTTCATTGCCAAGGTCACATGCCTGGATTTTGTCTGATGCACCTGACCGTCATATTTATCGGCCTGGGCAGCATAGTAGAATATCCTGCGAATGGCGGCTGAGAATTCCTCCGATGCCGCCTTTGACGACACGCCAGTGCTCTCCATGAGCAAAGCCTCGAACTCCGCTTTTCGTGCGTCCAGGTTTTCACCCAGATAGTACAGAACCTGCGCGCGATTGTGGGCTGTCGCACCGCTCCAGGCCCCGGCTTTCATCGCGGCTTCAACCGCATTGCGAATATCCTTGCGGCTGCCGATACCAGCCTCGCCGATGACAACGCCGCCTTTGCCGATGACCGAATAGCTATAGCCCCCGTCAGGCCGCGCCTGCTTGCCACCAATATAGTTTTTAACCGTCCGATTGATCGCACCAATGCGAACGATCTTGCCGTCCGGCGCTGGGAATGCCGATGGCCTGAAAGGTTCCTCGCTTTTGGCCGCAGGTAGCCGCGTTTCCCAATCCGGCGCGAGATATTCATACAATCCCTCACGGCCGCCCTCGCGCCCAAACCCACTTTCGCGATACCCGCCGAAACCGGCGCCGGCGTCAAAAATATTGGTCGAGTTGATCCACACGACGCCGGCTTTGACGCGGGCTGCCACGTCGAGCGCGAGATTGATGTTCTCAGACCAGACAGAAGCCGCCAAGCCGTAACGGCTGTTATTGGCCAACGCCAACGCCTCGTCGGGTGTCCGGAAGGTGCCGGTTACGGCAATAGGTCCAAAAATCTCCACTTCCGCAACGATGGAAGCCGTATCGCTGTCAGTAAAGAAGCCTGGAAGGCAAAAGCTTCCCTTAGCGGGCAGGGTGGTGGTCGGCTGCCAGAGTGTGCCGCCTTCCTGCTTGCCCTGTTCGAGCAGGCCATTGATGCGCTTCAACTGTCCCTGCGAAACGATGGCGCCGATATCCATGGACTTATCCAGTGGATCACCGATCCGCAATGTCTGCATTCGCGCCTTCAGCTTCGTAAAGAAACGCTCGGCGATGCCTTCCTGGACAAGCACCCGCGAGCCGGCGCAGCAGACTTCTCCCTGATTGAACCAGATGGCATCGACGACCCCCTCGACGGCACCATCGAGATCGGCATCCTCGAAGACGATAAACGGAGATTTGCCACCGAGCTCCAGCGACAGCTTCTTTTCCGAGCCTGCAATCTGCTCGCGGATAATCCGCCCCACCTCGGTCGAGCCCGTGAAGGCAACCTTGTCGATATCGGAGTGACCGCATATAGCAGCACCTGTCGCTCCATCGCCGTGAAGGATGTTGACGACGCCGGCAGGCAGGCCGACTTCAGCGCAAATCTCAGCGAAGGCGATGGCCGTCAGCGGCGTCAGCTCGGCTGGCTTGAGGACAATTGTGTTGCCTGCGGCCAGTGCGGGCGCAACTTTCCAGGCCAGCATCAGCAGCGGAAAATTCCAGGGAATGACCTGACCGCAGACGCCGACGGGCGAGTATCCTTCGAATTCCGTCTCGACCAGTTCGGCCCATCCTGCGTGGTGATAGAAATGGCGCACAACCAGAGGAATGTCGATATCGCGGCTTTCACGGATAGTTTTCCCATTGTCCATCGTTTCCAGGACCGAGAAAAACCGCTCGCGCTTTTGGATGTGTCGGGCGATGGCGTATAAATATCTGGCGCGTTCATGGCCAGACAGTTTCGACCATTTGCCAAATGCAGCGCGGGCGGCCTTGACGGCCAGGTTGACGTCCTCAGCTGTGCCCTGCGGCACCTTGGCGAGAATCGTGTCATTGGCGGGATTGATGACACTGAGCATCTGCCGGCCTTCGAGGCTTGTGAACTTGCCGTCGATGAAGTGGCCGAAGCCAGCTTCCTTGGCGTTCAGCCATTGCTGGACATCCGTATTGGATTCCGGAGCGGGACCATATTCCATAGTTTGCAGAATTTCCTTGATCGTAGGCATTTGATTTTCCTCAAGCGAGTGGGTGACGGTGCGCGGCCGCATAGCGGCCCGTCACGAAGTGTTCGAGCTGCCGTTCGATATCGCCGAGCATAGAACTGGCCCCAAGCCGAAAGAGGTCAGGCTGCAGCCAGGGAAGACCGAGTTCTTCCTTCATCAAAAAGAACCACAGCATTGCATCCTTTGCCGTCTTCATGCCGCCCGCCGGCTTGAAGCCGATTTTGAAACCGGTTCGCTCACCGTAATCGCGCAGGGCGCGCACCATCGTCAGGCTGACGGGAATGGTGGCATTGACCTCTTCCTTGCCAGTCGAGGTCTTGATGAAGTCGGCGCCGGCCTGCATCGCCACCATCGAGGCACGGTAGACGTTGCGCAGCGTGTTGAGATCGCCGGTCGCCAGAATGGCTTTCATATGGGCCTCCCCGCAGGCTTCACGCATGCGGGCGATCTCGTCAAACAATGCCTCCCAATTCTGGGTCAGGACATATTCGCGGGTGATGACAATATCGATCTCGCGTGCGCCTTCGCCCACCGCATAGCGAATTTCGTCGAGCCGCTGCGCCAGTGGCGTCAGGCCGGCGGGAAAGCCCGTTGCGACGGAGGCGACCGGAATATTGGTGCCTTCCAGTGCCTTAACCGCATGCGGTACCATTGTCGGATAGACGCAGACAGCGCCAGTGGTGATGCCGAGTTCGGCCAGCCCCAGGGCTTCGACGATATCGTCGCGTATCGGCTTACTGGCCTTGGCGCACAGCCGGCGGACGCGACCGGGGGTGTCGTCGCCGGCAAGAGTGGTCAGATCGATACAGGTAATCGCCTTCACCAGCCACGCCGCCTGATATTCCTTTTTCACGGTACGCCGCGTTGGCAAGCTTGCGGCTCTTCGCTCGGAGGCCGAGCGATTGACCGCTATGTCTTCGAACCAGTCGGTCTGCAGTTGGGAAACCGGGTTGCGCTTGTGGTGATCGGTAACGATGTCGGCTTTTTGCGCCGTATGCGGGAAGGGAATGGTCATCCGCGGCCCTTTCTATGGTCGATGAAGCGGTTGAGCAGGATGGCTGCTACGATGATGATGCCGGTGACAGTCATCTGGTAGAAGGAGCCCAAACCGAGAAGATTGAAGATGTTGCGAAGAACCTGAAGCAGCATGACGGCGAAGAACGTTCCCAGCACCCCGCCACGACCGCCAAACAGACTGGTACCGCCGAGCACGACAGCTGCGATGGCGTCCAGCTCCAGTCCCTGGGCGGCTGTCGGTTGCCCGATGCGCAGGCGGGACGTCAACAGAATGCCGCCAAGCGCCGCCATCAGCCCCGAGACGGCGAAGACAGCGGTCACGATCAGCCGGGTCGGAAGACCCGACAGTCTGGCTGCCTCCGGATTGCCGCCGGTCGCATAGATGTACTCACCAAAGACTGTGAAGCGCAGCAGAAGGCCGGCGGCAATGCAGAGCACGATGAATATGAGGCCCATCGACGACAGCGAAAAACCGGGCAACAGAGGTATCATCGTTGAACTGATCGCCGCAAAACCTTGCGGCAAGCCACTGACCGGCACACCATCGGTCATCAGATAGGTGAGGCCTCGAAACGACACCAAGCCGGCAAGCGTCACAATGAAACTCGGCACCTGCGCCAATGCTGTGATCGCGCCCATACCTGCCCCGCATCCGAGGCCAACAAGTGCCGTCATCACGACCGCAAGGGTCGGATTATAGCCGTTGCCGATCAACACGGCTACCAGCATACCGCTCAGTGCCACGATACTGCCGACGGACAGATCGATGTTGCCCGTCAGTATGACGAACGTCATGCCGACGGCAACGACACCGACGACTGCAGCCTGCTGAAACAGGTTCGAGATGTTGGTGAAGGTCATGAAGCTGCTGGATAGCATCGTGGCGATGATCACCACGGCAATGAATATGACGATGAAATTATATTCAATTGCCACGTTGATCATTCGCCGACCGATGGCTGGTCTATCGGTCAACTGGACCGTTAAAGCGGTGTTAGTGTTGGGCATGGTTGTCCCCCAGAATGGTGGCTTTGAGGATCTGATCTCGATCGGTAATCGACGGATCGAAGGAGGCGATGTTCCGGCCTTCGTGAAAGACCCAGATGGTGTCGCAGGCGACGTAAAGCTCTTCGAATTCACTGCTGGCAACGATGATCGCGGCGCCATCGCGGGCGAGCCGCTCGACGAGGGTGTAGAGGTCGGCCTTGGCGCCGATGTCGAGACCACGGCTCGGTTCGTCGAGAAGCAGGATCTTCGCGCCATTGATGATCCATTTGGCAAGGACCACTTTTTGCTGATTGCCGCCAGAGAGCTGGACGACAGCCTGTTCTGGCCGGCCATATTTTGTTGAAAGTGCCTGCAGGACTGGACGGGTTCGTTCCTTCTGCAGCGCATGGCGGGTCAGCCAGCTGTGGCGCATCGACGGCAGCGTCGCGTTCTTATAAATAGGCGCATGCAGGATCAGCCCTTCTGTCTTGCGGTTTTCCGGGACCAGGCCGATCCCGTTGCGGATCGCATCGGCTGGATGGCGAGGATGAAACACCTTGTCACCCAGCGTGATCTCGCCGCTGAAGGGAAGGGCGCCGAACAGCGATTTGAGGAAGCTCGTGCGGCCGGAACCGTTAAGGCCCGTGAGCCCCGCGACCTCGCCCCAGCGGACTTGCAGCCCGGCTATATCCAGGCCCTGAGCGCCCTTCAGCCGTGTCACATTGATCGCCATGTCGCCGGAGACGGGTTCGCGAGGTTTGCGTTCGGCCAGTGACTGCTCTTTTCCGATGATCGCCTGAACCAGCACCTCATCGCCGGTCTCGGAGACATTGAAGGTGTCGATCGTCCGCCCACCGCGCAACACGGTGACGCGGTCGCCGATTTCACGCAATTCGCCGAGGCGATGGCTGACATAGAGAATGCCCACGCCCGCGGCCGTCAGCTCGCGAATGACCGAAAACACACTTTTCAATTCGGTTTCGTTCAAGGACGCCGATGGTTCGTCCATGATGATGACCTTGGCGTCCATCGTCAAAGATCGCGCGATGGCTGTCAGTTGCTGATTGGCGACCGACAGGCTCTCGACCCGCACATCCGGCGAAAAACCGGCGCTGACCCGCCGCAAGGCTTCACGGGCTCGGCGCCGGCGTTCGGATTTGTTGATGACCCCGAATGCGCCCGGTGCGTGACCCAGAAACAGATTTTGTTCGACGGTCAGCTGCGGGACGAGATCGAGCTCCTGGTAGATCATCGAAATACCACGACGCGCCGCTTCCGCCGGACTGGCAAACGACACCGGCACGCCATCGATCGTCACCTCTCCGCTCGACGGGCGCAAAGCCCCGGCAATGATCTTCAGGAAGGTCGACTTGCCGGCGCCATTGGCGCCGAGCAGGCAGTGGACCTCGCCCTTGCGGACGCTGAGGGAGGCGCTTTCCAGCGCAATGATGTTGGGCAGGAATTTCTTCGAGACGTTTCTGACGTTCAGGACTTCATGCATCGTGATCGACCTCGATTGCATGGCACGCCGTCGCCTCATCGGTGACGATGATCGACACGTAGCCGGCCTTGAGCGCGGCGACCGCGATTTCCAGCTTCTCCTCGCCGGAGACAACGCCGATCGTGCGCTGCTTGCGCTTCAGCGATTCAAGCCGCAGACCGACCGTCCGGTCATCGATGTCCTTGTCGACAATCTCGCCATCGCGGTTGACGAAGCGACCGAGAATATCGCCGACGGCGCCGGCTTCGCGCAGACGGTCGATGTCGTTTTCGGTGAGATAGCCGGAATTCAGCAGTACCGAATGGTGGGAAATCCCCCCCATGCCGAAGCAGACGATATCGGCTTCCTCGGCAAGCGCCAGAACCCGCTCGATGATCGGATCCTCCTCCAGGGCGTCGCGCGTGCTCTTTTTCCCGACGATGGCGGGAACCGGCAAGAGTGTTGCCGTGCCCCCACCGGACTGCGCAAATTCCTCGGCAACGGCGCTGATGCGAGTCGAGGTCGAACGCAATGTCGTCGCTCCGTTGACGAGAACGACATGGATGCCGGGGTTCCAGTTGGCGGGCAGAAAGCGCGCCACTGCAGACATCGTCCGTCCCCAGGAGACGCCGAACAGATCAGTGCCGGGATTGAGACCTGCCAAGTATTTTGCCGCCGCCTGGGCGACACTCTCCATCAGCAGTGCGGTATCGGTGGTGCCTCCCGATGGAACGACGATAGCGTCGCGAAGTCCGTATTTCTGTTGAAGCTGAACCTCGAGCTCGGTCTTCCGCAGGGCACGCGGTGTGATTTCGATGCGAACGACACCAAGTTCCTTGGCTTCGGTAAGCAAGCGACCGACCTGCCAGCGGGTCAGGCCGAGTTCGGAGGCGATCTCGCTTTGGGTGCGTTCCAGGTCGTAATAGAGCTTGGCTACCCGCACCATCAGATGCTCGCGCTGTTCGTCTGACGGGAGCCGAACGCTCGTTACCTGCAGTTTTGGTTCACTCATGCCGCATATCCTTCCGCTTGCTGGCGCGAAAGCGCGTGAAATGTGGGTGTCAGAGCCGCCGTTGCCTGACGGTACATTGGCAGCGTCTCTGCATACCAACGACTGCGCGCCGGATTGGGCAATGTCGGCTTGGCTGAAATCGCCATGGCCTGCGATGCAGCTGCGAGGTTTGGAAAAAGTCCCAGCGCATTGGCAGAACTGATGGCAGCGCCGATCAGCGAAAGATTGTCTTCGCTTGCGACATGCACCGGGCGGCCGATGGCATCGACCGTCGCCTGCAGCCAGAGCGGGTTCTTGCAGATGCCGCCCGCCATAACGATCTTGTCGAGAGCGACGCCACGCTCTTCAAGCACCGCCAGAACGTTTGCGGTGCCAAGCGCGATGGAATCCACTGCGGAGGCATAGATGTCGGCACGACCATGGCCGAGCGACAGGCCCATTATCGCACCGCGAAGGTTGCCGTCGCGGTAGGGCGTTCTATTGCCCATCCAGTAGTCCAGCGTCAACAGGCCTGAGCCGCGGGCGGGAACCGCCATCGCCTCATTGATCAACGCGGCATGTCCAGCGGCGTCAAGACCGAAAAGGCGCTCGCTCAACCAATGAAGGATTGATCCGGCCGATACCTGTCCCGCTTCGACGAGCCACAAATCATCGACCAGCGCGTTGGGATATGGACCCCAGAAGCCACTGACGTCGCCTGCTCCTGCAAGCTGCGTCAGATGAACGACGGAGGTGCCGCCGATAATCAACATTCCGCCGACATCAACCGTTCCCGCACCCAATATGCCGATATGGGCGTCGATGCCGCCCTGGGCGACGATTGCGGCGGAATCGATACCCAGCGCCACAGCCACGTCGCGCTTCAGCGGGGCGATGACATCACCCACAGGGATAATCTGCTGCGGCAGTTTGTCGATCAGCTCCGGGATGCCAAGTGCATCATATACAGCCGGAACGAACTGCGCGGTGCTGGAATCGTAGTTCCATTTGCAAGCAGCGTTCATCCGCGAACCAACCCAGATGCCGGTAAGATGATAATTTATAAAGTCGATCGCTTCGCAAATGATCTCAGCTTTGCGATAGGTATCCGGCTCGTTGCGCTGCAGCCACATGGCCTTGGGAACAAGCCATTCCACCGCATCGCCACCGCCGCTATAGGCCATGACTGGATGGCGGACCGCCTCTGTGGCGCGCGCCTCTTCAAAAGCCCTGCAATCCATCCAGAGGATGGCGGGGCGAATAGGGTTGCCTGCCTTGTCGCAGATGGCAACTGTTGACGCCGTGGTTGCGACGCAGATGGAAGCGATATTTGCCGTGCCGGATTTTTTGACCGCGTCGCGTCCCGCTATGAGAAGGGCTGCCCACCAGTCGTTCGGGCGCTGTTCGGCCCAACCGGCACGCGGAAAATCGGTGGCATAGGGCGACTCGGCGGTCGCCACCATGATTTGTCGTTCGACATCATAGACGCCGGCGCGCACCCCGCCGGTGCCAAAATCAAAACTCAGCACATTTGTCATTCAATTCAAGCCTCCCAGCTTTCACCCATCCAATATGCAGTATTGCAACGTCCCGTTTCACGCACAGAATGCGAGCCTCCAGTCCGGGACGAGCAATCATGCTCAAGGGCGAAATATGACCTTAGAGAAGAACATGCTTTTGTCGTTCTTGAATTTGTCGAACATGCTGGGCAGCTCTGCCAGATCGAGATCGTGACTGATCATGAACTCCCATTTGAGTTCGCCGCTTCCCAGCTTGTCGAGGGTGACAGTCCACTGCGGACCGGGATAGGGTGAGCCGAAGGAATTCCAGGACCCATGCAACGAGATTTCCTGGCGCAGAAAATGTTGAAAGGTTTTGTTCTCAAGCGCTATCTCGCCGACCGGGATACCGATGAAGACGACATGGCCGCCCGGCGCGCTCATCTTTACCGCCATGTTAATGGAAGACGGATGGCCGGCGGCCTCGACGATGGTATCGCATAGCAAGGAACTAGGGACATCTGTCCCGGAAAGAAAGGTATGGGTGGCGCCGGCTTCGCGCGCCAATTCCAGCTTGCGTTCCGACAGGTCGACAGCAACGACTTCCGTTGCGCCCATAAGCTTCATCCATTGGATGGCGAACAGCCCGATCGGGCCGCAGCCGATGACGCCGCCGCGCCGCCCCATTCCCATGCCGCCGGCCTTCCACAGCGAGTGAAGGGCAATCGAGGCGGGATCGGTCATTGCGACCGCGCGCGGATCGATGCCGGCCGGCGTCTTCAACAGGTTCGATACGGGAATGGCAACGAATTCGGCATAGGCGCCGTCGCGGCGCGAACCGAAATAATCATAGTCGCGGCAGCGCGAGAATTGACCCTGCAGGCATTGATCGCACTTGTAACAGGGCATCATAGGCGGGATAGCAACCAGTTCGCCGACCTCGAAGCCCTCGACGCCAGCACCTATCCCGGTAATGCGGCCACAGAATTCATGGCCACAGATGAGCGGCATTTTGTGGGCGCCCTTGATCAGCATACGCGGCAGATCCGAACCACAAACGCCGACAGCTTCGACATGCACAATCACGTGGCCGGCCTGCAGTGTGGGAGCTGGAACGTCTTCGAGCCTGATATCGCCGGGCGAATAAAGGACTGCTGCACGCATGATAGGATTTCCTGTAACGACGGATGAAAAGATGGAACATTGATCAACAATGCCCGAGAAGCTGCGGGAGCCTGCAGGAGAGGCCCCGCGCTTCGGAAAGTGGAGCTGATCTCCTGATCAGTTGCCCAAGACTTGGGGTCGATATTCGGCGAACAGTCCCTTATGGGGGAAGTCGCCGACATTGGCCTTGGTGACGACCGCGGTTCCGGCATCGACGAATGCTGGAACCGGCTTTTTAGCCGCAGCTTCACGGGCAACCTGGATGGTGACGTCGCCGAGATATTGCGGGTCGTTGAGCGCGGTGGCAACGTAGTTGTCGCCATCGGCGATGGTATCGAGTGCTTCCGAGAGGCCGTCGACGCCAGCAACGAGCACGTCGGTGCGGTTGTTTTCCGTTAGAACCTGGAGCGCACCGAGCGCCATGTCGTCATTATGGGCGTAGACGACCTTCACGTCCGGATTGGCCTGGAGCAGATCCTGCATGGCAGTCACGGCATTGGCACGGATGTATTCGGCATAGGGGCCTTCGGTGATGGTGTTTCCTGATCCCTCGATGCTTTTATGGAACCCATCGCGACGGTCCATCATCACGGCGCCGCCGGCATCGCCCTGGATTTCGATGATTTTTGCCTTGGTCACGCCGTCTGCCTTCAACCGTGCAACGACGGCCTCGCCCACCAGCTGGCCCATCTTCTTGTTGTCGCGTCCGACATGGGCGGTGACCTTACCGCCGTTGACGCTGCGATCGACGGTAATGACGGGTATGCCAGCGGCAGCGGCAGCTTCCAGCGAGGGCACGACGGCGTCCGGATTGACTGGATTGATAATGATGGCGCTGACGCCCTGGGTAATCAGGTCCTGGATGTCATTGTTCTGCTTGCTGACGTCGCCATTGGCATCGAGAAAGACCAGGGTGTCGCCACCGGCCTTGGCGGCGGCTTCGGCGCCGTTCTTCAGTTGAACATAGAACGGTGACTGCAGAGTAACCTGACTGAAGCCGATCTTCAGATCCTTGGCGTGGGCAGCAGGGGTAAAAAGGCCTATCCCGACCGTCAGCGATAAGGCCGAGGCGGTTAAAATTAATTTGTTCATGAGTGCGCGGCGCTTGAGCATTGGTTCTCCTCCCGAATGGCTCTGACATCCTAAAATCAACAAATGAGCATTTACTACTCATTTGTGAATTGAGGAAATCAGAAGCTCCCGAAGCTGTCAATGGATTTTGTCAGCGAGGAGGAGACCAGGACATTAATGGTGCTCGCGGCCCCACACCGCCACGCCATGGCGTGGTGGTTGGGAGGGTGACGTATTTAGGGGGCAAAACGCGAACTGGTTGTCGCTCTTCAGAACGGGTGAGGTTTGCTTTGGAAGCCTGGTCCTGGGTGCCTGAGGCGGGTTGGCCGGTATGGGCTACTTCCAGTGCGGCGCTTGGCTTCTATGAGCATTGCCTCCATAGCGATTGGCAGGGCCGCGAAGGCGCCGTTGGCACTTGCGAAGATAAGCGTCTTCTTCGGATTGGTAATGGCAGCAGCAACCAAGCATCTCAGGCCGTTAATCGTTAATAATGCCCCGTACGCGGTTTTCACCAAAGGCGCAGTTGGCCCAAAGTGCAATTTTGGCCAACTTGAAAAACAGACCAAAGACGAACCTCTTTGAACATTCGTCTCGCTCCGCCAGTTCCCGGTAGGTCAACCTGGCAACCTTCAGATCACGCAGCGGATCTAAATTACCTCCCACATTATGAGGTCGGCTGATCGGAGATGATAGAATTGAAATCCTGGATGGACGCATAGCGGGCAGCCCTGACTTTGCCGAACTTGCTGCTATCGACCACCAAGTGCTTTTGCACCGAACGTTGCATGGCCATCTGTTTGAGCGGAACCTCATGAAAATGCGAACAGGTGATTCCGTGCCGCTCATCCACGCCGCCGGCGGAGAGAAAGGCCTTGTTGATGTTGATGCGTCTGAGGGCCTCTATGCTCTCGTCGCCTGAAAACGATGCCGCCTGTGGATGATAAAGCCCGCCAAGCATGATCAACCGCACATCACTGCGTACCGCCAATACTTCCGCAACGTTCAAGGAGTAGCAGATTACGGTAATGTCTGAATTGGATGGTATTTGCCTGGCGAGGTGCGGCGTTGTCGTGCCACAGTCGATAAACACCGTATCCTGGGGCTCAATCAAGGAAGCCGCAACAGCGCATGCCCGGGCTTTATCGATCGCGTGACAATCTTTCTCATGATCAAGAACATAATCACTGGGAGTTGCGCTGTCCTGCGTGGGTATGACATAGCCACCAAGACAATTGAGCTTTTCGCCATCGGATCCGATATCACGCCTGACGGTCATTTCAGACACGCCGAGATATGACGCGGCGTCGCGCAGCCGCACGATCCCTGCCTCCTGAACAAATTGCGAAAGCTTACCTATCCTGGCATCCCGCGCGCTTATTCTGCTCACTGCCCCTCCAAAAATTAGCTAGCCGTCATGTTTCTTAACGCCTGCTGCTTTTCCAGCAATTGTCCTTTGACATGCTTGACAAGTGCGGTGTAGCCATGGAACGATCGAAACATAATGATTGGATTATAACATTACAATTCGCATTATCGGAAAGGGAAAACAACAGGAATTGTGTTCTATCGTGGATTGAATCCATGAACGGAGTCGGTGTCTTTCCCGGGAGGAGATGACCCGTAGGACTGGGCT
The DNA here is from genome assembly GCF_014640615.1 of Paramesorhizobium endophyticum. GTDB lineage: Bacteria > Pseudomonadota > Alphaproteobacteria > Rhizobiales > Rhizobiaceae > Paramesorhizobium > Paramesorhizobium endophyticum. The sequence continues at coordinate 63,139 of NZ_BMHH01000017.1, read as the reverse complement.
GGGCATGCGTTAGGATTCGAACACCAAAAATTTGGCTACCCGCCGGCGGAGAGTCTGCGGTTTTAATGGGAGGAAATGTCAGTGAACAAATTCATAGCAACCGCAGCGTTTGCCATGTCGCTTTCCGCGTCCGCAGCGCTCGCACAGAGCGCCGTAGATACCTCGAAGGTCAACAAGGACCTGATCACGACGGCAAACGGAAAAACCTACACAATCGCAACCGTCGTTAAGGTGGATGGTATTGCGTGGTTTGATCGCATGCGCGGCGGCGTCGAGCAATTCAAGGCCGACACCGGCCACGATGTCTGGATGTTGGGGCCAAGCCAGGCCGATGCGGCGGCCCAGGTCCAGATCGTAGAAAATCTGATTGCGCAAGGCGTGGATGCCATCGCAATCGTGCCATTCTCGGTTGAAGCCGTCGAACCCGTCCTCAAGAAGGCCCGTGACCGCGGAATTGTGGTTATCAGTCATGAGGCTTCCAACATACAAAACGTCGATTACGACATCGAAGCCTTCGACAATAAGGCTTATGGCGCCAACTTGATGAAAGAGCTCGCCAGGTCCATGGGTGGCAAAGGCAAGTATGTCGCCACTGTCGGGGGACTGACCTCCAAGTCTCAGATGGAGTGGGTCGATGGCGCGGTAGAATACCAGAAGGCCAATTTCCCGGAAATGTCGCTCGTCACGGAACGGCTCGAAACCTATGACGATGCCAACACCGACTACACCAAATTAAAAGAAGCGATGACTGCCTACCCGGATATTACCGGCATTCTAGGCGCTCCGATGCCGACATCGGCCGGTGCCGGCCGGCTGATTGCCGAGAGCGGTCTTTCCGGCAAGGTCTTCTTCGCAGGCACGGGCCTCGTTTCGGTGGCCGGAGAATATCTCAAGAACGACAACATCCAGTATATCCAGTTCTGGGATCCGGCAGTGGCTGGCTATGCCATGAATATGCTCGCGGTTGCAGCTCTCGAAAAGAAGAACGGCCAGATCAAGGCCGGTCTCAACCTCGGTCTTCCTGGCTACGAAAGCCTGCTGGCTCCCGACCCCTCCAAACCGAACCTGCTCTATGGTGCAGGCTGGGTTGGTGTGACCAAGGAAAACATGGACAAATACGACTTTTGATCCATGTGGAGAGGGGGGTGCCCCTCTCTCCCTTATCTCCTGCATTTCAAGCCTTTTTCGAGGCACACATGACTGAAAATCTGATCGAGCTGCGCCATATCGGCAAGCAGTTTGGCGGCGTGAAGGCGCTTGACGACGTTTCGCTGAACATCAGGGCTGGAGAAATCCATTGCCTTGCCGGAGAGAACGGCTCAGGAAAGTCGACCGTCATCAAGATAATGTCGGGGGTCTATACGCCCGAGGATGGAGAGATCCTGATCGATGGCAAGCCGGTTGGCAGGCTTGATCCGGTGAAATCCGTTCATCACGGCATCCAGGTGATTTACCAGGACTTTTCCCTGTTCGGAAACCTGACGGTTGCCGAGAATCTTACGATCAACACCTTCCTCATCGAAGGCCGCAGGATCGTCGACTGGCGGCGGTCTCGTAATCTGGCCAGGAAGGCCCTGGAACGCCTTGGTGTCACCATTGATCTCGACGCCGAGGTCGACAGCCTGCCAACATTCGGCAAGCAGGTTGTGGCCATTGCACGCGCTGTCATGGCGGATGCTCGGCTGATCATCATGGATGAGCCAACAACCGCACTGACCCGGCACGAGGTCGATGCTCTTTTCAAAGTGGTGCGCGACCTGCAATCACAGGGCATTGCTGTTCTGTTCGTCAGCCACAAAATGCGCGAAATGCTTGAAATCAGCGAGCGCCTTACCGTTTTCCGAAACGGCAAAAAGGTCGCCGAAGGTCCGATTTCCGATTTCGATGAGCCAGCCATAACGCGCGCCATGACCGGCCAGGAACTTGCCGCCCACAATTACCATTGGACGCCGCGCAAGGGCGCAGATGCGCCAGTCCTTGAAGTCCGCAATTTGAGTATTCCAGGTTTCGTCGAGGATGCCAGCCTCACCCTTTATCCCGGCGAGATCGTCGGCATTTCCGGCTTGATTGGTTCGGGCCGCACTGAACTCGCGCTGGCGCTGTTTGGAATGCGCCCGGAGTTCCGGGGCTCCGTTCGCATCGGCGGCAAGGATGTGCATCTGAAAAGCGTTCAGGAGGGCATTGCTTCCGGCGTCGCCTATGTTCCCGAAGACCGGCTGACGGAAGGCTTGTTCCTGACGCAGTCCATCGAGCGCAACATTATCGTCACTTCGATCGACAAATTCGTGCGTGGGCTGTTCATCAACCGCAGGAAGGCGGAAGAAACGACCCGCGAGATGTTTTCCGCCATGCAGATCGCGGCGCCGGGGCCGCACACGCCGGTCAATCATCTTTCCGGTGGGAATGCACAACGCGTGGTGCTCGCTCGCTGGCTCCTGACGGGCGCAAAGCTGCTTATCCTGAACGGCCCCACCGTCGGCGTCGATGTCGGCTCCAAGGCACAGATCCACAACATAATCCGCAAATTGGCCGAAGATAAAGGACTGGCAGTCTTGATGCTTTCAGACGACGTTCCGGAACTCGTGCAGAATTGCAACCGGGTGCTGATCATGCACCGGGGTCGTTTCTTTGGCGAGCTTGCAGGAGGGGAATTGACCGAGGATGCGGTCAATGACCGGCTCAAGGCGCTGAGTTGAGGAGGCGGCAGACATGAAGCTCTTCAGAAGCACTGAATTCGTCATTGCTTGCGTGCTCGCGATAGCGATGGTGACCATCGGGCTTATCAACCCCGCCTTCTGGTCGCTCGACAATATCTTCAGCCTTCTTCGCTCCAATGTCGTGATCGGCATCATGGCGCTTGGCGTGCTCCTGGTGATGATATCCGGCGGCATTGACGTTTCGTTCACAGCCTTCGCCATAGCGGCGATGTATCTCACCGTGCGTGCCATGGTCTATCTCGGCTATGACGGCGTCTTCATTCCCTTTGTCGCCGCCACTCTCATCGGATTATTGCTCGGCGCATTCAATGGCTTCATCATCCACCGTTTCAAGATGATCCCGCTGATCGTAACTCTGGGAACGGGATCAATCGTGCGCGGCCTGGTTCTGGGTCTCGTCGGCAGCAGCATCGTCAACATCAACAGGATGCCGAAGGAGCTCATTGAATTCGGCAAGATGGACGCGATTTCGCTGACGTCCGCAACAGGCTCGACTTTTGGCCTAACCGCCATGTTCCTCGTCTATCTGGGTTTGGCACTTATCATCCATCTGGTCCTTAACTACACAATGATCGGCCGCAGCGTGTATGCCTATGGAGGCTCACCTGAAGCGGCCAAGCGCGTGGGATTCAACACTGGCGTGACGATTTTCTTCGTCTATTGCGTGGCTGGCGCATTGGCTGAATTTGCCGGCCTCCTGCATTCGTCGATGATCTGGCTTGCCAACCCCCGTGATTTTGTCGGCCTTGAACTCGATGTTATCGCGGCCGTGGTCCTCGGTGGTGCGTCAATCTTCGGAGGGCGCGGGACGGTGCTCGGTACGCTGATGGGCGTGTTCATGCTGGTGATGGTCAAGAATTCGCTGATCATCATGAAGGTCGATACGACATGGCAACGTGTCGTTGTCGGGGTCATCATCATCGTCGCCACCGCCATCACCGCATGGCGCGACCGCAAAAGCATCGCGTGAGGGGAGAGCGCAACATGAAAAATTCGTTCGACATGCGCCGGCTTCTCGGCAACGACAACAACATCATTCAACTTCTGCTCATCACGCTGATCGTGTTTGCAATGATGAGCTGGATGAACCCCGACAAGTTCCTGCGTTACTATAACTTCGAATCCATCAGCTACATTATGCCGGAACTGGGGATACTCTCCATTGCCATGATGATTGCGATGCTGACCGGCGGGATCGATCTGTCGGTCGTCGGCATCGCCAATCTCGCAGGCATCATAGCGGGCGTCTATTTTCACTCCACGATGGTGCAGGCGGGGCAATCCTCAACGTCGGGGATGATATTCTACACAGGACTCGGTATCCTTTTGGCCGTGGGAGTCGGGTTGGTGGCCGGACTGGTCAACGGGCTGTTGATCGCAAAGCTCCGCCTTACTCCTATCCTCGCAACGCTTGGCACCGGCCAGGTGCTGATGGGCCTTGCGCTGGTGCTGACCGGCGGTCCGGCGATTGTCGGCTTCCCGGAAGGGTGGAACTGGATCGGCAACGGCAAGATATTGGGCATTGCCACGCCCTTCCTGCTGTTCATATGCGTCTGTCTCGTCGTGGCTGTTCTGCTGACGAGATCGACCCTCGGTATCAATCTCATGCTGATCGGCACAAATCCGCGGGCCGCCGTCTTCGCCGGCATCCGCAAGGACCGGATGATCCTCTACTCCTACATGCTGACCGGCGTCCTGGCCTCGCTCGCGGGCATCATCCTGTCGGGACGCACCAACGCGGCAAAATCTGATTATGGCGCATCCTATCTATTGCAGGCAGTGCTGATTGCCGTTCTCGGCGGCACCAATCCGGCTGGCGGCAAGGGGCGTGTGCTTGGCGTCGTCATCGCCTTGGTTGCACTGATGCTGCTGTCGTCGGGCTTCCAAATGATGCGGTTCTCCAACCATCTCATCGACTTCATCTGGGGTGCATTCCTCATTCTTGTCATCGCCATCAATGCATGGCGCAACCCCGGCAGGTGATTTTGCAGCAGACAGAGTTTTTATCTTCGTAGGCGGTGCGGGAACACAGCACTTTTGCGGTCGCGTTCGGCCCTACCATCCGCACTCTTTGAAACCGGCTTTCGCAGGAAATAGTCACAATGAGCAAGAAAATCGGTGTCGTCGGCTCCAACATGGTGGATCTGATCACCTATGTGAACCGCATGCCAGGGGCGGGCGAAACACTTGAGGCGCCGACCTTCGAAATGGGTTGCGGCGGAAAGGGCGCCAATCAGGCCGTCGCGGCAGCCCGTCTTGGCGCTGATGTCATGATGGTCACCCGTGTGGGTGACGATGTCTTTGCCGACAACACCATCCACAACCTTGCAAGCTTCGGCATCGATACGCGCCATGTGCACAAAGTCCCCGGAGTTTCGAGCGGGGTGGCGCCGATCTTTGTCGAGCAATCGGGCGAGAATTCTATTCTCATCGTCAAGGGCGCCAATGCCCACCTGCTGCCGGTGGAGGTGGACAAGGCAGCGGTCGATTTGAAACAGTGCGGCCTCATCCTGATGCAGATGGAAGTGCCGGTCGAGACGGTCTACCACACCATTGCGCTGGCTGCCGAAAACGGCATTGAAACGATTCTCAACCCAGCACCGGCCGCCGCCGATCTTGATCCAGATCGCATCCGGCAGGTGACCTTCCTTGTTCCGAACGAGAGCGAACTGGCTTTGCTGTCCGGACTGCCGACCGGAACGGACGAAGAGATCGTGGCGGCCGCACGCTCCCTGATCGCACGCGGCATCCGTACGGTCATCGTCACGCTTGGGGGACGCGGAGCGCGCATGATCACCGCAAGCGAAGCCATCAATATCGCTCCCGTCAAGGTAACGCCCAGGGACACAACAGGCGCCGGCGATGCCTTCATAGGCTCTTTCGCCCATTTCTATGCAGAGACGGGCGAAGTCGTGTCTTCACTGAAGAAGGCTTCGCTTTATGCAGCCCATTCCATCACCCGCCCCGGAACACAGAAGGCCTATGCCAGCATTGAAGAATTCGAGGTGTTCTGCCGCGAGCACGTCGCGGCAACAGCCTGACCAGTCAGCCTCGACGTAACAAAGGGGGAAAAAATCGTCGTGTGCGGACCGTCTGGCTCGGGAAAGTCGACGCTGATCCGCTGCTGATTTGAGGCAGTCTTTCGACAAAAGCCCTACAAGTTTGCTTTCTCCGGCGGTTGCTGCGTGGTACGCCCGGTTCCAAATCTATGCTGTAACGGACATCAAATCACCCATTCTCGCCACGATCTCGTCCAGCACTGCAATTCGCCGGCTTCCGGAAGGACGGATGGCGAAATAGGAAACATCAATAGCAGGGAGGAATGGAACGCATGTTATGTCTGTTCCGGCGGCACGGATCGTAATCTGATCGACAATCGCTATTCCCATTCCTGCGGCAGCGAAATGGCAGCAATTGAGCATCGAGGTTTCCATCGTGCTGATAGGGGCGTGCTCCGCGCTGGCGAATGCCTGGTCGAGAGCCAGCCGCAGCGGAGAGTTTCTCCCGGCTGTCAACACACGACAATCGTAGAGATCGGCCGGCGTAATGATCTCGCGTGATGCAAGGGGATGGTCCGGACGCATGGCCGCAACAGCTTGCGAACTATGCAGCAGGACGGCATTGTGGCTACCTGTTTGGGGAGAGCCGAACACAAAACCAAGATCATACCGATTGTTTTCCACCATATCCCGGATATGGCGGCTGTTTTCGACATCAATGACCAGCGGCACGTCGAGCCTGTCGCCGACCACGTCTATGATCGCCTGGTGAAGATAAGGCCGTACCAGTGACGTTACGCTGGCTATGCGCAAGACGATGTTCTTGTGCTGCCTTATATCGGTTGCGGCGCGTGCGATCTGGTCCAGGCCGATATAAAGCCGCTCGACCTCATGGAACAGCAAGGTCGCTTCCAGGGTTGGCACAAGGCGGGTACCCTGGCGCTCAAACAGGCTGATGCGAACGACTTCCTCTAGATCCTTGATCAGGCGGCTGACGGCTGGCTGCGTGATGTTCATCGCTTCCGCGGCGGCTGTGATCCCGCCCGTCATTATGACGTTTCGAAAGGCTTCAACTTGCCGTGGTTTCAGGCGCATGCATCGATCCATAACATTAGGACATGAATGTAGCACCAAATACAATTTTTCATGCATCGATGAAAGGACTAGTTCTATGGGCTAATCTGCGGAGAGGCGCGGATTTTGGAGCATTCGGAGGAGTTCTCATTATGAAGCGTTTCGCTTGCGCGGTGTTTGCCGCGTCTGTCGCTATTCTGCCTATGTCATCCTTTGCCGCGGACCTGACAGTTGGACTATCGGCATCAACGACATCGATGGACCCGCAATTCTACGTGGTCGGCCCCAACAGCGCCATGGCGCGCAATATTTTCGATGGATTGGTGAACCAGGATTCCAAGCAGCAGATCCAGCCCGCGCTGGCGCAATCGTGGCGCCGGATTGATGACGTGACGTGGGAATTCAAGCTGCGACCAAACGTCAAGTTCCATGATGGCAGCGATTTCACCGCCAAGGATGTCGTCGCCAGCATCAAGCGTGTGCCGCTCGCAGCAACCAACAGTCCAAGCTCATTTACACCTTATGTAAAGGCGATCAAGGAAGTCGTCGCCGTCGATCCGCTGACCGTGCAGATCAAGACGGACGGTCCGACGCCGCTTCTGCTCAACAATCTGACCCGGATTGCCATTCTGCCGGCGTCGCAGGAGAAAACGCCGACAGAGGAAATGAACAAAGGTAATGGTGTGATCGGCACCGGTCCGTTCAAGTTCGTTTCCTGGACGCCCGACGATAACATAGTCATTGCGCGCAATGACGGCTATTGGGGCGAAAAGGCCTCCTGGGACAAAGTCACGTTCCGGATTTTCAAGAACAGCAGCGCACGCGTTGCGGCGATCCTTTCCGGCGATGTCGATCTGATCGAGAATATTCCCACTGCCGATACGCGCAGGCTGGAATCGTCCGACACGATCAATGTGGTCGAGGTGACCGGCAACCGCCTGATGTATCTGCATATGGATCAGGATCGTGAGGCGTCGCCTTTTGCCAAGGGTGCGGATGGCAAAAACCCGCTTTTGAAGCCGGATGTGCGACGGGCTCTTTCGCTTTCGATCAATCGCAAGGCAATCGTCGATCGTGTGATGGACGGGCAGGGGACGCCAGCAGGGCAGTTCGTGCCTGAAGGCTATTTCGGCTATGACCCGGCAATCAAGGTCGATCCTTATGATCCCGCAAAGGCCAAGCACCTCCTGGCAGAGGCGGGCTATCCCGATGGATTTGCTTTGACCGTCCATGCGTCCAATGACCGATACCCCAATGATTCGAGGGTCGCGCAGGCCATCGGCCAGTTCTTCAGCCGGATCGGCATCAAGACCAATGTGACAACCTTGCCGGGAAGCGTCTACTTCACCCGTGCATCGGCTCTTGAATTCAGCCTCATTATGGGAGGCGCAGCGGTTGAAACCGGCGAGGCTTCCGGCGTGCTCGGCCCGATCCTCGAAACCTACGGCGACAATGCTGGTCAGGGGAATCGCGGCCGCTATTCCAATGAGGAATTCGACAAGACTCTCGAAGAGGCGCGCAAGACGCTGGATGACGCCAAGCGCGAGAAGCTGCTGCAAAAAGCAACTGAAATCGCCATGAAAGATACGGGCGTGATCCCGCTGTTCTTCCTCGCCAATAGCTGGGCAACCAAGAAGGGCATTTCTTACGAAGGCCGTTCCGACGGCTACACGCTGCCCTATTACGCAAAAGCCAACTAGGGCAGAAAGTGGCGGCGCGTCATGTCGTTTCGTGGGGTATTTCCATATCTGGTCTCACCGTTCGATGCGGAGGGTGCGGTCAACAAGGCAGTTCTCGGCGATCTCGTCGAGCATCTGATTGCAAGCGGCGTACATGGGCTGACGCCACTCGGCAGCACGGGTGAATTCGCCTATCTGTCGAATGAGCAACGCCGGCAGATCGTCGAGACCGTGATTGCCGCCAGTCGCGGCCGCGTGCCGGTTGTGGCAGGTGTCGCATCGACTTCGATGAGCGACGCGGTGGCGCAGACGCAAGCCATGGTCGAGGCCGGAGCGGATGGCATCCTTGCCATTCTCGAAGCCTATTTTCCGGTGAGCGACGCGGGTGTGGAGGCTTATTTCACCTCAATCGCCAAGGCGGCCAAAGGGCGACCGGTGGTTCTTTACACCAATCCGCAATTCCAGCGCTCCGATTTGACGCTGCCGGTCATCGAACGGCTCAGCCGCATCGAGAATATCCGCTACATCAAGGATGCTTCCACGAATACGGGACGGCTTCTTTCGATCATCGAGAGGACTCGTGGCCATATGGAGGTCTTTGCAGCTTCGGCGCATATCCCGGCCTGCGTAATGATGATCGGCGGCGTTGGCTGGATGGCGGGCCCCGCCTGCATCGTGCCGAAGCAAAGCATTGCGCTTTACGATGCGGCCCGTCACGGCGATTGGACGCACGCCATGGAATTGCAGCGTTCCTTATGGAAGGTAAACGAGATCTTCGCAAAATATTCGATCGCTTCATGCATCAAGGCCGCCCTTGAGTTGCAAGGGTTCGCGGTGGGAAATCCGGTTTCACCTCAGCAGCCGCTTGGTGACGCAGCGCGCGCCGAGATCGCTGATGTTTTGCGGGACGTCGGAGCATTATAGGGGCCAATTGTCGGTCTGGCTCATAGAAAAGCGATGACCCAGGAAGCAGCAGTTCGAGCATGGAATGGCTTACTGCTCCTCGGTTTTAACACGATGACAGGTAAGATCATGATGAGCATAAAACCGGTGATTATCGACTGCGATCCAGGGATCGACGACACGATAGCGTTGCTTACAGCTTTCGTGTCGCCGGAACTGGACATTCTCGGCATAACGCCGGTTTGCGGAAATCAGCCGCTCGAACGCACAGTGCGTAATGCCCTTCAGGTTTGCGAACTCGGTGAGAGGATTGATGTACCCGTTTATGCAGGTACCCATCGCCCGCTGTTGCGCGAGCCGATCTTTGGCCAGTTTCATGGCAAGACTGGGCTTGGCAATACAGTGCTGCCCGATCCGGTCAAGCAGCCCGAGGAAATGTCAGCGATCGATTTTCTGGTTAAGACGCTAGGTGTAGCGGCGCAAAACGGTCGGAAAATTACGCTGTGCTGTCTCGGACCGATGACCAACGTCGCACTTGCCCTGCGCATCAACCCGCAGATCGCCGGAGGCATCGAACGTATCGTGATGATGGGCGGCGCCTATCGCGAGCCCGGTAACCGATCGATGACATCTGAATTTAATATGCTGGCAGACCCTCATGCGGCGCATATCGTATTTTCCAGCGGAATCCCGATCGTGGCGCTTTCGCTCGATGCCACGCATCAGGTCATTCTTCGGCCGGAGCATGTCGAACAGTTCGCAAAGGTCAGTGGACGTATATCCAACACGCTCGCTGAACTGATGGCATTCTGGGACCGCAATCAGGTCGAACGCTATGGATCGCGCGGCGGCCCGCTGCACGACCCGCTGGTCATCGCCTATATTCTGGCGCCGCATCTGTTCGAGACGCGCCGGGCTCGTATTTTCATCGAGCATGAAAGCGAGTTGTGCATGGGGCAAACCATTGCCGATTGGTATGGCAAGAGCGGATTGGAACCCAATGCCGATATCGTCACACGGGTGAATGATGAAGGCGTGATCGATTTCTTCCTCGAAAGATTGGCGCGTTATTCCCGACAGGCGGCGGCATGACGCGGCACAGGATCATCATCGACACCGATCCGGGGGTGGATGACGCAGCCGCCATTTTCATGGCGCTCGCTTCCCCGGAAATCGACGTGTTAGGAATTTCGGTTGTTGCCGGCAACGTCGATCTCAGGGATGCCGTAGCCAATGCGTGCTGGATAACCGGCCTCTCCGGCAGGCTGGATGTTCCCGTTCATGCCGGCGCGACGGGACCGTTGGTGCGCGATCAGGTTTATGGAAAATATGCCGGGATTGGCTCGTTTGCTGACGAATTAATCGCGCCGAGCCATGTGCCCGTGGTGCAGGAACATGCGGTTGATTTTATTGTGCGCACGACGCGCGCCGCCGCAGAGGCAGATGATCCCATCACCATTTGTGCCATTGGTCCTCTGACCAATATCGCCCTTGCCCTGCGGCTGCACCCCGATGTCTCGCGAGGCATCCGCCAGATAGTTTCCATGGGCGGTGCTTTCACGGCATTGGGGCACCGCACGCCATGGGCTGAATTCAATGTCTATGCCGATCCGCATGCCGCCGATATCGTCTATCGTGCGGATGTGCCCTTGGTTCTTTTGCCGCTCGACATGACTTTCCAGGCTTTGTTCGGAGAAGAGCATATTCGTTTCATGCGGGGGCGAGGTGGTTTGCCGGGACAGGCGCTGGCAAATCTCCTGTCGACCTTTGATCGTAGCGACGTGAAGAGGTTTGGGCGCCCGGGTGGTCCGATTCATGATGCGACCACTATTGCCTGGCTGGTCCGACCGGAACTGTTTTCTGCTCGGCGCGCCGCGGTCGGCGTTCAGTTGAGCGGTATGACCGTCGGCCATACCTACGCGGATTTTTATGGAAAAACCGATCGAGCACCCAACGCGACGATCGTTACCGATGTCGATGAAGCAGGCTACATCAGCCTCCTGCTGGAACGCATTGCCTTTTATGGCCAAACCGCCAGCTCTTCATCGCCGACAGGGGAGGTTAATGCATGAGCAGTTATCTGTTAAGCCGGTCCTTGCAGGCCATCATGACGCTTTTCGTCATGTCGGTGCTAGTCTTTGTCGGCCTCTATATGGTCGGCAACCCGGTCGATGTCCTGCTGAGTCCTTCGGCGACACCCGCCGAGCGCCTGCAGATCATCCAGGCCTTCGGCCTCGACAAGCCCGTCTGGGAGCAATATCTGCTGTTTCTCCAGCGTGCGCTCTCCGGCGATCTGGGCAATTCCTTCGTGTTCAACCAGCCGGCGCTCGATCTCATTCTCAACCGCATGCCGGCAACGCTCGAACTGGCGTTTTCGGCATTGTTCATGTCGCTGATCATCGGCATTCCGCTGGGCATCTACGCTGGCTTGCGGCCGAGCGGGTTCATTTCAAAGTCGATCATGACTTTTTCCATCTTCGGATTCAGCCTGCCGACCTTCTGGATCGGCCTGGTCATGATCATGATCTTCAGCGTACAGCTTGGCTGGCTGCCTGCTTCCGGCCGTGGCGAAACCGTGCCGATCTTCGGCGTGCCGGTCAGCTTCCTGACGCTCGATGGTCTTTCCCATCTGATATTGCCCGCATTCAACCTTGCCTTGTTCAAGATTTCTCTGGTCATCCGCTTGACCCGTGCGGGCGTGATGGAAGTGATGCAACTCGATTTCGTCCGCTTCGCACGCGCCAAAGGCATGGCGGAACGTCGCATCGTGCTGGTGCATGTGCTCAAGAATACGCTGATTCCGCTCATCACCGTTATCGGGCTGGAACTGGGATCGCTCATCGCCTTTGCCGTGGTGACGGAAACCATTTTCGCGTGGCCCGGCATGGGTAAGCTGATCATCGACGCCATTGGCGTGCTCGATCGCCCCGTGATCCTCGCCTATCTGATGATCACCGTCGTCATGTTCAGCGTGATCAATCTTCTGGTCGATATCCTTTATTCGATCGTTGACCCCCGCGTTCGTCTGGGAGGAGGTTCGTGATGAGCCAGAAATCAGAAACCACCGGTTCCATCCATGCCGGCAACGGCACGGACATTGCCAAAAAATCCCGCTCGCCCCTGAGGCAGGCGCTCTTTGCGCTGCTGCATGACAAGCTCGCCCTCACCGGCATCATCCTCGTTGGCATCATGATGATCGCAGCCTTGCTGGCGCCGTTCATCGCACCGCAGAACCCTTACGATCTGGCGCAACTCGACATCCTCGACGGCCGTCTTGCTCCGGGTTCACAAAGCATGACCGGAATGGTCTATGTCCTCGGTACCGACGATCAGGGCCGCGATCTTTTCAGCGCCATTCTTTATGGATTGCGCACCAGCATCCTCGTCGGGCTCGTCAGCGCAGCCATTGCGCTGGTCATTGGCGCCACCATTGGCCTTGTCAGCGCCTATGCGGGCGGTCGCGTCGATGCCGTGCTGATGCGTATTGTCGACATCCAGCTCAGCTTTCCCGCAATCCTCATTGCGCTGATTTTCCTGGCGATCTTCGGGCAGGGCATCGACAAGATCATTATCGCGCTCGTCGTCACGCAATGGGCCTATTATGCGCGAACCGTTCGTGGTTCGGCTCTGATCGAGAGCAAACGCGCTTATGTCGATGCGGCTCGTTCCATGGCTTTGCCGGATCGAAGCATCATTTTCCGGCACATCTTGCCAAATTGTCTTCCGCCGCTGATCGTTGTCGCCACCATGCGCGTGGCTTATGCGATCATGCTGGAGGCGACCCTCTCGTTCCTTGGCATCGGTCTGCCTGTAACCGAACCATCACTCGGTCTGCTGATTTCGAACGGTTTCGATTATCTCCTATCCGGCGATTACTGGATCAGCTTCTTTCCGGGCCTGACGCTTTTGCTGCTCATCGTCGGGATCAACCTGATTGGAGATTCCCTGCGCGATATCCTCAATCCACGGCGGGAGGGCTGAGTCATGACGAAGCCAATTCTATCGATATCCGATCTCAATACTGCCTTCCGCGTTGGCGGTGAATGGCGCAATGTTTTGCGCGATATCAGCTTCGACATCGGCCAAAAGGAAACCGTTGCCGTCGTCGGTGAATCGGGTTCCGGTAAGAGTGTGACGGCCATGTCGATTATGCGGCTGCTTTCCGCCAATGCACGGACCAGCGGAAGGATCGAGTTTGAGGGCCGCGATCTTCTCAGCCTCTCCCATGAGGAAATGCAGAAGATTCGGGGCAACCGTATCGGCATGATTTTCCAGGAGCCGATGACCTCGCTCAATCCGGTTCTGAAGATCGGCGACCAGATCACCGAAGTGCTTATGCAGCATCGCGGCATGACCCATCGGCAGGCCGAGGCCGAAGCCGTCAGGCTGCTTGAGAAAGTGCGCATTCCATCGGCCAAAGCCCGTCTTGGCGAATATCCGATGAATTTTTCAGGCGGCATGCGCCAGCGTGTGGTGATCGCCATTGCGCTGGCCTGTGATCCCAAGCTGCTGATTGCCGATGAGCCGACCACGGCTTTGGATGTGACCATTCAGGCGCAAATTCTCGAACTCATCAAGTCCTTGCAGGAAGAGGAGGGCATGTCCGTTCTCTTCATCACCCATGATATGGGCGTCGTTGCCGAAATTTCCGACCGCACGGTGGTCATGTTCCGCGGCGACATCGTGGAGACAGGCACTACAGCGGAGGTTTTCAAGGACGCCAAGCACCCTTATACGCGTGCGCTGCTCTCCGCTGTTCCGCAGCTTGGTTCCATGACCGGGATCGACAGGCCGCTGCGTTTCCCGCTCGTAGATATGCAGACCGGTGAAGTCCAGCCGGTGAAGCTGACGGCGGACACCGTCAGGCGCGATGCCGAGCCCGCTCTCAAAGTGAAAAATCTCGTCACACGCTTTCCCGTTCGTAAGGGAATCCTGCGCAAGACGGTGGGCAGAATTCATGCCGTTGAAGATATTTCCTTCGAGCTTAAAGCTGGCGAAACCCTGTCGTTAGTCGGCGAATCCGGTTGCGGGAAATCGACGACGGGCCGATCGATCATTCGCCTGACCGAAATGACCTCGGGAGAGGTTACGATTGACGGAAAAGACGTGATCCATGCCGGAAAATCGCAATTGGCTGGTATTCGCCGCGAAGCGCAGATGATCTTTCAGGATCCGTTCGAAAGCCTCAATCCGCGCATGCGAATTGGCACGGCAATCGCCGAGCCGATCATCGCGCATAGGCTTGCGACTCCACATGAGGCGCAGAAAAGGGTCGGTGATCTGCTCGAGCAGGTCGGCCTCGCCGCCTCGATGGCGGATCGCTTTCCGCACGAATTTTCCGGCGGCCAGAAACAGCGGGTCTGTATCGCAAGGGCACTGGCGCTCAATCCGAAACTGATCGTTGCCGATGAGGCAGTTTCTGCACTAGACGTTTCGATCAAGGCGCAGGTCATCAATCTGATGCTCGATCTGCAGGAGAAATACGATCTCGGCTATCTCTTCATTTCCCATGACATGGCCGTTGTGGAGAGGATCAGCCATCGCGTGGCTGTGATGTATCTTGGCGAAATCGTTGAAATCGGGCCGCGCCGGGCGGTCTTCGAAAACCCGCAGCATGAATATACCAGAAAGCTGATGGCGGCGGTGCCGATTGCCGATCCTTCACGCCGCCAGATCCGTCGGTTTTCCAATGATGAAATCCGCAGTCCCTATCATCCCGCCGATTATATTGCACCGAAACGGCATTATCGCGAAGTGGCGGATGGGCATTTCGTGCAGGTGATCGAACAGGAGCAGCCGCATTGATCGTTACATTCGGCTCGATCAACTGTGATTTCATTTTCACCATGCAGGAAATGCCGGAGCCGGGGCAAACCCTTCTGGCAAAGAACTTCCGCGTTGAAGCGGGCGGCAAAGGCGCCAATCAGGCTCTTGCCGCTGCACGAGATGGGGCCGAGGTTGTGATGGTTGGAGCAGTTGGCCACGACGAGCTCGCCGCAACCGCGATGCAGAATCTCGTCGAAAGCGGCGTGGATATCCGTCACGTCGCCCGGCTTCCTGTTCCCACCGGTTGTGCCTCGATTTTCATCGACGCAGAGGGGCGCAACATGATCGCTGTTGCTTCCGGCGCCAATCTCGCTGCGAAATCCATGCAGGTTGATGATGCGCTTCTCTTCGCAGCCAGTATCGTGCTCATGCAAATGGAGAACGATCCTGAAGAAATCGCTCAACTGATCAGGCGTGCCCATCAGGCGGGCAAGAAATCAATCCTCAACCTGGCGCCTGCCTGTCGCTTGGGTGCAGAGTTGTTGTCCTTATGCAGCCTCATCATCGTCAATGAAGACGAAGCGGTGGCGCTGGCTGGTTGGCTGAACTGCACCTCGACGGCGGAAACGCTTTCAAAGGCATCCGGTACGGGTATAATGCGTACGCTTGGCGGCGAGGGTGCAGAAGCCTATGTCGAGGGCGAATATATCCCTATTCCGGCCATCAAGGTGGACGTGGTGGATACGACTGCTGCGGGCGATTGTTTTATCGGAGTATTGGCTGCCGGCATGGATCGCGGGCTAAGCTTGAACGACGCCATGCGAAGGGCATCCGTGGCCGCTGCTCTCGCCTGTTCGCATCGGGGTAGCCAGGCCAGTATCCCGTTTGCAAGCGATACAAATCAGACCCCGTTGGCAAGGGCCCTGTCCGCGGTGCTTTAACGTCAAGCAAGTCACGTCGGACATTACGTTCTACATTGACCCACATGCCTCAGTTCCTGCCACTAGATTGGCAGGCTTCGAGCATGTCCACTGATAGAGACCGTCGTTTACAAGGGAGCGGCGGTTCGAATTCAAGCTACCTCGGTGGTTTGAGCCCATATCTCTGGTCGCCATTTACGGATGATTTCCTCAATTTCGCTTCGATAGGCTGTAGGATATTCGATTCCCGTTTGTGCTGCGAGCCACGATAAAACATGAATCATATCTGCTGCGATGCTACTGTCCACGCGTGACAAATCCGCGATATTGAACCCTCCGAGGGTATCGGCATTCCACCAGGCAAGAACAAATGCCGCCACCCGTCCCGACTGCCCCATATCGCTAAGAGCTATTTTAAGGAGCCGCTCGAAGGCAGCACGCGTTGCATGATCCATTATGATATCTTTCATTTTAGGTTAGAGCGTCAGGACAAACCTCAAGCCTAATCCAACAATTCTTCCCGGCCAATATGCCAATGCTATTGAAACCACGCTGGGCGACCTGAACGAACTGCATCCGACGCTTCGAGTTTGCGATGGGCTGGCGCACAGAGGAAGTTAAACCAGTCATCCAGGAGATTCGACAAGATCGCCCGAGCGGCGTCCGTGGCAATCTAGCGAATTTCGAAATCGATCTCGTAGAATCCGAGCACGATGTTCAGACTGCACCGCCACGCCATGATACCCGCGTGGATCGTAGTATAGGAAATGACATCGGCGGAATCCTGCGCACCACTTGATGCGAGCTCATCCTGCCGCATCTGTAACCGCTGCAGGAAGGCGGTGCCAAGATGAAGTGCATTGAGAAGCGCCTCAGGCGCCAGTGTGAATGCCCGTCCTGTCCATGACAGCAGCCCCGGAGGATTGTCTTCCCCTCGTGGCCCGTGACTATTGCGCATCCCAGTCGGTTCGCCAATCAAGCAGAAGGCAAGGCAAAATTTTCACCCTTCCCAGTCGCGGCGTGGCACGGCGCCTTCTTCCGGTTCTTTACTACCCTGAGGTTTATGCACCGATCAAACCGTCGAAAACTTCCAGCATGGCCCCACTGATCGCCTTGCCGAGCGCGGCTGCGGTCTCAGCCAGCATTTCCTCATTCATGTCGCGCGCCGCCATTGCGAAAGCGGCACCTTCTGCCGTCATGATCTCCTGCGCGCGCTGGATCGCCCACAAGGCAAAATCGCTTCGGTTATTGATTTCCACGGTTTCCATGATTTTTCCTGATTTGTTCGAGCGGATGCCTTTATAGCGAGCGAATGTTGCTCTTCTCATAAATTACGGATTAACTCGAATCCGAGGATACCATACGGGAGCCGCCGAATTGACACTGCGCAGCATGTACCCCGATATCGAGCCATACGACAGCGGCACGCTCGATGTTGGGGATGGGCACAGAGCATCTACTACGAAAGAGTGGGGCGGCGCGGCGGCAAGCCCGCGGTATTTTTGCATGGCGGCCCAGGCGGCGGCATCTCGCCCGACTATCGGCGGCTTAGGCCGAGCTGGACTGGTATTATCAGTTCGGAGTCTCGGAATTCTTCCCCGAGATGGGAGAAGTTTCTAGCCCCCATCCCCGAGGATGAGCGCAGCGATATGATCGCGGCTTATCGCAAGCGCCTCACTTCGGAAGACGATCAGATTCGGATCGAGGCGGCCAAGGCCTGGACGCTTTGGGAAGGGGAGACCATCACGCTGCTTCCCAATCCATCATTCTCCGAAGCATATGCCGACGGCCATTTCGCACTCGCCTTCGCCCGGCTGGAGAACCACTATTTCTTCCATGATTGCTGGATGGAGGACGGGCAGTTGCTCCG
The DNA here is from genome assembly GCF_014640615.1 of Paramesorhizobium endophyticum. Taxonomy (GTDB): domain Bacteria; phylum Pseudomonadota; class Alphaproteobacteria; order Rhizobiales; family Rhizobiaceae; genus Paramesorhizobium; species Paramesorhizobium endophyticum. Next base: position 45,211 of record NZ_BMHH01000017.1, on the reverse strand, counting down.
CGATGCGCATCGACTTGCGGGCATCCCGGGCGTCATTTTCCATGGTCGCTACGATATGCCTTGCCCGGTCAAGAATGCCTATCTTCTGCACAAGGCATGGCCGGATGCGCAATTCTGCCTTGTCGAGGGGGCAGGGCATGCTACCACCGAACCCGGCATCCTGGATCAGCTCATCAGGGCGACGGACAGGTTTTCCGGTTGAGCCTAACGGGATGGACCGGCCTTGTGAAGCCGCTTATAGCGGTGCAATGGGACTGAGCGGCTCGATTATGCTTTTGCAGGGCCTGCTGCAACGTGACAGGTTGTGATTTCGGATCAGGGAGACCGCAATAGCCAGAAATGTCGAGATCAAGGCGTTCGCTCGCGATCTGGACGAATTGTTGGAAAAAGCGCAGTCGTTATCTTCTCAACCACCGGAGATAATTGCGCAGACCGACGTGTTTTTTAGAGCGGCTGTCGGGCGTTTGAAGCTCCGCATTCTTTCGCCGGCTCACGGCGAACTCATTTTCTACGACCGGACAGATCAGGCTGGACCCAAAACTTCCATCTACATGGTCAGCGTGACAAATCAGCCGTCTGCCCTCCGCGCCGTTCTGTCTGCCGCTTGCGGTGAAGATATAACCGTGCAAAAAATTCGAAAACGCTACCTGATTGGTCGAACCCGTGTTCACGTTGATGCCGTCGAGAATCTCGGCGACTTTGTCGAATTGGAAGTTATGCTCAAGGAAGGCGAAAACCCAGACGACGGTGTGGTCGAAGCGCAGAATCTGATGGATGAACTCGGCATCAAGCAAGCGGACCTGATTGAAAACGCTTACGCAGATCTTCTGAAGGTACAGACATTCCCGGCGTAAGCTGGCGAACGGCAAAACGCTCGCCATCATCGAGTTTAATCTCGCTGCCGTCGGATGCTCTGCGAGCTTTTGCGAAACGTATTTAAAAGGGAGCTGTCGATTTTCATATGAGCATCTTGGGTAAACGCACACCTCAGAACGTCTATGACGAGCCCGCGTTTTTTGAGGGATACAAGGATCTGCGTCAGAACGATACCGGCCTGAACGGTGCACTTGAAGTTCCCGCACTTCATGCGCTGCTCCCGGATTTGGCTGGACTGCACATCCTGGATCTCGGTTGCGGCTTCGGGGATTTCGCGCGTTATGCTCGGGGTCGAGGTGCACAAAAGCTTCGAGCTGGTGGTTTCATCAATGGCGCTGCATTATGTCGAAGACTACGCGGCAGTGGTGGAGCGTGTGTTCAAAGCCCTTGCACCGGCAGGGCGGTTCATCTTTTCCGTTGAGCATCCGGTGTGCACCGCTAATCCTGTCAGCTGGACATTGGATGTGGATGGAACGGCCCTTCACTGGCCTCTCGACCGGTATCAAGAGGAAGGGGAGCGCAGCACCTCATGGTTTGTCGATGGGGTTGTGAAATTTCACCGCACCGTCGAGACTTATGTCAACACGCTGATCGCGGCAGGCTTTCGGCTCGACCGTCTCGGAGAGCCGAGACCTTTGCCGGAGTTCCTAAACGAACGGCCCGGACTGGAAGAAACCCTTCGGCGTCCTCCCGTACTTCTTCTCGCAGCAACCAAAAGCCGACACGTACCCGCCATTGTGAAGGGTGATGCGGGGAGAACTGGCGGGCTGATAATCTGATCGGCCTCAATTCTTTCAGTGGCCTGGCGACGGGTGCATTTGAACATATGTTATCAACCGCAATATTTCGTTCATTTGAATGGCGGGCAAGGGCGCTATAACCGACCTGTAGTCCTCGGAATGCACCGCATCGCGTCCCCAACCCTCCTGCCGTCGTTGCAGAAGGGAAATAGGTGGCCGATTTTTACTCCGCCCGAAGCGGGACCATCCCGCCGCTACCGTGGACTAATTCTGCACCGCCGCTCTCACTGGCATCCACTGCGCCGACCCGCTCGGCCGCCGCGGCGCTCTCCGAGTTCAGGGTGATGGTGCTGATAGCGGTGGGATATTTCCAGCCGGTCACGCGTGGTGAGCTCAGCAAGATCTTCGGCAAGGAATGAGCCACGATACGATTGGTGCGCTCTGCGGCGCGGGTTCCATCACCTCCGGACCGCGCAGTCCCCATCAATCCTCCACCTCATTAACCGATATCTACTATCGGGCGAGCCAGCCGCCATCGACATTCAGAATCCCACCATGCACATAATCTGCCGCGGACGACGCAAGGAAGACGGCCGCCCCGGCAATATCTTCTGGCCTTCCCCAGCGATTGGCGGGGATTCTCTCTAGAATAGCCTTGTTGCGGTTCTCGTCCGCCCGCAATGCTTTCGTGTTGTTGGTCTCGATATAGCCGGGCGCAATCGCGTTGACGTTGATGCCCTTTGCCGCCCACTCATTCGCAAGAAGCTTGGTGAGACCCGCAACGCCGTGCTTTGCCGCAGTGTAGGACGGCACACGGATGCCACCCTGGAAAGACAGGAGCGACGCGATATTTACGACTTTTCCGGGTTGCTGTCGTCCGAGCAATTCCTTGGCGAAAGCCTGCGTGGTGAAGAACAGGGCCTTGAGGTTGACATTCATCACCTCATCCCAGTCGAGTTCATTGAACTCGACTGAATCGGCGCGGCGGATAATGCCTGCATTGTTGACAAGGATATCGAAACCTGTGCCGGAAAATACGTCTCTTGCGGCATGCGGATTCTTGAAATCGATAAGCAGGGCGCTGCTTTTGCCCCCCTGCTTCGAAATCAGTTCTATGGTCTCGTCAGGTGCGCGACGTGCTGCGCAAACAACCTCAGCGCCAGCAGCAGCAAGGGCAACCGCAATCGCTTGCCCCAACCCGGTATTTGCGCCCGTCACCAGTGCTTTACGTCCGGCGAGCGAAAAGGGATTGGTCATTTCAAATCCCCTGGCTGGATGAAGTCCATGTCAGTATAATCGACGTTGTCGCCAGCCATAGCCCAGATGAAGGTGTAGGAGCCGATCCCGGCACCGGAATGGATCGACCATGGGGCCGAAATCACGCCTTCTTCATTGGAAATGAAGAGATGGCGCGTCTCCTGTGGCTCGCCCATCAAATGCAGAACACGGGACTTCTCGTCCATGCCGAAATAGAGATAGGCTTCCATCCGGCGGTCGTGGATGTGCGAAGGAATGGTATTCCACACCGAGCCGTCTTCAAGAGTAGTGTAGCCCAACACCAGCTGGCAGCTTTCCAAAACGAGCGGATGGATGAACTGGTTGATGGTGCGCTTGTTCGATGTTTCGACAGCCCCGAGCTTCATCTCTTTGCTGTTGGCTATTGTGATGAGTTTCGCCGGAAGGGCGCGATGTGCGGGGCAGGACGTGATATAGAAGCGGCCAGCGCCTGCAAATGTCACAGCACCTGAGCCGGCCCCGAGATAAAGAACATCGCCGCGGTTCAACCTGTAGGTCTCGCCGCATGCATTGACTGTTCCTGTCTCACCGATATTGACGATGCCCATTTCACGACGATCAAGGAAGGACGGCGTCTTTGTCTCTTCCACCTTGTCAAGCGTCAGCGACGCGCCGTTGGGCACCGCACCGCCCATCGCGAAGCGATCGTAGTGCGTATAGATCAGTCGGATTTCTTCTTCGCGAAACATGTCATTTGCAAGAAAGTGCTTGCGCAAGCCTTCCGTGTCGAGCGTTTTGGCATATTCCGGATTAACGGCCTGTCGTGTGACGACATTCAACATGCAGAAATCTCCGCTGGTTGTTGATCTTAAGACATATATCTCTCAGAAGAATCGGATGAGTTAAATTTCGCTCGCCTTCGCCATGCACACGGTCTGCGATCTCATCGAATCCCTCTGGATCAAGGCGCGAGAGGCAAAGCGCACACGCAGGCGCACCTTGACGATCACCCTCAGGGAAAGGGTGGGTTAAATGGCTGTCCGATCCAACGGAGCCATTTAACCCGAAGATGGGTCAGAAGCTTCGCTGGAAACGGATTATTCCTCCGAAGCTCTCGTCAACCTTGTTGTCCAGATTGTCGAAATAGTCGATCTCCGTAGTGATGACGAAGCCTGGTACAACGGTAAAGGCAACGTTGGCCGCCACTGCGAAATCCTTAGTGTCTGTGTAGGAGACCTGGGTATTGAATGCTGTCTTCTTATTAAGCTTGTAGGTGCCCCCGCCCCATAGCGCCAGATTGCCGCTCCACGGCTTGTATTGGTGCTCGTCGACATGATCGTCCGAGCCATAGCCCGCCATCAGGAAAAGCGTCAGCGCCTTGGTGGGGTTCACATCCAGGCGGACCTTGCCCGACCACTCCTCCCAGACACTGTTATACGCTCCCACCGCGCCGATCGATCCCCAGTCGCCGTTGTATTTGGCACCGGCGATCATATGAGGAACATAGCTGTCGATGGTCGAGTCGCCCTTGCCTTGCTCCAGCGAGATGACGCCCTCGAAGGCCTCGCCTTTCCAGAGGTAACGGATCGTGTTGGTTTCCTTTATGCCGTAATGGATCATCGTGTCCTGAATGACCTTACCGGCGTCGCCAAGCAATTGGTCGAAAGCTGTGGCATCCAGGCCAAGGCGGAGGCCGCCAAGCTGGATCCAGGCATAGTGCATTGTTTGTGAACCCGTTTCACCATTGACGAAGTTGAAGCGGGTTTCCGTGTAAGTCTTGAGCGAGCCGAGTTCCGTTTCCTGCGCCGTATGGGTACGGAGCGAGAGCCGCGCATTCGTCTTCCATGTCTGGTTGACATCGCCGTTTTCGTCCGTGACCTCACGGCCATCACCCGTGCGACCGCCGTCCCCGGCGCTGGCGTCGAAGCGGACATAGCCGCTTACCCGCAGACAGATCTCCGTCCCGGGAATATATAGATAGCCCGCACCATAAGCGTCGCAGATGCGGACATATTCTATTGGCTCCGGTTCAGCTGTAACGCTGGCATCTCCGGCATTCGCCACGGAAACGGCCAGTGGCAAAGCCACCAAACCCCAGGCATTTCCCCACAAGTTCATTGTTTTCCCCATCGAGTTGGAGCGAGGCTCACCTGCAAACCACAGGGGGTATCGCTCAGTGAAAAATGGCTCACCGAGAGCCATCGACGGGATGAAAAGACATAGGATTCTTGCAATTACAATTAAGTAATAAATGATGTTGTTATAAATGTTATGATTGTAAACTTGGTGTTGCTCTACTGTGTCTTGCAGTTATAAAATTGTTTAATTTGTTCATATAGTTCATTTTGTGCAATGCTTCATGTCGTTATAATTTAATCATTCATAATTCACTTAATTATGAACATGCGCCGCTGCGTTGGCAACATCAATGATTTTGCCTTGCTTGAGCAGGTTTAGGGGAATTTCTTCACGCAGCATGTCGCAGGGTGTGACGAGCCACAGCCATGCGGTGCGGGGGTTCTGGATCTCTTTCAGCACGCGGCTGATGCCATCGACCGGGCGTCCATCGACGAATTGCGCCAAGGGGAAAACATGCGTTCGCCTGCCTTTAGGCAGTGCGATGACCTCATTACGACGTTTCCAGAGGTGCAGCGTCGATCGTGGAATCTTAAGTTCGTTCTCGATGAAAGTTTGACCGGCCACTTCTCCCGCCCAGCTTTGCATCAATGGGAATCGAGCGTCGGAACGCCTGCGTCCTGAGGTAGCTTCCGCGTCAACGTGCCCCGCCATTTCATTTTGGAAGGGGACTTGCTCCTGTCGTTCGTCTATCTCCATTGCCAGCGCCAGGATCAGTCTGAAGATTGCATCCGGGAGCAGTTTGCCGGCCGATTCCACGGCCGACCGGTGCTCCGGGGAAAGTGACGTGACAGCGATAAGCACTTGGGCCGCCAGCTTTCCCGCGACGTCGAGCGTCTCGCTTGTAACCGCGACCTTCTGACGACGCAAGGCAAGCTCCACTTCCACGGCAATTTGACGCGCAGCATCGTTGCGCCAATGCCGGCTCAATCTGCCTGCTGTAGCAGGCACCGTTCGCAAACCCATTGTCATGACACCTCCCCAGCCTCGAAGCCTTGATTAAGAGCAAGAGCCGGGTTGCACACCAAGCAGCAGAGCCTCAGCATAGGCCATCATCAAAGGGCCTGTGCCCTTTGCATCGTCCTTCACCACCGGTTCGGTCAGGTAATATTCCGGCGAGCCGTCCCTGTAGTTGCCATCGAAGCCGCCGAGGCCAGCGACGTGGACGATGCCGCAGAGCTCGATTGCACCATCGGTGTCCTGTTCGAGCTTGGTCTCGATCAGTGCACCAAGCGCTTTGCGGCCCGCCTCAAGTGCGCGGTCTCCCTCCTCTCCGGTCAATAGTTTCAGGCGCGCTGCTCTGAAAAGCGCATAGGCGAACATGGTGGAGGCGGATGTTTCCTCGTAATTGCCCACAAGATCGGGAGCATCGAAAACCTGCATCCATAGACCGTTTTCGGTCTGTCGATTCATTACCTCGTTCAACATTGTCGCAGTGCGTTTGCGGAGCGATGCCGTCGCTTGGTCTTCTGGCAATATCGTCATGCAATCGACGAGCGCCATCGCAAGCCAGCCAAGCGAGCGACCCCAGAGCGCGGGGGAACGGCCAGTCACGGGATCGGCCCAGCTCTGTCCGCGACTATCGTCATACCCATGGACATAGAGCCCACCCGGGTTGGCGGTGAGGGCGAGTGCCGTTGCCATCTGTTGCAGCGCGTCGCTGATGAGGTCCGGTCGTCCAGTTGCCTTGCCGTGTTCGATCTGGAAGGGCAGGCCCATATAGAGCCCGTCAAGCCAGAGTTGATGCGGATAGCGCTTTTTGTGCCAGTAGTTTCCGGCAGGAATTCTCGGGTGGGTCTTGAGCTGCCCGGCAAGATGCTCGACCGCTTTTATGTAGCGGTTGTCTCCAGTCGCTTCGTACATTGGAAACAGAACGCGCCCCGCCAGAATGTGATCGATGTTGTACTCATGCGGATCGTAACCCGCTAGTACACCGTCTTCACCGATCTGTTGATCGGCCATGCGGTGCAAATGATCGTCCCAGCGCTTCTCACCGGTCGCTTCATGAAGAAGCTGCAGGCCGCGATAGATGCAGCCATCCTCGTAACACCAGCTTCCACCCTTGTAGTGCTGGTAACGGCCGGCAAACTGTTCGAAATAATCCAAGGCGTTCACGTTTGGGCCCCACCGGCTTGTGACAGAAGGGAAATGGGTGATTGGCTGATCAGCGAATGGTCGTCGCAACGGACTTCGGCCCGTTCGCTTACGATTGATTCATGCCGCATCGGACGAACGTGATCGGCCATGATGGGTGCTGTTGCGATGGCATCTGGGTCTAGCGAAACGATCTTGAGCCCGCGAACTTCGATATCCCGAATAGGCGCTTCCGGGAGGCCTAAAAAGACGCCTGCCGCATGGGAAAGATTGCGAACTTCGACATTCTCGACTGTGATACTGCTGATCTGAGGCGTACCCGTATCGACCGCCAGGGCATGTCTTGATTGGACCCACTCGCTATGCCCATCCGCATCGCAGTGATAATGTGCGTTGGCCGATAGTGCGGTCTGGACGCCGTCCAGCAGGACCCTGCGCATGGTGATGTTCGTGACTGAGCCGCCGCGCCCGCGCCGCGTCTTGAGACGCAAACCGCGATCGGTGCCGATCATCTCGCAGTCTTCGATGAGCACATCATGGACGCCACCGGACATTTCCGAGCCGATCACCAAGCCGCCATGGCCGCGCTCCATAAGGCAGTGGCGAACGCTAACGCCACGCGTTTCGGCAAGATGATCGTCCTCCCCCTTTGGCCCGCGTTTGCCCGCCTTGACTGCGATACAGTCGTCGCCAACAGAAAAGCGCACGCCCGTAACGACAGTGTCCCGGCAACTTTCGGGATTGAAACCGTCTGTATTCGGGCTGTCCGCTGGCGCCTTGATGGTCAGGCCCGCAGCCACCAGATGGTTGCAGGTTTGAGGATGTATCGTCCAGGACGGGGCATTTTGAATGGTGAAGCCGAAGAGCTTGACGTTCTTGCTCGATATGAGATGCAGCCCGCGGGGGCGGCGAGCACCGTCGCGTGTCTCTTTCGGCCACGTCCACCAGTCGCCCTGGTCGCCGGAGCCATCCAGCGTCCCTTCGCCTTCGATGACAAGATTTTTTGCCGAAATCGCGTGGAGGGGGGCGGCGAAACAAGCGGCGGGCAATCCTTCCCAACTGCCAAGCATGTTTCCATCGGCATCCTGCGCGGCGAGGATCGTCCAGCCTTCGCGCGTTGAGGGAGCACGGAGCACGGCACTTTTTGCCAGATACAACGACATATCGCTTTTCAATCGCAACGGATAAGCGGTCCAGATACCCGCTGGAACCTTGAGAGTTCCCCCTTTCGGAACAGCTTCTATTGCTTCAGAAAAAGCCTGAGTGTTGGCATGCGCTGCATCTGCATCATCGAGCGCTACGTCCGGCATAATAGCAAAATCGCACGCATCCACGAGACCCGCACAAATGGCGGTGCGAAATTCCAGGCCCTCGAAGCCCTCTGCATCGAACCTGTATGCGGTGTCCGGCTCTAGGTCGTGCAACAACGTCACAACAGTCGTTGTGCGGCCACGGCGTTCGTCACCTTCAGCGTCGAGCATAGTCAAGCGCCAGGAAACCTCCGCGGGAAGATTGTAGCGGGCACCGGGGACAGCAAGGCAAAGCGCGGCTGTGCGCGCGGAATGCGCGATGAGCGAGGGTCGGTTCATGTTCGGTCTCGTTTTATCTCTAGCCCTCGCTGAGGAAAATCGGCGAAGGCACGCCTGATCGGCAAAGTCGTCTAGCCGCGATCTTGATCACGGCCATCTGCATCAATCGAACTTTGCCAGAACCTCGTTGGTTGAATTGATGATCTGCTCGGCGGCTTCCTCGGCGGTCAGTTGGCCATAGGCGAACTCTTCCAGCGTATCGACGAAGGCTGAGCGGATTTCAGGATGCTCGTTGAAGGGTGAAACGGCTGGACCAGAGGCAGTCATGACGATGGCATTCGCTGCCCGAACTTCAGGTTCACCCTTATCGCCGAGCCGTGCTGCTGCCGCCTTGGAAGCAGGCAAGCCGCGCGATGTTCCCAGCGTATCGATGCCTTCCGGCTCGTTTAGCAGGCAGTTAAGAATTTGCGCTGCCGCTTCCGGGTTCTTCGAGTTGCGCGAGACCGAGAACACCATGGATGGCTTGCGATAGACGCCTTCGGTCACCGCATCGGCCTGTTTCAGCATAGGCACCGGTTTTAGGACCTGACCTGCTTTCAGCGGGTCGGCATATTTTGAATAGGTCGAATCCCATTCATAGGAACCCGCGATGCGGCCTTCGGACCAGGAGGGCTTCTCATAAAGATTGACGTTGCCGTCTGCCGCCTCTTCCTTCTGCGAGCGGATGGAGCGGGACTCTACCAGCTTGCCGAGGAAGGAGATTGCGCCTGCAAGCTCTTCCGGCGTCCAGGCTACGCGATTGGCCTTTTCATCGACGAGATCCTTGCCGGTTTTCTGCACGACGGCGAGCGTCACCAGAAGCTGGGCGGTCTCCTTTACGGCATTAAACGTATAGTAATCCTTGCCGAGCTTTTCCTTGATGGTCTTCGTCGCCTCGAAGAACTCATCCCATGTTTTTGGAATTTGGACGCCAGCCTTTTCGAACGTCGTGGTATTGAAAAAGAACACCCGGCCGGTCGTGGAAACAGAAAGACCCTGCAACTTACCATTCATCGAACCGGCTTCGAGATCGTTTTCCGTCCATTGCGAAAGATCGATACCCTTGAGCTGCCGAAGATCGGCAAATCCTTCGCCATTCTTGGAGAAAAGCGGCAGCCATGGCCAGTTGACCTGAATAATGTCCGCCTCGGTCTTTCCGGCCATCTGCGTGGTCAGCTTTTCGAGATAGCCATCGAAGCCGGTAAACTCACCTTTGACCGTATGCCTATATTTCCCGCCGCAGGCCGCGATAGCCTTCTGGGTCGCAACGTGGCGGCTTTCGCCACCCCACCACGACATTCTAAGCTCGGCAGCGCTGGCGGCTGGCGCCATGGACATCGCAGCATAGGCGGTTGCAGCCAGCAGGGTCACGGTTCTCTTAAACGTGTTCATTGTTTTCCTCCTCCTTGTATATTTGGTTCGTGTCGCGCGATCACAGCGAGACATTGCGGCCGTCGGCCTTGTCGAAAATGTGCAGCTTCTCCGGGTCCGGCTTCAGACGCAGCTCGCTGGAGCGACCAAGCTCCTCGAATTCCGCAGCGCCGACGACGCTGACGAGCTTCTGTCCGGCAAGATCGGCATGGAGATAGACCTCGTGCCCCATGAATTCAGCATTGGTGAGCTTTGCCTGAAGCGCCGGGCCGTCATCCTGCATGGCAAGAGAAAGGTGCTGCGGCCTGATGCCGATGACAGCGCCCTTCGGACGCGCTGAAAGGCGTCCTTCCAGATGTTGGCCGATCGGCAGGCGCTGGCCAGCGATGACGAAGTCGGAGCCTTCCAAAGCAACGTCGACCAGGTTCATCTCCGGCGTACCGATGAAGCCGGCAACGAAGAGATTGGCAGGGTGATTATAGAGCTCTTTTGGAGTCGCCACCTGCATGATCCGGCCTGTCTGCATGACGCAGATCCGGTCGCCCATGGTCATGGCTTCCGTCTGGTCATGGGTCACGTAGATGACGGTCGATGACAGGCCTTCCGCCTTCAGTTGCCGATGAAGATCGGTAATGCGGACGCGCATTGAAGCGCGCAGTTTCGCGTCCAGATTGGAAAGCGGTTCATCGAAGAGGAACACGCCCGGCTTCTTGATCAGCGCACGGCCCAGTGCCACGCGCTGCGCCTGACCGCCGGAGAGCTGCTTCGGCAACCGGTCGAGGAGCGACTCGATCTCCAGAATACGCGCCACACTGTCTATCGCCTTCTCGATCTCGGGCTTGGCAACGCCTGCGATCTTCAGGCCAAAGGCGAGATTGCCGCGGACTTTCATGTGGGGATAGAGCGCGTAATTCTGGAACACCATGGCGATGGAGCGCTTGCCGGGCGGCAGATCGTTGACCCGCTGGTCGCCGATCAGAATTTCCCCACCGGTGATCTCCTCAAGTCCTGCGACCATGCGCAGCGTGGTGGACTTGGCGCAGCCGGAGGGGCCGACGAAAACCATGAACTCGCCGTCTTCGATCTCGAGATTGATGCCGTGGACCGCCTTGAAGTTGCCGCCATAGATCTTTTCGAGGTTCTTCAGTTCTACACTAGCCATTTTCAGCCCTTGACCCCGCCAGACGAGATCCCTTCAATGAAATACCGTTGTGCTGCGAAGAAAACGACGAGCGCGGGCGCTATCGTCAGGACCGACATCGCCAGGATGCGGTTCCACTCGAAGGCTTCGGTGGTATCGATGGAGAGTTTGAGCGCGAGGCTCACCGGATATTTTTCGACCGAGGACAGGTAGATCAACGGTCCGAGGAAGTCGTTCATCGTCCACATGAACTGGAACAGGCAGACCGAGATCAATGCCGGGGCCAACATCGGTACGACGATGTAGATCAGCGTTTGCACGCTGTTTGCGCCATCCACACGCGCCGCCTCTTCCATGTCGGACGGAAGAGAGCGCATAAACTGCACGAGCATGAAGACGAAGAATGCGTCGCCAGCCAGTGCGGACGGCACCCAGAGCGGCAGGAAACTGTCGAGCCAGCCGAGGTCGCGGAACAGGATATACTGCGGAATGCGGGTGACGACATTCGGCAACAGCAGGATCGCGATGACGGAGCTGAACAGGATCTTCTTGAACGGAAAATCGAAGCGGGCAAAAGCATAGGCAGCCATGGTGCAGGAAATGGCTGTTCCGATGACCTTCGGTAGGATGATCAGGAAGGAATTCCAGAAGAAGCGTCCGAACGTATAGGGCGTAGACGTCTCCCATCCGCGTACATACCCGTCCAGTGTCGGGTTCTCCGGAATGAAGCCGGCACCGGTGAATATCTCGGAGTTGGTCTTGAAACTCGCACCCACCAGCCAGATCAGAGGATAAAGCATGATGAAGCCGACGGCGAAAAGGAGCACGTAGCGTACCGTGGTCGATATCAGCCTGAGCCTGGCGCGCCGTGCTGCCTGGATGTCGTTTAAGATTGCGATATCCGTCATGGTATTAGTTCCGCTTGTCGCCGGCGTAATAGACCCACTTCTTCGAAGACCAGAAGGCCACGAGGGTCAGTACCGTGATGATGGTGAAGAGAACCCAGGCGATGGCAGAGGCATAGCCCATGTTGAACTTCTTGAACGCCTCATCGTAAATGTAGAGGGGCAGCAGGTACGTCGATTTCAGCGGTCCACCCTGCGTGATGATGTAGGGGCCGTTGAACTCCTGGAATGCCTGAACCATCTGCATGATGAGGTTGAAGAAGATAACCGGTGTCAGAAGCGGCAGGGTGATGAAGAAGAACGTTCTGACCTTACCGGCACCATCGATAGCTGCCGCCTCGTAAAGCGACTTGTCGATCGCCTGCAGCGCCGCAAGGAAGATCACCATAGCCGAGCCGAACTGCCAGCAACGCAGAAGCGTGATGGTGAAAAGCGCGTTTCCGGGATCGCCGAACCAATCGACCGGAGAAAGGCCAATGGCCGCAAGCGCCATGTTTGCAAGCCCTTCCGAAGCAAAGATATAGCGCCACAGAACCGCAATCGCGATTGATCCGCCGAGAATCGAAGGGACATAGAATGCGGTGCGGAAGAAATTGATGAATTGCAGCTTGTAATTGAGAATGGCGGCGATGAAAAGCGCGAAGGCGAGCTTCAGCGGAACGGTCAGGAACACGTAGAACAGCGTCACATTCAATGACTTCATGAAGGTGCGGTCGCGGGTGAACAGACGCTCGTAATTAGCCAGGCCTGCCCAGGTAGGGTCGCTCATCAAGTCATAACGGGTAAAACTGAGATAGAGGGAGCCAAGGAAAGGTACCGCCGTGAAGATCAGCAGGCCAATAATGTAGGGCGCCAGATATCCCAAGCCCAAGAAGCGTTGAGATGTCACGACATTCCTCCCCGCGCCCCGTAGGAACGCGAATAACAGAATACGATTTCGTACAAGTGGTTCTCCCAGGTCGATCATTGGCGCGTGCGATTATCGTCACATCCATCGCCAAAACCGATCTCCTCCCTCGGCGTTAAGCGTCATGTAGCAGGTTTATGACGTGACAAAACCAAAAATCCAAGCCATTTTGAATTAACAAAGACGAGGAAAAAGATGGACGAAATCGAAGGTGGAATTCTTTCTTCCATTCCACCTGCTGCCCTGCAACTGAACCTGACGCGCGCGGCGATCCGAATGGAGCACTCGCGCACCTGGCAGATCGACAAATCCAATCAGGTCGATGACCTCATCATTTGCCTGGAAGGACAGGGCCATTATCTCATTGACGGCGAAAAAAGGATTCTCGATCCTGGCGACGCCATGTTGATTTCCCGTGGGCAACGCTTCGTCGGCTGGAACGAGCAAATCTCAATGTATAGAGGCGTCGCCCAGCATTTCACGTTGGATATTTACGGCCGACACAACCTTATCGCGCAGATGGAGTTGAAGCCGAAGACCCGTTTGAGCCGCTGGCCGCTCCTCGAACCACTCGTTCGGCACTACCGTCAAAGCGCCCCGCCCTCGTCAGTGACACTCGGTCAGCATCATCTGTTCATGGTGCTTCTGATCGCTTTCATCGATGATGCATTTATTGGCTGGAACGACAGACCAAGCTTCCCGTTGGAAGGAACGGAAGGGCTCGATCTCGCCGTGATGAAGGCCATCACCATGATATCGGCCAACCCGCTCGATCCGGAGATCGCGGGTAAGGCCACGGATGCCGCACCCTATAACCGAGACTATTTCCTGCGCGAATTTCAGAAGCGGGTGGGCAGAACGCCGCGCAAATATCAGGAGTTCAAGCGCATGGAGCGCGCCATGCATTTTCTTGAAGCAGGACGTTCCGTCGCAGCGACTGCGGCCGAGGTCGGTTACGCCGATCCCTATTACTTCTCCCGAATGTTCAAGCGAACATTGGGTCTGAGCCCGAGGGACCACTTGCGAAAGGTGCGCAGAAGCCAGCACGGCAATCTTCTGCGTTTCGATGAGCATGAGCAGGAACTGCTGCTCTCTGGAGAGGTGGCAATGAAATAGCCCCTGCCTAAGGCAGAGGCTTGGTTTTGGAGTATGTCATTTCAATGTAAGCGCGAATTTCCGCGCACGTTGCCTCTGGCTGGAGGTTTCTCGGAACCATGCCTGCCGGTTCCGGCGCTTTTTGCAAAAATCCTGATGTCACGCTCCAGCAAATTGTTGTCGATCGGCATGCTGCCGTCCTCTGTGTAGCGTGTCAGATATTTCCACTGATTGAGCGTGTAGGAGACGGCCTCGCCAAGCTTGTGTCGGGCATGACCTTTGGCGCAATCGCGTCGAGCCAGGCCTTGAGGGCGCAAAGGACAGGAATGCTGCGCTGCTGGCGAAAGCGGCACCTGTGATCAGCCGGCGTTTCGCCGTCCCCAGGGTCAAGCCCGAGGGCAGGCTTCGGCATCTGGACACGCGGGCTGTTGACGCGGCCCTCATGGACGGACGGTGCCTTCAATGCGCTTCTGCTGACTCTCGTAGGTGATAGCCACCGGCGAAGGGGGGATCACACGGACCGGTTTGGTCTGGCCGACGCCGCATGGCAACTGGAAGTGCCGATTTAAGTTCCCGGCAGGCACCGCCGCTCTTTCCTCCAGTGCACCGTTTTGCCCTCCCTCTAAGTTGGACTGCTGGCAGCCGTCATAAACATGATAAAACTACTCATGTATTATGGCGCAGTTGGTGAATATGAGGGGGGGTATATGAATTATTGCATTGTCTCCCCAAGCCAGTTGGCTCCCACGGAGGAAGTCGATCCGCAACGGGTCCGTGAGGTTCAAGCAGAGATCCTGCGGGCCGGCGCTTGGACCGTCCCGATCGCGGTGGAAAAAGAGGCGTTGTTTGTGATGGATGGCCATCACCGGTTGGCAGCCGCCCATCGCCTTGGCCTGGCCGGAGTGCCGGTTTTCCTTCTCGATTACAGCATGGTGCGCGTGGAAAGCTGGCGTCCGGGCGAAACGATCACGCCCGCACATATCTTCGCCATGGCGCGCAGCGGCCGAAAGTTCCCTTGCAAGACAACGCGTCATGTCTTCGATCAGGCTTTGCCGCGCTGCGATGTGCCTTTGGTATTTTTGCTCGGGTATGATCTGCTGCCGGCTGCGGAAGTGCGCCCATGACTATTCATTGTCACAAGCCTGATGGCGGCCTGCCGCCAATTTTACATCAGCAAACCGCAGAGCTTTTGGGCCGGGATGCCTCATTGCTCCATGACTGGGTTGCCCGCTATGGTTCTCCGCTCAATCTGGTCTGGCCAGGGGCCCTGCAGGAAAATCTTGCTGCGTTGAAAGAAGCGCTGATCGGGCATCGCGTCGAGCATGCCATCTATTACGGGGCCAAGGTCAACAAATCACCGGGGCTCATTCAGGCAGCGCTCGGCGCAGGGGCCGGAATAGATGTTTCCAGCCTGTATGAGCTTCGTGATGCGAGGCGCTTGGGAGCCGACGGTGCCGGACTTGTAGCAACAGGACCGGCGAAGACCCGGGTCTTTCATCGGGAGTTGATCGACTGTAACGCGCTCATATCCGTGGATTCTCCCGAGGAACTTGAGGACCTCCTCAGTTGCTTGCCGTCGAAGATGGGCACCCAGCCGGTTCTCCTGCGCCTACAACCTGTGAGCCAGCGCAAGAGCCGCTTTGGCATGCCTGCGGAGATCGTCATGCGCTGTCTTGACCGTATGGTCGGGGAAAGCAGGTTGCGTTTCGACGGGCTGCATTTTCATCTTGGCGGCTATCGCTGGGAAGAGCGCGCCGCAGCGTTGAAAGAAGCTGCCATCCTGATTGCGGAAGCCCGCGGAATGGGTTTTTCACCCCGCATGATCGATATCGGCGGCGGTCTGCCCATCCAATATGTCGAGCATGAGCACTATCAGGCGCATCTGGCAATCCAAAGGGCAGAAGACTACCGCACGGGAAAAGTTCCTGACTCCTTCTATCCCTATGGCGGTGCGCTCTCGGCGGCGGAGTGGCTGCACCAACTGTTGCGGGCGGAAATCCAAGCCAGTCAGACTGTTGCCGACTATTTCAGGCAGGAAAACCTCATCTTTGCCATGGAGCCGGGCCGCGCGCTTGCGGATCAGGCAGCCCTTACGGTCTTCCGGATCACGCGCGTAAAGGCTGTGGGTGATGACGCCCACGTCGTTTTCGTGGAGGGCAGCAGCTTCAGTGCCTGCGAAACCTGGTTCGGCTCTGAATTTCTGGTCGACCCCATTCTCATACCTGCAGAGCCGCCGCGCTCTGAATCAAATCCAATCCGCGCTTATCTCGCCGGTCACAGTTGTCTGGATGACGACGCATTGAGCAACCGATGGCTGAGCTTCCCGGTTGCGCCGCAAGCCGGCGCCCTTCTGGTCTTTGCCAATACGGCCGGATACCAGATGGACCTACTTGAAAACGAATTCCACCGCCACCCGATGCCCGCCCGCCTGTGCGTTCTGCGAGATGCGGAAGGACGGCCAATGCTCGCTCCCGACACGATTGAAGAGGTATAGACGATGCATACGACGATTACGCAATTGATCGGCCAGACGCCCGTTATGTCGATCCCCGTTTCGAACCGGAACAGCACGCTGGTGCTGAAGATAGAGAAGAACAATCCCGGCGGTTCGATGAAGGATCGCATGGCGCGCAGCATGGTCATTGCGGCGCTTCGCGACGGACGGCTCGGTCCCGGCGGGACGATTGTCGAATCCTCCTCCGGCAATACCGGCACCGGACTGGCGTTGGCGGCGCTGGAATTCGGCTTGCGTTTCATCGCCGTGGTGGATCATCACGCGGCGCCGGACAAGGTCCGCATGATGCGTGCGCTTGGCGCCGAAATTCGCTATGTGGAAGGCGATTTCCGGGAAGACGAAGTGGCAGTGGTGGAACGGCAACGCCTGGCGGCGCAACTCGGCGCGCAGCTTCCCGGAGCGCTCTTCATGAACCAGTCCGACAATCCGGCCAATCCCGAAGGTTATGCCGGTTACGTCGAGGAATTGCTCACGCAGATCCCTGCCGGAATCGATGCATTCGTGGGCTGTGTGGGCACCGGCGGGTCGATGACTGGTATTTCCCAGCGCCTCAAGCGCCACAATCCGGCGATTCGGACGATCGCGGTGGAACCCGCCGGATCGATCGTTTTCGGCAAGCCAGGCCATCCATACTACCAATCGGGAACCGGCACGCCGGCGGGTGACGAGGTCGGCAAGGTGCTCGACTATGGTTGTATCGATGAAGGCGTCCAGGTGACGGACACGCAGGCCTTCGAGACGGCGCGTTACATTGCCCGGCGCAAGGGCCTGCTTGTCGGCGGCTCGACCGGCGGTGCGATCTACAAGGCGCTGGAATTCATTGCCTCGGGCAAGCTCCACGGCACGGTCGTGACCACAGTCGCGGATGGGGGCGAGAAATATCTTAGCACCATATTCGACGACGAGTGGATGGAAAAACGCAAGTTGCTCGACCCGGCAATCGCCGCCCAACTGGATGATTGGCTGATCGAAAAGGCGCAAGCCGCATGAAGGTGACGATCTGTGGTGCCGGCCGCACCGGCCATCTGAATGCGGTTCTCTTCAAACAGAAACCGGACGTCGCAGTTTCCGTCCTGACCGGTGACGATGCCGTTGCCGGACGCTGGGCCGATGGCGACGGCCATTGGCAAGCGATAATCCGCGACGGTGGAATCTTGAGTGCCCGGCCCGATCATGTGGGAACCGACCCCAGGAAAGCGCTTGAGAATTCCGATCTGGTCCTCGTCACGCAGCCGGCCCATGCGCGGGCTGCACTGCTTTCCCGCATAGCGCCGCATTTACCGCAGGACAGGAGCGTTTATGTCGGGGCGATTCCGGGCTTTTGCGGCTTTGACTGGCTGGCAGCGAAGGTTTTGCGGGGTCGCGACAATGTGGTGATCTGGGGCATGAAGGACGTGCCGCACATCGCTTTCGACCTTGTTGCCGGTGAACGTGTGCGGATGGGCGGCGCGAAGGCCGAGCTTTTCGTGGCGCTGCATCGCAGGGAGAACGCGGCAAACGGCGCTGCGCTCTTGGGAATGCTGAACCGGCTTTACGACGCCTCCGTCACGCTGCTGCAGGATTATCTGGAAATCACACTGACCCCGGGCAATGCGCTGATGCACCCCGCCGTGCTTTATGCGCTGGCCGGGCCCGGCGCCCCTTTCGAGAAAAAACCCTTCGACCAGCCACTTTGCTGGTGGAGCGACTGTCCACTGGCGGGGGCTGAACTGCTGGAAGCCTGCGATGCGGAAAGCCAGGCAATCCGGCGGGCGAGCGAGGCGCGGCTCGGCGTTGACCTGAGTTCTGTCAAGCCGCTCCGGCAGGAGCTTGTCGAAGCCTATGGCGACCAGATCGGCGATGCTCGAACCATGTATACGCTTTTGCGCACCAACCGCGCCTACGCTGATATTCGCGCGCCACTCATTCCCAATCCACAAGGGCCAGGGCTCGTGATCGATCGCGACAGCCGTGCCTTCCATGAGGATATCGCCTTCGGGCAGGCGCTGCTGGTCACGATGGCGCAGCGTCTGGACGTGCCGGTTCCGGCGATTGCCAGCACTTATCGATGGGCGTGCAGCTATCATGGTGGTCTTGCCAATGGCGCGCCGGACTATATTCCTTCAAACTGGCCGGAGGCGGCATAATGGACGAGAGGGTGATTTCCCCGATAGATCATGGCCAAGAGGACGATGCGAGGTTTCTGGCTGATGCGCGGCGCAACGCTATCAACCGGCTCATCCGCTGCCTTTTCGCAGAGCGGCTTCTGAACCCCGACGCGCTGCTATGGGCCCATGATAGGCGTCAGGCCTGGTTGCCGCTCTGGCCGACGCGCCGCGTCCTGCATTTCAGCGACCTTTGCCCGGCACCCGCCGGAACCTTGCGTAACCGCGGCCAGATCGAAGTGCAGGATAGTGACGGCGCGCGGCAGAGAATCGACGATCCTGCGCACTTCATGCAGGAGATCGCACCCTGCCTTGCCATTTCGCCAGCGCCTGATGGCCTGCAGCATTTGATGAGCGACGTGGAAAACAGCGTTGAGAACGACATCCTCGCGCGCCGCCACAGGCACAGCTGGAGCGCTGACCTTCGCCGAAAAATCGCCGAAGCCGGCGCACCCGGTTTCCTCGGCTATCTCGAACAAAGCTTGCCGCCGCATCTGGCCGCCATGACGCTCGATCAGTGGGGCGCGCTCGAGGGCCATCCCTTCTACCCCACATGGAAGGCAAAGCCGGGCCTGGCGCAGGAAGACGTCGTTACCCTCTCGCCGGAATTCGGGGCGCGGGTGCGTCTGCGCATCGCCGCCTTGCGTCGAGATTGGGCTTACGTCGAGAAGATGCCGCATGTCGGCGATTATTCGGAATGGTTCTCGCAGAAATTTCCCGATTTGTGGCAAAGCTGGGCTGAGGATCTCACACGGCGCGGCAAATCACCCGAGAGCTGGCTTCCATTGCCCGTACATGCATGGCATCTGGAGAACTTCGTGCGCCGGGAATTCGCGCCCGAGATCGAAGCGGATATTTTTGACCCGGCTGGGCCTGAAATCGAGACGCTGCCATCCATGTCCTTCCGAACGATGCTACAGGAAACGCAGGACGCCAGACCCTTTATCAAACTGCCGGTCGCGATCTGGCTGACGAGCGAGCAACGGACCTTGCAGGCGAAATCGATCCATATGGGTCCGCGTCTCAGCACGCTGATTTCCAGCATTCTGTTAGGAGAGGATGATCTCAAGGATGGGCTGGAAATATTCATCGAGGAGTTGGGTGCAATTCTTCACCATCCGGAGACCGGCGATGAGCATCCAGGACGGTTCCTTTCAGTCGTCTACCGTAACGCCGACCCTCTTGCGCGCCAGGATGGTCTTCTGCCTGTAACGGTGGCGGCACTTCTGACGGCAAGCCCGTTCGATGGCCGCCCGCTCATTTGCGAACTCATCGCCAGAAAGGGCAGCGAAGCCGAGGCGGACGTCACCACCTTCTTCCGTGCCTATGCGCGTACCGTGGTCCAGCCAGCGCTGGCCATGTATCTGCTCTATGGAATTGCGTTCGAGGCGCATCAGCAGAACAGCACCATTCTTTTTGATGATAAAGGCCGTCCGCGGAAACTGCTCATCCGCGATTTCGGCGACGGCCGCAGTTTCGCTCCGCTTTTCAGGGAGCGCGGATATGATCTGAAGCCGTTCAGCCGCAAAGGGATTTTGCCAACGACATTCGACGGCGATATCAGTTTGGTACGATCTTTCGTGATTGATGCCTGCTTCGTCTGTCATCTGCACGAGATCGCCCTTTGCCTCAGCGAGCAATATGCATTGATGGACAATATTTTGTGGCGCGTGTTGCGTGAAGAAACCGAACGAGCCTTCGACGCACTGCGACCGCGCATGCGATCCGATGCATTCTGGACGGGAGAGCGGGAAGCCTTTCTCGAGCGCCCCTGGCCCACGCGCTCCGTACTGCGCATGCATCTGGAGCGCTATCGCGACTACCGGGTCGAACACCATTTGCCCAACCCTCTGGCAAGCGCGCAATGACCGGGACAGCCGCTACCCTGCGCGGCTTTGGCCCCGTCTTTGCCCTGCTTTTCGGTCTGCAGTTCGTTTCGATGGGCGCCATGGAAATGAGCGGTCCGTTCTGGCCCATCCAGATCAAGGCGCTTAGCTCGTCGGAAAGTGCCTTCAGCCTGGCAGGGATAGGTGTCTATGTCTGCCCCTTGCTCGGCATCTCGGTAACCAGTGCGTTCTGGGGGCGCATGGGGGACCGCTACGGCAACCGGCTTATGATGGTTCGGGCGCTGGCGGGGCTGGCGGTGACACAATTGCTGGTCGCCTTTGCACAGGATGTCTGGACGATTCAGGCGCTGCGTTTCCTGCAGGGAGCCTGCGCCGGCTATATCGCCCCGGCACAGGCTTACGGCGTGCAGGTCACCGGTGGACGGGATCGGGCCAGCCTTTTCGCCTGGTTGCAGGTGGCCACCAATGTCGGCTCGCTGGGGGGCGCATTCCTCGGCGGGCTCATCCTCGATGCCATGCCCTTCGCTGCGGTCAACCTCACCGCCGGCGCGGTCTGCGCGCTTTGCGCCGCTGTCGCCTGGGCCGTCTTGCCGACGCCTCCCGCCGGAGCAAAGGCGATACAGCCGTCGCCGGAAACTGTATCGCCGGACGCAGCAAAAGTGGACACATCTGTTTCAGGGCTTCTCGCGCTCATGGGAATGCTGCTGGCAAGCCGGATGGTGCTGCAGGTTCCTTTCTCGCTTTATATGACAGATGTGTTCAGGGCAGATCACTCGATTGCCGGGTTGAGTTATGGATTGCTGGCCTTCGGCTTCGTTGTCGGCGCGCCCGTATGGGCCAGGCTCTTCAGGGGACGCGCCTTGCCTTACGTGCTGGGATGGAGCGTCCTGATCTCGGCTGCATGTCTCGTTGCCACTGCGCTTGCCGGCTTTACGAGAAGCATTGGCCTGTTCATGACGCTTTATTTTACCTGGGGCCTGCTTCTGGGAGGAACGACGCCTGTGCTCCTCTCGCTCATCTCGGCCGCAACGCGGAACGAGCGGCAAGGCTCCATGCTGGGTCTGGCGCAGACCTGCCAGCAAGGCGCTTCTGTTGCCGGGATCGTTGCCGGTGTGATAGCAACCCAGTACTTTGGCCTCTGGGTGGCATTCCCGCTCGTTGCAGGCTTCTATGGGGTCTCGTTCCTGGTAGCGCTCGGCCTTTGGCTGAGGGCGCGCCAGCCTGTCGGTAAGGAGGTAATATTGTGAGGGGGAAATCTTCGGTGTTGCGTGCCGTGGTCGTAATCCTCGCGACGCTTGTCCCGATAATGGCGCATGCCGCTGACCAGCAGGCGCCAATCACCGTCACGGATATCGCAGGGCGCAAGGTGCAGGTGAACGCGCCTGTGAGGCGTATGATGCTGGGGGAGGGGCGGCAGCTCTATCTGATAGGGTCGTTGGACAGGGAAAACCCATTGGCCCGCGTCGTCGCCTGGCGCAATGACTTGATCGAAGCCGACCCGGCGACTTATGCGCAATATCTCCAGGCCTTTCCGAAGCTCGCGGAACTGCCCGCCTTCCGAGGGGAGGAGAATGGACTGATCGACATCGAATCGACCATCGTGCACCAGCCGGACGTCGTGCTTCTCAATCTCGAGGCGATGCGCGCCAATGAAGATGCCAAATATATAGAGAAGCTCGCGGCGCTTGGCATTCCCGTCCTTTATATCGACTTCCGGCATCATCCCCTGCAAAACACCGAGCCGACCATCCGCCTTTTGGGACAGATCATGGGACGGGAGGCACGCGCGGAACAGATTATTGCATTCCGCCGGCAGGCCATGGCCCAAGTCACCGACGTGCTCGCCCGTGCGAAACCGCAGCGCCCGCGTGTGTTCATCGAACGGATCGGCGGGTACACTGACGATTGTTGCCTTTCTTTCGGCCCGGAGAATTTCGGAAAATATGTCGAACTCGCCGGGGGGCACAATATCGGAAGCGACATTATTCCCACCACGTTCGGACAGCTCAACCCCGAGCAGGTGATCGCCTCAAATCCTGAGCACGTGGTTGTGACCAGCGCCAACTGGGAAGCCTACGCGCCAGGCGGCCACTGGATTCCGCTTGGTCCTGGGGCTGATCTGGACGTGGCACGCAAGAAGCTCGAATGGTATACCACGCGCAGCGCCTATACCGGCATCGCGGCCCAGAAGACGCGGAGATTCCACGCGATCTGGCATCAGTTCTACAACAGTCCCTATGGGTTCGTTGCCGTCCAGCAACTGGCGAAATGGCTTCATCCCGACCTGTTCGCCGATCTGGATCCGGACGCGACATTCGCCGAATATCATCGCCGCTTCCTGCCGATACCCTTCCAGCCGGGCTATGCAGTCAGCCTATCCGACAGGCCATCATGACAAATACCTACCATGAAGCCGCGGCCGGTTCCGCGCGCGGCGCTTATATCGCCTTGACCGCAAGGCGCCAGATCGTTCTCCTCGCATTGACCGCCGGGCTCTGCGCGGCCTTTATCGGCGACATCGCCACCGGGCCGGCCAATTATCCCATCGCGGACGTGGTCCGCACCCTTTTCATGCCGTCCGAGGTAAATGCGCAGATGCGCGTCATCGTCTGGTCGATCCGGATGCCTTCGGCGCTGATGGCAATCGTCGTCGGAATGGCGCTGGCGATCGGCGGCGCGCAGATGCAAACCATATTGAACAATCCGCTGGCGAGCCCGTTCACGCTGGGAATATCAGCCGGCGCGAGTTTCGGAGCCGCGCTGGCGCTGGCTTTCGGTGTGGCGCTCTTTCCCTTGGCGGGTGACTACATCGTCGCCGTCAACGCTTTTGTTGTCGCGATGGCGACGGCCTTGATCATTCATCTGGCAAGCCTCAAGCGCGGCGCTTCGATCCAGACCATCGTGCTCCTCGGTATCGCGCTGGTGTTCAGCTTCAATACCGCGCTCGCCATCATCCAGTATTTCGCCGATCAGCAGGCGGTGGCGGCGATCGTCTTCTGGACTATGGGAAGCTTGACCAAGACGACCTGGCCGAAACTCGCCCTTACGGCGCTGGTGGTGGCAGTCACGATGCCGATCTTCCTGCGCCGCCGGTGGCAGCTCACGGCGCTGCGTCTTGGCGAGGCACGCGCGGCGAGCTTTGGCGTTCCGGTCCGCCGGTTAAGGCTGGAGACGCTCATTCTCGTTTCTCTCCTGTCGGCTATTCCCGTCGCCTTCGTCGGCACTGTCGGGTTCGTCGGCCTGGTAGGACCGCATATCGCCCGCATGATGGTTGGGGAGGATCAGCGCTTCCTGTTGCCCGCAAGTGCGCTAACCGGCGCGCTGATCGTATCGCTGAGTTCCGTTCTGGCGAAGGTCGCCATTCCCGGCGCCGTCCTGCCGATCGGCATCGTCACCGCGGCAATCGGGTTGCCGGTTTTCCTTTATCTGATCCTGAAGAGCGGGAGAGAAATATGGTAGTGCTGAGCACGAACCGCCTTGGCGCCCGGTTCGGATCGCGCGAGGTGCTCCGTGATGTTACGCTGCCGCCCTGCCGTGGCGGTGAGGTCATCGCTATTGTCGGTCCCAACGCGGCGGGCAAATCGACATTGTTCCGCCGCATCACCGGTCTGTTGCCGGGGCCGGGTGACTGCCGCCTCGAAGGAGTACCGGAGGTGGAACGGGCCATCGCCTATATGCCGCAGGACCAGACGGGGAGCGCGGTACTGACCGTCTTCGAATCCATTCTGCTGGCGCGCAAGCAGGTCAGCGGCTGGCGCTTGCAATCAGAAGACCTCGTGGCGGTGGACCGTGCGCTCGCTGCACTCGATATCGGCAATCTGGCCAACGAGGTTCTTTCGGAACTGAGCGGCGGTCAGCGCCAGCTCGTGGGCCTTGCCCAGTGCCTTGTGCGCGAGCCGCAGGTACTGCTTCTTGACGAGCCGACGAGCGCGCTCGACATGCATCGGCAACTGGAGGCAATGCGCCGCGTGCGCAGCCTCGCGCAGGACAGCGGCATGCTCGTGCTCATTACATTGCACGATCTCAATCTGGCGCTGAAATTTGCCGACAAGGTGGCTCTGCTTGCGGATGGGACACTGAAGGATTTCGGCGCCGCTGCAGAGGTGCTGACGCCGGATAACCTTGCCGCGGCCTTTCGCATCAAGGCTCGCGTCGAGCCCTGTTCGCAGGGCAAGCTTCATCTTATCGTTGACGATGCACTCTGATCGAAGGGGAGGGGCTTGCCCCTCCGCCTTTAAAAATCGGCCGTCATCGACAGCTTCACGGTGAGCGGTGCGCCTTGCGAGAGAGTGCCGAAGCTGGCCACGCCGGACCAATAGTCCAGATCCAGCACATTCTCGATCTGCGCCCGGAAGGTGACGGGACGCTTGTCGATTTCGGTACGGTACCGCGCTCCGAGGTCGAGCCGGGTCCAGGAGGGGATTTCCATGGCATTCGCCGTATCGGCATATTGCTTCGCGGTATGAATGACATTGCCCGCGAGGGTGAGCCCGGAAACAAACGGCGTGTCCCACTCCGCGCTCGCATTGACCTGCCAGGCTGGTACACCGATGGGTCGGTTGCCGCGCGCCGCCGCATTCGCCGTTTCGGTCAGCTCGCCCTGCAGCCATGTGACGCCACCGAGCATCCGGACCCCAGGCGCCACCTCGCCGAACATGCTGAGTTCGACGCCACGATTGCGCTGCTCGCCGCCTTCCAGGAACACGAGATCGCTTCCGCGTGCTTCAAGCTGCCCGAACGGCTTTTCGATCTGGAACACGCTAAGGGTCACGGCCATCTGGCCGAAATCAACCTTGGCGCCAACTTCGTACTGCCGCGATCGGTAGGGTGAGAGCGTCTCTCCGGCATTGAGCGCATTCGCCGGTGCGCTATCGCCGACGCTGAGGCCCTCCACATAATTTGCGTAGAACGAAACATTTTCCCAGGGCTTGATCACCACGCCCATGAGGGGCGCAAACGCGCTTTCGTCGGACGAGGTGGTGACAGCGCCGGAAGCCGGATTGTAATTCTCCGTGTCGATGCGCTGCCACCGTCCGCCGAGCGTGACCAGCACCCGGTCATCCGCCATGGAGAGTGTGTCGGAGAGAGCAAGGCCGTAGAAGGTATTTTCCGAGACTTTGGGCGCGCTATCCGGCTCCGGCACATCCTGCTCGGGGCGTGGGAAAGGATGGTAGATATTGGTGAGTTGGGCCTTTCCGGAGTTGACGCCCCGGTCGAGGCTCTGGCGCAGGCCGCTCGCCTGCAGCGTGACCGTATGATCTATGCCTGCCGTCTCGAAATTGGCGCGAACGCCCGTTTCCGCCGTCGTCCTGTCCACGTCGAAGATGTAATTCTGCGGCGTGACGCTCACATCGCCTGCAGAATTGAGAAGGGTCGGAGTGCCGAAAAGCCGCGTGACGCGCGAGCTTCCGCCGCCGACAGCGCCAAATACCGTGATATTGTCGTTGACGTCATATTCGGCCCGGCCTAGCCAGGAAATATCCTCGCTCCTCGACCATTCCCAGGGCTCCTGAATGTTGAGTCTGCCATCCGGCGCGTCGGGAATCCGGATGCCGGCGGCGGGAAAGAACGGGCGCTGCGGCGCGTCCCAATCTTCCCGCTGGCCGATGAGATCGAGCGTCGCCCTCAGGCCTTCGCCCTCATAGTCGAGTCCCAGCGCGCCAACCGCGACCTTCCGCGTCTGGTCGTCTATCGGCGTGTCGCCGCCGTGGAAACTGCCGTTGAACCGCACGCCGAACTGACGGCTCTCGCCGAAGCGGCGGCTGAGGTCCAGATGCGTGCCGCCGTAAAGCTCCGACATGTAGCTGGTGGTGACCCGCGTCAGGTCCACATCCGCGGCGCGCTTCGGCACGATATTGACAGTGCCGCCGACGCCGCTGTTCGGTGAAATGCCATAAAGCAGTGCCGTCGGCCCTTTCAGTACCTCGACGCGTTCCGCATAATCGGCAAAGAGGCGGTAGGTTGGCGCGACACCATAGACGCCATCGAAAGCGACCTCCCCGAAATTGCCCTCGTTCAGCGGAAAGCCTCTGATGTAGAAGGAGTCGAGCATTCCGCCAGAGGCATGGGTGCTCCGGATGGACGGATCATTGGCGAGCACATCAGCCACTGTCTGCGCGTCCCGGTCCTCGATCGTCTGGGCCGTGTAGCTCGTGATGTTGAATGGCGTGTCCATGAAATCCCGGTTGCCGAGCAAGCCGAGACGGCCGCCCCGCGCCACCTGACCTCCTGCATAGGCTTCCGGCGGGGTGCCGATGGTCGAGGTTGCGGAACCCGTCTTCACCTCGATGGTTTTCAGTTCGATCGCATCCTGCCCGACGGCAGCCTGAGTCATGATAAGGGCCAGCGCGGTCCCCAGCCCGAAACGCAATTCCATGGAAATCCCCTCTTCTGCATCGTGCGCGCGCCGCATAAAAGCCACAATGACTGCTCTTGTCAACAAAACATGAGTGAAATTGTCTTGTATTGACTTCCGACGAATGAACGTCGACGGATCGCGCATGGCAACAAGGAGAAGAAGGCGGCGCTGGCATCAGTCACCGAACCCGCAGAGCAGACCTGAGAGCTCGCCAGAGTCGTAGCGGTGCGCCTGCTTACAACGGTCTAGCGCCCGTGGCTAGCTGTTGCATTTCCCTTGTTGAATTCAACAATCCGTCATATATGACGTGATATAAGATTTTAGTGTTCGTATCTGGATTGTTGCTAATGGGATCGCCGAAATCAAAGTCCACCCTTGAAAGACTCGGACACGACGTCCGCGGCGCTCGCTTGCGGCGCGGCATCGCCGCGGCTGACCTGGCGGTGCGCGCGGGCACCTCGCCGAGTACCGTTGCGCGCTTGGAAAAGGGGGATCCCGGTGTGGGAATCGGCACGCTCGCCGATATTTTGGTTGTGCTCGGTCTTGTCGATCGGCTGGCCGACCTGATCGACATCCGCAAGGACGATCTGGGGTTGGCGTTGACCGCCGAACGCGAGCCGCGTCGCGGACGGTCTTTTGCGACCACACTGCGCAGGCAGAAGGCCAAGGGTAAGACGGCACAGGATGATCCGGATGTCGTCGATCCGGACGGCGCGTCATTCTGATGCCCGACTTCAACGCCCATGTCGTTCTCGGCGAGAGCCTGACACCTGTTGGTCAACTGCGTTTCACGCAGGCTGGGCCACGCCAGTTCTCGACCTTCACCTATGACCCCGCCTGGATCGAGAATCCCCGCGCCTTTGCCGTGCAGCCGACCTTCCCTCTTGACGCTGGGCCATTTCATGCATCCGGCCAGTCCGGAAACGTGCGCGACGCACTGGCGGGCGTCTTCGCCGACGCCGCGCCGGATAGCTGGGGCCGCAGGCTTCTCGAGCGCGCCTATGGCAACGGCCTTTCCGAATTCGAATATCTGACCCTGTCCGATGATACCTGCCGGCAGGGGGCTCTGCGGTTTCTGAACGATAGCGGAGAAATCATCCGGGGTGGGGCGACCGATGCTGTGCCACGCCTTGTCGATCTGCAGGCGATCACTGCCATCGCCCGGGCCTATGAACAAGGCAGGGAGATTTCCGCAGAGGAGATGCAGACGCTCGCCGGCGCGGGCGGTTCCGGCGGTGCACGTCCCAAGGCCAATGTCCGGGACGGCGAGACGCTCTGGCTCGCCAAGTTCACATCGGTCCACGACCAGCAACCGATCGAACGTGTCGAGGTCGCCACGCTACACTTGGCCAAGGTATGCGGCATCCGCACGCCGGAGGCCAGGCTGGAACTCTCCGACACGCCATTCCCCGTCGCTCTGATCCAGCGGTTCGACCGGCGCGGGACCGCACGTATTCCTTACATCTCGGCTCGCACGGCCCTTGGAAAGACTGGAACCGAGCTCGGTTCCTATACGGAGATCGTTGACTTTATGCGGGCAAATGCCGCTGATCCGCAGGCTGATTTCCGCGAACTCTTCCTGCGTTTGATCTTCACGATCCTCGTATCGAACAAGGATGACCATCTGAAGAACCACGGGTTCCTGTATGTGGGAGCCGGCCGCTGGCGATTATCTCCGGTTTTCGATGTGAACCCCGCGCCTGACCGCAATCCGCACCTCGAAACGGCGATCATCGAGGGCGGCGCGCATGACCGGTCGATCCGTCTGGCCCTCGAAGCGTGCGAGTTTTTCGAGGTCGCCGAAGAGGACGCCCGCCAAATGATCCGCGAGACAGCGCGGCGTATTTCCGATGAATGGCGTGAGGCGCTTCGACAGTTGGGCGTCTCCGGGGCTTTGGCGCGGCACTATGAGGCCGCCTTCATAAACGACCAGACGGAGATAGCGCTCGCAATTTAATTCTTCATATATGACTGATACTATTAGACAGTTCGTCATATAACCTATTTCGCCTACGGCGTGGTCGAAATGTCATCTAATATGAGACTGATTATTGCGCATCTCATATGCGCTATAATTCTCAAAAGTTGCTCGACGAACGTTGGTCAATGCGATGTGCAACCGGTGCCGTGACCCCAGCCGCGGCACCCCATTCGAACATCCAGGGACGGAATTGCAAAGCACACATTCAGCTTGTCATTTCGGATATCGCCGATATCTTGCTATCGTCATGATGCTCCTGCTTCGCTCCATTTTGATTCTGCTGGTCGCGCTTGCCTTTTCGGTGACAAGCACGAGCTGGAGTCTTGCGAGCGGATCCATGGCATCGAACGGTGGGAAAGGGACATCATGCGCAGAGCGCAGATAGTCACTCCAGCGGGCAGCATCAACATGGCAATCAGCACACGGCTCAGAAGCCGGATTGCCTGAATGCAGGTCCAGCCTGCGGCCCCGAACACCAGCACAACGATCTGGCCGGTTCCTGCTGCGCGATGGCGTGTCATACTGCCATCCCCGCCTATGGCTGCGATGTGAAAGCGCTGATCTTGGCGCGCACTGTCGAGCGCCCGTTGCTCGAAGCCAGCCTGGAGGAAACGCCAGCCACGCGCCTCGATCGTCCTCCGAGATCCGCCGGCCTCTGATCGTCGGCCGATCCCCTTTCACGCCTTTCGACTGCTGACGGATTCAATCCGTCTGCGCTTATATCATTGGGTATCTGCCGACAGCCTTCATCGCTGCGCCCTGCGCGGCTCAAGGTTTGCCGCCTGACGTCATACGGTCCGCCGTTTGACCGATCCGGCCTGCTCCGAGGAGTAACCGGCCGATTGTTACCGCAGAGATTTCGTCTTGACGCGGGCGATGAGTTCTTCGTCGTCAACAAAACTGTCGAGGAAGTCGTTCCATTCTTCCGCGGATTTGCGGGCGTGAGCAAGCATTTGTCTTAACTCGTTAATCCCATCGTCAGTGAGCGCGGTCATTGCCTCGTCCGTCCGTGCCATCGTAGACGCTGATGATGCTGCCGTAGCTAAGATTGTCATCGTTTCTGACGATTGCCTGAAGAAGCTCAGGATCCTCTTCAAGCAGGTTGGCGACGTGGTTGATGGTGAAGACGCAGGTGATCGTTGCCATCAGGCGGCCTCGGCGCAGACGGTGACCACCGGGGTCCAGTTCCATGGTAGCAGTTCGTCGAGCCGGTTGATCTTGTGATCGTGGATACGGTCGAGCACATCGGCCAGATAGGCCTGCGGATCGACGCCATTCATCTTGGCCGTCTCGATGATCGTCATGGCCCGCGCCAAGGTTTCCGCGCCGGTGTCGGCGCCGGCGAATAACCAATTGCGCCTTCCAACGCCGATCGGACGCAACGCCCGCTCGGCGGCATTGTTGTCCATGGCAACGCGTCCGTCTTCCAGAAACAGGCAGAATGAGGCCCACCGGCTCAGGCCGTAACGGAAAGCGGCCGCCAGATCGCCCTTGCCTGGAATGCGTGTGAGTTGAGCTTCGGCCCATAGGCGCAATGCGTCCACCCTTGACTTGCTGTGCTTCTGACGCGCGGCAAGGCGGATATCGGCAGGCTGACCGGCAATGTCTCGCTCGATGTCGTAAAGCGCACCGATACGATCGAGAGCCTCTCGTGCGATCTGGGATTTGTTCGAGGTCCAGATATCATGGAAGTCGCGGCGCCAATGCGCCCAGCAGGCCGCTTCCCGAAAGCGGCGCGCTCCATCTGCTCCAGGTTCATAGAGTTTCCCGTACCCTTTGTAGCCATCGGCTTGAAGGATACCGCTTGCCTGCCTGAGGTGTTGAAGCACGTGCTCTTGCTTCCAGTCCGGGGCGAAGTAGTAGACCGCACCAGGCGGGGCAGCACCCGCCCATGGCCGTTGATCCCGGACATAGGTCCAGATCCTGCCTTTCTTCACGCCTTTGCCTAAACCCTTGTCTCGTAGTGAGCGATCCAGCACCCGGATCGGGGTATCGTCGGCATGAAGGAGGTCGCTTCCCATGATCGCGGCCTCGATCCGTTCGATCAGAGGCAGAAGCACCAGCATGGCGCGACCGCACCAATCGACCAGCGTGCTGTCGGGAATGTCGGCGCCCATGCGGGTGAAGATCTCGTTCAGGCGATATAGCGGCAGATGGTCGTCGAACTTCGAGACCAGGATGTACGCCAGAAGACCTGCTCCCGCCATGCTGCCCCGCTATCGGGCGACTGGGCGCTGGCAACTGCACCATCTTCTCGCAGCACCGGCAGGATTTCTTGAGCCGGGCGACCTCGATGACCTTCATCTGCGCCGCGATCATGTCGAGGATTTCGCTCGCGTCCTCGCCGACAAGACGCAATTCACCGCCGCATTCCGGGCAACAGTTGCCAGGATCGAGTTCCCGGCGCTCGCGAATGGCCTTTTGCGATACGCGCGGCCGACGGCGCATGACCGTTGCGGACGTGCTTGCCAAGGGGGCGACAGGCACAGGCTCATCGGCCTCATCGATCGGCGCCGTATTGCGCTGCGCCGCGGCGATCAAGAGATCCTCCAGCGCCAGTTCCAGCTGTTCGATCTCGCGCTCGATCTTTTCAGAGGACTTGCCGAAGACCTGTTTCTTCAGCTTGGCGATGCGTAGCCGCAAAGTCGCAATCAACTGATCATGCGCCTGCAACGTCGCCGACATCTTTCCGATTTCCGCCTGCAAAGCGGTGATCATCGCCTTGAGAACGGCGGGATCGTCGGTCAGGTCTTGGGTCGCGCTATGCATGACCCTGACTACTATAAGCCAGCAAATATTTCCATAAAAACAAGCGGAATTCAGGCAGGTTCAGATGGATAAAATCACCCGATACGGGCCGGTGGCGCCCCCCAATCCGGACGACGCCAGTCAATTCCTTCCCAGAGCATGGCCAGTTGCGCCGACGTCAGCCGCGCCGTTCCATCAGTGGCCGATGGCCATGGGAACCGCCCCTTCTGCAAAATTTTATAATACAGACAGAAGCCCTGCCCATCAAAATAAAGAAGCTTCAAACGGTCGCCACGTCTTCCCCGAAAGGCGAAGACCGCCCCACCCGTCGGCTTCTGACGCAACACGTCCTGTGCAAGTGCAGCCAGGCCCTCAATGCCTTTGCGCATATCCGTGATCCCGCAGGCCAGATACACTCGAACACCGGTTCCCGGCCCAATCATGCTGCTTCAACCGCACGGATGAGCCGGGTAAGGACGGTGGCATCGACACCACTGTCGAAGCGAAGACTGCGCCCATCGTTCAACCGCAGCTCGATCATAGCAGGCACACGCGCAACGCCCTCCCGCACGACCGGGGCGCCATGCATGGCGGACGTGTCTACGGGAACGAAGACCGTCTCGGCAGTGAACGGTAACAAACCCTTCTTTCTCAGCTCATGCCGCCAGGCGTAAATCTGCTATCGGGTCACATTGTACCGGTGTGCAATCTCAGTGACCGTCGCACCGTCGAGCCCAACCGACATGACAATGTCGAGCTTCTTCTCGTCACCCCAACGCCGCCGCCGTTCCTGACCAAGAATTTCAACACGCATCCCATACCTCGCCTAAGACACGTCGCTAACGACGTCGTTAATGACGTATCTTAGGCCATCAAGGCGCTATTCGGCAGGCGATGCCAATCGGGGGCTTACTCCGAGGATACCATGAACCCCATTTCACTGACGGCCGTTGCCGTCATCCTGTCCGCATGTTCACGCTTGCCTGCCATTGGCGCCGGTCCAAATCCATCCGACCCTGATACCCATGTATCTGCCAAGCCATATAGGTCGGTGACGGCAGGAGCCGTCGATTACTGGCCAGTCGATCCCAAGCCGTGGATTGAAAGGAATGAGCGCGTTGCTCCCAAGGCAGGGGGCGAATAATGGCGCGCCGGATCGAAACTCAAAGCGCTGCTTTTGTCGCACTGCCATGGAAGCGGTTCGCCGCGCTCAGTGCGGTTTCAGCCCTGCTTGGCGGCTGTGCCAGCTTCACCCCGGATGGCGGCATGGGCCCTGTCACCGGGTATGTCGGCACGGTGATCCGCAAGGACACGGCCAAGATCACATCGCTCGCCGATGCCGCCGCTATTCAGGCCAAAGTCAAGTCCCTGCTTGCCAAGCCCTTGACCGCTGACAGCGCCGTGCAACTGGCGCTGCTCAACAATCGCGGCCTTCAGGCGGAATATAATGCGCTGGGAATTTCCGAAGCGGCCTTCGTGGAAGCGAGCCTGCCGCCAAGCCCGGTCATCGGCGTGGAGCGGCTGGCAACTGGCGGCTCGCTGGAGATCGAGCGCCGGCTGGTCGGCGATATCCTGGCGATCCTCACCTTGCCAAAGCGCAGCGACATCGCCAGGACGCAGTTCGAGGCGGCGCAGCAAAAGGCAATCGAAGCCACCTTCCGCACCGCGGCCCAAACGCGCCGCGCCTACTACAACGCAGTCGCCGCCCGCCAGACCGCCTCGCTCCTCGAACAGGCGCGTGTCTCCGCCGATGCCGATGCCGCCGCCGATCTGACCCGCAAGCTTGGCGAGACGGGGTGCTGCGAACAAGCTTGACCAGGCGCGGGCCGGCGCCTTTTACGCAGAAGTGTCGAATGAGCTTGCTCAGGCACGGTTGAAGGAGGGGACAGAGCGCGAGGCGCTGACACGGATGATGGGCCTTTGGGGCGCCGATCTCGACTACAAGCTGCCCGGACAGCTTCCAAGGTTGCCCCGCATCCCGACGCAAAGCCAGGTCGAGACCGATGCGGTGCGCAAGCGCGTCGATCTGATTGCGGCAAGGCTGGAGCTGGATGCAACGGCGAAATCCCTCGGGCTCACCAATGCGACACGCTCTGGCGCGGCAACATTGAGCGAGAAACGGCAGATGGCGTGCGGGAGAAGTCCTCGCCGCAAGGCTTCGAACTGGAAATCCAAATTCCGGTTTTCGATCTGGGCCAGGTCAGCGTCAATCGCGCGCGCGAAACCTACATGCAGGCCGTTAATCGCCTGCTGGAGAAGGCGGTCAATGTCCGCTCCGAGGCGCGTTCCGCCTATCTGACCTATCGCGGCAGCTACGATATCGCCCGGCAATACCAGACCAGCATCCTGCCGCTGCGCCGGACGATCAATGAGCAGGCCAGCTCGAATATAACGGCATGCTGATCGACGTGTTCGAGCTTCTCACCACGGCGCGCGAAAGCATCGCCAGCAATGTCGCGGCCATCGATGCCAGCTGCGACTTCTTCATCGCAGAAGTCGATTTCGAGACCGCGATCATCGGCGGCGGTGGTTCCGCCAGCGAGGCTGGCGAGAGTCCTGTGGTTGCCCAGAGCGGCGGGCATTGAAAATGGAAAGGACCGTATCATGACAGTTTCTCGCCGGAATTTCCTGGGTGCAGCGGCGTTGATCAGTGCGGGCGCGGTTTCCGGCCGCGTCCAGGCGGCTTCGATTCCCGAGGCTGCCACCATGAGAGAGCCCACCATGCAGCCGCCCCTCGTTCCGACAACGGGGCCGGATTATCAGCCGGTCGTCACGCTGAATGGCTGGACATTGCCCTGGCGGATGAATGGCGACTGGAAGGAGTTTCATCTTGTCGCCGAACCGGTGGTTCGCGAGATGGCGCCGGGCATGGTCGCGCATCTGTGGGGCTATAACGGCCAATCGCCGGGCCCCACGCTCGAGGCGGTGGAGGGCGACAAGGTGCGCATTTTCGTCACCAACAAGCTGCCGGAGCACACCACTGTCCACTGGCACGGTCAACTGCTGCCCAACGGCATGGACGGCGTCGGCGGCTTGACGCAGCCGCATATCAAGCCGGGCCAGACCTTCGTCTATGAGTTCCGGCTGCAGAAGAGCGGCACCTTCATGTACCATCCGCATGCCGACGAGATGCCGAACCCATCGGGTCCCAAACCCTGATCGAGGATCTGAACCGCATTGGCGCATGGATCGAGCAGAATGCGCCGTCCGAGTTCTCTCCGATCTTTCGGCCGCCGGCGTCGATGGAGGACATCATACAGGCAGAACGGCGGATCGGCGTAGACTTCCACCCCCATTTGCGGGACCGCCAGAAACGCACCGACGCTTGTGGACGCATTCAGCTTGATGCCAGTCGACGACATCGTTTCCGCATATGAATTCCTGTCCGAGCAGTTTCCTGAAGGCAGAAATATCGAAAACCCCGATCATGCGCCAATCGATGCCGATCCGGGCATTCGGCCGACCTGGTGGTGGCCCGGCTGGATTCCGTTCATGGAAAACGGGGGAGGGGACTATCTGTGCATCGACATGGATCCGGCGCCCGGCGGAACCTTGGGCCAGGTTGTTGCCTATTACCACGATGAGACTTTCCGTATCCGAAGAGCCGGCAATATCGGGCATTTGTTCGCCCGCATTGCTGACGGACTGGAATCGGGAACCTATATCCTCAATCTCGACAGTCACATGATCGTTGAGAGATACTGAGGAGCGGGAGCTGCCACGCCTCCGCGTCGAGCCTTTCAGGGAGGGGTTCACAGATCACGCAGTAGGGGCTCAATGCCTTCGGCAAAACGGATGCCCAGATAATCTTGCAGGACCGTCCTGATCCCGGAATATCCCTGCGCTGTCATGGCCTCCAGCTTTTCCTCCAGCCGTGCCACTCCATGTCGGACTGTACTTAATTGGGGTCTTCCTCACTTTGTGTGGAGATCAGCCGATTTAATTGGCATCATCCGCGCTCTGAGTCCACCGTGCGTCACGGTGTGATCGGGGGCAACCGAATTGAGCCTCCAGGTAAGGGTCACGGCGGTTCCGATAGCGCTGGTGCCCGGGGTCATGGTCGTATTGACGGCATAGCCGGTCGTGGCCACAAAGGGGTCCATGAGCAGCTCTTGGTTGTTGTTGTCGAACGTAACACCCACGGCTGACCAAACCAGCTTGTATACGGCTCCTCCCGTCAGCACCGTAAGATTTGTCAGTGTTGCCAGTAGGGGCGCCTCTTTCGAGCCGGCCTTGGTGCCCGAGGGGGAAGTAACGGCTAAAGTCATGGTAATCTCCT
Source organism: Paramesorhizobium endophyticum (assembly GCF_014640615.1). Lineage (GTDB taxonomy): Bacteria > Pseudomonadota > Alphaproteobacteria > Rhizobiales > Rhizobiaceae > Paramesorhizobium > Paramesorhizobium endophyticum. The sequence goes on along the minus strand of NZ_BMHH01000017.1, from coordinate 9,270 downwards.
CGATTATAAAATGGATTTAAGAGTTGAATGAAATTTTCTCTTGCCGGGTCGCACGGCAATGCAGTGCACCGGTGATCAGTAATTCTGTTGCAGGATGTACGTCTTGATTATCATGGCAATGGGAGCGCCTCCGTGCAATGAGCTGGACGAACACGTATATGCCGTGACGTTAGCGGAAAAGGATATATCGCTCAAGCTGTACTTTATATTTGTACCCGTTTTGGGTGAGTTGGAGGGGCGACGCGCGCCGACTGCCATCAATAGGTATCTTGACATGGTCCTGAGTATAATAAGTGTATAATTTCAGCCTGAAAGGAAAGATCAAGAATTATAATACAAATAACTTCCAATTTAATATTCTTATAGTATTTTACATATATCCGTAACTATAATTCAACGTGTATGTCACGCTCCATGGATTCCGCCGGTTCTGCAGAGTACGCCGATACAAAGGTTTCGCTACGAGAGGGTGATGATGAAAAGGCATTGCCTGGACCCCGCCGCCGCTCCAGCCCGCGTTTTTGCCCGCGTGCGGCCAGATGTGAATGGGCCGGGCCTTTCGTGCATCCTTCGCGGGGCTTCCTTGCTTTTGGCGGTGCTCACCTCAGCCCCGGCACTCGCCGCACAGGCGACTGGCGTTCAGCCGATACCCCCTGTCGCCGGCGGTCAGACGCCATGCACGGTCACCAGCAACTATTGTTATCTGGCGGATGGTGAGGGGAATGGGTGGGAATCCGCCGCGGGCCAGGACGTGCAGCTCAACACGCAGAATGCCGGCTATTTTCGCATACGCAACGGCGCGACGCTGCATCTGCAAGGGCCGACGTCGCTGGAACTGACCACCACCACCGCCGGCCGTTACATGTTTCAGGCGAACGGGACGGGGGCGACGAGCGGGGTGGGCAGCCAAATCACCATAGATGGCGACCTGACCCTGCTCGACAAAGGCACCGGTACCGTCACGGGGTCCGGCTTCCTGGCGCAGTCAGGCGGCATCATTACCGTCAATGGTACGACGGCGTATACCACCAGCGGCAATGCCATAGGTACCGTGGCTGTCGCCGATTCGGGCGGCGCTGTCGTGTTCAATGAGGCTGTCAATAGCGGCGCGACGTTCGTCATCCCATTGGCTTTGGCACGCGATGGGGGAGAGGTCACCTTCAATCAAGGCGGGACGATCCGGGGTGACATACAAACCAACGGCACTCTTATCCAAGTGGCGACGTCCACGAGCAGCACTGCGGGCGGCAAAATCACCATCAAGGACATGGATATCGACGTAACCAACAGGGTTGCGGGCGCCACCATGATGTCGCTTATCACCCTGAATGGCGGCGGCGAGGTCGATCTGATGAATACCACCGCAAAAATGCAAGCTATCGCGGCCAATTTTTCCGGGATATATTCGATTATAGAGGCAACTAGAGCTATCCTCCCCACCACGGTCAAACTCGACAACAACAGCTCGATCGAGATGGCATCGCCGGGCCCCGTGATACGTCAGGTGGGTGGCTCTCTTACGGTCGATCTGACCAATGGCTCTTCCCTGACCCCCTCCGGTGGGAGCATCATTGCGAACCTCGCCGGTAATCTGGCCACGATCGAGGAACCGACTGACCTCCTCCTTACCAACAATTTCGAAGCGCTGTTTACGCTGAACGCGACGGATTCGACGCTGACCGGCAATGTGCTGGTGGCCGCTAGCGCCAGGGGTAACGGCAACAGCGCGACGTTGACGGTTGACGGCGCATCGACATGGACCGGAGGCATCGCCATCGAGGCGGATGGGACGGGAGACGTCACGCTTGGGGGTAGTGCGGCCTGGACCGGAAACATGACCGCGACGGCCGGGGCGAAGGGAGGAAGCGTCACTCTGGAAGACACAGCGGTCTGGACGGGTTCGATCACCGCGCCCTCGGGCGTCGACGTCACGCTGAACGGCGGCACCTGGGCGGTCAACGCCGCGCCGACCGGGCTCGACAAGCTGACTTTCAATGGGGGCGTATTGCAGGCGGGGGTGACCGGCCTCGACCTCACAAACACTATTGCCCTCACCGTCGGTACGGGCGGCGGCACGGTCGATACGAACGGACAGGACGTGACGATCTCCACTGCCCTGACCGGGGCGGGCGCGCTCACCAAGATCGGCGCCGGCACGCTGACCCTCTCCAATGCGGGCAACAGCGGGAGCTTTGCCGGCGCGCTGGTTATCAATGGCGGCACGGTGTCCGTCGACTCGGCAAGCAATCTTGGCACGGGCGGCTTGACGTTCGGGACAGCCGGGGGCCTCAACGGCACGCTGGACATTGCGAACGCCGCGGTGCTCCCGGGCACAGTCACGTTCAACGCCGCCGGCACCATCAACAGCAATGCCGCCCTGACGATCGGCTCGCTCGCGGGGGCGGGCGCGTTCACCAAGAGCGGCACCGGCGACCTGACCCTGACCGGCGACAACGCCGCCTATGACGGCGCGCTCACCATGCAGGACGGCGATCTCTATGTCAGCGGAGCCGGAACGCTCGGGAGCGACAAGAGCACAGTTTCTCTCCAGCCGAACAAGACGCTGACCTTCGATCTCTCTGGTCCTTATGCTTATTTTGGCGCGATCAGCGGCGGCGGCAATGTCACGAAGAACGGCAGTGATGCCGTTACGCTGGCCGGCGCGAGCGATTACACGGGGGCAACGACCGTAAACGACGGCACATTGGTGATTGACAAGACAGGCACCGTCAACGGAACATCCGCCACAACGCTCAATAGCGGTCTGCTTCAGGTGAACGGCGCGCTGACCTCCGCCAACGTGACGGCGACAGGAGCAGGTTCCACGCTGGCAGGCAGCGGGACGATCAACGGCAATGTCTCTGTTGTGAACGGCGCGACGCTCCACTCCTATGACGACAATCTCGACGGGATAAATACGCTTACCATCAACGGCAACCTCACCGTCGATGCAAACAGCGTCCTGAAATATGAGTATGGCCTTGGGATCGATCCCAATGCCGATCCGGAGATTCTGGGCATAGATGTCTCGGCGGGGCATGTCGATTTGAACGGCACGGTGAACGTCACCAATAATTCGGGTGTTCCCTTCGGCCCGTTCGCGTTCACGCTTGTCAACTACGGCACCAAGTCAGGCGCGCTCCAGGTAGGGAACATCCCGCCGGGTATGGTCATCGAACAGGATGCCGTCGCGAACAAGATCGTTCTCATTGAGCAAGCGATCGTAAACGAGCGCGACTGGTGGAATCCGAACAAAACCGCGCAGATCACCGGCGGCAGGGGTACCTGGACTATGAACGGCGCCACCGACGAAAGCTGGGTGGACATCGGTCGCACCGGGCAGGGCAATTATCAATCCGATGTCATCGCCCACTTTGCCGGCACCGGAGACGAGGTAACCGTAGACCCGGCAGGCGTTACCACCCCCGGCATGCAGTTCCTCTCAACTGACTACAGGCTCAGCGGCGGCGACATCACGCTCGACAATTCTGCAGGTGTCGACGGTACGACACCCAATGTGTCGCTCATCGCTGTCGGCGACGGTAGCGGCGCATCCAGGAACCATGTCGTCACCATCAATTCCGTACTTAAAGGGACCGATACGCTGCAGAAGGAGGATGTCGGCACGCTGGTGCTGACCGCTGACAACCAATATAGCGGCGGCACCATTATCGACGACGGCACAATCCAGATCAGCAGTAACAACAATCTGGGCAGGACCCAAACCGGCGACTACACCACATCCGTGACGTTCCAGGGTGCCGGCGGGCGCCCCGCGGTGCTTCGGAACACCGCGGAGATTACCACATCGCGGCAGATGAATCTCGAAGGCGTCAATGGCGACAAAACCGCCGGCGGCACCTTCCAGACCGACAAGCGCATGACGCTTGACGGCCAGGTTACCGGTACCGGCGCCCTCATCAAAACCGGTACGGACACGCTGGTTCTGACCAACTCCACCAACAATTATTCCGGAGACACGATCATCAATCAGGGCACCGTCTCGGTGGGCGCGGACCAGTATCTCGGCAATGGGAGTGGTCTGACCTTCAATGGCGGCACGCTGGAGAATACCGCAGCGTTCGAAAGCAGCCGCGAGATCACGGTGCTCGCCAATGGCGGTACTTTCCAAACCGATTACGATCTCACGCTCCACGGCGAGATCACTGGTCTCCCGGCCACCCCGTTGCCCACGCCGGGCCCGCTTACCAAGACGGGACCGGGCAAGCTGACGCTCACCGCCGATAGCGACTATGACGGGACCTTCACGGTGGCGGATGGCGAACTTTCCCTGGGCGATGGCGGCACGACAGGGCGTCTCGGCGATGGCGAAATCAATCTTGCGAGCAAGGGCAGCGATGCGAGCACGGGCAGCACGCTTACATTCAACCATTCGGGCCAGATGACATCCGAAAACACCATTACGGGTCTCGGCAAAGTCCAGCAGATCGGCTCGGGCACAACGATTTTGACGCGCAACAATAGCTATAGCGGCGGAACGCAAATAACGAAGGGCACGCTGCAGCTTGACGCAAACGGAACGCTCGGCACCGGCGCGGTTCAAAACGACGGCGCCTTGATATTCAACAATCCAGGCACAACGACCGTCGCCAATGTTATTTCCGGCAACGGCACGCTGGAGCGTAAAGGTACCGGCACGACCGTGCTTACGGGCAACAACGACCAGTTCTCGGGCAACACGACGATCGATGACGGCGGTACGCTGCAGCTCGGCAATGGCGGCACATCGGGCAATATAGGCGGAAGCAATGTCGACCTCGCTGGAAAAAACAGCACGCTCGTTTTCGACCGGTCAGGCCAGCTTGCCTTCACCGGCAACATTACTGGCGAGGGCAATGTCGGCCAGAACGGCGATGGCATCACCGTGCTCTCCGGCGTCAACGACTATGCCGGGACGACGACGGTGTCGCACGGCACGCTGCAGGCGGGGAAAGCAGGGGCGTTCAGTTCCGCCTCCAACTTCAGTGTCGCGTCGGACGGCACGCTCGATGCAAACAATTTCTTCGAAACCATCGCCTCCCTTTCCAATGCCGGCAAGGTGAGGATTTCCGGCGACGACGCCAGCACCACTTTCGGCAATACGTTGACCGTGAAAGGCGATTACACCGGGCAGGGTGGCACGGTTTATCTCAAGACCCAGCTCGACGATGACAATTCCAAGACCGACCGGTTGGTCGTTGATGGCAGCACCTCGGGCAATTCGACGCTGGCGGTGACGAATATAGGAGGCAAAGGCGCACAGACCCACGAGGGCATCAAGGTCGTTCAGGTCGGCGGCGCTTCGAATGGTGTCTTCACGCTCCAGGGCGATTATCTTACCGCGGGAGATCAGACGAAGGTCGGCGGCGCTTATGCCTATCGCCTCTACAAGGGTAGTGCCGGTATTACCGGCAACGCCGCGATTAGCGAAGGCGATTGGTATCTGCGCTCGATAGTCACTAACCCGCCCTGCGATAATTGCAACCCACCTCCACAATTCCAGGCCGGCGTGCCGGTCTACGAAGCGTACTCTCAGGTCCTGCAGGAACTGAACGCGGTCGGGACGCTCCGCCAGCGCGTCGGCAACCGCTACTGGAGCGGCGCGGCCAATCCGGTGATCGCGCAGGGCGACGCTGAGGGGACGATGGTTTCCGCGAAGGAAGCGGGCGCGGACATCAACACCAATAGTTATGTCTGGGGCCGCGTCGAGGGCGCGCATGGGCGCTTCGAGCCGAAATATTCCACCAGCGCCACACGCTATAATGTCAATACCTATGGCCTTGAGACGGGAATCGACGGCAAGCTCTACGAAACGGCTGGCGGCAGCGTGATCGGCGGCATCACCGCGCATTATGGTTATGCGAAGGCCAATATGGGCTCCGTGCATGGCCAGGGCGGTGTCGATGCCAATGGCTATGGTTTCGGCGGCACGCTCACCTGGTATGGTGATGACGGAGCGTATGCCGACGCGGTGGCGCAGACCACCTGGTATAGCAACGATCTCACATCCGACACGGCGCGCCGCTCGCTCGCCAGCGAGATCGACGGCTTCGGCTATGCATTGGGACTCGAGGCAGGCAAGCGGATTTCCGTCACACCGGAATGGACGCTCACCCCGCAGGCGCAATTGGCATGGTCGTCTGTCAAGTTCGACGGTTTCCGGGACACATTCGGCTCTCATGTGCGCCACGACGAGACCGACAGCCTGAAAGGCCGCCTTGGGATTTCCGCGGACTACGGCCAGGCCTGGCGCGATAATCAAGGCCGGCTGACGCAGGCCAATCTCTACGCCATCGCCAACCTCTCCTACGAATTCCAGAAGGCAAGCAAGATCGTGGTGGCGGATGTGGTCTTCGCTACGCAGAACGACCGCTACTGGGGCGGCATCGGGGGGGGCGGCACCTATAGCTGGGCGGATGGAAAATATGCCCTCTATGGCGAGCTCGCCGTCGACACCAGCCTGGAACACTTCGCCGACAGCTACAGGCTCAGCGGCAATCTCGGGCTTAAGGTGAAATGGTGATCGACTGCATGACCAGGGCACTGAGGAAGAGAATAAAATGCATCATATCCAGCATTTGAATTCTGTTCGATAACAATGGTTGAATGGGCAGTTCAGGGAGTCGGCGCGACGAGCGCGGAAATCGACTATCCGAGAAGACAGAATCTAGCGGCATTACGCTTGTGCAGGTCGCAACTCCGACTTGCCGGCGAAAGGGGGAGCAAAGCATCTCATTCCTTTCTGCATATTTATGTTCTGTTCCAATAAGCATATGCGACAGAAGGCAGGTAATCGAACACAGTGCGCAGTGATATCTTCTTTCAACTCGACGCCCCGTGACGGGCGCGGAGAGCAGCAAGGAAGGGAGAGTCAAATGAAGAGCACGATCGCGCATTCACCCAGCTTCATCGGGGGGCTCCGACAACTGGCCGCGTCAGGCATCGCTGGCTTGATCGCGCTTGGAGCCGTTCTGGGTCCGGTGTCTCCTGCTGCCGTCTGGGGTAACCCGCACTCCCAGTTCGAGGTAGTGCTGGACAGCAGCCTGCCTGCCGACACTCCTGATCTGAGGATTCCGGAGGAGTTGCAAGATCCCGAGGACAGTAGCCGGGTCAATGCTGCGCGCTCATATAACGGACCGTACAAGACCTTGAAGACCATCATCGCGCCTCCGGCCTAGTCGGGCAGATGGGGCCTGGGTCGTGCGCTGAATGTAGGGGAGCGCTTTCAGGCCGTCGGTTACATCAATCGGACAGATGATGGCCTGTTCCGGTCGTGTTCTGGTACGGCGATGACAAAAACGCGAGCATGAAGCCGCGCGCGGTCTAGTTAAATCGTCGACCGTGAAGAATATCAGTTTTATGCTGCGGCCAGTTTTGTGCCGCTGAGCAGCGCAACCATCCACAGCCACAACAAGCTCTTCAGCCATTTGATGAGGAGGGAGAAGTTATATCCGGCGGCGGCGAGGATGGCATTGATGGCGTCGCCTTGCTTGCCGGCCAGATAGTTGCGGTCCATGCGGTGTTCGGCTTTGAGATGGCCGATGACCGGCTCGACGGCGGAGCGTCGCCGCATCTGGCGCTTGATGGCCGGGGTGACATTGCGCTTCTGACCGGCGGTGAAGACCCGGAGCTTGTGGCTATCCGGCGCATTGTGGCCGCGATAGCCGGCATCGGCGAGGATGCGCCCGATCTCATTGCCGATGGCCGTCTCCATGTCGGGAATGATGGCTGCCAGCGTATGGCCGTCATAGGGATTGCCCGGCAGCGCCGCCTCCTCCGAAGCTTGGATGTTCATCTCATCCATCAGGCGCATGACACGAAGAATTGCAAAGCTGCAATTTTGAGTCAGGCTCTAAAAGGTCATTGCATCGTCAGAAGCAACACCAACGAAATGACCGCCCCGTTCCATAATTACTAATATGCCGCAAATGTAATGTTATACCATAGCCGCCCTGCTCTGTGTTGGTTTATAAAACGTTAACTCGTTCAGCAGCGTATCCCCTGCCCGACTTGCGGAAGTTTTCGACGCGGCAATCTCAACCGTGTGCCTCGCAATAGCCATGCATCAAAAAGTCAACCCTTTGTTTCTCCTCACAAATGAGGAGAGACGCCGGGGTTTTTTTAACCCCAAACTAACCAGAAGAAACTAATTTAGAGGGGGAGTGAATATGCCTTTTTCAAATCTTCCTTCACGAAAACAGCAATCGATGCTGGTTATGTTGTCGCCGAAGAGCTGATCTATTCCGGCATGATCGCCGCCATCGTGGCTGTCACCGGCGGCGCCGCCACGGCAATCGGCATTGGGCTTCGCCTTGCGATTTCCATCGGTCGCGATCGGCGCGGCTCGTTGCCCGGACAGGCTCCAACGTCATTCGGGCTGCTGGGCGTCAGGCTGCCGATACCATATTCGATATCCGGATCACCAAGGTCGAGCCGGCTCCGCTGCCGGGCCAGGGCCAGGCGGGGCATCTCGTCCACCGCCATCAGGTTGACGTTGAAAAGGATTTGACGCCCGGCGAGGCAAAAGCTTTTGGCGATGGCGGCCTCGGCTCAACCCGCCCGGATGCCGACGCCCCCGAGCAGGGACCCAGCGGAGGCGCGGCCAGCAAGGCTGAGCAGGAACGCGAGCGCGGCCGGGCGCGCAATGAAAGAGGGCACGGCGGGCGAGAAATATTACAACGAAAAACATGGCGGGCGGTCGCTACAAAACGCCTCCGGCCATGGCATCGACAACATCCACGATACAACAGCGCCACATCCACGACCTGGAACTGCGGCAGGCCAGCTACGAGGCAAGCCTTGCCGAGCGGCGTTATGCGGCATGCGATCCCGACAACCGCCTCATTGCCGCGCAGCTTGAGAAGAACTGGGAAACGGCGCTCCGCCGTGTGCGGGATCTGGAAGGGCGCAAGCCTGCCGAAAGGCCTTCGACCATCGAGGTCGACCCAGCCACGTTCGCGAACTTAGCTGACAATCTGCAGTCGGCCTGGGATTCGCCGGATGTGACCATGCGCGCGCGCCAACAACTGCTGCGTACGCTCATCGCCGACATTGTCGTTGATGTCGACGATGCGGTGCGTGACGTGGTGCTGACGATCCATTGGAAGGGTGGTCAGCATTCAGAGCTCAGGGTCCCTAAACCTCAGAGTGGCGAACACGGATGCGCCACCGCAGAGGATGCTCTGGCGGTGATGCGGAGCATGGTGGACTTGCTTCGGAAAAGTGGAGAGGTTTTCTTGAGTTGAAAGGAAACCGGAATGCCGAAGCAGA
>NZ_BMHH01000016.1 GCF_014640615.1 Paramesorhizobium endophyticum | reverse complement strand
CCGGTTTTTACTCCGCCCGCGGCTGGATTATTCCGCCGCTACCGTGGCCCACTTTTGCACCGCCGCTCTCAGGTCATATTGCCTCCGACCAAATCACCAGTCGGAGCGATGGAATCAGAATTCCGCAGCCAGGGGAATCCTCAATACGATTCCGCGTTCAACGGACACGCTCTAGTAAACGCGTAGGGCCAATCGTCATCGGCATGCATGTCGTCGGGATCGATTCCAAGGAGAGCGGCAATGCCCCATGCTTGATTTCCGGCCATTCTCTTCTCGATCTCCCTGAATGCCTGACGCGCAAGAACGGCAAGCGCACCGGCGATTTCTCTCGCTTCCTGATGGGCAAGCGCGCCCAGGCTGACTCGGATAGGACGTGCGCTCGTGCCGCCGATCCGTTTCGGCAACCTGATCTGAAAGAGATAAATGCCGCCGCTTCTCACTAGGTAGAGTCCGGAAGATCGCTTTTTAAGTTTGCGATTCCGTTTCTTCGCGGAAATGATTCCGGCGTCGTCCGGCGATACATGGGACGATACGGGGCGCGATACATTGCGCGTGTTTTTCATGGTAGCAGAGCCTGTGCAGGGCTGCTCGCTCAGAAAAACTGCGGGGAAACCAAAAGCTTAGCGTTAATTGGCGAAGAGTGAAAATTCGCTGGCGGAGAGGGAGGGATTCCCGCCTGAACGCCCCAAAAAGCCCAGAAAATAAGGATTCTAAGGCCGTCAAATTGGTGTTGTGTGTACCAACGTTGTGCATCGCTTTTTAATGGCTGAATGCACGGGAAGTCAACGGATTTGCTGACAACCATCAGAGTTTATCGGGACTGAGAGGGGCACCGAAAATCACGAGATTTTACGCGCAAGAGCTATTTGATGCTGACCGTAATAGCTTGGGCTGTGTTTCGGATGGGATGGATTGCCGCCAGCCCGTTTTCGGAAGTAAGGAGCGGACAAACGGATGCTCCCTCAGACAGGGCAGGCGGCTAAATCTCGCCTGCAAGCCTCTTCTGAATGTCGATCTTTGCTTTGCCCACGACGACCAAGTGCGCAGGACTACCCAGCGTGGGATAGAGCTGGAAACGAGTAGCGATCAGTCCTTGTTCTTCGCCGCCCATGGCTTCGCCCAGGAATATCTGCAACGTGTGGCCGTCTGTATCCTCGACAGGCGATTCAAAGGGGTCGTCGCCTACGAACTCGGCTACGTCATTGGAGCGGCATAGGATGAGGTCGAGCAAATATGGTTCAAAGGCGTCTAGACCATACTGGGCTGCCGCATAGGCATGTGCGGTCTTCGCGAGTGACCTTAGGTAATGAAGGCGGTTGACTTCCCCCGATTTATAGGCGACGTGGTTTGCGCCGGTTTCCTCTCGGACTTTGTTGCACAGGACGTTAATGCCGTCGTGATCTACGAATGACCATGACGTCCCCTGCTCCTGTCGAAGCGTGATAGGGGGGCGTAGGCGTCGCGGCATAGGTGATTGCCAGAGGTGGACGGCGAGAGGCAGTTCCTCGACGGGGATCGAGTGAATGCCCAAGTCCCTCATCAATTGGCCTGTGTCATCGAGCTCCACGAATTGTAGATCGACGTGAGTTATCCGATCTTTCTTTTTTGTGCGCGAAGGCGCATCGACCTGAGCGCGGAATATGCCCAACTGCTTCTTCAGCACTTCCTGCTCGTAACGCTGGATGATGTTCTGACATGTCTCGCAGCACGACTTTTCGAGGATCATCATATTTGCTGCGAGCGCATAAGGAATGACATGCTCGTCCCGGAGCTTGGCTTCCTTGTCGCCGCAGTAGATGCACTGACCGGGAGACGGCATGCGGATAGTCTTGCTCTTGTAGAGTTCGTGAACGTCGAATTTCATTCAGCAGGTCCTTCTTCCCCGTGGACTTACTTCACCCCTCTTGGCTATCCGTATGACATCGGTGAAAAATATTAGTTGGCTAGTGTTCTGACACGAGCTCTATCTCCTAAGTCAGACTCTTATGGCGCGCGCAATCTCACGCCAACGCCACCGCCGTTTTCGGGAATAAATACTACCCCCGCATTCTCGAGGGCAATCCGAAGCTGCGTCACGGTCGATTCCTTGAGTTCCTCACCCCTCTCAAAACGCACCACCGTGTTCGTGGAAACATTTGCCAGCTCTGCAAGCTCCGCAATTTTCATTCCAAGGGCGGTGCGTGCCATACGGCACTGAACTGGAAGCATTTTATTTTCGCCTACTGTAGGCGAATTTTCTTGATCCGCCGTCATTTCTCGCGTAATGAGTTCCCATCTGCAATGGCAGGCGGCTAGGCAGGACGGTGCAACGTCCTGCCTGCCTGACCACAATCAAGCTGGTTGGAGCTCGAATCATGGCTGATTCTGAGGATAGCAGAACTTTGCCTGCCGCCACTCGCCTGAAATTGTCGATTATCTCAATCAAGCAATCCTGCGGGGGAAAATGACTTTGAACGATGAAGAACTGCCGCCCATCGATATGGAGAGTGTTCAGGACTCGACCGAATTAGTGCGGGTGTTTTCGAGACTAAAAAGTGAGTGGCAGAGGCAACAGGTGATTTCCTTCGTGAGCCGCCTTGTCCGCCAGCAGGAACAAGCGGAGGTCGAATGATCGACCTCATCCACGGCGCGTTGTCCGTCGTGTCAATCGGGCTGTTCATTGCCACGATTGCTGTCTGGATCGGTGTGCCGCGATCGGACAGTCCGCCGTTCCCCGACAACGATTTTCAACAGCATGAATGATGCCAAGCCTGAGTGACATTCACTCGGGCCTTTTTTCCGCTCGCGGGATGGGACCGGCTTTCCCAGACCGCGATTGCCGCATTGCGGCGTGACGGCGGTTCCCCGCCGTCCTTGGGCAACGCCCCGAGCCGATAGGCGAAGTCACCGAGCCTTGGCAGTCACTTGACTGCCTCGTCGCCCAGCGACGACTAGGCCCCTGCCAGGCACTCGGAGAGCCGACATCATGACGAAGGAATGATGATAGTCGGTCACTATCATCGTACTTTTTGCTTTCCGCCGGCAGGATTCGGGAGCACGATTCAGGCATTCATCTGAGTGTCTCCAATTCATGGCTTTTCAATTTGTGCATTTAGAGTGCTGGAGCCGCAAAGCCGACGACAAAGGACGGTCGACGGATTTCATTTTTGATGAAGCCGACCGCAAGCCCATCGCCTCAGTCCACGTCCGCGAGCCGTCGCCCCCGACCGTGATTTATGGCGTCGGGGTCGAGGAAGTCCGCCAGATGCACGATGCGGCGGCCGCGGCGGCAATGACGCCTGGTGCAAAGGGCAAGTTGCGCAAGATCAGCAGCGCACAAAAAACGCTGCATACCGTCGTCGCTTCGCACCCGTACACCGTCGATGAAGTCCGAGCCGACAGGGCCAAGGCGGCGGAGGTGCGAGACTGGGAAAAACGCACAATTGCTTGGCTCAGGCAGCAGTACGGGCCAGCGCTAAAGTCGGTCGTCCGACACACGGACGAGAAGCAGTGGCACGTGCATGCATACGTCTTGCCGACATCAGACAAGGAACTTCGGGCCGCTGTTTTTCATCCTGGCATCGTCGCCAAACGCGCCGTGATGGCGGAAGGACGGCGACCAGGTGAGGACGGTAAGGCGCTTAATAAACGGTCAAATGCTGCGTACCAGTCCGCGTTACGACAATGGCAAGACTCTTATCACGAAGCCGTCGGCGTGCCTTGCGGGCTTACGAGGCTCGGCCCCCAGCGCCGCCGGCTGACGCGAGCCGAATGGCTCGCGGAACAGGCGCAAGCCAAGGCGCTCAAGAATGCCGTCGAGCGCGCGGCGGTCGTGCGGCGTGACGGGCAAGCATACATCGATCGGACACGGGCGGCAGCGGCGGCGATGCGAGCCGATGCCGCCAAGGTACACGCCCAGGCGGAAAAATTTCAGGGCGTCGGCGGCGCTGTTCGGGCCGCATTCGACGGCATTCATGAATCACGCATTCGGTCGCAGATTCGGCGGGAATTCGCGCGCGATCTGGCGGCGGCGACGAAGTCGGCGGAGAAGGCCAAGGCGGCTGCAGCGGCGGCGAAGGCCGAGGCGAAGGCGGCTGAAAAGAAGGCATCCGAAACACGATACGAGATGCGGCAACAGAGCCAGCGGCTCGCGTCGGCAAATGCGCAAATTCAGTCCTTGTCGGCGGCTTTGGCTGCCGCAACGGAGCCAGAGCGAGCGCCATCTCCCGGGGGGCCGACGCCGTGGTAAAACCGAATCTGAGTCAAGGACTTCGAGGACTCATTCGCGATTTCGGGATGCCTGATCCGTACACATCGGCATATGCAGCCGAAATTGTGCGCTGGTGCATCACCGTCCGCGGGCGGCCAACTGGCGTCAAGCAGCGCTTTCTCGAAGAAGAATCGCCGCCGCTGTTGGCGTATCTTGAGCGGCTGGCGGTCGGGGATGGCTCGGGCTGGCACTCGCTTAACGCGCGCATCAGCGAGAAAACGCAAGAATTGCGCGAACGCGGGATGAAGCTCAAGCGGCCATGGATGGCTGCGATTTGGCATGTCCTACCCGATCTGGAAGCAATCGGAGAGGTGATTCTTGATCGGCAAGCCGCTGCCTCTGCCTCCGACAATGCGCCCACGGCAAGCGATGCCGTGAGCGGTTCTGGAGGCGGAGACGACAAGGGGAGCGCTGGCGCTGGCAAAGCGGGGACCGCGGCCAAGCCTCATCCTGCACCGCGTCTCATGCCGCGGGGATTTCCTGTGACGCTTTCGAGAGCAGAAAAACGGGCTCTCGATCTCGAAGACAAAGCGAAGGCCGACGAGGCCGCGAACCAGAAAAAGAAGGTCGAGGCGGAGTCAGAACCGGCGGCTCCCACTCTGAAAATGGGGGGAGCACGATGATTGACCTTCTCGCTGAGCCACCATCAACTGATATTGCCTGGCAAATCGTGAATGCCGTTCTCCCGAGCGAGGCTACGACGATGTGGGGCCACGTTATCCAAGTCTTTACGTCCGCGCTGTTCTTCCTCGGCGGCTTATTTGTAGCTTATCAGAGTGTTGTTGGCATCGTAGCGACGGCGCACAGCGGGCAGGTGCTCGGCAACAGATGGCACCAAATCTGGTCCCCGCTTCGGATCGTTGTCGGTCTCGGACTGTTGGCCCCGTTGCCGAACACTGGTTTTTCCAGTGTGCACTACGTCCTCCGCGATATCGTCGCGCGGGGGGTATCAACCTGGCGAACGCGCTGGCTGGCACGGGCATCAAGTCCGTTGTTGAAGATGGCACGACGATTCTCCCGGTGTCAGTCGACGGGTCGACGGTTGCAATGACCGTGCTGCAGCATGAGATTTGCGCCGCCGTTTACAATCGCGCGGGCGATCTGTGGGGCTGGTCTGCGCGGCTCGCAGAGCCGCAGGGCGTCGTTACCGAGGCAACCCCCGACGCACCAGGTTACGGGCGGCTCATCACTTGGAGCTACGGCGGGACGTGCGGACGCTTTTCGTACACCGCGCCTAAAAACCGGGATGCCTTCACGGAAGCGCGGCGCGAAGCCGTCAAGGCCCTCGTGCTGAAATTCAGGGCGGAAGCGCAGAGGTATGCGAAGCTGGCCGCCGAGACGTCAGGGCTTTCCTCGGCATCGTCGGCGACGAATGCCGTGTCGTCGGGCGTCCTTTCACCGCGACTCGTCCAGGACATACGCGCGGCCGGCGCTGCTTTCGACGAAGCGATTGCCTCCGCGGCCAAGGCAGAAGCCGCAAAAATTGACACTGCAGGAAGGTCCGGGCTCGTCGCCGCCGCCCAGCAGCGGGGCTTTTTGACGGCCGGTATGTACTGGCAAAATCTTAGCCAAGTCTCGGCGCTCACTACGTCTCTCAGTAATGAGCGCCTCGAAAACGTTCCGCCGCGCGTCGACGGAGATTTTAAGGAAGCGCTCGATCGTGCATTCTCAGCCCTAAAACTCCAGGTGTCTGGCGAAGCCGAGAGGGTGAACCTGAGCGCCAATGACTTCGCTTCCGCGGGGGACGAGACCGCGGATGCCACAACCAAGCTCCTTGCGCCTGTCTCCCGATCAATTGTCGAATGGGCTGCTACGCCGACTGACGACGACAAGAGCAAAGATGCGATGGGGAAGCTAGTTTCGTCCGGGCATTCAATGCTCGCGGCCGGCTGGGCAGCCATCGCCGCGGGCGGAACCATTGCCGCTGTCTCGGGTAACGCAGTCGCCAAATTTTTCGGTGCCGGCGGCGTAAACTATCTGCTCGACTGGTCAAAGTGGATCGTCGGCCCGGTATTCCTTATCGGCGATTTGCGAGCCTATATAATTCCGATCATGCCGCATGTCTTCATGCTAATGTCCGGAATTGCCCTGCTCTCGGCGCTCATGGAAGCCATGATTGCGCTGCCGTTGTGGTGCCTCCGGTGGCTGAAAATGGATAGCGGGGACGATTTCGCAGGGGATAGCGTCCGGCTTGGCATCCTCTTCACCGTCAACATTTTCTTTCGGCCCGCCTTGGCGATTCTGGCGTTATTCGGCGCGTACGGATTCTTCGAGGTCCTGCTCGGCACACTCGATAGTCTTTGGCCGACTGCGTTCCTTGCCCAAACCGGCGGCCATGTAGTCGGGCTGCTCGGCTTTCTCACCCTTACAGCAATCCAGACATATCTCGTCTGGTACTCGTGCATCAAAGGATTCGGGCAAATCTGGTCCCTCCCGGATCGCGTGTTGACCTGGTTCGGCCTTCCGGGGACGGCCGGCGAAAGCGGCCTTGTTTCCGGGGCATTTGGTGGGATGATCGCTTTGGCCGGCCGGGGAAGTCTGCCTAAAATGATACCGCAAGGGCCGGCTAAGCACGAAAAGCTCAAAAAAGATGAAGGGAAAACGAAATGAAAAAGGTACTTTTTGGGACGGCTGGCGGGCTGGCGTTGGCGACGGCTTCGGGATTGGCGGGCTTGGCGCATCTGTCGGCCACGGTAGCGACATTGACGGTGTTTTGCGCCGTGCCGGCGTTGCTGGTCGTGGCGCTGGAGGCCCTTCCTCAACGGAGCAAGTTTTAAAATACAATTTGCAACTTGCTGTTTTTATTCAGGGAATCGCATTTTCTTGTTGACTGAATTGTCCCGTTCGGACATTCTTAAAACATCGAAGGGCAGCAAGAAACTTCGAGTTATCTTCCCTTGGGGGCTTTCAACCGCCAGTATAGGCGGCTCTGAAATATATGGTGTTTATCGTTGACCGTCATGCAGGCAGATTTGAAAAGGGTGGCATTTCTGCCGCCCTTTTTCGTTGTGGGGGTAGTGGAGTTTTAAGCCGCCTCAGTTGCCTCGATTTCAGGCCCTGCCGCTTGCGCAACGAGCGCGCATGCTTTCGGCGATCCGTGAAGCGGTAAAATCAATATCAGGGCATTCCTGGCGTTGCGACGAATTTGGCTTTGGTACTCTCGCAGGAAAACGCAACAGAGCGGAGTACTTTGCTCTGTGCCATATGCCAACTTATTGACGGGCGCGCGCGTCACACCTGATAAAAAACGATCAATTCTTGTGGATCGATGAGCCACTGCGTGGGTCTGGCTTTACGCTTTCCTGCATAGAGGCTGCTGCGTCTCTTGCGTGAGACTGGCCTCCCTGCGGTGCTGTCAACGAAGAGCATATGTCCGTCGTAATGAACGGCGATGATCCAATGCGCGGCTGGTTCCCAAATACCAATGATGGCGCAAACAGCATCCTCATCGCTGAAAATCTCATCGAACCGCTCCCAGTATTGTTTGTTAGTGCCGGGAACGTTTTTCTTGAACGGATAGCGGATTTCCATGTTCTTAGTATGGAGCTTCTCCTTGCACCGCTTCGCCATCCTTTGCATGTCCCCAAAAGTAGTTCCTTCAGTCAAGACCTCTGGCCAGCGCGACTGGCTCAATGCCCGGCATGCCTCTCTGAGAACTTTCTCGCCATCTGTGTGGCCGAACAGCATAAATGCATTCACAAGAGCATACATACCACACAGACCGTCCAAGCCGCCCTGGAACTCAACTTTCATGGAACCTCCAATATTATACCACTACGTCAGTGTGATAGCAGTTCGCTGACATTGTATGTCTTAAGACATATCAGCATGCACCCGCTAACTGTCGCAATTCGGCTGATTGTCCATCGTCTAATGGATTCTAGCTAGGTTGTCGCTGTCAGATGACGCCGTCTCGAGGTAAAACGCTGCGAGGACGCCAGTTTTCTTTCTTCCTATTCGTGGGCGGCAGCCATTCCTCACTGTAAGCCATCAGGACTTGTTCCGCGGGATCACGACTCTGAAAGCAGTACACGCTGTAGTATGCTTCCTCTTCGGCGAAGAAAAAGTGATGGCCAAGGGAGTGTACTCCAGCTTCGACTAGATTCTTAGCAACAATCGCATCCGGAAACGCCTGAGCGATCGTCAAACCTTCTTTTTTTGTACTGTTACTTCCATTTCATGCTTCCTTTCGTTCGTTTTTCGCATTCACAAATTCACTGTCTTCGATCCGCTGAATCATCTCCCATGCGCGTGCAAGCCGCGCATGGACTTCTTGGAGTTCGCGGGCGACCGCGGCGCTGTCGGCGGTCCCGAGCTCAGCAAAGCCGCGCGCTGACGCCTGAATCTCGGTGCACATTCGGTTGTATTTTGAATAGTCCAAGGGAAATTTTTCCCTTGGAATTGCGGTGAATTTTGTCAATTGAGTCCGCCCCTCACGCTGCTACTTGGAGGGATTCGAGCGCGTTCGGAATGCGATTCGCTCCGCCTTGAATCCCATGGAAGCCTTCAAGCGCGATCTTCGCGACCAGGTAAATTTGCAGATCTGTCAGCAATACCCGCCAGTTGCGACTTGAAGTTGGATGTCGGTAGGCCTCCTCGGCGTGCGCGAGCCGCCAACCGTCCTTGAACAACCTTAACTTGAAGTGGGTTGTCTTGACTGCGTATTTGTATGCTTTCGTGTCCGGCACGTGTCCGTAGAATTCTACAACTGCACCAATGCGGGCGCTTGCAGAAAGGCCAGCCGCATCAAGCTTTTTGTCGGCCTTTGCTGAAATGCCAGTGACAGTCAGGAAATCAGCAACCCATTTGCTCGCGCGAGGCCCGTTCACCTCGGCAAGAACCGCTTCGACCTGTTCGAGATCGTCAATCTTGATTCCGTGTTTTCCGATCTTCATCATGCATTCTCCTGTTCGATTTCTTTGTGTACGAGGTCGGTGACGATCTCGCGGATGGTTGTTTGACGTTGTGCGGCATGGATTTTGAGTGCCGCGTGAGTATCGCGCGGCAGACTGATAGTAAGCCTTGCGGCATGGCTTCGCTGTTCCCGCTCTCGCAGGTTATTGATTGTATCGGTTGGCATTTTTGGGGATTTCCTTTCATGTAACGATGTAAACAAGTACATCCTTACATTGATGGTCAGAGCGATTCTCGTCGGCGTCAAGCCATAAAATCACATATGTGCAATTTTTTTATGGGCTGTTCTTGCGCCGCGCGCAATGTTGTTGACAGTCATTTCAATGGCTTCAATCGCCTCGTCGTAGGAACTGGCGAAGAACGGCGGGAGGAACGGCCGGACGGTGCGCCCGTCGCCGGCTCCGATGTCCAGCGAGCAAATCCAGCGCTCGGCATCTGGACCTGGAACGAGGCCGACGAACGGCCAGAGAGTGAGCGTCGTGATCGTGTTGGGCGTCTCGGTCTCGATCGCGACTTCTGCGGCGTCCCAGGCTTGGGAGGCATTGCCGTAGTACCACGGTTGATACCAGTTGATTGTAGTATTGCTCATATATATATCGTCCTCTTTGTTGTAACCTTCGTCGTGAAGGTGAGAAAAATATGCTAATGTGCAGTGTTTCGTCAACAAAAATCGGTGTCTTTAATTAATTTGGTAGAATTAGATTCTAAAGATTGCTTAGTGCGAATGTAATGGAGTCTTGAATTAGACCGTAATGAAAGACTCCGACGGGCGGATGGCGGAATAAATTTCTGTTTTCGGCCAAATATTTTTTATCTTCCGAGGATTTTCCGAAAAAAACGGACAAGAAGCGTAATTCCGAGGATCGCCCAGAGCAAAATGCTTACAACCTCAAGCAGTCCGCTGGGCGCTTTGTTGACGATTACGAAGGCCGCGGCGAGCGTAAAAAGGGCGATGGGGAAGGTCATCCCGCGAAGAAGAAGCATTTGATTTCCTTTCGGTTTTCGGTGTTTTTAACTGTTGGTTTTATAGCATTTTCAGGTGATGGAGCCCAGGGAATAACGCGGCAAAGTTGCGGTCGGGCGGGAAAATAATTGAAGACTCCGAATTGATCGGCATGTTCCCTGTTCGATGCCTTCAACCGACCGCCGCACGCAACGGAAGTCACCCGAAGGGCCGCAACGAAGTGAAGGACGGCGAAGCCGTTGACGGAGTGAGTACGGCGGTAGGCTTGAAGGTGAGGGTGGGGAAATGGATTCATGGGTAGTCTGATCCATCCGAACGTATATTAGTGTTGTATGAGGCTCTATACGTGGCCGCACAGCACCCTTTTCTCAAAATGGTCCCGTGGGGCCATTCCGGCGGGAATCGCGTCTGTGGCGAAGAAGAGCGCATCGGAGCGGCAAGCACGGCGCTCCCCGGTGACGGGGATGACGCGGGAATTCGCGCATGTCGAGACCGGTTAAAAAGGGCAGCCGTAGGAGGTTCAGCATCGCGCCGCCGGCTACGGCGGGAATCGGGATCGACTGTCCCCGGATCGGCATTCCATTTATCCGGCGGGGCTAGAGAAGCCCCTATCCAAGAGATTCCCTTATTATATAAAGAAAACGGGACATTATTTCATATCTAACTGATATTCCTATAAAATCTCAAATTTTGATTCGTTTTGTCTGGTTTCGCCTGCGCCTACCTCCATATTCGCAACCGGTTGATATTGCGCCAATGTTTCGGCATTTGGCGCTTGCCATGTTCCTGCCTTCTCGAATTCCAGCATCTTGGACAGATGCTCCCGGACGTTGAGGTAATCGTCTTCGACTTCGAAGGCTTCGAACCAGTCGCGGATGTAAGCCAGCCTAGCGAAGCTCTCGGGCGAGGCCTCGGCGGTCTTGTCCATGACGCCCAGCACAAAATCAACCGTCTGAAATGCGTCGTAGCAAACCGGGAACGCGCCCATGAAAGTTTTCAGTTCATGAAGGATTTGCGCAAGGCGTCTGGTCGCCTTGCGGATACCAGGATCGGTGATCTTGTCAGCTAGATTTGACAGGTTTTCAGCCATGTCGTCACCGGCGAACGAGTGGTAAGCCCGCTCGACCCAGGGCCAGACGGGCGTCATGTCGATCAGCAGGCGTTCGAAACGGAAAATCGCGTTCAGTTTCTCGACGGGATAGAAGTGCCCCGTCACGCCCATGTCGATGATGCGCATGACGTCGATAACGACGGGATCGGCCCAGAAATAATCCTGTGCCGGCTCGGTAACGGGATCGGGGTGCTGAATGGCAGGGTAACGGCCAATCATTTTTTTTTCTGCGATCCACGTCGCCGTATCCTTCGGGGACTGGAAGCGGCGTCCCCGGAGGATGCCGCATACGTCGTCCATGACGGCGATACTGTATCCCACGCCGGCCTTGGAAACGTCCACAAGCAGCGTTGCGAGTTTCCTCCGTCTCGACGCCTGCGTCGTCACTGGGACGTGTCGAGGCTCCTCGCCATCCCAGACGGCTGCGGCGAGTCGATCCAGTTGAAGAATGCCATCGCCGCGGCGGTCAAACGTCGCGTCCAATATCCGGACAAGTTGCTGGCCGGTCTTTGGGAGCTTGCGGATTTTCGCATCCCTTCTGGGCGCGATGCCCTGCCTTATCAAGTGCCTGGCGACTGTACTTTTCGACTGGTCAGAGAGACGGGCGGCATTCCGTATCGATGCTCTTCCGAAATGCTCGCCAGACATCTCTAGCAACCCCGGCGCAATCAGGAAGGTCGCTGCGCGTTCCTCGCGGCTGCGCTTCGGCCGGTAGCGCGGCCGGTTGTATCGGTTCATCGTCCAGCGGACAACGGAATCTATAAGAGCGCGGTCATCCTGTTCGCGCGTTCCAGTCAGGCCGCGTGTTTCGCACCAGCGGCGCATGAATTCTTCGCACGTTCGGCGCAAGCCTTCGGCGTCCTTGCCGTGCTCGTTGACGTAGGAATATGCTGCCTTTCTGAGTGCGTTGAACTTTTCTGGATTGTCGCTCACGTTGTTTGGCCGTGCTGTGATTTTCGGATACCGCTTTCAATGGTCGGTTGAAAGCGCGCAATGGTCAAGCGGCGACGGCGACCGTTTTCTATCCCGCAGGGACGGAGCGAAGCGAAGCAGCCGACGGGGGCTCGCGCAAATCAAATAGCGCCGTAGAGCCCCCGCCGGCTGTGGGAAACGGGGATGGTTTTCGCGGGTGCCGATAGAGCGCAACGATCGTCAACCTTGGAAATTTCGCAATTTCGGGCGCGGGTTTTGTAGCCGCGATATGCCTCGCTCTCGCTTGCGAGAAGGTGGCCTTGCATGTAATGGCTGTAAGCTTTCGGCGGTGATTGGGAGCGCCGCATCAGTCGATGTGCCCCGCCGCTCGAAGCAACGCGGCTTCGGCAGCATCTTTGGCGGTTACCGATATAAACTCTTCACCGGTTGCTGGACCAAGGCCCAGCGCGTTGATCAGCTTCTTGTCGTAGATGCCGGACAACACTGCTATTCCCTTTTTGGTGAGAATGTCTCGAGCGCCACCGCCCTTACGTAGACGCCGCATGTAATCGTGCTGCTTAGCAAGCACTTCGATCTGTGTCCTGGATATCGGAACTCGTTGCATGATCTCAAAGAGTTTCGCAACCATCGAATTTGCACTCCCGGCATTGATAATTTCTTCGCGTTGTTTTTTTGGCAAAACTTCCCAAAAATTCGGAGGATAAGGAAACTCATTGAGAATCCACCAGATATTTACACGGTTAGCGGCAGTAAGTCGGCCCTTCTTATCTTGGTTTTCGCCGAGTCCAAGGTAGTGTTTATGGAACACTACGAGTCCGACATCGCATAGTGCCTTCTTCTCGTTGGTCCTGATGACCATCGCGGGCCGGCCCAAACTTTCACGAGGAACCATCCAGTCTGTTTTGGTTGTGTTCTTGATGTCGACTTCCACTCCGTTGACGATGAGGTCGAGCGTCTTGCCCTTCGACAATTTAAGGAAGCGTCTCAGAAAAATTTCGATCTTGGTGCCGAGATAGGTCTTTTCGGTCTTCTCCGTCTGGTCGATGGTGAATCGATCGGTTCGCGGAGCGTCGATGACTTCGTCAATAGCCCTGCGGAGAAGGGGAGGCACGTTCTCGGCAAAGCTGTCAAATCCACCGGCTTGAGCAAGGATGGCTTCCACTAGCGGCGCGAGCGTGGCGTAATCGGGATGTGACGAATCGAGCGGTCTGTGGGACATGCCGCCGACTATTACGTGGCATGGTTAGCACATGGTTAACTTTGGGGGCATCAATCAAGATCGGCAAGCTGGAGAGATGACCGTTGCACCTTTTAGATGAAGCAGCTAGTCAGGTGCGGAGGTGGCCTGAGGGTGTAAATGGGTTGGATTTCGAAAGAAGAATTCCGCGACCAACTGCGGACTTCGGCAGCGGCTGATTTTTATCAAGATGTGATATTTAGCAATCGGGCATACGTTTTTAGCCGCGATCAGGATGAAGCCATGGCCTCCCGAATGTACGATAGATTCAGGGAGAAGATCGCTTCTCACTTCGAAGTATCGAGGCATAACGTTTGCCTCATCGGATCCGGAAAGACTGGCTACAGCCTAAACCCAAATAATAATTTTAGGCTCTATAATACCTCGTCTGACATTGACGTTGTTATTGTGTCACCTTCTCAATTCCATTCATTGTGGAATGTTTATGTTCGGCTTCACTATTTTGATGTCGAGTTTAAAGATACGAGTGTGAGGCGAGATGTTTTTCGCCAATTCGTGAGCTTTAAGCAACTTCCCCAAACAAGCCAGGAACTTCGCGATATAGAAAAGCGACTGGGTCCATTACGTAGGGATTTGGAAAAGAAGTTTTACTTATTCTCGGAAATAAATTTCCGCATTTATCAAAACTGGGAAGCGGTCGAACTTTACCACATTCATGGTATTCAGAAAATCAAGTCAGACTTAGAACGGGGAGCAATCGCTTGAATATCGCCGACCACACCAGTTACGAAGGCCGAGACGTGAAATGGATCAAGGACCATTTCGAAAGGAAGCTCCTTTTCGTGGACGACTCGTTTCAACGGCAGTTTGTTTGGCTTCCTAAACACCGCATCCGCCTCATTGAAACGATGCTGGCCGGCTTCCCAATACCTGAAATTTATCTGTGGCAAACGGACACCGATCCGGATACAGGAGATTCAAAATATAGCATCATAGACGGACAGCAACGTATTCGTTCGGTCGTCGGATTTATTAACAATGAATATAAGTTGAGAAGGACGTCTTTGAACAAAGACTATCAGGATGCATCTTTTGCAGACAAGAAGTTTTTTGAATTAACTCCTGAGCAAAAGGCGATAATCTGGAAATACAAGTTCCACATTAAATTCATCTCTTCTGCAGTTCCGCGATCTGAGATCACCAAGATGTTCTTGCGTCTCAATAGCACGAACATGACGCTAAACCCGCAGGAACTAAGGCATGCGGAATTTAGCGGACAGTTCTTGGAAGCAGCAGAGACGATTGCGGACGATCCTCTCTGGCTTGAAAACAAACTGTTTGCCGAACCCGAAATTCGGCGCATGCGAGACATACAGTTTGTAAGCAGTATACTGATCTATCTTCGTCGCGGCGTTAGCGAAGAACTTAGCCAATCCAACATAAACAGAATCTATGATGCATATAACGAAACCTATATCGAACGGGTTGAGGACGAGAAGGCCGTTGTGGCGCTTGCTAAAGCAGCACTTGACGTTGTCGGCGTTGACGAGGAACTGAAAAAATTTCTTCGCTCCAAAGTTCACCTATATTCCCTCATGATCGTCTGCGATCAGATGCAGAAGCACGTCGCTAGTCAAGATGTGCATCTACGGTTCAAGGCGTTTGTTGATGCGTACTTCGCCGTGGAGTCTGACAAAGTTTACGACACGCCTGTTGAACTGGCTGCCGCGGAATATCGACGTTTGACGACTGAAGGCGTCCAAAAGCGATATAACCGAACGAGGCGCATTGCAGTACTACGGCGCTTTCTGGAAACCGAGGCGTACCTGCCGGAAGCAGCCCCCTTTCCTGATCAGGGTCAAGGTGAGGAGGAAATCATCGACACCTGATATTCCCGCTATCGATGAGTACTCTACCCTCGACAAACGCAGCATAGAATGCCTTCCGTGTCTCGACAAAAAGACATGTCAGTTTTGCTCGCTAAACCGCGAATGCTTGGTAAACGGTTCTGATCTCAATCGCCTCTCGGAGTTTCGAAGCGACAGCTTTAGCGACAGGTGGCGGAAAGGCGTTTCCGACCTGGCGATAAGCTGCCGTTTTTCGACCGTGAAACTGCCATGCATCATCGAAGCCTTGGATTCTCGCCGCCATGCGGACTGTAAGGCGGGGCATGCCAACGAAATCAGGTCCAGGAGCCTCGTCAGCGATAGTCTTCCCATTAACACCAAGGGTGGCCCATGCCATTCTCGCGCGCGTCGGCCCCAGATCTGGGCCGCCGTGTTTTTTCGAGCCGCCGACCAAAGTTGGGGCGACGTCATTGGCACGGTTCGCCCATGCCTTCGCACCTTTCCAACCATTGGCGGCCATCAAGTCAACCAGCGTCTCGCCGACCGTAGGCGCGTCGACAGGAGACGGAGCCGGCCATTCAAAGTTATCTTTGATGTCGTCGCGCAGGGCGACGATGATTACTCGGGGGCGAAGCTGCGGCACGCCGTAGTCCGAAGCATTAAACAGACGCCAGTGGGCTTCGTATCCAAGCTTCTTGAGTTCACCCTTGATAAAGCCGCGGTAGTCTTCGAACACGGCGGAGAGGAAGCCGCGAACATTCTCAATCATGATCGCCTTGGGGCGCGTCTCGTCAACGAGACGGATGGCAGCGGGAAACAGATTCCGTTCGTCCTTGTCGCCAAGTTGCTTCCCAGCGACCGAGAACGGCGGGCACGGTAAACCGCCAGCTAGGAGGTCAATCCCCTTGTAGCCGCGACCATCGAACAGAGACAGGTCTTCCTCGTGTACGGTCCATTCCTTGCGGTTTAGCCGGAGGGTTGCACAGCAGTCACGATCGATTTCTACAAGGCCTGCGTGGTCGAAGCCCGCAAGTTCAAGGCCTCGTGCCTGACCACCAGCCCCGGCGCACATCTCGAGTGAGGTAAAAGACATTTCAACCCCCAATCTGGAACAAAAAAAGAACAAAACCTCAATAACATGCTGATCGTGTCAGCGCAATGGATTCGTCCATCAAGATAATTTCTACAAGCTTTCCCCAAGCTTAACCGGGGACGGAGCGGGAACCCACAGAAATTACATCCCGAGGAAACGCTCGATCCGATCTCGGACGGCGTTCATGTCACGAAGTTCACATTCCCAAATAACAAGCACCACCCAGCCGGCCTCCTCCTGACGTTCGAGGTTCCTCTGATCTCGCTCGACGTTCCGATCCATTTTCGGACCCCAGTACGCTTTGTTCGATTTGGCTTCGGATCGAGCCTCCCAACATGTAGGGTCATAACGGAGGTGGGCATGCCAGTAGCAGCCGCGAACTTCGATGATCTTCCGCCTTGGCCCGAAGGTAATATCAGGTTTCCCAGGAAGGTCCTTGCGGTGTAGGCGATAGCGATATCCGAGAGAATGTAAAAGTTTCCTGACAACCATTTCCGGTTTGGTATTCATGGAGCGGATGCGGGACATTGTTCTACTCCGCTGCTTAGCTGTTTCTACCATGATAATTCCTCACCCCGCCCAAGGGCGGTGCTGCGACCTGCCCGAGGGAAGGGCCTTACTCTCGCTTGTAGGGCGACCTGGTTTCACCGCCGTTGTACGGCGTTCGGGCGATGCCGCCTACCTGAGTTCGAACCTCGGAAATTTGGCTATTTCGTGCGCGAGCACATGCGGTTTGTAACCGCCATACGCCTCGCCCTCGCTCGCTGGGACGTGGCCTTGCATATAATCCCGCGCGCCGACGTCCATGAACACGCCACGGGCTTCTGTTTTGAACAGGTGTCGCCATGCATGGTTTGGTTGGATTCGGGTATCGTTCACACCAATTTCTCGCACCCAAGCGGCTAGACGTTCGCCTGCTTTTTTGTATTGCGGATTCCCTTCTGTGCCTCCCCTGTGGCGGCCAGGATCGTAGAATAATGGGCCTTTGCGTTGGTCACGAATGAAGTCGATAAAGCCCTGTTCAACAAGGTGAGGATGAATCGCAACGAAGCGAGGATTCCTATTTTTGGTCGTGCCGGCATCTGGCGTGATCCAGATTAACCAGTGTCCGTCATGCTGCTGTATGTCCTCCTTTCGTAGCTGCGTGATTTCACCCACCCGCGCCCCGGTGTAAGCACACAACCACGGCACCCAGCGCCTTGCGGCCTTCATCTCGGGCGAGAAACGTTCCGGCGGCTCTTCCAGCGCTCCTTTTAAGATAGTAGTTGCTTCCTCCAGCGTGAACCACTTGTCGCGCGTCGTTGTGGCCTTCGGAACCGATACGGTGATTTCATCGACGGGATTAGCTGGTATGCGCTTATTCGACTTTGCCCACTGGCACACGGCCCTGAGACTTGCCAGATAGCTATCTTTCACGTGAATTGCCGACTTGCCGCTCTTTAGAGAGCGGTCTTTCCAGTCGACAACCCAGTCACTGGTCAAATCCCGAATGTCGGGCACTTCCGCTGCGACTTTGGCAATGATGCCCTTCCATTTTTTGTAGCTTGCCGGCGAAAGTTGCCGCTCGGCATTGTAGTCTTCGAACACCTGCACAAGACTGTATTTGCCGAGGTCCCCTGTTTCGCCCGTCTTTGTCTTCTTGGACGTCATATCCAGTTTTGGAAATCGGTCTGCGTCGGGATCGGGGCGGTAGTCGCCTTGCGCCATTTTCAAAAGATGCTCTTTTGCCTGCAGCACGGCAGTTGCGACGGCTTGCTGCAAGAGTGCCATGCTGGGCTCATCGACGCGGTAGCCGTGCTGACTAAGGTATTTTTGAATTGCTTCGTCGTTGCGATGCACCTTGTATGTTTCGAGCACGCGCTCGAACAGTGTGTCATTCTTGGTTAGTTGAACAACCTGAACTTTCTCGGGTCGCAGATGAAGGTAATCGGGGATAAGCGCCGCTTTGCGATGATCGGGCGATCCTGGATCATTCTCGTTTGCGGAAATCATCGCATGGTAGATTTCACCAGCCATTGCGACCGCCTGCTTCTGCGACAGGGAAATCACGCCAGCCGACAATTGTCGCCAGCGGGATTCTATCTCAGCGAGCAACCGCGTATGGGCGATTTTGGCTTCCTGCGGATCACGGGTTTTGAGGCTGATTTTGATAATGTTCTTTCCAACAAGCGGAACCAGGTGCTGCGGCACACGCTTGCGAAGCTGATAGATACCTGTCGTTGGATGTTTTGTTGGACGAGACATTTTCAGGACCATGTGTACCGCCTTTGTGTACCAAAACGGCGGCTACAAGTCCTTTAAACTCAATATACTGAGGGTTTTCAAGGCTAAATGGGGTTGCTGGCGGAGAGGGAGGGATTCGAACCCCCGATAGAGTTGCCCCTATGCCGCATTTCGAGTGCGGTGCTTTCAACCACTCAGCCACCTCTCCGCGTAGGGCGAACGTGTTGGGGAAGCGTTCTTCCCGGCGTCCGCCGATGTGCACGCGATTGCTTGAGTGCGCGGGGGGCTAGATAGCGTAGAACGCACGGCAACTCTAACGGAATGTTATGTGCCCGCAATGCGCCGCGCGCCTTTGTTGAGAAGTAATTTGTTCTAACGAAAGCGCGCCCTGAGTTTTTCAACCGCGATCCTGAATAGTGAAACGTCATCTGATTCACTTTTTGATGGTGCGATTGATTAGGTCAAAGTCACGTTCTGTAGGCATACAGAAGAGACCTTTTCCTCTGGTGGCTTCCTCCCAGGTCTTACCGATGCGACGCTTGTCGTCTTCTCCCTCATATAGATGGCCACCTTTGTATTCAACGACAAGGATGCGGCTATCTTTCAGCATAGCGACGAAATCGGGATAGAATTTGTCCTGCGGAAGCTGCAGCCAGAAAGAAGATTTCTTGCGCTCAACATTACGAATCCAGTATTGAACCTCATCCATTCGGTCGATATGGCGAGCGCATTCAAATTCTTCACCCTCCGCTTTCAGGTCACCCACAAGCGGCGTGTAGTGCTTATTGAATTTTGTTGCCCCTGAATATGGCTGATTGAATGCGTAGCTCCGCTCATCGAAGATCATCGAAAGGTCGGAGCTGGTCGCGAAGGCTTGCGCGTTGGTTGCAAAAAGAGCGCTGTAGTTTCCCTTTTCGCGGTTTCGGCGAAGATCGTCGATGAGGTGACGTAATGCAGATCGTAGATCGTATTTGTTTCTGACAAGCGTATCAAGCAATAGTCCGCTGTCCACCAAGGCTTCAATCGCTTTCATAATGAAGATGATTGCACTCGGCTTGGTGATATCCTCATGCTTGATGCCAAAGTCAAGCCAGTTTGCAAGACGGGGCAGTGTCCAGGATGGTTCCTGGATAACTGCCGACAGTTCGCCTTGAAGCCGTTTCACAAAATCAATTTCAACCCTTCCCTTGTCATTAACATCGATCTGGCCGGATTGGCTATGGTCTACTATTTTGAAGCGATTCAGAATGTCAGCCGGATCACATTGATCCAGGCGCCATGGCAGGTCGAGGAAATGCTCCTTGGTGAAAAGTTGTAGCTCGCCCTGCTTACGGTAGCCAAGAAGAGGCACGATGAAGGGGGGCTTCTCGTTATCCTCGCTGGCCGACATCTGGAAGTTGTTTGTCTTCGCATACAGATGGTTGATGACTTTCGTCGCTTTCGCGGATTTCGCTAAGGCAAGCTGCAATAGGTTGCGGCTGTCTTTCGTCATCGGCCCGCGATAACTGACCGACTTCTTCTGTGGATCGAAACTGACGCGCGAACGGACTGAAAGGGGCAGCTTGGCAATAGCCGTCTCCATCTCTTCCGGCGACATATCCTGTTCCTCAATCGGGTCGGACTCATGCTGACACTCCTCCTGGGCTTCTTCGAAGCCAAGGCCGGGTTCGCGCGACACAATTTGATCGGCTTCGAGCCTGTTGAAGCCAGCCCCATCGACCAAACCATCTTTCAGCCGGGTTGCGGTCTCGTCGAAGCTAGCAGAGGCAACGAAGGCGTATGCCTGGTTCAAGATATCTCGGCGCTTCCGTGTGGCTTGGGGCATCCGCAGGACGCGCCCGAGGATTTGCTCAATCGCCGTCGATGAGGTCTGCTCGGCCACCGAGCATAAGATGTAGGCGAAAGGGCAATCCCACCCCTCTTTCAGCTTCTGCACGGTGATGATGTAGCGCACCGGGCATTCAGGGTCGGTGATCGGCTTTTCGAGCGTGTCCAAGTCTTTGCGGTTGCCGGAATGAACCGCGATGTGATCGGCGGGTATTCGACGTTCCTTCAATTCCGCCTCGATCTTATCCCATGTCAGGCGGTGAGGGTCATTTTTGCTGGCGCTCTGCGCCTGAAAAAGAATCAGGGGCCGAATATATTCTCCGCTTTCTCTCTCCTCCGCCTTCGCAGCCTCTTCCAGAGCCAACTGGCAGTCCAAGGCGGCACCGATTGTCTTGCGCCAATCCCGATCTGTTGTCAGCCTGATTGGCATCTTGATCATCTCCTCCGCTTTTAACTCGGCAGCGGAAACGGAATAGAGAATGTTCGATGCGTGCTGATCCTTGCCCGGCGCGTGTTCCGTCTGTGGAGTCGCGGTCAGTTCCAGAATCAAAGACGGATTGAAACGGGCCAGTGTGTCAAAGGATAGGTGCGTGCGGGCATTATGTGCCTCGTCCACAATAACCATAGGGCGGTGCAGCCGCAGCAGGTTTGCAAATGAAGCAACCGGTCGGTCCGTGCCACCCATGATGTGCAGTCCGGATTTCTGCGTCTCGGTGAGGCCCGAGAAATGATCCATCAACGCGCCGTTATCTTCATAGACCTTCAATCCCTCGGGATTCTGCTTCCCCTTGTCGTCTTCGCGGCGGAAGGACTGGATCGTGCTGACGATGACACAGGCACCACCTTCGGCGTCAGCACGGGACATCGCTAGGGCTTCAGATTTGGTCATGACGGAGATATTCTGGCCAAAGTCCCTTGCGAGAGCGGCGCGGTAGGGGTGCCCAGGGTTCTTCAAAGCATCGATTGTCTGATCCAGAATTGGCGTTGATGGCACTAGCCACAGAACCATGGGGTTCTGCGCCTTCAGGAACTCCTGCGCGGCGACCCCTACGCAATGGGAGGCGGTGATCGTCTTGCCGCCCCCAGTAGGGATGCGCAAGCAAACATAGGGCGTCCCTTCGGTGATCGCCGGCGCGTTGCGGTAGGGCATGTTTGTGGCCTTGTAGAAAGCCATGTTCGCGCCCATGGTATTGCAGTCCCGCAAATAGCTGCGGAAGCGGTCCAGGGCGGCCTGCTGGTATTCTTTCAATTCCAGATTTACGGTAGCCATGTCAGTTCCCCTCAATCTGATAGGGAATTTGCTTGAACACGATGCCTTCGGCTTTCAATCGCTCGGGCGAGACGGTGCAACCCTCTGCATAGACCACCCGCACACCTTCAAAACCATTCGACAGCGCGGACAGGTTTGCCAGGGCGTCTGGAGTTAGCACATTACCGGCGACCTCCCTGGGGAAGCCTTGTTCCGCTGGCGAGAAAAGGAGGAATACAGCCTTTTCTCGATGAGTGCCCAGGAAGGATGTCGAGCCATTGGCGCGCTTCGGGAGGGGTAAACCGGTTTCAGAGAAGAAAATATGGGCGGCAAGGTCTGAGAAAGACACGCCCGAGTTGATATCGCCAAACTCGTTGAAGAGTGGAACACCTAGGCGGCAGAATCTAAAACCGCCCCCATATCCTTCAATTGGCTTTTCAGGGTCGCCGCCTTTGTTATATCCTAGAATGACCCGCTTTAGGCGCTCACCTGCGATATCCTTTGCTGTCTCTTCATCCATCTCTATGCAGATGAACTTTCTCTTTTTTTGATCCCGGTTGTTTAGCTCCAAGACTGCGTGTGCTGTTGTCCCTGATCCGCAGAAGGAATCCAAGATGATGTCATCCTCTTTGCTCACAA
Organism: Paramesorhizobium endophyticum; assembly: GCF_014640615.1. Classification (GTDB taxonomy): domain Bacteria; phylum Pseudomonadota; class Alphaproteobacteria; order Rhizobiales; family Rhizobiaceae; genus Paramesorhizobium; species Paramesorhizobium endophyticum. Next base: position 89,546 of record NZ_BMHH01000016.1, on the reverse strand, counting down.
AAGACAAAAGGTGGCTCACGAGGGCAACAGATTTTGGATTCCTGAAAATATCGCGGCGACCGAAGATTTCTTCTAGATCATTTGATCCCTTGCGCGAATCAATATTGAATACGCTTCGGAATGGAAAGGTAACGTCCTTCAGATAAGCTTTTAATTCTGGAATCTTTTTTTCATCTTTTCCGAAAACGATTCGATTTTCTGCCAACAATTCTTGCATTCGAGACCAAGGAAATCTCCACCCCCAAAGAGGTCTGGCGCAGGGAAGACCGTTCTTGTCGTGCAGTATATCGTATTGATATCCATCTTTCCCGGGGTTTTCGAGGTTTCTTCGAGAGACATACACTCCACGCTCGTCTACTTGCTTGTATCGACTCAAATCTCCCAGAGATTTTGCATTCTTTTTTACAAACGCCTGGAATCTCTTTCGCTTCTCGCTAAGCGATTCCGTTTCCTCTTCAATCTCGGCGAACACCTTGAGCATAAGTTCTTTTACGTCATTCTCTGGGCCAGCCCACTCACGCTCCTGCTCATCTTTGTCTTTTGCATAAATCAATATATATTCATGCTCAACCGCGAGCCTGGTTGGATTGTTGTCAGTTGCATTTTTCCAAATCGCCGTTCCGAGATGGTTCTGTCTTCCAAATATCTCTGCCATCATAATGTGTAGCGCCGCTTGCTCGTTGTCGTCGCAGCTCACGAAAATTACTGCATCTTTACGCATAAATTCACGCAGCAAACGAAGGCGTGGATACATCATGCAAAGCCACTTATCGTGCCGACTTAAATCTTCACTTTCCTTGCCAACTGTTTTCCCGAGCCAGGCAGTTATTTCAGGAGAGGTAACTCGGTCATTATATCGCCAATCAGATTTTCCCGTATTGTATGGTGGGTCGATATAAATACATTTTACCTTCCCGGCATAATAAGGGAGGAGCGCTTTCAATGCTTCCAGATTGTCGCCTTGAACCAACAGGTTTCCCGCATCCGGATCACCAGTTGAAAGTTCAGTGCTGCAATGCACGAGGCGGTAAGGAACTTCACGGTGATGATTGACGACGGCTTTTTTGCCGATCCAGTCCAGGGTGGGCATCAGGAGTCTTTCGCTTTGGGGCCGCCCTGCCGAACGGCTCTGTTCTCGGTTGTCATCTTGCTACACGAAAAACCCTTGGAATCGCAATGATCTGCAAGGCGTCTGAATTCTACCGGGAACTATTTTCGATACAGGCAATTAGGCCCAGGCAGGCACGAAGATCCGCTTCAACGGCAGCAGTTGCTGGGTCTCGCTATCCAGCTTGTCATATTGCTCCAAGAGGCTCTTCACTAGGTCATCGAGATCCATTAGCGCCAAGGGGATATTCGCCCGCTCTGCTTCGTAGCGGGCCTCACGGGTGAAGCCTCCCGTGCTGACGTAGAGTCCCTTATCCTGCGGATGCCTGCCGCCGAGGAAACTACGCACGTCAGGTGCGCCCATTGTTCCCTTACGGTGCTTCACCTCTACGACGATACGCGGCGACTCGAATCCAAAGCCATCCGGTGAGGCGACGATATCCTTGCCGCGATCCGGCCCCGCCTCTGAGACGCGCGTCTTGTAGCCGAGAGAGCGCAGAAGCCCGGCGACCAGTTCCTGCATGTCGTCCCAGGTGAGCGCGTTGACTTTATCCTTGATGAATTCCCGCGCCCGGCTCTCCATCGACTTGAAGAGATCGTCCTCTATCGCTTCAGCCGCTGCGGTCGCCTCTGGCTTCGCCGACTGTCCCGAGGTCATTGCCTTTTTGAGTTCCGCAGCCACTTCGTTCGATATCCGGAACAGGGTGGAGATCGAACCCAGGCTATTACGGCTCTCGACCGAAAGAAGATCGCGGCTGACTTCGCCGTGCCAGCGCACGGGGCGGAACTGTGCATCTTCCGGATCGACCGATGTATCATAGCGGTAAGGGCCGGTCACCTCGCCGACGAGGTAGACTCGCCGCGACGGGTTGTAGGTTACGATCATATCCCCGACGTCGATCTCATTTACAAAGCGGTATAATTGACCGGTCGCCATGGCGATGGACTGCGGTTTCATCTCCGGCCATGCCGCTGCGACGAGATCGGCAATCGCCTTCCTTGTCTTCACGTGAGACAGATCGCCGACTTCATTCCAACCAATCGCAACCGCCGACACATCCTTGAACGCGTCGAACAGCCGTCCGTCGCGCTCGGCGCGCACCATCCAGGATTTACTCATAGTTGTGCCCCCAATCTGCGGAGCAGAACATTCCGCAGATGTCGGCAAGGCGCAAGGGGGAAGTGGTCGTTCGCGTTTGGATTTGGCCTAGACTTATCGAAGCTCACTGGCTGGCTCCGCGCGTTCACTTGTTGCCTTGCATATCCCAGCGTGCCAAACGCGCCAGACAGCTTCCTGGTCGAATGGGCGACGATGCTGACTGGAAATAGAGATGGCAAAGAAGCAGGTGCGTGACAGCGCATATTATGAGGAGCGTCTCAAGCGGGATCATCCATTTGTCTATGCTGATCTTAAAAGCGGGAAATATCTCACCGTAACGGACGCTGCGATCGCCGCCGGGCTGAAGAAGGTGAGAACGCGGTTGCAGGAATTGAGGAATGCCTGGACAAAGGCAGATGCCGTCGAGCAAGCTGACTTTTTGCGATGGCTGGCCGCGTCCGGCGTGGCGTTGTCGCCAGCGCCTTCTTCTGCCGGTCTTGCCTTTGCAGTAGCTAGTAATCGCAGGCTAACACCAGCAGCGGTTTTGCGCGTCAACGAGATTATGACCAAGCGCCACATGCAGCCGGGAGACCTGATGGCAGAAATGGGCTACCCGAAGCTCAATACGTCTGTAAGCACCGCGCTTATCCGGGGACGGAAGCTGCAACCGGACGTGATTGTAGCATTGGAGAAGTGGTTGATAGCCAACTGCGGCGTGTGACCGAGTCGAGAACAAGAAAGCTACATGACAGCCTCCCTCATTTATTTCGCATCATGAATTGAAACCGACCCTGCCAGTTGTCCAACTCCCGCGAAAACTTGCTCGCCATTGGGTCCGCCGCATCCAGTCCAACAGAATTTCTGAAAAAGATGATTTCTTGACTGTGGTTCATCTCATTATTAACGGTCAATCGGAGAGAAAGCTCGGTGATCTTCTCTTCTTGGCGCTGGCTTCCGGTTAATCCACCGATCAACAAACCAGCTGGACCCAAGAGAGCCGCCCCCACAGCGGCTCCTGCGGCTTGGCTGCCTCTATTTGTCTTGAAAATCGAACGCCCGTTTCGTCGCACATCGACTGCAATCAGGTCATCGTAGGTGTAGATTTTGCTCCCCATGCCCTTTCGGCCGAGTGCAAATTTCTTGGCCGTTGTATCGACGGCAACATTAGAGCCGCCAAACCTATCGACGTGAATATGCTGAGGATTAAAGTTATCCACATGATCATATGAATTTCTGAATTCATCTCGTCGCCCTTTATCTTTTTCTGCACCAACGATACCCGAAAAGATCATCACAACGATGATGATGCCAAAGAATACTAGGAAGAACCCAAGCATTTTTAACTCGCAATAACTGCATATGCTATTGCATATGCCACAAGCGTTTCTCTGTAAGGAGAGTTTATGCTGCACGAAAGGGAACCCTTCCCCTATCGCTCTACCGCTGGGTCAGCCGAAAGCGGAAGCATTTGATTTCCTTGTGACGGCTTTCATTGGTCAACAGAAAAGCCGCCTCGCACAAAAAGGTTCCTTTAAATCAATACCTTGGCGGGTATTTTGTTTTGGTATTTTCATACGGGTCGCGGCAGGGAACTGGATGGGCATGCGGACTTTCGGATATGCGCGGATCAGCACTAGCGAGCAAAATTTGGACTTACAGATTGCGGCGCTGCATGCGGCGGGCTGCGTTGATATTCTGACCGACGAGGGGTTCTCCGGAGCCGACTTCTCTCGTCCTGGATTGGCGAAAGTGCTCCGCACGCTTCGCCGAGGCGATACGCTCGTCGTCTGGCGAATCGACCGTCTTGGCCGTTCGCTGTTCGAACTGCTGAAACTGATCCGTGATTTGAACGAGCGCGGCGTGGAATTCCGGTCGCTGAGCGAAAGCCTAGATACCAGCACGCCGGCTGGGCGGCTGCTTTTGCACGTCCTGGCGAGCATGGCCGAGTTCGAACGCTCGTTGATAAGCGAGAGAACAAAGGCTGGAATGGCTGCTGCCCGCGCTCGCGGAAGCCGGATCGGCAGGCGCCCGGCGATGACGCCGGAGCAGCTCATTGCGGCGAAAGCCGCGATTGAGCAAGAGAGGCAATCCACTGCAAAGGTTGCGGGTGAGTATAATATCCACCCGCGCACCTTGACGCGCTTGCTGAAACATGCGGTTCTTACCGGGAAATAACAGCGGGGATCAGGTCGATGCCCTCCGCGCCAAACGCTCCAATTCGCGGCTCCGTTGCGAAGCCTCCTTTTCTGCCTTCCATGCGGCCATCTTTCTGCGGTATTGTAATTGGGACACCGTGATGCCGAGCCGCGCGGCTTCGGCGGCTTGCCTTGCGTCATAGGCTTTCTTCCGGGCAGCAGCCTTTTGCCGTGCGTAGAAATCAGCGGCAAACATCTTAGCCAGAACAAGATCACGGTGCCGCTTGTCACGCGCCTGATAGTCCTCAAACGTCTCACCGGGTAGCCTTTTTACGACTGGCTCCACCGGAAGCCTCTGCTTATATTCGCGCTCCCATGCGGCAACGAGTTCTACCTTGGCTGCGAGCGGCAGCATCTCAATTTCGGTGACGAATTCAATGACGTCGGGAGACGTCGGCGTTAAAATACTACTTGCCTTCGCCAACTCGCGTTCCTGTTTTTCCTTACCACGCATCTTTTTCATACGAAGCCGCGCTTGCTCGTTCTTGTAGGCTTTCAACTCTGCCGGAGTGAATTTACTTAAATCCTTCCGCGCCATCCTTGAAATCTCCGTTACTCTCGCGGACAGTTATAGCGGTTATAAGGTGCGGCTGCGTAAAAAGTGGCAGAATTTTTTTGAAGGGCTGAAAAGTAACCGCCGGAAGCATGGCACCGGGAGCGTAACCACTCCCAGCGTTCGTAAATATGTATACACCTACTCTCTTCTTGTTAAAGTCATAAATAAAACGAACGCTGGGCGTGGTTACGCTGATATTCTCCGGAAGTGAAATTCTGCTCCGGCTGGCTCTTTCTTCCTGCGGAAGAGGAAGTGCTTCAAGGGAGGGAAGTATCCCACATCGATAAGAGAGGGTTCCGGCCCGGTCGCTTCGCTCCGGTCGCGGAACCTGTCTCCGGTCGGACGGGGATCGTTCCGGTCCTTCGCCCCATCCAGCAATGGAACGACGCCTGCGGGCAGCGCGCGTCGTTCGTTCGACAAATCAGCAGCGCCGGAGCGAGAGAATAAGCCACTGGCTTGCCGAGGCGACGCTGTTTCGGTCGAGGATTCGCATAGGCGCGATCCGTGGCGCGAAGCGCTGTGGATTGCGTTATAGACAAGCCGCGCTCGCCTGTGAGCTTCCCTGTCGATTTCCGGCACGGGAGGATAGGGCGCACACCAAGTCTGGGCACGGAACCCATCCCCATGAAGCGAATTGATCCGCTCTAGGACTTCGACGTTCCAGTGCAACAATACCGCACCGCCGTCTTTCAGGTGCCCGATCACTGAGGAGGTTCGGCGGCACCGGGTGGAAGCGAATGAAAGAACGGCGCTCCTGATTTTCCTATCCTTCTTCGGTTCCATACTATCCATACCGATCATCACCAAGCTGACACCGAGGTCATCCACCAGCAGCACGCACGGGTTACCCGGCGCATAGATCGATCAACCGGCAAGAACAGAGATATTCGAGACGGATATGTTTTCGACGCTGCGGATCAAAGGATTCCGGCGTTATGCCAATGGCTTTCGTCACCGATATGGGGCACCGAACGCTTTGTTGACGCTCCAGCAAAGACGATGCAGCGCTGAGAACGTGCGTTGATGCAATCCATGCGCGTCCATGAGTCTTTACAAAAGGGCAGAAAAGCTATTTTGAGCCGAATTTGTAAACTTCATGGAAAGAAACCGCAAGGTTGAACCGATTTTCGGAAGGGATTTCGACCTTCAAGGCAGGTTTACCTGCAACCAAAGATACATATTTCGGGTGCGGTTTTGCGCTCAGCCTTGACAAAGGCAAGGTTTAGGCAGGGCCTTTGTCAAGGTTACGCAGGTGGATGTAAAGGGTTGGGTGCATTGATCGATCTACCCAAGCCGGGCGACCAGATCGTCGGCGTTGAGGTGCGAGTAGCGCCGGAGCATCCGTAGCTCTCTATGCCCGCTGATGGTGGAAACCTCAATGACATTCAACCCACGCTCGAACAGCCGGCTAACGCCCTCGTGGCGCAGATCGTGAAATCGCAGCCCGGTGATGCCGACCCGGGTAAGAAGCCGACGCCATGCCTGCTCCAGCGCACCAGCAGTCATGGGGAAGACAGTAGATGCATCTACATCAACTTTTGACTTCCAATCCATCAGAGCATCGAAAGCCCGCTGAGACAATGGCACCTCGCGACCGGACCCGTTTTTGGTGAGCGCCAATGTGATTACCCGGCGATTGTGTGAGATATCGGACCATTTCAAGCCCAATATCTCGCCTCGGCGCATCCCGGTCTGGATGGCGAGAATAATGAGCGTCTTGAGAAACGGAATCTGACCTGCATCGCAGCCGTCGAGCAGACGCTGCTCCTCGTTCCCGATGAGGCGGCGGCTTCGTTCGTTGCGGATGACCGGACGGCGAACCAGTTTCACAACGTTGCGGCTCAGCGGCAGGCCCCAATCGCGGATGCTGACCTCAATGACGTGACTGAGGATTGCGAGTTCCCGAACGACCGTAGATGGAGCTACGCTCCGGAGCCGTTCGTCGCGAAAGGAGGCGATATCCTGCTGGCTTAACCCAATCATCGTCCGGTAGGCAAGCTCGTGACGCCGCAGAACGTCGATCCGCTGTATCTCCTGCACGGCACCGCGCTTCATCGGCGACACCTCGCGCTGATAGCGCTCCAGCAAGTCGCCAAGCGTCGTGGTTTCGAGAATCTTCGTATCTGGAGCAGCGCCGAATTTATCGACCTGGGACTCCAGATCGCGCGCCCACTTCTCCGCTTCCTGCTTGGTGTCGAAGGACTTGCAGCGCGGCTTCATGCCGCGCCTGCGAACTTGAGCTTGCCAGCGTCCCCTGAGCTTCCGGATCGTCGCCATGTGATCTCCAACGGTGGTTGTCGATCACGCGTAGGATGCCCCGGAAGGGGTGCCAAGGTCGATATGACCAATACTCCCGATTTTCCTCAAACTGGAAAACTCGAAGCTTTCAGGGTAGTAGCTGAATTTAATCAAACGGGCTTGCGATGGTCAGGGGGCAGCGCAATGGAACAGTCAGAGATGCGTAAGAAAATAGACACATTAATACTCGACCTAGACAACACATTGTTTGATTGGTTTGAAATATGGTATGCGAACTTTGACCCGATATATAGAAAAATTGTCGAGTTGTTCAATGGAGACGAGGCTGCAGCCAAGAGTGCGATACGAAAAATTCATCAGAAGGCGAGGACATCAGAATATACTTTTCTTATAGATGATCTTTCTACAAGCAATGTTACGCCGAATCCTATAACCGGGCGTGACAATTTTATTGAAGCTCTAGATAGTTCACGTGCGGGAAGAGACGCCAAAACGAAGCTGTATCCTACTGTATTCCAATCGCTGTGGGATATAAAGAATTCCGGTGTAAAAATAGTAGCATACACGGAATCTTTAGGGTTTTATAGCGCCTATCGTCTAAAGAGACTGGGACTCGACGGCATAATCGATATTATGTTTTGTCCCGAAGATCACGATACGCCCGAGGGTGTATCGCTGTCTAAACTTCGAACTCGCGCTGACGATTCGTATGGGCTGCAGGTTACCCAGATTTTGCACACACCTAGAGGTGAGCTAAAGCCAAACGTAAAAATATTGCATGAGATTATTAATGTAGCCAACGCGGACCCTGCTCGGTGCGCATACGTGGGCGACAGCCTTTTTAAAGACATCGCCATGGCGCGGGATGCAGGCATTTTTGATGTCTACGCTAAATACGGAGAGTCTCAGAGAAGACCGGAATACGATTTACTTCGCAGCGTTTCACACTGGACTCAGGAAGACGTCGAGCGTGAACGCTCGATTATGGAGACCAAGCTTGATTTCACGCCAAGCGCTACGCTCCATGAGTGCTTTGCAGAAATATTTAAGTTCTGCGATTTTATGAAGTTTGTTTCGGTCAACACTAACGAAATCCAGAACGATAAAATTGAGCTGGATAAAATAAACATCGATATCTGGAAAAAAGTTGTCGATGTTCAACAGCACTTCAATGACATGGGACTTAGGATTAGGAACTTCGCCATAACGATAGTTGGTGCGCTTATAGCTGCAATCGGCGTAATGTCTCAAAAAGGGATGTATATCACCTTATTTAGCCTCAAGCTTCCGATGGCTGTATCACTTGTCGTTGCAGCTATTCTTGTATGGGGAGCCTTCTACCTTATGGATAGATTCTGGTATCACGTCCTCCTTAAGGGGTCCGTTGATCACGCGGCGAAATTAGAAAATATCCTAAAGGATAAGTTTCCGGGAATAACCTTGGGCGGAACAATTTCTGAAAAAAGCGGCGCCGTAAAGATTTTTGGCATCTACATGAGTTCCATTCGGCGTCTCAATGCTTTCTATGGTCTAGGGCTGGCGATGCTAATTGTTGTCGGAGTTGCGTTATATATGGCTATTCCAGCCGCAGGCAACTCCCTCGAACAGGTGCCCTCCAAGGGAACAATCTCTGGCAAATTATAGCGCGACTATCGTGAGGGTTGCGGAAATTGGGAGCGCGTCGCCTTGCAAGGGGAGCTGCGAGAGTGCCCTTGTGGCAGCTTGGTCGCGCCTTGATCGTGGCCCATGCTGAATCCTGATCGCACAGGGGCATATGAATTTCTACAGAAACAGCTGAAAATAGAACTATCCAATTGATCTACAAAGATTTTCTGGCGGAGAGGGAGGGATTCGAACCCCCGATAGAGTTGCCCCTATGCCGCATTTCGAGTGCGGTGCTTTCAACCACTCAGCCACCTCTCCGCGTAGGGCGAGCATGTTAGGGAAGCGTTTGTTCCCCGTGTTCGCCAAATGTGCACGCGATTGCTTGAGTGCGCGGGGGGCTAGATAGCGGCTTGGCTTGCGATATACAAGAGCAAATCGGCGGAAGTTCCATGGAAATTTCTTGACTTGGCTATCCTTTCGATCCATAAGCCCAGGCGACTTTAGGCGTGGAGAAGTTTGCGCCCATGGTTCGAATGCGGGTTGGCGTGTTCTTTTCCGGGAAACGGCGGCCTTTTCCATATAATCTGTCACGACTGACAAAAAGACGGCCCATGCGGGTTTCCGTGTGAGAGCCGGACCGAACGACAAGGAAAAAAGATGTTCGCAGTCATCAAGACGGGTGGCAAGCAGTATCGCGTTGCCGCCAACGACCTCCTGAAGGTCGAGAAGGTTTCCGGCGAAGCCGGCGATGTCGTCGAATTCGGCGAAGTGCTGATGGTCGGCGAAGGTGCTTCCGCCACGATCGGCGCGCCGATCGTCGAAGGCGCTCTGGTGACGGCTGAGGTCGTCGAGCAGGGCCGTGGCCCCAAGGTCATCGCCTTCAAGAAGCGCCGCCGCCAGAATTCGAAGCGTACGCGCGGTCATCGTCAGGAACTGACGACGATCCGCATCTCGGAAATCCTGACGGGCGGCGCCAAGCCTTCGAAGAAGGCCGCCAAGAAGGAAGCCGCCGAGGGAGCCGAGGCTCCGAAGGCCAAGGCAGCGCCGAAGAAGGCCGCAGCCAAGACCGAGGCAGCCGAGTAAGTTTTGGAATTAGCCGCATGATCGCGACCGGAACATTCGAACGTTTCCGGGATCGTGCCAGAGATTGAAGGAGAATACCGATGGCACATAAGAAAGCTGGCGGTTCGTCGCGCAACGGTCGCGATTCAGAGTCCAAGCGCCTTGGCGTGAAGAAGTTTGGCGGCGAGCGCGTGCTGGCCGGAAACATCCTCGTGCGTCAACGCGGCACCAAGTGGCATGCTGGCGACAATGTCGGCATCGGCCGGGATCATACGCTGTTCGCGCTGACGCATGGCGCCGTATCCTACCGCACGAAAGCCAACGGACGTACCTTCGTATCGGTCAACCCGATTACGGAGGCAGCGGAGTAAGCCGGTAGCACTCCATCCAAGCTCCGGCGTCCCATCGGACCCGGTGTTTTGGCAGCCAAGCCGAGAGATCAAAAAGGGAAGATGGGACACCCCCACCTTCCCTTTTTCGCATCTGGAGGAATGAGAAATGGTTGCCGAAATCTTAGAGGACGATGAAGAAAGCTCGAGGCGGATCGATTGTCCCGTCCTCGTCACCGAGCGGCTGGTGCTGCGCCCGCCGCATGAAGAGGACGTGGATGCAATTGCCGATCTCGCCAGCAATGTCCGCGTAGCGGAAATGCTTGCCCGCATGCCGCATCCTTACACGCGCGCCCATGCGGTGGATTTCGTCAATCGCGCCAAAGCTGGCGGGATCGGCAAATGCGTCTATGCCATTACGCAGGCGGAAACCGGTATCTTCATGGGCTGCTGCGGCATTCATGATTACAAGCACGGCGAGGGGCTGGAAATCGGCTACTGGCTGGGCGAGCCTTATTGGGGGAGGGGCTATGCCACCGAAGCCTCCCATGCGCTGATCGACCTTGCCTTTCGCGCCACGGATATCGAGCGGCTGCATGTCTCTTGCCGGGTGACAAATACCGGCTCGCGCCGGGTCATCCACAAGAGCGGCTTCCAATATGCCGGCACCGGCATGATGGATTCGCTTGCCGCCGGCAATGTGCCGATCGAGCGCTATACGCTCGACCGGCGGACATGGGTGGGGCTGAGGAGCTGGCACACATGATCGGCTCTATCGTTCGCGATGCAATCACGGTGCGGGCGCTCGGCATGGGCGACCTGCATCGTTACCGCGCCATCCGGCTCAGCGCGCTGCAGCGTGCGCTCATGTCTTTTGGCTCCACCTTCGAGGAGGAGAACGCTTATTCGGATGCCGTCTTCGCGCGCCGCCTGGAGCAGGTGGACGGCAATGTGACTTTCGGAGCGTTCAACGGCGAGAACCTTCTCGGCATTGCCGCCCATCACCGGCATGAGCGCAGGACGGAACGCCATCGCGGCACGCTGGTGAGTGTTTATGTGGTGCCGGAAGCGCGCGGGCTGGAACTGGGCAAGGCGCTGGTGCAAAAAGTCATCGACCACGCGGCGAAGCATGTAGTGGTGCTGGAGGCCAAGGTGGTCGCGACGAACGACGCCGCCAGGCGGATCTATTATGCGCTTGGGTTCAAGACCTACGGACTGGAGAGAAAATCGCTGCTGGTGCAGGGCCAATATCTCGACCAGGAACTGATCCAGATCGATTTCACCGATCCGGAGTGGAAGGGAGCAAGGGAGTAAGTTTCCGGTAACATACTCCCCCACTCACTTATTCCCTTACTGCCTTCTTTCCTGTAAGCCGTCACAAAACAAAAAGGTTGCACTGCAATGAAATTTCTTGACCAGGCAAAGATCTACATCCGCTCCGGCGATGGCGGGGCGGGGGCGGTGTCTTTTCGCCGCGAGAAATTTCTCGAATTCGGCGGCCCGGATGGCGGCGATGGCGGACGCGGCGGCGATGTCTGGGTGGAAGTCGTCGACGGGCTCAACACGCTGATCGACTATCGCTACCAGCAGCATTTCAAGGCCAAGACCGGCATGCATGGCATGGGCCGCAATATGACGGGCGCCAAGGGCGCGGATGTGGTTCTGAAAGTACCCGTGGGTACGCAGATCTTCGAGGAAGATAATGAGACGCTGATCTGCGACCTGACAGAGGTAGGCCAGCGCTTCCGCATCGCCAAGGGCGGCAATGGCGGCTTCGGCAATCTGCATTTCACCACCTCAACCAACCGCGCGCCGCGCCGCGCCAATCCCGGTCTGCCGGGCGAGGAGCGCACGATCTGGCTGCGGCTGAAGCTCATCGCCGATGCCGGGCTGGTGGGCCTGCCGAATGCTGGGAAATCGACTTTCCTTGCCAGCGTGACGGCGGCGAAGCCGAAAATCGCGGATTATCCCTTCACCACGCTCCATCCCAATCTCGGCGTCGCGCGGATCGACGGGCGTGAATTCGTCATTGCCGACATTCCCGGCCTCATCGAAGGCGCGCATGAGGGTGTGGGGATCGGCGACCGCTTCCTCGGCCATGTCGAGCGCAACCGGGTGCTATTGCATCTGGTTTCCGCGCAGGAAGAGGATGTCGCCAAGGCGTACCGGACGGTACGCGGCGAGCTCGAAGCCTATGGCCATGGGCTTGTGGACAAGGTCGAGATCGTCGCGCTGTCGCAGATCGACACGCTGGATGCGGATGCGCGGAAGAAAAAGACGGCGGCGCTGAAGAAGGCATGCGGGCATGCGCCGATGCTTCTTTCTGCGGTGAGCCGCGAGGGGCTGGAGCAGGCGCTACGGGCGCTCGCTTCGGTCATCGAGGAGGCGCGGCAGGCGGAAGCGGGCGACAGCACCGCGGCAACAGCGGAATAGGGCAGGCGGCCATGGAACGGCAAGCGCTGAAGCAATATCGCCGGATTGTGGTGAAGATCGGCTCGGCGCTGCTGGTCGATCGCGCCACGGGCCTGAAGCGCGAATGGCTGGAAAGCCTTGGCGAGGATATCGCGGCGCTTAGCTCGGCCGGCGTCGAGGTGCTGGTGGTTTCGTCGGGGGCCATTGCGCTCGGACGAACCATCCTCGCCATGCCGAAGGGCGCGCTGAAGCTGGAAGAATCCCAGGCTGCCGCCGCCGTTGGCCAGATTGCGCTGGCGAGGGCCTATACGGATGTGCTGGAGCGGCATAATCTCCGCGCCGGTCAGATCCTGCTGACGCTGGCGGATACGGAAGAGCGGCGGCGCTATTTGAACGCGCGCGCCACCATCGAGACGCTGATGAAGCTCGGCTCGGTTCCCATCATCAACGAAAACGACACGGTCGCGACGAGCGAAATCCGCTATGGCGACAATGACCGGCTCGCGGCGCGGGTCGCCACCATGGTGGGCGCCGACCTGCTTATCCTTCTCTCCGATATAGACGGTCTCTACACTGCGCCGCCGCATCTCCACCCAGACGCGGAGTTTCTTCCTATCGTGGAAGCGATCACGCCGGACATCGAGGCGATGGCGGGGGCGGCGGCGTCCGAGCTATCGCGCGGCGGCATGAAGACCAAGCTCGACGCGGGCAAGATCGCCAATGCGGCGGGCACGGCGATGATCATCACGTCGGGCACGCGGATGGGGCCGCTCTCGGCCATCGACCGGGGCGAGCGGGCGACCCTGTTCAAAGCAAGCACGCATCCGGTCAGCGCCTGGAAGACGTGGATATCAGGCAATCTCGAACCGGCAGGGCGGCTTATCGTGGATGATGGTGCGCTTGCGGCGCTGCGCTCGGGCAAGTCGCTGCTTCCCGCCGGCGTGCGCGAGGTCGAGGGCAATTTCCAGCGCGGCGATACGGTGGCCGTCATGAGCCTCGAGGGGCGCGAAGTGGCGCGTGGGCTCGTCGCTTATGACGCGGCGGATGCCATCCGGATCGCCGGTCACAAGAGCAATGAGATCGCGGCGATTCTGGGCTATGATGCGCGCGCGGCGATGATCCACCGCAATGATATGGTGGTGCGCGGCACGGCGATGCGTGAGGAGTCTCGGCTGGAGTCTTTCACGGATTGATGGGAATGGTGATGTTGGAATTCTCTGGACCCCTTCACCCCCGTGGTGAGGTGCGATTGGAGCGAAGCGGAATGAGCCTCGATACCCACGAGGGCGCTAGGAGGGGAAATGCTGACGAAGGCTGAAACGGATATTGCAGGCTTGATGGCGGAGATCGGGGCGAAGGCGCGGGCCGCGTCCGGGCCGCTGGCCATCGCTTCGGCAGAGCGTAAGCATGCGGCGCTCATCGCCATGGCGGATGCGTTGATGCGCTGCGAGGTCAAGCTCCTTTCGGCGAATGCCCTCGACATCGCCAATGGCGAGGAAGCGGGGCTTTCCGCCTCTATGCTTGACCGGCTGAAACTTACCCGCGAGCGGATTCGGGCAATGGCCGATGGGGTGCGAGCGATTGCGGAACTGAAGGACCCGGTCGGCGAGATCATCGCAGAATGGGACCGCCCGAACGGCCTCCATATCGAGCGAGTGCGCACGCCGCTCGGCGTTGTCGGCGTCATCTATGAGAGCCGCCCGAATGTGACTGCCGATGCCGGGGCGCTCTGCCTCAAATCCGGCAATGCGGTGATCCTGCGCGGTGGTTCGGATTCGGCGCATTCGACGGCGGTAATCCATGCGGCGCTCATCGAAGGGCTGAAGGCGGCGGGGCTGCCGGAAGACGCCATTCAGATCGTGCCGACGACGGACCGCGCTGCGGTGGGCGAGATGCTGAAGGGCCTTGGCGGCGATATCGACGTCATCATCCCGCGAGGCGGCAAAAGCCTTGTCGCGCGGGTGCAGACAGAAGCGCGGGTGCCGGTCTTCGCGCATCTGGAGGGGCTGTGCCATTTCTATATCGACGCGACCGCAGACCTCGCCATGGCGCGGCAGATTGCGGTCAACGCCAAGATGCGGCGCACGGGCATTTGCGGCGCGGCGGAAACGCTCTTGGTGGATCAGGCCGCGGCGGCGACACATCTTGTGCCGATTCTTGACGATCTGCGCGCGGCGGGCTGCGAGATTCGCGGCAGCAAGGAGGTGCGCGCGCTTTATCCGCAAGCCAAGCCCGCAAATTTGCAGGATTGGTCCACCGAATATCTCGACGCGATCATCTCCGTGGCGCTGGTCGACGGCGTCGGCGGCGCGATCGATCACATCAATCGCTATTCCTCGCACCACACCGAGGCCATCGTCGCGGACGACGCCCGCGCGGTGGAGCGCTTCTTCAACGAGATCGATTCGGCCATCCTCCTGCACAATGCCTCGACGCAGTTCGCCGATGGCGGGGAGTTCGGCATGGGGGCGGAGATTGGCATCGCCACCGGCAAGATGCATGCGCGCGGACCTGTCGGCGTCGAGCAGCTCACCTCGTTCAAATACCGCGTGCGCGGCAACGGCCAGATACGCCCGTGAGCGATCAGAGGGCTGGCCTCGACGCATCCTATCTCAGGATGCCGCATGTCGAGAAGGGCATGGCGGTGGGCCTGTTCGGCGGCTCGTTCAACCCGCCCCATGCCGGCCATGCGCTGGTGGCCGAAATCGCGCTGCGGCAACTCGGGCTCGACCAGCTCTGGTGGATGGTGACGCCGGGCAATCCGCTGAAAGACGCCAAGGAGCTTGCCCCGCTCGCAACCCGCGTGGCGGAGAGCCGGAAGATCGCGCGCGATCCGCATATCAAGGTGACCGCATTCGAGGCGGCCTACAATGTGCGCTATACCGCCGACACGCTGGCGCTGATCAAGGCGCGCAACCCGGGCGTCCATTTCGTCTGGATCATGGGCGCGGACAATCTCGTCAATTTTCACCGCTGGCAGCGCTGGCGGCAGATCGCCACGACATTTCCCATCGCCATTATCGACCGGCCCGGCGCGACCCTTTCCTATCTCTCCTCACGGCTTGCCAAGACCTTTTCCCATGCGCGCATCGACGAGGATGATGCGCTGCTACTTCCCTATCTGCGCCCGCCGGTGTGGACCTTCATCCACGGACCGCGCTCGTCGCTTTCCTCCACCGCGATCCGCAACGGCCACGCGAAGCGGGGAACAAATAAGGGATAAGTAACATTGCAAGCGGGCGGGTCTTGAAACTGTCATGGGACTCTGCCTATCTTCGTCCTGTAGGGTCGTATGTTAGACCGTGCGGCGTTGTTCTTGTTGGAAAGGAAAGACACTGAGAACAGCAATTCAGAAGAAGGATGTTTTTGCTCCTTCAACAGCTGGGGTCAGCGGGCTTCGCTCCGTATCCCATGCTCTCGAAATGGTCCTCGCCAGTCTCGAAGACTCAAAGGCGGAATCCATCGTCTCCATCGATATCAGAGGCAAGTCGGCGCTCGGCGATTACATGGTGATCGCATCGGGCCGCTCGCATCGCCATGTGACGGCGGTTGCCGATCATCTGCTCAGCGCGCTCAAGGATGCCGGTTACGGCAACGCCAGGGTCGAGGGGCTGACGAATGGCGACTGGGTGCTGATCGACGCTGGCGATATCATCATCCACCTGTTCCGTCCGGAAATGCGCGAGTTCTACAACATCGAAAAGATGTGGCTCGCGCCGGATATCGACGGAGAGTTTGAGACCGGAACCTTTCACTGATATCAGCCGGGCTGCCGGTTGAAACCAGGGAAAGGGAGAGGCCATGCGTATCAGCGTTTTTGCCGTGGGCCGGATGAAGCCCGGCCCCGAGCGGGAATTGGCCGACCGTTATTTCGACCGCTTCGCCAAGGCGGGGCCGCACTTGGGGCTGGAATTCTCCGGCGTGTCGGAGATCACGGAGAGCCGCGCCGCGACGGCTGACCTGCGCAAGCAGGAGGAAGCGGCGCGATTGTTCGAGGCGCTGGATGGCGGGGCAGGGCTTATCCTGCTCGACGAGCGCGGCAAGGCGCTAGGCTCGGAAGATTTTGCCGGCCGTCTTGGCCGGTTGCGCGATGACGGCAAGCGGCACTTGATCCTCGCCATCGGCGGCCCGGATGGGCACGATTCCCGCCTGCGCGAAAGGGCGGATCTGGTGCTCGGGCTCGGCGCGATGACATGGCCGCACCAGATCGCGCGGATATTGATCGCCGAACAGCTTTATCGTGCTGCGACGATATTGGCGGGGCATCCGTATCACCGGGTTTGAGTCGCTTTTGTTAGGGCGTTTCATCTTTATACGGAGCCGCCATCGGGATCCACGATCCTATCAAAACATGCCCGCCATAGGTGGAAGCGGCTTGTTCTCTTATCGTGCGGTTCACGCCACCGTAGAGGAATGGATCCCAGTGACAAGCACTGGGATGACGGGGTGGAGATGTTTTTCCACTACCGGGATATGCTTCCGCCAAGCGGAGAGGTTAAAAAAAAGGTTGCCACCAGCAAACGCAACCGTCATCCCAGTGCTTGTCACTGGGATCCATGCCTCTAGGTCTCCACCACTACGACGGTTCCAAACGTAATCAGACGATCCCATCAAACAAGAACCGCCTCACACCACCTCTTCAAGGGCTCCGTTCCGCTTCGCTCCCCTATAGACCTCAGCATGAGGACTACCGCGGCGTTTCGGTCCCTTCACTCTCATTGTGAGGTGCGGCCGCCTGTTCGTCGTCGAACAGGTCGTCCGGCAGACCGCGGTGGCGCAGGAGGCCGAACGGGCGCTTTTCGCCATCGGCAGGACAGATACGGGCATAAGCTTGCGTGCCACGCATAATGATAATCTCCTCGCCCCGATTGGCGCGTTTAAGCACCTCGGCAAAATTCTTGCGGGCTTCGCTGATTTTATACACGGTCTGGGGCATGGTGGCCTCCGGGACAACTCGAATATGGCCGCAATGATAGTATGGGAGAGGGTCGGGGTGCAATTGGCTTGTACATATCGCCGCCGATAAGGCAGGAACATTTTTCTCCCACATTCCGCATTATGGTTGATGCTTCCTTAACGAAACAGGGCATAATGTCGGCATTGCTTCACCGCATGATCTTATCCGAAAAGTCGACAACCTTTCGGGATCATGCGACCAATCATGACCATCGGGCCGCAGTTCAAAGGCGGCGATTTAGTATATGTGCCAGAAGTCCAGCGTATCGGGGATCGCTTCGGGAGGACGCCGCGCTTTGAGAAAAGGCGTGGGGCTCCTGATGTTCGTGTGCGCCGGATGGACGGCTGGTCTTGCGCCGTCCGAGGCGCAGGAGACGCCGCTGGAAGCGCGGCGGGCGCAAACCGGCAGCGAGCTCGACAAGGTCACCGACGAGATTACGCTCAGCCAGGAAAAGCTCGCCAAGCTCGACGAGGAAATCGCCGCGCTTAAAAAAGATCAGACGACGATTACCGCTGCCCTGATCCAGTCGGCCAAGACCGAAAAAAAGCTCGCCAAAGATATCGCGGACATCGACGAAAAGCTCACATCGCTCAACGAGCAGGAGGACGGCATAAGGCTGTCGCTCAGGGCACGGCGCGGCGTGCTGGCCGAAGTGCTCGCGGCGCTGCAGCGCATGGGGCTGAACCCGCCGCCCGCCATCCTCGTGCGGCCGGACGATGCGCTTGCCTCGGTGCGCAGCGCGGTGCTGCTGGGTGCGGTCGTGCCGGAGATGCGCCAGCAGACCGAAGAGCTGATGGGCGATCTCAAGGATATGAGCCGCGTCACCGCTTCGATCTCGGAGGAGCAGCAGCGGCTTTCCGCCACGCGCCAGGCGCAGGTGGAGGAACAGAAGCGGCTTTCCCTGCTGCTGGAGGAAAAGAAGAAGCTGCATTCGCGATCGGAAGAGCAGCTTGCCGCCGAGCGTGCCCGTGTCGAAGAGCTGGCGCGGAAGGCGACGAGCCTCAAGGAACTGATCGCCGGACTCGACAGCCAGATGCAGGCGGTGCGCCAGGCCGCGGAAGCCGCACGCGCGGCGGAGGAGCAGCGCCTCGCCGAGGGGCAGGAGCGGGCGGAGAGCCGCGACCCGGATTCCAGCCGTCTCACGGCGCAGGTGGATTTTGCCTCGCTGCGCGGGCAACTGATCCAGCCGGCGTCGGGGCGCATGGTGCGGCGTTTTGGCGACAAGGATGACATATCAGGCACAAGCATGGGGGAAATGCTGGAGACCGCCGCCAATGCCACGATTACGTCACCTTCCGATGGCGTGGTGCTCTATGCCGGTCCATTCCGGTCCTATGGACAACTCTTGATCCTGGACGCTGGTGGTGGGTATCATATCGTTCTGGCGGGAATGAAGAGAATCGAGGTCAGCCAAGGCCAGTTCGTATTGGCGGGCGAGCCGGTCGGGGCGATGGGGGAGAGGCTTTTGGCGAGTGCTGCTTCTTTGAGTAGCGACAATGGGGGTGGGGACAATGGCGCACCCATGCTCTACATAGAATTCAGGAAAGATGGAAAACCAGTCGATCCCGCCCCCTGGTGGACGGTGCGGCTTTCTGGAAGGACCCAAAATGATACGTAAACTATCGCTTCTCTTCGCTGGCGCCCTTCTGGGAGCCTCGGCGATGGTTGTGGTGCAGGGGGCCCCGGCCTCGTCGGCCAACAATGCGGCTGCCGGCAGCGATACTTATAAACAGCTTGCGATCTTCGGCGATATTTTCGAGCGGGTGCGTGCTCAATATGTCACACCGCCTGAAGACAAGAAGCTGATCGAGAACGCGATCAACGGCATGCTGACCTCGCTCGACCCGCACTCGTCCTACCTCAACCCGGAGGCGGCGCAGGACATGCGCGTGCAGACCAAGGGCGAGTTCGGCGGCCTTGGCATCGAGGTGACGATGGACAACGATCTCGTCAAGGTGATTTCGCCCATGGACGACACGCCCGCCTCCAAGGCCGGGGTGATGGCGGGCGACCTCATCACGCAGATCGACGGGACCGAGGTGCGCGGCATGAGTCTCACCGACGCCGTCGACAAGATGCGCGGACCGGTGAATACGCCGATCGAACTGACGCTGGTGCGCAAGGGCGTCGACAAGCCGATCAAGCTCAAGATCGTGCGCGCTATCGTCAAGGTTCGCGCCGTGCGTTCCAAGGTGGAGGGCGATATCGGCTATCTGCGCGTCATCTCCTTCACCGAGCAGACCTATGAGGATCTGCAGAAGGCGATCAAGGACATCCAGGCGAAGGTGCCGAACGACAAGCTCAAGGGCTATGTGCTCGACCTGCGCCTCAATCCGGGCGGCCTGCTCGACCAGGCTGTGGCGGTTTCGGACGCCTTCCTCGACAAGGGCGAGATCGTCTCGACCCGCGGACGCGATCCGCAGGATGTGACGCGCTTCGACGCGCGGGTGGGCGACTTGACCAATGGCAAGCCGCTGATCGTTATGGTCAATGGCGGCTCGGCCAGCGCGTCGGAAATCGTCGCGGGCGCCTTGCAGGATCACCGCCGCGCCACCGTGCTGGGTACGCAGTCCTTCGGCAAGGGATCGGTGCAGACGATCATTCCGCTGGGCGAAAATGGCTCGCTTCGGCTGACCACGGCGCTCTATTACACGCCGTCGGGCAAGTCGATCCAGGGCAAGGGCATCACGCCCGACATCGTCGTGGAGCAGCCGCTGCCCGAGGAGTTCAAGGACCAGAACGTCACGCGCGGCGAGTCGGAGCTGAAGGGCCATATCAAGGGTCCGGAAGAGGACGCCAAGGGCTCCGGCTCGGCAGCCTATGTGCCGCCCGATCCGAAGGACGACGTCCAGCTCAACCAGGCCTTCAAGCTGCTGCGCGGCGAAATGGCCAACGCGGCCTTCCCGCCCGACACGAACAAGGGCGTGCCGAACTGATATCCGGTTTAATTCAGCCGTGGGGGCTGGCTGAAAGGCATGTCGGACATCCATAGCCCGCTGGGGCAGGACAGAAAAAAGCGCAAGCGCGGGGACGCCGGTTCCCGCGCTTATTCATGGATTATGCCTGCTGTCGCCGTGATCGGCATTGTGGGCATCGCGGGCTATCTCGCGATCGGCAAAGGCGCGGTTTTCCGCAATCCCACGCCTCCGACGCCGCCGCAGGAGAAAGCGGCGACGCCGACCGTCATCGCGGCGGGCAAGCCGCAATTGCCGCCGCTGCGCCAGGGAGACGGTCCCGCAATCATCAGGGTGACGCCGGACATGCCGGCCAATATCTCCGTCACCGATCCCACGAAAATCGGGCAGAATCTTCGCATCGCGCATCTTCCCGATCCCGAACTCATCGAACAATCGGCGCTCGGGCCGTTGCCGGTGCGCGGGCCGGATGGGCGGCGCCCGCTGGATGTCTATGCGCGGGGATGGTCGGGCGCGCGGGGCGCGCGGGTCGCCATCGTCATCGGCGGGCTCGGCCTGTCGCAGACCGGCACGCAGAACGCCATCCGGCAATTGCCCGAGGAAGTGACGCTCGCCTTCGCGCCGCAGGGCAACAGTCTCACGCGCTGGATGCAGACGGCGCGCCAGCGCGGCCATGAAATCCTGATGCAGGTGCCGCTTGAGCCGTTCGATTATCCGCGCGTCGATCCGGGGCGTCATACGCTCACGGTGGACGGCGGAGCGCAGAAGAATATCAACGATTTGCATTGGACGCTGTCGCGCATCACCAATTATACCGGCGTCATGAATTATATGGGCGCGCGGTTCACGGCAGACCCGGCGGCGTTGACGCCGGTGGTTGAGGAAATCGGCCGGCGCGGGCTCTTCTATCTCGACGACGGCACTTCGGCGCGCAGCCAGGTGGAGCGGATCGCGCTGGAGCAGGCGACGCCCTTCGCTGCCGCCGACCTGTTGCTCGACGCGGTACAGGAGCGCGGCGAAATCCTGAAAAAACTGGACGAGCTAGAGCGCACCGCCCGCGCCAGGGGCGCCGCCATGGCCACCGGCTCGGCCTTCCCAGTAACCGTTGAAGCCGTATCGATCTGGGCGAACGAGGCGAAGACGCGCGGCATTGAGATCGTGCCGGTTTCCGCGCTTGTCCGCGACCCGGAAAGGGAATAGAGCGGGGTCATTAGGTTGGAGATGTTCCATGAAAAATGACAAGGCTCCCGTGGACCCCGAGACGCTGCCTTACCGGCCTTGCGTCGGCATCATGGTGCTGAACCGTGACGGCCTCGTCTGGGCAGGGCGGCGGATCGTCGTTCCCAATGGCGAGATGGAAGGAGCGGCGCAGCTCTGGCAGATGCCGCAGGGCGGTATAGACGAGGGCGAGGACGCCGAAGCTGCGGCACGGCGCGAGCTTTACGAGGAAACGGGCATTCGCTCGGTGTCGCTATTGGCCGAAGCGTCGGGCTGGATTCACTACGACTTGCCGCCGCATCTCGTCGGCGTGGCGCTCAAGGGCAAATATCGCGGCCAGCAGCAGCGGTGGTTTGCGTATCGCTTCGAAGGCGACACAAGCGAAATCGCCATCAATCCACCGCCGGACGGACACACAGCCGAGTTCGACGATTGGGCCTGGAAGCCGATGGAGGAGTTGCCTTCGCTGATCGTGCCGTTCAAGCGGGGGCTGTATGAGCAGGTGGTGGGGGTGTTCCGGCATTTGGCGGGGGATGATTTTAGAGCGTAGCGCTGGGGCCTCTCATCCGACCGCGTACGCGCGGCCACCTTCTCCCACAAGGGGAGAAGGTGGGGACGGCACGAACGCTACCGTCAATCGCCGACGTCAGTGATTGACGGAAACTGCTATGCAATTCACCGGCCTTCTCCCCTTGTGGGAGAAGGTGGCCGCGCGTAAGCGCGGTCGGATGAGGGGTATCGATGTACCCTCAAAGAGTCACATCCAGCCCCCAAATCCGCTTCGCATTCTCGCTATAAAGCCTCCGCCGTTCCCCTTCGCTCGCCCCGCCAAACAGCGCATGCGTAGTGGCCACCCATGTCGACAGTCCGCCGCCCAGCGTGCAGACGGGCCAGTCGCTGCCCCAGACGATGCGGTCCCAGCCGAAGCAATCGACCACGTGCTCGACATAGGGCGCGAGCGTGGCAACGTCCCAGGCTTCCGCGTCGGCGTAGGCGATGACGCCGGAAATCTTGGCGGTAACGTTGGGGCGCCTGGCGATATCGGCGATGTGCTCACGCCACGGGTGTTTCTCGCCGGCGGCGATTGCCGGGACGCCGCAATGGTCGAGGATGAATTGCGTCCCGGGAGCGAGGTCGGCCAAAACTGCCGCGCGGGGAATCTGGTGCGGGAGGACGCAGAGGTCGAAGGTGAGGCCGCTGCCGTCGAGGCGCTTGATATTCTCGCGGAAGAGAGCGGATTCGGAGAGGTCGTCCGGCATGACGTGGAGCACGCGGCGGAAACCCTTGATAAAGCGATCGGCCTTGCAGCGCTCGAGAAAGGTGGGAAAGTCCGGCTCCTCCGGGCGGCAGGAGGAGATGGCTCCGGCGATGAGGCTGCCGGGTTGCGAGGCGAGGCCACGGATATAATCGGTTTCGGCCGTTATGGCGTCAGGCGCGACATCCACCTCCATATGAAGCGTGGCGGTAATGCCGACCCGCTTCGCTTCCCTTGCATATTGCGAATAGAGAAAATCCTTATCGAGCGGGGGAACATTGGCAAGCCATGGATAGGCCAGCGCCTGCCGGTCGATGATGTGTAAGTGTGTGTCGATGAACATAGGATCCTCCCTCAAATCAGTGCCAGGCGCCCTCGTGGTTCGAGGCGAATTCCGCTGCGCTCCATTCGCACCTCACCATGAGGGCTGCTGAAGCGTTGCGGATTGCCCCTCACCCTTACCCTCTCCCAGTGATTTACGGGGAAGGGGGACATGGATGTCTTCGCCTTTCCTTCTGCCAAGTGCAGGGGAAGAAGGAAGTGGTGCAAATGCTGACGCCTCCCTCTCCCCGCCTGCGGGGAGAGGGTAAGGGTGAGGGGCATTCCACGCGATGCGCTTTCAGGCGCGACGCCCTTCACCCTCATCCTGAGGTGCGGAGCGAAGCGGAGCCTCGAAGGACGAGGGTGAAGGCTGATTGAAAACCTGACAACTACCCCACCTTCGCGCCCGCCAGTTCCGAAAGCGCCCTGGTGGCCTTCACCAGCAACTCCGTGGCCTGGCTGATATCCGGCGTGCCGGGGGCGTTGACGAGGGTGACATAAGGCACCGTCAGTGCGGCGATGGCGCGGCCGTCCGGGGCGAGGATGGGGGCGGAAAGGTTGTAGACGCCGGCGATCTGGGCGCTGGTCATGATCTCGTAGCCGCGCTCGCGGATGGCATCGAGGCGGGCGTCGAAATCCGGCGGCTGGATGGTTTCGTCGGCACGGCGCTCATATTCCGCTATCATCATCATCCGCTCCTCCTGCGAACGGAAGGCCAGAAGCACATGGCCGGAGCCGGTGTTGAAGAGGCCGATATGCGAGCCGACCCGCACCGAGATGCCCCAATAATCCGGCGCTTCCTGCTGGGCGATGACGACGGCCGCGCCACGGTCGAACACCACGAGCTGGTTGGCCTGCCGCGTCTTCATTGCCAGATCGCGCATGAGGGGCGTAGCGTAGGAGGCGAGGCGGCGCACCGGCGCGTGTAGCTGGGCGAGGCCGAACAGCTTCAGCGTCAGCGAGAAACGGTCGCCGTCGAGCCGCGTGACATAGCCGCGCCGCACCAGCCGGTCGAGCATGCGGTAGAACTCGTTCGGGCTGCGGCCAAGCTCCTTGGCGATTTCCGCCTGTGTCAGCCCGCCATCGATGCCGGCGAGCAGCTCCAGAATGTCCAGCCCCTTGTCGAGCGCCGGCGCGCGGTAGCGTTCGCTGTCGTCGTCCTCGGCCATGGTCTTCTCCTGTAAAGTGCTTCACTCATATACGAACAGCTATACCTCCGAGAAGCAAAATGATCGCTTGACGATGCATAAATTAAATGTTTGCATATGAATGAAGCGCTCATGGATGAGCGTTCGCGGGCATCGGGAGGCGGTGGCCCAAATTTATACGCAAGTCCGAACGGAAAACCGCTTCGCCCTTTTCCTGGACTTGCTTGAGGGAGGAAATCATGAAGGCATTGCTTACTGCCGTTTCCACGGCAGCGCTCATCATTGCCGCCGGGAATGCCGGGGCGCAGGATTTGCCCGGCAAGTTCGAGGGCGTCACGATCGACGCCAAGCTGATCGGCGGCCAGCAATATGAAGCGCTCTATCAGCGCATCGGAGAATGGGAAAAGCTGACCGGCGCCAAGGTCAACGTTCTCTCGAAGAAGAACCATTTCGAGCTCGACAAGGAAATCAAGTCGGATATCGCCGCGGGCAGCCTCAATTGGTGCGTCGGCTCGAACCACTCGTCCTTCGCCCCGCAATATCCGGGCATCTATACGGACCTGACGCCCTTCATCCCCAAGGAAGAGGTCGCGGCTTTCGTGCCTTCGGTAATCAAGGCGGCGACGCTTGATGGCAAGCTCGCCATGCTGCCGCGCGCGCAGTTCGACGTTTCGGCGCTCTATTACCAGAAGAGTCTCTACGAGGACGAGGCGAAGAAGAAGGCCTATAAGGAAAAATATGGCGAGGATCTCGCGCCGCCCGATACGTGGGACGAGGTAACGAAGCAGGCCGAATTCTTCAGCAACCCGCCCACCTTCTACGGCACGCAGTTCGCCGGCAAGGAAGAGGCGATCAATGGCCGCTTCTATGAGATGCTGGTGGCCGATGGCGGCGAATATATCGATGCCGACGGCAAGCCCGCCTTCAACTCCGAGGCCGGGGTCAAGGCGCTCGACTGGTTCGTGATTCTTTATAAGGCCAAGGCTGTACCGGCGGGTACGACGAATTATCTTTGGGACGATCTCGGCCAGGGCTTCGCCTCCGGCTCCATCGCGCTCAATCTCGATTGGCCGGGCTGGGCGGGCTTCTTCAACGATCCGAAGACCTCGAAGGTCGCGGGGAATGTGGGCGTCAAGGTGCAGCCGAAAGGTTCCTCAGGCAAGCGTACCGGCTGGTCCGGCTTCCATGGGTTCTCAGTGACGGAAAGCTGCGCCAACAAGGAAGCGGCGGCCTCGCTCGTCTGGTGGCTTACCAATGAAGACAGCCAGAGGCTCGAATCCGCCGCCGGTCCGCTGCCGACCCGCAGCGCGGTGTGGGACTACAATATCGAGCAGGCCAAGAACGATCCCTACCGGACGGAAGTGCTGAAGGCTTTCCAGGAAGCTTCGAAATACGCCTTCCCGGTGCCCCCGCTGGCGGAGTGGATCGAGATTTCCAACGCGGTCTATCCGGAACTGCAGGCGGCGATCCTTGGCGACAAGACCTCCAAGCAGGCGCTGGACGATGCGGCGAAGAAGGCCACGCAAATCCTGGAGGATGCAGGGAAGCTGTAGGGCTCCGCTTTCCCTCCCCCTTGCGGGGAGGGTGGCCCGAAGGGTCGGGTGGGGGTGGTGACGTTTACGCCATTGTCTCCAGCAAAAGCACAAACGTCACCACCCCCATCCGCCCGCGGACGCGGGGCACCTTCCCCGCAAGGGGGAAGGGGGCGCTAACATTCATGCCGCATGCCGATCAGGAGCAGGGCTTGTAAATGAGACTGAAACTTCCCGCCCCAACCCTGCTTCTCCTGCCCGCGATCATCGTGCTTGTCGCGGTGATCGTGCTGCCGCTCGTCTTTTCCTTCTATTCCAGTTTCACGCCGTTCCGGCTGACGCGGCCGGATACGTTGTGGGTGTTCATCGGCTTGCGCAATTACGTCAATGTGCTCTCCAACTGGGATTTCTGGGTGGCGTTCGGGCGGACCATCCTGCTGCTTACCATCGCGCTGAATAGCGAGATGTTCCTTGGGCTGGGCCTTGCCATGCTCGTCAACAAGGCGACGCATGGGCAGCGCGTTCTGCGCACGCTGATGATGTTTCCGATGATGTTCTCGCCCGTGCTCGTCGGTTTCCAGTTTAAATTCATGTTTAACGACAATATCGGGCTCGTTAACAATGTTTTGCAGTCGCTAGGCCTCAGCAATCAGGCGATTCCCTGGCTTATTGATGGCAATCTTGCGCTATTCTCCATCATCGTCGCGGAGGTCTGGTCCTCCACCTCCGTCTTCGCGATCCTGATCCTCGCCGGGCTGCTCGCCATGCCACAGGAGCCGGTCGAGGCGGCGCGGGTGGATGGGTGTACGCCGTGGCAGACCTTCCGTTACGTCACTTGGCCATTCGTCATGCCCTTTGCCTTCATTGCCATGACGATCCGCTCGCTCGACGTGGCACGGGCCTATGACATCGTCAAGATCATGACCGATGGCGGGCCGGCAGGGCGCACGGAGCTGCTCTGGACGCTGATCGGGCGGACGGCCTACAGCGATGCGCGCATGGGCGTGGCAAACGCCATGGCCTATGTCTCGATCCTGCTGTCGATCCTCTTCACCGTCTATTTCTTCAGGAAACTGGCCGCTGCGCGCCAGCAGATCGGAGCGGAGTGGTAAAATGGCGGACCTCAACAGCACCCATCGCGCCAAGCGCCGGCTGCTCAAACTGGCGCATTTCATAGGCCTCTTCCTGGCGATGACGGTCATCTGCCTGCCGGGCGTCTGGATCGTCCTCAATTCCATGCGCCCGACAGTGGAGATCATGGCCAAGCCGCCGGTCTGGATACCGACCGATTTGTCGCTCGACGCCTATCGCGCCATGTTCGGCGGCATCGGCGGAGGCGGCGTGCCGGTGTGGGATTATTTCCGCAATTCCATCATCGTCTCGATCACCTCCACGGTCATCGCGCTCGGCATCGGCATGGCGGGAGGCTATGCCTTCGCGCGCTTCCGCTTCAAGGGCAAGTCGGCGATCTTCCTTGGCTTCATGCTCACGCGCGCCGTGCCGGGCATCGCGCTGTCGCTGCCGCTGTTCATGATCTATGCGCGGCTTGGCATCATCGACACGCATTTCGGCCTGATCCTGACCTATGTGGCGCTCAACGTGCCCTTCACCATCTGGCTCATCGACGGATTCTTCCGGCAGGTGCCGCGGGATCTCGCCGAGGCCGCGCAGATCGACGGCTGCACCCGCTGGCAGGCGTTCTGGCAGGTGGAGTTTCCACTTGCCGGCCCCGGCATCGCGTCGGCGGGCATCTTCGCGTTCCTGACCTCATGGAACGAATATGCGCTTGCCTCGCAACTCACCCGCTCGGTCAATTCCAAGACGCTGCCGGTCGGGCTCCTCGACTACACCGCCGAGTTCACCCTCGACTGGCGCGGCATGTGCGCGCTTGCCGTCGTCATGATCGTGCCGGCGCTGATCCTCACCTTCATCATCCAGAAACATCTGGTCTCCGGCCTCACCTTCGGCGCGGTAAAAGGGTAATTTCAATGGCCATCGTATCGCTCAAAAAACTTGTCAAACGCTATGGCTCGGTCGAAGTGGTGCATGGCATCGATCTCGATGTGAAGGATAGGGAATTTGTAGCGCTGGTTGGACCGTCCGGCTGCGGCAAGTCCACGACGCTGCGCATGATCGCGGGGCTGGAAGACATCAGCGATGGCGCGCTGGAGATCGGCGGCAAGGTGGTGAACGATCTGCCACCCCGAGCGCGCAACATCTCGATGGTGTTCCAGTCCTATGCGCTCTATCCGCATATGACGGTGCGCGAGAATATGGGCTTTTCGCTGAAGATCGCCAAGCGTCCGCAGAAGGAGATCGACGAGCGCGTCGAGGCGGCCGCGGATATCCTGGAACTGAAGCCGCTGCTCGACCGCCGGCCGGCGCAGCTTTCCGGCGGGCAGCGTCAGCGCGTCGCCATGGGCCGCGCCATCGTGCGCCAGCCGGAAGTGTTCCTGTTCGACGAGCCGCTCTCCAACCTCGACGCCAAGCTCAGAACCCAGATGCGCACCGAGATCAAGAAGCTGCACGCCAAGGTGCAGTCCACAATCATTTATGTGACGCATGACCAGGTGGAGGCGATGACGCTTTCCGACCGGATCGTCATTATGCGCGACGGCTATATCGAGCAGGTCGGTACGCCGGACGAGGTGTTCCGCCGGCCCGCCACGCGCTTCGTCGCGGGCTTCATCGGATCGCCGCCGATGAATCTCGATGAGGCCACGGTGGATGACGGCAAGCTGGTGTTCGCTTCGGGTGACAGCCTGCCCCTGCCGGTGCAGTTCCGCGAGAAGGTGACGGCGGGGCAGAAGGTCGTGTTCGGCCTCAGGCCAGACGATATCTTCCCGACCGGCCATGGGCTTTCATCGGGCGATGCGGCGAATATCCATCAGGTCGATCTACCGGTCTCGATCACCGAGCCGCTCGGCAATGAGACGCTGGTGTTTGTCGGCTTCAACAGGCGCGATTGGGTATCCCGGATGCTCAATCCGAAACCGCTGACGGCGGGAGAGAAGATCGCCATGAGCCTCGATCTTTCGCAGGCGCATCTCTTCTCCGCGGAAACCGGCCGGACACTGCGGGGCTGACATGGCGCAGCGAATGGGAATGGTTATCGGGCTCAACCCTGATAAGGTCGCTGAATACAAGCGGCTTCATGCAGCGGTGTGGCCGGAGATCCTGGCGCTGATTTCCGCCTGCAACATCCGCAATTATTCAATCTTCCTGCGCGAGCCGGAGAATTTGCTTTTCGGCTATTGGGAATATCACGGCACCGATTTCGAGGCCGATATGGCTAAAATGGCCGCCGATCCGAAAAATCAGGAATGGTGGTCGGTCTGCATGCCCTGCCAAGTGCCCCTCTCGACACGGAAAGAAGGCGAGTGGTGGGCGATGATGGACGAGGTGTTTCATCTTGATTGACGAACGTTCGAAGAATTTTGTACCCGGCAGCCTGGCGCAATCCTGGCCGCTTCCGGCCAATCCGCATCCCATCGTCACCTTCGGTGCAGGGTCCATAGTGGGCGACGCGCATTATCCGGCCTATCGCAAGGGCGGTTTTCCGATTGCCGGGCTTTATGATCCCGATCAGGCTAAGGCGCGGACGCTTGCGGATAGCTGGGGCGTGGCGGCTTTTTCCTCGGTCGCTGAGGCAGTGGCGGTGGAGGATGCGGTGTTCGATCTTGCTACCCCGCCGGGGCGTCACGCGCAGGTGCTGACGGCGCTACCGGACGGAGCGACGGTGCTGATTCAGAAGCCGATGGGCAACACGCTGGAGGAAGCCAAAGAAATCCTCGCCATCTGCCGGGAAAAGAAGCTCGTAGCGGCGATCAATTTCCAGCTTCGCTTCGCGCCGATGATGCTGGCGCTAAAGGATGCCATCGCCAAAGGCTGGCTCGGCGAGGTGATCGATTTCGACGCATGGCTGGCGCTCGATACGCCCTGGCAGCTCTGGCCGTTCCTGAATGGGTTGCCTCGGGTCGAGATCGCCATGCACTCGATCCATTATCTCGACCTTATCCGGCAGGTGTTGGGTGACCCGACCGGCGTCCATGCCAAGACGATGGGACATCCCAACCATAAGGTGGCGCAGACGCGGACCAGCGCCATTCTCGACTATGGCGACACAGTGCGCTGCTCGCTGTCGATCAATCACGACCATAAATTCGGCCGCAAATATCAGGCCTGCGAATTCCGCATCTGCGGTACGGAAGGCGCGGCCTATGTGAAGCTCGGCGTCAATCTCGATTATCCGCGCGGCGAGCCGGATATTCTGGAAATCTATCCCAAGGGCGGGGATGGCTGGGTGAATGTGCCATTGCAAGGCGCGTGGTTCCCGGATGCCTTTGTCGGGCGCATGGCAAACCTGCAGCGCTTCGCGGCGGCCGAGGACACGGAACTCGTCAGTTCCGTCGAGGATGCGTGGAATACGATGGCGCTGGTGGAAAGCGCCTATCGTTCGAGCGCCCAGCCCGCCACGCCGCTCGACCCGACACCCTGAAAGGCGATCAATGGAACAGACCATCTATTTCGAAGACTATGAGCTCGCGTCTCAGCGCACCACCACGGGGCGCACCATCACGGAGACGGATTTCGTCGTCCATGCCGGACATACGGGCGATTTCTTTCCGCATCACATGGATGCCGAGTTTGCGAAGTCGACGCCGTTCGGCCAGCGGGTGGCGCATGGGACGATGGTGTTTTCCATCGGCGTCGGGCTGACGGCAAGCCTGATCAATCCGGTCGCCTTTTCCTATGGCTATGACCGCTTGCGCTTCGTGCGGCCGGTGTTCATTGGCGACACGATTCACACCCGCGTGACCATCGCCGCCAAGGAGGATGATCCCAAGCGTCCGACCCATGGCCGCGTGGTGGAGCGGTGCGAGGTGATCAACCAGCGCGGCGAGGTGGTGCTCGCTGCCGACCATATTCTGATCGTCGAGAGGAAAAACAAATGAGCGAGAATTTTGCGGGCAAGACGGTTCTGATCACGGCGGCAGGGCAGGGCATCGGCAAGGCGACCGCGCTGGCTTTCGCGCGGGCCGGCGCAACGGTGCATGCCACCGACATCAACGAGGCGGCGCTGGCGGCGCTGAGCGGCGAGCCGGGCATTTCGACGCGCAAGCTGGACGTGCTGGACGATGCAGCGGTAACGCAGGCAGTGGGCGACATCGGCGCGGTCGATGTGCTCTTCAATTGCGCCGGTTTCGTTCATTCCGGCTCAATCCTCGACATGCCCGATGGCGATTTCGATTTCGCCTTCGATCTCAATGTCCGCTCGATGGTGCGCACCATCCGCGCCGTGCTGCCGGGCATGATCGCCAGGGGCGGCGGGGCGATCGTCAACATGTCGTCGGTGGCGAGCAGCATCAAGGGCGTGCCGAACCGCTTCGCTTACAGTGTCACCAAGGCGGCGGTGATCGGGCTCACTAAGTCGGTGGCCGCGGATTATGTCGGGCAGGGCATACGCTGCAATGCGATCTGCCCTGGCACGGTGGAAAGCCCATCTCTTCAGGAGCGGCTAAGGGCCACCGGCGATTTCGAGGCGGCCCGCGCGGCCTTCATCGCGCGCCAGCCCATGGGACGCATCGGAACACCGGAAGAAATCGCCGACCTTGCGGTTTATTTGGCAGGGGCGACCTATACGACGGGTCAGGCCTATGTCATCGACGGCGGGTGGGTGAACTAAGGGAGTAGGGGAGTAAGGGAATAGGGGAGTATGTTTTCCCCACTCACTTACTCCCTTATTCCCCTACTCCCTTTATCATTTATACAAGGAGACAATCATGAAGCTGCTGCGTTATGGCGAGGCAGGGCAGGAGAAGCCGGGGCTTCTCGATGCCGAGGGCAATATCCGCGATCTCTCGGGCCATGTGGGCGATATCGCCGGAGCGGTGCTGGCGCCCGAAGCGCTGGCGAAGCTGGGCGAAATCGACGTTCAGAGCCTGCCGCTTGTTTCTGGCAATCCGCGCCTTGGCCCCTGCGTCGCCGGGACGGGCAAGTTCATCTGCATCGGCTTGAACTATGCCGACCACGCCGCTGAATCCGGCATGGCCGTGCCGCCGGAGCCGGTCATTTTCATGAAGGCGACTTCGGCCATTGTCGGCCCGAATGACGATCTCGTCATCCCGCGCGGCTCGGAAAAGACCGACTGGGAAGTGGAGCTCGGCATCGTCATCGGCAAGACCGCAAAATATGTGAGCGAGGAAGATGCGCTCGATTATGTAGCCGGCTATTGCACGCTGCACGATGTCAGCGAGCGCGCCTTCCAGGTGGAGCGCTCCGGCCAGTGGACCAAGGGCAAGTCCTGCGACACGTTCGGCCCGACCGGCCCGTGGCTCGTCACAAAGGACGAAGTGGCCGACCCGCAGAACTTGTCGATGTGGCTGAAAGTCAACGGCCAGACGATGCAGGACGGCTCGACCAGGACCATGGTCTATGGCGTGCGCTATCTGGTCTCGTATCTCTCCCAGTTCATGTCGCTGCATCCGGGCGACATCATCTCCACCGGCACGCCTCCCGGCGTCGGCATGGGCCTAAAGCCGCCGCGCTATCTGAAGGCCGGTGATGTGGTCGAACTGGGTATCGAAGGGCTGGGTCAGCAGAGGCAGAATGTGAAGGCGGATATTTAGCCGGATTCAAGAGCGGCTCAACTGTAGCTGGAAATGCTGGCGGGGCAGCGCCCCCTCTGTCCTGCCGGACATCTCCCCCGCAAGGGGGGAGATTGCGCCTTCATCAACGTCGGCATCAATCGTAGACGTTGACGGTTGAGCGGTACAATCCGTATCGGCCAATCTCCCCCCTCGCGGGGGAGATGTCCGGCAGGACAGAGGGGGCGCCTAGCAATTCGATCAGACAAGAAAAGCTCCAAGCAGCATAAAAAAGAGGTTCCCCGTGGCCCGCATTACAGATCTTCGCGTTTTCGACTTACGTTTCCCGACGTCGCAAAGTCTCGACGGGTCGGACGCGATGAATCCGGATCCGGATTATTCCGCCGCCTATGTCATTCTCGATACCGACCAGGACGGGCTGAAGGGCCATGGGCTGACCTTCACCATCGGGCGCGGCAATGACATCTGCTGCCATGCCATTACAGCGATGAAGCATCTCGTCGTCGGGCAGGAGCTTGATAAAATCCGCGAGAATCCGGGCGCGTTCTGGCGGCATCTGACCAGCGACAGCCAGCTGCGCTGGATCGGGCCGGACAAGGGCGCGATGCATCTGGCGACGGGCGCGGTGGTCAATGCCGTGTGGGATTTGCTCGCCAAGCAGGCGGGCAAGCCGGTGTGGCGGCTTGTCGGCGAGATGACGCCGGAGGAGATCGTCCGCATCGTCGATTTCCGTTACCTGACCGATGTGCTGACGCCTGAAGAGGCGCTCGCGATCCTGAAAAAGGCCGAGGTAGGCAAGGCGGACCGCGTCGCCACGCTCGAGCGCGAGGGCTATGCCTGCTACACCACATCCGCCGGCTGGCTTGGCTATTCCGACGAGAAGCTGAAACGGCTTTGCCAGGAGGCCGTCGACGCTGGGTTCAATCATATCAAGATGAAGGTCGGGCGCGATCTGGAAGACGATATCCGCCGACTCACCATCGCGCGCGAGGCAATAGGCCCGGACCGCTATCTCATGATCGACGCCAACCAGGTGTGGGAAGTCGATCAGGCTATCGACTGGGTGAAGAAGCTTTCCTTCTGCAATCCTTACTTTATCGAGGAGCCGACCAGCCCCGACGATGTGGCGGGACACCGCAAGATTCGCGAGGCTATCGGCCCGGTGAAAGTCGCCACCGGCGAGATGTGCCAGAACCGCATCATGTTCAAGCAGTTCATCGCCGAAGGCGCTATCGACATCGTGCAGATCGATTCATGCCGCATGGGCGGTTTGAACGAGGTGCTGGCGGTGCTGCTTATCGCCGCCAAATACGGCCTGCCGGTCTGGCCGCATGCGGGCGGCGTCGGCCTTTGCGAATATGTGCAGCATCTCTCGATGATCGACTACATCGCCGTGTCCGGCACCAAGGACGGCCGCGTCATCGAATATGTCGACCATCTGCACGAGCATTTCGTCGATCCGTGCGTGATCAGGGATGCGGCCTATATGCCGCCCTCACGCCCGGGTTTCTCCATCGAGATGAAGCCGGAGTCGATTAAGGAGTATGAGTGGCGGGGGTAGTTATGCACGTCATCCTCGCCCGTGTGGCGAGGATGGAACCGCTTGAACCATTTATGCCGTTGGGGCAGCGGAACGGGTGAGGCATGGATCCCAGTGACAAGCACTGGGATGACGGGGTGGAGATGTTTTCCACTGCCGGATATGCTTCTGCCAAGCGGAGAGGTTGGAAGTTTGGCTTGCTAACAGCAAAGCAGCCCGTCATCCCAGTGCTTGTCACTGGGATCCATTCCTCTACCTCTCCATGACAGCAACGGCACCAAACCGGGATCAGGCGATGCCATCAAAACAGGCCGCTATTCCCCCACGGCCCGCGTGCCCCAGCGTCTGCGGCGGGGCTTGCGGGGCCTTTCCGCGCTTGCGGGGGCGACTGCAAGTTCGACAGCCTGCATTTCCGGCACGGGCACCATCTCCACCGGCGGGAGCAGGGTAAACTCGCGCCGCTCCCTTTCGGAATCCATGGCGCGGTCGATGATCTCTTGCAGGTCGGCGGCGTGGCGGAAGTTCGGGTCACCCTGCCGGCCCGTCCGTACCGCTTCGGCGAACCGCTCGTAATTGGTCGGCACCGGGGGAACGTCGATCACCCGCCACGTCGCGGTTTCGACGTCGTTTCCGAGGCAGCCGCGCAGTTCGGACTCGTCCGGGCGGTGGATGACTTCGAGGCTGCCCCGCTCGCCATAGATGCGCAGTTTCAGCTCGTTCAGGTGGCCCGTCGCCCAGCGGCTGGCATGGATGACGCCGAGCGCGCCATTGGAAAAGCCCACCGACATGGTGAAGCTGTCATTGGCGTCGAGCACATATTCGCCGATGCGCCCTTCCGGCGCCTTGTCGAAGGCTTTCATCCGCGAGAACACATGGTCGATATCCGTCGCCGCGCCATAGGAGGCGAAGTCGAGAATGTGGATGCCGACATCGCCCAGCACGCCGTTCGAGCCATGTCCCGTCGAAAGCCGCCAGAGCCAGCGCGACTCGGTCTTCCAGTCGCCCCAGGCGCGGGAGACGAGCCAGCTTTGCAGGTAGGAGGCCTCGACATGGCGGATGGTGCCGAGCTCTCCCGCCAGCACCATGCCGCGGGCATATTGCAGCTGCGGCACGCTGCGGTAGGTGAGGTTCACCATGTTGATGATTCCCGCGCGTTCCGCCGCCTCGGTCATCTCCAGGGCGTCGGCATAATTTTCCGCAAGCGGCTTCTCGCAAAGAACATGCTTGCCCGCGGCGACCAGCGCGAGCGATGTCGCGTGATGCATCCGGTCGGGCGTGACATTGGTGGCGGCGTCGAACTCGCCCCAGGCGATGGCCTCCTCCAGCGAGAGGAAGCGCTTCTCGATGCCGAACTGGTCGGCGAACTCGGTCAGGCGGCCCGGATCGGGATCGACGGCGGCGACGATGTCCACGCCGTCGATCGCCTTGAAATGGCTCGCCTGGTTTGCCGCCATCGAACCTGTGCCAACAACGATCAATCTCATGATATTACCTCAAGTTCGAGGATCTCTTCGGGGATTACGCCTCTCACCTGTAACCGGCTTCGCCGGGCTGATGCAGTTTCGGCCCGCGCTCGACGATGGGTTCGAGCGCCTTTTCGACCGGGACATTCGGTGCGTCGGCGATGTTCTTCTGCGCGCCTTTGGGATTGTGCGCCCATTTCACCGCGTTGATCAGCACCTTCTGCACATTGGCGTCGTGATAGGTCGGATATGTCTCGTGGCCGGGACGGAAGTAGAAGATATTGCCCGCGCCGCGCCGCCAGGTCATGCCGGAACGGAAGACCTCGCCGCCCTGGAACCAGGAGATGAACACCGTTTCCAACGGCTCGGGGACAGAGAATTGCTCGCCATACATCTCCTCGTTTTCGAGGACGAAGTTTTCGCCCAGGCCCGCCGCGATGGGATGGCGCGGGTTGATCACCCATACGCGCTCGCGCTCGCCCGCCTCGCGCCATTTGAGCGCGCAGGGCGTGCCCATCAGGCGCTTGAAGATCTTGGAGAAATGGCCGGAATGGAGCACGATCAGCCCCATGCCCTCCCAGACGCGCTGAGCGACGCGCTCGACGACCTTGTCCGAGACCTCGCCATGCGCCTGATGGCCCCACCAGACGAGCACGTCCGTTTCGGCCAGCCGGTCTTCGGGCAGTCCATGCTCCGGTTCCTGCAGCGTGGCGGTGGTGGCATGGATATCAGGGTCGCGGTTCAGCGCCGCGGCGATTGTCGCATGCATGCCATCAGGATAAATCTCGCGGACGAGAGCATTGGTATTCTCGTGGATGTTCTCACCCCACACAACCGTACGAACAGGCAATGATCATTCCTCCGTTTGACCAAACGAGATAGTGGTAGAGCAGATCGCCGTCAGGGTGCAATCGGATAAATTTCCGGTGAATACGCCCCGTGTTCAACCCGCGAGCGCACCCTTGAGCGCACCGGACCGGCGGTGCATCGCCGGCGGCGCTTCCGCATGGGCCAGATCCTGGATGATCGGGCAATCGGGCCTGGCATCGCCATGGCAATGGTCGGCCAGATGCCGCAGCGTGTCGGCCATTTCGCGCAACTCCCGCTGTTTCGCCTCCAGTTCCGCCACATGCTGGAGTGCGATGCGCTTCACATCCGCCGAAGCGCGCTCACGGTCCTGCCAGAGCGCCAGCAGCGTGCGGATATGCTCAATAGAGAAGCCCAGATCGCGGCTGCGGCGGATGAAGCGCAGGGTTTCGATCTCATTTGCCGAATAGACGCGATAGCCCGAGGCGGTGCGCTCCGCCGGCCTGATCAGCCCGATCGCTTCGTAGTGGCGGATCATTTTGGCCGAGACGCCCGATGCGCTGGCGGCTTCTCCGATGTTCATGCCCATTCTCCATACCCGCTTGTTTTGGCGACATATAGGAAGAAACACGCAGAATTTCAGGTGGTTTCGCGGCTATGGCCCCGGCCTAGCATAAAGATCAAGTAGGCTCCGCCGATCAGCGACGCGAACAGGCCGAGCGGAAGCTGGTAGGGAAACGCCACCATGCGAGACAGCCAG
The DNA here is from genome assembly GCF_014640615.1 of Paramesorhizobium endophyticum. Classification (GTDB taxonomy): domain Bacteria; phylum Pseudomonadota; class Alphaproteobacteria; order Rhizobiales; family Rhizobiaceae; genus Paramesorhizobium; species Paramesorhizobium endophyticum. Next base: position 52,398 of record NZ_BMHH01000016.1, on the reverse strand, counting down.
TCGGAGAGAATCATGAGGCCGCTGCCGATGAAAATCGCTCCCGTGAGCGCGGGCAGGGGCCGGTGAAGGCCGATGAGCCGGGCCAGATGCGGGGCAATGAGGCCGATGAAGCTCAGCGGCCCGACGAGCAGCGAGGCGCAGGCGGTGAGCCCGGCGCAGAGGAGGACGAGCAACAGGCGGATTCCCGCCAAGGGCAGGCCGAGCGACCGAGCGGTGGTCTTGCCCAGCGGGAGAATATCCAGCCAGCGCGGGGTGAGGAACAGCGGCGCGATGAGGAGGATGGCGGCGAGGCAGGCGATGCGCGCTTCCCCGGCGGAGGCTTCGCTGATGGTGCCGCTTAGCCATTCCAATAGCCGGAAGGCCTGGCGGTTGCCCGTGGCGATGATGGCGGTCAGCACCGCGCTGCACAGCGCGCCCATGCCGATGCCTGCGAGCAGCAGGCGCTCCGGCCCAAAGCCGCCCCGCGCGGCGAGCGCGAGCATGACGAGGAGGGTGACGAGCGCCCCGGCGCTTGCGCCGATGAGCTGCAGGCCCTGGCCGGGCATGGCGCTGAAATAGAGGACAGCGGCGAGGCCGACGCCCGCGCCGGTGCCGATGCCGAGAATCTCCGGGCTCGCGAGCGGATTGCCGGTCAGCCGCTGCATGATCGTGCCTGCCGCGGCAAGCATCGCGCCCGCGGCGGCGGCGATGGCGATGCGGGGCGCGCGGAAGGCGGCGAGGTCATGGAGAATAGCGCCGTGGGCGAGGTTCCAGCCATGCGGCCCGCGTCCCAGAACGAGGGAGAGCGCCCCGATGGCGAGCGTGAGGACGACGAGGAGGAAGAGCAGAAGGAGCGGGCGAGACGCGCGGAGGGTGGCGGGTGGTTTCGCGTTGAGCGATGGCCATTCGAGCATGCGCAGGCGCGGCAGCAGCCAGAGGAGCAGCGGGCCGCCGAGCAGCGCCGTCGCCGCGCCGGTGGGGATGCGCTCGCCGCCGGAGCCGGCAAATAATTGCACCAGCCCATCGGCGAGGAGAAGCAGGATTGCGCCGATGAGCGGTGCGGCGATGAGCTTCTGGCGCGGGGTGCGCGCGCCGCTTAAAGTCGCAAGGGCAGGTGCGGCAAGGCCGATGAAGCCGATGATGCCGACTTCCGCCGTCACGCTCGCCGCCAGCCAGACGGCAAGCGCAATCACCATCAGGCGGGTGGCATAGAGCGCGACGCCGAGGCTGCGGGCGTTGCGTTCGTCGAGGCCGAGAATGGTGAGCGGGCGCAGGAGCAGCAGCGCGCCGCCCGTCACCAATGCCAGCCGTAGCGCGATGGCCATCGTGGGTTCCCAGCCCTGCTGGTTGAGCGTGCCGCTGCCCCAGATGAAGAGCGAGAACATATATTCGCCATTGGCGAGAATGAGCGCAGCGCTGGCGGTGGTGGCCGTCAGAGATATCATCATGCCCGCCAGCACGACCGAAACCGGCTCCAGATCGCGCCGCCAGTTGAGCGCCAGCACGAAGGCAACCGCCGCCAGCCCGCCCGCCAGCGCCACACCCTCGCGCCCTGCTTCCAGGAGCGTGGGGGCATAGATGGCCGCGGCGGCCATGGCCAGTTGCGCCCCCGCCGATATGCCGAGCGTCGAAGGCTCCGCCAGCGGATTGCGCAGCACGCGTTGGAGAAGGAGGCCGGAAAGGCCAAGCGCCGCGCCGCAGAGAATAGCCATTGTAGCGCGGGGGAGGGTGGCCTGGAACAGGATGATGCGCTGGAGGGCTGGGGTTGCCGCGCCGGGGGTAAGGTGCTGGGCGATGATGATGGCGCAGAGCACGGCGGCGGCGAGTGCGAGGAGCGACCAGAGGAGGATGGGGCGATGAGCGCGTGTGATGTTGCTCATTGGAACATCTCATCTGGAAATGCTGGCGGAACCGGGCCCCCCTCTGTCCTGCCGGACATCTCCCCCGCGAGGGGGGAGATTGGCTGGCGCGACCCACAGCGTTTGCCTTGCAACGTTGGCGATTGGCGAATGCAGCGATGAAGGTGTGATCTCCCCCCTTGCGGGGGAGATGACCGGGAGGGCAGAGGGGGGCGCTGTCCCGCCGACGCTTCCTTATAAAAACAAAATGCTCTAGCCGTGCATCCTCCGGTGACCCTCGGATTTAATCCGAGGGCTTCGAACGACAAGAGTGGAAGGGGAGATGCCCGCCCTTCGACAAGCTCAGGAGGGAAGAGGGGGGTGTCTGGCGCTTCCATCGAAAAGTACGCTTTCACTGGCTTGCCTGCACGAATGGTCCAGCCTCCCCTAGCAGCCGAACGAATCGCCGGGCGGCGGGGAGGGCGCCGAAATGATCGATGGGGTCGAGCATCGCCACGCGGCCTTCGCTGACAGCCGGAAGCGCATTCCATATCGGGCTGGCGGGCAGGATGTTGCGTGCCTCTGGCGGGACCGGGCCGATCACCACGATATCGGCTTCGGGAACATCCGCCAGCGCCTCGATGCCAACAGGTGCGGTGGCGGAATAGCTGGTCGTGCCTTTCCAGGCATTGGCAAGCCCCAGGCGGGAGAGCACGTCGCCGAACATGCTATCGTCGCCGAAAGCGCGGAAATGCCTGCTATCGCCGATGCTGATAAGGAAAACCGGACGGCCGCGGGTTTTGACGCGGTCGCGCAAGGTGGCGATGTCGGCTTCCGTTGCGGCGATGTAGTCTTGCGCGGCGTTTTCCAACCCGAGCTTTTGCCCTAGGGCGAGCATGGCGTCTCGCGCGGGGTCGAAGGGTGGCGTGCCGGTCTCGTAGATCGTGCGGGAAAAGACGGGCGCGATGCGCTCGAAGGCGGGGCGGCGGTATTCGTAGAAATTGGAACTCAGGATCAGGTCCGGCGCGATGATGCGCAGCAGCTCCATATTGGGCGCGCCGCGCAGGCCGATATCCACGACGCTTCCCGGCACGTTCGGTTCGATGGCAATTTGGCGGAACTGGATGAGCTCGGTCGCGGCGACGGGTACCGCGCCGATGGCAAGCGCTGTCTCGAACATCGCCCAGTCGATGGCCGCGATGCGGGGGAGAGGCGCGGCGCGAAGGCTGCCGGAGGATGCAAATATGCCCGCAGCGAGGGCGAGCATGGTGCGCCGGGTGATGGCTTGGCTCCTTCCCTCCCCCTTGCGGGGAGGGTGGCCCGAAGGGTCGGGTGGGGGTGGTGACGTACGCGCCTCTGCTGAAGACCGTGGCACAAGCGTCACCACCCCCATCCGCCCGCTATGCGGGCACCTTCCCCGCAAGGGGGAAGGATGGAGCCAAGCGGGCCAGAGGGCAGCGTCATCCAGCATTTCCATTTTACACGGACAGCGCCATCCTCACCACTTCACATGCGCCTTGAGCAGCGCCTTGCGGCCTTCGCCATACCCGCAGGAGAGGGTCGTCTGGCAGCCGGCCACATAGTTCTTGTCGAAGAGGTTGGTGACATTGAGGTCGACGCCCCAATTGTCCTTTTCGTAGCCGAGCTTCAGATCGACCAGCGCCACATCCGGCACCTTGTACTTGTTCTCCGCATCGGCATAGGACGAGCCGATATAGCGAACGCCCGCGCCGAGTTGCAGCCCTTCGAGCGCGCCGTCGAGGACGGTATACTGCGCGAAGACGGAAGCCTGCGTCTCCGGAACGAGGTAAGGCTGGTTGCCGATGAGGGCTGCGTTGGCGTCTTCCGTCACCTCGAGCTTGTAAGTGGTGAACGCTGCCGTCACGCGCCATGCATCGGTGATGTTCGCCTGCGCTTCGAGTTCGAAACCGCGCGAGTTGACCTCGCCGATCTGCTCCCTGTTGGTGTTCGGGCCCGTCACGACATTCTGCTTGGTCAGGTCAAAGAACGAGGCGGTGACGAGGCCGTCGAATGCCTGAGGCCGGTATTTGACACCAACCTCATATTGCTGCCCCGTTTCGGGTTGGGCTTGGGCGCCGTTGCCGAGCGCCTCGATGACCGGGTTGAAGAAGCTGGCGACGCTGGCGTAGGGGGTCAGGCCGTTCTCGAACTCATAACCGATGCCGAAGCGGCCGCTCGCCTTGCCTTCGTGATCGCGGTAGGAGGGCAGCCCCTCCGATTTGTCCGATACATAGTCATAGCGACCGTTGAGCGTCATGATCCAGCCATCGCCGAAGCGGAGTTGATCCTGCGCGTAAATGCCAACCTGATTACGCTTCAGGTTCTGGTCGATATAGGGATCCCACATCGGCCCTTGCGGAAGGCCATAGACCGGATGGACGGGATTGATCGGAGTGGCCCCGCCGGTCTGCTGCATCTGGTCGATGTCGAAATATTTGTACTCGACGCCGAAGAGCAGCGTGTGCTCGATAGCGCCCGTCGTCACCTTGCCTTGCAGCTGGTTGTCCACCAGGAAGGTGTTAACCGTTGTATCGTGGCGGAAATTGATGCGCGAGAGATCGTAATCGGTTCCCGATGGCTGCTCGGCCCAGCCGTAGCCATAGGCGTAGAGGCTATGCTCCTTCACATGCGAGAACCCATAGCGCAGGTTCTGGCGCACGGTCCAATCATTGTCGAACGTATGCTCCAGCTCGTAGCCGATCGAGGCCTGCTCGCGGTCATAGCTATCGATGGACGGCTCGGTGAAGTTGCGCTTGCGGGAGATCTTGCCGAAGGGAGCGTCCACCACCGTGCCGAAATAGGGCAGGAAGGCGCCGCCATTGTGGGTGCCGTCGAGATGGGTGTAGTTGGCGAGCACAGTCAGCTTGGTCGCCTCGTCCGGGCTCCAGGAGATGCTGGGCGAGATGACTCCGCGGAAATTCTCCTCGAAGTCGGTATAGCCGTCGCCGCCGCCGATGACGCCGTTGACGCGGTAATTGACCACGTCGGACGCCTTATCGCCGATGTCGAAGCCCGTATAGCCATTGCCGAAGGAGTTGATGCCTGCTTCGAGATAGCGGATGCGCTCGCCGGTTGGGCGCTTGCTGACATAGTTGACGATGCCGCCCGGATTGCCGCCGCCATAAAGAGCCGAGGCGGGGCCTTTCAGCACCTCGATGCGCTCGAGGCCGAAGCTGTCGATCAGGAAGCCGCCAAACCCGTAGCTGAAATTCTGCAGCCCATCGAGATAGGTGCCGGTCTGGGTGGCGTCGAAGCCGCGAATGTAGAGCCAGTTGGTGTCGAAATCCGGGCCGAAGGGCTGCGCGAAGACGCCGGCGGTGTAGCGCAGCGCCTCGTCAGGCTTCTGCGCGCCAATATCGTCCATCTCCTCGCGCCCGACGACGGAGACGGATTGCGGGATCTGCTCGATGGGGGTGTCGGTCTTGGAGCCGGTAGCGGTATTCTCGGGGACGAAGCCCTTGACCGGGCCGGTGGCGCTCCCCGCCTTGGCATTGCCGGTTTCGACGGTGATCTGTTTGAGTTCGATGGTCCCGCCATTTTCCTGCGCCTGAGCGGCCGATGAGAGGAAAACGGGAAGCGCGGCTGCGCCACTCAGGAGAATGCGGAGCGTGGCCTTCCGGCGCGATGTGACCATGATTGTGAACCCCTTCTGTCCGGATTTTCCATCGGCGAGACGCCCTCGAGAAATCCGTCAACCCTGTCGAAAATAAGATGAGCCTTTACCTCAAGAATCCTTGCATGGATTGTCGCTTTTTGCGATTCGTTGAATGGATTTGGGCTTATCCTTTGCGGGATTGCAGCCAGACAGCCGGTGTGACGCCGAGGCAACGCTTGAAAACGCGGGTGAAATGGGCCTGGTCGGAAAAGCCGGTGGCCGAGGCGATTGCGGTGAGCGAAAGGGCCGAGCGGTTCATCAGTTCGCAGGCCTTGCGGATGCGCGCCTGCATCTGCCATTGATGCGGCGGCAGGCCCGTGGAAGCCTTGAAGGCGTGGCTGAAATGGGTTTCCGACAGGCCGGCGAGATCGGCCAATTCCCTCAGCCGGATGGAGCGCAGGCAGTTCTCCTCGATGAAATCGATCACCCGGCGTAGCTGGCGCGGCGAAAGCTGGCTGCGTTTGCGCTCCGGCTTCGGCCCGATCTTGAACAAATCGGCGAAGAGCGCCGTCACCAGCCCATCACCGTAGAGATCATGCAGCGGGCCGCCGGTCAGGCATTCGGCGGCGATGAGGCTGGCCAGGGCCGCGATGCGCTCGTCGGAAAACATGAGGCGCGGGATTTCCAGCTTTTCCATGTCGAGCGCGCCTGCAAAGCGGCGGGACAGCGTGTCGATGTCGAAATGCAGGTCGAGATGGCGCAGGAAGCCGGTGTTCTCCGCCTCGCTCCAGATCGGCATTCCCGCGGGGATATAGCTCATCCGGTAGGGCGCGGCGCTTTTCGGCACGGGCTGCTGCCGCTCGCTCTGGCGCAGCGCGAAGCGGCCAACGCCCTGATTGTCCAGCACGACGAACAGGCGCGGCGCGCGGGAGACATATTCCCCGCTTGCGCCCTCGGCGCACATCACGGACCAGACATCGGCAAGGACGCCATTCCACGCGCGCCAGCGAAGGCCGTCCACGATGGACACGCCTTCGACCTTGCTCTTCATCTGGGGGTGGAACGTCATGGGAGGAGGAAACAAAAGATGGGGGTGGAAGTCAAGATTACGCGGCACCCTTCCCCGCAAGGGGGGAAGGAGGGCGTGAGGCAAGGGGAGTTGCGTCCGTCATCGGCCTGTCGCATCTTCCGGCGCTATAGCTGGAGAGGAAGCCTGTGAGCTCACGACGCGACAACAACAATACCAAGCTCGACGACGCGGCGCGCGCGGGATGGCTTTATTACATCGCCGGCAACACGCAGGACGAGATCGCCGCGAAGCTGGGCGTTTCGCGCCAGTCGGCGCAGCGGCTGGTGTCGCTCGCCGTCACCGAGGGGCTGGTCAAGGTGCGGCTGGAGCATCCCATCGCCAATTGCCTCGACCTTGCTTCGCGATTGAAACAGCGCTTCGGCCTTCGTTTCGCCGAGGTGGTCCCGACCGATCCGGCTTCCTCCTCCACCACGCTGGGCGTGGCGGAAGCGGGGGCGGAGGAGATGGCGCGGTGGCTGAAATCGGCCAGTCCCATCGTTATGGCAATCGGCACCGGGCGCACGCTGAAGGCGGCCATCGAGCAATTGTCGCCCATGCAATGCCCGCAGCACCGGATCGTGTCGCTGGCGGGTAGCATAGCGCCTGACGGGTCGGCGGCGTTCTACAACGTCATCTTCAACATCGCCGATTCGATCCAGGCGCGCAGCTTCCCGATGCCCGTGCCGGTCATTGCCTCCTCGCGGGAGGAGCGCGCGCTGCTCCACGCGCAGCCGATGATCTGCGCCGCGCTGGAACTGGGGGCGAAGGCGGATGTGACCTTCCTCGGCATCGGCGAGCTTGGCGACGACGCGCCACTCTATGTCGACGGGTTCGTCACGGAAGATGAGCTGAAGGCGCTGCGCAAGGCGGGCGGGGTGGGGGAAATTCTCGGCTGGACGTTCGACGGCGAGGGGCGCCTCATCGAAGGGCTGACCAATGAGCGCGTCGCCAGCGCGCCCATTCCAGGCGGCAGCGAGGCGCTCGTCATCGCCATCGCCAAGGGCCGGAAAAAACAGCCGGCTATTGCGGCTGCGGTGAAGGGCAGGCTCGTGAACGGGCTCATCACCGACGAGGCGACGGCCGAGGCGCTTCTGAGGGAATAAGCCAGACTTTTATGCTGCATTGCCGCGACGAATGGGGCTTGACAGTTTTCGCCATTTAATGAGTAATTGCTCATATCGAGGGCAAATGCCCTGGTGCGCTCCGCCTCGGGGCGCACAATTCTCTACTGTTTTGGGAGGGACACATGAGATTGAAATCCCTGATGCTGGGAGCCTGTTCGGTTATTGCGATGGCAGGCTTCGCCAAGGCCGAGACGCTGACGATCGCCACGGTCAACAATGGCGACATGGTGCGCATGCAGAAGCTCAGCGACGACTTCAAGGCGAAGAACCCCGGCATCGACCTGCAATGGGTGGTGCTGGAGGAGAATGTGCTGCGCCAGCGCGTCACCACCGACATCGCCACCAAGGGCGGCCAGTACGACATCATGACCATCGGCACCTACGAAGTGCCGATTTGGGCCAAGCAGGGCTGGCTTCTGCCGCTCGACAAGCTGGTGGCGGACAAAAATTACGACGCCGACGATATCCTGCCCCACATTCGCGGCGGCCTGACGCAGGATGGCAAGCTCTATGCCGCGCCGTTCTATGGCGAGAGCTCGTTCGTCATGTATCGCAAGGATCTGTTCGATGCGGCGGGGCTGAAGATGCCCGATGCGCCGACCTGGGATTTCGTGGGCGAAGCCGCCCGCAAGCTGACCGACAAGAGCAAAGAGCAGTACGGCATCTGCTTGCGCGGCAAGGCGGGCTGGGGCGAGAACATGGCGCTGCTCACCGCCATGTCCAATTCCTTCGGCGCGCGCTGGTTCGATGAAAACTGGAAGCCTCAATTCGACCAGCCGGAATGGAAGGCGACGCTCGATTATTACGTCAATCTGATGAAGGATGCCGGCCCTCCGGGAGCCTCCTCCAACGGCTTTAATGAGAATCTGGCGCTGTTCCAGACCGGCAAATGCGCCATGTGGATCGACGCGACCGTGGCGGCGTCCTTCGTGAGCGACCCCAAGGAATCGAAAGTCGCGGACAAGGTTGCCTTCGCGCTCGCCCCGGACAAGGGCCTGGGCAAGCGGGGCAACTGGCTGTGGGCGTGGACGCTGGCGATCCCGTCGGGTTCGCAGAAAACCGAAGCGGCGGAGAAATTCATCAACTGGGCGACGAGCAAGGATTATCTCAACCTCGTCGCGTCCAAGGATGGCTGGCTCAACGTGCCTCCCGGCACCCGGACCTCGCTCTATGGGAACGCGGACTATTTGAAGGTCGCGCCCTTTGCCAAGATGACGCTCGAATCGATCAACGCCGCCGATCCGACCAAGCCGACGGTGAAGCCGGTGCCTTATGTTGGCGTGCAGTTCGTCGCCATTCCCGAGTTCCAGGGACTTGGCACGGCGGTCGGCCAGCAATTCTCGGCGGCGCTCGCGGGGCAGGTCACGGTCGACCAGGCGCTGAAGAATTCGCAGCAGCTGAGCGAGCGCGAGATGACGAAGGGCGGGTATATTAAGTAGCTGAAGCTGGAGCGCTGCGGCCCTTCACCCTCGTGGTTCGAGGCTTATTCCGCTGCGCTCCATTCACACCTCACCATGAGGGTGAAGGGCCGCAGCGCCCCAGTAGCCCTCATCCTGAGGTGCTCGCTCTCCACTGACCGTGAGCTTGGCGAATGGTCAGTGGAGAGCGAGCCTCGAAGGACGAGGGCGCTTGGTGGAAGCCCGTCAGTCCACCGTTTTGTTTTGCTGAAAAGAATGGGACCACACCCATGGCAACGCTGCAAACGCGGTCCGCCGCGCGCCTGATGATGACACCGGCCGTCGTCCTGCTCTTCCTGTGGATGATCGTGCCGCTGGTCATGACACTCTATTTCTCGTTCCTGCGGTATAATCTGCTGATGCCGGGGATGGAGGAATGGGCGGGGACGCTCAATTATACCTATTTCCTCACCGATCCGGCTTTCGGCACGGCGCTTATCAACACGCTGCTGCTGGTGGGCGGAGTCCTGCTTATCACCATCGTCGGCGGGACGCTGCTGGCGCTGCTGCTCGACCAGCCATTCTTCGGGCAGGGCATCGTGCGGCTGCTTGTCATCGCGCCGTTCTTCGTCATGCCGACCGTTTCGGCGCTCGTCTGGAAGAACATGCTGATGCACCCGGTCTATGGCATCTTCGCTGAGATCGCGCGGGCGCTGGGCTTGCAGCCGGTGGACTGGCTCAACAATTGGCCGCTATTTTCGGTGACGATGATTGTCGCCTGGCAATGGCTGCCCTTCGCCACGCTCATCCTCTTGACCGCGCTGCAATCGCTCGATGAGGAGCAGAAAGAGGCTGCGGAGATGGATGGGGCAGGGCCGGTCTCGCGCTTCATCTATATCGTGCTGCCGCATCTCTCCCGCGCCATGACGGTGGTGGTGCTGATCGAGACGATCTTCCTGCTCAGTGTCTTCGCCGAAATCCTCGTCACCACCAATGGCGGGCCGGGCAATGCGAGCACCAACATCACCTATCTCGTCTATGCGCAGGCGCTGTTGCAGTTCGATGTGGGCGGGGCGTCCGCGGGCGGCATCGTGGCGGTGGTGCTCGCCAATATCGTCGCCATCTTCCTCATCCGCCTCATCGGCAAGAATCTGGAGGCGTGACCCATGGCCCGCGCAATATCCCCCCGCCGCAAGATTGTCTTCACCGTCATCGGCTGGGTCGTCGGCTTCGTGATCTTCTTCCCGATCCTCTGGACGGTGCTGACCAGCTTCAAGACGGAGGGCGAGGCCATCGCCTCGCCGCCGCATTTTCTGTTCTTCGACTGGACGCTGCATTCCTATGCCGAGGTGCAGAGCCGCTCCGACTATTTCAAGCATGTGATGAACTCGGTGATCGTCTCCTTCGGCTCGACGCTGATCGGCCTTGCAATCGCCATTCCCGCCGCCTGGGCGATGGCTTTCTCGCCGACCAAGCGCACCAAGGACATCCTGATGTGGATGCTCTCCACCAAGATGCTGCCGCCGGTGGGCGTGCTGGTGCCGATCTATCTCGTCTTCCGTGATTGGGGGCTGCTCGATACGCGGCTCGGCCTTGTCATCGTGCTGACCATGATCAACCTGCCGATCATCGTCTGGATGCTCTACACCTATTTCAAGGAAATACCGGGCGAGATACTGGAAGCCGCGCGCATGGATGGCGCGTCGCTCATGAAAGAGATCGTCCATGTGCTGACGCCGATGGCGGTGCCGGGCATCGCCTCGACGCTGCTGCTCAACATCATACTGGCGTGGAACGAGGCGTTCTGGACGCTGAACCTTTCCGCCGCCAACGCCGCGCCGCTCAGCGCCTTCATCGCCTCCTATTCGAGCCCGGAGGGGCTGTTCTGGGCCAAGCTATCAGCCGCTTCGACGCTCGCCATCGCGCCGATCCTCGTGCTCGGCTGGTTCTCGCAGCGGCAATTGGTGCGCGGTTTGACGTTTGGCGCTGTAAAATAAAGGGAGGGTTTCATGGGAAGCATAACACTCGAAAAGGTCTCGAAATCCTTCGGCAATACGAATGTGATTCCGCAGATCGATCTGGAAATCGCCGACGGGGAGTTCGTGGTGTTCGTCGGGCCTTCGGGCTGCGGGAAATCGACGCTGCTGCGCATCATCGCCGGGCTGGAGGACGTGACCAGCGGCACGATCCGCATCGATGGCACGGATGTCACGCGCGAGGCCCCGGCCAAGCGCGGGCTTTCCATGGTGTTCCAGTCCTACGCGCTTTATCCGCATATGAGCGTCTACGGCAACATCGCCTTCCCGTTGAAGATGGCGGGGGAGGAGAAGGCCACCATCGATGAAAAGGTGCGCGGCGCCGCGAAGGTGTTGAACCTCACCGACTATCTCGACCGCAAGCCGCGCCAGCTTTCGGGCGGCCAGCGGCAGCGCGTGGCGATCGGGCGGGCCATCGTGCGCCAGCCCAAGGCGTTCCTGTTCGACGAGCCGCTCTCCAATCTCGACGCCGCGCTGCGCGTCAACATGCGGCTGGAGATCAGCGAACTGCACCATCAGCTCAAGACCACCATGATCTACGTCACCCACGACCAGGTGGAAGCCATGACCATGGCCGACAAGATCGTGGTGCTGAATGCGGGGCGGATCGAGCAGGTGGGCTCGCCGCTCGAGCTCTACCACAACCCAAAAAACCTGTTCGTCGCAGGCTTCATCGGCTCGCCGAAGATGAACCTGCTGAAAGGCGCGGCGGCGGCGAAGGAGAATGCGGTGACGCTCGGGGTGAGGCCGGAGCATATCGGCGTGTCGAAGACGGACGGCGCGTGGGGCGGCAAGGTCACCGTGGTCGAGCATCTGGGCTCCGATACGTTCGTGCATGTCGATGCTGGCGAGGTCGGCACGGTGACGGCGCGCGCGCCTGGCGAATTCACCATCCGGCATGGCGAAGAGGTGTTCCTCACGCCGGATGCAAGCAAGATGCACCGCTTCGGAGAAAACGGAGCGGCGCTGTGAGCAAAGCAATTCTGCCCGGAATTGCGTGGAAATGATGCCGGTATCCCAAGGCCGGCTGCAACAGTCTTCATGGAATGAAAGAGCAGACGACATGTATATGGACAAGCTGAAACTCGACGGACGCGTGGCGGTGGTGACCGGAGGCGGGCAGGGCATCGGCGCGGCCTGCGCGCGGGCGCTGGGAGAGGCGGGCGCGACCGTCATCGTCGCCGAAATGCTGCCCGACCGCGTGGAGGCGAGCATCGCGGAATTGCAGAAGCTCGGGCTGAAGGCGCATGGCGTGACGCTTGACGTGACGAAGTCCGGGGATGTGGACGCGGTCGCCGCTGATGTCGTCAAGCAGCATGGCCGCGTCGATATTCTGGTCAACAATGCCGGTGTGGCGGTGAGCGATGTGCGCGCCGAGGACACGACCGACGAGCATTGGCGCTTCCATATGGATGTGAATGTCGATGGCCTGTTCTGGTGCTGCCGCGCCTTCGGGCGGCAAATGCTTGGTCAGGGCAAGGGTGCGATCGTCAATATCGGCTCGATGTCTGGCTTCATCGTCAACAAGCCGCAGCCGCAAGCCTTCTACAATGCCTCCAAGGCGGCGGTGCATCATTTGACCAAGTCGCTCGCCGCCGAATGGGCCGCCCGCGGCGTGCGCGTCAATGCCGTCGCGCCAACCTATATCGAAACGCCGCTCACCGCCTTCGGAATCAAGGAGAATCCGGACATGTACAAGACATGGCTGGAGATGACCCCGATGGGCCGCGTCGGCCAGCCGGATGAGATCGCCTCGGTCGTGCATTTCCTTGCATCGGATGCTGCGAGCCTGCTGACGGGGTCGATCGTGCTGGCTGATGGGGGGTATACGTGCTGGTGAGCCGGGAGATTATGTAAGAAGCGTTGGCGGGACCGCGCTGCTGCGTCCCGCCGAACTTATGAGGCTGACCTGTTATTTATCTACCCGTCGATCTTCTTCCCGATGATCGCAATCGCCCGTTGGTAGACGCTGGCGTCGTTCCAGCCCTGGAGAGCGGTGAAATTGGGCTCGCCCGGCTGGTAGCCTGCGCCGCGCTGCCAGCCATGGCCAACGAGGAAATTCGCCGTCGATGCAAGGGCATCGGCCTTGGAACGCGCCATGTCGATATGGCCGCTGCCGTCGCCATCAACGCCGAATTTGAGCACATTGGCGGGCAGGAACTGCGTCTGGCCGATCTCGCCATGCGCCGCGCCGACCGCCGAGGGGCTTAAATCGCCCCGGTCGATGAGCTTCAGCGCCGCATAGAGCTGGTTGGTGAAGTAATCGGAGCGGCGGCAGTCATAGGCGAGCGTCGCCACGGCGGAAAGCGTGTTCTGGTTGCCCATGAAGGCGCCGAAGCCGGTTTCCATGCCCCAGATCGCGATCAGCGGCCCGGCGGGTACGCCATAGCGCTTTTCGATGCTGGCGAAGAGGGCGGCGTTCTGCTGCTTCAGCTTCCGCCCGCGATTGACGATCGTATCCGCGCCCCGTTTCCTCATGAACTCGTCGAGCGAAAGCTTGAAGCTCTTCTGGTTACGGTCGGCATAGATCGTCTTGGTGGCGTATTGCGTGCCGTCGAGCGCACCCAGCGCATTGCGGCTGACGCCCTGCGCCGCCGCTTCCTGCTTGAACTGCTGCACCCAGGCCGGATAGCCCGCGGCGGTGTTTCCGCATTGCGCTGCCTGAGCAGCGGCAACCGGCGCCATGAAAGCGGTCAAAAGCCCAGCTAAACCCAAGCCCATGCTGCCCTTGCGGAACAAGCGTGCCATCATATTCTCCTCGATTGGTCGATTCTGTTGCTTCAAGTCCGGCTGAAAGCGGGAAATACACGAGGAAATTGCGCAATCCAAGCCGGAACGGGCAGCGGATGGAGCCGGAAACGGCCCCATTCTCAAGCTTTTGCCGCCTAGCGGTTTTCGCGCAACACTTCGCATGGCCCATGTTCTGTCACCGAAACAATTGACTTTTCGTTCATTTTGCTTTTTAAGCGCGAGAACTCCGCGACGAGCCCAAGACTCGAGCAGCCGACCGGGACCCATTTGGTGTAAACAGATCCCGGAGGTCCACACCCGACAGCGCAATGCGCCCTCGGGTGCCGTTCTGCTTTGGGCTGGTTCAGGCCCTTGGGCTTTTGCGGGGAATAGCCTACCTTGTGCGATAATTCGCGAAGGTAAAAGGGAAAACGGATGTTTGAAACGCTACAGGAGCGCTTGGGCGCGATATTGAACGGCCTCACCGGCCGCGGCGCCCTGTCCGAGCAGGACGTTTCGGCGGCGCTGCGTGAAGTGCGCCGCGCGCTGATCGAGGCTGACGTCGCGCTCGACGTGGTGCGTTCCTTCACCGACCGCGTCCGCGAAAAGGCCGTCGGCGCGGCGATCCTCAAAAGCATCAAGCCCGGCCAGATGGTCGTCAAGATCGTCCATGACGAGCTGGTCGAGATGCTGGGCGCCGAAGGCGTCACGATTGACCTCAACGCCTCCGCCCCTGTTGTCATCATGATGGTTGGCCTGCAGGGCTCCGGCAAGACCACCACCACGGGCAAGATCGCCAAGCGCCTTTCCGAGCGGCAGAAGAAAAAGGTGCTGATGGCCTCGCTCGATACGCGCAGGCCCGCCGCGCAGGAGCAGCTGCGCCAGCTCGGCATCCAGACAGGCATCGACACGCTGCCCATAATAAACGGCCAGTCGCCGGTGGAGATTGCGGCGCGCGCCGTGCAGGCGGCAAAGCTCGGCGCGCATGATGTGGTTATCCTCGACACCGCCGGCCGCACCCATATCGACGAGCCCCTGATGGTCGAGATGGCCGACATCAGGAAGACGGCCAATCCGCATGAAATCCTGCTCGTCGCGGACAGCCTGACCGGCCAGGACGCCGTCAACCTCGCCCGTTCCTTCGACGAGCGCGTCGGCATATCAGGCATCGTGCTCACCCGCATGGACGGGGACGGGCGCGGCGGCGCGGCCCTCTCCATGCGCGCCGTCACCGGCAAGCCTATCAAGCTCATCGGCACCGGCGAAAAGATGGATGCGCTGGAGGAATTCTACCCACGCCGCATCGCCGACCGCATCCTCGGCATGGGCGACATCGTCTCGCTGGTCGAGAAGGCCGCCGAAAACATCGACGCCGAACAGGCGGCGGCGATGGCGAAGAAGATGCAGTCGGGCAAGTTCGACCTGAACGACCTTGCCGACCAGCTGCGCCAGATGCAGAAATTGGGCGGCATGGGCGGCATCATGGGCATGATGCCCGGCATGGCCAAGATGAAGGATCAGGTCGCCGCCGCGGGGCTCGACGATTCGCTGTTCAAGCGGCAGCTCGCCATCATCGGCTCGATGACGGCGGCGGAGCGCACCAACCCGGACATCTTGAAGCACAGCCGCAAGCAGCGCATCGCCAAGGGCTCCGGCACCAGCGCCGCCGACATCAACAAGCTGCTGAAGATGCACCGCCAGATGGCCGACATGATGAAAGCCATGGGCGGCAAGGGCAAGGGCGGCATCATGAAGCAGATGATGGGCGGCCTTGCCGGCAAGATGGGCCTTGGCGGCATGGGCGGCATGGGCGGAATGCCCGACCTTTCGAATATGGACCCCAAGCAGCTTGAAGCGCTCGCCAAGCAGGCGGAAGCGGCGGGCCTCACCAAGGGCGGCGGCTTTCCGGGCCTGCCCGGCGGCGGCCTCCCCGGTCTTGGCGGACCGAAGTTGCCGGGCCTGGGTGGCCGAGGTGCTGGACTGAGCGGCCTTCCCGGCCTGCCGAAGAAGAAGTGACGGCCATGAACGACAAGACAGTGCCCGCCGAACTCGCCGCCTTGCGCGCCTCGATCGACAATATCGACGCTGCGCTCATCCATATGCTCGCCGAGCGCTTCCGTTGCACCAAGGCGGTGGGCGTGTTGAAGGCCGAGCATAATCTCCCCCCCGCAGATCCTGCGCGGGAGAAAACCCAGGTCGAGCGGCTGCGCCGTCTGGCTCAAGACGCGAGCCTCGACCCCGATTTCGCCGAGAAGTTCCTGAACTTCATCATCAAGGAAGTGATCAGGCATCACGAAAACACCGCTGCCGCCCGCATAATCCCGAAAAGTTGATAGACTTTTCGGACAAGACTATGCGGAAAACAAATGCGAACGGCCGCTAAACAAACGAACAGGAGAATGAAATGTCGTTGAAAATCCGTCTGGCCCGCGCGGGCTCGAAGAAGCGTCCTTACTACCACATCGTCATCGCCGACGTGCGCGCCCCGCGCGATGGCCGCTTCATCGAAAAGATCGGCGCCTGGAACCCGACGCTGCCGAAGGATGCCGAGCGCATCACCATCGACGCCGACCGCGTGAAGCATTGGCTCTCCCACGGCGCACAGCCGACCGACCGCGTGCTGCGCTTCCTCGACCAGGCCGGCCTTGCCAAGCGCCCGGCCCGCAGCAACCCGGAAAAGGCTGTTCCGGGCAAGAAAGCTCAGGAGCGTATCGCTCTGGCCAAGCAGGCCGAGGAAGAAGCCGCCGCCAAGGCCGCCGCTGCTGCCGCCGAGTCCGCCGGCGAATAATTCGCCCCCTCATATCCATATATCGAACGGCAGCCCTGGGCTGCCGTTTTTGTTTTCCGCACCTCTTCATTGCAGTGACGTCAGGAGAGCGGCGGCTGGAACCATACGGTTATTCGCGCGTTTGGACCAAGCCTTCTGTTTCAGTACAAGCGCATCAGAGCCTCAGCCAAATGCGTTCAGGAGAACGTTTCATGCAGCAGCTTGCCGAAAGCCGTTCCCCCCTCTCCGGGCAATCCCGGATGGTTTCCCTCGACCAGTCGATGATGCGCAGAGCCATGGCCGCGCCCTATCTCGGGCGCGACGAGGAAAGGGAGCTTGCCGTCCGCTGGAAGGAAAGCCGGGACCAGGAGGCGCTGCAGCGCATTACCTGCGCCCATATGCGGCTGGTGATCGCCATGGCCGCGCGGTTTCGCAAGTTCAACCTCCCGATGAGCGACCTGATCCAGGAAGGATATGTCGGATTGCTCGAGGCGGCGCTTCGCTTCGATCCGGAACGCGAGGTGCGGTTCTCCACCTATGCGACATGGTGGGTGCGCGCCGCCATGCAGGATTATATCCTCCGCAACTGGTCCATCGTGCGCGGCGGCACGAGCTCGGCCCAGAAGGCGCTCTTCTTCAACCTGCGACGGTTGCGCGCGCGGCTGGCCCATGGCGGCGAGGAGCTTTCCCCGGCGGATATCTACAGCCGTATTTCCGCCCGCCTCGGCGTCCCCATAGCCGATGTGGAGATGATGGATTCGCGGTTTTCCGGCCCCGACACCTCGCTGAGCGCGCCGATCGCCGGCGACGAGAGCGGCAATGCCGAAGGCATAGATTTCCTCATGGACGACAACCCGTTGCCCGATGAGATCGCCGAGGAGACGATCGATTCGGAACGCCGTTCCTCATGGCTCCGGCAGGCGCTTTCCGTGCTCAGCGAGCGCGAGCTCCATATCATCCGCACGCGCCGCCTGGAGGATGAGGGCGTGACGCTGGAAGCCCTGGGTGAACGCCTCGGCATTTCGAAGGAGCGCGTGCGCCAGATCGAAAGCCGCGCGCTGGAAAAGCTCAAAACCGCGCTTTTGAACAAACACGAGCTTTCGGCCTATCAGGCCTAACCTCTACTCGCTGATTATCTTAACCCGGTCGCCCACAGAAACCGTCCCGCCCGGCGGAATGGCATTGAGTAGGCGGAAGAGATCGAGCTTGCGGTCGGTCCCCTGCATCCTGCCTGCTAGAGTGCCGATAGTTTCGCCCGGCTTCACCGTCACGACCCGAATCCGAAGCGGCTTCACCGCCTCTTTCTCGGCCGGCGTCAGCAGCTTGAAGCTACTTGTGACCGCCTGCGAGGTCGGCACGAGGGCCGCGCTGCCCTTGGGCGCGGCGGTCAGGAAGCGATAGACCTTCCCCCCGGCGCTGATGACGACGATGTCGAACTGCCAGCGGTCGGCGCTGGCCTTGGCGGTTGCGGCGGGCAGGCCGTTCAGCGTGGTCGCGCGGACGGTCGATTCGTCGAGACCGGACACCCAGCCGCTCTTGATATAGTCGGTGAGGCTCGACCCGGCGGCAAGTTGCGCGCCGTCGAACCGCACCGCGACCTCGCCCGGACCGGTGGCCATGACCGCATCCGCCGAATTGTCGATGGTGAAACCATCGGGCACGGTGAAGGCGACGCCGAGCTTGGGATGCACGAAGGTGCGCCCGCGCACATAGCCTTCATCAGGCGTATCGCCGTAGAGCAGCCCGTCTATGCCGTTGAGAAAGGCGTCGCGGTCCGTCGTGCCGACCCCGGGCGCGCCAATCCGGCGCGCATGCCCCATTGCAAGCTCGACGCGCTGCGGCGTCGCCGGGTGCGAGGCCAGGAAGTCGAGGCTGGCATCGGTCGCGCCGGAAACGGAGCGGAAGCTCTGATAGGCTTCCATGGATTGCAGAAACCGGGCAGAAGCGAAGGGGTCGTAGCCCGCCTCGCCGATGGATTTGATGCCGACCGCATCGGCCTGCAGTTCCTGATTGCGCGAGAATTGCGCGAGCCGCAACTTGCCGCGCAGCAGCGCCTCGCGCCCCGCCATGTCGTCCTGCAGCACCTCGGAGACGACGCGCCCCGCAATGGCGGCTTCCGCCTCCTTCTGCTGGCGCTCGACGCCATGATTGGACGTGACATGCGCCATCTCATGCGCGATGACGGCGGCAACCTCCGCCGAATCGTTGGCGAGCCCCAGAAGCCCGCGCGTGACATAGACCCACCCGCCCGGCAGGGCGAAGGCGTTGATGTTGGGCGAGTTCAGGATCGTGATGCGGTAGGCCTGGTTCGGGTTGTCCGAAACCGTCGACAAATTGCCCACGATCTTGGCGACCATGCGCTCCAGCTTCGGATCGTTATACTGGCCGCCATAGGTGGCGAGGATGCGCGGATGCTGCTCGGCGCCGATCTTGGCCAGCCGGTCGTTGCGCGTGACGGTGTCGACCGTGATCGGATTGGCGGAGGGCCCTAGCGCGGCATCCTCCTTGCTGAGATCAAGCGCCTGGCAGCCGGACAAAAAGGCGAGCATATAGATGCCGGGAACAAGGGTCCCCGGCGGCAACAATCGTCTCGTCTGGCGCATTGGCGCGCATGGTTCCGACTGCGAATTCAGTCTCTTGTCCTCGTCCGTGAATCTGCCGTTCACCGCGCCGCGCATTCCTTGCCCGGCATCGGAAAACGCTTCGCACTTTTCCGCACCTGCTTAGCAGAGAGCACGCGGCGCATGAAGAGCGCATCTCCTGTCGTCGCCGCTTCTTGCCGCCGATTGGGGGCAAAATATGTCAATTCCGCCGCATATGCGTCCAAATGGATACGGGGGTCATTATTCCCGCGGCTCCGTCCCCATATAGCGCTTCAGCGCCGCCGGACCACTATCCGAGAGCAGCTTGCGAGCCGTGCCGGTCGCCGTGACCGTGCCGTTTTCCAAGAAAAACAAGAGGCTGTCGAGGTGGAGCGCGTCTTCCGGATGATGCGTGACCATCAGGATCGTCATCGCCGTTTCCTTGTGAAGCTCCCGCACCAGATCGAGCATTTGTATCCGCAGCGCGGGACCCAGTGAGGCGAAGGCTTCATCCAGAATCAGCACAGGGCGATTGCGCACCAATGCTCTGGCAATCGCCACGCGCTGCCTCTCGCCGCCGGAAAGCGCCTGCGGCTTGCGCTTCTCCTTGCCCGCAAGGCCGACGCGGGCGATGGCGCTTGCCACGTCGGCGCGATCCGCATCGGTCAGTTTCAGCTTCGGGGAGCGGCCTAGCGCCACATTTGCCTCGACATCGAGATGGGCGAAGAGATTGTTTTCCTGAAACACCATCGAAACGGGCCGCTCGGCAGGCGGAGTGCCGGTGACATCGATGCCCCCGACAAGAATTTGGCCTGATTCCGGCGTCTCGAAACCGGCAATGAGATTGAGCAGCGTCGATTTGCCGGAGCCGCTGGGGCCGATGATTGCGCCGATCTTCGCAGGCGGAACGGTCAGATGGAAATTCATCCGCATCTCGCCATAGCTGAAGCGAACATTTTTCAACGCGACTTCCGCGCCTTTCTTTCTGGCCGTCATGACGTTTCTTCTTTTCGCGCCGAGCCGCGGTCGGCCAGCATCATCAGCCCGAGGCTCAGGGCACCCAGAATCAGCGCCAGCCCCGCAGCGTCCACTGTGCGGTAGCTCCCCATGCGCTGCAACAGGAGATAGGGCAAGGTCTCGACTGCGTCGCTGCCGAAGAGGGCGATGGTTCCGAGATCGCCGAGCGACAGCGCCATGGCGAAGGCGAAGGCCACGCCCAGGGGGCGGCGCAGCACCGGCCAGTCGATCAGCCTGAGCCGCGCCCAGCCGGTGATGCCGAGCTGTGCGCAAAGCCGGTCGTGCCGGGTGCTCATCGTGTCCCAGACCGGACGCAGGATTCGCACCGCAAAGGGCGTCGCCATGGCGGCGTTGACGGTGATGACCATGGGAGCGGCGAAATCGAACGGGTCGGCGAAATGGCGCAGCAGGATGAACCAGCCCGCGCCGATGACGATGGGCGGCACGACGAGAATGAGGCTCGCGCCGGTATCGAGCGCGCGCTCGAACAAAGAGCGTCCGCCCTCCTTCGCCACCGCCTGGCGCGCAACGACGAGGGCGAGGGAGACGAGCACGGAGAGGAATGCGGCAGCGGCGCCGAGGGTGAAGCTGGTCTGAATCGCCCGCCAGACGGCCCATTCGGTAAAGAGCCTGCCGAAATCGGCGGATAGGCCGGAGACGACCATACCGGCGATGGGCAGGGCGACGAAGAGGAAGGCAAACAGGATCATCGCCATGTCTGCCACCTTCTCGGCCACCGTCGGCCGCTCGTAGCGCCTGACTCTAACCGCCAGCGAAAAGCCTTCCTCCGTGGGTCTGCCGGTCAGGCGAAAGAGGGAGAGGATGGCAACGGTGAGGGCAAGCTGGGTGAGCGTCAGGGCGACCGCCTGGCCGATGTCGAAATCGAAATGGAGCGCCTGATAGATCGCCACCTCCAGCGTCGTCGCGCGCGGGCCACCGCCCAGCGTCAGCACGATGGTGAAGGAGGTGACGCAGAGCATGAAAATCAGCCCCATGATGCCGGGCAGATTGCGGATCATGGCCGGCCATTCGATCAGGCGAAACCGCGCCCAATTGCCCATGCCGAGCTGCGCCGAGAGTTTCCAGTAATCGGCGGGAATGGAATCGAGCCCGGCAAGAAGGAGGCGCACGGCGAGCGGCAGGTTGAAGAAGACATGGGCGAGGAGAATACCGGTGAGGCCGTAAATGTCGGGGGTGACATCGAGGCCGAGAGAATGCGCCGCTTCGGCGATCAGTCCGGCGCGGCCGTAAATGCTGGTAATGGCAAGCACCGCGACGAGTGCAGGCAGCGCCAGCGGCAGCGCGAAAAGCCTGATGATAAAAGCCCGTCCGGGAAAGTGCTGGTGCGCATGAAGCGCGCGCGCAACGGGAATGGCGAGCCCGACGGACAGGACCGTCGAAAGCAGCGCCTGCAACAGAGTGAACCGCGCCACCCGCCAGAGATAAGGATTGAAAGCGGCAAGCGTGTTGCCGGTTTCGCGGGACGCTTCCAGGGCGAGCGAGAACAGCGCCCCTCCGGCCAGCAGGGTGAGGAAGGCGAGCGCGAGGACGCCGGCGAGGGGTTTGGCGGGAAGGCGTGGGAATATCAGCAACATGTGATGCGGGCTGCCCTGCCGGATCGGCTCGCACCTCCCTCCCCCTTGAGGGGAGGGTGGCCCGAAGGGTCGGGTGGGGGTGGTGACGCGTGCGCGACGGCCATCATCGTCGACGCAAACGTCACCACCCCCATCCGCCCGCTGCGCGGGCACCTTCCCCGCAAGGGGGAAGGAGGGCGCGAGCCGGTATCCGACATCGAAACCGTTGCCATCATCACCGGCTCATCGCCGCAAGCCATTCATCGATCCACGCTTTCCGATTCTTCGCCACCTCGTCCGAGGGCAGTTCCAGCGTCTTCACCGGCTTCACCAGCGTATCGAACACCGGATCGAGCGGCTTCGACATTTTCCCGGCAGGAAACATCCAGTTGGTTTCAGGGATCACATCTTGAAAACCCGGCCCGGTCATGAATTGCAGAAACTTCGCCGCAAGCGGGTTCTTCGCGCCCTTCTTCGTCTGCGCGGCAAGCTCGACCTGGAGATAGTGCCCTTCCGAGAACGAAGCCGCCTTGTAGCGCTCTTCCTTGTCCACGATGATGTGATAGGCGGGCGAGGTCGTGTAGGAAAGCACCATAGGCGCTTCGCCCTTGGTGAACAGGCCATAGGCCTCCGACCAGCCAGGTGTGACCGTCAGCACGCGACCCCCAAGCTTCGCCCAGGCGTCACCGGCCTTGTCGCCATAGATGGCCTTGACCCAGAGCAGCAAGCCGAGCCCCGGCGTGGAAGTGCGCGGGTCCTCGATCACGATCTTCTGCTTGGGATCGCCTTCGACCAGTTCCTTCATGCTTTGCGGTGGGTTGGGCAGGGCTTTGCTGTCGTAGACCACGGCGAAATAGCCATAGTCATAGGGCACGAACATATTGTTCTCATACCCGCCCGGCACATGGATATCGGATGTGTCGATGCCATGCGGGGCGAAAAGGCCGCTTTCCCGCGCCTCGGCCGTCAGATTGTTGTCGAGGCCGAGCACGATATCGGCTTTGCTATCGGCGCCTTCCAGCTTCAGGCGATTGAGGAGCGCCACGCCATCGGCGGCGGAGACCCATTCGACTGTGCAGTTGCACTCCTTCTCGAAACTGGCCTTCACCTTCGGCCCAGGCCCCCAGTCGCTGACAAAGCTGTCATAGGTGTAAATGGTGAGCGTATCCTTCGCCGCAGCGGGCGCAGCGAGGCCGAGCAACATGGCGGCGCTGAGGGCGAGATAACGTAGGGATTTCATCGGGCCTTTCCTTTCTCGTTGTGGCTAGGATCGAGCGCCGTGGAAAGGCAGCGTCTAATCCCTCCGCCGGTGTTAACCGGATCAGGTTCCGCGGGTTGACCGTCAAAAGGTCTCTCAGCCGGTTTCCCGGCACCCCGTTAGAGCGGAATCAACAATAATTGAGGCAAGTTAGGACCGCAAGCGATCAGGGGCTTTCCCGCCCGTCCAGCCACATGATAAGAGCCGCACATGAGCAAATTTCTCATTCTTCTCGGCGGCCACCTCACCGTCACGGACCGGCTGAAGCGCCAGATCGAAGGCGCGCGGGTTCTGGCTGCCGACAGCGGCATTCGTCACGCGGCGGCGCTTGGGCTGGAGCCGGAGCTATGGCTGGGCGATTTCGACTCCACATCCCAGGCGCTTGCCCGGCGCTACAAGCATGTGCCGCGCCGCACCTTTCCCGCCGCCAAGGACATGACAGATGGTGAACTTGCGCTCGAGCAAGCCTTCGCGCTCGGCGCCACGAGCATCATTCTCGTGGGCGCGTTCGGGGGCGAGCGCACCGACCACACCATGCTGCATCTCACCCTGGCGACGGCGCTGGTCGAGAAGGGCCGCGACATTTTCCTCTCCAGCGGCACGGAGGAAGCCTGGCCAATCCTGCCCGGCGCCCATGCGCCCGATCTGCCTGACGGTACGCTCTTCAGCCTCATCGGCTTCACCGAGCTTGAAGGCCTGACGATCACAAGTGCCGAGTGGCCGTTAAATAATGTGAAGGTTCCTTTCGGCTCTTCCCTCACGGTTTCCAACGTTGTGCGCGGAACTCTGGCGCTTGGTTTGCGTTCAGGATGCGGCGTCCTCATCGCCACCTTGGAGGAGTGAAAATACCGGGCCTATTGTCAATTCAACAAGATGATGCCAATTTACCGTGCCGCATTGGGGACGCAACGTTGGCCGCATTGATTCTTTGAACGGGAGAGATCTCCATGAATAAACGTCTATCCATGATCATCGTCAGCGGGCTCCTCGCGCTGTCCACCGCTGCCTGCACCACCGCGGACCAGCGCACCGCCGGGTACGGCGTGGGTGGCGCGGCTCTCGGCGCTCTCGCCGGTGGCGCCATCGGCGGCAACACCCGCGGTGCTCTCGCCGGTGCCGCAATCGGCGGCCTCGCCGGTACGCTGATCGGCGCTTCGCAGTCCCGCCAGGGCTACTGCCGCTATCGCGACCAGTATGGCCGCGTTTATGAAGACCGGTGCCAGTAAGCACCGCTTGCATGAATTTTCGGACAGGCCGGGGAAACCCGGCCTGTTTGTTTTTAGTGCTTTCATTGACATCAGCGCCATTCTCGCGGACAAGCGAGGCCGTGTTTCAACAGCAATTTCGTAAGATTCCATGGCCCCTCCGCTTCTTCGTCTCGACCAGATCAAGCTCACCTTCGGCGGCACGCCGCTTCTGGAGGACGCCGCGCTTTCGGTGGGCGAAGGCGAACGGATCGCGCTTGTCGGGCGCAATGGCTCTGGCAAATCCACCCTGCTGAAAATCGCTGCCGGCCTTGTCGAGCCGACGTCTGGTGAACTGTTCCGCCATCCCGGCGCGACCATCCGCTATCTGCCGCAGGCGCCTGACATGGAGGGCTTCGCCAATGTGCAAGCCTATGTGGAAGCGGGGTTAGGGCCCGCCGACGATCCCTACCGCGTCACCTATCTGCTCGAGCATCTGGGCTTGACCGGCAATGAGACGCCGGGCCATCTCTCCGGCGGCGAAGCGCGGCGCGCCGCGCTGGCGCGGGTGATCGCGCCGCAGCCCGATATCCTGCTGCTGGACGAGCCGACCAACCATCTCGACCTGACCACCATCGAATGGCTCGAAGACGAACTGCGCCAGATCCGCTCCAGCCTGATCGTCATCTCGCACGACCGCCGCTTTCTGGAAAATGTCAGCCGCTCGACCATCTGGCTCGACCGGGGCGTGACGCGCCGGATCGAGCAGGGCTTCGGCCATTTCGAGGAATGGCGCGACAAAATCCTGGAGGAGGAAGAGCGCGACCTCCACAAGCTCGGCCGCCAGATCCAGCGCGAGGAGCACTGGCTGCGCTATGGCGTGACCGCCCGGCGCAAGCGCAACATGCGCCGCCTTGGCGAGTTGCAGACGATGCGGCATGAGTTCCGCACCCATCGCCGGGCGCAAGGATCGGCTGTTTTGCAGGCGAGCGACAGCAAGGAATCCGGCAAGCTGATCATCGAGGCGAAGGGGATCGGCAAAGCCTATGACGACCGCGCGCTGGTCAAGGATTTCTCCACCCGCATTATGCGCGGCGACCGCGTCGGCCTTGTCGGCTCCAATGGCGCGGGCAAGACGACGCTGCTTTCCATGCTGACCGGGCAGCTCCAGCCGGACGAAGGAAGCATCCGCCTCGGCGTAAACCTCGAAATGGCGGTGCTCGACCAGAAGCGCGACAGCCTCGACCTCAACGAGACGCTGGCGCATTACCTGACCGACGGGCGCGGCGAGAATGTCGTCGTCAATGGCGAGCAGCGCCACGTCGTCTCCTACATGAAGGACTTTCTGTTCCAGCCGGAACAGGCGCGCACGCCGATTCGCGAATTGTCGGGCGGCGAGCGGGCCCGGCTCATGCTCGCCCGCGTGCTGGCGCGCCCGGCCAACCTCTTGATCCTCGACGAGCCGACCAACGATCTCGACATGGAGACGCTCGATCTCCTGCAGGAACTGGTGACGGGCTTTGCCGGAACGGTGATTCTCGTGAGCCACGACCGCGATTTCCTCGACCGCACGGTCACCTCGGTGATCGCGCCCGAGGGCGACGGGCGCTGGCTCGAATATGCCGGCGGCTATGCCGACATGATGGCGCAGCGGCGCGAAATGGCTTTGGCGAAGCGGGAGGTCAAGACGGCTGCATCGCGCGCGGCGTCGTCCGATGCCGCAACGTCAGCGCCGAAGCGCGACGACAAGCGCAAGCTTTCCTACAAGCAGAAATTCGCGCTGGAAACGCTTCCGGGAAAGCTGGAGGCGATTGCCGCCGAGATCACGGAACTGGAAAAGAAGCTCGCCGATCCGCAGCTTTATGCGAAGAATCCGGACCGTTTCGCGAAGACCGCTGCCGAGCTTGAAAAGAAGCGCGAGACGCAATCCGCCATGGAAGAGGAATGGCTGGAACTGGAAATGCTGCGCGAGGAGATTGGGGAGTAAGGCTCCCCGCTCTGTTCCCTTAGGCGGTTTGCGCAGCAGAAAGATCACACGATCCCGCCGCTGCCGCCCTTCACCGCCGGGCGCTCCTCGCCCATTTTCCGCCGATACCGGCTGGCGCGATAGGCCGCGACCGGATCGATCGCGCCGCCCGCGCGGCGGCGGGCTTCGGCGAGGATCGGCTCGACATCGGTGCGGTAAGCCCGCTTTAGCGTCTCGGATGCCATCAGCGCGTCGTTCTCGTCCTGATAGCCGGAGAGCGCTTCGCGATCCACCAGCAGCGCCTGCGCATAGGCGCGGCGGATTTCATTGGCGCTGGAGATGAGGCTTTCGATCGGGTCGGTGACATTGTGCGACTGGTCGATCATATGCGCGGGGTGAAAACCCTTCACACCGCGATAGTCCGCATCCACCAACTCGTTGAAGACGAGGAACAATCGGTAAGGCTCGATAGCCCCCGCGTCCAGATCATCGTCGCCATATTTGGAATCGTTGAAGTGGAAGCCGCCGAGCTTGCCGAACTGGATGAGCCGCGCCACGATCATCTCGATATTGGTATTGGGCGCATGGTGCCCGAGATCGACGAGGCAGAATGCCTTTTCGCCCAGTGTCGAGGCGATGAGATAATTCGTGCCCCAATCCTGCACGACCGTCGAATAGAAAGCCGGCTCATACATCTTGTGCTCGGAGAATATGCGCCAGTCGTCGGGCAGGTTCTTGTAAATCTGCCCCATCGAATCGAGATAGCGCTCGAAAGCCCGCGTGAAATTCGACTGTCCGGGGAAATTGGAGCCATCGCCGATCCACACAGTCAGAGCCTTGGAGCCGATGGCCTCGCCGATCTCGATGCACTCGACATTGTGCTCGATCGCCTGTGCCCGCACCGCGAAGTCCACATGGCTGAGCGAGCCATATTTATAGGAATGCGTCTGGTCCGGCGCGTCGGAGAAGGTGTTGGAATTCATGGCGTCGAAGCCAAGCCCCAGCGCATCCGCCTTGGCCTTCAACTCCTGCGGGTCCGCCTTGTCCCATGGAATATGCAGCGAGACAGTCGGCGTCGCCCGCGTCAGCTCATGGATGACGGCGCAATCGTCCAGCTTGTCGAAGATGTTGCGCGGCTCGCCAATGCCGGGAAAGCGAGCAAAACGCGTCCCGCCCGTCCCCACGCCCCATGACGGGAGCGCGACGAAGAAGTCGGCAACCTTGGCGGTGATCGCCTCGATATCGACGCCCCGGCGCGCGAGATGATCCCCCAGCGCCTCGTAATCGCTCCTGAGCGCATTTTCACGCGCGGCGTTTTCAGCGGCGATGATGTCGCTGGAAATTCTCTGTTCTGACATGATGCTCCTCCCTCCATAGAGCGATATTTATTTGACCGTATCGCGAGACACCCCCCTTTGTCCTGCCGGACATCTCCCCCGCAAGGGGGAAGATTGGCCTTCATTTGTGACGGCTCTCTATTCTGCTACGTTTGCGATTGACGAAAGCGGAACTGACAGCCAATCTCCCCCTTGCGGGGGAGATGTCCGGCAGGACAGAGGGGGGCGCTGTCCCGCCAGCATTTCCAATTAAGCGTTAAATCCTCACCGCGTAAAACTCTGCGCGTTCCCCGCATCGACATTGATGATGTTCCCCGTCGATTTGGCCGAAGCATCCGATGCGAGAAAATACACCGTCTCCGCAATATCCTCCGGGAACACATTGAGCTTCAGCAGCGAGCGGTTGCGGTAGTGCTCCTCCAGATCGCTCACCTCAATCTTGGACGACGCGGCACGCTGCTCGCGCCATTCGCCGTTCCAGATCTTCGAGCCGCGCAGCACAGCGTCCGGATTGACCGTATTCACCCGAATACCCGCATCCGCGCCTTCAAGCGCCAGGCAGCGTGCCAGATGAATTTCCGCTGCCTTGGCCGTGCAATAGGCCGATGCGCCGGGCGAGGCGGCGAGGCCGTTCTTGGAGGCGACGAACACCACGTTGCCGCCCAGCTTCTGGCGGCGGAACAGGCGGAACGCTTCACGCGAGACGAGGAAATAGCCGGTCGCGAGAATGTCGATATTGCGGTTCCACATGGAAAGCTCCGTCGCCTCCACCGGCGCGGAAGACGCAATGCCGGCATTCGAGACAAGAATGTCGAGCCCGCCGAACTCCACCGCCGTCTCGGCAAAGGCGGCGATTACACCCGCCTCATCGGTAACGTTGAGCGCCACGCTGCGTACCACATCCGCGCCGAAGCGTTTGACGAATTCATCATGCGTGGCTTTGAGCGACTCCGCGTCGATATCGGCAAGCACGACGCAAGCGCCCTCGCCCGCCAGCCGCTCCGCTGTCGCCCGGCCTATGCCGCCTGCACCGCCGGTGATGAGCGCAATGCGCCCCGCCATGCTCTTCGGCTTCGGCATGCGCTGGAGCTTTGCCTCCTCCAGCAGCCAATATTCGATGTCGAAGGCCTCCTGCTCCGGCAGGCCCTGATATTCCGAGATGGATGACGCGCCGCGCATCACATTGATGGCGTTGACGTAGAACTCACCAGCGATCCGCGCCGTCGCCCTGTCGCGGGCGAAGGAGAACATGCCGACACCGGGCACGAGGAAAATCACCGGATTGGGATCGCGCATCGCAGGGGAATTGTCGCGCTTGCACGTCTCGTAATAGCGCGTGTAATCGGCGCGATAGTCTTCCAGCGCTTTCTCCAGCCCCGCCAGCACGCCGTCCACATCGGGATTAGCCGGGTCGAAATCAATGACCAGCGGGCGGATCTTGGTGCGCAGGAAATGGTCCGGGCAGCTGGTGCCAAGCGCGGCGAGCGGACGAAGATCCTTCGAATTGACGAATTCAAGCACGGCGTCCTGATCGTCAAAGTGCCCGAGCTTGCGTTCCGCCTTGCCGATGAGCCCGCGAATGACGGGCATCAGGCGGGCGGCGATGGCGCGGCGCTCAGCCGGTTCGAGGCTTTGGGCAACCGCCCCGCCAAACGCTGCCTTGCCTTCGGTCTTTTCCGCCAGCCAGCGGATCGCCCTGTTGATCACATCGAGCGTGAGTTCATAGCAGGCCTTGGCGTCATCCGCCCAGGTGAAGAGGCCGTGGCTTTCCAGCACCACGCCCTTGGCCTCAGGGTTCGCTTTCACGAAAGCTTCAAGGTCGAGACCCAGTTGGAATCCAGGACGCCGCCATGGCAGCCAGCCGATTTCGTCGCCGAAGATTTCCTTCGTCAGCTCTTTGGAGTTCTTCGAGGCCGCGATGGCGATAATCGCGTCGGGGTGCATGTGGTCGACGTGGCGGTAAGGCACAAAACCATGCAGCGGCGTATCGATGGAGGCCGCGCGGGGATTGAGGTTGAAGGTGCAGTGCGGCAGGAAGCCGACCATGCGATCCTCATCCTCGACGCCCTTGTAAATGCCTTTCAGCGCGTTGAGCTTGTCCTGATAGAGCGTCGCAAAGCCGTCGAGCTTGATCGTGCCGACATCGCCTCCCGAGCCCTTCACCCACAGCACCTCGACGGGCTCGCCCGTCAACGGATCGGTCTCCGTCACCTTGGCCGAGGTGTTGCCGCCGCCATAATTGGTGATGCGCTTGTCGGCTCCCAGCAGATTGGAGCGATAAAGCAGTTTGCCCGGCTCATCCAAGGCCGCCGCCTTTGCATCATCCCAACGGTTTTCCAGAAGCCGAGCCGACATTTTCATCCTCCCAAGTGCAATTAATTGCACCGAGATATGCGCAAGCGAACTTTCACTGTCAATCGAAATCGATCATGAACGCTCATGTTGCAGCGCACATATGAAAATTCATGATCGAACATGATTGACAAACGCGCATGAACTGCGGATACCTAAACCGAGGGAGGAACCATGCACGAGCGCGAACGCCACCGCATTATCCTGAGCGCAGTCCAGGAAAAGCCGGTCGTAACCATTCAGGATATTGTCGAGCTGACCGAGGCATCGGAAGCAACGATCCGCCGTGACATTGCCAGCTTGCATGTGCAAGGCCGCCTTCGCCGGGTGCGTGGCGGCGCGGAGGCTGTGCATCCGCCGCAGCTTGCCAACCTCGCCGGGCGTCCTTTCCGCGTGTCGGAATCCGAGAACATCGACAAGAAGCGCGCCATCGCCCGCGAGGCCGTGGCGCTGTGCGAGGAAGGCGACGCCGTCATCATCAATGGCGGCACGACGACCTTCCAGATGGTGCATTATCTGGCGGCGCGGCGCCTGCAGGTGCTGACCAATTCCTTCGCCATCGCGGAGCATCTGGTCAAGCATTCGAAGAGCACGGTCATCGTGCCCGGCGGCGCGATCTATCGCGAGCAGAGCCTGATCCTCTCCCCCTTCGACAATGACGTGACGCGCAATTTCTATGCGCGCCGCATGTTCATGGGGTCGCAGGGCATCGGCCCGCTGGGCGTGATGGAATCCGATGCGCTCATCATCCAGAGCGAGCAGAAGCTGATCAACCAGGCGGACGAACTGGTGCTGATGGTGGATTCGACCAAGTTCACCCGCCGCTCGAGCCTGATCCTGTGCGAGCTTGCGCGGGTGACGACTGTCATCACCGACGACGGGGTGTCGGATGCCGCGCGGCGCATGGTGGAGGATGCAGGTATTCAGCTGATCGTGGCGCAGACCGCCACGGCGGCGAAGAAGGAGGATTCCTCTTCCGTAGCCTAGCATGATCCCGAACCGAAGGTCAGCGCAGCAAAAAGTTGCAGACTTTTCGGACAAGATCATGCGACCAAAATGGGCAACGGGGAGGCGTGGAGAGTAACCAAGGGAGGATCAACACATGAAACTATTGAAGAAACTGGCGCTAGGGCTGGCGGTCGCCGTGTCCATGATTGCCAGCCAGGCCCATGCCGATCCGGTCAAGATCGCGCTCGTCGTCAAATCGCTGGGCAACGGCTTCTTCGAGGCGGCCAACAAGGGCGCACAGGAAGCGGCGAAGGAACTGGGCGATGTGGAGATCATCTACACCGGCCCGACCACCACGACGGCGGAAGGCCAGATCGAAGTCATCAATTCGCTGATCGCGCAGGGCGTCGACGCCATCGCCATCTCCGCCAACGATCCCGACGCGGTCGTACCCGCTTTGAAGAAGGCGGCGCAGCGCGGCATCAAGGTCATTTCGTGGGATTCCGGCGTCGCGCCCGCCGGCCGCATCATGCACCTGAACCCCTCGTCCAACGAGTTGATCGGCAATATGTGCCTGAAGCTTGCCGCCAATCATCTGCCCGACGGCAAGGGCGACTTCGCCATTCTGTCAGCCACCACCACCTCGACCAACCAGAACATCTGGATTGACGAGATGAAGAAGCAACTCTCGAAATATCCCGGCCTCAACCTCGTCACGACCGTTTATGGCGACGACCTGGCCGACAAGAGCTACCGCGAAGCGCAGGGCTTGCTTACCTCACAGCCGAACGTCAAGGTCATCGTCGCGCCGACCACGGTGGGCGTGCTCGCCGCCTCGCAGGCGGTCAAGGATGCCGGCAAGATCGGCCAGGTCTATGTCACCGGCCTCGGTCTTCCCTCCGAAATGGCTGGCGCGATCAAGTCCGGTGCGACGAAGGAATTCGCCATCTGGAACCCGATCGACCTCGGCTACTCCGCCACCCAGATCGCCTACCGCCTCGTCAAGGGCGACGCCGACGGCAAGCCGGGAAGCGAAGTCAATGCAGGCCGCATGGGAAAGATCAAGATCGGCGAGAATGGCGAAGCGGCAATGGCTGATCCGTTCGTGTACAATGCCTCGAATATTGACGAGTTTTCGAAGGTGTTTTGATCGGACAGGCTCGCACTTTCCTTCCCCCTTGCGGGGAAGGTGCCCGCGGAGCGGGCGAATGGGGGTGGTGACGTTTGCGCTTTTGTTGGAAACCATGGCGTAAACGTCGCCACCCCCACCCGACCCTTCGGGCCACCCTCCCCGCAAGGTGGAGGGAGGGCGCGAGCCGACCTCCGGCGGAGCAGAAGGCACACCGCTCCCAGCGTTCAGCGTAAAAACAACAAGTTCAGGTCCAGCCAATGAACTCCGCCGTCCATACGCCTCTTCGAGACATGGGCCAGCCCCTCCTCGAAATGCGCGGCATCTCGAAATCATTCCCCGGCGTGCGCGCGCTCGACAATGTCGACATCGCTCTCTACCCCGGTACGGTGACGGCGCTGATCGGCGAGAACGGCGCGGGGAAATCGACACTCGTGAAAATCCTCACCGGCATATACCAGCCGGACGAGGGTGAAATCCGCGTGGACGGCAGGCCGGTCACCTTCCCCACCGCGCAAGCCGCGACCGACCATGGCGTCACCGCCATTCATCAGGAAACCGTGCTGTTCGATGAATTGTCGGTGGCGGAGAATATCTATCTCGGCCATGCGCCGAAGACCCGTCTCGGCTTCGTCAACTGGAAGGCGCTCAATGCGCGCGCGCTGGCGCTGCTGCACTCGCTGGAGACGACCGTCGATGTGCGCGCAAAACTGAAAGATCTCTCCATCGCGCAGCGTCACCTCGTCGCCATCGCCCGCGCGCTTTCCGTGGATAGCAACATCGTCATCATGGACGAGCCCACCGCCGCTTTGTCGCGCAAAGAGGTGGACGACCTCTTCAAGATCATCGAGCGGCTGAAAAATCAGGGCAAGGCGATCCTGTTCATCAGCCACAAGTTCGATGAGGTCTACGAGATTGCGCAGAATTATGCCGTGTTCCGCGACGGACGTGCCGTCAGCCATGGCGCGCTCAAGGACACGAGCCAGAACGAGATCGTGCGAATGATGGTTGGGCGCGCTGTGGAGCAGGCTTTTCCAAAAATCGATGTAACGCCGGGCGAAACCGTCCTCAAGGTTGAGAACTATTCACACCCGACCGAGTTCCGCGATATCTCCTTCGAGCTTAGGCGCGGTGAAATCCTCGGCCTCTACGGCCTTGTCGGCGCGGGGCGCTCCGAATTCTGCCAGTCGCTGTTCGGCGTGACGCGCCCGTCCGCCGGCAGCCTCACAATCGAAGGCCGGCAAATCACCATCCGCTCGCCGCGTGACGCCATTAACCACGGGCTCGTCTACGTGCCGGAAGAACGTGGACGTCACGGCGCCGTGCTGCAAATGCCGATCTTCCAGAACATTTCGCTACCATCGCTTGGGTCTACCTCCCGCGCGGGCTTCTTGCGCTCAGCGGAAGAATTCGCGCTGGCGCGGCGCTATGCCGAAAGGCTGGATTTGCGCGCCGCAGCCCTCTCCGTACCCGTGGGTACGCTCTCCGGCGGCAACCAGCAGAAGGTGGTCATCGGCAAATGGCTCGCCATCAAGCCGAAGGTCATTATTCTCGACGAGCCGACAAAGGGCATCGACATCGGCTCCAAGGCTGCCGTTCATGCCTTCATCAGCGAACTGGCGGCGGAAGGTCTCAGCATCATCATGGTTTCATCCGAACTGCCGGAGATTCTGGGCATGTCCGACCGCGTCCTCGTCATGCGCGAGGGGCTGATGGCAGGGCTTTTCGACAGACAATCCGCCGACGCGGAAACACTGGTGCGCGCCGCGACGGGAAACGCCTGATATGAATCGCATCCTTAAAAATCGTGAAATCCTGCTCTTCGGCATCATCGCCATCCTCGTCGCCGCCTTCTCCACGCGCGCGCCCGGCTTCTCCTCGCCGAAAAACCTTGCAGGCATCTTCAACGACACTTCGATTCTCATCATCCTGGCGCTCGGCCAGATGGCGGTCATCCTGACCAAATCCATCGACCTCTCCGTCGCCGCCAACCTCGCCTTGTCAGGTATGGCCGTGGCCATGCTCAACGCCGCCCATCCTGAGCTTCCGCTCGCCCTCCTCATCGTCGCCGCCATCGGCATCGGCGCGTTTCTGGGCGCGATCAACGGGCTCCTCGTCTGGAAGATCGGCATTCCGCCCATCGTCGTAACGCTGGGTACGCTCACCATCTATCGCGGCATGGCCTTCGTGCTTTCGGGGGGCGGCTGGGTCAATGCGCACCAGATGACGCCTGGTTTCCTCAACACCCCGCGCCATGTCTTCCTCGGCCTGCCCGTCCTCGGCTGGATCGCCATCGCCATCGTCATTTTCATCTACGTCATGATGACGCGCAGCTTCTTCGGCCGCGCGCTCTATGCCTCTGGCGGCAACCCCACCGCCGCGATCTATGCCGGCATCGATGTCGGGCGCACCCGCTTCTTCGCCTTCGTGCTGTCGGGCGCGCTTGCCGGGCTCTGCGGCTATCTCTGGGTGTCGCGCTATGCGGTCGCCTATGTCGATATCGCCGCCGGCTTCGAACTCGACAGCGTCGCCGCCTGTGTCATAGGCGGCATCTCTACCCTGGGCGGCATCGGCACCGTTGCCGGCACCGTGCTGGGCGCGCTGTTCCTCGGCGTCATCAAGAATGCGCTGCCCGTCATCGATATCTCGCCCTTCTGGCAGATGGCCATTTCAGGAGCGGTCATCATCCTCGCCGTCATCTTCAACGCGCGGGCGGAAAAGCGCCGCGGCCGCATCATCCTGCGCGACAAGGCAGCCAAGACCTTTGAGGAGGCCAATGCATGAGCGCCGTCCCTGAAAAGCGCCATATCCCCGACCGGCTCGGCACATCCTTCACCCGAGCGCTGTCAAGCTGGGAAGTCCTGCTGCTCGGCGTGGCGATTGCGATCTTCATCGCCAATTCCTTCGCCTCGCCCTATTTCCTCAATGTCTGGAACCTCTCCGACGCCACTTTCAACTTCACCGAAAAGGCGCTCATCGCCTTCGCCATGGCGCTGTTGATCATCTCGGGCGAGATCGACCTTTCGGTCGCGGCGATCATCGCGCTCGCTTCAACGGCCATGGGCGCGGCGGCGCAGATCGGCATCGGCACGCCGGGCCTCGTCGCCATCGGCGTTGGCGTCGGGATTCTCTGCGGCGTCTTCAACGGGTTTCTGGTGGCGGGGCTGGGACTGCCTTCCATCGTCGTCACGATAGGCACGATGAGCCTCTTCCGGGGCATTTCCTATATTGTGCTGGGCGACCAGGCCTATGGCAATTATCCCGACAGCTTCGCCTATTTCGGCCAAGGCTATGTCTTCTGGGTCTTCTCGTTCGAGTTCGTGCTCTTTATCGCCTGCGCCATTGTCTTCGCCATCCTGCTCCACGCCACCAGCTTCGGCCGCCGCGTCTATGCCATCGGCAACAACGCCTTCGCCGCGCGCTTTTCCGGCATTCCGGTGGAGCGGATCAAGTTCATCCTGTTTCTGCTGACGGGCCTGATGAGCGGCATCGCCGCCGTGTGCCTCACCTCGCGCCTCGGCTCCACTCGCCCGTCCATTGCGCAGGGCTGGGAGCTAGAGGTGGTCACCATGGTGGTGCTCGGCGGCGTCTCGATCCTCGGCGGCTCCGGCACCATAGGCGGCGTCGTCATCGCCGCCTTCGTCATGGGCCTCGTCACCTTCGGCCTCGGGCTTCTCAATGTGCCGGGCATCGTCATGTCCATCTTCATCGGCCTGCTGCTGATCGTCACCATCTCGCTGCCGGTCCTCTTCCAGCGAATTAAATCCGGGAAAAAAGCATGAGCGAAAAATACGCCTTCAAGATGCGGCTCAACCCCGGCATGGAAGCCGAATACAAACGCCGTCACGATGAGATATGGCCGGAGCTGGTGGAGCTTCTGCACGTATCAGGCGTCTCCGACTATTCCATCCATCTCGACCCCGAAACCAACACCCTCTTCGGCATCCTGACGCGCCCGGCGGATCACCGCATGGCCGACCTTCCAAATCATCCGGTGATGAAGAAATGGTGGGCGCATATGGCCGACATCATGGAGACCAACCCGGACAATTCGCCGGTGCAGTCGGAACTGATCGCTGTCTTTCATCTGGCTTAGAGGGATTTGTTTTGATGGAAGCGCCAGATACCCCCCTCTGCCCTCCTGAGCTTGTCGAAGGGCGGCATCTCCCCCTCAAGGGGGGAGATCGACTCCCATGATCCCGCCCGCCCGCATCGCCGTTCTAGACATAGGCAAGACCAACGCCAAGGCCGTCATCGTCGATACGGGAACGGCAAAGGAGGTCGTCGCCCGCACCACGCCTAACCGCGTGCTGTCAGGCCCGCCCTATCCGCGTTACAACATTGAGGCGCTCTGGACCTTCTTCATCGAATCCCTCGCCGAATTCGCCAACACCCCCGGCTTCGACGCCATCTCGATCACCACCCATGGCGCGTCCGCTGCGCTCCTTGGCAGGCACGGCCTCGTCATGCCGGTGCTCGACTATGAGCACAGCTACCCGGATGAAATCCGCGAAAGTTACGCCTCCCTCCGCCCTGATTTCAGCGAAACCGCCTCGCCCTATCTCTCCGGTGGCCTCAATCTCGGCGCGCAGTTGCACTACCAGAAAACCGCCTTCCCCGATCTCTTCGCGAACGTACAAACCATCCTCACCTATCCGCAATATTGGGCTTGGCGACTGACCGGCATCGCCGCTTGCGAGGCGACTTCGCTCGGCTGCCACACCGATCTCTGGAACCCGCGGGCAGGCGATTTCTCCTCGCTGGTGGACAGGCTGGAAATCAGGCCGCTGCTAGCCCCGGTCCGCGCCGCCTTCGACGCGCTCGGGCCTGTCCTGCCGGAAATTGCGCAGGCAATCGGCCTCGACAAGCCCATTCCCGTTCATTGCGGCATTCACGATTCCAACGCCTCGCTTCTGCCGCACCTCATTCGGCGCGAGCCGCCCTTCGCCGTCGTCTCGACCGGTACATGGGTAGTGATCTTCGGCGTCGGCGGCCACGCGGAATGCCTCGACCCGGAGCGCGATACCCTCGTCAATGTCGATGCCTATGGTCGCCCCGTTCCCTCCGCCCGCTTCATGGGCGGACGTGAGTTCGAGCTGCTGACGAAGGATAGCCCTGCCACCCTCGACGAGGCCATCGCCGCATTGCCTGACATTTTGTCCCGCATGACCATGGTCCTCCCCAGCGTCGTCAAGGGCTCAGGCCCCTTCCCGGCACGCGACATGACTTGGCTAAACGCCGAAAGCCTCAGCCCTTCCGCGCGCTACGCCGCCGCCTCGCTTTATGCCGCGCTGATGACGGATGTAAGCCTCGGCCTCGTCGGCGCGCATGGGCCGGTTATTGTCGAAGGCCCGTTCGCCAAAAACCGCATCTACACCGCGGCACTCGCCAGCCTCACGGGACGTGAAGTGCTGGCACTCCCCGGCTCGACCGGCACCAGCCTCGGCGCGGCGATGCTTGCCGGGATGCAACCCAGCGCAAGCTTGCCAGAGCCGAATGATTTGGCGATGCCTGCCACCTTCACAGCTTATGCGGAGCGCTGGCGCAAATCGTGCTAAGCGCCCTCGTGGTTCGAGGCGAATTCCGCTGCGCTCCATTCGCACCTCACCATGAGGGACTACTGAAGCGCCGCCGTCACTTCAGATAAAATGAAGATCATCAAGGCGCCGTGCCCCTTCACCTTCATCCTGAGGTGCGGAGCGAAGCGGAGCCTCGAAGGGCGAGGGTGAAGGGATCGCCATCCGCCATCAAGCCATCTTATCCAGCGCTTCACGCTGTTCATGCATCGTGAGAAAAACGCGGTAATCCCGGTCGAGCGCTTCGCGCGTTTCCGCTGAAGGCTTGCGCTCCAGCCCGCCCTTCTGCATCCCCGTGCAGGCGCTGGCGAGGTCCGGGTAGAGCCCGGCGGCGGTGGCGGCGACCATGGCGGTGCCGAGCAGCATCGCATCTTCCGCCTGTGGCTCGATCACCATGCAGCCGGTGGCGTCGGCGTAAAGCTCCATCAGCAGCGCGTTCTTGATGTGGCCGCCGGTCACATGCAGCGTGTCGATGGTGTAGCCCTTGGCGTTGAGCGTCTCCAAAATATGCCGGACGCCGAGCGCGATGCCGACGGCGGTGCGCCAGTACAGCCGGCAGAGGCTGTCGAAGGAGGCGTCGAGCGTCAGCCCGCTGACCACGCCCACCGCATGCGGATCGGCGAGCGGCGAGCGGTTGCCGTGGAAATCCGGCAGCACATGCAGCCGCCTGGCGAAATCCGCCCCTTCCTGGCGGCGCAATTCCTGTACCCGCTCGACGATGCGCTGGTGCATGGCCGCGTTCGGTTCGCCTCCTGCGCCGTGCCAGCGGATGATATGGTCCAGCAGCGCGCCGGTGGCCGATTGCCCACCCTCGTTGAGCCAGCAACCATCGAGCACCGCGCCGTAATAAGGACCCCATACGCCCGGCGTCGGGCGCGGCGTCTGCGAAAGCGCCATCACACAACTCGACGTCCCCGCGATCAGCGCCAGATGCCGGTCGATTTGCGCGATGTCCCCGGCATAGCTGCCAAGCACACCGAGCGCACCGGCATGAGCATCGATAAGCCCCACTCCAACCTGGCAGGCCGGGCTCAGCCCCAGTTCGGCCGCCACCTTTTCGGTGAGCCTGCCGAGATTCTTGCCGATGGGGCTCGCCTTGTCCGGCAGCGCGCCCTTCTCCCGCATGTCGGCAATACCGACCGTCTCGAAGAAATCCCGGCTCCAGCCCGGTTCCTCATGGGCGAGATAGGCCCATTTGCAGGTGAGCGTGCATTGCGAGCGCTCCAGCGAGCCGGATGCCCGCCAGCTGAGATAATCCGCAAGGTCGAGGAAATATCCCGCCTTCTCCCAGGTCGAAGGCAGGTTGCGCTTCAGCCACATCAGCTTCGGCGTTTCCATCTCGGGCGACATGACGCCGCCGATATAGTCGAGGACGCGATGGCCCGTCGCCGTGCACTCGTCCGCTTCGGCCAGCGCCCGGTGGTCGAGCCAGACGATGGTGTCCCAGCGGTTTTCGCCTGATGGCGAAACGGTGAGCTGATCGCCATCGCGGTCGCGCACCACCAGCGAGCAGGTGGCGTCGAAGCTGATGCCCGCCACTTCATCGGCCGCTATATCAGCCTTGGTCAGCGCTGTCCTCACCGCATGACAGACAGCCTGCCAGATATCGTTGGAATCATGCTCGGCGAAATCGGGCTTCGGGCGGTTCATCAGGATCGGATGCTCTGCGCGGGCCAATAGATCGCCGCTCAGCGAAAAAACACCCGCCCGCGCGCTGCCGGTCCCGACATCGACCGCAACAACCTTATCCATATCCAATCCTCCCACACCGATTCCGCGCGAAACATAGCGCATAGGTGGGAGAGATGGGAATTGTTTGAGGGCGATTTGTTGGCGGAGTGGTAAGCGTTGAAAACTCCTTCAATCCAGCCGGACAGCTGCGCGAGGTTGCGGCGACGCAAGGGGCCGGCGGTTGTGCTCAACCCGTCACGTCGCCATCCGGCAGGGGAGGGGAGGGTACTACTCGACAGGCGGACGCACAAAATCGCCCGTCTGGTGGTCCATCACCCACAGTTCTCCCGTCGAAATATCGAACCAGACACCGTGCAGGGTGAGGCGGCCTTCCTTTTCGCGGGAGGCGATATAGGGGAAGCTGCGCAGATTGGCGATGGAGTAGCGGATGGAGATGCGCTCCAGCGCGGTCTGGCGCTCGGTCGAGGTCATCAGCGTGTTGGCAGAGACGGTTTCGGCGGCGGGGGCGACGAGGCTCATCCATTTGCCGATGAAATCGCCCGGCGAAAGGGGCGCGCTTTCGTGGTCGAGCGCGGCCTTGATGCCGCCGCAGCGGCCATGGCCCATCACCACGATATGCTTGACCTCAAGGCTCTGCACCGCGAATTCGAGCGCGGCGGAGGTGGAGTGATATTCGCCGTCCGGCTCATAGGGGGGGACGAGATTGGCGACGTTGCGCAGCACGAAAATCTCGCCGGGGTGGGTATCGAAGATGGTTTCCGGCGCGGAGCGGGAATCGCAGCAGGCGATAACCATGGTTTCCGGCGTCTGGCCTCGTTCGGCCAGTTCCCTGTAGCGCAGGGATTCGTCGGCGAAACGCCCGGACATGAAGTTGCGGTAGCCGGCGAGAAGCGCCTCGGGGAGGTTGCCGGCGGGAAGATCATTTGGGGTAAGATCGTTCATACCTGTGCCATAGCTCTGGTTGGGAGGAAGATCAAATCGTTTCAGGCGGGGGTACCCAAGCCCCTTGGGTGGCTCCTGTATTAATGGAATATGCGCGGCGGTCCAGTTCTTTGCTGACGCGCAAGTCTCGCCCGGAGAATTGCGCCCGGCTTTTCCCGCTTGTCCGTCACGCCCGCAGCCCCTTGGTGGGATGCATGAGGCGGCGCGTCTGCACCATCGCCATGGGGTTGGAAAGGCTCGCGGCATCAGCCTCCAGCATCAGCTCGTCCGCGCCGCGCTTGGCCGCGCGGGCGAGGACCTCGAAGACGGCGGCGGTCGTCGCCTGCAGGATTTTTTCCTGCGGAAGGCCGGCCATGGTGCGGGCGAGGAAAAGGGCGGAGGTCAGGTCGCCCAAGCCGTTGCTGGGGCCGTCGACATGGCGGTGCTCTGCCATCATCGCCAGGGTGGAGGTGAGCAGGAGATTGCCGGTGCTGCCCGTCATCATCGGCACGGCAGAGGTGACGAGCATGGTGGCGGGGCCGGCATCGAGAGCCGCTTCCATGATGGTCTTGTTGTCTTCCAGCGGCACGCCGGTGAGCCAGGCAAGCTCGAAACGATTGGGCGTCGCAATGTCGGCAAGCGGTATCAAGCGGTCGCGAATGGCGATGGCCGTCGCCTCGGGAACGTAAAGACCTTCCTTGTCGCCGATAACAGGGTCGCAGAGATAGAGAACCTGCGGGTTCTTGGCCTTGATGGTCTCGACAAGCCGCGCGATGCTTGCAGCCTGCGACGCCTGCCCGAGATAGCCAGTCAGCACCGCGCCGATTTCATCGAGCCAGGGCGCGCGTTCGAGATCGGCGATGAGGGCGTCGAACTCCTCCTGGGAGGGTACGATGCGCTTGGCGGGGCCGTGGCCGGGGTGCCATGGCAGGACGACCGTCGGCACCGCCCAGACGGGGTGGCCCAGCGTTTCCAGCGCGAAGACGGCGGCGCGATTGCCGACCGAACCGCGCACCACATGGCTCGATATGACGAGAACGGCTTTGGCGTCAGGCGGATTAGACATTGCAAATACGACTCATGCTGTCACTGTGTCCTGATGGTGACAGGTGAGGGACCTCTACTCAAGACGCTTTGCCAAGATAAGTCAGGAGCCAGAGAATCGCGGCGGCAATGAGGATGAGGCTCAGCGCCCGTCCGATGCGCGTGCCCCACACTTCGATGGCATCGGCCTGGTCGGCATCGGCGGCGGAAAGGTGCCGTTTCGCCCGGGCGACCATGCCGTGATCCGCATTCGATTCGCGCTCCACCCGGTTGAGGATGCGGCGGGCTTCCGCTTTCGCCTCGTCATTATTCTCCCGTTCTTCCATCGCAGCCTCCGTCATCCAAGAATTTAAAGTGTTTTAGTTGCTTCATTGCGGTTCTTTTCAGCAATTCTTTGTTGTTTCTTTGTTTCCCTGATATGATTACTCTCGTATTACCGTGCTGGGGATGGCACCATTCGAGAGCCGATATCAGGAGAGATTTGCATGATAGCTGATACCATTTCGCGGCCCGCCGGTCGCCGTCTTTTGCCGGTGCTGCTCTTGGCCTTGCTGGCGCCGCTGCTGTCGGCGTGCGGCTTCAATGTCATCCCGACCCAGGAAGAGCAGGTCAAGGCCGCATGGAGTCAGGTGCTCAACCAATATCAGCGCCGCGCGGACCTGATCCCCAATCTGGTGGCGACCGTGCAGGGCTATGCCACGCATGAGCAGAAGACGTTCACCGATGTGGTCGAGGCGCGCGCCAAGGCGACACAGGCGACGATCCAATTGCCGCCCGACGCGCTCAGCAATCCCGAGCTTTTCAAGCAGTTCGAGCAGAACCAGGCCAATCTGACCGGGGCGCTGGGGCGGCTCATGGCGGTGGCGGAAAACTATCCGGACCTGAAGGCGAACCAGAATTTCCTCGCCCTGCAATCACAGCTCGAAGGCACCGAGAATCGCATCGCGGTGGCGCGGCGGGATTATATCGAGGCGGTGCGGGTCTATAATACCTCGCTCCAGACCCTGCCGACGATGCTGTGGCGGCTGATCTGGTTCCGCGACAAGAAGCCCCTGCCGACCTTCACCATAAGCGAGCAGGCCCAGCAGGCCCCGAAAGTCCAGTTCAATAATTGACGGGCGGAATGGTAGTGACAGGAACCCGAGAAATGCCGGCCCGCCATAGTCCCGCGCGATGGCTGTATGTCCTGACGGCTGCCGTGATGGTATTCCTTGCCTTCACGGCGCTGGCGGCGGCGGACACGCAGTTTCCCGCTCTGACAGGGCGCGTCGTCGATGACGCCAACGTCATCGACCCGCAGACGCGGGCGGCGCTCGACCAGAAGCTAGCCGATTTTGAGGCGAAGACCTCCAATCAGGTGGCGGTCGTGACCGTGCCGAGCCTCGGTGGCGACGACATAGACGACTTCTCGAACCGGCTGTTCCGCAGCTGGGCCCTTGGCCAGAAGAAGGAGAACAACGGCGTTCTCCTCGTCGTCGCGCCTAATGACCGCAAGGTGCGCATTGAGGTGGGCTACGGGCTGGAAGGCACGCTGACGGACGCGCTTTCGAGTGTCATCATCCGCAACGGAATCATCCCCGCCTTCCGGCAGGGCGATTATTCCGGCGGCATTTCGAAGGGCGTGGACGGTATTCTGGCGGTGCTGGGCGGCGACGGCGCCGACATCAAGGCTCAGGCGCAGCAGGACGCGCAGGCGCAATCCTCGGGCGGCGGCATCGATTGGGTTTCGCTGATCTTCGTTGCCTTCTGGCTCTTCATCTTCTTTGGCGGCCTGATTTTTTCGCTGCTTGCGCGGCTTTTCGGACGA
This sequence comes from Paramesorhizobium endophyticum, assembly GCF_014640615.1. GTDB lineage: Bacteria > Pseudomonadota > Alphaproteobacteria > Rhizobiales > Rhizobiaceae > Paramesorhizobium > Paramesorhizobium endophyticum. The sequence goes on along the minus strand of NZ_BMHH01000016.1, from coordinate 9,455 downwards.
AAGATCGGGCCGGGCCGATATCAATGGCTGGGCACGACCACCGGCGGCAGCGCCGCGCGAGGCGCGCTCGCCGGATACGGCACCGGCCTGATCCTTGGAGGCGGGGGATTCGGTGGAGGCGGCTTCGGCGGTGGCGGAGGTTTCGACGGCGGTGGATTTTCCGGCGGCGGCGGCTCGTCGGGCGGCGGCGGCGCATCGGGAAGCTGGTAGGAGAGAGTATGTCGAACCATAAGTTCCTGACTGCCGGGGATCGCGCCCGCATCGCGCAGGCCATTCGCACGGCGGAAGAAAAGACCAGCGGCGAGATCTACGCGGTGCTGGCGCATCGCAGCGACGATTATTTCTTCGCCGCCGGGTTTGTCGCCGCCTGCGGGGTGATTATCGCCTCCATCGTCGCGGCGCTTCTGGCGCATTGGTACTGGTATGAGGTGTCGCTGCCGCTGTTCGGCCTCGCCATTCTCGCGGCCTTCATTTGCGTCATCCTCGTCTTGTGGTTCGTGCCGGCCATCCGCTTCGCGCTCGTGCCGCACCGCATCCGCTATCGCCGCGCGCATCTGAATGCCGTGCAGCAATTCCTGGCGCGCAACATCCATGTCACATCGCAGCGCACGGGGGTGCTTCTGTTCGTGTCGCTTGCCGAACGCTATGCCGAGGTGATCGCCGATGCGGGCATTAATGCAAAGGTGCAGCAGAAGGACTGGAACAACATCGTCTCCCTCCTGACCAAGCACGCCTCACGAGCCGAAGTGGCGGATGGCTTCGTCGCGACCATCGAAAAATCCGGCAAACTGCTCGCCAGGCATTTCCCGGCGACGGGGGATAATCCCAATGAGCTGGCGGATCATCTGGTGGAGCTATGAGGGATTGACGCCGCGCTAATTACCCCTCATCCGACTGCTTCGCGCGGTCGGATGAGGGGTGTCGGCGCGATTTCGCCGATGGAGGCGCCTTTTTCTTTCAATCCCGGCAAATTTTGGCTCATTTTGTTGCTTTGTCACGGGAAGTTCACTGTTTCAGGGCAGTTTTGGGTCGAAAGCGCACGCCGATCTGATAGGCTTTCGCAGAGATTCATTCCATGGGAGTTTGGAAGTGTCATCCAGGCAGCAACGCGACGTCGGTGGGCTCACGGATAAGGGAGGCGACAAGGAGGCGCTGAAGGAGTTCTCGGCCCTGTTCTACGAATGGGCGCCGCCGGAGGACCTCGCCGAATATGACAACACCGCCCTGGAGGAATCCGCGCGCCTGGCTTTCGCGGAATTGTGCGATTATCGCAAGGGCGACAGCATCGTCTCGGTCAATGGCGTCAACAAGGTGCTGCGCGCCGGACGGCCGGTAACCATCGTTACGCTCATCAACGACAACATGCCCTTCCTGCTCGACTCGGTCCTGGGCGAAATCGCCGAGCGCGTGAGCATGGTCTATCTGGTGCTGCATCCCGTGCTCGACGTGACGCATGGCAAGAACGGCATCAGCGTTCATGGCGAAGCGTCCGGCCCAGAACCCAAGGGTACGGACCGCGTCAGCGTCATGCAGATTCATCTGCCGATGCTGGACCAGGCGGCGCGGGAGGAACTGGCCGCCGCGCTGAAAGCCGTGCTCGGCCAGGTGCGCGCCGCGGTGCGCGACTGGAAGCCGATGCTGGCGCGGCTCGACCAGGCCATCAAGGCCTACAAGGCCAATCCACCCGGAAAGAAGAAGAATGTGGCGGAGGCCATCGAGTTCCTCGAATGGCTGCGCGACGACAATTTCATCTTCCTCGGCATGCGCGAATATGATTATCGCCGCAAGGGCAAGACACGCGAACTCGTCTATGCCGACAAGCCTCAGCTTGGCATATTGAGCGATCCCGCCGTGCGCGTGCTGCGGCGCGGCGAGGCCGGCACGACGGCGACGAGCGAGATCCTCGCCTTCCTCGATGGGCCGGAGGCGCTCATCGTCACCAAGGCAAATGCCCGCTCGCGTGTCCACCGGCGCGTCTATCTCGATTATGTCGGCATCAAGCTGTTCGACAAGGATGGCGAGGTGACGGGCGAATTGCGGTTCGTGGGGCTTTTCACCTCCACCGCCTATACGCGCTCGGTCACCAAGATTCCATTTCTGCGCCCCAAGGTGGATGCGGTCATCAAGCAGCTCGGCTTCAACCCGCAGGACCATTCCGGCAAGGCGCTCATCAACGTGCTGGAGGATTATCCGCGCGACGAGCTTTTCCAGGTTGATGTCGACACGTTGGTGGCCAATGCCGAGCGCATCCTGGCGCTGGGCGAGCGGCCGCGCGTGCGCGCCCTGCCGCGCATCGACCCGTTCGGGCGTTTCGTCTCGGTGCTGGTCTATGTGCCGCGCGATCGCTACGATTCCATCGTCCGCGAGAAGATTTCCCAATATCTGATGCGCGTCTATGACGGGCAGAGCGTCGAATTCCAGCCCTCCTTCCCCGAGGGGACGCTGACGCGCATCTATTTCATCGTCCGGCGCGATGAGGGCACCGTGCCTCAGGTGGCGCGCGAAACGCTGGAAGCCGAAATCCGCGCCATCGTGCGGACCTGGGAAGACGCGGTGCAGGAAGCGGCGGAGAGCTTCGACGGCGGAAGCGCCGGCATCGTGGCGCTGGCCTCCAGCTTCCCCGATTCCTACCGGGAAGGATTCACGCCCGATGAGGCGCTGGTCGATGCCGAGCGTATCGCAGAGCTTTCGGCGAACAATCCGCTTTACGTCGATTTCTACAAGCATCACAGCGACGGGCCCGATGCCGTGTCGCTGAAGATCTATCACTATGGCGCGGCGCTGGCGCTGTCGCAGCGTGTGCCGCTCCTAGAAAATATGGGCTTCCGCGTCATCAGCGAGCAGACCTTCGACCTGCCGGGCGTGGATGGCGGCCGGGTGCATGTGCATGACATGCAGCTTGTCAACGCGTTCTCCGTTCCGGTGGACCTGAAGGACGACGGCGCGCTTCTGGAAGAGGCGTTCCGCGCCATTTGGAACGGAACCGCCGACAATGACGGCTATAACGCGCTGGTGCAGACGGCGCGGCTCTCGGTGCGGGAAATCACGATCCTGCGCGCCTATGGCCGCTATCTGCAGCAGGCCGGCATCGCCTATTCGCAAGGCTTCATTGCCGCGGCACTCAACCGTTATCCAGCCATCGCGCGCAATCTCTTCAACCTGTTCGATCTGCGGTTCAATCCGGCGCGCGTGGGCGAGGACCAACGGCCAAGCGCGGAAAAGAAATTCCGCGACGAGATCGACCTCGAATTGCAGTCCGTTCCCAGCCTCGACGACGACCAGATCGTGCGCCGTTTCCTCAACCTCATCGAGGCGACGCTGCGCACCAACGCCTTCGTGCCGGAGGCCGATGGTAGCCCGCGCAAGACGCTCGCCTTCAAGCTCGATCCGCATGAGGTGGAGGGGCTGCCGGATCCGCGTCCGTGGCGGGAGATTTTTGTCTATGGGCCTGAGGTGGAAGGCGTTCACTTACGCTTCGGCCCGGTGGCGCGTGGCGGCATCCGCTGGTCGGACCGGGCGCAGGATTACCGCACCGAGGTGCTAGGCCTCGTCAAGGCGCAGCAGGTGAAGAATGCGGTCATCGTGCCTGTTGGAGCCAAGGGCGGGTTCTATCCCAAGCGCCTGCCTTCGGGCGACCGCAACGCCATCTTCGAGGCAGGGCGACAGGCCTATGTCACCTTCATTTCGACGCTCCTCTCCATCACCGACAACATTGTCGGCGAGCGGGTGGCGCATCCTCATGGCGTGGTCAGGCATGATGGCGACGATCCTTATTTCGTCGTCGCGGCAGACAAGGGCACCGCGACCTTCTCCGATACGGCGAACGCCATCAGCCAGGCGGATGATTTCTGGCTCGACGACGCCTTCGCTTCGGGCGGTTCCGCCGGCTATGACCACAAGAAGATGGGCATCACCGCGCGCGGTGCGTGGGAGGCAGTGAAGCGGCATTTCCGCGAGATGGACATCGACATCCAGACGACGCCCTTCACCGTGGCGGGCGTGGGCGACATGTCCGGCGACGTCTTCGGCAATGGCATGCTGCTCTCCAGCCAGACCAAGCTTGTCGCCGCCTTCGATCACCGCGACATCTTCATCGATCCCAATCCCGATCCGACGGTCACGATTGAGGAACGCCAGCGCCTGTTCAACCTGCCGCGCTCGAGCTGGCAGGATTACGACCGCTCGAAAATCTCCGAGGGGGGCGGCGTCTATTCGCGCTCGCTGAAGACCATCACCCTGTCGCCGCAGGCGGCGCAGGCCATCGGCATCACCAAGACCCATGTGACGCCGCAGGAACTGATCTGCGCCATCCTGAAAGCGCCGGTCGATCTGCTTTGGTTCGGCGGCATCGGCACCTATGTGCGCGGCAACACGGAGAGCGATGCGCAGGTGGGCGACCGCGCCAATGACGCGATCCGCATCACCGGCAGCGATGTCCGCGCCAAGGTGATCGGCGAGGGCGCGAACCTCGCCGTCACGCAGCGCGGGCGCATCGAGTTCTCGCTTCTCGGCGGGCGGTGCAACACGGACGCCATCGACAATTCGGCAGGCGTGAATACGTCGGACGTCGAGGTCAACATCAAGATCGCGCTCGCGGCGGCGATGCGGGCGGGCAAGCTGGAGCGCCCGGCGCGCAACAAGCTGCTGGCGGCAATGACCGATGAGGTGGCGGCGCTGGTTCTGCGCAACAATTATCTCCAGACTCTGGCGCTCTCGCTGGCGGAGCGGCGCGGCTTGGCCGACCTGCCCTATCAGGCACGGTTCATGACCGACACGGAGCGGCAGAGGCTGCTCGACCGTCGCATCGAGACACTGCCCGACGAACATGCGTTGAAAGAACGCGAGGCGCGCGGGCAGGCTCTCACCCGGCCCGAACTGGCGGTGCTGCTCGCCTATGCCAAGCTGGTGCTGGTGCAGGAAATCGTGACGAGCGACCTGCCCGACGATCCCTATTTCGAGCCGGAACTGTTCAGCTATTTCCCGAAGCGCATGGTCAAGCCCTATGCGGCGGAAATTGCGAGCCACCGGCTGCGGCGGGACATCATCGCCACGCTGCTGGGCAATGACGCGATCAATCGCGGCGGGCCGACCTTTGTGAGCCGCCTGCAGGACATGACCGGCAAGACGCCGGCGGAAATCCTGCGCGCCTATGTGGCGGTGCGCGACGGGTTCGAGCTTGGCGACATCTATGACGCCATCGACAAGCTCGACAATCAGGTGCCCGGAGCCACGCAGAACGCGTTCTACGAGCAGGTCTCGCGTATGCTCCACCAGACAACCGCCTGGGTGCTGCGCAACCACAACGCCAATGTCCCGCTCGGCGACTTCGTGGAAGCAATCCGCCAGGCCCGCCACGCGCTGGAGCCGCGCCTGCCCAAGCTGATGCCCGATTTCATGACGGGGGTTATCGCCCAGGATACGGACGGCTTCGTGGTTATGGGGGCCCCGGAGGCGCTGGCGACACGGCTCGCCCAGTTGCAGTTCGCTTCCGTCGTGCCCGACATCGCGCTCGTCGCAAACCGCGCGAAATCGGACCTTATCGCGGCGGCGAAGGCTTACTTCACAGTCACCGAGGCATTCCGTATCGGACGCATCGAGGAGGCGGCGCGGGCCATTCCCATCACCGATTATTATGACGGGATGGCGCTGGCGCGGGCCAACGACACCATCGCCGAAGCCACGCGCGCCATCGCCGTCGCCGCGCTCAGCCGCTTCGGTGGGGAGAAGGATCCGGCAGCGGCCTGGCTCGAAAGCGGCAATGCCAATGTGATGACGACGCGCCAGCGCATGACCGCGCTGGTGGAGGGTGGCGACCTCACCGTTTCCCGCCTTGCGGTCGCGGCGGGGTTGATGTCCGATCTGGCGGGGTAATTGCCTGGCGGGCTGATCGAAATGCCGGCGGGGCAGCGCCCCCCCCTCTGTCCTGCCGGACATCTCCCCTCAAGGGGGAAGATAGGCCTTCATCGATGACGGCTCGCTATTCTCCTACCTTTGCGATTGGCGAAAGCGGAACTGACCGCTAATCTCCCCCTTGCGGGGAGATGCTCGGCAGGGCAGAGGGGGCGCTGTCCCGCGGTATTTTGTTATTGTTGCAAAGTATTTTACCGAGGGAAGAGGGGGAGCCATGGCCATCACCGAAACACTGCCCGTGCGCGCGGATAGGCGCGGCATTTGGGGCTGGATGCTGTTCGACTGGGCAGCCCAGCCCTTTTTTACTGTCGTCACGACCTTCATCTTCGGTCCCTATGTCATCTCGCGGTTGGTTGCCGACCCCGCGATGGGGCAGGCCGCGTGGGGCTACACGGTAGCGATTGCCGGACTCTTCATCGCCATTCTCTCGCCGGTGCTGGGCGCGATTGCGGACGAGACCGGGGCGCGCAAGCCGTGGATCGCCTTCTTCGCCGTCATCCAGATCGTCAGCCTTTCGCTTCTTTGGTTCGCTGCGCCCGGCTCCAGCCTTGTTCTAGTGCTTCTTGCCTACTCGGCGGCGGCGGTGGCGGCGGAGTTTTCCATCGTCTTCAACGATTCCATGATGCCGCGCCTCGTCTCGAAGGACGAGATCGGGCGGATTTCCAATGTCGCCTGGGGGCTCGGCTATCTCGGCGGCATGATCGCGCTGATCTTCGTGGTGACGTGCCTTGCCGCCTCGCCGCAGACCGGAAAGACCATTGCCGGGCTCGATCCGCTGTTCGGGCTCGACCCGGCGAAGGGGGAGGATGCGCGAGCTTCCGGTCCGCTCTCGGCGCTCTGGTACCTGGTCTTCATCCTGCCGATGTTCCTGTTCACGCCGGATGTGAGCCGAGGCCTGCCGCTCGCCCAAGCGGTGACACGCGGCCTCACCGAGCTCAAGGCGACGCTCAGCGAAGTGCGGCAGCGCGCCAATATCTTCCGCTTTCTCATCGCGCGGATGATCTATCAGGACGGCGTCAACGCGCTGCTGGCGCTTGGCGGCGGGTTCGCAGCGGCGATGTTCGGCTGGTCCATCACCGAGATCGGGCTTTTCGGCATCATCCTCAATGTCGTGGCGATTTTCGCCTGCCTCGCCGCGAGCCGGCTCGATACGCTGTTCGGCTCGAAGCGGGTGGTGATGCTGTCGCTCGTCCTGCTCCTCGCCGCCACCATCGGTATTGTCTCGACGGGCAAGGATTTCACACTGTTCGGTGCGTTGCGGTTTTCAAATGAGGATAGCGGCGGGCTGTTCGCGACCGCAGCCGAAAAGGCCTATCTGGTGTTCGGCCTTCTGATTGGCATTGCCTTCGGCCCGGTGCAGGCCTCGTCGCGCTCCTATCTTGCCCGCAGCGTCAGTGTTCAGGAAGCGGGACGCTATTTCGGCATCTATGCGCTGGCCGGAAGGGCGACGAGCTTCGTCGCGCCATTTCTGGTGGCGAGCGTGACGGCCTTGAGCCATTCGCCGCGCTTAGGCATGGCGGTACTGATTGTGTTCTTCGTCGCGGGGCTTGTGATCCTTGCTGGAACCCCTTATCCGGCGACAGAAGACAACAAGGCTTAATGCCGGAAATGCCGCATCCCGGTAAACACCATCGCGATGCCGTGCTCATCGGCGGCGGCAATCACCTCTTCATCGCGCATGGAACCACCCGGCTGGATCACTGCCGTGGCGCCCGCCTCGATGGCGGAGATCAGCCCGTCGGCGAAGGGGAAAAAGGCGTCGGAGGCGACGACGGAGTCCTTGGTCAGAGGCTCGGCATGACCGGCGGCCTCGGCCGCGTCCAGTGCCTTGCGTGCGGCGATGCGGGAGGAATCCACCCGGCTCATCTGGCCCGCGCCGATGCCGACAGTCGTGCCGTCCTTGACATAGACAATGGCGTTCGACTTCACATGTTTGGCGACGCGGAAGGCGAATTTGAGGTCCGCCATTTCCTTCTCGGTCGGGGCGCGCTTCGTCACCACCTTCAGGTCAAGATCATCGACCACGCCATTGTCGCGGGTTTGCAGGAGAAATCCGCCGGCGACGGTCTTGACCGCGAAGCCGGGCTCGCGCGGGTCGGGCAGGGCTCCGGTGACCAGGAGGCGCAGATTCTTCTTTGCGGCGACGATGGCCTTGGCTTCCTCCGTCGCGTCCGGGGCGATGATGACTTCTGTGAAGACCTTGACGATCTCTTCCGCCGCTTCCGCATCCAGCGTGCGGTTGAGCGCGACGATGCCGCCGAAAGCTGAAACCGGGTCGCACGCCAGCGCTTTCAGATAGGCGTCCTTAAGGGTTTCGCCTTCCGCCACGCCGCAGGGGTTGGCGTGCTTGATGATGGCGACGGCGGAGGTGCGCGCCGGGTCGAACTCGGCGACCAGCTCGAAGGCGGCGTCGGTGTCGTTGATGTTGTTATAGGAAAGCTGCTTGCCCTGAAGCTGCGTCGCGGTGGCGACACCGGGGCGCTTGTCGCCCGTCAGGTAGAAGCCCGCATGTTGATGCGGGTTCTCACCATAGCGCATTTCGGAATGCAGCGTGCCGATAAGCGCGCGCCAGCTTGGGGCTCCCAGCGTCGTCGCGCGGATGAACCATTTGGCGATGGCGGTATCGTAGGCGGAAGTACGCGCGAAGGCATTCGCTGCCAGTTTCTGGCGGAAGGCGTAGGGCAGCGCGCCCTTGTTGATGTCGAGCTCGGCCAGCACTTCCGTGTAATCCACCGGATCGGTGACTATGGCGACATAGGCGTGGTTCTTGGCGGCGGCGCGGATCATCGCCGGGCCGCCAATGTCGATATTCTCCACAATGGTCGAATAGTCGGCGCCCTGCTCGCGCACCTCCTCGAAGGGGTAGAGGTTGATGACAACCAGATCGATGCCGCCAATGCCATGGGCTTCCATCGCCGCGGCGTGCTCGGGATCGTCACGCACGGCGAGAAGGCCGCCATGGACGGCGGGATGCAGGGTCTTGACGCGGCCATCCATGATCTCGGGGAAGCCGGTGATTTCGGAAACATCGCGCACAGGGATGCCCGCCGCCGCAATCGCCTTCGCCGTGCCGCCGGTGGAGATCAGCTCGATGCCGTGAGCCGCCAGCGCGCGGGCGAATTCCACCAGTCCGGTCTTGTCGGAGACCGACAGAAGCGCGCGGCGCACGGGATAAAGATCGGGGGCGGGAATATGTTTCGAGGTGACGGCCATGGGTCAAGTCTCTTCGTCGGATGGGAGGAATAGGGCGCGGGTTAGCACAGGCGGGCGGGGAATCCTACCTTTTCCCGAGAAGAGTATTTCACGATCAAGTGGAAATGCTGGCGGGACAGTAACCCCCCTCTGCCCTGCCGGGCATCTCCCCCACAAGGGGGGAGATCAGCTTTCATGAATGCTCGGAGTTAATCGACAACGTTGCAGGATGGACGCGAAGCGTGGCATCAGCCAATCTCCCCCCTTGGGGTAGGGCTATCGCATATGAGTAATGAGGGTGAGGAAATCCTGGTCGGCCCATCTTGCCTTGAGCCGTTTGTGGCTGAGGGGAA
>NZ_BMHH01000015.1 GCF_014640615.1 Paramesorhizobium endophyticum | reverse complement strand
GCGGGCAAGCCGCTTGCGGGGATCTGTGCGGGGGGCGTCCAGTAATGGACGTCCCTACCGCGAACCTGACTTCGGCTTAGATGCCGGGAACAGGAGATACCATGACGAGACGACCGCGCCGGAACCACAGCCCGGCTTTCAAGGCAAAAGTGGCGCTCGCCGCCATCCGAGGCGAGCAGACGCTGGTGGAATTATCCCAGCAGTTCGACGTGCATGCCAACCAGATCAAACAGTGGAAAGACCAGCTCTTTGAGGGGGCGACAGGCGTTTTCGGCGATGAAGCGAAGACGGAACCAGCGGGACCAACCGTCGATGTCAAAACGCTGCACGCCAAGATCGGCGAGCTGACATTGGAGAACGATTTTTTAGCCGGAGCGCTCGGCAAGGCGGGATTGCTGGGCGGAAAGAAATGATCGACCGCTCACACAAACTGTCGGTCGCACGTCAGGCGAAGCTTCTCGGCTTCAGCCGTGGCAGCGTGTACTATTCTCCACGTTCAGTATCGGACGTCGATCTGGCTTTGATGCGCCGGATCGACGCACTGCATCTCGACTACCCTTTTGCCGGAAGTCGAATGTTGCAGGGGCTTTTGAGAGGAGAAGGGTTGAATGCCGGGCGGCTGCACGTCGCCACACTGATGAAGAAGATGGGCATCGAGGCGATCTATCGTCGCCCGAATACCTCCAAACCCGCGTCAGGGCACAAGATTTACCCTTATCTCCTGCGCAAGCTGGCGGTCACAAGGCCCAACCAGGTCTGGGCGATGGACCTGACTTACATCCCCATGGCGCGTGGCTTCGTCTACCTCTGCGCCGTCGTGGACTGGTTCAGTCGGCGGGTTCTGTCCTGGCGATTGTCAATCACGATGGAAGCAGACTTCTGTATCGAAGCGGTCGAGGAGGCACTTGCGCGTTACGGCAAGCCTGAAATCTTCAACACCGACCAGGGATCGCAGTTCACCTCCATCGACTTCACCGCCGTGCTGAAGAAGGCTGAGATTGCCATATCGATGGACGGCAAGGGTGCGTGGCGGGACAACGTGTTCGTCGAACGGCTCTGGCGTTCGATCAAATACGAAGAAGTATACCTCCACGCCTACAAGACCGTGTCTGAAGCCCGCATCGGCATTAGCCGGTATCTGACCTTTTACAATAGCCGACGCCCACATTCATCCCTTGACCGGCAGACGCCGGATCAGGCCTACTTCAACGCGCTTGCACCAATGATGGTGGCGGCATAATCGAGGCGGAAATCCACTTAGCAAAACGCCCGAAACTGTTCAGACAAACCGAGCCACCTCTCTTGTCGGAGAATTCGGCTTGCGCCGCGGTCCGTTTCTAGCGGCCAGCGATACCTGGCAGGTCCAGCAAGAGCTGTTTTCGCCTGATGGTGCTGGCAGCATCCAGGTTAGACTGTGGCGACTTTCTGGCAAAGTATGATCCCGAACCGAAGCTCAGCGTCAGCAGCAGGCTAGGGTATTTACCGACGGCCGACCCGTAACGTAATCGACCAACTTTCGAGTTTGACGCGCGGCATGGAATATTGTCGTTTCCAGCGCGCATCCTCCCCGCCTTGTAAATCGAGCGCGGCGTGGTCGAGACGCAGATGCCTTTCGTCCATGGCTTACGTTCGCCAAGCGGACATGCTTAATACCGGTTATGACAGAACCTACGCCTGAACAAATTGCACAACTCACGCTCACTTTCGAGCGCTTTACCCGCCGTTTCAAGGTTGCCGAGGCGGCAGCCGCGACGCAAAACGCGCTTAATGCCCTCGATGTCCAAGCCCTTCTATTCGTCAATGAGCATCCTGAATGCCGCTTGGGGGATGTCGCCCAGAACCTCCAGGTTGCACTGACGACGATGTCTTCTTCGGCCGACCGCCTGGTCCGTCGGGAAATGATCGAGCGACTGCGTCCGGAGGCAAACCGGCGTTCGGTCGCCCTGACGATTACGTCGAAGGGACAAGAGGTGGTCGCAGGCTATATGGAGGGGTATCGGGATGCTTGCCGAGCAATGCTGGAGGCGCTCGACCCCGCGGAGCAGGCCGAGTTTCTCCGCCTGACACAGAAAATTGCAAACTACGAGCGTTGAATAATACGATTATCGTAGTATGTCTCTGCCATCGAAACGATCAGGGACGCCATAATGACTCAAGCAACATCCTCCGCGCTCATCACCGGGGCGAACAAGGGCATCGGCCTGGCCATCGCGCGGCAGCTAGGCGTGAATAGCCACTCGGTCTGGCTGGGGTGCCGGGACGTATCGAGGGGTGAGGCGGCAGCGCGTGAGCTGCGCCAGGAGGGTATCGACGCCCGGGCCGTACAGCTTGATGTGACGGATGACGCCAGCGTCGCCAATGCGGCCAGGACCATAGAAAACGAGATTGGCGCCCTTGACGTACTGGTCAACAATGCCGGCCTCATGTTCGGGCCGCCTCCCTCTCTGGCCGAGGAATCGCTGGACGAGGTCAAGGAGATGTTCGAGACCAACGTATTTGGGGTATTGCGCGTTACCCAGGCTTTCCTGCCATTGTTGCGCAAATCAAAGGCTGCCCGGATCGTGATGATGAGCAGCGGCCTGAGTTCGCTCACCGATGCTCTCGATATGCGCAGCGAGACCTGGACGGTCGGGTTTGGCGGATATTGCGCTTCGAAGACGGCGCTCAATATGCTGACTGTCAAGCTGGCCAAGGAACTGGATCGCGAAGGGATCAAAGTGAATGCGGTGGACCCTGGCCTGACATCCACCGACATGACCGGCAACGGACCGGGCCATTCGCCCGAAGAAGGGGCTCGCCCGGCAGTCGCACTTGCGACGACCCACGCCTTCGGCCCCTCGGCGGGCTTCTACGCTTGTTCCGCATCGGGCGAACTTGTTCAGAAAAACTGGTGACGGGCCTATAGCCATGACGGGGAAACGGGACCGAGGCTCTTCCGTTTCCAGACCAATTTCGGATCGCCAATCGTTCCACTTCTTTTTTCTCTTCGATCCAATTCGCTTCCCTTGAGAAAACGTCCTTATATGGATATCTTATAGGGAAGCCATGTTTTACTATGAAATTTATATATTTTCGCTTCGTGTATTCTCTCGAACCTATATGCGGTTTAGAGTTATAGTCCGCCAAATTCTTCAGTTGGCCTGCATGTCCCCATGCGGACCGGAAGAGTTGGTCACCGTGGCGGCGCGCTTAACCGTCATCGCCGTTCACTGACATCAACCGTGGCGCTGGAGGTGGAGCAATGGACATCCTCATACTGGCAATAGGCCTTGGATTTTTCGTGCTGATGTTCGGGTACATCCGCGCGTGCGAAAAACTCTGACAGGACGTGAGAAAATGATCCTCGAATATATTCTCGGCGGAGCGGTAGCAGTGTTCGTCACTTGTTATCTGGTTTACGCCCTGGCTCGCCCCGAGCGGTTCTGATCAAGGGTGACACATCATGACTTTCAACGGATGGCTACAGATACTGCTCTATTGCGGGATCATAATTCTGCTCGTGAAGCCGCTCGGCGGTTACATGACGCGTGTCTTCGACGGCGAACGCACATTGCTGTCGTCCATATTGGGTCCGATCGAGCGTGGTCTTTACCGCATCGCCGGCACCAGTGAACAGGAAGAGCAGCACTGGACGACCTACACGGCGGCAATGCTGCTCTTCAACCTGGCGGGCTTCCTTGCGCTGTACTTCATTCAGCGTTTTCAGGGTGCGCTGCCGTATAATCCGGCCGGCATGGGCGATATCCCGGCTGACCTCGCCTTCAACACCGCTGCCAGCTTCATGACGAACACCAACTGGCAGAACTATGGCGGCGAGACCACGATGTCGTATCTCACCCAGATGGTGGGCCTCAACGTGCAGAATTTCGTGTCCGCCGCGACGGGCATCGCCATTGCCGTGGCGCTGATCCGGGCCTTTGCGCGCAAATCGGCGAAGACGCTCGGCAATTTCTGGACCGATCTTGTTCGTTCGGTGCTCTACATCCTCCTGCCGGTCTGCGTGATCGGCACGCTGGTGCTGGTGTGGCAGGGCGTGCCGCAGAACTTGAACCCCTACACGGTCGCGACCACGCTCGAAGGCGCGCAGCAGACGATCGCCCAGGGGCCGGTGGCGTCGCAGATGATGATCAAGCATCTGGGCACCAATGGCGGCGGTTTCTTCAGCGTCAACGCCGCGCATCCGTTCGAGAACCCGACGGCGCTCACCAACCTCATCCACATGGTTGCTATCTTCGCCATCGGCGCCGCGCTGACCAATGTTTTCGGACGTATGGTCGGCAACCAGAAGCAGGGTTGGGCGATCTTTGCCGCGATGGGCGTGCTTTTCCTGGCGGGCGTTGCCGTCTGCTATTGGGCTGAAGCCGCCGGCAATCCGCTCGTCCATGCGCTCGGCATCGAGGGCGGCAATATGGAGGGCAAGGAGGTCCGTTTCGGTATCCCCTTGTCAGCCCTGTTCGCGGTCATCACCACCGCGGCTTCCTGCGGTGCGGTCAATGCCATGCATGACAGCTTCATGGCGCTGGGCGGCATGATTCCGCTCATCAACATGATGCTGGGCGAGATCATCATCGGCGGCGTCGGTGCGGGCTTCTACGGCATCCTGCTTTTTGTGGTGGTGGTGGTCTTCGTTGCTGGCCTCATGGTCGGACGTACGCCGGAATATCTCGGCAAGAAGATCGAAGCCAAGGAAGTCAAGATGGCGATGCTGGGCGTGCTCTGCCTGCCGCTCGCCATGCTGGGCTTCACTGCCATCGCTGTCGTGCTGCCGGCCGGCGTCGGCTCAATCGCCAATCAGGGGCCGCATGGTTTCTCGGAAATCCTCTATGCCTACACTTCCGGGGCCGCCAATAACGGCTCGGCCTTCGGCGGCCTCTCGGCAAACACCGTCTGGTACAACATCACGCTTGGCCTCGCCATGCTGATGGGACGATTCATGGTCATCATCCCGGCCATGGCGATTGCCGGTTCGCTCGTCATGAAGAAAACGGTTCCGGAATCGGCAGGGACGTTCCCGACGCATGGGCCGCTGTTCGTAGGCCTCCTCGTCGGCGTCATCCTGATTGTGGGCGGTCTCACCTTTTTTCCGGCGCTCGCGCTCGGGCCGATCGTGGAGCACCTCGCCATGATCGCCGGACAAACCTTCTGAATCTCCTGGAGTCTCCCATGAGCCAGTTAAAATCCACGAGCATTATGGACGCTCGCATCCTCCTGCCGGCCATCGGCGATGCCTTTCGGAAGCTCAATCCGATGAGCCTTGCCAGGAATCCGGTCATGTTCGTCGTCGCCATCGTCTCAATGCTGACGACGGTCCTGCTGGTCAATGACATCGCCGTCGGCGGGGCGAATATCGGCTTTTCGCTCCAGATCGTGCTGTGGCTCTGGTTCACGGTTCTTTTCGCCAATTTTGCGGAAGCCGTCGCCGAAGGCCGCGGCAAGGCGCAGGCGGAATCGCTGCGGCGCACACGGACCGAAACACAGGCGAAGCTCCTTGACGGCGACAACTCGGCCTACAAGATCGTCCCCGGCAACAGCCTGAAGGTCGGAGACGTCGTCATGGTCGAGGCCGGCGATATCATCCCGTCGGACGGCGAGGTGATCGAAGGGGTCGCCTCGGTCAACGAGGCGGCCATCACCGGCGAGTCTGCTCCGGTCATCCGTGAATCGGGCGGCGACCGGTCAGCCGTAACCGGCGGTACGCAGGTGCTCTCGGACTGGATCCGCGTGCGCATAACCGCCGCTGCCGGCTCCACTTTCATCGACAAGATGATCGCCCTCGTCGAGGGGGCGGAACGGCAGAAGACGCCGAACGAAATCGCGCTCAACATCCTGCTTGCCGGCATGACGCTGATCTTCGTGATGGCGACGGTCACGATCCCGAGCTTCGCAACCTATGCCAATGGCTATATCCCCGTCATCGTTCTGGTGGCGCTGTTCGTCACGCTGATCCCAACCACCATCGGCGCGCTTCTTTCGGCCATCGGTATTGCGGGCATGGACCGGCTCGTCCGGTTTAACGTTCTGGCCATGTCCGGCCGCGCGGTGGAAGCGGCGGGCGATGTGGATACGCTGCTTCTCGACAAGACCGGCACCATCACGCTCGGCAACCGGCAGGCCAGCGAATTCCGGCCCATCAAGGGTGTGACGGAGCGCGATCTGGCCGATGCCGCGCAGCTTGCCTCGCTCGCGGACGAAACGCCGGAAGGCCGCTCAATCGTCGTGCTGGCCAAGGAGAAATACGGCATTCGCGGGCGCGACATGGCGAGCCTCAACGCAACTTTCGTCCCATTCACCGCGCAGACGCGGATGAGCGGCGTCGACGTCGAAGGCTCCTCGATCCGCAAGGGCGCCGTCGACGCGGTGCTGAGGCATGTCGACCACGCCGGCGTCGCAACGGGCGCGCCGCGCCCCAGCGCGGAAAGCGTAAGGGAAGTACAGGCCATCGCCGGCGAGATCGCCAAGCAGGGCGGCACGCCGCTCGCCGTGGTCAAGGATGGCCGCTTGCTTGGCGTCATCTATTTGAAGGACATCGTCAAGGGCGGCATTCGCGAACGCTTCGCCGAACTGCGCAAGATGGGCATCCGCACGGTCATGATAACAGGCGATAATCCCATGACGGCGGCGGCCATTGCAGCCGAAGCGGGCGTGGACGACTTTCTTGCCCAGGCGACGCCCGAAAACAAGCTCCAGCTTATCCGCGAGGAGCAGGCCAAGGGCAAGCTCGTCGCCATGTGCGGCGACGGCACCAATGACGCTCCGGCGCTCGCGCAGGCCGATGTCGGCGTTGCCATGAACACCGGCACGGTGGCCGCGCGCGAGGCGGGCAACATGGTCGATCTCGACAGTGACCCGACCAAGCTGATCGAGATCGTGGAAATCGGCAAGCAATTGCTGATGACCCGCGGGGCCTTGACCACGTTCTCCATCGCCAATGACATCGCCAAGTATTTCGCCATCATCCCCGCGATGTTCCTGGCTTTCTATCCGCAGCTCGGCGCGCTCAACATCATGGGGCTCGCGACGCCGCAAAGCGCGATCCTGTCCGCGATCATCTTCAACGCGCTGATCATCGTCGCGCTCATCCCGCTGTCGCTGAAGGGAGTCAAGTACCGCGCGATCGGAGCGGGAGCGCTCCTTTCCCGCAACCTGCTCATCTATGGCCTGGGCGGCGTCATTGTCCCGTTCATTGGGATCAAGGTCATCGACATGGCCATCACTGCCCTCGGCCTCGTTTAAGGAAGAAAAGCCATGCTCAAGCAAATCCGCCCAGCGATCTTGATGATCGTCGCCCTCACCATCATCACCGGCCTGGTCTATCCGCTCGGCATGACCGGCATTGCGCAGATGATCTTTCCCCACCAGGCAAATGGCAGCCTGGTTGAGCGCAATGGCACGGTTATCGGGTCCGAGCTGATCGGCCAGAATTTCAAGCAAGACCGCTACTTCCATGGCCGCCCGTCGGCTGCGGGCAAGGAGGGGTATGATGCGGCCGCCTCGTCAGGCTCCAATCTCGGCCCCACCAATCCGGCCTTGATCGACCGGATCAAGGGGGAAGCGGAAAAGCTGCGCGCGGAGAACCCGGACAGCCCGGTCCCGATGGATCTGGTCACCACTTCGGGCAGCGGGCTCGACCCGGATATCAGCCCCGAGGCAGCCTATTTCCAGGTGCCGCGCGTCGCCAAGGCGCGCGGACTTGAGGAAAGCGCCGTCCGCGCCATGGTCGAGGCGCATATCGAGCCTCGCCTCCTGGGCATCATCGGCGAGCCGGTGGTCAATGTGCTGAAGCTGAACCTGGCTCTGGACGGCGTCAACCAAGGCTGAATGGAATTGCCGTAGCATCTGTACTAAATATACGGTCCATTTTGTCGAAAGGCCAAGGCTCAAGTGGCAAACGATCCGATACGGCCATCGCCGGAGGCATTGCTGGAAAGCGCCCAGGCCGAAGACCGGGGCCGTCTCAAGATATTCCTTGGGGCAGCGCCGGGCGTCGGCAAGACCTACGAGATGCTCATGTCCGGCCGGGCGCGGATGGCGGATGGCGTGGATGTGGTCATCGGCGTGGTCGAGACCCATGGCCGCGCGGAGACGGAAGCGCTGGTGGACGGCTTCGAGATCGTCCCGCGCCGCGCGGTTCCCTATCGCGGCCACGTTCTCAACGAGATGGATATCGACGCGATCCTGCAACGCCGGCCGCAATTGGTGCTGGTCGACGAGCTGGCACACACCAACGCGCCCGGCAGCCGCCACCCGAAGCGCTATCTCGATGTCGAGGAGCTGCTGGCGAACGGCATCGACGTCTATACGACGCTGAATATCCAGCATGTCGAAAGTCTCAACGATGTGGTCGCGCAGATCACGCGTATCCGCGTGCGCGAGACCGTGCCCGACTCCATCATCGACAGGGCCGACGACATCGAAATCATCGATATTACGCCGGGCGACCTCATCAAGCGGCTCAATGAGGGCAAGGTCTATCTGCCCAGGACCGCCAAGCGGGCGGTACAGAATTATTTCTCGCCCAGCAATTTGACCGCATTGCGCGAACTGGCGCTCCGGCGCACCGCGCAGCGCGTCGATGACCAGCTCGTCACGCATATGCAGGCGCATGCGATCCGCGGTCCCTGGGCGGCAGGCGAACGGGTTCTCGTCTGCGTCAACGCGCGGCCCGGCGCCCTCTCCCTCGTGCGTTATGGACGCCGTCAGGCCGACCGGATGCGCGCGCCCTGGGCCGCGGTTCACATAGAAACCAGCAAGGATGCGCGGCTTTCCGAGGCCGACAAAAACAAGATCGCCGCCGCGCTCCGGCTTGCCGAACAGCTCGGCGCGGAAGCGGTGACCCTGCCGGGCGAGAATGTCTCGGAGGAAATTCTCGCCTACGCCATGGCGAACAACTACACGCATATCATCATAGGAATGCCGGTCACGCCCCGCTGGCGCGAGCTTCTGTCCGGTTCGGTTTCCCATGATCTGATCCGCTCGGCGCGCGATATCAGCATCCATGTGATTTCGACAAGCAATGACAAGGATGGTGCGTCGGGCGTGGCCGCCGCCCCGAAATCGCGCCTGCAATTCGAGCTTGCGCCCTATCTGTGGAGCACCGCCTATGTGGCGGTGGCGGTGATAATCGGGCAGGTCCTGTCACGCTTCCTCGATGTCCGCAATATTGCGCTGGTCTTTCTGATGGCCGTGCTCGGCGCAGCACTTCGGGGCGGCCTATGGCCGGCATTGTTCGCTTCGGCGGTGAGCGCGGCGGCGTTCAACTTCTTCTTTCTTGACCCGCTCTATACGCTGGATATCAGAGATCCCGAAAGCACGGTCGCGTTCGGCTTCTTCCTTGGCGTGGCGATCATTGCCAGCAATCTTGCCAGCTTGGTGCAACGGCAGGCGGCAACGGCGCGCGTGCGCGCGCGGGCGACTGAAGCGCTCTATCTTTTCAGCAAGAAACTTGCGGGGGCCGGCACGCTGGAAGACGTGCTATGGGCGACTGTCTATCAGATCGCATACATGCTTCGCGTCAGAGTGGTGATCCTCCTGCCGCGGGACGGGCGCATTGCGGTGGAGGCGGGTTATCCGCCGGACGATACGCTCGATGATTCCGATATTGCCGCGGCCTATTGGGCATGGGAGCATGACCGCCCGGCGGGACGCGGCGCCGATACCCTGCCGGGAGCCAAGCGTCTTTATCTGCCGCTCAGAACGGGGCGCAATCGTGTCGGTGTGGTCGGGCTCGACAATGACAAGCAGGGACCGGTTCTGTCGCCTGACCAGCAGCGCCTCTTCGATTCCCTTGCCGATCAGGCAGCCCTGGCGATCGAGCGTATCCAGCTTGCGGTCGATGTCGACAATGCCAGGCTTGCTGCTGAGGCCGACAGGCTCCGCTCGGCTCTTCTGGCTTCCCTTTCGCATGATCTCAAGACGCCGCTTGCATCCATCCTGGGGGCAGCCGGGACATTGCGGGATTATTCATTGTCTCTGCCGGAAGCCGACCGAGCGGAATTGCTTTCGACGGTTGTCGAGGAGTCGGAGCGCCTCAACCGTTTCATAGCCAACCTCCTCGATATGACGAAGCTGGAATCGGGCGCTACGGACGCTTCTTCCTCGCCGAACTATATCGGCGACATTGTCGGAAGCACGCTTCGCCGCACGGAGAAAATACTGGGAGGGCATCAAGTTGAACTGGCCATTCCCGAAGACCTCCCGATGGTGAGGCTCGATCCGGTGTTGTTCGAGCAGGTGCTGTTCAATCTCCTCGACAATGCGCGGAAATATGCGCCCGCCGGGTCGCGCGTGCTTATTCGAGCCTGGGCGGATGATGCGCATGTTGTGCTTCAGGTTATCGACGAAGGGCCGGGCATTCCGCCGGAGGATCTCACCAAGATATTCAACAGCTTCTACCGGGTTCGCAAAAGAGATAAGGTGCAGGCCGGTACGGGCCTCGGCCTCGCAATCTGCAAGGGGTTTGTCGAAGCCATGGGAGGCACGATCGAGGCGAGCAATCGCACTGACCGGTCCGGGGCGATTTTCACGGTCAGGTTTCCAAGCGCGCCGGAGCCCGCCAATCTGGATGGCAAATCATGAGTACATCCACGGTCAAGATACTCGTTGTCGATGACGAACCGCCGATCCGCAAGCTGCTGAGGGTCGGCTTGACGACCGAGGGCTACGCCGTTCTGGAGGCGCAGAACGCCGAGGAGGCGATCGCCTGCATCAGCAGGGACAAGCCGGATTTGATCCTTCTCGATTTGGGACTTCCCGACATCTCGGGACATGATCTACTGGTGCGCTGGCGCGGCGAGCAGCTTGAACTGCCGATCATTATCCTGTCGAGCCGTACCGACGAAGCAGGCATCGTCAAGGCTCTCGAACTGGGAGCGGACGATTATCTCACCAAGCCGTTCGGCATGCGGGAACTTGCCGCCCGCATCCGGGTCGCGCTCCGCCACCGGCTGCAGCAGCAGGGGGAGCGTCCTGCTTTCCAGACAGGTGACCTGTCGGTGGATCTCGTGAAAAGGATCGTGAAGATCGCAGACAGGGAAATCAAGCTTTCGCCGAAGGAGTACGACATTCTGCGCCTTCTCGTGCAGCATGCCGGCAAGGTCATCACGCACCAGCATATTCTCAAGAATGTCTGGAATGAAAGCACCGACGTTCAATATCTGCGCGTCTATGTGCGGCAGCTCAGGCACAAAATAGAGAAAACGCCGGACCAGCCGCAATATATCATTACAGAAACGGGAGTAGGATACAGGCTTCGTGAGCCGGACTCGTGAGGCGTTTGACCTAGAGCGGGTCGCGCTTAATCGTACCCATTGCGCTCGCTCTAGATTCTTAGTTTGTCGCATTGTCGCGGTCGTTAAATGAGGCCATTTAACTGCGAAATGCTTTAGCAGCCGGCCAGATAGAATTGCTGGAGCGGATGCATCAAATTCATCCGAACCTCGATGTTCAGCGGCGCCTCTGACTGAACATGAAATACGGTCCGCCGATGAAGGCGGCAAGAAGGCCGGCGGGGATTTGCCAGGGAAAGATCATCGTCCGGCCCAGCCAGTCGGCGGCAAGGAGGATGAGGCCGCCGGCCAGCGCCGAGGCGAAGAGCTGCGGCAACGCGCGATGGAAGCCGAGGGTTCGGGCAAGATGCGGAGCCATCAGCCCGACGAAGCTCAGCGGGCCGATGAGCAGGGTCGCGACGCCCGTGGGGATCGCAATCAGCAGCATGAGCAGAAGACGCGCACGTTTCAATGTCAGGCCGAGGGCTTGCGCGCTTGTCGACCCAAGCGGCAGGATATCGAGCCAGCGGGCCGTCAGGGGGAGGGCGGCCAGGAGGACCAGCGCCGTCGCCGAGGCGATGATGGCGTCGGCGGTATCGGCGCGATAGGTCGAGCCTGCCATCCAGGCGAGGAGATATTCCAGCCTTTGATCGCCCGACGCGATGAACAGGGCCGAGAAGGATGAGGCGATCGTCGTCACCGACACCCCTGATAGCAGGAGCTGTCCGCCGGAAAAGCGGTTGCGGCGGCCAACGGCCAGCAAAGCGAAAAGCGCCCCGAGCGAACCGGTAGAGGCCGCGACGAGCATCATGACATGGTCGATGCCTGTGGTGACAAGCATCAGCGCCAGCACGCCGATGGTAGCGCCGCCGGAAACGCCGAGAATTTCCGGCGCGGCCATGGGATTGCCGGTCATGCGCTGCATGAGCGTGCCCGCAAGCGCCAGCATGATGCCGCATCCCAACGCGGTGAAGACGCGCGGCGCGCGCAACTCCAGCAGTTCAGCCGACAAGGTCCAATGCCAGCCGTCGATACCGCGGCCGAACGCAAGGGAGGCAATGACCGTACCGGCGAGTACGGCGCAACCGATGCCGATGTTTCGCCAAGAGCCGCGCCGTTCGGAAAGAAGGCCCGGTGGGGCGGGTTCCGGCATTGCACGCACTTTGGCGAGGAGGAACAGGAGCAGCGGCGCGCCGAGGAGGGCGGTCGCCGTACCCGCGGGTACTTCCGAGGGAAAGGGCGCGATTTGCACCAGCCGGTCGGTCAGCCACAGCAGGGAGGCTCCGGCCAGCGGCGCCCAGACGAGGCGCTTGCGCAAGGTGCGCGCGCCCATGATCTGCGTGAGGGCAGGGGCGGCAAGCGCGACAAAGCTGATGACGCCGGTATAAGCGACGACGACGCTGTTCAAGGTGACGGCCAGGCACAGGCCCCCCATGCGGATGAAGGCAGGACGGGAGCCGAGATTGCGTATGCCCTCCTGGCCCAGTTCGAGCAAGATCAGCGGGCGCAGAAGCATGAAGGCTGCAAGCAGTGCGGTCAGCAGCCAGGGGATCAGGGCGAGAGCACCTGCATCGCCATTCTGGATGAGCGATCCGCTTTGCCAGATGAACAGTTCCTCGGAATATTCCCGATTGAGCGCCATCAGAAGGGCGCTGGCCGAACTGCAGGTCAGGCTGATGATCAGGCCTGTAATGATGATCGATACGGGTGAGAAGGCCCGGTCGCGGGCGATCATGAAAACGAAGGCCGTGCTCGCCGCGCCTCCCGCGAGCGCGACCCAGATTCTTCCCCCGTCGAGCATTGAGGGGGCGTAGAGCGTTGCAATGGTGATGGCGAGGCTTGCCCCGGCATTGGTGCCGATGGTGGTTGGTTCCGCCAGTGGATTGCGCAGGATTTGCTGGAGGAGCACTCCGGTCAGCGCCAGGGCGGCGCCCGCAAGCGGCGCGATGACGAGGCGCGGCAGCGCGGCATGGCGGAAAAGCAATTGCCGGGGATCGTTGAGATCGGTGGAAACGAGGGCTTTCCACCACAGTTCGAGCGGCAGGAGCTTCAGGAAGCCCGCGATCGTCAGCGCCGCCGCCAGCAATACGGGAAGCATGACCAGCAGAACCAGGGTCCTTTGGCTACCGGCAAGCCGGGCGGGAGGGAGAGCGGCGTTCATCTATTTGCCAACAATGCCGCGAAGCGCTGCGCTGCAAGAAGACCGCCGAAAGGCCAGACCGGCGCGATCCTGGTCACCCGGCCATTCCTGACGCAGGGGAGATTGTTCCACAATGAGCTGTTGTCGATGCGGATCTGGACATGCTTCGGAATGGGATCGAGCGAAATCACCGTGGCGTCTCCGACCAGGACCAGATCCTCGACGCCGATTTGCGCGAAGCCCCAGGAGGTGGTGGGCCGAACCCATGCATTGGTAAGCTCGAGCTTGTCCATGACATCCTGAAACAGGCTTCCCGCGCCATAGACCCGAACATGACGGTCATCGAATATACTGATGATGCAAAAAGGCCGCGTTGCCAGGGGCGCAAGCTTCGCCCGCGCCCGCGCGATGGTATTTTCGACATCTGCGATCAATTGCTCTGCCTGCCGCTCGCGGTCCAGTACGGTTCCAAGCCTCCGGGTTTCCGCGACAGCTTGGGCAAAGGGCGAGGCGGTTCCGTCATAGAATGGAATGCTGAAGGTGGGTGCGAAGCGGACGAACTCCTTTTCTTCGAGCCCATAGCCATAGGCGCCGACGATAAGATCGGCTTCCAGCTTTGTCAGCAATTCCCGGTTGGGCTCACTGCGTGACCCGATATCGAGGACGGAGTCGGGAAGTGCAGGCTCGATCACCCAATCGCGATAGCCCTTGAGGTCGCCGACGGCGATGGGGGATATGCCGAGCGATGTCACCATCTCCGCTGACGTCCATTCGAGGCATACCACGCGGCGCGGCGGGCGCGTCTTTGCGATGGCGCGACCTCCACCCAGTCCGGCCAGCGCCAGCCCGCCAAACAACGCCCGTCGTGTAATCGCAGCGACCATCAACCGAACTACCAGCTATATTTCACGGTGCCGGTTACACGGCGTCCCTCGCCATAGAAACAGCCGAAACTTTCGTCGAAGCAGGAAGCGACGTATCGCTTGTCGAACAGGTTGGTGACGTTGAGCTTGAAGTCCAGATCCTTCCACGCATAGTGGACGGATGCGTCGACAAGCGTGGCGGAAGGCACCTTGAAGGAATTGGCGTCATCGCCATAGGTCGAACCCATATAGCGGATACCGGCGCCGAGGCCGAGGCCCTCAAAACGGCCGCTCTGGATCGTGTAGTCGGCCCAAAGCGATGCCTTGTGGCTGGGCACGCCATAGGGGACATGGTCTTGAGTCACTTCGTCGCCCTTGGTGACTTCGGTGTCCAGATAGGTGTAGGCCAATCGCAGGTCGAGCCCGGCGGTGAGGCTTGCGACGCCTTCCACCTCGATGCCGCGCGAGCGGATTTCGCCGGTCTGATCGGTGACGTTGCCGAACTTCCTGACAACGTTCTGCTTGGTGAGATCGAAGGCGGCGACGGTGATGAAGGAATTCCAGCCGGTTGGCTGGTATTTCACGCCGATTTCATATTGCTCGCCGGTTTCCGGTTCGAAGGGGTCACCGGAGGGATCGCTGCCCAATTCGGGCATGAAGGATGTGGAATAGCTGGCATAGGGCGCCAGCCCGTTCTCCGCGAGATAGACCACCCCGGCGCGGCCGGTAAAGGCGCTATCGGACTGCTCGCTCGCGCTGTCGTTGAGATTGTCGTCGATCTTCGTTTTCGACCAATCGTGCCGGCCGCCCAGCGTGAACGCCCAGTTGCCGAGCTTTATCTGGTCCTGCGCATAGATGCCGAACTGGTTCTGCTTCTTGTCCGCGTCCTGGTACGGGTCAAGCGGCGTGATCGGCGCGCCGTAAACCGGATTGAAGATATCCTCGAGCGGATCGATGGAGCCGCCTGCGCCGAAGTCGCTGTAGTCGGTGTATTGATAATCGAGCCCCAGCAGCAGCTTGTGGGTGAGTGCCCCGGTTTCGAAATTGGCCTCCGCCTGGTTGTCGATGGTGAAGGTGCCGGCGGTCACGCGGCCCGCATCCGTATATCGCTCGTAGGTTTGCTCGTTGGCGTCCAGGCCGGAACCGAAAACCCCAAACGCCTCATTGTCGAGATAGGCGTAGCGGGCGTTCTGCCTGATGGTCCAGGTGTCGTTGAAGGTATGCTCGAATTCGTAGCCGAGCATGGCCATCGAGGTGTTGTAATAGTCGTGGCCGGGTTCGCCGACGAAGCGGCTTATGGGAAGGGTGCCGTTGCTGTTGGGCAGGACCGTGCCGCGCGCCGGCAGGAACTGGTTGCCCCAGCCCTGCTTGTCCTTCTGGTATTTGGCAAGAAACGTCAGGCTCGTCTCCGCATCCGGCGCCCATTTCAGTGCCGATGACAGGAAGATGCGGTCGTCCTCGACATAGTCGACAAAGGTGCCTCCATCCCGGAACAAGCCGGTCACCCGGCCGGTCAAGACCCCTTCTTCGTCGAGCTTCCCGCTCACGTCGAACTGGGCCTGGTAGCGGTCGAAGCTGCCGGCGCTGAGCTCGACTTCCCGGATGGTCTCCTCAGTCGGACGCTTGCTGACATAGTTGATCATGCCGCCGGGGCCGATCTGGCCGTAGAGCACCGAGCTTGGACCGCGCATGATCTCGAGCCCGTCGGCGCCGTATACATCAAGCGTCAGGAAGGATGCGTAATCGGTGCCTCTAAGGCGCAGCCCATCGACATAGAATACTTCGTCATATGCACTGAAGCCGCGCAATTGCAAACCGTTGCCGCGCAGGTCGCCGCCATAGAGCTCGCCGGTCACGCCCGGCACGTAGCGCAATGCCGCGCCGAGTGTCTGCGCGCCCTGGGCTTCGATCTCCTTTGCCGTGACAACGGAGATGGACTGCGGCGTTTCGATCAAGGGCGTATCGGTCTTCATGCCGGCGGAGCCCTGCTTGGCGACATATCCGACCTGTCCCCATGCGGATTCGATACGGGAATCGATGGTGATCGGATCGAGAACGATCGACCCGGTGTCCGCGTCCGCCGTGGTGGCCCCCGTCGTCTCGATGAGCGTGACGGTCGTGGCATTGGTGAAGCGGTAGCTGAGCCCGGTCCCGCGCAGCAGCCTGGACAGCGCCTCTTCCCGCGTCAGATTTCCCGACACGGCGCGGGAATTGCGGCCACGGGCGAGATCGGCGGGATAAAGCACCTGCAGATTGCTGCGCTCGCCGAACTGCGCAAGGGCGCTACCGAGCGATGCCGCTGGAATGGCATAGCTTATGCGTCCAGGCTGCGCCGCCTGGGCTTGCGCCATGGAGGGGTAGATCGCCGCCGTCGCCAGCAGCGCAAAATTCACGCGGGCGAGAGTCGCCCCGATTGCAACCGATATACATTTGCCGAACCCCTGCATGCCGTCCCTCTCACGCAAAACTTTTGTCCCCGTTGGACGCGATGATTTGCGTCCGTCGAGGGCATGACGAGTCCCGGCGGGCAGTCCCTCACCTAAAATATGAAAAAAATAGTCATAAAAAAATTCACGCCCTTATGCGGGGCGCAGCAGCACCAGATAGGGGGTGAGCTCAGTGGCTCTCACCGGCAATGTCCCGGTGATGGCGTCAAGCACGCCATCCGGATTGCGGATGTCGAAAATGCCGCTGACGCGCAAGGAAAGCAGCCGCTTGTCGAGGATGCGGATCGTGCCGCGGCGATAGCGGTTGACATCGTTTATGACGCGCCGCAACGGCTGGTCGTTGAATATAAGCTTGCCACGCCGCCATGCGGTTTCCGCCGCAAGCGTCTCCCCCTGTGCCGCGCTTATGCGCCCGTCCTGATAGGAAGCGCTTTCACCCGCTTGAAGCCGCGTATCGATCGCGCCCGGCGCGGGCGTGACGGATACAGCGCTTTCCTCGACGGCGACGATGACGTCGTCATCGGTCATGTGGACGACGAATTCCGTCCCAAGGGCAGTGGTGCGCCCGCCCGCGGCTTCGACGATGAAGGGGCGGCTCGCATCCTTCGCCACCTTGAAGAAAGCCCGACCGCGCCGCAGGAACAGCCGTCTGGCCGCCGGTGTATAATCGACGGACAGGGCGCTATCGGCGTCGAGATCGACAATGCTTCCGTCAGCCAGCGTCAGCGATTTGAGTTCGGACGTGCCGGTATAATGGTCGCTGGCGATGAAATCCGGCACGCCGTTCAGCGCGAAGAGCCCTCCGGCGAGCGTAAGCGTGGCCGCGCCGCCCAGGAAAACGCGTCGCGAAAGGAGGGCCCGGCGTGCAGGCTGTCGCCGGCGAGGATCGTCTATGCCATCCATCGAAGACCAGATGCCGGCAAGCTTTTCATATTCCCGACGGTGCGCGGCATCGTCCGCGAGCCATCGCTCGAATGCCTGCCGATCCTCCACCGTGGCATCGCCGGAATTGATCCGCACGAACCATGCGAGCGCCGCTTCGCGAACGGTCTGGCTGGCAATATTGTCGCTGCTTCGGGCCATCGGCAACCAGTTTGGAGGAGGGCGAACCGGAAATGACGGCCGCATATCGAAAACAAGACGGCTCTCGAGGGGCTTTCCCTCACTCGGCCCATGAAAAAATCAATCGAGCAAGCCCGCCATCCGGTCGCGGCAGTGCGAAAGCGCCTTCATGATGTGCTTTTCCACCATGCTGCGCGAAATGCCGAGCGCATTGGCGATCTCCGCATGGCTCAACCCGTCGAATTTGTGCATCAGGAACACCTCGCGGCATTTATCGGGGAGCTCATCGACGGCCTGCTCCAGAATCTTGAGGCGCTGGCGGTAATCGATCACACTGTCCGGCAGCGGTTCGTCCAATGGCTGGTCATGGCCATTCTCCGCTGTGAAGTAGCGGGCGCGGGAGGTCTCCGCGCGCAGATAATCGACCGCGATGTTGTTGGCGACGCGGAAGATATAGGCGCGTGGACTGAGAACCAGCGTTTCAGCAGGCAGATGACGCAAGCGCAGATAGGTATCCTGCGCCACGTCGCGCGCGGAGGCGGCATTGCCGAGCTTTTTCGTCAGGTGCCGGACCAGATCGGCATAATGCAGGGTCAGCATATGCAGCAGCGGAGACTTTTCGTCCGTGACCATTCCAGGCACCAACTTGAACTTCGATATATGTTCGTGAGCAAGCCAGCTTTAGGCATGTTTAATAGATGAGTAAAGGTGGGGGCAAACACGACGCGCCGCCTGACGAGGGCGGCTGAACAAATGACGGGCGAAATCCCATCGCAGGACGTGGGAGATCTTAATCAGGAGGTTAGGCGTTGCAGCCCCGCGCTCAAGCGTCCTCGCCATGCTCGGTGATGACGGTGAGGAAAGCGGGGCCGTAGCGATCGAGCTTGGTTTCGCCGATGCCGGGCACGCCGGCCATTTCATCCCGTGAGGTGGGGCGGGCGGCGGCCAGTTCCATCAGCGTGCGGTCGTGGAAGATCACATAGGGCGGGACGTTCTGCGCGCGGGCGAGTTGCATTCGCTTTTCGCGCAGCGCCTGGAACAAGGCCTGGTCCCGCTCGGGCAGGGACTGGGTTGCCGCCTGCCTGCGCGAGGTCTTGTCGCGTGACGGTTTCGATTTTGGCGGCACGCGCAGCATGAGCGTCTGCTTTTCGCGCAGAAACAGCCGGCCCCTCTCCGAGATCGACAGGCCGCCATGTCCGGCGAAATCGACGTCGACCAGCCGGTGCGCGATCAATTGGCGGATGATGGCCCGCCATGTGCGGTTGTCATGCTCGCGCCCGATGCCATAGGTCGAGAGCTGGTCATGGCCGAAGCGGCTGATCCGCTCGTTCTCGACGCCCAAGAGCACATCGACGATATGAGCCTGCCCGAAGCGCTCGCCGGTCCTGTGGATGCAGGACAAGACCTTCTGGGCGGCTATCGTCCCATCGAACAGGCTTGGCGGCTCCGCGCAGGTATCGCAATTGCCGCATGGCTCGCATTCGTCGCCGAAATAGGAAAGTAGCACTTGCCTGCGGCAGCCCGCGGTTTCGGCGAGGCCCAGAAGGGTGTCCAGCTTCAACCGCTCCATGCGCTTGCGCTGATCCGGCGCTTCGGATTCCTCGATGAAGCGGCTGCGCAGCACGATGTCTTCATAGCCGTAGAGCATCATCGCGTCCGCAGGCAGGCCGTCGCGTCCCGCGCGCCCGGTCTCCTGATAATAGGCCTCGATGCTTCCAGGCAGGTCGATATGCGCGACGAAGCGCACATCCGGCTTGTCGATGCCCATGCCGAAGGCGATGGTCGCCACCATGATGACGGCTTCCTCATGCTGGAAGCGGGCCTGGTTCGCCTCCCGCGCCGCCTTGTCCATGCCGCCATGATAGGAGAGGGCGTCATAGCCGAGGCCGCGCAGCCATTCGGCGGTCTCCTCCGTCCTGCGCTTCGAAAGGCAGTACACGATGCCGCTTTCCCCTTCGTGATCCACAAGGAAGCGCTTCAGCTGCGCGCGCGGATTGTCCTTCTCCATGATCACATAGCGGATGTTGGGGCGGTCGAAGCCGGCGATGAAGGCATCGCGCTCATCGATCTGAAGGTGCGAGAGGATTTCGGCCCGCGTCGGCTCGTCGGCGGTGGCCGTCAGCGCCATGCGCGGTATATCGGGGAAATGCGCCGTCAACGCGTCGAGCTGGCGATAGGACGGCCGGAAATCATGCCCCCATTGCGACAGACAGTGCGCTTCATCCACGGCAATCAGCGAGAGCGGCACGCTGGTCAGGAGCTTCACGACATCCGGCTTCAACAGGGTCTCGGGCGCCACATAGAGCAGGTCGAGCGTTCCGGCGGAAACGTCGCGCCACAGATTGCGCCTGTCATCGCCGCCAAGGTCGGAATTGAGCGCCGCCGCCTTCACGCCAGCCTGCCGCAGCGCCGAAACCTGATCGGCCATCAGCGCCAGAAGCGGCGATATGACGACGCCCATGCCAGGCCGGGCAAGAGCCGGTATCTGATAGCAAAGCGATTTTCCGCCGCCCGTCGGCATCAGGACGAAGGCATTGTTGCCCGCCATCACATGCGAGACGATCTCCGCCTGCCGGCCACGAAAGGCATCGTAGCCATAGACGGTCTTGAGAATATGAAGCGGATCGGTCGTCAAGGAATCACTTGGGCTTTAGAATGTGAGCAATTTCGTTGATAGCAGAGATTGGAGGAAATCGATCTGTTTTCGTGGCAACGCGACGCTCATTCTCGCTATTCACGGCTTCGCGCTCCGCCCGCCTGACCTCCAGCCTTGCTTCGGACCGAATTCCGCGATGACTGGCGGCAGCATTCTGCTACAAGGGCCATCAAAATCGGAACAGCGAGGTTCGCCAGCGTGTCAGACAGTTTCTTCCCGGATTCCTTCGATGCCTTCCTTTTCGACATGGACGGCACCATCCTGACTTCAATCAAGGCAGCCGAGCGGGTGTGGACGACTTGGGCGGTGGCCCATGGGGTGGATGTCGAGACGTTTTTGCCGACGATCCACGGTGTCCGGGCGGTCGAGACGATCAGCAGGCTCAATCTGCCTGGCGTTGATCCCGTGGCCGAGGCGGAAGCCCTTACCGAAGCGGAGATCGCCGATCTCGAGGGGATCGAGGCCATCGCCGGCGCGCCGGATTTTCTCGCCGCGCTGCCTGCTGACCGCTGGGCGATCGTGACTTCCGCCCCGCGGCGGCTTGCGCTGCGCAGGATCGAGGCGGCCGGGCTTCCCGTGCCTGAGACCATGGTTACAGCCGAGGATGTCACCTTCGGCAAGCCCGCTCCCGATTGCTTCCTGCTGGCGGCGCAGCGCCTGGGGGGCGCTCCGGAGCGCTGCCTGGTCTTCGAAGACGCGGCGGCGGGCATCGCCGCGGCGGAGGCGGCGGGGTGCAAGGTCGCGGTCATGACGACCACGCACCGGCACGATATGGAAACGCCGCACAGGAAATTGGCGGATTTTTCGGGGGTGCGGCTGTTGCAAGGCGGCGAGGGAGCGCTTCAGGTGGCTCTAGCGTCCTGATGGGCAATGCTGCAGACGTGGTGCGCTTATCGGACAGCACAGACTTTCGAGCGTGTCAGGAAGCGTCTTTCGCGCCCGTTGTCGAGCGAGAACATGCCGCCGCGCCCCGGCACCACGTCGATGATGAGGTCGGTATGCTTCCACGCCTCGAACTGCGAGGCGCTGATGTAGAACGGCGCGCCGCCTATGTGGCCGAGCAGCACGTCATTGTCGCCGATGATGAAATCTCCCTGCGGATAGCACATCGGCGACGAGCCGTCGCAGCAGCCGCCGGACTGGTGGAACAGCACCGGGCCGTGATCCGCGATGATCTCCTTGAGTAGTTCGAGCGCGGCGGGGGTGGCGGTGACGTTGCCCATGATGCGGTCCTTTCGGAGTGACCAGCGGTGTGGCTGGAGTTCTTCAATTCGAAATGCCGGCGGGACAGTACCCCCCTCTGGCCTGCCGGCCATCTCCCCCACAAGGGGGGAGATTACGCCTTCATTAATGCCCGGTATCAATCGCAGGCGCCGAATATGAGGAGGGCAAGATCCATCAGCCAATCTCCCCCCTTGTGGGGGAGATGCCCGGCAGGGCAGAGGGGGGTGCCTAGCGGTTTCCTCAAAACATGATCAACTCAAAAAAAGCCCAGCTTCTTCGGGCTGTAGCTCACGAGCATGTTCTTCGTGTTCTGATAATGGTCGAGCATCATTTTGTGGGTTTCGCGTCCGATGCCGGATTGCTTGTAGCCGCCGAAGGCCGCGTGGGCGGGGTAGGCGTGGTAGCAATTGGTCCAGACGCGGCCCGCCTGGATGGCGCGGCCGAAGCGGTAGCAGCGGTTGACGTCGCGGCTCCAGATGCCCGCTCCGAGGCCGTAGAGCGTGTCGTTGGCGATGGACAGCGCCTCCTCGTCATCCTTGAAGGTGGTCACCGACACGACGGGCCCGAAAATCTCCTCCTGGAAGATGCGCATCTTGTTGTGGCCCTTGAAGACGGTGGGCTTGATGTAATAGCCCCCGGCAAGGTCACCAGGCAGTTCGTTCCGCTCGCCGCCGGTCAGCACCTCGGCGCCCTCCTGGCGGCCGATGTCGAAATAGGAGAGAATCTTCTCCAATTGCTCCGAAGAGGCCTGCGCGCCGATCATGGTGGCGGGGTCGAGCGGATCGCCCTGCACGATGGCTTCCACCCGCTTCAGCGCCCGCTCCATGAACTCGTCATAGATGTCTTCCTGGATGAGCGCGCGGCTTGGGCAGGTGCAGACCTCGCCCTGGTTGAGCGCGAACATGACGAAGCCCTCGATGGCCTTGTCGAAGAAATCGTCGTCCTCCTGCGTCACGTCCTTGAAGAAGATGTTGGGCGATTTGCCGCCCAACTCCAGCGTGACGGGGATCAGGTTCTGGCTGGCATATTGCATGATGAGCCGCCCCGTCGTCGTCTCGCCGGTAAAGGCGATCTTGGCGATGCGCGGCGAGGAAGCGAGCGGCTTGCCCGCTTCGAGGCCGAAGCCGTTGACGATGTTGAGCACGCCCGGCGGCAGGAGATCGCCGATGAGGTCGGCCCATAGCATGATCGTCGCCGGCGTCTGCTCGGCAGGCTTGATGACGACGCAATTGCCGGCGGCGAGCGCGGGGGCGAGCTTCCAGCAGGCCATCAGGAGCGGGAAGTTCCAGGGGATGATCTGGCCGACGACGCCCAGCGGCTCGTGGAAATGATAGGCGACCGTGTCGTGGTCGATTTCGGAGAGCGAGCCCTCCTGCGCGCGGATCGCCCCGGCGAAATAGCGGAAATGGTCGATGGCGAGCGGCACATCCGCGGCGGTCGTCTCGCGGATCGGCTTGCCATTGTCCCAGGTTTCGGCGAGCGCCAGCAGATCGAGATTTTCCTCCATGCGGTCGGCGATGCGGTTCAGGATGAGGGCGCGCTCGGCCACGCTGGTGCGGGCCCAGGCGTCTTTCGCCGCATGGGCGGCGTCGAGCGCGGCTTCGATATCGGCGGCATCGGAACGGGCGACTTCGCCGAGCGGGCGGCCGGTCACCGGCGAGATGTTCTCGAAATAGCGGCCCGATTTCGGCGCGACCCATTGGCCTCCGATGAAATTGTCATAACGCTTGGCGAAGGGCATTTTCGCGGTGCGTGAAAACTCTACTTTGTTCATGACTTCCTCCCGAGAAGCGACGCCGCGGAGTGCGGCATGTATAGAATGCTCCTCGGGTAAGCCAGGGTCAAGACAAGCATAGTATAATGCGCCAGCGCCGAATATTACACGGCGCTGCGCTGAGGCGGTCCGCGGCGCTTATCCCGGGAAGAAGGCGAAGCGGATGATGAACAGCGCCGCGACGATGATCGTTGCGGGATGCAATTCCTTCCAGCGGCCGGTGAAGAGCTTCAGCACGGTATAGCTGATGAAGCCGAAGGCGAGGCCGTTGGCGATGGAATAGGTCATGGGCATGGCGAGCGCGGTCACGGCGGCGGGGACCGCTTCGGTCACATCATCCCACTCGACTTCCCGCAGCTCACGCATCATGAGCGCGGCGACGTAGAGGAGGGCAGGGGCCGTGGCATAGGCCGGAACGGAGGCTGCCAGGGGGGAGATGAAGAGCGCGGCGAGGAACAGAACCGCGACCACCAGCGCGGTCAGTCCCGTCCTGCCGCCCGCCGCCACGCCGGAGGCGCTTTCGACATAGGCGGTGGTGCTGCTCGTGCCCAGCATCGCGCCGGCGACAATGGCGGAGCTGTCGGCCATCAGCGCGCGCCCGAGCCGGTTCTGCTTGCCTTCGGGCATCAGATTGGCGCGTTTTGCCACGCCAACCAGGGTGCCCGTCGCGTCGAACACTTCGACGAGGACGAAGACGAGGATGACATGCAGCAGCCCGCCATGCAGGGCGCCGAGGATATCGAGCTGCATGAAGGTGGGCGCGATGGACGGCGGGGCCGACACGAGGCCCTGAAACTGGTTGGCCCCCACGATCCAGGAAAGCACCGTCACGGCGAGGATGCCGATGAGGATCGCGCCCCTGACCCGCAGCGCATCCAGCACCGCGATGATGAAGAAGCCGAGAATGGCCAGAAGCGGGCCGGTCTGCCGCAGATCACCCAGGGTGACGAGTGTCGCCGGGTTCTTGACGACGATATGGGCATTTTCAAGCGCGATCAGCCCGAGGAACAGGCCGATGCCCGCCGCGATGGCGCTGCGTAAGGAGTGAGGAATGCCGTCGATCACCCATCGCCGGAGGCCGGTGGCCGAAAGGAAGACGAAGATGACGCCGGAGATGAACACCGCGCCCAGCGCCTGCTGCCAGGTGAAGCCCATAGCCGAGACGACGGTGAAGGCGAAGAAGGCATTGAGCCCCATGCCCGGCGCCATGCCGATGGGCCAGTTGGCGTAAAAGGCCATGATCAGGGTGCCGAGCGCCGCCGCTAGGCAGGTCGCCACGAAGACGGCGCCGCGATCCATGCCCGTGGTCGAGAGGATCTCGGGATTGACGAAGATGATGTACGACATGGTCAGGAACGTCGTGACGCCGGCAACCAACTCGGTGCGGACGGACGTTCCGTTTTCGCTCAGCTTGAAAACTCGTTCCAACATGTTTCTTCCCATCGCGTCTCGCCGGGGCCTGCCTTCGGCATATGCCGATTGCTTATTCCCGCGCGAGCGCGGGCGCAACGGAAATTCGAATCCAGGCAGGGACTTGGGGCTAACCCCTGCCGATGTGGTCGAACTTGACCGTAGCTCAGATAGCCGCCTGCCGCACGGCGTCGATGAATGCGCGCAGCGCCGGGGCCATCTGGCGCTGCCTGGGGTAGCAGAGGAAAAAGCCGGGGAAGGGCTCCGACCATGCCTCAAGCAGCGGGACGAGCCGCCCTGCCGCCAAATCGGCGGCCACGATCTCGTCGGTGCAGAAGCCGATGCCGGCGCCCGCAAGCGCGGCGCGTTTGGCCAATTCCTTGTCGTTGACGATCAGCGGGCCGTCGACCGTCACATGGAACCACCTGCCGTCCTCGCAGAACTCCCAGGCATAGGGCTGCAACTGGCCCGGCCAGCGCCAGCGGATGCAGCGATGGCGGAGGAGATCGCGCGGGTGCGACGGCGCGCCATGCCGCTCGATATAGTCCGGGGAGGCCACGGCGACCTGCCGCATTTCGGGGCCTATCCGTACGGCAATCATGTCCTGCTCGATCACTTCGCCGATGCGCAGCGACACGTCGAAACCGCCCGCGACCATATCGACCGCTTCGTCGTCGAGCGTCATGTCGATGACGATTTCGGGATGAGTGCGCAGGAATTCCGGCAGGATGGGCTCGATATAGCGCGCCGCGCCAGAACGGAAAGTGTGAACCCTCACCGTGCCTGAGGGGCGCTCCCGCGCCTGCCGCGCGGTGAGGACGGCAGCGCCCAGCTCGCTAATGGCCGGTCTTATCCTGTGGAACAGGTTCTCGCCCGCCGCCGTCAGGGAGACGCTGCGCGTTGTCCGGTTGAGAAGCTGGATGCCGATACCCTCCTCCAGCCCACGGATCGTCTGGCTCAATGCAGAAGGGGTGATGCCCAAGGTCTCGGCGGCGCGGCTGAAGCTCAGCGCTTCGGCCACCGCCACGAAGGCGCGGAGTTGGTTATAATCGGAGCCGGGGAGAATGATGTCCATGCGCGCAAGGAAGCACTTTTAAGCGCAGCTAACAAGCGAAAGTGATTTTCCCCGTATTATACCGGAGCGGGCCGGTGGCTATCTTCCTCGGCGTTAGAAGGAGACCAATCATGACCACATGGTTCATCACGGGCATTTCACGCGGCTTCGGGCTGGAACTGACGAAGGCGGCTCTTGCCAGGGGCGATACGGTCATCGGCACGGTACGGGACGGCGCGCCCGAAATCGGCGCGGACAGCGGACGGCTTCACGTGCTCAAGGCTGACCTGGCGGAGAAGGACGCGGCGGAACGGGTGGTGCGCGAGGCATTCGGCATCGCCGGCAAGATCGACATTATCGTCAACAATGCCGGCTACGGCTTGCTCGGGGCGCTCGAAACCTCGACGGACGAGGAGATGGAACGGCTGTTCGCGGTCGACGTCTTCGCGCCGGTGCGGATTATCCGCGCGGCGCTGCCGCATCTGCGTCAGCAGGGTTCCGGCCATATCGTCAACATCACCTCGATTGCCGGGCGCGCGCCGGGGCCGGGCTATGCGCTCTATGCCTCGGTCAAGTTTGCGCTCGAGGGGCTGTCCACCGCGCTTGCGCAGGAATTGCAGCCGCTCGGGATCAAGGTGACCGCTGTTGCACCGGGCGCGTTCCGCACCGACTTCCTGTCGAGCCATTCCATCCGCTGGGCCGCGCCGGAAGACAGCGCCTATGCGCAAACCGTGGGGGCAACCAGCGCCCGCTTCGCGACTTCCGACGGCAAACAGCCGGGCGACCCCGTGCGCGCCGCGCAGGCGATCATCAAAGCCGTCACGGCTCCCGAGCCGCCG
This sequence comes from Paramesorhizobium endophyticum, assembly GCF_014640615.1. Taxonomy (GTDB): domain Bacteria; phylum Pseudomonadota; class Alphaproteobacteria; order Rhizobiales; family Rhizobiaceae; genus Paramesorhizobium; species Paramesorhizobium endophyticum. The sequence continues at coordinate 95,114 of NZ_BMHH01000015.1, read as the reverse complement.
GTTCACCTGCTGCTAGGCTCCGACGCGGTCCGCCGCGCCCGCGAAAAGCTCGATGCTGTCATCGAGGAGATGGACGCCTGGGATGAGGTCAGCCGCGGCACGGATTTCAGGGAGGGGTGAGGCGCTTGAGACATGTCCGCTCCGGGGAAACTCGGGGCGGCACTTGGCCGAAGCAGGGCAGTTTGGAGCACGGCCGGATTTGCGGCAAAACTTCGTTACTGCTTGTCCTGGTCGTAGGCGCGACGATACCCCTCGATGATGGGCAGGTTCTCTTGAAGCCAAAAATTAAGTCCCTCAAGGGCGCGCAGAACGCCAGCACCCATCTCGGTTAGCTCATATTCGACCCGCGGCGGCACTTCCGGAGAATAATGACGGACGACAAAGCCGTCGCGTTCGAGATTGCGTAGCGTCAGAGTCAGCATCCGCTGAGTGATCCCGTCGCTCTCTTTTTTTAGCGCGGAAAAACGGAGCCGCCGCCCGTCTGCAAGGGAAAGGCGCCAAAGGACCTGAACAGTCCATTTGTCCCCGAGCCGGGCACAGATCCCGTTAGACGGGATTGGTCTGAACTGAGGATTGCAATCTGAATCGTGAGGCTGTTTCAAGCGTATCATTCTTGTGCCCGATGCTAAAAAATGTGCCGTCTTCCGGATGAGTTATAATCGTATATATGGATTGCCCTTGTTCAACACGAGGGTTCTCGATGGCTAATGATAAACGTCCAATTCTGGTTTTCGGCGCTACAGGGCGACAGGGAGGGGCCGTCGCAAAAGCGTTGCTGAGGGCGGGATGGCCTGTTCGCGCGTTGGTACGTAACCCCGTCGAACCGGCTTCGATTGCGCTCCGAGACGCAGGAATCGAACTCGTCACCGGTTCGTTCGAGGACACCCATGTCATTCGGACTGCGATGAAAGACTCTCATGGCATTTTCAGTGTGCTGCCAGCTAATTTGGCGGCAGACGATGAGGTACGCTATGGGATATCAATCGCGGCCCTGGCCGCCGAAAGTGGCGTTACGCATTTCGTCTATTCCTCGGGCGCCAGCGTCGGCGATACGCTGACGGGTGTGGCTCGTTTCGACGCGAAACCACGCATTGAGGCCTACATTCGCAAATTGCCCATTATCGCAACCATCATCAGGCCGATGATCTTTATGGAAATGCTCGTACGGCCCGGTTTCGGTTTGGACAAGGGGCAATTGCGCTCTCTTATCAGGCCGGAACATTCGATCCAGCTTATTGCCGTAGAGGACATCGGGAAATTCGTTGCCGCCATATTCGCCGATAAGACCCGGCTCGGCGGGGTGACCTTAAAAATCGCAAGCGATAGAGTTACAGGCCGCGACCTCGAAGCCGCCTTCACCGAAGTCGCGGGTCGCCCCATATCCTACGCACGCTTTCCGGACGACGTTCTCGCAGCCAATGCTGACCTCGCACATATGGCCAGGAGCTTGGAGAACGGCCCGCTGGCGGAACAGGTCGATTTGAACGTCATGCGTGAGATCAATCCGGAAATCCTCTCTTTCCGCTCCTGGCTTGCTACGAGCGGACGCAAGGCCCTCGCCGAAGCCTTGGGTGCGGTGCCACCTGGCCATTAGGCTTCATCGCCTAATTCACAACCGTGACGCTCACCGTGCGGCCTGCGACGAGATGCGCGCCCTCCGGCAGCCTGTCGAGCTTCACCCGCACGGGAATGCGCTGGGCGAGGCGGACCCAGTTGAAGGTGGGCGAGATATTGGCGAGGAGGCTGCTGGTGTCGCTGCGCTCGCGGTCCTCGATGCCCCCGGCGATGCTGTCGACCGTACCCTTGAGCTGCGTTTTGCTGCCCATGACATCGATGACGACGGGATCGCCGACATGGATGCGGTCGAGCTTGTTTTCCTCGAAATAGCCCGCGACGTAGAAGGAATCCGTATCGACCAGCGCGGTGACGGGGTTGCCGGCGGAGACATAGTCGCCGGGCTGCAGCGAGAAATTGGTGATGAGGCCGTTGACCGGGGCCTTCACCGAGGAGCGCTCCAGATTGAGCGCGGCGAGATCGCGATCGAGTTGCGCCTGACGCCATGCGGCGTCGGCCTGCTGGGAGGTCGTCTCCGCCTGTTCCAGCTTCTGCCGGGTGATGGTGTTGTCGTCGAGCTGGCGGTAGCGGGCGAGGTCGCGGTTGGCCATGTCGAGCGCGGCTTTTGTGCTGTCCACCTTGGCTTCCGCCTGTTTCAGGGCGAGCTTGAAGCGGGCCTGGTCGATGCGGAAGATGATTTCGCCCTTCTTGACGGGCTCATTGTCACGCACCAGCACCTCGCTCACCGGCCCGGAGACATCGGGCGCGATGCGCACCACATCGGCCCGGATCTTGCCGTCGCGGGTCCAGGGCGCGTTCATGTAATAATCCCAGAGATGCAGGCCGAGAAGCCCGGCGACGGTGACCATGACGAGCGTCAGGAACACCCGTCCGGAATGGGCGAAGAGCTTTTTCATGCGTGGATTCCATTGAGAAGCACGGCAGCGGTGCCGAGAATGCAGAAATACATGGCGGCATCGAACAGGGGCCGGTGCCACACGAAACGGTAAAAGCGCAGGCGCGCGAGGAGGCGCTGCATCAGGCCATTGGCGAAATAGGCGAGCAGCGCCAGGACGCCGAGGGTGGGAATATAGATGCCGTAAATATCGAGTTCAGGTCGCATGGCGGTCATGTTTCTCTTGGGAAGATGCTCAGGCCGCTTTTCGGCTTGCGGGTTGGGCGCGCGGCGGCAGGTCGAGCGGGGGCGCATCGGGGAAAAGATTGAAGCGCAGCGCCACCAGCGCCAGGCGCGGGCGGTTGGCGGTGCCGGGCGATCCGTTGCCGATGACCGCGGCGATGGCTTCATCGATCGATTGCAGCAGGCTGTCGCCGGGTGGCGCATATGGTTCGCCTCGCGACATCGCCCGGTAATGCGCGCCGACTTCGCCGAGCACCTTGTTGACGGCTTCGCGGCAGGCTTGCGGCAGTCTCAGGCGGTAGCGCTGCAGGTCGATGACGTTCATGCCGTTGCGCAAGTCGCGCAGGAGATCGACCCGGGCGATGGCGGATGATGGAATGAGGGCGAGGCGCGGCGTCATCAGGCCGACGCGGTCGATCATGCGCAGGAGCAGCCGGTTCATATATTCACGGCGCGGCCGTCCGGCCTCAAGGCTGGCGACGAGGGCTATGTCCCGCCAGCCCGCCCGGGCCAGGCGGCGGACGCTCCATTCCGCGCCGACCGAGCGGACGATGGAGGTGACCACCGCTGCGATGCCGAGGCCCAGCACCGTCGCGATATTGGCATTGGCGAAGCTGGCAAAATCCTGGTTCAGGTGCCCTTGAAGCATGATCAGGTTGGGCAGGTTGACGCAAAGCACCATGCCGAGCAGGAATTGCGCGGGGATGGCGAGCAGGATGCCCGCCGGGATGAGGAAAAGGCCGAGCGCCAGAGCGAGCGGGACGAAGCCGTCCACCAGCGGCAGCAGCGCGAATTCGAAGACGAAGGCGGCGGCGATGACGATGAGCGTCAGCCAGTTGAACTTGCGCATGACGGGCACGGGATCGTCCATGCCGGCGAAGATGCAGCAGAAGATGCCGGCCATCATCGCCGCGATGCTGCCTTGCGACCAGCCGCTGGCGATCCAGAAGGCGGCGGCGACCATGGTGGAAAGCAGGGCCGAGAAGCCGGAAAGGAGCGCCATGCCGTAGTCACGGTGCATGGGGCGGCTCTTGCGGTGCGTGTCGTAGCGCCGCCAGCGCAGGGAATGGCGCGAGCCGGTGCCGATATCCTGCCTGAGAGTGAGGCAATCGCTCCAGATCTGGATCAGGTCGCGTACGCGGGCGGCGAGGTTGAGGGCCAGCAGTTGCTTTCCCTCGCTCGCCGTTTCGTCATGCCGCTCGATGTCGCCGATGAGCCGCAGGAGTCCGGCGCGGCCCTCCTCGGTCAGGTTCTCCCCGCTTTCCAGCCAGATGCAGGCTTCGTCGAGCAATTGCTGCACCGAGGGTGGCCATGGCCTTTCACCTTCGCCGGGTTTCATGGCGAGGAGGTCGCGCAGGCTGGAAATGATCGGCAGGACGGCAACCATGCGCTGCTGCAGAACCCGCAATTGCGCGTCCGCGCCCCGGACGGACGAGGTGTCATAGGCGGCATGGGTGGTGAGGTTGCGCAGTTCCAGCGTGTCGGCGGCAAGGCGCCGGCGATCCCGCAGCGCCTCCGGGCTGTCGCCTTCGCCGCGCATGGTGGCGAGCGCCAGCCTCGCGCCGTCCTTCAGCCAGTTGTCGATGCGGGCGACGAGCACCGGGCCGCTGTGGCGGGGAAAGAAGAGGCGGTTGACCAGCGCGGCGCAGATGATGCCGATGGCGATCTCCTCGACGCGGCCCACCGCATAGTCGAAGGCGGTCTGCGGTGTCGAAACCACGGCGAAACCGGCAATCGCCACCGTATAGCCCGCCAGCATGAAGAGATAGCTGCGCGGCGTGCCGTCGAGCAGGCTGACGACGAGGCAGGCCGCCATCCACAATCCGATGGCGAGGGTGAGGATTTCGGGTGAATTGACGAGGTTCGGCACCAAGAGAACCGTGACCGCGCCGCCGATCACGGTGCCGATGAGCCGGTAGAACGCCTTGGAGGTGGTCGCACCGGAAAGGGGATGCGCCACGATATAAACCGCCGCCACCGCCCAATAGGGATTGGGCAGGTTGGCAATCAGCGCGATCCAGAGAGCGAGCATCGCCGCGGCGAAGGTCTTCAGCGAGAAGACTACATCCTGGAAACGCGGCGCGGATTCGGCGGGTTTGGTCATGATGGGTTCGATGTGTTTGAGGAGCGGCTCATTATGCTGGCGCCAAGCGCCCTCGTGGTTCGAGGCGAATTCCGCTGCGCTCCATTCGCACCTCACCATGAGGGCTGTTGAAACGCCGGCGCTTTTCACTGTCATTGTGAAGCGCCGACGCCCCTTCACCCTCATCCTGAGGTGCGAATGGAGCGCAGCGGAATTCGCCTCGAAGGGCGAGGGTGAAGGGGATCGCCATGGCCAATGTTTCCATCTCTGCGAAAAGCCCTAGAATTTCTCGTTCAGCCGGCGCAGCACGTCCATGGCGGTATCGACTGCGTCCGGGTCGAGGTCGCCGAGGAGTGAAGTGCGCAGGCGAGCGGCAATCTTCTCCACTTTCGTGGCGGTGATGCGCCCTCCCTCGGTGAGTTGAACAAGCTTGATGCGGCGATCGGCATCGTCGGCGAGGCGCCGGATCAGGCCTTCCTTCTCCAGCTCATCGATGACGCGGACGATGGTCGGCCCTTCGATGCCCACCCTTTCCGCCAGTACCCCCTGCGGGATGCGGTCGCCATGGCGCAGCAGAACCATCAGCGGCAGGGCGGTGGCGTCGGACAGGCCATGCTCCGCCATCGCCGCGTCGAAGGCCTTGCGCCATCCGCGCGTCGTCGCGGCAAGCAGCGTCGCAAACTCGTTCCAAGCTGGTTTCATTTCGATATGATCCTAATAGATAGCTTCCTATCTATATGCGTATCATCTTCCTAACTCAATCCATGAAACCGTGTGATCAACAGTTTGTGTATGGCGGAAATCGGGGAAGCGCGGTGACGGGGCCGCTATAGCGGTTCCTGTCTTGATGGAATCGCGAGGCGCCCCCCTCTGTCCTGCCGGACATCTCCCCCGCAAGGGGGGAGATTGGCTGGCATTTATGACGGCGCGTAACCTGCAACGGCTGCGATTGGCGAAAGCCGAAGTGACAGCGTAATCTCCCCCCTTGCGGGGGAGATGCCCGGCAGGGCAGAGGGGGGCGCTGTCCCGCCAGCGTTTCCATCAAAAGTGAAATGCTCCAGAGTCAGAAGACTAGCAAATTATGTTTTGAAGGAATCGTTCGGGACAGGGATCATGCTCTATCCAGACGGCGCCCGCTTGCTTACTTCCCCGCCGCCTGGGCGGCGTACATGTAGCTGTCGTAGCTATATTCCGCGACGCGGAACCACTCGAAGGATTCGTCGCGGAACTTCTTCCAGCCCGGATAGATCTTCGCCCAGGCGGGATGCTTTTGCGAATATTCGGCATAAAGCTCGAATGAGGCCTTGTAGGCGGCGTCCATCACGTCGCGCGGCAGCGGGCGCAGCTTGACGCCTTTGGCGACGAGGGAGCGGATGGCGGTCGTGTTCTTGACGTCGTAGAGCGACTGCATGTTGACGTTCGCGCCCTGGCATGCCGCGTTCAGCGCGGCCTTGTAGGGTTCCGGGAGGGCTTCATACTGCGCCTTGTTGACGAAGAAGTGGATCGTCAGGCCGCCTTCCCAATAGGCCGGGTAATAATAGTTCGGGGCGATCTGGTAGAAGCCGAGCTTTTCGTCGTCATAGGGGCCGATCCACTCCGCCGCATCGATGGTGCCGCGTTCGAGCGCCGGATAGATGTCGCCGCCGGGCAGCTGCTGCGGCACCACGCCGAGGCGGGACATGACTTCGCCCGCCACGCCGGCGATGCGCATCTTGACGCCCTTGAGGTCGGCGACGCTGTTGATTTCCTTGCGGAACCAGCCGCCCATCTGCGCGCCGGTCGCCCCGCCAGGGATGCCGACAATGCCGTAATCGGCGAGGAAGGCGTTGTAAGCCTCGTTGCCGCCTGCGTGGTAGAGCCAGGCGTTCTGCTGGCGTCCGTTGAGGCCGAAGGGAATGGTCGAGCCGATGGCGAAGGTGGGATCCTTGCCGGTGAAATAATAGCCGCAGGTGTGGGCGATTTCGACCGTATTAGCCTTCACCGCGTCGATGGCCTGCGGGCCCGGCACCAGTTCGCCGGCCTGGAACACCTGGATCTGGAACTTGCCTTCGGTGATCTTCGACAGCGTTTCGGCCATGACCACGGCGCCCCCATAAATGGTGTCGAGATTGTTGGGGAAGCCCGATGTCAGGCGCCAGCGCAGCGTCGGCAGGCTTTGTGCGATGGCGGGCGCGGCGAGCGTCGCCCCGGCCGCGGTGGCGGCGCCCGCGATGGCTCCCTTGGTCAGGAAGCCGCGGCGGCTTACGTTATTGTCCGTCATGTCTGTTCTCCTCCTTACGTGATTGGTCGATATCAGGGGTTCTTCTGCTCCGGCGCGCCGAAACTTGGCGTCGGAGAGCCGAATGTGGGCGGCGGCGGGGTCTCCTGCGGGGCTTCCGCGCCGAAGGGCGGCGCCGGGTTGCCGAACGGATTGCCACCTTCCGCGTCGGGCATCGGCACATTCAACTGGATGGAGGCGGGATCGACCGCCGTCTGGCCGGACTTATAATGCGTGACGAGCTTCGGGAAGGCGATCACCAATGCCACCATCGCCAGTTGCATGACGAGGAACGGTATCGCGCCCATATAGATCTGCCCAGACGTGACCGGCTGCATGGTTTGGCCGGTCAGCCTGTCCTTGTAGGCGCGGGTGGGCGCGACCGAGCGCAGGTAGAAGAGCGAGAAGCCGAAGGGCGGGTGCAGGAAAGAGGTCTGCATGTTGATCGCCAGCATCACGCCGAACCAGATCAGATCGATGCCGAGGCTGTCCGCGACGGGGGCCAGAAGCGGGATGATGATGAAGGCCAGCTCGAAATAATCGAGGAAGAAGGCCAGGAAGAAGACGAGCAAATTGGCGACGATGAGGAAGCCGATCTCGCCGCCGGGGATGGACGTCATTAGATGCTCCACCCACAGATGCCCGTTGACGCCATAGAAGGTCAGCGAGAAGACGCGCGCGCCGAGCAGGATGAAGATCACGAAGGACGAGAGCTTCACCGTCGCGTAAAGCGCGGCCTTGACGATGGAAAGATCGAGCCGCCGGTTGATGGCGGCAAGCGCCAGCGCGCCAACCGCACCCATCGCGCCGCCCTCGGTCGGGGTGGCAAGGCCGATGAAAATTGTGCCGAGCACGAGGAAGATAAGCAGCAGCGGTGGCACCAACGAGATCACGACCCGCCGCAACAGCTTCCAGCCCCTGAGCGAGCGCGCCTCCAAGGGGAGGGCAGGGACGCTCTTCGGCTGGAACAGCGACATGACGATGATATAGGCGGAATAAGCCGCGACCAGCAGCAGGCCAGGGACAAGCGCGCCCTTGTACATGTCGCCGACCGAGCGCCCAAGCTGGTCAGCAAGCACGATCAGCACGAGGCTGGGCGGGATGATCTGGGCGAGGGTTCCGGACGCGGCAATCGTGCCCGCGGCCACGCGCCGGTCATAGCCGTAGCGCAGCATGATAGGCAGCGAAATCAAGCCCATGGAAATAACCGACGCCGCGACGACGCCCGTTGTGGCGGCGAGGATCGCGCCCACGAAGATTACCGCAAAGGCGAGGCCGCCACGCACCGGGCCGAAGAGCTGGCCGATGGTATCGAGCAGATCCTCGGCCATGCCGCTCTTTTCGAGAATGAGCCCCATGAAGGTGAAGAAGGGGATGGCGAGCAGCGTCTCGTTCGACATCTGGCCGAAGATGCGGTCCGGGATCGCGCCGAACAGATTGACGGGCAGCAGCCCCATCTCGATGCCGATGAAACCGAAGACGAAGCCGACAAAGGCGAGCGCGAAGGCGACCGGGTAGCCGATCAACAGCACCACGATCAGCGAGAGGAACATGATCGGCGCGAGATTTTCCGCGAAAAAGGCAAACATTACTTAGGTCCCCTTCAAAGGGTCTGGGCTTCGGCGTCGGCAAGCGCGATGGCGTCGGGCATATCGCCCCGCAGGATCGCGATGCGCTTGATGAGCTCGGAGACGCCTTGCAGCGCCAGAAGCCCGAACCCCAGGGGAATCATCGCCCAGACCGGCCAGAGAATAAGCCCGCCGGTATTGTTCGAGGTCTCGCCGGTCGCGAATTTTTCCATCACCGTCGGCCAGGAGAGGTAAATCGTGATGAGGCAGAAGGGGAGAAGGAAGAAGATGGTGCCGAAAACCTCGACCCAGAGCTGGGCGCGGCGGGACAGGTTGCCGTAGACCAGATCCACCTTCACATGCTCATTGGAGAGTAGCGTATAGGCCGCCGCGACGAGGAACGCGGCGGAGAAAAGATACCACTGCGCCTCCAGCCATGCGTTGGAGCTTAAATTGAATAGCTTTCGCGTGACCGCGTTGACTGCGCTGATAAAGATCGCCAGCAGCAGCAGCCAGGATACGGCCTTGCCTAAAAATGTATTGATTGCGTCGATCGCGCGCGAGAGCGATAAGAGCCCTGCCATATAGTCCTCCCCAAGGCCATCTCCCACAGCCCGTGCGCAAGATTATCGTCCCGGCGCTTGCCGCACAATATGGCCGGGAGAGAAAATCTCGATCTGCTTGGGGGCGTTCGTGTTTTGATCGCCTGGATTCTGACCCTTGTCGTCGTGGAGAGGTAGAGGAATGGATCCCAGTGACAAGCACTGGGATGACGGGCTGCTTGGCTGTTGCCGGTCAACCTCCAACCTCTCCGTTTGGCAGAAACATATCCGGTAGCGGAAAACACATCTCCACCCCGTCATCCCAGTGCTTGTCACTGGGATCCATTCCTCTACGGTGGCGTGGCGACAACGGTAAAGAATGAGCGACTGTTTCCATCTAAAGGTGAAATGCTCTAAGCGAAAACGCTGCCGACCGTCCTTATCGACAAGCCCGAGAATGACGGGGAAGGGGAGGGGATCACGTCCCGCCGTTCACCCTGTTATACGCGCCCAGAATAAACCGTTCGGCGCGGAAGAGATATTCTTCGAGCATCCTGGCGGCGTCCGCCTGCCGGCCTGCTTCAAGCTCGATGAGAATCTCCAGATTCTGGTCGATGAACGCGCCGTGCAGGAATTCCGGGTCCTGGATGAGGCCGAAGGCGAGGCGGAGTTCGAGCGAAATCTGGGCGTAGAGGCTGGAGAGGCGCGGGCTGTCGGCGAGTTCCACGATTGCGGCGTGGAAGGCGATGTCGGCGCTGCCGACGCCGAGCCAGTCGGCGGCGTCGCGGCAGCGATAGGCGTTTTCGACCGCCGCGCGCATGTTCCTTGCGCCGGGATGGCGCGGGTTCGCCTGCGCCAGCGCGGGGCATTCGATGAAGCGGCGCACACGGTAGATGTCCATGATGGTGGACATGCTGGGCGTCGAGACGAAAACGCCGCGATTGGTCTCGTAGCGCAGCAGCCCTTCCTTGGTGAGAAGGCGGAAGACCTCCCGAAGCGTGTTGCGCGAAACCTGCAGCTCCTCGCTCAGCGCCAGCTCCGAAAGATGGCTTCCCGGCCGCAATGTGCCGGAAATAACCTTCTCGCGGATGCGCGCGGCAACCGTTTCGGCAAGCGTTTGCGCCGGTTCAGCCAAGCGATACTCCCTTATTTCACATGAGTCTCAATAACTTCCGCTAACGTGCTTCGCTCCATGCAACAAGAAGTCTCCTTCGAAATATTTCGTGGAACACGCATCTTCGCACAATTTCTATGCAATTTGCCTAATTATAGGGCAGTAGGTAAAAATTGTTCAACACTATGGACAGGATTGCCCTCCTTTGTTAGCGTCAGGTCATATCAAGGAACAATTGGCTGTATGCGGATGCTGACAATCGACCTCAACAGTGATCTGGGTGAAAGCTTCGGCCCATGGAAGATGGGTGACGATTCTTCCATGCTGGAGGTGGTGAGCAGCGCCAATATCGCCTGCGGTTTTCATGCGGGCGACCCGGCGGGAATCCTCAGGACCTTGCGGGCCGCGTCGGATCGCGGCGTGGCTGTCGGGGCGCATGTGGGCTATCGCGACCTCGCCGGGTTCGGCCGCCGCAACATGGACCCGTCGAGCGAGGAACTGATTGGTGATGTGATCTACCAGATCGGCGCGTTGCAGGGGCTGGCGAAGGCGGCGGGAACGCGCGTCACCTATGTGAAGCCGCATGGCGCGCTCTATAACACCATCGCGGTGGATGCGCGGCAGGCGGCGGATGTGATCGCGGCCATACGCGCCGTGGACGATTCGCTGGTGCTGATGGCGCTGGCCGGTTCGCCGCTCATCGAGCAGGCGCGGGCTGCCGGGCTGGCCGTCGTGGCCGAAGCCTTCGCCGACCGCGCCTATACGGCGGATGGCCAGCTGGTGTCACGGCGGGAGAAGGGCGCCGTCCTTCACGATCCCGATGAAATTGCCGAACGCATGGTGCGGCTGGTCAGGGAGGGCGTGCTTCCCTCCATGGACGGCAGTCTCACCAAGGTCGATGCGCAGTCGATCTGCGTGCATGGCGACAGCCCCGGCGCGGTCGCCATCGCCAGGCGCGTGCGTGAGCGCCTCGAAGAGGCCGGGCTCGGCATTCGTTTCTTTGTCGCGGCGATCTGACGCGCCCATGGCAGCAGCGCCCGATACGTCGATGCGGATACTGCCGGTGAGGGCAGGGCATGTGCTGGTGGAGCTTGCCGGGCTCGATCAGGTGCTGGCGCTGAGCGCCGCGCTGGAGAGCGATCCCGTTCCCGGCATCCGCGAGATCATTCCCGCCGCGCGGACGCTGCTCGTCTCATACGACACGGGCGAAATCGGCGCGGATGCGCTGGTGCGGGCGCTTGCGTCGCGGGCGGGCGGCGAGCGGAAGCAGCTATCCAGTGCGCTGGTCGAGATTCCCGTGCGCTATGATGGTGAGGATCTGCCTGAGGTCGCGGGCCTTCTGGGCATGAGCGTGGATGAAGTGGTGCGCCTCCATACGCAAAGCGAATATGTGGTCGCCTTCATGGGCTTCGCGCCCGGCTTCGGCTATCTCGCCGGCGGCGATTTGCGACTGACCGTGCCGCGCCGTATATCGCCGCGCACGCAGGTTCCCGCAGGGGCCGTCGGGTTGGCGGGCGAGTTCAGCGGGGTTTATCCCAAGGCAAGCCCCGGCGGCTGGCAGCTCATCGGCTCGACGCCGCTTGCCATGTTCGACATCGACCGCGATCCCGCCTCGCTGCTGCAGCCGGGGAGCCGGGTGCGGTTCCGGAATATGGCGGAGGATGGGGCTTATGCGTTGACCGCCGTGGAATGCCCCTCACCCTTACCCTCTCCCCGCACGCGGGGAGAGGGGGACATGGACGTTTCGGCCCTCTCCTGTTTGCCAGGCGCGGCGATAGAAAAAGAAGCGACGGCGCTGATGCCCCCCTCTCCCCGTTCTTCACGGGGAGAGGGTAAGGGCGAGGGGCATTCCACGACCGCCGCCATCGAAATCCTCTCCACCGGCCTGCCTGTGCTGTTTCAAGACCTTGGAAGGGCCGGGCAGGCGGGGCAGGGGATCAGCGTTTCCGGCGCGGCGGACCGGGCGAGCTTCAAGGCGGCTAATCGGCTGGTGGGCAATCCGGTGGGCGCGGCGGCGCTGGAGATTACGCTTGGCGGGTTGAGGTTCGTCATGCGTGGGCGCGGCGTGATGGCGGTTACCGGCGCGGAAGTGGCAATCATCATCACCGACGCGCAGGGGCGAAAAATCGCCGTGCCGATGAACAGCGCGGTCGCGCTCGACGATGGCGATGTGGTTTCGCTTGGGGTTCCCAACGGCGGAATGCGCTCCTATCTGGCGGTCAGGGGCGGATTTGATGTCGCTCCGGTTCTGGCAAGCTGCGCGACGGATACGCTGGCGCAGATCGGCCCCGCCGCGCTGAAAGCGGGCGATGAGGTCGGCATCCGCACCGTACCGGCGGGGATGGTTGTGTCCTTGCCGGAACCTCCAGCCTTCGCCATGCCTTCACCAAGCGCGACTGTTGTTCTCGATGTCGTGCTGGGCCCGCGTACCGACTGGTTTACCCAAGAAGCGGTGGAGCGGTTTCTGTCGCGGGAATGGTCGGTGACGCCGCAGTCGAGCCGGGTCGGCATCCGGCTGGAGGGCGAGGCGCTGGAACGGAAAATCCATGCCGAACTACCAAGCGAGGCGACGGTGCGCGGCGCGGTGCAGGTGCCGGCAAGCGGTCAGCCGGTGCTGTTCCTCGTCGATCATCCGCTGACGGGCGGCTATCCTGTTATCGCCAATGTCGCCGCCCATCATCTCGACCTTGCCGGGCAGATACCCGTCGGCGCGCGTATCCAGTTCAATGCGACCGGCGATTTCGCGCCCCGGATCATTTCAGGAAAAGACGCATGAAGAAGGTTCTGATAGCAAATCGCGGCGAGATCGCGGTGCGGATTAACAGGGCCTGCAAGGACTACGGTCTTGCCTCCGTGGCCGTATATGCCGACGCCGACGCGGATGCGCCATTTGTCGCGCTGGCGGACGAGGCCTATGCGCTTGATGGAGTTTCGGCCAAGGAAACCTATCTCGACATTGAAAAGCTCATCGCCGTGGCGAAGCGTTCGGGCGCCGATGCCGTGCATCCTGGTTATGGCTTTCTGTCTGAGCGCGCGGAGTTTGCCCGGGCGGTCATCGATGCCGGGCTGACATGGATCGGCCCCGATCCTGGCGTCATCGAGGCTTTGGGCGACAAGCTGGAGGCCCGGCGCATCGCGCAGAAGGTCGGCGCGCCGCTGGTCGCGGGCAGCGAGGGGGCGATTGCGTCAGCGCAAGAGGCTTATGATTTCGCCAGGACATTCGGCCTTCCCATCGCCATCAAGGCGGCCCATGGCGGCGGGGGCAGGGGTCTCAAGATCGCCCGCCACCTCGATGAAGTGAAGGAGCTTTTCGAATCCGCCACCCGTGAGGCGGTGGCCGCTTTCGGGCGCGGCGAATGCTATGTCGAACAGTTCCTCGACCGCCCGCGCCATATCGAGGCGCAGGTGCTGGCCGACCGCCATGGCAATGTCGTGGTCGTCGGCACGCGCGATTGTTCGCTGCAAAGGCGCAACCAGAAGCTCGTCGAGGAAGCGCCCGCGCCGTTCCTCACGCCTGAACAGCGGGAAAAGATTCACAAGGCCGCGCGCGATATCTGCGCCGAGGCGGGTTATACCGGAGCGGGGACGGTGGAATTCCTGCTCTCCGCCGATGGGGTGATTTCCTTCCTCGAGGTCAATACCCGCCTGCAGGTGGAGCATCCTGTTACGGAGGAGACGACCGGGATCGACCTCGTCATCGAGCAGTTTCGTATCGCCGAGGGGCTGCGGCTGGAGATTACGCAAACACCCGAGCCGCGGGGCCACGCCATCGAACTCCGCATCAATATGGAAGATCCAGGGCGCGGCTTCCTTCCGTCCGCAGGCCGGATCACCGCGTTCGACGCCCCTGCCGGGCCGGGCGTGCGGCTCGACTCCGGTGTAACCAGGGGTACGGTCATCCCGCCCATGTTCGATTCCCTCGCGGCGAAGCTGATCGTCTGGGGGCCGACGCGCGAGGCGGCGATTGCCCGCGCGCGGCGGGCGGTGGGCGAGTTCCGCATCGAGGGAGTGCCCTCCGTGCTGCCGTTCCATCGCGCCGTGCTCGATCATCCTGACTTCACGGGCGAGGACTTCCGCGTCCACACGCGCTGGATCGAGACGGATTTCGCCGGTGCCCTCGAAGCCGAGGCGCGGCCGGAGCCCATACCTGACAGTACGCTGTTACGCGCGCCTATCGAGATCGACGGCAAAAGGGTTGAGATCGGCATTCCTGACACATTCCTGCGATTACTGGGCCAGATGCCGGGGCAGAGTGTGAAATCGGAAGCGGTCAGCTCTGGAAGCGACGCAGGCGATGTGACAGCGCCCGTGCCGGGTTTGCTCGTGCAATGGAATGTCGCTGACGGAGCTATGGTGGAAAAGGGTGATGTGCTGGCTGTCATGGATGTGATGAAGATGGAAACGCCCGTGATCGCGCCGCAAGCGGGAACCGTCACGCTTCTGGCCGAGGCCGGTACGATGCAGACATCGGGCGCAATCATCGCCCGCATCGCAGCCAAGGCGGAGGCGCTGACATGACCGCCCCGCTCCTCAGCGTCGAAAACCTGAGCGTCGAGTTCGGCGGCAACCGCGTCGTGGACGATATCTCCTTCAGCGTCGAGCCGGGCAAGACGGTGGCTATCGTCGGCGAATCCGGTTCCGGCAAGTCGGTGACCTCTCTCACTACCCTTCGGCTTGCCGACATGATGGGCGCGAAGTTTGCGAGCGGGCGCATCCTGTTCGGCGACAAGGATCTGCTCAAGGCGACCCAGAAGGAGATGCGCTCCATCAGAGGCAAGGAGATCGCCATGATCTTCCAGGAGCCGATGACGTCGCTCAACCCGGTCTTCACCATCGGCGATCAGATCTGCGAAGTCTTGCTGCTGCATGAGAAGATGGGCAAGGCGGCGGCGCTGACCGAAGCCCGGCGGCTGCTCGACATGGTGCGCCTGCCCGATTCCGCCGAGCTGCTGACCCGCTATCCGCACCAGCTTTCCGGCGGCATGCGCCAGCGCGTGATGATCGCCATGGCGCTCGCCTGCCGCCCGAAGCTGCTCATTGCCGACGAGCCGACCACGGCGCTCGACGTGACCATTCAGGCGCAGATCCTCAACATCATGCGCGATTTGCAGAAGACGCTGGGCATGGGAATGGTGTTCATCACCCATGACATGGGCGTCGTCGCAGAGATGGCCGACCATGTGGTGGTGATGTGGAAGGGCAAGAAGGTCGAGGAAGGGCCGGTCCGTGACATCTTCGCCAATCCGCAGCACGCCTATACGCGCACGCTGCTTTCCGCCGTGCCGCGCCTCGGCAGCATGGCGGGCGAGGATTATCCCAAGCGCATGCCGCTGATCGTACTGAAGGACGGCGAACCGGCTCTGGTGGGCGAGGAGCGGGTGCAGGATACGGCGAAATATGACGCCAAGCCGCTCCTTTCGGTGCGCGATCTCTTGGTGCGCTTCGATATCCGCAAAAATCTGTTCGGCAAGGCGACGCACCGCCTTTCCGCCGTGCAGAAAGTGAGCTTCGACATCCATCCCGGCGAGACGCTGGCGCTGGTGGGCGAGTCCGGCTCGGGCAAATCGACCATCGGGCGCACGATCCAGCAGCTTCAATCCGCCACATCGGGCGAAATCGCCTTCAACGGCAAGACCTATTCCTCCATGTCGGCGGCGGAGCGGTTCCGCATGCGGCAGGAGGTGCAATATATCTTCCAGGACCCGTTCGCCTCGCTCGATCCGAGGAAGACGGTGGGGTTTTCCATCGCCGAGCCGATCCATACGCATGGTTTGATCCTCGGTTCCAAGGCCGTGCGCCGCCGGGTCGATGAATTGCTGGAGCGGGTGGGCCTCACCTCCGCCCATGCCGAGCGTTATCCGCACGAGTTCTCCGGCGGCCAGCGCCAGCGCGTCTGCATCGCCCGCGCGCTTGCCTCGGACCCGAAGCTCATCATCGCCGACGAGGCGCTTTCGGCGCTCGACGTTTCCATCCAGGCGCAGATCATCAATCTGTTCATGGATCTGCAGGCGGAGCGGGGGCTGGCCTATCTCTTCATCAGCCATGACATGGCGGTCGTGGAGAAGATGAGCCACCGCGTCGCCGTGCTCTATCTCGGCCAGATCATGGAAATGGGCACGCGCCGCCAGGTGTTCGAGACGCCGACGCATGACTATACGCGCCGCCTGCTTTCCGCCGTGCCGGTCGCCGATCCAACCATCAGGCGCGAAACCGCGATGATCGAGGGCGAGATACCCAATCCGGTCCGTGCTGTCGGCGAGGAGCCGGACATTCTCGTCCATGAGGAGATCAAGCCGGGGCATTTCGTTGCGAGAAGGGTGATGGGCTTTCCACGCGCTACGGAAATGACCAAAGAAATCGCAAATCACTGAAAGAGGAGCAGACAATGACAATGATAAAAAGGGGACTGACGGCGGGTTTCGTGGCGCTTGCGATGGCAGGCGTTGCATTCACCGCACCGGCCTTCGCCGCCGGCAAGATGACCATTTCGAGCCCGCAGGATCCCGGCAGCTGGGACCCGATCGATACCTTTCTCGTGCAGTGGGCGGCGGTCGCGACCAACATCTTCGACGGCCTGACATGGCGCGGGCCGGACCTGAAAGTGGTGCCGGGGCTGGCCGAATCCTGGGAAGAGCTCGACGGCGGCAAGCGCATCCGCTTCAAGCTGCGCCAGAACGTGAAGTTCCACAATGGCGAGCCGTTCGACGCCGAGGCGGTGAAGTTCACCTTCGACCGCCTGCTGGGCGCGGAAGGCTCCAAAGGGCCGCAGCGCTCCAATTACACTTCCATCGAGAGCATCGAAATCATCGATCCCTATACGGTCGATATGAAGCTGAAGACGCCGGACCCGGTGCTGCTGACCAAGCTCGCGGGCTATGGCGCGATGATCGTGCCGCCGAAATATATCAGGGAGAAGGGCGAGGATTATTTCAACCTGAACCCTGTAGGCACCGGCGCGTTCAAGTTCGTGTCCTATGCGCCGAAGGTGGACATCAAGCTTGAGGCGAACCCCGATTACTGGGGCGGCGCGCCAAAGCTTTCCGAACTTGAATACCGCTTCATCGCCGAGCCCGCGACGGCGGTGGCCGAATTGCAGGCCGGGCGGGTCGATCTCGTCATTCCCCCGACCATCCCCATCGGCATGATCCCGGTCATCCAGAACGATCCGAAGCTGGAAGTCCTGTCCATCCCCGGACCGACGGTCGATGCGCTGCGCTTCAATACCCGCGACGGCATCACCGCCGATCCGCGCGTGCGCAAGGCGATCATCATGGCCATCGACCGCGCCACCATCGTGAAGTCGATCCTCGCCGGTCAGGCATCCGAAATCGCGAGCTTCCAGAGCGCGCTGTCCTTCGGCTACGATCCCAACCTGAAGCCGATTCCCTACGATCCAGAGGGCGCGAAGAAGCTGCTCGCCGAGGCCGGCGTGAAGGCCGGAACGCCGCTCCAGATCGATATCAGGGGCAACGACCAGACGATGAATGAGGTCGCGCAGGTCATTTCCAGCTATCTCTCCATGGTCGGCCTCACCGCGACCATCAAGCCCTACGAAACCAACGTCCTGCTCAACGACATCATCCCACAGGGCAAGACGGGCGCGATGTTCCAACAGAAATGGGGCGGCTGGACCTTCGACTACGACAACACCGCTTACCTGATGTACCACACGGGCGAGAAGTGGAACCCGTATGACAAGGATGAGAAGCTGGACAAGCTTCTGGAAGAGCAGCGGACGATGACCGACCCGACGCAGCGCGAGAAGGTTCTGCAGGAAGTGGCGAAATACGCCGCCGACCGCGCGCTGGAAGTGCCGCTTTATAATTCCAACGCGATTTACGGGATCAGCAAGCGCGTGAAGGGCTTTGTCCCGGCGCCGGATAACCGTATGAAGCTGACGGATGTGACGGTGGAGTGAACGGCGCTCGCTCAAGGCAACGTTAGCGCCAGACACCCCCCTCTGCCCTGCCGGGCATCTTCCCCACAAGGGGGGAGATTGGCCTTCATTGGCGCCAGGCACCAATCGCAGACGTCGCAGGACGAGGGCGGAGGGTCGTGTCAGCCAATCTCCCCCCTTGTGGGGGAGATGCCCGGCAGGGCAGAGGGGGGTATTCGGCGCTCCCGCATAAAGTAATTCGAGGAACACCCCATGGCCGGTTTTCTTATCAAGCGCTTCCTGCAAGCCATTTTCGTCGTCATCGTCATCACGCTCGTGGTTTCCTTCGCCATCCGGCTGACGGGCGATCCGGCGGTGACGATGTTCCAGGGCGGCGGAAGCATGACGGAGGATGATCTGGCGCGCATCCGCGCGGCGCTGGGGACCGACCAGCCTTTCCTCGTGCAATATTTCCATTTCCTGAAAGGGTTGGTGACGCTCGATCTCGGGCGCAGCTTCGTCGGCGGCACGTCTGTGGCGACGCTGATCGGCCATGCGCTGCCCGCCACCCTGCTGCTCGCCTTCGTTTCCATCGCGGTCTCGATCGTCCTGTCGATCCCGCTCGGCATCAAGGCGGCGACGGCGCGGGGCAAATGGGCGGATCAGGCGATCCGCATTCTGTCGCTGGTCGGCCTGTCCTTCCCGAATTTCTGGCTCGCCACCATGCTGGTGCTGCTCTTCGCCATAACGCTAAACCTCTTGCCGCCGAGCGGCATGGTCGGGCTATCGAGCTATATCATGCCCGCCATCACCATGGGCGTGATCCTGACGGCCACCAATGTCCGCCTCGTGCGCACCTCCATGCTGGAAACGCTGCAATCGCAATATATCATGGTCGCTCGGGCCAAGGGCCTCAGCGAAACCAAGGTGCTTTACAAGCACGCGCTGCGCAACTGCGCCATTCCGCTCATCACCTATTTCGGCATCCAGTTCGGCGGGCTCTTGGGCGGCATTGTCGTCATCGAGCGCGTCTTCAACTGGCCGGGCCTCGGCACATTGGCGTTCGACGCGGTGGGCGCGCGCGACTTTCCGGTGCTGCAGGGCGTCATCACCGTCCTTTCGCTGCTGATCGTCGGCATCAATCTTCTGGTCGATATCGCCTATGGGCTTGTCGATCCGCGCATCCGCACGGAGTAACCGCCATGGCTGCAAGCATCTCACGCGCGTCGCGCTATAAAAATCTGGAATTCATTCTCGGCGTGTCGCTCACCGCCATCATCTGCCTCGCGGTGCTTCTCTCCGACGTGCTATTTCCGGGTGGCGCGGAGAAAATCGACCTGATGGCGCGGCTCGTGAAGCCCTTCACAAATGCCGCCCATCCCTTCGGCACCGACCCGCTCGGGCGTGACGTGCTGGCGCGGGTGGTGGCTGGCGGTAAGATTTCGCTGCTCGTCGGCATCTCATCGGTCGCCGGCTCGGTGGTCGTCGGCGTCGTCGTGGGGCTGGTCGCCGGTTATTATCGCGGGTTCTGGGACATGCTGGTGATGCGCTTTGCCGATATCCAGCTCGCCATGCCGTTCATCCTCCTGGCCATCACCTTCATCGCCATCATCGGCGGCAGCCTTACAAACACGATCATTCTGCTGATCGTTTCGCAATGGGTGCAATATGCGCGCCTCGTGCGCGGGTCCGTGCTATCCTTACGCGAGCGGGAGTTCATCCTCTCGGCCCGCGCCATCGGGGTCAAGGACTGGCGCATCATCCTGCAGCACCTGCTGCCGAACCTGATCGGCCCGGTCATCGTGCTGATGACGCTCAATGTCGCCACCAACATCCTGCTCGAATCGAGCCTGACCTTCCTCGGCATGGGCGTCGATCCGACCATTCCCAGCTGGGGCGGTATGCTGGCGGACGGGCGCACTTACTTACAAACCGCGTGGTGGGTCAGCGTCTTCCCCGGCCTCGCCATCATGCTGACTGTGCTTGGCCTGAACCTGCTGGGCGACTGGCTGCGCGACACGCTGGACCCGCAAGCATGATCCCAAAAGTTGCAGACTTTTTGGATAAGATCATGCGGTCAAAAATGGCAGAACAAGGTGATCCCCATGACCTTCGAAAAAACCTTCGAACGCATCCTCGATGAAGTAGTCGCCAAGGCTGCGCCGGGCCAGTCGCTGGAGGCATGGACCTTCGACGACCGGAAAAGCCGTCGCGCGGCGGAAGAGCGGCTGAAGGAAAAGGGCGTCAACGCCCGCATCCGCAGCGCCTACAAGCCCCTGCTTTTCGCGTTCCTCGAGGAGATCGAGCTTGAGGGGGTGGAAGCAATCCAAATCCGCTATCCGGTGCATGCCCAAGCTCCCGCCAACCGGTTTCGCCTCGAAGCCTATCCGCTGGCCGCGCTGGTGGGGGATAGGAAGATCGATTTTATCCCGCGCGAGGATGATGAGTTCTTCTATGATGTGACGCTGACTGGGCCCGGCAAATCCGAAACCGTCAAGGTGTTCGCGCCGAACCGTGTCCATGCCGATATCGTCGGGGAAATGAATGTTTCTCCTACCGGCTGGCTGCGTATCGGGAACGAGTCCGGCGAACGGCTTGAGACGGATTACGAACGCCTGTTCGAAGAGACGATCCGGGCGGTGGCGGACCATGGCTGGGGCGATGCGGAGCCTTATTTCGAGGAACTCAACATTCGCGTCGCGTATCCGGCGGACGATATTCCGCTTGCCGTGGGCGACGAGTTCGTCAGCCTGCGCGAGGCGCTGCATGAGGATTTCTATTTCTCGCTGCTCGAATTCTTCCAGAAGAAATCCGGCCGACCGCTAGGGGATCGGGGTCTGAAGCCGGGCCAGATCGTGCCGGAGATCGTGCAAAGCGACGGCGCGGTTTCGGTGCGTGTCGAGGCGAGGGCGCTCAGCACGGGCTTTCTCGATGCTCAGGAGCAAGCTATCGATACGGCGAGCGAGCCGGTAGCTGCGGGGCAGCTTGCGCGGCTGCTGGCGGAGATCGGCGGCGAGGAATTTTCCGCAAGTTCGCGCTCGGGCCGGACGCTTCTGGCCCGCTATGTCAAGGGCGGCGATGCGGCTGTCATGATCAGCGGCGGCCAGCATCCGAACGAGACGACCGGCATCGTCGGGGCCATCCGCGCTGCGCGCAGGCTCGCGGAGCGTCCTGGCGCGCATTTCACCGTCTCGCCGCTGGAAAACCCTGACGGGTACGCGCTGCACCAGCGCTTGCGCAAGGACAATGCCCGCCACATGCACCACGCCGCCCGCTACACGGCGCTGGGCGATGATCTGGAATACCGCACGCGAGAGAATGACGGGGTGCACCTCAATGAGAAGGAAATCCGGCTCAAGGCGGAGAGCCTCAGCGGCGCGAAGCTGCATGTGAACCTGCACGGCTACCCCTCGCACGAATGGACGCGCCCGCTTTCCGGCTATGTGCCGCGTGGCTTCGCCATGTGGACGCTGCCCAAGGGCTTCTTCCTCATCATGCGCCACCATGAGGGATGGGACGCCCAAGCCGAGACGATCCTCGACCGCGTGACGCGGCATCTGGGCGCGATCCCCGGCCTTCTCGACTATAACAACCGCCAGATTGCGCTATACGAGATCCATGCGGGCGAAACCGGCTTCCGCATCGTCAACGGCTTCCCGTGCATGTCCTCGGTCGATAATCGCCACACCGTGCCGATCACGCTCATCACCGAATATCCTGACGAGACGATCTATGGCGAGGATTTCACCGCCGGCCACACGGCGCAGATGGAAACGGTGCTTTCGGCCTATGAGGCATGGCAGGAATTGCAGGCCGAGGCGCTGGCTGGCGCATGATCCGGAGAGTGGTTTCCCGGTTCTGTTTGTCTCGCCGCAAATAGCAGGGCGTCCCGTCCTTCTATGATGCGGCTGCCGGGTGGGGAGCCCCGTCCGGTTGACTCAACAGGTTCGGGAAGCATCATGCCTGATAACAAGACCATTCCGCTGATCGATGTGCGGATTATCCCGCCCGCCGAGCGCCACCCGAGGATTTTCGGAGAGCTGACCATGCTTCACCCCGGCGCGGCGATGCATGTGGTCAGCGACCATGATCCGCAGCCTTTGCATTACCAGATCGAGGCGCGCTTTCCGGGCGTGTTCCATTGGCAATATCTCGCCCAGGGGCCGGATGTCTGGCGCATCGAAATCCGCCGCTATGAGAGTTCCGGCTGCGGATGCGGTGGCGGTTGCCACTGAGCCGATGTGACTGGCATTCGCTGTGGGCGGCGCCGCATCGGCCGCTGTTCGCGCTCGCCGGGCTCTGGGCGTTCGCCGCGCCCGCCGTCTGGCTTCTGCCTGAAAGCTTCGTCCTCGACCGTACCGCATGGCACGCGCATGAGCTGCTCTTCGGCATGGGCGGCGCGGCGGTGGGGGGCTGTCTTCTGACTGCGCTTCCGGCGTGGACCGGGGGCGAGCCGGTTCAGCCGGTGGTGACGCGGATGCTGACCATGCTCTGGCTGGCGGCGCGGGTGGCCGGGCTGTTCGGCGATCATATTCCGGCTGCCGTGCGCTTAGCGGGGACGGCGGGCTATTTCGCGGGACTGGCGGCGGTCCTCGCCTGGCATCTCCTGCCGGCGCGCGTCTGGAGCCGCCTTTGGGTACTGCTCGCGCCCGTCATTCTCGGCGGAGCCGCCATCCTCTCCGGTTCGGATAATGGCGAGATGAGACGCAATGCGCCCTTGCTGTTTTCCATCTTGATTATCTTGATCGGCGGGCGGGCGGTGCCTGCTTTCACGCGCTATTGGCTGAAACGGATGGATGTTCCGGTTAGACTGGACGACAGGCCGTTCCTGTCCCGCGCCGCCATTCCCGCCATCCTCGGCGCGGTTTTGCTCGATGGGCTTGCCCGCGGCCTCCTCCTGATAATCGCGGCGGCGCTCCTGTTCCTCCGCATGGCGCGCTGGCAGGGGCTCGAAACTGTCCGCTACCCGGCGCTATTCATGATGCATGCCGCCTGGGCCTCTACGCCGTTCGGGCTACTGCTGGTGGGGTTTGCCTCGATTTTCCCCGGAGAATTCCCCGTTTCGTCCGCCCTTCATGCGCTGACCATGGGCGCGATGGGGACGATGATGCTGAGCTTCATGCTGCGGCCCGCCATGATCAGGGAGAATGACCGGCTTCTCGTCAGCCGGACGATGGCGGGCGCATACATGCTTGTCTGTATGTCCGCGTTCCTCAGAATAGGCGGGGGCTGGCTGGCCGTTCTCCAGCCTCTCAGTGCCTTGTGCTGGATGGCGGGATGGGGATTATTTATCCTTGCCTACCGGCCTGCCTTGAGCGGCCCGGTGCAAAGGCCGATATTCAGCGTGGCGCTTCGCCGCTGAAGCGCCCGATATTTGTTTCAGAGCAAAGAGGGCCGGGCTGGCCTCATCCTATAATCACACCCCAAGAAAACGGAAAAACAGGCATGACCGAAAGCCCTAGTTCCGGACGAACCGTCCTCATCGACGGGACGCCGCTGCCGGACGTTCTCACCGAGAAGATGATCCACGACGTCGTGCATGGCTTCTATGACAGGATCCGCGCGGATGCGCTTCTGGGGCCGATCTTCAACGGCGCGATAGAGCCTCACCGCTGGCCGGAGCATCTCGCCAGGATGTGCGATTTCTGGTCGTCCATGCTCTTGCGAACCTCCCGCTATGACGGGCGACCCCTGCCGGCGCATCTGAAATTCCCCGAGCTGGGTGAGCCGCATTTCCGGCAATGGCTGAAGCTGTTCCGCGAGACGGTCTCCACGCTCTGCCCGCCTGAGGTGGAGGCGCTGTTCATGAGCCGGGCGCAGCGTGTGGCGCATAGTTTCCGCCTGGCCATCGCGGTCAGCCGCGGCGAGTCCTCGCTCGGCATCGCGCCGATCGTGGAATGAAAGGATGAAAGAAAAATGCCAGTCCCCCGCGTGAAGCCGGGAAACTACCCCGCGGTGCTTTCTTACGGCTTCCGGCCGTTCTTCCTCCTGGGCAGTCTCTATGCCGGGCTTTCCATTCTCTTCTGGCTGCCGCTCTTCTATGGCCAGCTGGAAACGGCGAGCCTGTTCGCGCCGGTCGATTGGCATATCCATGAAATGCTGTTCGGTTATCTCGGAGCGATCATAACGGGCTTCCTCCTGACCGCCATCCCGAACTGGACCGGACGCCTTCCCGTGCAGGGCATGTCGCTGTTCGTGCTCATCATGCTCTGGCTTGCGGGACGCTTCGCGGTGTTCTTTTCCGCCGATATCGGCTGGGTTGCCGCCGCGGTCGTCGATTGCGCCTTCCTTGCCGCCGTCGCGGTCGCCGCCGGGGTGGAGATCGCCGCCGGGCACAATTGGCGCAATCTGAAAGTGCTGGCGCCGGTCGTCGTCCTCCTGCTGGCCAATGTGCTCTTTCACATCGAGGCGCATCAGGACGGGATTTCCGATATGAGCCGCCGCCTGGGGATCGGTGCGGTGACAGTGCTCATCATGATCATCGGCGGGCGGATCATCCCGAGCTTCACGCGCAACTGGCTCGCCCGGGAGAATCCGGGACGGCTTCCGGTGCCGTTCAACCGCTTCGACGCGGTGACGATCGTGATCTCGGCGCTGGCTCTGGCCGCATGGGCCTTTGCCCCCGAAACCTTCATTGCCGGGTTTGCGCTTCTTATCGCAGGCGGCATCAATCTCGTCCGGCTGGCGCGCTGGGCGGGTGACAGGACGCTGCGCGATCCGCTGGTGCTGATCCTCCATGTCGCCTATGTCTTCGTTCCCGCCGGGTTCCTGCTGGCCGGCATCGCCATCTTCGCTCCCGGCACCGTTCCGCCGGTCGCCGCCATCCACGCCTTCGGCGCGGGCGCGATGGGCGCGATGACGCTTGCCGTCATGGCCCGCGCGACGCTTGGACATACGGGACGGGATTTGCGGGCCGGAACCGGCACCTGCATGATCTTCGCGGGCATCACGCTTTCGGCCCTCCTACGGATCGCGGAGCCGTTCACCGGAAGCACGGCCCTCCTGCACGCATCCGCCGCGCTCTGGGCGCTCGCCTTCCTGGGCTACGCCGCTCTCTACGGGCAGGCGCTGGTGACGCCGAGGTTACGCCCGCGCGCGGGTGTGGCCTGACGCGATCCGGTCCCTGCGGGAGACATGCCTGTTTTCCGCAAGGCCCGCAAGCCGATGGGGGTCGGTGACGACGACCTTCTGCCTGCCGTTCTTCACGACGCCTTCGCTTTCCCAATGGCTGAGGATGCGGCTTACCGTGTGCAGCGTCGTGCCGGTCATTTCGGCGATGTCCTGCCGCGAGATGGGGAAAGCGATGGCGATGCCTTCCTCGCATTTGCGGCCCGACCGCTCCATCAGGCGCAGGAGCGCACGGGCGACGCGCTGCTCGACCTGCTCGGTCGAAATCTCCAGCACCCGGTCATGGGTTTCGAGCAGTCGGTTGCCCATGGTGTGGTAGGTGCTCATGGAGAAGGAGGGCAGCCGCTCCTGCATCTGCGGCCAGACGGCATTGGGCCAGATCAGCACGATGCAATCCACCGCCGCCAGCGCGGTGGCGGGATAGGCGGACGTGCCCATCGCCATGGCGATGCCGAAGAGTTCCCCCTCATTGATATAGCGCACCACCACCTGGTCGCCCTCCGGGGAGGTTCTCACCACCCGGACATGGCCTGAAAGCAGCACAAAGAAGGAGTGGGCGCGCTGCCCCTGGCTGAAAATAGCGCTGTCCTTGCCATAGCGGGCAGGGCGGGCGAGGGAGAGCACGAATTCCATATCCTCCGCCGGGAGACCCCGGAAGGGCGGAAGCCCTGCGATCAGCGATTTGTCCAGATGTGGCATGGCGGCTCCAATGTTCTGCTTTGCCATAGCCCAGGACTTCGCCGTTTGAATTTGAGCTAGCTCAAACAGGGCGGGCGGGAGCGGCATTATAAGCGGCCAACGAGCGAACTGACTTCGCTTGGAGCATTCTGCTCCAAGCCGCTGTTTCAGCCGCATGATCTCTCATCCGAAAAGTCTGCAACTTTTCGGGATCATGCTCCTAGGAAAGGGAAAAACGATGAACAAAATCCTTGCCGCCTTGACCCTCGGCGCTGCCGCCATCTTCGCCGCCAATGCGGGCGCCGCCGAAATCGAGGTCAAGATGCTCAACAAGGGTGCGAAAGGCGTGATGGTCTTCGAACCGGATTTCATCAAGGCCGCGCCGGGCGACACCATCAAATTCGTGCCCACCGACAAGGGCCATAATGCGGAGATCATCAAGGGGATGCTCCCTGACGGCGCTGAGGCTTTCAAGGGCAAGACCAATGAAGAGGTCACGGTGACGCTGACCAAGGAAGGCCTCTACGGCGTCAAATGCCTGCCGCATTACGGCATGGGCATGGTCGCCCTGATCCAGGTGGGCGCGCCAACCAACCTCGACGCAGCCAAGGCTGTGAAGCATCCGGGGAAGGCGAAGATCCATTTCGAGGCGCTTCTGGGACAGGTGGCGAATTAAGCCTTAGTGCGTTTCTTCCTTTCACGGAATCGTCAGGCCCCCCTCACCGTCCGCTACGCGGCCACCTCTCCCCCGCAAAGCGGGGGCGAGGAGCACCAGACTTCTCCAGCTTGGCGGAAAGCCGAGCGCTGGTTGCGCTGGCGCAAGGACGCGTAGAGGCATGGATTCCTGTGACAAGCCCAGGATGACGGGGTGCTTGATTGTGGATGACAGTCCTCCATCCGCGTCGCCTGCACAACGGTTCTCGTTTGAGAACCGCCATCTCCACCCGTCACTCCTGTGCTTGTCACAGGAATCCATGCCTCAGCCTCTCCATCACAACGACGGTCCAGACGAAATTCAGACCACCCGCAAGCCTATCTGCCGCTTCCACTTGCGCAAGCGCTTGCGTGCATTGTCGTAGGGAGATGAGGTGTTGAGCTGGATCATGCGTCCCATGGTCCAGTTCCGATACCAGGTTCGGCCATAAAGCGTGGCGTCATCGCGGCCTTCGACCTCGGCGACGATCCGCCTCTTCGCCTCCTGCAGGCGTTCGAGGAGCAGGGGATAGGGCGTCCCGTCATAGTCCTGATAGAATTTCCGGGCGAGTTGGCCGAGCTCATTCCACTGGAAGCCGGTTTCGGGGAAATCGACGGGCTGGCCGGGCTTGTCTCTTTCCAGCCATTTGAGGACAAGCTCGTTCCATCCCACCAGATAGGAGACCAGATTGGCGGCGCTCATAAGCGTTCCCTTGGCATGTCCTTCCATGGTTCGAATGGGGGTAGCCGTTTCGGGGAGGGAGGCGAGATCCTCATAGAGGCGGTCGAAATTCGTATTGATTGCATTCAGCAATTCGTCCTTGTTTCGAGGTATCGCCATTTGTCAGCCTTCAGGGCTCGCCGGGTTCATTCCACCATCCCACGCCATCGCTGTCGCTGGTGCTATCCTTAGCAGATCGACAGCGCGGCGGGCGATCTGCTGGATGATTTCGTTAATATCCTGAGGTTTCAGGTAAAAGGCCGGGACCGGCGGCATGATGATGGCGCCCATCTCGGTCGCTGCCGTCATCGCGCGCAGATGGCCGAGATGGAGCGGGGTTTCGCGGGCGACAAGCACCAGCGGGCGACGCTCCTTCAGATGCACATCCGCCGCGCGCACCAGAAGATTGTCGGAAAGCGAATGGGCGATGGCGGAGAGCGTGCGCATGGAGCAGGGCGCGACGATCATGCCATGGGTCGGGTTGGAGCCGGAGGCGATGGTTGCGCCGATATCCGAGGGGTCGTGGCGGCGGATGGGAAGGGCGTCGATTTCGGCGAGGGTGTGGGGACCGAGCTCTTCGGCAATCGTGCGTTCGGCGGCGTTCGATATGACGAGATCGACGTTTGCGCCGAGATGGAGCAGCGTCCGGACGATCTCGACCCCGACGGCCGCGCCCGAAGCGCCGCTGATGCCGACGACGATTCGGGCGGTCATTGGAGGCTCGGAGTGTTTTGGGTTTCAAATGGAAGCATCGGCGGGACAGCGCCCCCCTCTGTCCTGCCGGACATCTCCCCCGCATGGGGGGAGATCAGGCATTCATCCATGCTTGCTGTCAATCGTAGAGATTGCATAATAGGCGATGATCGTCGTGCCAGCCAATCTCCCCCCTTGCGGGGGAGATGTCCGGCAGGACAGAGGGGGACGACGTAGAGCGCCGATGTTTCCATTAAAATAGTAAAGACCACAGCGCATCGACCTTTGCGATAATCTCGGGAGTCATAACAAGCGGTTTGCCCCATTCGCGTGTCGTCTCGCTGCCGATCTTGGTGGTGGCGTCGATGCCGAGCTTGCCGCCGAGGCCGGGTTGTGGCGAGGCGAAATCGAGATAGTCGATGGGCGTGCGCTCCATCAGCATCAGATCGCGGGAGGGGTCGGCGCGGGTCGAGACGGCCCAGAGGATGTCCGCGCCGCTGCGCACGTCGATGTCGTCATCCACGACGACAATGCCCTTGGTGTAGCTGAACTGCGGCAGCATGCCCCAAAGCCCCGCCATCACCCGGCGCGCCTGGCCGGGATAGCGCTTCCTGATCGACACCACCGCCAGCCGGTAGGAGCAGGCGTCGGGCGGGAAGTGAATATCGGCGATTTCGGGCATCTGCTGGCGGATGAGCGGCACGGCGAGATGGTTCATCGCCTCGCCGATGACCGACGGCTCGTCGGGCGGGCGGCCGGCGAAGGTGGAGACATAGAGCGGGTTCTCGCGCGTGGTGATCGCCGTCACCCGCATGACCGGGAAACGCTCAACCTGGTTGTAATAGCCGGTATGGTCGCCGTAGGGGCCTTCGGGGGCGGTTTGCGTCGCCGAGACCCAGCCTTCGATGACGATCTCCGCATCGGCGGGCACCATCAGCGGCACGGTGACGGCGGGCGCAACGCGCGGGCGCTCGCCGCGAAGGAGGCCGGCGAAGCTCATTTCCGACAGGGTTTCGGGCAGCGGCAGGGTGGCGGCAAGCATGGTGGCGGGGTCCGCGCCGATGGCGATGGCGACGGGCATATCCTCGCCGCGCGCCGCCCAGGCGCGGTGATGCGCTGCGCCGCCGCGATGGGCCAGCCAGCGCATGATCAGCCGGTCGCGGGAGAGAACCTGTATCCGGTAGACGCCGACATTCATGCGGGCGATCCCGGCAGGATCGGCGTCGGGCGGGCGGGTGATGACCAGCGGCCAGGTGATGAGCGGCGCGGGCTCGCCCGGCCAGCAGGTCTGGACCGGCAGGTGGCCGAGATCGGCATCATCTCCCTGGCGGATTAGCGCCTGCACGGGCGGGCGCGATAGGGTTTGCGCGCGCGTCCGCAAGGCGGCCTTGAGCATGGGAAGGCGGCTCATCGCGTCGCGAAGCCCGTTGACAGGCTGCGGCCCGCGCAGCGCGGCAAGCGCCTCGCCCAGCACGGGCAGGTTTTCCGGCGTGACGCCGAGGCCTGCGGCGACACGGGCCATCGTGCCGAAGAGATTGACCACCACGGGCATGGCCGCCTCATTGCCTTGCGCATCGGCCGGATGGTCGAACTGCAAGACCGGCCCGCCGCGTTTCAGGACGCGGCGATGTATCTCGGTCATCTCATGGACGAGCGAAACCGGCGTTTCGATGCGGGCGACATTATCCTCCGCGTCGAGATGGGTGAGGAAGTCGCGCAGGTTCCGGAAAGGAGGCAGGTCGCGAATGGGCATAGGGTACTCCTTGGAGGATCATGTGCCTTTCGCGCCGATCCCAAGTCTTTGCGCAGGCGCAAAGACTTGGGAGGAGCTTTCCATGCATGTTGCGCGCCATGACAGATACATCCGCCATCCCCGTCCTCCCGGGCGCGCTCCGGCTTGCGCTTGCGCCTCTTCCTCTTCCTCCTCTCGAGTTCGCGCTTCAGCGGCTCGTGGCGAGCGTGGGGCGGCGCAAGCCGGGGCTTTTTGCGCGGCTCGGGGCGCAGGGCAAGAAAACGTTTTTGATCGATCCCACCGATCTTCCCTTCGTTTTTCGCCTGATTCCGGCCCGTGATACCCCCCGAATCGAGGCGCGGAGGCGTTATCAATGTGGCGAATGGGAGGCGCGTATCGCCGGAAACCTCTCGGCCCTGCTCGGCATGCTGCACGGCGCGGCGGATGGGGATGCCCTGTTCTTCTCCCGCGATATCGTCATCGAGGGCGATACGGAGGCGGTGCTGGCGTTGCGCAATGCGCTTGACGACGCCGAACTCGACCTCGCCGCGGAGATGGCGGCCATGCTCGGCGGCAGCCGGATTATCGAGCGGGCCACAAGAAATCTGGTGCCTGTGGCGTCCCGCCTGACCGGGCTGCCGTTGACGCGCTGCGACAGGAGTTAAGACATGCAGAATGGGATGAGGCCGGAGCTCGTCTGTCCGGCTGGAACGCCCGCGGCCCTGCGCGCCGCCGTGGATGCCGGGGCGGACAGCGTCTATTGCGGCTTCAATGACGAGACCAATGCGCGCAATTTCCCCGGACTCAATTTTTCGCCTGACGAAATGGCGGAAGGCGTGCGCTATGCCCATGCCGCCGGGACGGGCGTGCTCGTCGCCATCAACACGTTTCCCCGGGCGGGCGCTGGGGAGATCTGGCACCGGGCCATCGGCAATGCGGAGCGGGCAGGGGCGGATGCCGTCATCCTCGCCGATATCGGCCTCCTCGCCTATGCCAGGGAGAAGCATCCCGGCCTGAGACGCCATCTCTCGGTGCAGGCGGCGGCGGCCAATGCCGATGCGATCCGCTTCTATGTCGAAGAATTCGACGTCAAGCGGGTGGTGCTGCCGCGTGTGCTCACTGTCAACGAGATCGCGGCGATCAACCGGGACGTGGCCTGCGAGACGGAGGTTTTCGTCTTCGGCGGCCTGTGCGTGATGGCGGAAGGGCGCTGCTCGCTCTCCTCCTACGCGACAGGCAAATCGCCCAACATGAACGGCGTCTGCTCGCCCGCGAGCCATGTCCACTACCGCGAGGAAAATGGCGAGCTTGTCTCGCACCTCGGCGAATTCACCATCGACCGCGTGCCGAAGCATCAGCCCGCGCCTTACCCGACGCTGTGCAAGGGTTGTTTCTCGGCGGGGGACTATCGCGGCCATGTCTTCGAGGATCCGGTGAGTCTCGATGCCGCAACGCTCATCCCGCAACTCGTGCAGGCTGGGGTCAGCGCCTTCAAGATCGAGGGGCGCCAGCGAAGCCGGTCCTATATCCGCGACGTGGTGGCGAGCTTCCGCCGTGCGGTCGATGCGCAAATGGCGGGCGAGCCGATCCCCGCCGGTGTGCTCCAGCATTTGAGCGAGGGACAGACGACAACCGCAGGCGCCTATCGCAAAACGTGGCGATGAAGGTGAGGACATGGCTATGACAGAAAAAACCTCCATCACGCTCGGGCCGCTGCTCTTCAACTGGACGGCGGATCAATGGAGCGATTTCTATGCCCGCATCGCGGACGAAGCGCCGGTTGACCGGGTATGCCTCGGCGAAGTGGTCTGCTCCAAGCGGCTGCCATTCTATATCGACCGCATTCCCGAGGCCATCGAGCGGCTCGAGCGCGCGGGCAAGAAGGTGATCCTTTCCTCGCTGGCGCTGGTCACGCTGAAGCGCGAGCGGCAGATGTGCGTGGACCTCACGGCCAATGACGGCATGGAAGTGGAGGTCAACGACCTGACCATGCTGGCGCATATGGACCCCGGACGGCGTTTCACGGTCGGCCCGCTGGTCAATGTCTATAATGAAGGCACGCTTGCGCATCTGGCGCGGCGCGGCGCCACGCGCGTCTGTCTGCCGCCCGAACTGCCGCTCGCGTCCATCGAGCTTCTGGCGCGGGAGGCGGCGTTCCACGGCATCGAGCCGGAGGTCTGGGCTTTCGGACGTGTGCCGCTCGCCATTTCCGGCCGCTGCTATCATGCGCGGGTGCATGGGCTGGCCAAGGATAATTGCCAGTTCGTCTGCGGCGAGGATCCGGACGGGCTGGAGGTGGGTACGCTCGACGGCGAATCCTTCCTTGCGGTCAACGGCGTGCAGACGCTGTCGTCTACCTATTGCAATCTTCTTGATGATATCGGGCAACTGACCGCCGCGGGCGTCACCTCGTTCCGCCTCTCGCCGCATGGCACGGACATGGTCGCGGTCGCCACGATCTTCCGCCGGGTTCTGGATGCCGGAATGGATGGACAGGAGGCCGCGCACGATCTTGCCGCGCTTCTGCCCGGCGCGGCCTTCTCCAACGGCTTCCTGGCGGGTGCTTATGGTGCGGCGTATGAGCGGGCTGTGGGGTAGGGCGTTTTTTTGACGGAGGCGTTGGCGGGACAGTAACCCCCCTCTGCCCTGCCGGGCATCTCCCCCACAAGGGGGGAGATTGGCTGACACGACGCTCCGGCTTCATCCTGTAACGCTTGCGACTGGTGCCAAGCGCCGATGAAGGCTCATCTCCCCCCTTGCGGGGGAGATGCCCGGCAGGGCAGAGGGGGGCGCCTCGCGCTTCCGTTAAATCCATTTGGATTTCAACCCCGCTTTAAATCCACCACATAGGCGCGGAGCATATCGGCCATGGCGTTTGCGTAAGCCACGATTTCGGCCTCGGTTCGCGGCGTTTCCGAGAATTGCTTTCCGACCGCGGTCATCGTCGTCATGATCAGGTCTCCGGCCCGCTCCCGGATATCCGCCGATGCGGCGGGGAGCAGGTCGTGCATGAAATCCGTCAGGACCCGGTCCGCTTCGGCCCGAGCCGTCTCAGCCTCGGGCGCATCGCGATAGAGCGGAGCCGCGTCGTCGAGGGCCACGCGAACCTCGGCCTCCTCGCATTCGGACCGCAGGAAGGCGTGCACCAGCGTCCGCAGCCGGTCGAGCGGCGGCTTCTCCCTCTCTTCCAGGATCTGGCGCAACATGCGGGCCGTCTGCCGCCACTCGTCGCATTGGAGCCGGAACAGGATGGACGCCTTGTTCGGAAAATATTGATAGAGCGAGCCGATGCTGATGCCGGCCCTTTCCGCCACGCGCGCGGTGGTAAAACGCTGTGCGCCTTCCTGCGTCAAAACCTGAACAGCGGCTTGCAAAATGGCCGAAACAAGCTCGCTGGAGCGGGCCTGTTTCGGCTGTTTTCTCAATGATACCAGTGTTTTATGGCCACCGCTCATCACACGCTCCACCAATGCGAATAGGAAACGCGACGAATTATTCGTATTTTCCGGCCCGGCACAAGAGCTGTGTTCCTTGCTAACGGAGAATATGATGACCACGCTTACCACCGCGCCGCTGGCGCCGCTTCTCGACCGCCTGTTTGACGAAGCCGAGAGGGCGACGAGCCCGGCGCTCGCCGCAATATCCTGCGCCGAGCGGGAGCGCCTTATGCGCAGCAAGACCGAATATCTCGACCTTTATGGACGCCTCAAGGATCTATGGCTGCCCGTCTCGCGCGAAACCGGGCTGCTGCTTTATATGCTGGCGCGCGGCTCAAGGGCGAGGACAATCCTCGAGTTCGGCACCTCCTTCGGCATCTCGACCCTGCACCTCGCCGCGGCCTTGCGCGACAATGGCGGCGGGCGGCTCATCACCAGCGAGTTCGAGCCGTCGAAAGTCAAGCGGGCGCGGCAGCACCTGACGGAAGGCGGGCTTATCGATCTCGTCGAAATCCGCGAAGGCGACGCGCTCAAGACGCTGAGCGCCGATCTCCCTGAAACGGTCGACCTGCTGCTGCTCGACGGCGCAAAGTCGCTCTATCCGGAAATCCTGCGGCTCGTCGAAGACCGCCTGCGCCCCGGCGCATTCATCGTCGCCGACAATGCCGACTATTGTCCTGAATATCTCGAGCATGTCCGCTCGCCCGGCAATGGCTACATGTCGGTGCCGTTCGCCGAGGATATCGAGCTTTCCATGCGTATCGGGTGACGCGGTACTGAAAACCAACCAGACTAGAGCCGTTCATGTTTTGATGGAAACAGCGCCAAGCGCCCTCGTGGTTCGAGGCTCATTCCCCCTTCGGGGCTCGCTACGCTCGCTCATCAGGGTCCAATCGCACCTCACCATGAGGGCTATTGAAACGCCGACGCCTCTTCACCCTCATCCTGAGGTGCTCGCGTAGCGAGCCTCGAAGGGCGAGGGTGAAGGGGTCACGGTAGCAACAGTTTCCATCAAACCGTGAAACGCTCTAAATCAAGAGTATGCAACGATGCATGATACCACCCGGCCAGATCTGGCCTATCGCCGCGTCGTCGCGCTGACGGCGGCGCTTTTTCTTTCTTATCTCAGCGTCGCCATGGCGCTTCCGGCAGTGCCTGTGCATGTCGTGCAGGGGCTCGGCCTCGACAATGCCTATGGCGGCCTCGCGGTCGGCATTGCCTTCCTCTCCACGATCCTGACGCGCGGGCGCGCCGGGGCATGGGCGGACAGGCTCGGCGGCAAGCTCTGCATGCAGCGCGGCCTTGTCATCTATGCGGCGGCGGGGGTGATCTGCCTGCTGGCGAGCTGGCCGGGGCTTACCGCCGGAGCGAGCTATACGGTGCTGATCCTCGGGCGGCTTCTCCTCGGGCTCGGCGAAAGCGTGGCCATGGTCGGCATGATCAGCTGGGGCATCGGCCTGATGGGCCATGCCCGCTCGGGCCAGGTGATGGCGCTGGTCGGCATGGGCATGTATGGCGCTTTCGCCTTGGGCGGCCCGCTGGGGCTGATGCTGCTCGACCGGCTGGGCTTTGGCGGGCTGATGGCGGTGACGGCGGCCCTGCCGCTCGCCGGGCTCGTTGCCATCCACTGGCTTCCGGCTGTTGCGCCGCAGGCGGGCAAGCGCGAGCCGTTCTGGCGGATCATCGGGCGCATCTGGCGTCCGGGCGCCGCCGTGGGGTTGCAAGGGGTCGGCTTTGCGGCGCTGGGCGCATTCTTCTCGCTCTATTTCCTCAGCCGTGGCTGGCCCCATGCCGGGCTTGGCCTTACCTGCTTCGGTGTGGGGTTCGTGCTGATGCGGCTTCTCGGCGGCCATCTGCCGGACCGGATCGGCGGAGCGCCCGTCGCCATCGTCTCGCTCGCGGTGGAAGCCTGCGGCCAATATCTGCTGTGGATGGCGCCAGGGCCCTATGCGGCCCTCGCCGGGGCGCTGCTGACCGGGCTCGGCTGCTCGCTGGTGTTTCCCGCCATGGGCTCCGAAGTGGTCAAGCAGGTGCCCCCGCATCTGCGCGGCACGGCGCTGGGCGGCTTCGCCGCTTTCCAGGACCTTGCCTATGGCGCGACGGGACCCGTGGCCGGCATTCTGGCGGATTCATGGGGCTATTCGTTCGTGTTCCTGATCGGCGGCCTCGCCGCCACGCTCGGTCTGTGGATGGCCATCACGACGCGACGGGTGGAGGGCGATGCGGCGGCGTGACGGGTTAGAATATTTCACTTTGGATGGAAACGCCCAGCATCCCTTCATCCCGTTGCCCGTCACTTGGCGGTTCTGTCAAAGAAAGAAATGCTCTAGCCACTGACGGATGACAGATGGGTGGGGCTGACGCCCGTCTGCCGGCGGAACATGGCGATGAAGGCGGAGGGGCTCGAATAGCCGAGCGCCTCCGCTATTTCCTGTACCGGCGTGCCCTCCTCGATCATGGAGAGGGAGGCGACCAGCTTCAGCCTTTGCCGCCATTCGTTGAAGGATATTCCGAGCGCGCCGTGGAAACGCCGGGAGAGGGTTCTCTCTGTCGTGCTCAGGCAGCGCGCCCATTCAGCCAGCGATCTTCTGTCGTCGGGCTGGGCCTGCAGCGCTTCGATGACGGGTTGCAGCAATTTGTCATCCGATACGGGCAGATAGCTTTCCCGGCGGGGCGCTTGCAGCAACTGGTCAACCAGCACCAGAGCAAGCCGGATATCCGCCTCGGTCCGCGGCACCTTGATCTCCCGGGCGGCGAAATCGGCGAGGATGGCCTTGACGAGCGGGCTCATGGCGAGCGTGCAGGGCATCTGCGGCATGCCGGCGCAAAGCTCCCGCTCGATATAGACGGAAACGAATTTCACGTTCTGCCGGTTGTGGCAGCAATGCAGCGTATCGGCGGGTATCCAGGCCGCGTAATGCGGCGGGCAGAGGAACCGGCGTCCCTCTACGGTCGCCTCCATGACGCCTCGCACCGCATAGCCGATCTTGCCCCAGGGCTGGCGGCGCATCTCGAATATGCCGCCCGCTTCATAGCTCTCGGTGCGAAACGACAGGGGGGCGGGGCGTTCGCCCTCGGGGATGAGGTGGTTCATGCTCGGTGTCCGATCATCGCAAGAGGCTTTCCGGAAAACGCTATATAACGATAATCCGCCATTTGGTAGGCCCAAGGCAATTCTGAAAAACCGGAGCATTGCCGATGCCTGCCAAATATATCCTCTTTTCGCTCGTCGCCGTCGCTATCTGGGCGGGGAACACCATCGTCAGCAAGCTCGCCGCCGGGGCCATTCCGCCCGGCGTGATCGCCTTCGACCGCTGGTTCCTGGCCTTCCTGCTGCTCACGCCTTTCGTGGCCAAAGACGCCTGGCGGCACAGGAAGACCATCGGCAAATATCTGCCGAAGCTCGCCATTCTCGGACTGCTCGGCATGGCCGTATGCCAGGGCCTTGGCTATTATGCGGCGAGCTTCACCTTCGCCACCAACATGGCGATCCTGCTTTCGCTGGTGCCGCTCCTGACGCTGATGCTGAGCGCGCTTTTCCTCAGCGAGAAGCCGTCATCGCTTGCCATGCTGGGCGGCGTGCTCTCGCTTTGCGGCATCTTCGTCGTGCTCGGCAAAGGCGACCTGTCGCTGCTCCTCTGGCAAGGGGTGGGACGGGGCGATGCGATCATGCTGATCGCGGTTCTCGCTTATGCCGGCTATGGCATTCTCCTGAAGAAATGGTCCATCCCGCTTGGCGTCTGGACTTCGCTCTATGTGCAGATGGGCGCCGCCGTCGTGCTGCTGCTGCCCGGCTATCTCATGGAAGGCGCGGCGAGCTTCACGCCGGCCAATGCGACCATGATCCTCTACACCGCCATTCCCGGCTCGATCATCGCCCCCTTCGTCTGGATGACGGCGGTGAAGCATCTAGGCGCCGGGCGCACGGCGATCTTCATGAATCTCATTCCGGTCATCACAGCAGTGGTCGCGTCGCTGTTTCTCAATGAGGCGCTGCATGTCTATCACCTCATCGGCGGGGGCATGACGATTGCGGGGATCGTGCTCGTCCAGAGCAAGCCAGCCGTAGCAAAAAGGCGCTTGAAAGCACACGCAGCGGACTGAAATCAACTTTTAAGAAAAACAGATTCAGCCGGGAACATCATCCCTATTCACTGGTTAACAAGGTGTGTTTCACCAGCTAAAGGAGAAAGACAATGGCTGATAACACTTCCAACCGCGGTTTTGCTTCCATGGACGAGAACAAGCAGCGCGAGATCGCCGCGAAGGGCGGACGTGCCTCGGGAGGCAACTTCAAGAACGATCCCGAGCGCGCCGCTGAAGCTGGCCACAAGGGTGGCCAGGTTTCTGGCGGTAACTTCAAGAACGACCGTGAACGCGCTGCCGAAGCCGGTCGCAAGGGCGGCGAGCACTAATTGATGCACGCTCCCAACGAAACGCCCGCCAGATGGCGGGCGTTTTTTTTGTGGGATTAGCGGCGATAAAAATTTGCAGCCGGATGATGAACACCGGCTGCAAAGTATCGTGGAGTGGATGGTCTGATTAGAGAATGGGCTTTCCGCCTGTCACGGCGATGGTGGCGCCGGAGGTGTAGCTCGACAGTGGATCGGCCAGCATGACATAGGCGGAGGCCAGTTCCGCAGGCTGAGCCGGGCGCTTCATCGGCACCTGCTTGCCGAAATTCGCAACCGACTCATCCGGAAGCGTGGAGGGGATGAGCGGCGTCCAGACCGGCCCTGGCGCAACCGTGTTCACCCGAACGCCCTTTTCGGCCAGCATCTGCGCCAGCCCTGCGGTGAAATTCTGGATCGCGCCCTTGGTGGTCGCATAGGCCAGAAGCGTCGGGTTCGGCATGTCGGAATTGATCGAGGCGGTGTTGATTATGGAGGAACCGGGCTTCATGTAGGGCAGGGCGGCCTTCACCAGATAGAACATTGCGTGGATGTTGACGCGGAAGGTCAGCTCCCATTCCTCGTCCGTTATGTCCTCGAGGTTCGAGAAGCTTGCCTGATGCGCGGCATTGTTGACGAGGATGTCGATGCCGCCCAGTTCGTTCGCGGCGGCGCGCACCACATCGCGGCAGGACGCGGCATATTGCAGGTCGCATTTCACGGCGACGGCCTTGCGCCCCTCGGCCTCGATGAGCGCGCAGGTATCTTCCGCGTCTTCGTCTTCCTGCACATAGGCAATGAGCACATCCGCGCCTTCCCGGGCAAACGCAATCGCGACTGCGCGGCCGATGCCGCTATCGCCGCCGGTGATGATGGCCTTTTTGCCCATGAGCTTGCCCGAGCCGCGATAGCTGTTCTCGCCATGATCCGGCTTGGGATTCATCGCATCCGTCATGCCGGGCATCGGTTGGTGCGGGGTGTCGAATGGCGGGGTAGGGTACGGGGTTTCCATATCGGCCTCCTTGGTTGGGAATACCGTAGGGGAACTCCGTGGGGAGGCGAGTGTTCCAGACAGAATTGCGGGCGTGTAAAACGGCGCGGCAATGGCTTTCCAACCCACCATTGCGCCCAAAGAAAAAGCCGCCCGACTGGAGAAGGGCGGCTTCTTATCCGTTTGTGGCGTAAGGCCTAGAACTTGTAGTTCACGCCGACGCGGATGGTGTGGAACGTTACGTCGTTCTTGAGGTTCAGGTTGAGGTCGCCGGCGGTGTAGTCAACCAGCGTGCGCTTGCCGAGATCGGTGTAGAGATACTCGCCCTTGACTGTCCAATGATTGTTGAGCGCGTATTCCGCGCCGGCGCCAACGGTCCAGCCAGCCTTCGTCTTGGAGGCAGATTCGCCGATTTCGTCGACACCGTCGGTCAGGCTATAGGACGACTTGACCTTGCCATAGGCCAGACCGCCGGTGGCGTAAACGAGGAGGCGTTCGACCGGCGTGTAGCCCAGGCGTGCGCGCACGGTGCCGAACCACTCGACCTCGGTCTCGCCCTTGGCGGTGATGCCGCTGCCCAGATCCCAGGAATCGTCACCCTTGACGGTCGAGCCCTGGAAATCGGCTTCCGCGCCCAGAACGATGCCGTTGCCCAGCTGGTAGTTGTAGCCGGCCTGCAGGCCGCCGACAAAGCCATCGGCATCGAAATCGATCGAGTCGGAAGCCGATGCGCCGGTCAGTTCATCGGTAAGCGTGACCGGATGCTTGAACTTGCCGCCGGCATAGCCCGCATTCAAACCGATGTAGCCGCCGGTCCAGGAGAAGGTGTCGACAGCAGCGGCGGGCGGCGTCGGCTCCGAAACAATAGCGTCCGCAGCCATGGCGGAAGTCGCAAACAGCGCAGCTACGGAAGCCAGAAGTACAGCTTTCATTTCAAACCCCAAAGTTGAATTTAACGTCGCTCATCTAGTCTGCTTTGCTTCAAAAGTCTGTCACATTTCTGCAACAGGACGTTGTGATGTAACGGCCGTCCCTAAAGTATCGAAGGCTCAATTAGCGTATGGTTGCGAAATGGTTGACGAAGGTTGTGGATAAAGGGAAAGGAAGACCGCAGCGAGGACAGGCAGCGCGCCGCCGGGCGGGATTCGATTCGTGGCGCTTGCGCGGAAGAGGCTTTTCTTAACGCGTCTTAACGCGCGCTTTCAGGTGGTTCGATCCGCGCGGACGGGGAGGGCGACAAGTTGACCGCGATCAACTCGCCGGGTCGAAGCCGTTTTGATCCTCGCCCTCTGTTGAGGGTGCCTCCGCCTTTTCGGTTGCGCTTCAGGATGTGCAGAGTTCACGGCTGAATTTCATCGTTCCGCCATGCAGCTGTCGCTCACGCCGCCGTGAGGCGAGAATGAGGTTGCGGGCAACAAATGCAACAATTTGTGCGCTCACACGTTCAATCATTCTTCCGCCACATGTGTGGCCCATAGCCGTCCGGCTCGTTCGAACAGACTCGAAAAAATGGACGGGCCACAAAAGTACTTGAAGGAGTTACAGGGAAATGAAGAAGATTGTTGCCGCAGCGCTTGCCGCTCTTCCGGTTCTGGCATTCGGCGGGACCGCCCTTGCGGCCGATATGATTCGCCAGGCGCCGATCCAGGAGACTGTGCCTGACCAGCGCGATGGCGTTCGCATCGGTTATCTCGATTGTCACATCAGCGGTGGTGTCGGCTATGTCCTGGGATCGGCGAAGGAGATGGATTGCGTCTTCAAGTCGACCATGGGTGGCGCGCAGCCGCTCGACCATTACACCGGCGTTATCCGCAAAATGGGTGTCGATCTCGGCTTTACGACCGAAGGACGGCTGATCTGGGCCGTTTTCGCCCCCACCGCCGGTTATCACCATGGGTCGCTCGCGGGCCTCTATCAGGGCCTTACGGCGGAA
Source organism: Paramesorhizobium endophyticum (assembly GCF_014640615.1). Classification (GTDB taxonomy): domain Bacteria; phylum Pseudomonadota; class Alphaproteobacteria; order Rhizobiales; family Rhizobiaceae; genus Paramesorhizobium; species Paramesorhizobium endophyticum. The sequence continues at coordinate 54,585 of NZ_BMHH01000015.1, read as the reverse complement.
GCCAGCGTGGGTCTGGGCGCCGGAGTGAATGTGCTTACCGGAGGCACCGCTGGTTCCATCCAGCTGCAGACGGTCAGCGTTACCGGCGTGAAGGGTCTCAACATCGCCGCCACGGGAACTTCCGTGACGCTCACGCCCGCCGTGGCGCCTGCGGGCTAAGTTCGGGCCACAAAAAGCCCCTCCCTCTGAAGAAGGGAGGGGCTTTGAATATGCCGTTCGTGTGCCTCGCAATCGGAAGAAGACATAAATTTCCGGATACGACGCGAACGCTGATCGGACCCGAGAGCGCCGGTTTTCCTCTTTCACGCATATTTTACCCCGTTTCGATCCACGCCGTCATGAGACGCGCGATCAGCATTTTCGGGGACGAGAGCAGGATCACGCCAGACGGATATCCTACCCCCTTTTTTCAGCAATATGTGTTTCGGAAATGCCCGGTCCCGGATTTCCAGCTTATCAAGCGGCCTTCTTGCGCGGCTTTTCCAGCTCCGCCTTCGCCTTGCGTCCCAAGCCCATCTGCTTGGCAAGGTTCGAGCGGGTCGCCGCATAGTTTGGGGCGACCATCGGGTAATCGGACGGGAGGTCCCACTTCGCGCGGTATTCCTCAGGCGTCATCCCGTAATGGGTCATCAAATGGCGCTTGAGCGACTTGAACTTCTTCCCGTCTTCCAGGCAGATGATGTAGTCGTCCGTGACGGACTTCTTGATCGATACTGCGGGGGTGGGCTTCTCCGCGGGCATGGCAACCGTCTCCGTCATCAGACCGGACAGGGAGGCATGGATCTCAGCGATGAGGGATGGCAGGTCATTCGCCGCTACCGAATTGTTGGCCACATAGGCCGTGACGATCTCGGCGGTGAACTCGATGATTTCGTTCTGGTTCTTTTCTTCCAACATTTTAGGCTCCTCTAGAATCATTATTGTTTTGTGGCATGCACGTAATAGTTTTCAGCAGTCCGCGCAACGGGGCAAGAGGAATGTTCCCAGTGTTCTTATCAGCCAGTAAACGCGAATCTGCTAGCCCTAGTGGTAATACGGAAATGTGGCCCTTTATATGGCTTTGCGAGCAATTCTATCGCAGTAAAAACGATAAACTCGGTATACACATGGTTTAAGCCGGGCAGTGGGCCGCATTTCCACTTGATCCGGCCATCTCTGCATTCTTCCCAGGTAAACAAAACAGCTGAAATGCAGTGGCCTCATGCAATGAAATAGGTAGAGGCTGATGAAGCTGCAATCGCTAAATTAAAAAAGATTCATGTGTCCTTGGCGGCAAAAAAGGGCGCCGAGATGGCAGGCCCTGGGCAGCTTTGCCCGAGGCCTGCCCAAGAGACGGGATCATTGCGTCGCGGCGGTGACCGGAGCGGAGAGGCAGGCCGTGAGGCGGGCAGGGGCGCGGCCGATGATATCGCCGAGGGCCGCTGAATTCTCGGTATTCGCGACATAGCTCAGGTAATCGCGGTCATTCGTTCCGAATTCCGCTATGCCGCAAGAGGAGGTCATCGCGGTTTCGGCCTGTTTCCAGAGCGTGCTGATGATCTTCGCGGTCTTCGGCTCGTTCAGCCCTTGCCATGTTTCGGGATGGCTCTTTCGCGCTTCGTCCGCATAGGCCGTCACGAACGCCATCATGGCGGCGAGGCCGTCGCGATGGTCGGGCCGGTTGCCGCCGGTATGGACGGAGGTAAGCCGGACAGCGGAGTTAAGGTCATGGCTGAACGCGTTGAGCTCATCCAGGAGCACCATGAAATTATCCGCCGAGGATGCTGCGCCCGGCTTCAGATAGGTGTCGATGAAGAGCGGGTCCTTGAATCTTCGCGCCATCTGGCCGGCAATTTCCCGCGGCGGGAAGAAGCTCTCGGTTTCATGCGGGCGCGGGAGGCTGCTGCCGCCGATGAGCGGATAGGCATCCTGCTCCTCCGTCAGCGTATGCACGGATTCATGAACCGCCGTCGCAAGATCGAGCTGCACATCCTCGCAGGTGATCCAGGTCATGAACTGCTCCTTGTCCTGCATTGCCCGGTATATCGCATAGCCGTCGGGAGACAGCTTCTGAAGACTGCGAAGGGCCGCCGGACGGCAGTCAGTATTCGGCGCTGCTGAAGCCGCCCCGGAAAGTCCAAGCAAGGCCAGAAGAACCGCGCCCACTCTTATTGTCGCTCTCATATTTTCGTTCCTTATAATATTTAGAATTTTAGGAAGATAAACAAAGAATGCATATGAATTTGTCTGGATAGTGGCCAAGTAAAATAACAGAAAATCCTAAGTTACTTACAAACTTAGTAAAAATTATCGGCAATATTTTAAAGTAGAATAGTAGTGTTTGGGTTTTCCTTTGTACATTCGTAAGTATTCTCGATTAGATTTCGCTGCGTTAGGTCTTTTCAGTAGGGGGAAACTGAGGGCTTAGTTCAATGATGTGTAGCTTGTGTAACTCTAGGAGACAGAGTCATGATGAAGTCCTTCAAAAATCTCTTTGCTATTGCCGCCCTGGCAAGCGCTTCGATGGTCGCCATCACGGTTGCCGCGGAAGCGCAGGAAGCAAGGAGAAATATCCCCACGACCAAGGTCGAGACGACCTATCGTGAGGGGAATGTCAAGCGCCAGGTGCGCAATGTCACGCGCTATCGTGATGTTGAGCGTCCTCGCGTCGTGACGCATACCAAGCGCATTGTGAACGTGACGCGCGTCCAGCCCGTCACGCGGGTCAATACGGTGACGCGCGTTCATAACAAGACCGCGGTGATCCGTGAGAACCGTTATGGCAACCGGACAGAGATGCTGCCGACCCGTCACGTCCGTACTTCCAAGACGATCGTGAATCGCGCCCATGTAGCTCCGACCGCGGAAACGGTTTATCGTTACAAGACCGTCCGCAACGTCAAGAACATGACGCGCTATCGTGACGTCAACAACACCCGCTATGTGCGTCACGTCAACCGGATCGTCCGGGTTGACCGCGTGCAACCGGTTGTTCGCGAGAACGTCGTGACGCGCATTCATGAGCGTCCGCGGGTCGTGACCCGTAACCAGTACGTCCATCGCACGGAGGTTCTGCCGGAGCGCCGCATCCATACTTCGAAGACGGTTCGCATCAATGGCGGAACCGAATATCGCGGCACCAAGCGCCTCTATAACGACACGGACTACGAGACCGACTACTAAGAGACGCGCTTACTGGCGCTCTTACAAGACGGCGGGCTGCCATCACGGGGCCCGCCGTTTTGCTTTGGTGTATCGACCGCCCGATATTGACTGTGCCGGCGCATAAAGCCGCAGGGGCTTATCTGCCGGAGAATTTGTGCTGCCTTGTCGAAGGGAAGGGAAGAGGCCCGACCTGGATGATGGTTGCGGGTGGGGGTCGGGCCTCAGTGCCGATGGAACATCCGGCATGCAATTTGTGCGCTAAAAAATGGGTGAGTCGCAACCCTAACAAATGGGGAGCAATTTGCACTAATTTAGCTAAAATTGACGATATCGGCTAAGCCATTCATTTCTAACAGGAAATCGAAGAATATCTCCGGCGGAAAGTTGGGGCGGTACGCCGAACAAGAGTTTATTTGGGAAAATTCTGATGCTCAGGTGTCCGCTGGAGTATCGGTGGCTCCAGAATTCCCAGCGAATCTGGGGCTGAATCGGAACATCCGTCCTGCACTGGATTTAGAGCGGTTCATGAGTTGATGGAATCGCTTGAATTCTGATTTGGGACCCTTGTCGTTATGGAGAGGTAGAGGAATGGATCCCAGTGCTTGTGTCACTGGGATCCATTCCTCTACGGTGACATGGCCATAATGGTAAAGAATGAGCGGCTGTTTCCATCAAAAGGTGAAACACGCTAACAGAAAATCCCGGCTGGGATGCCCAGCCGGGATGATTGCGGTCACCTCAACCTCTTTCGAAGTCTAGAGGCAGGCCCATGGAAGGCTATCCTCCCCGGAGCCAATCAGTTCACATGGCGACAGGAAACTTTCTTTCCTGGTCTATGCGGTTGCTCTCGCTGTCGGCGGCGGCAAAAGCAAGGGCTTCCACGTCGCGATAGCCGAGATTAAAGAGTCGCATGACTTCTCGTGCCAGGCGATTCGCCTTCCAGCTGTCATTGGGACCGTGCTCCAGGATGGCGGCTGCCCTGTGATAGGCGGTTTGCATGACGCGCCAGTCTTCACCGCTATAGGCAGAACCGGGACCTGGATATTCACCCCTAATAGGCATGTGATTCTCCGTTTAGCTTAACCAGGCTACGAAATAAGCCCAAATGACGGGAGTGCCTAGGTCTGGAAGTGTGGTCCGGTCGGGTAACGGAGTCAAACCCTTTAAAATATCGTAAATAATTCAGTAGGTTGCAATTGCCATATGATTCAACCGCGCTAATGTGCGGTGCGCTGGGCAAATAGGTGGCGCCGGGTGATCTCCACCCGGCTGCTCGATTGGATTTCCAGCGAGAAACTAACGCTTGGCCGTTTCGAGTTCGGCGGAATCGCGCCGCAGATATTCCTGGGTGATGCCATTGGCATGATCCGCGAGCCACTCGGCCATGGCCTCTTCCTCGCGGCAAATCTCTTCGCAGACCCGCGCTGTGGTCATGTCGCCTGCAGCCTTCGCGGCAGCGACCAAAATGCGGTAGGAGGCGATTTCCATGTGCTCGAACGTATAGCTCGCCAGCGTGCCCTTGACGACTTCGTCGCCAGCCATGACACCGCCCAGCCCTTGCATCATCGCGGTTAGCTTGCCAGCGGCGTCCTTGATGGTGGAGGTGGAGCCTCCGCGCTGCTCGATGCAGCGGGCGATCCGTTCGCGCTGGGATTTCGTCTCGGCCAGATGCTGCTCGATGCGGGCGCGCAACTGAGGGTAATTCTCCAGGCGGCTCGCCTGCGCGCTCAGCATCTGCTCCGCCTGCTCTTCCATGGCGTGCGCGTCACGTAGCCATTGGTTCACCCATTCGTCCATGTTCGACATGTCTCAAATCTCCTTTGCAATGCACCACCCGATTAACCGCCGAGGGCGCGTATTGTTCCGGAAGATTGTTTAGGGAAAGCGAGGCTAAGCATGCGGGCTTTGCGGTCAGGGATTATAGACCGAAGTATAATTGGATTTGGGGCTCGGTGAGTCGTGATTTTCCCGAGCATGTCGGCAAAAGGAAATATCAAGAAAGCTTTGCGATCTATGCTTCGCTTCGCTTTGACTGGTTATATACTGCGGAAGATTTCAAACGAGCACGCCGCGCAGTTCGTTCACCACGAGGCAGATCACGACGAACAGGAAGGCATAGCTCAGCCAGAGCAAAACATCCTTCAAGCCGCGATCGTTTGCATTGTGCATGGGGTCCCCCTAAAAGTTGCGAGAGATAAATAGTACTATAGTTAAAGAGTCAATAGGATTTCCGCTATCCAGCGTTGAACTACGATATTTGCGGTGGACACAGTGTCCGAACCCGTCGCCAAGCTTATTCCAGTTCTTTTGTATATGAGAGCAGGGCGTGAGACAGTCCAGGCAAGATAAGTTTCCTTAAGCCGTTGTTTTGGCGGCAGGATCTCCCCGTCAAAGCTTTGCAACTTGCGGCATCATGCGTCCGGTGCTGTGGCATTTTAGTGCTTGACGTTTGTAACGTTATTACATTACGAAAAGCGCGTTCGGCTTCGGTCACTTGACGGGAGCCTCCCGGCCACTTTAAGAATCACGGTGACGGTTCCCCGAAGGATGACTCCCAGGGGATTAATAGGGAACACGGTGCGGACGACCCAAATGGGACCAAGACCGTGGCTGCCCCCGCAACTGTAGGCGGATTGCCGAACGTCCTTGTGGCGTCTCCTCGTGAGGCGCCATGCCACTGCCGGTCCGGAGACGGATGGCGGGAAGGCAGATGTGAAGCAGATATCCGCGAGCCAGGAGACCTGCCGTCGAATCAGAGTCCATAATCGCGGGCGGGGTTGCCCGGAGAGGAAACAATCATGCTGGATATCACTCGGCGGCGCGCCCGTGGGGGCGTCTTCGTCATTGCGGGCGTATTTGGGGCGTTCGCTCTGGGGCTTCTCGCCGGCGCTACGGTTTCCCAGGCGGCCGAACATACCAAATACCCGCTGACGCTACGCAATTGCGGCGTTTCCGTCACCTTCGACAAGGCACCGCAGCGGGCGGTGGCCATCGGCCAGAACTCGACGGAAATTCTGCTGTCGCTCGGCCTTGCCGACAAGATCGCCGGCACCGCCGTCTGGGTCGGGCCGGTGCTGAAGCCTTTTGAGAGCGAAAACGCCAGGATCAAGCGGCTTGCCGACAACAGCCCGAGCTTCGAATCGGTCGTGGGGCAGGAGCCTGATCTCGTTGCCGCGCAGTTCGAGTGGGATGTCGGCCCGCAGGGAGCGGTGGGCACGCGCCGGCAATTCGGCGACTTGGGCATCCCCACCTATATCTCGCCCGCCGATTGCGTCGCCAAGGACAATTCCGGCGGCGGCGACGGGGTGCGCAAGGAGCCGTTCACGATGGATCTCGTCTATCAGGAGATCCGGGAACTGGCGGAAATCTTCGACGTGCAGGAGCGCGGGGAGAAGCTGGTGGCGGAATTGAAGAAGCGCGAGGCGGACGCCATCGCCTCGGTCGCGGGCGAGAAGGGTACCGGCCTGCCCGTCGTCTTCTGGTTCTCCAGCAAGGATGTGAAGGGCGATGCGTTTGTGGCGGGCAGGAACGGCGCTCCGGCCTATATGCTGCGGGTGCTCGGCGCTGACAACATCATCGACACCAATGAGGAATGGCCGCTGGTGAGCTGGGAAACCATCGCCGCGAAGAACCCTGCGGTGATCGTCATCGGCGAAATGACCCGCCGCCGCTATGCCGCTGACGATCCGGCGGTGAAGGTCAATTTTCTTGAAACCGATCCTGTGGTGAGCCAGCTCGATGTGGTGAAGCAGAAGCATTTTGTCATGATGGATGCGCAGGCGATGAACCCGACGATCCGTACGATAGACGGGATCGAGGCGCTGGCGGCGGGAATCAAGACGTTCGGGTTGGCGAAGTGATACATTTTAAATGGAAACGGCAGCGGGACAGTACCCCCCTCTGTCCTGCCGGACATCTCCCCCCCAAGGGGGGAGATCACGCTGTTATGGCCGCTCGGTATCAATCGCAAACGGTGCAAGGTGAATATAGCCAACCGTGTCAGCCAATCTCCCCCCTTGAGGGGGAGATGCCCGGTAGGGCAGAGGGGGGTAGGCCTCGCGCTTCCCTTAAAGCCGAAACCACTCTCATCCTCCTCGCCCTTCTATCCATTGCCGCCCTCCTCCTCTCCATCGCCATGGCGGTCTCCATAGGCGAAATGACGATCCCGCTCGCGACCACTTTCAAGGCCCTCGCCAACCGGCTGTTCGGCGCGGATTTCGCGGTGAGCGGTATTCAGGCGGGCATCATCTGGGATTACCGGATGAGCCGGGCGCTGGTGGCGGCTTCTTGCGGGGCGGCGCTGGCGCTTTCGGGCGTCATCCTGCAGGCGCTGCTGCGCAATCCGCTGGCGGAGCCCTATGTGCTCGGCATTTCGGCGGGTGCGTCCACAGGAGCCGTCGCGGTGATGATCCTGGGGCTCGGTTACGGCGTGCTGACCCTTTCGAGCGGGGCATTCATCGGCGCGATCATCGCCTTCCTGCTGGTTTCGGTGCTGGCGGCAGGCTCCGGCGGAAGCCATGAACGGATCATCCTTGCCGGGGTGGCCGGGTCGCAGCTCTTCAATGCGCTGACCTCCTACATTGTCACCACCTCCGCCAATGCGGAGCAGGCGCGGGGCGTCATGTTCTGGCTCCTCGGCAGCCTTGGCGGCGTGCGCTGGCCCGATGTGTATCTCGCCGCGCCGGTGGCGCTTGTCGGGTTTGTGGTCTGCCTCTTCTACGCCCGCGCGCTCGATGCCTTCACCTTCGGCGCCGATGCGGCGGCGACGCTGGGCGTGCCGGTCGCGCGGGTGCGTGTTGTCCTCATCGGCCTCACCTCGCTGCTGACGGCGACGATGGTCAGCATTGTCGGCTCCATCGGCTTTGTCGGGCTGGTCATTCCCCATGCGGCGCGGTTCATCGTCGGGCCGGGGCATTTGCGGCTCATCCCCGCCTCGGCCATGGCGGGGGCGATCTTCATGGTGTTGGCGGATATCGTCTCGCGGATCATCATTCCGCAGCAGATATTGCCCATCGGCGTGGTGACGGCGCTGTTTGGCGCGCCGGCATTTGCATTCATTCTCTATCGGGCGAGGAGGGCGGTATGAGCATATCCGTCAAGGCTGCATGCTGGGCGGCGTCAGGCAAGACCATCGTCGACGATGTCACGCTCCATATCGAGCCGGGACAGATGCTGGGATTGCTCGGGCCGAATGGCTCGGGCAAATCGAGCCTGCTGCGGCTGATCTGCGGACTCCGGCGCGTGGATAGCGGCGTCATCACGCTCGGTAATGACGAAATCGGCGGCATGTCCCGCGCGATGCTTTCGCGCCGGATCGCGCTGGTGGAACAGCAGGCAACGACGGACGCGCCCATCAGCGTCGAGGATGTGGTGCGGCTTGGGCGCACGCCGCATCGTGGGCCGCTCACGCCCTGGACGGCACGGGACGAGGAGGCGGTCGCCCATGCGCTCGCCAGCGTCGGCATGATGCACAAGCGGGCGCAATCCTGGCACACGCTCTCGGGCGGCGAGCGTCAGCGCGTCCATATCGCAAGGGCGCTGGCGCAGACGCCGACGGAGCTCATCCTCGACGAGCCGACAAACCATCTGGACATCCAGCACCAATTGGAGATCCTGTCGCTGGTTTCAAAACTGCCGGTGACGAGCGTGGTGGCGTTGCACGATCTCAACCTCGCCGCCATGTTCTGCGACCGGATCGCCGTTCTGCAGCATGGCCGCGTGGTGACCGCAGGCGCGCCGGAGGCGGTGCTGACGCAGGAGCTTGTCGCGGAGGTGTTCGGCGTGAAAGCCTTCATCGACCGCTCGCCGCATCACGGGCGGCTGCATATCCATTATCTCGGGGCACAGGGATAACGCTCAAGAAGGGGTTTTCACGCTGGCCTTATCGGGCTGGCTCTTGACGTAGGATTATATATCGATATATCTCGAAATATGAAAAAAAATCTTGCCATCGAAGCTTTCTCAGCCTTGGCCCAGCCGACGCGCATGGATGCTTTCAAGCTCCTTGTGATGCACGAGCCGGAGGGGCTGCCTGCAGGTGAAATCTCACGCCTCCTCGACACGCCCCAGAATACGATGTCGACGCATCTGGCAATTCTCACCCGCGCCGGGCTCATCTTTTCCGAGCGGCAGGGCCGTTCGATTATCTATCGTGTGCGTTTCGAGGGTATTCACAGTGCACTCACCTACCTGCTCAAGGATTGCTGCGCCGGCCATCCCGATATTTGTGCGCCTTTGATAGCCGATATCATTCCATGCTGTCCGCCCAAAGAGGGGGCCGGCAGCATCGGCAAGCTTGAGGACTTTGACTGATATGTCGATTTTCGAACGTTACCTTACCATCTGGGTCGCATTGTGCATCGTCGCGGGCGTCGCGCTGGGCCATCTGGCGCCCGGCCTCTTCCACGCGGTCGGAGCGCTGGAGATCGCCAAGGTCAATATCCCGATGGCTGTGCTGATCTGGCTGATGATCATCCCGATGCTGCTGCGCATCGATTTTGCGGCGCTTCGCGAGGTTGGCGCCTTCTGGCGGGGCATCGGCGTCACGCTGTTCATCAATTGGGCGGTAAAGCCATTTTCGATGGCGCTGCTCGGGTGGCTCTTCATCGGCTGGCTGTTCCGCCCTTATCTGCCGGCAATGCAGATCGATTCCTATATTGCGGGGCTTATCATCCTCGCCGCCGCGCCATGCACCGCAATGGTGTTCGTCTGGTCGAGCCTGACCAGGGGCGAGCCGCATTTCACCCTGTCGCAGGTGGCGCTCAACGACGCCGTCATGGTCGTCGCCTTCGCGCCGATCGTCGGCCTGCTGCTGGGGCTCTCGGCCATTACGGTGCCTTGGAACACGCTGGTGCTTTCGGTGGTGCTCTATATCGTTATTCCCGTGATCATCGCGCAGGTGGTGCGCAACCGCCTTCTCGCTGTCAGCGGGCAGGCGGCGCTCGACCGCCTGCTTGCCATGTTGCAACCGCTGTCGCTGGTCGCGCTGCTCGCAACGCTCATCATGCTGTTCGGCTTCCAGGGCGAGCAGATCATTGCGCAGCCGCTGGTGATCGCGCTTCTGGCGGTGCCGATCCTGATCCAGGTTTATTTCAATTCGGGTCTTGCTTACCTTCTCAACCGCATCTCCGGCGAGCAGCATTGCGTGGCGGGGCCTTCCGCACTGATTGGCGCCAGCAATTTCTTCGAGCTCGCGGTTGCCGCTGCCATCAGCCTGTTCGGTTTCAATTCCGGTGCGGCGCTCGCAACCGTGGTCGGTGTGCTGGTCGAGGTGCCCGTGATGCTTTCCGTGGTCTGGATCGTCAACAACAGCAAGGGCTGGTACGAGCGCGGTGCTTCGGTCCGCAATAGCAACGAACTGGAAAGGACGCTCTGATGGACGTTACGATCTACCACAATCCTGCCTGCGGCACGTCGCGCAATGCGCTGGCCATGATCCGCAATGCCGGGATCGAGCCTGATGTGATCGAATATCTGAAGACGCCGCCCAGCCGGGAGGAACTCAAGGATATGATCGCCAAGGCCGGTTTGAGCGTCCGCGAGGCGATCCGGCAAAAGGGCACGCCCTATGCGGAGCTTGGGCTGGACGATCCCGCGCTTGACGACGAGCAGCTTCTCAACGCGATGCTGGAGCATCCGATCCTGATCAACCGCCCGTTCGTCGTCACCCCGCTCGGTGTCCGCCTATGCCGTCCGTCGGAGGTTGTCCTTGACATCCTGCCTCTGCCGCAGCAGGGGGCGTTTACGAAGGAGGACGGTGAGGCTGTCGTCGATCAGGAGGGAAAACGCATTGTCTGATTTGCCAAACGTCAGCGTGGATATTCTCGACATACCCGATCCGGCAAGGCTTTCGTCTCCCCCTTCCACCCATCGGCCACGCATATTGCTGCTCTACGGCTCATTGCGCGAGCGCTCCTATAGCCGCCTGTTGGCGCAGGAAGCCGCCCGGCTTCTGGAGCATTTCGGGGCGGAGACACGCATCTACGACCCGACTGGCTTGCCGATGCCGGATAGCGCGCCGGCGGATCATCCGAAGGTGCAGGAGTTGCGCCAACTTTCCGAATGGTCGGAAGGGCAAGTGTGGGTCAGCCCCGAACGCCACGGGGCGATGAGCGGCGTTCTCAAGGCGCAAATCGACTGGATACCGCTTTCCGTCGGCTCCATCCGTCCGACACAGGGGCGCACGCTCGCCGTTATGCAGGTGAGCGGCGGTTCCCAGAGCTTCAATGCGGTTAACCAGATGCGCGTGCTTGGTCGCTGGATGCGGATGATCACCATTCCCAACCAGTCCTCGGTGGCGAAAGCCTTTCAGGAATTCGACGAGGCGGGCCGGATGAAGCCTTCATCCTATTACGACCGGGTTGTCGATGTGATGGAGGAGCTAGTCAAATTCACGCTTCTGACGCGCGATGTTTCCGGCTACCTCACCAACCGCTACAGCGAGCGCAAGGAAGACGCGGCGAAGCTTGAAGCGCGGGTGAATTTGAAGGCGATTTGAAAACTGCTGGGGCGTTATCTGTCTGATGGCGGCGTCCCATCGCCGGGACCCAGCGCGCGCTGCGCCAGCACGGTATCGAGCCAGCGACCATGCTTCCAGCCGACCGATTTCAGCGTGCCGATGATCTGGAAGCCCAGGCTCTCGTGCAGGCGAATGGAGGCGGTGTTGGCGGAATCGCCGATGACGGCGACCATTTGGCGGTACCCGCGCTCTTCCGCCTGCTCGATCACCTCCATCATCAGTGCCTTGCCGATGCCGCGGCCATGGAAATCCTTGTGCACATAGACCGAGTTCTCCACGGTGTCGTCATAGGCCGGACGCGCCCGGTGTGGTCCCGCATAAGCATAACCCGCGATCTTGCCGCCGATAACCGCGACGACATAGGGAAAATCCCCGGCGACGAGCGTTTCGCGGCGTCTCGCCATCTCCGCTTCGGATGGCGGCTCAAGCTCAAAACTCGCCGTGCCGGTGCGCACCGCATGGGCATAGATGGCTGTGATTTCAGGAATATCGGCGAGTTGGCAGTCGCGCACGGTCAGTTCATTGGCAATGTTGAGGGCAGGCAAGGAAGGCTCCATGGGGAAGGACGCCGCGAATGGGCATCTTCCGCTCAATAAAGCGCCATTCCTGCCCAAGCGCAAGCAGCCATATTACGTAGAGAGTATGCGTCCCTTGCGGTTCCACAGCCGCACCGCGCTGAGCTTGTCGGAGAAGAACGCGCCGGTGTCGACATTGATGCGGCGTCCCACGGGCCCTGCCGCCTCCACCGGAGTATGGCCGTGGACGACCCAACGGTCGAGGAGGTGGGCGCTGGCGAAGAAGTCCTCGCGGATGGTGACGAGATCCTCATCGGTCTGTTCGGCGGGAAGCGTGCCCGGGCGGATGCCGGCATGGGCGAAGACGAAGAAGCCGGAATCGATCATGATCGGCAGGGACCGTAGAAACTCCACATGGCTTTCCGGTATGGCGGATTGGATGGCCTCGTTCAGCTTCTTGGCCGTGCGATGAGTCTTCTTCAGTTGGTCGACGTCGATGCCATAGGAAAAAAGCGTGGCGGCGGCGCCGAGCTTCAGCCAGTCCTTCAGCGACAATTGCCCGTCGAGATAATCCAGCATCGCCATTTCATGATTGCCCATGAGGCAGATGCGGTAAAAGCCATCCGGCGGCGGACCGATCAGGTGCTCGATCACCTCCGCCGGGGCAGGGCCGCGATCGATGTAATCGCCGAGCATGACGATGAGCTTGGGATCGGGCAGGCGGCTTGCATCGGCCGCGATGATGCGCTCCAGCGCCAGGAGCTGGTCATAGCAGCCATGCACATCGCCGATGGCGTAAACCGCGATGTGCGAGATATCCAGCGTCAGCCTTTGCCTGGCCGGCCTCTGCGGGGCCTTGGCCAGCCCCAACGACCGAAAAATATTCATCAGCGACCTTCCCCGCTCGCCTAAGTTATTCGAAGTTTAAGCGAGTATAATGCCGGTGGAAAGAGGAATATTTCGCGTTTTACTATGCTGCCTGCTTAATACTCTCTCCAAGCATCGAAACCATTGTGTCGATCTCATCGCGCTCGACAATCAAGGGCGGTGAGAGGGCAATGATGTCGCCAGTTACGCGAATGAGCAAGCCTTTATTAAAGCAATCGGTGAAAACCTCGTAAGCGCGGGCGCCCGGCGCGCCGTCACGGGAAGCAAGCTCGATGCCCGCGACGAGGCCGATGGTGCGGATGTCGATGATGTCAGGCAGGCCCTTCAGCGAATGGATCGCCTCCTGCCAGTAATCGGCCAGTTCCGCGCCGCGGGTGAGCAGCCCTTCGTCCTCGTAGATTTCGAGCGTTGCCAGACCTGCCGCGCAGGCGACGGGGTGGCCGGAATAGGTATAGCCGTGGAAAAGCTCGATCTGGCTTTCCGGCCCCTGCATCAGCGCGTCGTGGACCTTGCGGCTGGCAAAGACCGCGCCCATGGGGATCGCGCCATTGGTCAGGCCCTTGGCAGTGGTGACGAGGTCGGGGACGACGCCGAAATAATCGACCGCGAAGGGTGTGCCGAGACGACCGAAGCCGGTGATAACCTCGTCGAAGATCAGGAGGATGCCGTGCTTGTCGGCGATGGCGCGCAGGCGCTCCAGATAATTTTGCGGCGGGAGCAGCACGCCTGTGGAACCCGCGACGGGCTCGACGATGACGGCGGCGATGGTTTCCGCGCCGTGGAGTGCGACGAGGCGCTCCAGATCGTCGGCCAGTTCCGCGCCATGGGCGGGGAGGCCCTTGACGAAGCTGTTGCGCGCGGGATCATGGGTATGGCGCAGATGGTCCGTGCCGGGGAGGGTGGGGAAAACGCGGCGGTTGTTGACGAGGCCGCCGACCGAAATGCCGCCGAAACCGACGCCGTGATAGCCGCGCTCACGACCGATGACGCGAGTGCGCGTTCCCTGGCCGATGGCGCGCTGATAGGCGATGGCGATTTTCAGGGCCGTATCGACGGATTCCGAGCCGGAGCCGGTGAAGAAAACCCGGTCGAGCTGCGCGCCCTCGCCACCGGGGGCCTTTGCCGCCAGCTTTTCGGCGAATTCGAAGGCGACGGGGTGGCCCATCTGGAAGGAGGGTGCGTAGTCCATGGTGGTGAGCTGCCGCTCCACCGCTTGCGCAATGCGTTTGCGGCCGTGGCCGGCATTGACGCACCAGAGGCCGGATGTGCCGTCCAGCACCTTGTTGCCGTCCACATCGGTGTAATACATGCCTTCGGCAGAGGCGAGCAGGCGCGGCGCGGCCTTGAACTGCCGGTTGGCGGTAAAGGGCATCCAGTAGTTTTCAAGGCGGGGGGTGTTGCGCATGGGCGTGCTCCTGGGGCGTTTTGATATGAAAGGTTGGCGGGACAGTAACCCCCCTCTGCCCTGCCGGGCATCTCCCCCACAAGGGGGGGAGATCGGCCTTCATTCATGACGGCACACAATCGCCGAGGTGTGAGATTAGCGAAAGCGAACCTTACAGCCAATCTCCCCCCTTGTGGGGGAGATGCCCGGCAGGGCAGAGGGGGGTGTCTGAAGCGCAGGTCATTCTGCGTGACCAGCACTACTCCCTATAAAGCACATCCTGCCCGATATCGGTCACGCGGCGCTTGCCACAAAGCGCCATGGTGATGTCGAGTTCCTTGCGGATGATGTCGAGCGCGAGGGTGACGCCCTCTTTGCCCATCGCGCCGAGGCCGTAGAGGAAAGGACGCCCGATGAAGACGCCTTGCGCGCCAAGCGCCAGCGCCTTCAGCACGTCCTGGCCCGAGCGGACGCCGCCATCCATATGGATTTCGATCTTGTCGCCGACCGCATCGACGATCTTCGGCAGCATCGAGATGGAGGAGGGGGCACCGTCGAGCTGGCGGCCGCCATGGTTGGAGACGACGATGGCATCCGCGCCCGATTGCGCCGCCATCTTTGCGTCCTCGACGTCGAGGATACCCTTTAAAATCAGCGGTCCGCCCCAGTGCTGCTTGATCCATTCGACATCGCTCCAATTGAGGCGCGGGTCGAACTGCTCGGCGGTCCAGGCGGAGAGGGAGGAGAGGTCGGTCGCGCCCTTGGCGTGGCCCACGATGTTGCGGAAGGTGCGGCGCTGCGTGCCGAGCATGCCCATGCACCAGGCGGGCCGGGTCGCCATCTGCCAGATATGCTTTGGGGTGAATTTCGGCGGGGCGGAGAGGCCATTGCGCAAATCCTTGTGGCGCTGGCCGAGGATCTGCAGGTCGAGGGTGAGGACGAGGGCCGAGCATTTGGCGGCCTTGGCGCGGTCGATCAGATTCTTCACGAAATCGCGGTCGCGCATCACGTAGAGCTGGAACCAGAACGGTTTCTTCGTCACCGAGGCCACGTCTTCGATGGAGCAGATGCTCATGGTGGAGAGGGTGAAGGGAACGCCGAACTCTTCCGCGGCCTGTGCCGCCAGCATCTCGCCGTTGGCGTGCTGCATGCCGGTGAGGCCGGTCGGGGCGAGGGCCACGGGCATGGAGACCTTCTGGCCGATCATGGTGCTCTCCAGCGAGCGGTCGGTCATATCGACCAGAATGCGCTGGCGCAGCTGGATTTTCTTGAAGTCTTCCTCGTTGGCGCGGTAGGTGCTCTCCGTCCAGGCGCCGGAATCGGCATAATCGAAGAACATTTTCGGGACGCGGCGGCGCGCCAGTTCCTTCAAATCCGCGATGTCATGGATCGTCATCTCTCTCCCACCCTTTATGCATTCCTCACCCTTCCGGCATGGCGGATTGCGGCAGCGGAATCAAGTATCATTATTGCGTTGCATATTGACGCGGATGACTTATCTCTTCCGGGACAGGAGTGCCGGGGGGACTGGATGACAGGCATGGAGAGGGACGGTGGCATGCGCCATTTTGCAGCGTCTGGCTGGAGACGGCTTGTCGGCCTGGGGCTTATCGTCGTGGCGCTTTCGGCCTGCGAACGGCAGGGAGAGGTCGCGAAAGGCGAGGATACCGTCGCGGTCGCCGTCGAAACCGTCCATTATGCTGATTATGCGCCGGAGATCGTGCTGACCGGGGCCATCGCGGCGCGCACCCTCACCAACCTGTCCTTCCGCGTCGGCGGGCAGGTGACCGAGCGCGACGCCGATGTCGGCCAGCATGTCACGGGAACGCAAGTATTGGCGAAGCTCGATCCCTCCACGCAGCAGGTCAATATCCGCACGGCGCAAGCCTCCCTCGACGCGGCGAAATCACAACTGACGCAGGCGGGCTCCGCCTTCGAGCGGCAGCAGGTGCTGCTCGACCGGGGTTTTACGACGCGGCGGCAATTCGACGAAGCGCAACAGAGCCTGCGGACGGCGCAAAGCGCGGTGGCCGTGGCGGAAAGCCAGCTTGCCAATGCCAGGGACGAGCTTTCCTACACCCAATTGCGGGCCGGGATTTCCGGCGTGATCACCGCGCGCAACATCGAGGTGGGGCAGGTGGTGCAGGCGACGGAAACCGCCTTCACCATCGCCGAAGACGGCCCGCGCGACGCGGTGTTTGACGTGCAGGAGACGCTGGTGGCGAAGGGCAAGGCGGGCGAAGAGGTGACGGTGAGCCTCATCGCCAATCCGAAAGTTCAGGCGAAGGGGCAGGTGCGCGAGGTGTCGCCCGTCGTCAATCCGGCCACCGGCACGGTTCGCGTCAAAGTCGGGATCAGCGATACGCCGCGCGAGATGGCGCTCGGTGCGCCCATCACCGGCACCATGCAGCTTGAGCCGCAGCGCGCGGCGGTACTGCCCTGGAGCGCGCTTACTTCAGATGCAGGGCGCCCGGCGGTGTTTGTGCTGGGGGAGGGGAATGTCGCCGCGCTCGCTCCGGTGAAGGTGCTGAGCTATGAGCGTGAGCGGGTCGTGATAGTCAGCGGGGTTGAGGAAGGCCAGCGCGTGGTGACCAAGGGGACGCAATTGCTGCGAGCGGGGGAAGTGGTGGATGTGGTCGAGGGGGCGGGGGAATGAAGAGACGGTTGCGCTATAACACCCCCCTCTGCCCTCCTGAGCTTGTCGAAGGGCGGCATCTCCCCCACAAGGGGGGAGATTGGCTGACACGCGCCACGCCTCTTCTCTTTCAACGTTCGCGATCGGTGCCGAGCAGTCGTGAAGGCGTAATCTCCCCCCTTGTGGGGGAGATGCCGCCCTTCGACAAGCTCAGGAGGGCAGAGGGGGGTGAGCGGCGGTTCCGGACCCTCTGCTTTTTCAAACGAGCAGCCTTCCTAAGCCTCGCCACCCTCCTCCTCACCGCCTGTAGCGAGCAGCATCAGCAGCAGCCCGAGCCCATCCGCCCCGTCCTCTACATCAAGGCCGAACCCCAGGTGCAGCGCGCATATGGTTTCGTCGGCACGGTCGAGCCGCGCTACAGCACGAACCTCGCCTTCCGGGTGCTGGGGCGGGTCATCAGCCGGGATGCGGATGTGGGGGATACTATCCAAAAGGGCGAGACGGTCGCCGCCATCGACCCGACCTCGCTCGATCTGGCGCTACAGGCGGCGCGGGCGGATCTGGCGAGCGCGGAAGCGCAGTTCGCCAATGCCGCGGCCAGCGAAGAGCGGCAGCGCACGCTGTTCGGACAGGGCAATATCTCGCAGGCGATGCTGGACGCGGCGACGCAAGGAAGGGACGCGGCGAGCGCGCAGGTGGAAAAGGCGCAGGCCGCGCTCGCCCAGGCGCAGGACCAGCGGAGCTATGCGCAGCTGAAATCGGATTTCGACGGCGTGGTGTCGTCGGTAAGCGCGGAAGTCGGGCAGGTGGTCGCGGCCGGGCAGACGGTGCTGACCGTCGCGCGCTCGGATATACGCGAGGCGGTGGTGGATATACCCGACAGCATGATCGGCGATATTCCCGAGGGGATGCCTTTCGACGTCATCCTGCAATCAGCCCCCTCCATCCGGGCGAACGGGCGGGTACGGCAGATCGCCCCGCAATCCGACCCTGCCACGCGCACACGGCGCGTCCGCATCACGCTCGACAATCCGCCGCCGGCGTTCCGGCTCGGCTCGATGATATCTGCGACACGGCATGTAACGACGAAGCCCTCGGTGGTACTGCCGCTCTCGGCGCTGCTTGAGGAAGGCGGCAAGAGTTTTGTCTGGATTGCCGATCCCAGGACGGGGACGGTTACCCGGCAGGCGGTGGATGTGGTGGCGCGCAATGGCTCGAGCTTTACGGCGGGGAATATTGCCGATGGCGCTTATGTGGTGACGGCGGGCGTCCATAGCCTCGGAGAAGGCCAGAAGGTCAGCTTGCCGCAAGAGGGGACAGGCCAGTGAAGAATTTCAATCTCTCCGACTGGGCTCTCAATCACCGCTCGCTCGTCTGGTATTTCATGCTGGTGTTCCTTGTCGCCGGCGTCGTTTCCTATATCGACCTCGGCCGCGAGGAAGACCCGGCCTTCACGATCAAGACCATGCTGGTGCAGGCCAATTGGCCCGGCGCATCGGTCGATGAGACGATCAATCAGGTCACCGACCGCATCGAGAAGAAGCTGGAGGAACTGGACGATCTCGATTTCACCCGAAGCGTCACCACGGCGGGCAAGACCATCGTCTTTGTCAATCTGAAAGCGACCACCAAGGGGCGGGATGTCGAGGCGACATGGGTGCGGGTGCGCAACATGATGAACGACATCCGCTCGTCCTTCCCCGAGGGAGTGCTCGGGCCGTTCTTCAACGACCGTTTCGGGGATGTCTACGGAAACATCTACGCCTTTACCGCCGATGGGCTGACGCAGCGGCAATTGCGCGATTATGTCGAGGATGTGCGGACCAAGGTTCTGACCGTGCCCAATGCCGGCAAGGTCGATCTCGTCGGCGCGCAGGACGAGGCGATCTATCTGGAATTCTCGACGCGGCAGCTCGCCGCCCTCGGGCTGGACGAGCAGGCGATCCTGCAAAGCCTGCAGGACCAGAACGCCATCACCCCCTCCGGCGTCATCGAGGCGGGGCCGGAGCGGGTGAGCGTTCGGGTCAACGGGCAGTTCACCTCCGAAGATAGTCTTCGCGCGGTGAATTTGCGGGTGAACAACCGCTTCTTCCGGCTGACCGATGTGGCGACCGTCACGCGCGGCTATGCCGATCCGCCCACCTCCCTCTTCCGCTTTAACGGCAAGGATGCCATCGGGCTTGCCATCGGCATGAAGCCGAACGGCAATCTCCTGGAATTCGGCGAGGCGCTGCGGGAGACGATGAATAAGGCGGTCGCGGAACTTCCCGTGGGCGTCGGCGTGCATCAGGTGGCGAACCAGCCGGTGGTGGTGGAGGAAGCGGTATCAGGATTTACGCGCGCGTTGTTCGAGGCCATCGCCATTGTGCTGGTCGTGAGCTTCATCAGCCTCGGTTTGCGGGCCGGTTTCGTGGTGTCGCTGTCAATCCCGCTGGTGCTGGCCATCACCTTCCTCACCATGAGCTATCTCGACATCTCGCTGCAGCGCGTCTCGCTCGGCGCGTTGATCATCGCGCTGGGCCTGCTGGTGGACGATGCGATGATTGCCGTCGAAATGATGGTGGCGCGGCTGGAACAGGGCGACCCGCTCAACAAGGCGGCGACCTATGTCTACACCCACACCGCCTTTCCCATGCTGACGGGGACGCTGGTGACGATTGCCGGCTTCATGCCCATCGGGCTTAATTCCAGCCAGGCGGGCGAATATACGTTCACGCTGTTCGTCGTCATCGCCGTGTCTCTGATCGTGTCGTGGATCGTGGCGGTGCTGTTCGCACCATTGCTCGGCGTGACGTTCCTGCCCGCGAAGATGGCGCATCACGACGAGAAGCCGCGCCGCTTCTTCATGGCCTTCTCGCGCGTGCTGCGCTTCTCCGTTCGGCATCACTGGCTCACCATCATCGCCACGGTGCTGGCCTTTGCCGTGTCGGTCGTGGGCATGCGCTTCATCGAGCAGCAGTTCTTCCCGTCATCCGACCGGCCGGAACTGGTGATCGACTGGAAGCTGCCGGAAAGCGCCTCCATCGCCGAGACCAAGGCGCAGATGGAGCGCTTCGAGAAGACGATGCTCGCCGGCAACCCTGATATCGACCATTGGAGCAGCTATATCGGGCAGGGCGCGGTGCGCTTCGTGCTGACCTTCGACGTGCAGCCGGCGAATCCCTATTTCGGCCAGATGATTATCGTCGCGAAGAATATCGAGGCGCGCAACCGGCTGAAGGCGGAGTTCGACAGGGTGCTGCGGAAGGATTATGTCGGGACGGATACCTTTGTGAAGTTCCTCGAGCTTGGGCCTCCTGTAGGCAGGCCGGTGCAATATCGCATCAGCGGGCCGGATATCCAGCACTTGCGCGGTTATGCGCAGGACCTGGCGGGCCTCATGAGCATCGATCCGCATCTGGGCATTGTCGCCTATGATTGGAACGAGCCTGCCCGCATGATCAAGGTCGACGTAATGCAGGACAAGGCGCGGCAATTGGGCGTCACGTCCAAATCCATCGCGACGGCGCTCAACAGCGTGGTGGGCGGCGTCACCATCACGCAGGTGCGCGACGCGACCTATCTCATCAATGTCATCGCCAGGGCCGATGCGAAGGAGCGTGGCTCCATCGAGACGCTGCGCAATCTCCAGATCGCCACCGGCGCGGGCGAATCCATCCCGCTCGCCTCGATCGCCAATTTCCGCTACGAGCTGGAGCAGCCGGTGGTATGGCGGCGCGACCGCATTCCCACCATCACCGTGTCGGCGGGCATCAATGACGGCGTGATGCCAATGACGGTGGTTGATGAACTCGCGCCGAAGATCGATGCCTTCGCGGCAAAGCTGCCTGATGGCTACAAGATCGAAACGGCGGGCACGGTCGAAGAAAGCGCCAAGAGCCAGGGGCCCATCATCGCCGTCGTGCCGCTGATGCTGTTCGTCATCGCGACGATCCTGATGGTGCAGTTGCAGAGCTTTCAGCGGCTCTTCCTCGTCGTCGCCGTGGCGCCGCTGGGGCTTATCGGCGTGGTGGCGGCGCTGCTGCCTTCCGGCGCACCGCTTGGCTTCGTCGCCATTCTCGGCGTGCTGGCGCTGATCGGCATCCTGATCCGCAATTCGGTGATCCTGATCGTGCAGGTGGAAGATCTGATCAAGGAGGGCGTGCATCCGTGGGATGCAGTGATCGAGGCGACGCAGCACCGCATGCGCCCCATCGCGCTCACGGCGGCGGCGGCGAGCCTGGCGCTCATCCCTATCGCGCGCGAGGTGTTCTGGGGGCCGATGGCCTATGCCATGATGGGCGGCATCATCGCCGGCACGGCCATCACTCTCCTGTTCCTGCCCGCGCTGTATGTAGCGTGGTTTCGGGTGAAGGAACCGGAAGGTGAGGCGCAAGCATAGCTTGAAAAGAAGAGGGCGGTGTTATAGATTAAAGGAGCGAGAAGCAGGAGTGCGACCTCCTGCCCCTCGATACCTTACGTGATGAATCGGATCCGCACCGTCACTGACCAGGTGGTGCGGGTCTTTTTTATCTCAAAGGTGACAATGATCGGTATTGACCAAATTGGCGGATACCACATTGTAGCTTTCTCCTTTCGAAGATTGGGGCCTCTTGCCGATTGGCTGGCGCTGCCCCCTTATCGCCAGTGTGCCCCTGGACTGACACGTCTGCTTTCAACCTTCGACGGAAAATCTATAGACGAGATTTTTATATTGGGCGAGCGGGATGGTTGCTTCTGATTTCTATTAGATTTCGCTAATTATTAAGTAGTTATAATATTTTACATTAAATATTTCATTTATTTCTGTAGGTAATCTAAATACTATTTATAATTTACTGTAGCTATAGAAATATTGTAAATATTAATTAATATTTACATCGAATTTACGAGGATTCGATGCAGAGAAAGAAGAATTACAGAGGATTGTTGCGGGTGGGATGGCGTTCTCCCTTTCTTCTTTTCGTGCTTTCGTTGCTCAGCCTCATGTTTCTCGTCTCCGAGGCGCAATCGCAAGCAACCGCCAACTGGACGGGCACCTGGAATACGAAATGGGCCTATGGCGCGGCTCCCGTCACGTTCGAGCAGAACGGAGAGCAGGTGACGGGGCGCTATCCCCTTTACAATGGGCGCATCGAGGCGAAGGTTGTCGGTAACCAGCTGATCGGCCGCTGGACCGAGGGGGATCGTCATGGCGACTTCCTGTTCGTCCAGTCGCCGGATGGATCCAGCTTCATGGGCCGTTTCGGCGATGCCATGGCGGAATGGTGGACCGGTGTTCGGGCCGATGCCGCGCTCTATCAGAGTGTGCCCGTGGACCAATCGAGCCCGATGGCCACGATGGCCACCTTCCTGAAGGCGATGAACGAAAGCGGCGCGGACAATATTTCGCGGGCCGCAGGGGGCGGCATGGCGCTGGTCGGCAAGGCGGCGAGCGTGGTTGACGTCGCCGACACGGACCGGGGCGGCCACAACATCAATGATTATGTGCATGAGCTTTATGCGGTCATCGACAAGCTCACCTTCCGCCTTTCCAACCTGCCGCACAGGACGATCAAAACCGATGAGGCGACGGCGCGGCTCGGCCAATTCGATACTGATGTGACCTATGACGTCAATTTCCGCCGCAAGGACGGCAAGTGGTTCATCGTCGGGCCGCCGCTCGATGATTTGAAGGCGAAGCTGGCGGAGCTTTCCAAGGCGCGCGGCGAGCCGGTGGATACGGTGAGCGAGCCGGAGAAATTGCGCACGCCGCGCGATGCCTTCAAGGTGCTGCTCGGCAGCTTCAGCGGCGGCAGCGATGCGCCGGCGGAGAGCACGCTCAACATGCAGGGCATTCCCGCCGCCGTGCGCGCGGACGAAGCGCCGCTCTTCACCCGCTACCTCAAGAAGGTGATCGACCGGATCGGCTATGTCTATTGGCAGGAGATACCCGACGATCCCAAGAGCAAGGCGCCTTATGTGTTCTTCCAGCATCCGGCGGGCAATATCGCGGTTGGGCCGGTCGAGACGGACAAGGGCGTGATCTGGCAGTTCACGCCGGATACGCTGCACCATATCCGCTCGCTCTATGCATCCGTCGAGGATGTGCCGGTGGCGCCGGAATTCTCGGCCACCGCGGGCGATGACGTCTATTTCAAAATACGGTCCTTTGCCCGGTCGCTCAGCCCGGCCCTGCTTCAACGCGCCGGTCCCGTGGATTGGTGGCAATGGCTGATGCTGGGCATTCTGGGTGCGCTCGGCATTGTCGGTGGTTTCATCGCCAAGGGACTTCTCTTCGCCTTTCACCGGCGTGGTACGGCGGTGTTGCCGGAAGAACAGCCCGCGCTGCCGCATGCCGTCGGATGGTCGGTGCGGGTCATCGTTCTGGGTCTCTTCCTGCTGGCGGCCTTGCGTCTGCTGGGCCTGCCTAGCATGGTGGCGACGCCGGTGAAGGCGCTGGGCTGGGCGGCGATCCTGCTCGGCGCTGTGCCGATCCTCTGGCATCTCGTCGGTAAAGCCGGAGATGTCTACCGTAGCCGCTGGCCCGTTCCGGGCTATCATGAGACGCTGATCGCGCTTTTGACCGGCGTTGCCCGCGCCGCTATCGTCCTCTTCGCCTTCCTGGCGCTGGCACAGGTGTTCCAGCTGCCCTATGAGCATGTACTGGCGGGGCTTGGCATTGGCGGCCTCGCCGTGGCGCTCGCGGCGCAGCCGACCTTGCAGAATTTTCTCTCCGGCCTCACGCTCTATGCGGACCGACCGGTCAGCGTCGGCGATTTCTGCAAGTTCGACGACACGCACGGCACCGTGGAGCATATCGGCATGCGCTCGACGCGGGTGCGCTCGCTCGACCGCACGGTGTTCTCGATACCGAACTCGGAATTTGCCGATATGAAGATCGAGAACTATTCCCGGCGCGACCGCATTCGCTTCAACACGACCCTGCAATTGCGCTGCGAGACGACCGCCGACCAATTGCGCTACGTCATTGCGCAATTGCGCCATTTGCTCATCGCCCATCCGCGGGTGATGGAGGATCCGGTCGTGCGCTTCGTCGGGTTCGGCGAATATTCGCTCGATGTCGAGATCACCGCCTATATCCGCACCAACAATGGTGATGAGTTCCTGGCGATCCGCGAGGATATCCTGCTGCATATCATGAAAATCGTCGACGAAGCCGGCGTCCAGTTCGCCTTCCCGTCATCGGTCCAATACGGGCTGGAGGATCTGCCGATCGACATGGAAAAGCAGGCGGAGGCGGAGCGAAGGGTCGCGGCATGGCGCAAGGGGGAGAAGCTGCCATTCCCGGATTTTTCCGACGATGACAAGGCGCAGATAAGCGATACGCTGTCCTATCCGCCGGAGGGGTCGGTGCATGCGTCCTCACCGCTCTCGGTTCAAAATGCGGGGCGCTCTCCCCGCCAATCGCGCTGGAAGCTGCTCGGCAGCAAGCCGGGGAAAAAGAGCGCGCGGGCAAATGGGTAGCCCATATCGCCCGCTTCACGCTCCCTATGCGGCCTGGGGCGTTATTCAATCTTCCGTAAGTACTTCGCTGTGATAGGCGACGAAATATTTCCCATAATGATATCCAAGAGCACCGCCCGTTTTCGGAATTCGCGGGTTGTTGCTTATCGGCATGGCCCAAGACCAGGCGTCGACTTTGAAGTTGGTATAGGTCAGATAAAGTATCGGCCGGCCTGTGCTGTCTCCATAGACGCATGCGATTACGCCTTGTTCTTCGATCCAGCAAAGAGTCGGCGGGCTATCGCTGGTGTGCCCCCCGAGCGGTATTGGTGTCGTCCAGTCCGTTCCGTTTTTGCTGGTTGTGATCATAAGCGCGCGGTTATCGCCAACGTATACACACCATAGCTCGTTCTTGAATACAGCCAACGCGGGTGCCATGGATGTTTTTGGCCCCACGGACCAGGCGCCATCTTGCCAACCCTTCGTAATATCTCTGCAAGGCGCGATCAACAGCGTGTTGTCCCCATCCTCGCAAAATGCGCACCATAGTACTCCATTAAATTCAGCTAATGACGGTCCTATCAGCGAAGTTCCTGGAATTCCATCCATGAGTTTCCAATTTATACTTCCGTCGTTATTTTCGGAGATGGCAGCGTACGAAAGTATGTCTATCTTGTTGCTATTAAACGCGCAGACTAAATTTTGATTATACACGGCCATGGCGGGGCTCGCATTAGCAGGGTTCGCAAAGGTGTCTCCAGAGGCGATCGACCATTCCCTCGGGTTCCAGCCATTCGAACCGGTGGTTTCCTCGTAAGATGTATAGAAAATATTCTGGTTCGTCGTATCGCCGCGATGCATGAGCCACAGCTTAGTTCCATGGCTGCACAGTGCGGGCGTTGCTGAGCTGCGGTAGGACGATGGGAAGTCTTGCGCTTTCTTCCAGGTCAGTGAGTAAAGATCGAAATCAGCCGAGGTCCATTTCAAAATTTCTTTCATCGTATTTCTCCTGAATGTTTGCGATGATTATGCTGAACGGTAGGCGAGAAAAAACTTGTTTTGGTAATATGCCATGCCCGCACCTGCACCCGGGGCCCGAGCGACTCCGTCTATCGGTATCGGGTATGACCATGCGTCGGGCCTGCCGAGGGTGTAGGTAAAGTAGAATTTTTGAAGACCCTTACTGTCTCCGTATACACAGGCAAGTATGTCGAGATCAGGTATATAACAGAGAGTTGGGTCGCTATCGCTGGTTTGGCCTCCCAGCAAAACGGGCATTTCCCAGCTCCTGCCGTCTGTGCTTGTGGTAACCCAGAGGTTGGAGCCTTCGTCGCGATATACGCACCATAGTTTGTTATGATATGCGGCAAAGCCCGGTGAGGCGGACGTTATCGGTCCCGTCGATTCGTTACCCCATCCGTTGCCATCCATGCTATTTTTTGAGAAACGGAGGCCCTTGTTGCCGGAATCGGAATAGGCGCACCACAGCGCGTTTCCGTAAGCGGCAAATTTAGGCGCTATCCAGGAAATGCCTATCCCTGAAGGAACAGGACTCCAGTTTAAGCTGCCATCGTTTGTTTGAAGATTGCTTACAAAGTTTGAGATGGCTCCGATATCGTCGAGGTATGCGGAGTATAGCTGGCAGCCGTACACAGCCATGGTAGGGCCGGTGCCGGCGTTCTTACCGGGAATCAGCCATGGCTCTGTATTCGTCCATTCGCCTGCCGAAGTGGAAGTTGGCGCGTAATATGTGTAGAAAATATTGGGATTGGTCCCGCCGCCACGGTGCATGAGCCACAGCTTCCCCATAAAGGCGCATAGCGCGGGTGTCGCAGAGCTGTAACATGGCGTTGGGAAATCCTGCGGCGGGTGCCAGTTAATACCGGGGAAACTGGTGTTGAATGTTCCCACGGCCCATTTCAAAACGTCACTCATTGAAAAATCCTATTATCGAGACGGAAACGGATAATACAACTATAGGCAGAGTTCGGTGTCTAATGCGGCAGCCATAATGTGGCGTAATCATTTAATATTAGCAGCTTTACCGCTACCTCCGGTTGAATGTCAATGTGTGTTGTAACGGTCGGTTAATGGAGCATTAATTTCTATCTGACCCGTGCGCGCTCGGCTAGAAAATCGAGCAATGCGCGCACACGGGTGGGTAGGGGGCCACCCTGGCCGACATAGACGGCGTGGACCTCTTCCAGATCGCCGGGATTGCAATCTTCCAGCACCGGCACGAGGCGACCCGCTTCGATATCTTTGCGGACGGCGAAGGCGGCGAGGCGGGCGAGGCCGACGCCTGACACCACCATATGCCGCATGGCCTCGCCGTCGTTAACCTGCACCGCGCCGGTGGCGGGGAAGGTGACGGTCCTGCCTTCATGGATGAGCGGCCATCCCTTGACGGTCCTGGCATAGCAGAAGGCGATGCAAGTGTGCCCTTCGAGCTCCAGGACGGTCTTCGGCTCGCCGAAGCGTTTGAGATAATCGGGCGAGGCGACGATGACCATGCGCGTCGCGCCGAGCTTGCGGGCGATGAGGTTGGAGCTTTTCAGCGGCCCGGCGCGCACGGCGACATCGGTGCGCTCCGCCAAAAGGTCGATCACCGCATCCGTCTGCACCATGTCGAGCGCCACACCGGGATACATCGCCAGGAATTCCGGCAGGATCGGCGCGAGGATATGGGTGGCGAAGGAGGCGTTGGTGTTGAGCCGGATGCGCCCGGCGGGCTTTTCGCCGGTCGAGGCGCTGCGCTCAGCCTCGTCGAGATCGGCGAGGATACGGGTGCTGCGTTCGTAGAAGGCCGTGCCCTCGGGGGTTAGCTGCAGCTTGCGTGTCGAGCGGTTGACGAGTCTTGTGCCAAGGCGCGTCTCCAGCCGGGTGATGAGCTTGCTCACCGCCGACGGCGTCATGCGTTGGCTACGGGCTGCAGCGGAAAAGCCGCCCATTTCCACCACGCGGACGAAGACTTCCATCTCGCCGAAGCGGTTGATGTCGATGCGGCTCATGGTGAATTCAATTCACAAATCCTGTTCCTCAATGCTCTCTACATCATCGTATGGCGCTCGTCCATATTCCGGGCCAATGCAACAATGGAAGAGGCTCGATCAAATGCCTTTGGCTCTTTATGCCCTGACTGCCGGTGCGTTCGGCATCGGTGTCACGGAATTCGTCATCATGGGACTGCTGCTGGAGGTGAGCGCCGATCTCGGCGTCTCCATCGCCATGGCGGGCCTGCTCATATCAGGCTATGCGCTGGGCGTCGTCGTCGGCGCGCCTGTCATGACCATCCTGACCGGAAGGTGGCCGCGCAAGACCGTGCTTCTCGGCCTGATGCTGATCTTCACCATCGGCAATGTCGCCTGCGCGCTCGCGCCCGGCTATGGCTTCCTGATGGCGGCGCGGGTGCTGACTGCCTTTGCGCACGGCACCTTCTTCGGCGTCGGCTCGGTGGTGGCGACCAATCTCGTCGCGCCGGACAAGCGTGCCTCAGCCATCGCCATCATGTTCACGGGGCTGACTGTGGCCAATATCCTCGGCGTTCCCTTCGGCACCTGGCTCGGGCAGCAATTCGGCTGGCGCGCTACTTTCTGGGCGGTGGCGCTGGTCGGGGCCGTCGCGCTCGTCATCATCGCGCTGCTCGTGCCGCGTGACAAGACTGCGCCCGAGGCGGGCGACTGGCGCGCGGACTTGAAGGCGCTTGCGCGTCGTCCGGTGCTGCTCGGGTTCCTCACGACGGTGCTGGGCTATGCCGGTGTCTTCGCGGTGTTCACCTATATCGCCCCGGCGCTGACGCGTATCACAGGCTTTTCGGAAGGTGCGGTGTCGCCGATCCTGCTCGTCTTCGGCGGCGGGCTGATCGTGGGCAATCTCGTCGGCGGCAAGCTTGCCGACCGGCATCTGGTCAGGACCGTTGTCGGCACGCTGGTGGTGCTTGCCGCAGTGCTCGGCCTCATGACCTTCGCGCTTCATGAAAAGATCGCCGCCATTGCCTTCGTCGGGCTTCTCGGCGCGAGCGCCTTCGCCACCGTCGCGCCGCTGCAGATGTGGGTGCTGTCCAAGGCGGAGGGTGCGGGCCAGAGCCTCGCCTCCAGCTTCAACATCGCCGCCTTCAATCTTGGCAATGCGCTCGGCGCGTGGGCCGGGGGCGCGGTGATCGATTACGGGCCGGGGCTTGGCGCCATCCCTGTTGTCGCCGCGCTCATCACGCTGGGCGGGCTCGCTATCGCGGTAATCAGCATTCGCATGGACCGGCGGGGCGTACCGGCCGGGGCGCCTGCCAGCGCATGAAACTCTATTATTCCTCAACATCAGAAGGCAAAATTAATCATGGAATACAGATATTTGGGTAAATCGGGCCTGAAGGTTCCCGTCCTCAGCTTCGGCGCGGGAACATTCGGCGGGCAGGGGCCGCTCTTTAGTGCCTGGGGCAATACGGATGCGGACGAGGCGCGGCGGCTCGTCGATATCTGCCTGGAAGCGGGCGTCAATCTGTTCGACACTGCCGACGTTTATTCGAACGGCGCTTCGGAGGAGGTGCTGGGCGAGGCGATCCGGGGCCGTCGCGATCAGGTGATTATCTCGACCAAGACCGGCCTGCCGATGGGCGAAGGGCCGAACGATGCGGGCACCTCGCGCAGCCGGTTGATCAAGGCGGTCGAGGACGCGCTGCGGCGGCTCGGCACCGACTATATCGACCTTCTGCAACTGCACGCTTTCGATGCCGGAACGCCGGTCGAGGAGGTGCTGTCGACGCTTGACGATCTGATCCGGGCCGGGAAGATCCGCTATGCAGGCGTTTCCAATTTCGCGGGCTGGGAACTCATGAAATCGCTCGCAGTGGCGGAGAAGCATGGCTATCCGCGCTATGTCGCGCATCAGGCCTATTACTCGCTGGTTGGGCGGGACTATGAATGGGAACTGATGCCGCTCGGTCTCGACCAAGGCGTCGGCGCGCTGGTGTGGAGCCCGCTGGGCTGGGGACGGCTCACCGGCAAAATCCGCCGCGGCCAGCCGCTGCCCGAGCAGAGTCGCCTGCACCAAACGGCGGAATATGGGCCGCCGGTGGATGACGAAAGGCTCTACCGCATCATCGATGTGCTGGACGCGATCGCCGCGGAAACCGGGAAGACCATTCCGCAAATCGCGCTCAACTGGCTGCTGAGCCGTCCTACGGTGTCGTCAGTGATCATTGGTGCGCGCAATGAGGAGCAGTTGCGCCAGAATCTGGGCGCTGTCGGCTGGTCCTTGACGGCGGAACAGGTCGCCCGGCTCGACGAGGCCAGCGCCGTCACCGCGCCCTATCCCTATTTCCCTTATCGCCGGCAGGCGGGCTTTGCGAGGCTGAACCCGCCGGTGATTTGAAGATACAAAGGGAGACATGCCAGTCCCGGTATCTGGGATGGCATACCGGGACCCGATGAGGTGAGCGGGGTTTGCCGAAAGCCTCGCTCACCTGTATTGCTGCTGCTACTCAGTTACTGGTTGCCTCGATAGACGCAGTAAATACTATTATTGTAATATGCGATCCCCGCGCCGTCTCCCGACGCGCGCAGGTTCCCATTTCCTATTGGCTTGGGGGCCGTCCAATTCTTGGGGTCGTCAACGGTGGTGCACATATAGTTGAATGACGATTTGTCCTTCGTGTTGCCATACACGCATATAAGGGCGTCATTGGACGGTTCCCAGGTCAAGGCAGGCGCGCAGTCGCTCGATTGTCCCGTCGATGCCGGTGGAGACCACGTCACACCATCGGCACTTGTCGTAACATACAGGACATCGCCCGCGCCTTGGTACATGCACCATAACCGGCCTTTGAAGGCGATCAATGCGGTTGCCTTCTCCGTCTCCACGTTTAGCGGATGAGATATCCCCCAGTCTTGATCGTTGGAGGTGCTTACACAATAAAGCTTTTTATCCGAATAGCTCGTGTAAACGCACCACAACCGGCCTTTGTATGTTGCCAATGCCGGTCCCGTGAAATTCCAATAGGGTGGGTGATGGTAGGTCCAAGTATGACCATCGGTGCTCTTGGTGGCATAAAATCCGTTGTCGGTGCCGCGATATACGCAAAATGGGTCTGCCTGCGGGAATGCTGTCAAGGCGGGGGATTCGTAGGTCAGCTGGCCGCCGGAAATTTGCCAATTTCCTTGCCAGCCGGGGAGGCTGGTATAGGTCGCGGCATACATGGATAAGTCCGCTCCAGCACCGCGAAACACGCACCACACCTTATCCGGATCACCGTTGCTGTTGAACGTAGCGGCTACAGCCGGCGTAACGGCACTGGAACCGGGACCGTCCTTCCCCTGATTCCAGGACAAGTCCGGGAAAGCCTCGAGAGATGCGGAAGTCCATTTCAGAGTGTCACCCATTTAAATCGTCCTTGTATCAATATTTGTTTTGCTGCAATTATGCGGTGCGACAAACCCAATAAGCGGTAATAGCTCTTGGGAAACCTTATGGATTGTTTTCTATAGAACTTATAGCGTGCTATACCTTCGGTCAATGCACGCGTAAGTTTTTATTGGGGCGCGTGGGAACAGATACCTTAGCTTTCTCTTACTGTGATGGAAGCGGCTCTCAGCCCGCCCCGCCATTCTCAACCGCTGCGCTCACCGCCTTGAGCGCCGCTTCGGCGATGCCGAACATCTGGTCGATCTGCTCCTCGGTAATGATCAGCGGCGGGCAGAAGGCGAGGGCGTCGCCGACATTGCGCCCGATGAGGCCGCGCTCGTGCATGGCGCGGTTGATGGCAAGGCCGAGCGCGCCGGGCTTGTCGGCGAAGGCGGCGTGGTAGACCTCCAGCGCGCCGATGAGGCCGACGCCGCGCGCTTCCACCACCAGCGGGTGGCTTTCGAGTGCGCGCAGGCGGGCGAGGAAATGCGGGCTCAGATTGCGGGCATTGCCCACGAGATCGCGCTCCTCGATGATGGCGAGGTTTTCCAGCGCCACGGCGGCGGCGACCGGATGGCCGCTGGCGGTGAAGCCGTGGCCGAACGTGCCGATTTCGGCGGATTGATCCGCGAGCGGCTGGTAGACCCGGTCGTTGATGAGCACGGCGGAGATGGGCAGGTAAGAGGACGAAAGCTGCTTGGAGAGGGTCATGATGTCAGGCTCGATCTCGTATTTGGTCGAGCCGAACATCTCGCCGGTGCGTCCGAAGCCGCAGATGACTTCGTCAGCGATAAGCAGGATGTCATACTTCCTCAGCACTGCCTGGATTCCCCGCCAATAGCCTGCCGGCGGCACGATCACGCCGCCCGCGCCCATGACCGGCTCGCCGATGAAGGCGGCGATGGTTTCCGGTCCTTCCGCGAGGATCAAATCTTCCAGATCCTTGGCGCAGCGCTGGGCGAATTCCAACTCGCTTTCGCCGGGGACCGCGCCAGCGCGGTAATGCGGGCAGGTGGTGTGGAGAATGCCCGGCATCGGCAGGTCGAAGGCGCGGTGGTTATTGGGCAGGCCGGTGAGGCTGGCGCTCGCCAGCGTGACGCCGTGATAGCCCTTCATGCGCGAGATGATCTTTTTCTTCTCCGGCTTGCCGAGCGCGTTGGAGCGGTAGCGGACGATCTTCACCACCGTGTCGTTGGCCTCG
This sequence comes from Paramesorhizobium endophyticum, assembly GCF_014640615.1. Lineage (GTDB taxonomy): Bacteria > Pseudomonadota > Alphaproteobacteria > Rhizobiales > Rhizobiaceae > Paramesorhizobium > Paramesorhizobium endophyticum. Next base: position 22,479 of record NZ_BMHH01000015.1, on the reverse strand, counting down.
GAGCCGGAATTGGTGAAATAGACCTTCGACATCGGCACGGGGGCCATGGCGATCAGCTTTTCCGCCAGGTCGACCGAGGGGCCATGCGTCTTCTGGGTGAAGGTGTGGTAATAGGGCAGCTTCTCCATCTGCCGCGCGGCGGCCTCGACCAGCCGCTTTTCGCCAAAGCCGACGGCGACGCTCCAGAGTCCGGCCATGCCCTCGATATAGCGCTTGCCATTGTTATCGAAGACATAAATGCCCTCGCCCCGCTCGATCACGAGCGAACCTTCCGCCTCCTGCTTGCGGGCGTTGGTGTAGGAATGGAGCTGATAGGCGATGTCACGGGCTTCGGTGGAATTGGGCTGATGGGACACGGCGCTGCACCTGCTTTTCGTTGGACAGGCTTGAAGATAGCCGAGCCCCGTCTGGCAGGGAAGGGCGGGAAGGCGTATATTAGCGCCCTCCCGCCCGATCTGTTATTCCTTGGCGATGTGCCACTGGCCGCCGTGGACCCCGTCACCGGTTGTTTCGCCTGCCTTCTTGTCCTTGATATAAAGATAGAGCGGCCTTCCATTATGCGCCCATTGCAGGGTTCCGTCCTTGCGCTCGATGAGCGTGAAATCGTCATCGTTCGACACGGTGCCCTTGGGTGCGGTCAGGGGCGGCCAATCCTTGGCACATTGATCATAACATTCCGACTTACCTACCCCGTCTTTCGCATGGATATAGAGCGTCATGCCCTTGGCGTCGGTGAGAATGTCTCCCTTGGCCGTTTCCATGGAGCGGATCGCGCCGCCGGCATGGTTATTGTCTGCATGGGCAAACGGCACCGACAGCGCCATGGCCGCGGCGGTGAAAAGCATGGTGCGAATGGACATTGCTATCTCCTTGGGTTCGCAGTGGTTTACGACCCGCGAGGAGGATAACAGCTGGTATGGGAGTTTGGTTCCGGCCTGCGCAGGAGGCGCAGGCCGGGAAATCTTCCGGTTTGATTCAGGAAGCGGGGCTAATTCTTTGTTTCACCCAGCGTCGGGAGCGGTCGCGCCTTCCCCGATCACCGGGCGAATGGGTCGGCCCGGACGGGTGCCATCCGGCTCGGCAGGACGGCCGGGAACGGCGGCTGGGCTCGGCGGACTGGGCGAAACGATCACACCCTCGCCGATGCGGGGGACCGGCGGGGTTGGGCGGCTTTCGCTCGGACGGGCGGGAGGCGGAACATCGGCTGGGCGAGGCGGCACCGGTGGAACGATCACTCCCTCACCGATCCGTGGAGCGGATGGCTCCGGACGGCTGGCATTCGGGCGCGGATGGGAGAACGGCTCCAATGAACGGTGCGGAACGTCGGCGGGACGGGGCGGCGTCGGCGGGACGGTCACGCCCTCGCCGATGCGGGGCGCGGGATGGTTGTGGCGCGGGAAAGAGAACGGCTCGATCGGGCGGCCCGGAACGTCGGCTGGACGGGGGGGCGGCGGCTGGACGGACACGCCCTCGCCGATCCGGGGCGGTATCGGCTGGACGGACACGCCTTCGCCAACGCGGGGAGCAGGAAAGGCCGGGCGATCGCCACGCGGACGGTTTGGCCAGAGCGGATAGGCGGGACGACCGGGACTATAGACAGGACGGCCGGGAATATCGACGGGGCGTCCTGGAATGTAGACTGGATTGGCTGGCGCCGTATAGACGGGACGTCCGGGAACAATACGATCCCGGTAATCGCGATAATAATATCCGTTATAATAGCGGCTATTATAATACCGATTCGTGTAATAACGGTTATCGTAATAGCGGCTTGAGCTGTAGGAGGGCGTGACGGTATAGGAAGGCCAGTCATATCCGTCGTAGTACTCGTCCGCCGTGGTGCAGCCGGATAAGGCAAGGCCCGCAACGCCGATTAATGTCGCCAAACGCAGGAATTTCATAGACATAATACTGCCTCCCACCAAGGAGATTTGGCCTTGTTTAAGAGCAGATATGGCGCGCGTTCGCTTTCCTACAATACTTGCGCGCGCGGCCTCTCCTTGAAGTGATACTTGGGTGATTATGAATTTCATAAAAAAAGCCCCGCTGAGAAGCGGGGCAGGAGGGCCTAGAGGAGCCTAAAGGGTGGAATGTGGATATCGTCCCCTTCGTTGCGGAACACCCCGCCGCGATTACTGGGAGAGGATTTCGCGCTTGCCGACATGGTTGGCCGGGCCGACCAGCCCTTCCTTCTCCATGCGCTCCACCAGCGAGGCGGCGCGGTTGTAGCCGATGCCGAGGCGGCGCTGGATATAGGAGGTGGAACACTTCTTGTCGCGCATGATCACCTTGACCGCCTGGGCGAACAGATCGTCGTCGCCATCCTCCTCCGCCATGGCGGTCTTGTCGAATACGGCGGTATCCTCTGGCTCCGGCGATTCTTCCTCTTCGTCCGCGGTAACGGTGTTGAGGTAGTCCGGACGGCCCTGCAGCTTCAGGTGCGAGACGACCTTTTCCACTTCCTCGTCGGAGACGAAGGGGCCGTGGACGCGGGAGATGCGGCCGCCGCCGACCATGTGCAGCATGTCGCCCTGGCCGAGCAACTGCTCCGCGCCCATCTCGCCGAGAATCGTGCGGCTGTCGATCTTCGACGTGACCTGGAAGGAGATGCGGGTCGGGAAATTCGCCTTGATCGTGCCGGTGATGACATCGACGGACGGACGTTGCGTCGCCATGATCAGATGGATACCGGCGGCGCGGGCCATCTGGGCGAGACGCTGGATCGCGCCTTCGATTTCCTTGCCCGCCACCATCATCAGGTCGGCCATCTCGTCGACGATGATGACGATATACGGCATGGGGGAGAGGTCCATTTCCTCCTGCTCGTAGAGGGTCTCGCCGGTGTTCTTGTCGAAGCCAGTCTGGACGGTGCGGACGATCGCCTCGCCCTTTTCCTTGGCGGCGGCAACGCGGGTGTTGAAGCCGTCTATGTTGCGTACGCCGACCGCCGACATCTTGCGATAGCGGTCTTCCATCTCGCGGACCGCCCATTTCAGTGCCATGACGGCCTTCTTCGGGTCGGTGACGACAGGCGTCAGCAGGTGCGGGATGCCGTCATAGATCGACAGCTCCAGCATTTTCGGATCGACCATGATCAGGCGGCATTCTTCCGGCGTCATGCGGTAGAGGAGCGACAGGATCATGGTGTTGATGGCCACGGACTTGCCGGAGCCGGTGGTGCCGGCGACGAGCAGATGCGGCATCTTGGCCAGTTCCGCGACAACGGGCTCGCCGCCGATGCTCTTGCCGAGGCAGAGCGCCAGCTTGTAGTCGGTGTCCTGGAAATCCTCCGAGGTGATCATCTCGCGGAAATAGACCGTCTCGCGATTAGCGTTCGGAAGCTCGATGCCGATGACATTTCGGCCCGGAACCACCGCCACGCGGGCCGAAAGGGCCGACATGGAGCGGGCGATATCGTCGGCGAGGCCGATGACGCGCGAGGATTTGATGCCCGGCGCGGGCTCAAATTCATAAAGCGTGACCACCGGGCCGGGGCGGACATGGATGATCTCGCCCTTGACGCCGAAATCTTCCAGCACGCTTTCCAGAAGGCCCGCCTTGCGCTCAAGCATCTCCTGCGTGATGACTTCGCCTTCCTGCGCGGGCGGCTCCTGCAGCAGCTCGACCGGCGGCAGCTCGTAGCCATGCTGGCCTTGGGCGCCCATCAGGCGTAGCTCCATGCGGGCGGGCGTGAAGGACTGCTCGCGGCGCGGCATCATGGTGACGACGGCATTGGTGGACGGCGCGGCGGCCACCGGCGCAGGCTCGACGGCGGCTTCTTCTTCCACCGCCGCTTCCGGTTCCACCGCCGCTTCGGCCTGCGGCTCGTTATCCTGAACGACCTCGGCAACCGCTTCCACGGTCTCCGACTCGGCGGATACAGCTTCCGGCGTCGCGACAACTTCCGCTACGGGCGCGACCGGCTCCGGCGTGGCGGCCGCGGGCATGGTCGCGGCCAGCGCTTCGGCTACCTTCTCGGCCATGCCGGGCTGCTTCCACTCGCGCACGCGGAAGAGCTCGGTGATTGCAGTCGCCTGCGGCTTGGGCCGGGCGGGGGCGGCGACCGGAGCGGCGGGCAGTTCGCCGAAGATATCGACCGATTCCCAGAAGGCGAAATCGGACAGATGGCTGAAAGGCGTTTCCTGTCGGCTCGCGGTTTGCTCCTCGCTTGCGGGAGCGGCGGCCTTGACCGGCGCCGGCTTCACAATGGGAGCAGCGGCCACGGGCCGAGGGGTGACGACCACCGCCTGCGGGGCAGGGGTGGGCGCAGCAGCCGGAGCGCTTGCCGCCGGCTGGGGCTTAACCGGAACGTCTTTCTTCGGGCGCACCAGATCGTTCGCGCGCGGATCGGCGGGCGGTGTCTTGGACTTTTCCAGTTCGATCTGCGGCGTGCGGGTGAAACGCACATTTTCGCCCATGGAAAAGGCGTGCTTCCACACCGGCGGATAGCCGGATTGGTTCGCGTACTCAGTGCGCGGGCCAGATGCCGCCAGTTGCTGTGGGACGGGCCGCACGCTGCTGACAACCGACTGCACCGGACGCGGCGTGATCGGCTGAAGCTGGACCGGACGGAGCGGCTGATAGACACCCGGGGCGGTCTGACGGACGGCCTGGCCGCGGGAACCGGACGGAGCGTGGGACGGAGTGATGGATTCGGGAGCGGTCCTGATCGGCCCAGCTGGCGGGAGATGGTCCCGACTTTCGCTTTGTTCGTCGTAATCGTTTGAATTGATAGGGAAATTTGTTCTCTGAATACGCATGTTACCCTGCAACCCGCAAATAGGAGATCGCCCGCTTGGCTTACCCTAATCAATAAAAAATGAAGGTTAATAGTGTCCTTAAAGGAGGGAAAATAAGGGCATAAGAGGTGACGCTTGAAACGGATGCTTCCTTTATGATATACATAATAGATGTAGATCATGGAGGCTGGCATGCAGATTGCAAAATGGGGAAACAGCTTGGCGGTCAGATTACCTTCGGCAGTGGTCGAGGCGCTGAATCTGAAGGAGGGCGACGAGATCAATATTCATGTTCAGGAAGACGGCTCCTTCGGCGTGGCGCGAGATACGAGCCGTGAAAACGCGCTGGAGCGCATCCGTTCGTTTCGCAAGAAGCTTCCCGCCGGCTGGAAGTTCGACCGCGACGAAGCGAACAGCCGATGAGCCGCTCTCGCGAGTTTTTGGACACCAATGTCGTCGTCTATGCCTTCAGCGATGACCCTCGCAGCGAGGCCGCGCAATCGCTTCTAGCAACCGGCTGCGCCATCAGCGTTCAGGTCTTAAATGAATTCGCCAATGTCGCGCGCCGCAAGCTCAATATGAGCTGGCAGGAGATGGGCGTGGCACTCAATGATATTCACACCCTTTGCCGAACGGTCGTCCCCCTAAAAGTGGAGACCCACTTTTATGCCATAGAATTGGCCGAACGGTATGGCTTCTCCATCTTCGATGCGCTCATGGTCGCAGCCACATTGCAAAATGGCGGCGAAACACTCTGGTCGGAAGACATGCAGAATAACCTCGTCGTCGACGGGCGCGTGACGATACGAAATCCGTTTGGTTCTCACGAATAGTTTACGTACACAGAAATTAAATTTGACGCGCGGAAAGTTTTGTGGTTGGCTTCCCCTTGTCGGCTGGCATAGGGAGCCCGTCAGCACGGATGAGTTTCATAATTCGGCTCCGATAAATCCCGGGAGGATTTCGTGACCCTTTCTCGTTTCCTGAAGCCGCTGCTCGCTTCCGCGGCGATCTCTCTCATGACGGTTGCCGCCCATGCGGATGGCATAGGCGCCTCGCTGCTGACGCAGCAGCATCCGTTCTATAACGAGCTGGCGAAGGCCATCACCGAAGAGGCGAAGGCCAAAAATGTGCCGCTCGAAATCTCCATCGCCAATCAGGACCTGAACAAGCAGCTCGCCGACGTGGAAGATTTCATCGTCAAGGGCATCGACGTGCTGATCATCTCGCCTGTCGATAGCAAGGGCGCGGTCGCCGCGATCAAGCGCGCGGAAGCGGCGGGCATCAAGGTCATCACGGTCGACGTGCCTGTCGATGGCGTCGAAGTGACCTCGCATATCGGCACGGACAATTATGCCGGCGGCGTCAAGGCGGGCGAATTGATGGCCAAGGAACTTGGCGACAAGGGCAATGTGGCGATCATCGATTATCCGACCGTGCAGTCGGTGGTGAACCGTGTCAAGGGTTTCAAGGACGCGCTCGCCAAGCATCCGAACATCAAGGTCGTTGCCGAGCAGACCGGCATCACCCGTGCCGAAGCCTTGGCGGCGGCGCAGAACATGTTGCAGGCCAACCCTGATATCAACGGCATCTTCGGCTTTGGTGACGACGCGGCGCTTGCCGCCGCCGTGGCGGTCAAGTCGGCTGGCCTCACCGGCAAGGTGAAGGTGATCGGCTTCGACGGCATGCCCGAGGCGATAAACGCTGTGAATACCGATCCCGACATGGTCGGCGTCATCCAGCAGTTCCCCGACAAGATGGGCAAGCTCGCCGTCGATACGGCCGTGAAGGTGATCGCCGGGGAGAAGGTCCCCGCCGAGCAGCCGATCGAGCCGGGCGTTTATACGAAGAAGAAGTAATTCGGTCAGGGCCGTGCGGCGGCTCGCGCTTTTCTCTGTCGGAGAAAAGCTCACCAAGCGCCCTCGTCCTTCGAGGCTTCGTTACGCTGCGCTTCACTACGCACCTCAGGATGAGGACTACTGGAGCGCCGCTGCCCTTCACAAAGCACCTCTGGACGAGGGCTGCTGAAGCGCCGTTCCTTCACCCTGGTGGAGGTACGCGGCCCTTCACCCTCATCCTGAGGTGCTCGCGAAGCGAGCCTCGAAGGGCGAGGGTGAAGGGTCACCGGCCCAAAGGATAAATCCATGGCTTCTTCCGGTAACGATATCATCCTGGATATTCGCGACGTCACCAAAACCTTCGGGCAGGTGACGGCGCTGAAATCCATGCAGTTGCAGGTCCGGCGCGGGCGGGTTCATACGATCCTCGGCGAGAACGGCGCGGGCAAATCGACGCTGATGAAGATCCTGGCCGGGGTCTATCAGCCAACCGCGGGCAGCATCGTGCTCGACGGCACGCCCTATGCGCCCGCCGACCCGCAGGCGGCGGCGCGAGCGGGGCTGACCATCGTCTTTCAGGAACTGAGCCTCTGCAACAATCTGACGGTTGCCGAAAACATCCTGGCGACACGCGAACCGGCGACGGCGGGTTTCATCAACGACCGGGCGCTTGTGGCCCAGGCTGCCGCGCTTGTCGATGAGCTTGGCCTGCCCGTCGATGTGACCGAAAAGGTCGGCAATCTCTCCATCGCCCAGCGGCAATTGGTGGAAATCGCCAAGGGGCTCAGTATCGAGGCGAAGGTGGTGATCCTCGACGAGCCGACCTCCTCCCTGAGCGACAGCGAGGCGGAAATCCTTTTCGGCATCGTCGAGAGGCTGAAGCGCAAGGGCGTCGCGGTCATCTACATCTCGCATCGCATGGAGGAGATCATGCGGCTCAGCGACGACATCACCGTTATGCGTGACGGAAGCTATATCGCCACCCGCGAAAAGCAGGACGCGACCATCGAGGAGCTAATCGCGCTGATGGTCGGGCGCGACATGAACGAGATTTATCCAGCACGCGACGTGGCCGTGCCGACGGGTACGCCGGTTCTGGAGGTAAATGGTCTTTCGCGGGAAGGCGAGTTCGACAAGGTTTCGTTCGAGGTGCGGGCAGGGGAGATCCTCGGCTTTTTCGGCCTTGTCGGCTCTGGACGCTCGGAGGTGATGAACACGCTGTTCGGCATCAAGCGGGCCTCGTCGGGCACCGTCGCCATCGACGGCAGCACCGTCTCGATTGCCTCTCCCGCGCAGGCGATTGGACGGGGCATCGCCTTTGTTACCGAAAACCGCAAGGAGGAGGGGCTGGTGCTGAGCCACAGCGTCTCCTCCAATATCTCCATGGTGGGGTTGAAGGCTTTCTCCAATCTCTTCGGCTTTCTTCGCCGGAGCAAAGAGCGCGAGGCGGCCAATGGCGAGGTCAAGCGGCTTGCGATCAAGACCGCCTCGCTGGAAACACCCGCCGGGGCGCTTTCGGGCGGCAACCAGCAGAAGATCGTGCTGGCGAAATGGCTGCTGACGCGCCCGAAAATCCTTGTTCTCGACGAGCCGACGCGCGGCGTCGATGTCGGCGCGAAATTCGAAATCTACAAGATCATTCGCCAACTGGCCGCGGAAGGCACGGCGATCCTGCTCATCTCCTCCGAATTGCCGGAGGTGATCGGCATGAGCGACCGCATCGCCGTCATGCATGAGGGGCGGCTCAGTACCACCCTTTCGGGCAGCGACCGCACGCCGGAAAAGATCATGACTTTTGCAACGGGTTCCGCATCATGAGCAACATTTCCAACGCCACGATGATGAGGGCGGCGAAGCAATATGGCGGCATTCTGCTGTCGCTCATCGTGCTCATCGTCATCTTCTCAGTGGTCAATCCCCGCTTCATGTCGGTGGCGAATTTCCTCAACGTGCTGCAGCAGGTGTCGGTCATCGCCATCGCCGCCTTCGGCATGACATGGGTGATCCTGCTGGGCGAGATAGACCTTTCCATCGGCTCGATCATCGCGGTGGCGGGCATGGTGGGGGCGCAGTGCTTCGTCTTTGGGCTCGGCTTCGTGCCGGCCATCGCGCTGACGCTCCTTACCGGGGCGATTCTCGGCTTCATCAACGGTACGCTGACGGCCAAGCTGATGCTGCCGTCCTTCATCGTGACGGTTGCGACGATGGGCATTTATCGCGGGCTCGTCAGCCTGCCGACCAATGGCGCGCCGGAAATGATTACCGATTCGAGCTGGACGGCCATCGGCACGAACAGTTTCCTCGGCATACCGATAATCATCTGGATCGTCGCGGCGCTGTTCATCGTCAACCACATCCTGCTGAGCAAGACCACCTTCGGGCGGCGGGCCTATCTCACCGGCGGCAACCGCGAGGCGGCGCTCTATTCCGGCATCAAGGTGGACCGGCTGAAGATCATCATCTTCATGATCTCGGGCGTCATGGCGGCGGTCAGCGGCATCCTGCTTTCCGCACGTCTCTTCTCGGCGCAGACCAATGCCGGGGTGAGCTATGAGCTCGACGCCATCGCTGCGGCGGTGCTGGGCGGCACCAGCCTTGCCGGCGGCGTCGGCACCATGGTCGGCACGCTGATTGGCGCGCTCATCATCGGCGTCATGAACAACGGCATGAACATGCTCTCCGTGCCCTATTTCTACCAGCTGATCGTCAAGGGCCTCGTGATCCTCGTCGCCGTCTATCTCGATGTGCGCGCGAAGCGGGCAAAGCAATAATCAAAGCAGGCAATACACATGTCAAAAATTCTCACCATCGGCGAGGTTCTGGTGGAGATCGTCGCGACCAAGCGCGGCAATGGCTTTCGCGAGGCAGTGCCGCTGATCGGCCCGTTCCCGTCAGGCGCGCCGGCCATCTTCATCGACCAGGTGGGCAAGCTCGGGCAGGATTGCGCCATCATCTCGCGCGTCGGCGACGATGATTTCGGCCATGTCAATCTCGACCGGCTGAAGGCGGATGACGTCGATATCTCAGGCATCGAAGTGGTGCCGCAGGGGACGACGGGCAGCGCCTTCGTGCGCTATCGCGAGGACGGCAGCCGCGCCTTCGTCTTCAATATCCGCCACAGCGCCTGCGGCAGGATCAAGCTGACGCCGCAGACGCTGGACCTCATAGACGGCTGCACGCATCTGCATGTGATGGGAAGCGCGCTTTATTCGCGCAGCCTCATCAAGAGCATTTTGACGGCGGTGGAGCGCATCAAGGCGCGCGGCGGAACCGTTTCGTTCGATCCGAACATCCGTCCCGAAATCCTCGACAGCCCAGGCATGCGCGAGGCGCTGAAGGCTGTACTTTCCAAGACCGATCTTTTCCTGCCGAGCGGGCCGGAGCTTTTTCTCTTCGCCGAAGCGCAGACGGAGGACGAGGCGGCGGCCGAACTGCTCGCCACGGGCATCCGCGCCATCGTGGTCAAGCGCGGCGCCGAGGGCGCAACCTATTTTGACGCCGCGACACGGCTCACCGTGCCGGGCTTCATCGTCGAGGAAGTGGACCCGACCGGCGCGGGCGATTGCTTCGGCGCGACCTTCGTCACCTTCTGGCTGGCGGGGGCGGAGCCGCGCGAGGCGCTGACCTATGCCAATGCATCGGGCGCGCGGGCAGTGACCAGGGCCGGCCCCATGGAAGGCGCGTCGACCCGCGCTGAACTCGATGTCTTGATCACATCGCAAATGAAGGAATTGACGGCATGAGCACGAACCATCTTTCCGATATCGCCAGTTGGCGCTCGCGGCAGAGCGGGATTCGCGGCATTCCATCGATCTGCTCGGCCCATCCCATGGTGATCGAGGCGGCGATGCGCCATGCGCTCAAGCGCGGCGCGCATCTGCTCGTCGAGGCGACCTGCAATCAGGTCAATCAGGATGGCGGCTATACCGGCATGACGCCGCTGGATTTCCGCCGCTTCGTGGAAGAGATTGCGGCGCGCACCGGCTTTCCGATGGAAAAGCTGATCCTCGGCGGCGACCATCTCGGCCCCAATCCGTGGAAGCATCTGCCGCCCGGCGAGGCGATGGCGAAGGCGCGGGTGATGATCCGCGCCTATGCGGAAGCAGGATTCACCAAGCTGCATCTCGACACCAGCATGGGCTGCGCGGGTGAACCCGTTGCGCTTCCCGATGCGGTTACGGCGGAGCGCGCGGCAAGCCTTGCGGCGGTGGCGGAGGCAGCCGTACCCGTCGGTACGGTAAAGCCCGTCTATATCGTTGGCACGGAGGTTCCGATCCCCGGCGGCGCGATGGAAGAGCTGGACGTTCTGGAAGTCACCAGGCCGGAAGCGGCTCTGGAGACGGTGACTGTCCATCGCGAGGCATTCGCTGCGGCCGGGGCGGCGGATGCCTTCTCGCGTGTCGTCGGCGTGGTGGTGCAGCCGGGCGTGGAGTTCGGCAATCACAATATCATCGCCTATGAGCCGGCGAAGGCGAAGGCTTTGAGCGCCGCGCTCGAGCGGCTTCCCGGCCTCGTCTTCGAGGCGCATTCCACCGATTACCAGACGCGCGAGGCTTTGCGCAGCCTTGTCAATGACGGGTTCGCCATTCTCAAAGTCGGGCCGGGGCTTACCTTCTCGCTGCGCGAGGCGTTTTACGGGCTCGACCGGATTGCCGAATTCCTCTTTCCCGGCAAGCGAAAGGAAACGCTGCAAGCGACCATGGAGCGGGTCCTGACGGTGGAACCGAAGAACTGGGAGAAATATTACCACGGGTCGCCCGACGAGCAGCACCTGCAACGCCATTTCAGTTACAGCGACCGCATCCGCTATTACTGGCCGCAGCCGCAGGTGACGGCCGCAGTGGACGAATTGTTCACGCTGCTGGACGGTTTGACGATCCCTGAGACGCTTATCAGCCAGGACCTCGCGGGCCTGTATCCGGCGGTACGGCAGGGCAGGGCGATCCCCACCGCGGCAGGGCTTGCGCTCGCGGCGGTGGACAAGGTGCTGGAGGATTATTTCGAGGCTTGCGGTTAAGCGATAGGACTAGCACTAGCGAGCCATTCGCTATTTACCATCCGCTCTAGACCGACTCAGGGGCAAGGGATTCGGAGTGTGACCCACAAACCGATCAGGACGATGGAGGATTTTTCCGAGTATGTCGGGCTGTCGCGCCCGACCGTCTCGAAATACTTCAACGACCCCAGTTCGGTGCGCCGCAAGACGCGCGAGCTGATCGAGGCGGCGATCAAGGATTCGGGGTTCCGCCCGAATATCTTCGCGGTCAACCTCAACCGCCGCCGCACCAACATTCTGGGCGTCATCGTCCCCAATTCCACCGACCCGTTCTACATGGCGCTGACGCGGCGGGTGGAGCTCATCGCCAATGAGGCTGGATTTCTCGCCTTCGTGCTCTCCTCGGACGGCAATCCGCTGATCGAGGAGCGGGCGATCGAGACGTTCAAGTCGATGAATGTCGCGGGCGCCATCATCGCGCCGCTGGGCGCGCAGTCGCATCACGAGAAGCTTCTCTCGCTCGGCGCATCGATCCCGCTCATCTATGTCGACTCGCCGCTCAACGAGACGTCGCCCTTCGTCGGCACCAACAATCGCCAGAGCTTTCATCTCATCGTCGATTATCTCTGCCGCTCCGGCGAGCCGCCCTGCTATCTCGGCATGCCGCCGGTCAACACCAACGCCACAACGCGCGAGCTGGCCTATATCGAGGCGATGCAGCAGCTGAAGATGGAGCCGGTGGTGCTGCCGACGGACAAGGCGGATACATGGGATTTCGAGAAGTTCGGCTATGACGAAATGCTGAAGCTTCTGAAAAACGGGTCGAAACTTCCGACGAAAACGGTGCTCTGCGCCAATGACCGCGTGGCGTTCGGCGCGATTTCCGCCGCTTATCATGCTGGGCTGAAGGTCGGACGCGAGGCCGATTGCGACCTGCGTATCGCCGGGCATGACGACCATCCGCTCTCGCGCTACGCCTGCCCGCCAATCACCACCGTGGCGCAGAATTACAACGAGATCGGCCGGCTGGCCATGGCGCTGCTCCTGCACAAACTGGGCGAAACCTCCCCCGCAACCGCCCCTCTGCCGCCGGGCGAGCGCATCCTGCTCAATGCGGAGATCATGCTGCGGGAGTCGGCGTAACGGTCATCACATACTCAAGCAGAAATTTTCAACGGGTTCTCAATAACCGGAACGGATATATCATCACTAAAAACAATTACCTCTGACCCATTATAAACTTTTCGAACACTATATCCAATTTCATATATTTTTTGTCGCCGTTCGCGATATATTTCCCGAATCTGGGCTACATTATCGTAGGATACAATCCATGGCCGTTGCACTTTTTCTTGGATGAATTTACCCAACGCTGCGTGGTCATCTGCTTTATAGTGATTTTCGTAAAGTCGATCCCCTTTCATGTAATACGGCGGATCAAAATATATCAAAGATTTTTTAGGGATGATATCCTGTATCCTCTCTATCAAAGCACAGGCATCTAAATTATATAAGCTAATTTTCGTGTTAAATGACGTAATACGTTCAATGCGCTCAACCAATTCCTTCTTATTATATCGCGCATCAATCTTCCACTTCCCAGTCTGATTCTTTCCGCCAATTATTCCGGCGTTAATGACACCGGACCTATTGGTGCGGTTTAGAAAAAACATGGCATATCCGACGTCTATCGAGGAATTATCGTTGGGATTTCTTAAGATAAGTTTCTGTTTATTCCACTCCTCAACGCTTATTTCTGTGTCCCATACTTTTCTGCAAAACTCATCAGTGTTGTTGAGTACAGAATGCCAAAAAGCATATACAGCGGTATTTAGGTCGTTGATATGCACCCGGGATGCATTGCCCGTGAAGAGAAGTGCCAACGCTACCCCTGCACCGCCTGCGTATGGTTCGACGTAATGTCCATCATTTAAATTATTTTGATTGAAAATCGCCTGTACATATTCAGCGAGCTTCCCTTTTCCACCGGGGTAGCGGAGTGGTGAAAATCTGTTGAGCATAGCATGAATCTCCTGCTATTTTTTCCAAAGTAATTCCATGAAGTGCTGAATATTGTCCCACTCAGTTTTTAATGTCTCTGAGTCGGGGCTTACGTGTGCATTATGTACATAGGCATTCAACGTTTCTGTGCTAATTGGATGACTCGCTTTGCTAATTATATCACGTACAGGTTTGAGCTGTTTGTTCGTGAGAATGTTATTAGCCTGCATATGATCAATGACAGCCTGGATTTTTGATACAAGTTTGTCATTTTTCGGTTTGATTATAGGATTATTTATTATGTAGGTTTCGACGCCAAATTCAACAAACACCCGAAACATAGCTCCAACGCAATGACGAAAGGCCTTTATGTCAAGTTTTTTTAACTCATCGCATATATTTACGACCTTTTGAGGTGAAAGGCCGGGTGCGTTAAAAGTTTTTGGAATAAGACTGTTTCGTTTGTTGGTTGGCTGAACTTTAGAAGTTTTACTGCTTCCCCCTGAGCTAGCAGCACTGGTGTTACTGCTATTGCTGGCTTCTGTGCCGTCATTTGTGCTGCCTACATCGTCTGCTTCCGCGCTTGGCAAATTGTTCGCTGCCGCGCTACCGTCATAGGGCGTAGCCTGCCCTTCACTGGAATTTGGAAGGGAAAATTCCGCGATTATTTCTTTTATGAAGTCTTGACGTTGCTGTGTAGTGTTTATATTTTTATCTACGGTGAATTTTTCTCCCTTATATTCGCCGTCGATGATTATTTCCACCACGCGTTGCCAGATTTTGAGTATCCACGCTTTCCCGTTGGTGCTATTTATACAATCCCGTCCGATGATCTGCAGTAACCTTCTAACGTTTGCATCGTCAGTGAGTCTGGCTAGGTTGGTGATGTTGATTTCATCGTCATCAATGACTTCACGCATCTTTTGCGGCAAAGAATCAGAGGCGGCAACGAAATCCAGAACGCGCAATTCTTGGGGGGCGGTACCAGTCACATACGCAAGTGCCCGCAGTTTGCTTATCGAATTCCATTGAATTACGCTCGCGCCGTCGTTACCGTAACCGTGACGCATAAGAATATAAGCTAGGCAATCCTTTTTATTTCCAAAAACGGCGCACTCAATTCTTGTAGGTATCTTCGTCTTATATTGTTCTTTAATTTTCTTTATTTCCCCCATCAGGGGCGTATTTTTAGCTAAGGTAGGTGTGCGCAGCATTTTAAGCGAGGAAATACGCCGATTACCTTCCGCGACGATGAATTTTCCTGGCTTTGCAGGGTCTGGGAATACACATGGTGTTTCCAAATCTAAGAAACCATTTTGAGCTATGCTTGTTATTATGCCCTTAATTTTATTGGCATTTCTGTTGATTAGAGCTGCTAATGCTTCGGTTTGATCGGAAACCGTTCCGGTCCGGAAATTCTCCAAATCGAGCTGAAGATTCGCAACTGCTACTTTTTGCTTTTTATAGTTTCCGATCGACGGAATAGCCATTCGCCCCTCCTAGTCTATGGTAGGTCACTATGCTGCTACCAGACTTCTGCAACCCCAAAACGTGCTTTGGCTGACTAATGACTGATTCAATCCTTAAAGGCAAACTACATGCTTATTGGTTGCCAATTGCTATTTTTGAAATCGCAATTGGGAGCAACTCATCTTAAATAATTCAAAAAAATCCAAAGGTTTATATGGTAGCGGAGGAGGGATTCGAACCCCCGACACAAGGATTATGATTCCTCTGCTCTAACCTACTGAGCTACTCCGCCCCGGAGCCCGCATCATGCTTGCTTCCCGTATGGAAGCTTGCCAGCGATGCGTCCGTTCTTGTCAGGAACGGCGCGGGTATAAGGTGGGGAGTGAGGGGCTGTCAAGCGTTCTTGAACGTCTAATAGACTTGTTTTCCGTCTTTTGCACCGATAAGGGGAGGAGCAAAATCGAAGGCGTTGAAATTAATGGCACCCCGCATTGCAGTATTGGGTTGCGGCTATTGGGGCAGCAACCATATCCGTACCTTGAAATCCCTCGGCGCGCTCCATGCCGTATCCGACCAGAACAGTGACCGGGCTTCCGGCTTTGCCGCTGAGCATGGCGTTCTCCATATTCCGGTCGAGGAGCTGTTCACCCATAAGGATGTGGATGCCATCGTGCTGGCGCTGCCGCCGCAGTTTCACGCCGAAAACGCCATCCGCGCCGTGACCAATGGGAAGGACGTGCTCGTCGAGAAGCCAATCGCGCTCACGGTCGCCGACGCCGAGGCGGCGGTCAAGGCCGCGCGCGATAATGGCCGCGTCTTCATGGTCGGCCATGTGCTGCGCTTCCATCCCGCCTTCGAGAAGCTTCTTCAGCTGGTGCAGTCGGGCGAGCTGGGCGAGGTGCGCTATATCCATTCGCACCGTATCGGGCTTGGCAAGTTCCACACCGAGAACGACGCGCTGTGGGATCTTGCGCCGCACGATCTCTCGATGATCCTGGCGCTGACCGGCTGCGAGCCCATCGAGGTGCGGGGCGAGGGGGCGGCGGTGCTCGACCATCTCAGCGACTTCGCGCATGTGCATATGAAATTTCCGGGGGATCTGCGCGGCCATCTCTTCGCCTCGCGGCTCAATCCCTATCGCGAACGCCGGTTGACGGTGGTGGGCACCAAGGCGATGGCCGTGTTCGACGATGTCGAGCCATGGGAGCGCAAGCTTGCCGTCTATCGCCATGCCGTCTGGCAGGATAACGGGCAGTGGGCCTTCACCGCCGAGGAGCCGACCTATATTCCGGTCGGGGAGGGGATGCCGCTCACGCGCGAGTGCCAGCATTTCATCGATTGCATCGAGACTCGCGCCAAGCCTCGCACCGATGGCGAGGAGGCGATCAGCGTGCTGCGGATCTTGACCGCCGGCACTGTGCATCACGGCAAGCGGGGCGAGGTTGAGCCATATCAACACAGGGATGTGATCGGCGGGCGATGACAATGCTCTCAAGCGTTGTTAAAAGCCCAAGCAATCTTTGAATATTGGCTGGTGGCAACCGCCTGAGCGAGACGTTAGACAAATCCCACAGGATTCGCGCGCGGGTGGCGGCGGATCAATTCTTTAGCCGCATGATCCTATTCCCGAAAGCCTGCCGCGTTTGCCAAAGCTGACCTTCGGTTCGGGATCATGCTAGTCGTCATGGAGCAGACATGCAATTCATCGATCTGGCGGCGCAGCGCGAGCGCATCGGAGAGCGGCTGAACCAGGCCATCGCCAAAGTGGTGGCCGATGGGCGCTATATTCTCGGCCCGGAAGTGGGCGAATTTGAAAAGAAGCTGGCGGATTATGTCGGCGTCGAGCATGTGATTGCCTGCGCCAACGGGACCGACGCGCTGCTGATGCCGCTGATGGCGCGCGGCATCGGGCGGGGCGATGCGGTGTTCTGCCCGAGCTTCACCTTCGCGGCGACCGCCGAGGTGGTGGCGCTCGTGGGCGCGGAGCCGGTCTTTGTCGATGTCGACCCCGACAGCTACAACATGAATGTGGCGCAGCTCGAGGCGGCCATCGCTGAGATCCGCCGGGAAGGGCGTTTGCAGCCCAAGGCGATCATCCCCGTCGACCTTTTCGGTCTTGCCGCTGAATATAACGCCACTATGGCGGTGGCGGAGCGTGAGGGGCTGTTCGTCATCGAGGACGCGGCGCAGTCCATCGGCGGCAAGCGCGACAATGCGATGTGCGGCGCGTTCGGACATGTCGCGGCGACGAGCTTTTACCCCGCCAAGCCGCTCGGCTGCTATGGCGATGGCGGCGCGATGTTCACTAATGACGCCGAACTGGCGGAGACGCTGCGCTCGGTGCTGTTTCACGGCAAGGGCGAGACGCAATACGACAATGTGCGCATCGGCCTCAACTCCCGCCTCGACACGATCCAGGCGGCGATCCTGATCGAAAAGCTCGCCATTCTCGAAGACGAGATGGAAGCCCGGCAGGCGGTGGCGAAGCGCTACGCGGAGGGCTTGAAGGATGTGGTGAAGGTGCCGCATACGCCTTCGGGCTATCGCTCGGCCTGGGCGCAATATTCGATCGAGAGCGACGACCGCGACGGCCTCAAGGCGCATCTGACGGCGGCGGGCATTCCCTCGGTCGTCTATTATGTGAAGCCCTTGCATCTCCAGACGGCCTACAAGCATTACCCTGTGGCTCCGGGCGGCTTGCCGGTGTCCGAGGCGCTGCCGGACCGTATTCTGAGCCTGCCGATGCATCCGTACTTGAGCGAGGCTGACCAGGGTCGTATCATCGACGCTATCCGGGAGTTCCACGGAAAGAAATAGATTCGGAAAATAGGGAGGCTATCGATGCTCAGACCGGCTGTTCTTGTTCTTGCCGCTGCGGGGCTCGCCGGCCCCTCCCTCGCCGCCGACAACAACGCCGCCATCCAGAGGCAGATAGCCAAGCTCGACCCGCAGACCCGGATGGAGCAGCGGTGCAACGGCAAGGCCATGGGCAGTATTTCGCGGGAGAAAAAGGGCATGGCGCCGGACGAACTCGTCGCCTATGCCTTTGCCGATACGGTCAAGAGCGAACACGCGATGAAAGCCCCCGGCGCCGCCTTCCGCAGCAAGGGCAAGTGGTACCATTTGTCCTATACGTGTCATACAACCGACGACAATCTGTCGATCATCTCGTTTGATTATAAGGTGGGCGCGGTCGTGCCTCGCAGCGAGTGGAGCGGGCATTACCTGGTGCCGTGACGAAGTTTTTTGTTCGGCGAGTGTGGAAATGGGAAACGTTGGCGGGACAGCGCCCCCCTCTGTCCTGCCGGACATCTCCCCCGCAAGGGGGGAGATTGACCTTCATCGATACAGGCATTTTATTTTGAAACGTCCGCGATTGGCGAAGGCGGAGATGACAGCGTAGTCTCCCCCTTGCGGGGGAGATGCCCGGCAGGGCAGAGGGGGCGCTGTCCCGCCGTTTCCGACAAGGGAACCGGTCTAGTCCCCCTTCTTCTGCCTTATCCGCTTTGCAAGGCTGTCCTTGCCACCCCCATCCTTCGCTTCGTCCAAAGCCTGATAGACCGGGGAAGCAGGGCCTTCGCGTTCTGCCGTCACGGCCACCACTTCCGCCGCCAGGTCGCGGATTTGCTCGCGCAGGTCGGCTTCCATTTTCACTGCGGCTGCTGAGGGCTTGGCTCCGCCTTTTTTCAGCGCCGCCAGTTCGCCTTCGCGCCGCTCCAGCTTTTCCTTGGCGTCCGTGAGGTCGGAGAGCAGGCGCGCCAGGCGCTTTTCCAGCGCGGCGTTGCGCTTGCGCTCGCTGTTGAGCTCCGCCTTGGCCGCTTTCGCCTCGGCGGACAATTCGCGCTGCGCTGCCTCCTTGTTGCGACGGTCGTGGCGCATGTCGTCCAGTTCTCCCATCAGCTTGTCCAGTTCGGTCTCGCGCACGGCCAACTCGATGCGCAGCGTGTCGGAGAGATTTGAGAGCTCGTGGTGAGCCGATTGCAGGGCCTGCAATTCGCCTTTCACCTGTCCGAGGCTCTGTTCCGCCGTCGCCAGCGCACTTGCGGTCTCTTCCCATTCGTTCTGGCGGCTGCGCAACTCGCGCACCTCGCGCTCCACTTGGGAAAGCTGCCGCAGCTTCTCATAATTGACGCCGAAGGCGAGCTTCTGCTCGTTATATTTTTCCTGGAGCTCCCTGAGCCGCATTTCGAGCTTGCGCACCGTCATGGCGTGTTCGGCCCGGAGCGCGTCCTTGTCGGCCGCGATCTCATTGAGCGTCAGCGGCACCTCGGACTCGATGCGCCGCCTCGTCAGCACCTCCGCCCGCCGCCATATGGATGGAGCGACGAGCGCCACGAGAAACGCGGCGCTCAGGAAGCCGAGAATGAAGAAAAGAACAGACTCGATCACTTCCGGGGTCCAGGATGCTGCCGGTTTTCAGGAATTGCGGACAGAATGACACAGCTGGGAGCGGTAATCCAGCGTTGCCGCCCATCCAATGCCAATGAGTCCGAGGTTTTAAAACGGGTTCCAGGTCGGGGTCGGTGTCAGCTTGAGGTAGCCGATATTGACGCCGAGGCGCGCACCGACGCCCGTGCGGACCGGGACGAGCAGCATATTGCCGCGTTTCAGCACGTTGAAGCCGACGCCGGCGATGACATAGGCCGAGCCGGAAACGCCGGCATAGCGGCCATACATGTTCTGCACATCGTCGAGATTATAGACGAGCATCATCACGCGCGAGCCCTGCCCGCCGAAGTCCCAGCCGATGGAGGGGCCTTGCCAGAAGGTCTTATGGTCGCCGGCATTCTTGGTGTAGAGCATGCCCTCGCCATAGGTGAGGCCGCCGATGAGCGCGCCTGAGCCCTCTTCGCCGAGGATATAGCCATTGGGCAGGCCATAGCTCTGGAATATCTTCTCGATGGCCGAGGCAAGGCCGCCCGAGGTCGAGCCGAAGAAGCGATGGCCGGAATCGACGATCTCCTGCATTGTGAAGGTGTCATTCGCGCGGGCCTGCGGCGCAAGCGCGAGCATCGCCATCAGCAATGCGACGAAGATGCCTGCCAAGCGCAGGCGGGACGGGGACAGGGATAGAGAGGCCATTCAATGTTCCTTCTGGCTGCTCGCTTCTCTGTCTGATGCTCCTGGAGGGCATGCGCGGATCTGACGTCCGCTTCGGCCCGAATCATCGCTATCAAACGACGATATGCTTTCGAAAGTCCTTACGTTTCGATCTTGGCGTTTCGATGACTGGTTTGGTGCGTTGGCCGCTTTCCTTGCCGTCGCTGCAAGCGCTGTGTATCCAAAAGACGATCATCCCGGGTGATTCGGCCCGGAGCAATCCATGCTGTCCGGAGATATGTGCATGTCCCTGCCATTCCAGCTTTCCGCCGCCGATCTTGCCGCGCTTCTGTGCAGCCGCATCTGCCACGACATTATTTCGCCGGTAGGCGCCATCAACAATGGCCTTGAGCTGCTGGAAGAAGGCGGCGCGGACGAGGATGCGATGAACCTGATCAAGGCGAGCGCGCGCAACGCCTCGGCCCGCCTGCAATTCGCCCGCATCGCCTTTGGCGCCGCCGGGTCCGCCGGGGTGCAGATCGATACGGGCGACGCGCAGAATGTCGCGACCGAATATATGAAGGGCGAGAAGGCGGAATTCTCGTGGGAAGGCAACCGCGTGCTGCTTCCGAAGAACAAGGTGAAGCTGCTGCTCAACATGATCCTGATCGGCAATGGCGCGATTCCGCGCGGCGGCTCGCTGACGGCGGCGATCGAAAATCCGGAAACCGACCTGCGCTTCGTCATCACGGCCAAGGGCCCGATGCTGCGCGTGCCGCCGAAATTCCTGGAACTGCATAGCGGCAAGGAACCGGAGGAGCCCGTCGACGCCCATTCCGTGCAGCCCTATTACACGCTGCTTCTGGCGCAGGAGTCGGGGATGACCATCTCCATCCACGCGACGGCGGAGGAGATTGTGTTTACGGCGGCTTGATGAACGTTCGTGGGGCTCTGATTTTTGCAGCGTCCCACGGCTATCCTATCGTGTCCTGTCGATCTTGGCGGTTCCCGCAGCGAGGAAGGGAGCAAAGGCTTTGCGCACTTCCTCCAGGAACATGCCGCTGAATTTGCCCTGCGGCTTTTGGCGGGCATCGAAGTGGAACGACCGTTCGAGGATATCGTAATTGCACTCGCTGACGGTGATCCACCCGTGCTCATAGTCCGTCAGCTTCGCCCTGCGCAACTCGAGCGCCGGGATTTCAAGGGCGGTCTGCCCATCACGCAGCGGCTTCGATGAGATCGGCAACAGCAGCATATGCGTCAGGCCCTTTTCATCGCGCAACGTGAGGATGAGACAAACCGGGCGGCTTTCTCGCCGTGCTCGCGCTCCAATTCATCTTGCCAGCGCCAAAGATAGGGATAGCGGACAATGTCCCCCTTGCCGAACCGCTCAGTCATTCTTGGATGCTTGGTAGTCGGCGGAGTCCTGCTCTAGCTGCGCCTGGAACATATCCGCCAGATCCTGGGGCATTTCGCCCGGACCAAAGGCACGGCGAGGGGCTTGCGCGCTTCTCATACGCTCGTAGAGATCGACCGGCATAACCACCACGGAAGCGCGGCCATGCTTGGTAAGCACAATCGGCTCCCGCATGGCCTCATCATGATACCGTCCGAAATGCCGGACGAACTCAACTGAAGAAATAGTCTTGTCGCTCATGGCTTCGCATCTGTCCTGTTTTCTGGAAAATACAGAATATACAGAAATTGGGTAGAAAGCAAGGTTGCCCATCTTTGGGCGCCAACACAGGTAGCTAAAACTTTACCTTCCCGCTTTCAGCTTTTTTCACGGGCATTGGCTAGGTTCCCTCGCAACAAACAGAGGGGACGAAAACAATGGCGCGCTGCCTGATCGTGGACGATTCACCGGTCATAAGAAAAGTTGCCAGGCGGATACTCTCCGATAGCGCGTTTGCAATCGCTGAAGCGGCGAGCGGTTCGCAGGCTATCGAGCAATGCATGGCGGAAATGCCCGATGTCATCCTGCTCGACAGTGACCTGCCGGACCTGCCGACGCCAGATATCATCGGCGCGATAAGAGGCCTGCCCGGGGGGAGGGAGGCACGGATCGTGCTCTGCCTCAATGAGGTGGATGTGACGAAGATCATGCGCGCCAAGCGCGCCGGGGCTTCCGGCTATATGCTGAAGCCATTCGACCGGCCCTATCTGATGGCGCAGTTCGCTTGTTATTTCGAGGCGGCCTAGAGTTTGTCGGAACCAGCTTGAAACAGCGCCCCCTCTCAGCCGTCATTCTCGGGCTTGTCCCGAGAATCTACCGTGGCTTAATCTGTCAGGACGGTAATTGCTTATCTTTTTCTTATGGCAGATCCTCGGGACAAGCCCACTACTGTCCGGTTTAGCCCAAGGCAAAGTCGAAGGCGGTCTGCCTTTGATCTTG
>NZ_BMHH01000014.1 GCF_014640615.1 Paramesorhizobium endophyticum | reverse complement strand
GCCCGAGATGAAATCCGTATTATTGGTCGCCGTAGGCTTCAGCGTACCGCCGTCGAAGGTGACCACAGCATTGGTTCCACGGCCGCGCACCAGTTTTAGCGTCTCCAATATACCGCCCGACTTGACATTAAGAGTACCATCGGACTGGACGGCATCCTGCGATATCATCGTTTGAGTGCTCGACGTCACAACGCCGTTGTCCTCAATATTGAGCGTACCCTTTCCGCTGTTGCCGACAAAAAGAGAGCCGCCAACGGTCCAATGGGAGGCCGCTCCGCTAGTGGCGCTCTTTCCCGAAACCGTCACGGTCCCGGTTCCGGTAGCAGTTTGTGGCTGGCCGGAAATATAGGCGGTTCCAGTCGTCGTCATCTGGCCGCCGCTGTTGATGTTGAGCGTTCCGGAGCTGCCAGCTATGTTTCCAACAACTGTATCACCATTGTTGGTGACGATTGCATCGTTGGTAACATTCAGTTCCCCTATGCCATTTTGCCCGACGGTCAGGTTAATGCCGGTGTTGCCCGTGGCGCCGACCGTCAGGATCGAATTTGCGCCATCGACATTCACGGTGCCTTCTGTTGTGGCTGAGCCCTGCGCAACATTGAGAATGCCGACCGTTACCGAGCCGCCGCTTTCGATGTTCACCGTGGCCGAGGTCTTGTCGGGAGGAGTGGCGCCTGCGCCCACCCCGACTTTCATCCCCGTGGCTGTCCATGTCGAACCCGTGCCCGTAACCGTCGCGTTGGCCGTAGCGCCTGCAGTGTTTGCCATCTCAACCGCACCGCTCGTGAGCGTGCTGCCGCCCTCCACCGTAAGGTTGGAGATACCTCCTGAAACCGGATTGAGATTAAACCCGCCTGCGACTTTTAAGGTACTGCCATTCTGAACAACGACACTGGCGGTGTTGCCCGAGGCATCCGCATTGATATGCATGTTGCTTTTCGTTTCGATGCCGCCAGTCGTGGTGGTGGAGCCAACCTCAAGAGTACCTTTGGTGACGGCAAGGGCGCCTCCGAGCACGCTCCCCGCGCTGGTCAATGTCAACGTGCCTGTGCCGGTTTTGACCAGGGAGCCGGTGGAATTCGAATTGGTGCTGAACGGAGAGGAGACGGTCACATTGAAACCGTTCGTGTCGATGGTTAGTCCAGTGCTGGCTGAGGTCGTGTTGATCACCAGTTCACCAGCGTTGAAGCCAGTGACGAAGCTCGTATTGTCCGCCAGCGCACGCAAAATCCCCCCCGCACCAAACGTCACCTGCGCCGTGCCAGCGCCTTTGCTGAGGCTCGTCGTCTCCAGCATACCACCGCCTGAGATGTTGAGCGTACCGTTGGCCGTAGCCAAAGCCCCAACGACCGTGCCGCCCGCGCCCTTTACGGATACGGTTCCATTGCCTGAAATTGTCAATGAGCCGGTGCCCCCATTGCCCACCCTCAGAAGGCCGTTGACAGTCCATGTCGAGTTGGCCCCATTAACCGTCGCCTTGCCTCCGCCAGTCGGATTCGTGGGATTAAGGCCACCAATATTGGCTTCGCCGGTTGAAAACTCTCCGCCGGTCTGGATATTCAGATTCGCGTCCGTGCTGGAACCCCAGCCAAGCGTGAACCCGCCGGTCGTGACATCCACTTTGGCGCTATTTCTGATAGTTAGCGTGCTCGTTACCCCTGAACTGTTGCCGACGATCAGCCCTAAACCGTCCTGAATTTCCCATTTGGTGCTCGTCCCGTCGACGATTACCGTACTGGTGCCCCCCGTGCGTGCATAGCCTGTCGTCGTCAGGATGCTGCCGCCTTGAATGGTCAGGCTGGCAACCCCAGTCTGGCCGACAACGAGAATACCGGTCGTTCCCGTCGCCGCTGTGTTTCCGACACCGAGAATGGCGTCGTTCCCGGTGGCCGAACTTCCCGTATAGATATTTACCCTGTTTGCTGTGGTAGGCGGCGTACCGGTGTCCCAATTAGCACCATTAAGCCAGTTGTTCGCATCCCCTCCGGCTCCGCCTTTCCACGTCGCTACCGGCTGCGCCAAAGCTGATCCAGATGCCACCACCATGATCGCCAGCGCCGACGTCGTCGCCAATGCGGCGCGGAAGAAGCGCGGGAGGCGGCGCTGCTTGTGCGGAATTCGCGCGCGCGCGCCGGAGCGGTTCATGGACTTGCCTGGAAAAAGACGATCCGCGCCGACAATATCGGCCCATGGCGCATGAATGATTTTCCGCATCATTCCCCCTTACAATACTTTCTCATCCGGTCATGAAATCGCGCGAAAGCTATAGTATTCCGGCGCGCAGCGAATCGTTAAACAGCGCTTAGTCAAAGCTATACTTATATATTTCCTTACACAGAATTAATATTTGAATCAATATTATGTTTTTGCAAGTCTATCTACAGAATAGATGTTTGCTTATTCGAATTATTCTCCGGGCGCGTCTCAATCACGGCAAGTCCGGGTACCTTCGCCCCCGGCCCACCGCCAGCCGCCACGGAATGCTGTGCTTTTCGGGCCACGTTTCGCCCCTGACGATACCCCGCTTGACCCAAATCAAGTGATGCGGGCCGTTCCTCGCTAACAGTCGAGCATCGCGACGTCGTCGGTGATCTCTGCTCATCGGGGGGCGCTAGAGGCGCCGTACCTTGGGGGACATATTCATGAACTACACATTCAAGCACTCGGCTGAGATCGTGGCTCTCGGCATAGCCGCCTTCCTGGCATTGCTCGGGGCGGCCTTTGCCCAGGACGATCTTTTCAAGGCCCATATGTGGGTGGCGTTCTTCACGCTTCTCGCGGGCACAGTCATTCTGATGCGCACCACCAAGCTTGTTTCCGGCAAGGAGCAGGCTGATAGCTCCGTCTATATGGACGACGTGATCCGCTACGGCGTGATCGCCACCGTGTTCTGGGGCGTCGTCGGTTTTCTCGTCGGCGTCATCATAGCGCTGCAACTGGCCTTCCCCGACCTCAACCTTGCGCCGTGGCTCAATTTCGGCCGCATACGGCCATTGCACACCTCGGCGGTTATCTTCGCTTTCGGCGGCAACGCGCTGATTGCAACCTCCTTCTATGTCGTGCAGCGCACGTCACGCGCGCGGCTCTTCGGCGGCGATCTCGCCTGGTTCGTCTTCTGGGGCTACCAGTTCTTTATCATCATGGCGGCGACGGGTTATTTGCTCGGGATCACACAAAGCCGCGAATATGCGGAACCCGAATGGTATGTCGACCTCTGGCTCACCATCGTCTGGGTCGCCTATCTCATCGTGTTCCTCGGCACGGTCATCAAGCGCAAGGAACCGCATATCTACGTCGCGAATTGGTTCTACCTGTCCTTCATCGTGACGATCGCGATGCTGCATATCATCAACAACCTCGCGATACCGGTGTCCTTCCTCGGCTCGAAGAGCTATTCGGCCTTCTCCGGCGTGCAGGATGCGGTGACGCAATGGTGGTACGGCCATAACGCGGTGGCGTTCTTCCTGACCATCCCCTTCCTGGCGATGATGTATTATTTCGTGCCGAAGCAGGCCAACCGGCCGATCTACAGCTATCGCCTGTCGATCGTGCACTTCTGGTCGATCATCTTTCTCTATATCTGGGCCGGCCCGCACCATCTCCACTACACCGCCCTGCCGGACTGGGCGCAGACCCTCGGAATGGTGTTCTCCATCATGCTCTGGATGCCCTCCTGGGGCGGCATGATCAACGGCCTGATGACGCTCTCCGGCGCATGGGACAAGATCCGCACCGACCCGATCATCCGCATGATGGTGATTGCCATCGCCTTCTACGGCATGGCGACGTTCGAAGGCCCGATGATGTCGATCAAGGCCGTCAACTCGCTGTCGCACTATACGGACTGGACCATCGGCCACGTCCATGCCGGCGCGCTCGGCTGGAACGGCATGATCACCTTCGCCGCGGTCTATTACCTGACGCCAAGGCTGTGGAACCGGGAACGGCTCTATTCCATGCGGATGATCAACTGGCACTTCTGGCTCGCCACACTCGGCATCGTTCTTTACGCCGCCGCCATGTGGGTCGCCGGCATCCAGCAGGGCCTGATGTGGCGCGAATATGATGAGCAGGGCTTCCTGGTCTACTCCTTCGCCGAAACCGTCATCGCGATGTTCCCCTACTACGTCATCCGCGCGCTCGGCGGGACCCTCTACCTCACCGGCGGGCTGCTGATGGCCTACAACGTCTACATGACCGTCAAGGGCAGGATCCGCGACGAAGCCGCCCTCACCCGCGCCACGCCGGTCCCTCAGCCAGCCGAATAAGAGGTTACCCATGTCTATTCTCAACAAGCACTCCTTGCTGGAAAAGAATGCGACGCTCCTGCTGCTGAGTTCGCTGGTCGTGGTGACCATCGGCGGCATCGTGGAGATCGCCCCGCTGTTCTGGCTGGAGAACACCATCGAAAAGGTCGAAGGAATGCGGCCCTATTCGCCGCTGGAGCTCGCCGGGCGCAACATCTACATCCGCGAAGGGTGCTATACCTGCCACAGCCAGATGATCCGCCCCTTCCGCGACGAGGTGGAGCGCTACGGGCATTACAGCCTGGCGGCGGAATCCATGTACGACCACCCGTTCCAGTGGGGCTCGAAGCGCACGGGGCCAGACCTCGCGCGCGTCGGCGGGCGCTATTCCAACGAATGGCATGTCCAGCACCTGACCAAGCCGCGCTCCGTCGTGCCGGAATCGGTCATGCCGAGCTATGCCTTCCTCAAGGACAAGCCGCTCCACATCAGGAATATCCAGGCCGAGCTGGTCGCCAATGTCAGGGTCGGCGTGCCCTACAGCGACGACATGCTCGCCAATGCCGAGGCGGATTTGAAAGCGCAGGCCGATCCCGAGGCGGATACATCAGGCGTGCAGGCCCGCTATCCGAAGGCGGTGGTGGGCGATTTCGACGGTAATCCCAAGGCCGTGACCGAGATGGACGCGCTCGTCGCCTATCTCCAGATGCTCGGCACGCTGGTCGATTTCTCGACCTATGACGATGCCGCCGGCTATCGCTGAGGAGCGCCGACATGGACACATACACCACGCTCCGCCACTTCGCCGACAGCTGGGGCCTGCTCGGCATGCTCCTGTTCTTCATCGGCTCCATTCTGTTCATCTTTCGTCCGGGCGCCAAGTCGCTGGCGGATGACGCCGCGCAGATCCCTCTGAAGGAGGATTGATCCCATGACCGAGAAACATATCGATGAACAAACCGGCACCGAGACGACCGGCCATGTCTGGGATGGCATCCGGGAACTGAACAATCCCCTGCCCCGCTGGTGGCTGTGGACGTTCTACGCCACCGTCGTCTGGGCCATCGGCTATATGATCATGTATCCGGCCTGGCCGATGCTGAAGGAGAACACCAAGGGCTATCTCGGCTATTCCAGCCGCGCCGAGCTACACGGCGCGATGAACGCGGCGGAGGATGCCCGCGCCGGCCTTGTCGAGGCGATCAGACAAGAGGACGTGGCCCAGATCCTCGCCAATCCCGAGCTCAAGCAGTTCGCGATCTCGGCGGGCGCGGCTGCCTTCAAGGTCAACTGCGTGCAGTGCCACGGCTCCGGCGCGCAGGGCGGCGCTGGCTACCCGAACCTCAACGATGACGACTGGCTGTGGGGCGGCGACATCCAGTCGATCTACACCACCATCAACCATGGCGTCCGCTATATGGCCGACACCGATACCAGGCAGTCGGAAATGCCGGGCTTCGACGGCGTGCTGACACCGGAGCAGATGGGCGAGGTCGCCGCCTATGTCGTGAGCCTTTCCGGCACGCCGAAATCGCCGGATAAGGTCGAAGCGGGCGCGAAGCTCTTCAGCGAAAATTGCGCTTCGTGCCACGGCAGCGACGCCAAGGCGACCAAGGGCGTCGATGCCGAGACCGTCAAGGATATGGGCGCGCCCAATCTCGCAGACGCCATCTGGCTATACGGCTCGGGCGAAAAGGCCATCGTGCAGCAGATGGTGCATCCGAGGAACGGCGTGATGCCGGCATGGGGCGCGCGCCTTGGCGAGACCACCGTCAAGGAACTGGCCGTCTATGTCCATTCGCTCGGCGGAGGCCAGACGGTTCTGGCCGGGCAATAAGTTTCAGGAACCAGGTCCACCGGCGGCATATCGCCGGTGGACAAGCTGATCGAAGAATGGAACGTCCCGTGACGGTCAATGTGCGAGAAGTGCTGAAAAGCAGGAACAAAGTTGCCGAGCCCGCCGCAAGCGGCCAGTCGCTCTATGCCGCCCGGAAGAAAATTTACCCGAAACGGGCATCGGGCACATTCCGGCAGATCAAATGGCTGGTGATGGCCATCACGCTCTGCATCTATTATCTGGCGCCGTGGATAAGGTGGGACCGGGGACCCTACGCTCCCGACCAGGCCATGTTGGTCGATCTCGCCAACCGGCGCTTCTATTTCTTCTTCATCGAGATCTGGCCCCAGGAATTCGTGCTGATCGCCGGCCTCCTCGTGATGGCGGGCGCGGGGCTGTTCCTCATCACCTCCGTGGCCGGGCGCGCATGGTGCGGCTATGCCTGTCCGCAGACCGTGTGGGTGGACCTTTTCCTTGTGGTCGAGCGCGCCGTCGAGGGCGACCGCAACGCGCGCATGAAGCTCGACCAGGCGCCGTGGACATCAGGCAAGATCGGCAAGAAGCTCGTCAAGCACCTGATCTGGATCGTCATCGGCGTCGCCACCGGCGGCGCATGGATCTTTTACTTCGCAGACGCGCCGACGCTTGCCCGCGATTTCGTCCTCGGGCAGGCCTCGCCCGTCGCCTATTTCACCGTCGCCATCCTGACCTCCACCACCTATATCCTGGGCGGTTTCATGCGGGAGCAGGTGTGCAACTATATGTGCCCCTGGCCGCGCATCCAGGCGGCGATGCTCGATGAAGACTCGCTCACCGTCACCTATAATGCCTGGCGCGGCGAGCCGCGTTCCAGAGGCACCAAGAAAAGCGCCGCTGCGGGAATCCTCGCCGGCGACTGCGTGGATTGCGACGCCTGCGTCGTCGTCTGTCCGCAAGGCATCGACATTCGCAACGGCCAGCAGATGGAATGCATCACCTGCGCGCTGTGCATCGACGCCTGCAATAATGTCATGGACAAGCTCGGCAAGGAGCGCGGCCTCATCTCCTATGCCACGCTCGTCGACTACCAGCACAATATGGACCTCGCCACTGCAAACGGGACAACGCCGATCGCCCCCGCGCTCGTCCGCACCCCCCAGGGCAAGCTGACGGAAAAGCTTAGGCATTTCCGCCTCGGGCATATCCTGCGGCCCCGTACCATCATCTATTTCTCAGTCTGGATGCTGGTCGGCGTCGGCATTCTCACCGCGCTGGTGGGAAGAACACGGCTGGAGCTCAGCGTTCTCCATGACCGCAATCCGCAATTCGTGACGCTGTCCGATGGCTCGATCCGCAACGGTTACACGGTGAAGATCCTCAACATGGTTCCGCAGCCGCGCGCCTTCACCATATCGATCGCCGGGCTGCCGGATGCGGTCATGTCCGCTCCCGACGCCGCAAAGGCGGCGGACGGAACGCTCGATGTCGAAGCCGCGCCGGACCGCGTCCATACGTTCAGGGTTTTCGTCGCCGCGCCGGCCGGCTCCCTTAAAGAAGAAATGACGCCGTTCGAGTTCCACGTCGCCGAAAAGGGCGGCACGGAGAGCGCCGCCTACAAGGCCATTTTCAACGCACCGGAGAAAAGATGATGCCGCGTTCCGCCCCTCGTGAATTCACCGGCCGCCATATGCTGATCACCATGCTCTCGTTCTTCGGCGTCGTCATAACCGTCAATGTGACCATGGCCATCTATGCCAATACGAGCTGGACCGGCCTCGTCGTCAAGAACACCTATGTCGCGAGCCAGCAGTTCAACGAGAAGGCGGCGATTGGCCGGGCACAGTCCGCCCTCGGCTGGCAGGGCGCGCTCACCTATGGCGGCGGCAAGCTCTCCTATCGCCTCGCCGATGCGGAAGGTGCGCCGGTGAAGCCCGCGGGCGTCACGGTAACGCTGAAGCGGCCCGCCTATGAGAGCGAGGATATGACGGTAAAGCTCCAGCCCGATGGCGACGGCTTCTCCGCGCAGACGGCCGTGCGCGACGGGATCTGGATCATTGATGTCGAGGCCGAAATTCCCGGCCATGCGCCTTACCGCGATGTGTCGCGTCATCAAATTACCAATGGAGAACTGCAATGAGTTGCTGCGCTCCCGGCCTCGAACCCGATGCCGTGCTTGGCGAAGGCCCCTCGCGGGAAGAGCTTCTGCTTGCAAGCCGGACGCTTGGAAACGGCCTGCGCCAGATCGATCTTTCGGTTCCAGACGTCCATTGCGGCGCCTGCATCCAGACGATCGAACGGGCGATGAGCAAGCTCGACGGGATCGAAAGCGCGCGCGTCAACCTGTCGACCAAGCGGCTCATGGTGCGCTGGCGCGAAGACAAGGCGCCGCCGCCGGTAGCCGAAACGCTGCGCAAGCTCGGCTATGCCTCCCACCTCTTCGAGAATGATGCGGGGGAGGACAAGGCGTTCTGGGAGCTTATCCGCGCCCTGGCGGTGGCGGGCTTCGCCGCCAGCAATGTCATGCTGATGTCCGTGGCCGTGTGGTCGGGCGCCGACGAAGCGACCCGCGACATGTTCCACTGGATATCAGGCATGATCGCGGCTCCCACGCTCGTCTATTCCGGGCGCATCTTCTTCCGCTCGGCCTGGGCGGCGCTCAAGGGCGGGCACATGAACATGGATGTGCCGATCTCGCTCGCCGTGACGCTTGCCTTCGTCATGAGCCTCTACGAGACCATTCACCACGGCCAGCACGCTTATTTCGATGCCTCGGTTTCGCTGCTCTTCTTCCTGCTCATCGGGCGCACGCTGGATCACATGATGCGGGAGCGGGCGCGGTCGGCGGTCAAGGGCCTGTCGCGTCTGGTGCCGCGCGGTGCGCTCATCATTGCTGAAAACGGTGAACGGGAATACAGGCCCGTCTCGGAGATCAGGGTCGGCACCAGGCTCATCCTGGCCGCCGGCGAGCGGGCTCCGGTGGATGCCCGCGTCGAGGAAGGCGCATCGGAGCTCGACTGCTCCATCGTATCGGGCGAAAGCGCGCCGCAGGCGGTCCGCCAAGGCTCGGTCATCCGCGCAGGGATGCTCAATCTGACTGCGCCGCTGACACTTTCCGCCATCGCGACGCCGAACGAATCCTTCCTCGCCGATATGGTGCGGCTGATGGAAGCCGCCGAAGGCGGGCGGGCGCGCTATCGCCGCCTCGCGGACCGGGCCTCGCAATTCTATTCCCCCGCCGTACACATAATCGCGCTCCTCTCGGCGCTGGGCTGGATCGTGGCGACGGGCGACTGGTACCGCGCCATTTTCATCGCCATCGCCGTTCTCATCATCACCTGCCCGTGCGCGCTGGGCCTCGCCGTGCCGATGGTTCAGGTGATGGCCGCGCGCCGGCTCTTCGAGAACGGCATCATGGTCAAGGATGGCTCCGGGCTGGAGCGGCTGGCCGACGCCGATACGGTCGTTTTCGACAAGACGGGAACCCTGACCCTGGGCCAGCCGCAATTGAACAATGCGAGCGATGTGGACCCAGAGATGCTGGCGCAGGCGGCCCTCATCGCCTCCTATTCCAGCCACCCGCTGGCAAAGGCGCTGGCGCAGGCGGGCAAGAGTGTGCGCGCCGAAGGCATACGGTTCGACCATTTCGAAGAAGTGCCGGGCTGCGGCATGGAAGCTGTTTCAGGGGCCAAGACCTGGCGTCTCGGACGGCGTCAATGGGCGGTGGAAGGGAACACCGCCGCCGATGCGGCCCATGGCGGGCTCGAAACCGTTCTTTCCCTTGACGGACGTCTCATGGCCGCCTTCCGCTTCGATGACCGGCCACGCAAGGACGCTGCGGAGACCGTGGCCGAACTGAAGGTCCGCGGCGTCGAAATGGAAATCATCTCAGGCGACCGCTATGACGCCGCCGCCGATCTTGCTGCCCGGCTCGGCGTCCCGGCCTTCATCGCGGGCGCGCTGCCGGGCGAGAAGGTGGCACGCATTGAAGCCTTGGCGCAGCAAGGCCGCAAGGTGCTGATGGTGGGCGACGGGCTCAACGACGCCCCCGCCCTCGCCGCCGCCTATGTCTCCATGGCGCCGGCCACCGCCGCGGATATCGGGCGCAACGCCGCCGATTTCGTCTTCCTGCGCGAAAGCCTCGGCGCGGTGCCGCTCGCCATGGAGGTCTCGCGGCAGGCGAAGAAACTCATCCGGCAGAATTTCGCCCTCGCCATCGGCTACAACTTCCTCGCCGTGCCCATTGCCGTCATGGGTTATGTGACGCCGCTCGTCGCCGCGCTCGCCATGTCGCTCTCGTCGATCATCGTCGTCGGCAACGCCATGCGGCTGTGGGCAAAGCCCGGCCACGCACGGAAAGATTCGGGCATGCTGGCGGAACTCACCCAGGCGTTTCCGGCGCCCATGCCCCAGAAGGCTTCCAAATGACCAGTCTCGCCGTTCTTATCCCCATCGCGCTCTTTCTCGGCGGCCTTGGTCTCCTCGCATTCCTGTGGTCGCTCAAGAACAACCAGTATGACGATCTCGACGGCGCCGCTGAACGCATTTTGTTTGATGACGCTGTCGAGGAGGCCTCCGTCGCCGTTCCTGGCAATGCCGTGGAAGCGAAGACAGGGCAGTTGCGGTAGTTACAAATAATTCCAGATTTTGCATACCTTCAAGGTGGGGATTCTGTGAGCACTCACGGCACAGGGCTACGCCGCGACCCATTCAATCACCACGACGGCATGAATAGTTCCAAACGGTTTCATCAAAACAATGACGGGCTCTAAACCCTCCTAACGCTGGCAGCGGCTAACGACGGCGCCCGCCGCGGACCGTCAGGCTCCGCGACGCAAGTTCTATGGCTTGAAAATCTGCGGCCTTAAAATGACGGGGAGCGACAATGCGTACAGGAAACCTGCAATATAAGGCTGCATGATAACTGCGCTGGTCATGGGAATGTTAATGAGAAGAAGGAGGAGTGCGAAAAGTACTCCGGTACGCTCGGCCCCGCCGCCACCATTAAGAGTGAAAGCCGTTAGCCTGACAACTGACAAACCACAAACCAGCAGGAAAGAGAGGAGCAGAGGTACGCCTCCCATTGCGATCAGTTCAACCAGACCGTTATGCGCCATGGGATATTTGTACGTGCAGGCGTCAATGCCGTTGGGCGGACATATAGAGGCCAGGAAGCCCAATGAGCCAGCTCCACCTACCAAGCCTACGCCGACCAGCATAGAGCGCGTTCCATATTTTTCAAACAATTTTCCCGGCAACTGAAAAAAGCGGTCATGGATACTTTGCCCAATCGATACGTCGCCCGCAAAGATCGGTTTGTTGGCCTTCGATTCTCCTTCAGCGGTAACCGACTTTGTATTGCTGGGATCAATATCCGACATGGGTTGAGCCGATTGGGAATTCTGCTGTGGGGGGGTAGACGGCGTGCCGTCATACAGGCTGATCAACATCTCCTTTGCCCGGCGCGTACCAGATTCGGCTTTCGCATAGATGCTGTCGAAGGCGACCTTCATGGGTGGAAGATAAACTCTGTCCTCTCCCGCACTTATCGATGTTTCTACCTCCTGGCCTACTCCGATACTCGAGGCAAAAACCGCGCCACTCTTTGGCGGAATAAAATAAAACGGGACAGAAATAAACAAAAACACCGAAACAATCCCTAAAAGAGCGCGAGTCTCAAGCAATATTTCCCTTTTATCCCCTCTAACTAATACATATGCATAATAAACTAAGACAGCGACCAAACATATCACCAGATTAATGATGGATGCTTTCTGCAGGCTAGCGAGCATTCCCGCTGCGATAATCCCGATGAGCAAGCTGCGTTGAAGAAGGCTGGTGCGGAACAGGCAAAAGGCGAGCGGTAAAGCGATTCCGCCAACTACGCCAATGATCGTGAGGCTTCCTGCCAAACTTGCATATCTTATCGAACCTGAACGCTCGGCTGGTGCGGCAAACCACGATACCGGCCCAGTTAGTGTCTGAGCCAAAATGGTAATAGAACTAATAGCCACCCATAATACAAGAACCTTAATGGCCAGATTAAGAGACCGCGCGTCATTTATTACAAGAGCAAAAATTGTAACATACGGAATCATAAAAGAATATCGCAATATAGCACCAATGTATTCCTCATCCTGGACTTGGATAAATGAAATAACAACAGAATACGCCATAGACAGAATGAACAGAAGAAATACCACCCCCCCTGATATATTTATGTCCTTATATGACTTAAATAATATGATTACCCAAATAGCAACCAACCACGTTAACGTCGGAAAAATTGGCGATAAATTGCGAAGGACGTGTAAACAAAACATGGATACCGACGCAAAAATAGCTATATCCTTCTGGTTTCTCACTAATACTTGATATACTTCCATGATCCTCTAGAGCCGCCGTATAATGTCCCGCACTCTTTTATCAACGTTCGAACCAAGATGTAAAGCTTTGGACCGACGGGATGCGACATTCCGGAGGCTTGGACAAAGACGATTCACTCATCACCTCCAAGTAAAGATTCATGATCCCTGGATAGATGGGATAGGCTTGAGCCACTTCTCCCAGTCAGTCATTTGAAGATAAAATGCGGATGATTGCCGCGACGCCGATCATTTCGCAACAGGTTTGGAAATGCTCCCCGGGCGCGAACCAACTCCGAGCCGTCGTTAGCTAATTGGAATATGAGCCACACCCACGTCGAAGCGGCTTTAAAAGCAGCAGCCAGGCCACAAGATACGCACGATGTCTTCGACAGGAGACGGCGATGCAGCCTGATTGGGTATTCCTGCAGCACCTACACCTGAACCAGATGGCCCGCCGTGATTTCCGTATATTGGCGGACAGGAGCAACGAAGTCGGGCGGGCGGACCGGGCTTTTGATTTCGTCGTTGGAAACGGGGCGCGTTATGCCGCGGCGCGACGGGTCGGGCACCGGCACCGCCGAAAGAAGCTTCTTCGTATAGGGATGTTGCGGATTTTCAAAGATGGCGGCGCGCGGTCCGATTTCAACGATTTCGCCCAGATACATGACCGCGACGCGGTGGCTGACCCGCTCCACGACCGCAATATCATGCGAAATGAAGAGATAAGCGAGGTTGAGGCTCGTCTGCAGGTCGAGCAGCAGATTGATGACCTGCGCTTTGATCGAAACATCGAGGGCGGAAACCGATTCATCCGCCACGATGATTTTCGGATCGAGCGCCAGAGCGCGCGCAATGCAGATGCGCTGGCGCTGGCCGCCCGAGAATTCATGCGGATAGCGGGCGGCCATATCCGCCGTGAGCCCGACGCGCTCGATGAGTTCGGCCACGCGCTCGCACGCCTGGGCGCGGGTACCCAGCTTATGTTCGAGATACGGCTCGGCAATCGCCGCGCCGACCGTCATGCGGGGATTGAGGCTGGCGAACGGGTCCTGGAAGATCATCTGCATGGTACGGCGCATTTCGCGCAGTTCCTGCTTGTCCATGGCCAGCACGTTCCGGCCATTGAGCAGAACCTCGCCCTGCTGCGACTTCACCAACCCCATGATGGAGCGCCCGGTCGTGGATTTGCCGCAGCCGGATTCGCCGACGAGCGACAGGGTCTCACCCGGCTGGAGGGTGAAGGAGAGGTTTTCGACCGCGTGGACGCGCCCCTCAAGCTGGCCAAACATTCCTGAATGTATATCAAAGCGCGTGGTGAGATTGCGCACTTCGAGCAGCGGCGACTTGTCCGTTTGCACCGTATCGGCGGTTTCCTCCGGCATGTCGGATGTGCCGGTGGCGCGGTCAACCACCGGAAAGCGCAGAGGCCGCGCATGGCCATGCATCGAGCCCAGAACCGGAACAGCCGATAGCAGGGAGCGGGTATAGGGATGGCTGGGCCGTGCGAAGATATCTTCCGTCGCGCCGGTCTCCACCGCCTCTCCATTATACATCACCACCGTCCGGTCGGCGATTTCGGCGACGACGCCCATGTCATGGGTGATGAAGAGGACGGATGTGCCCTCTTCCTCCTGAAGAACCTTGATGAGATCGAGAATCTGGCCCTGGATGGTGACATCGAGCGCCGTTGTCGGCTCGTCGGCGATCAGCAGCTTCGGCCTGCTCGCCAGGGCCATCGCGATCATGACGCGCTGGCGCATGCCGCCCGAAAAGCGGTGCGGATATTCGTCGAACCGCGCCCTCGCTTCCGGAATGCGCACCTTCTCCAGAAGCCGGATGGTTTCGGCCCTCGCCTCCGCCCGCGAAATATTCTGGTGGCACAGCAGCGCCTCGCTGATCTGCTGTCCTACCGTGAACAGCGGGTTGAGGCTGGTCATCGGCTCCTGGAAGATCATGGCGACATCATTGCCGCGCACATGGCGCATCTGCCTGTCCGGCAGGGCGAGAATGTCCTTGCCATCAAGCACAATCCTGCCCTCGATACGGCTCTTGTCCTTGGGCAGAAGCCGCATGATCGAGAGCGAGGTCACGCTCTTGCCGGACCCGGACTCGCCGACAACAGCCACGGTTTCGCCGGGCGCGACATCGAACGAGACATTGCGCACGACCGGGCGCCAGCTCCCATCGGCGAGGAAGGACGTGGTCAGGTTCGAAACGGAAAGAACGGGGGCGGCAGCAGCTTCCATCTATTCCCCCTTTAATCCGGCCAACGCATCAGGCCAGCGATGCGCCGCGCATAGCGCTCCTCGAACGGCGTGGCGATGATCTCGTTGGAGGCGCGGGCCTTGGAAAGTTCCTCTTCCAAGCGGCGCGCCACGATCTTTTCCTCGCCCGGATGGAGATTGCAGGGGTCCATGTAGAAATACCCATGCTCCGCCTCATGGTCGCGCACGATGACCGGTTGAGGCCCTCGCGCCAGCGCATCGGCGAGATTCCATGCGGTGATGTGCGCTTCCTGTGTATCCACAGTCACCCTGAGGCGATCCAGCGGATTGTGGGTCGGGTCCGGCTCGATCTGGGCGGTGATGCCGGGCTTGTCGGCCAGCGTCTGCTTCCACAGGTGAAGGTAGCCGGTTTCCTTTTCGCGAATGGCCGCATGGTCGCGCTTTTCCCAGACTTCAAGCGCCGCAATGGCGCCGAGGATGCTTTCCTTGCCGACCTTCATGCCGCGGCCTATCCCCATATTCTGCAGGAAGGCGCTGCGAACCAGGTCCTTTCGCCCGGCCACAATACCTCCGGTCGGGCCGCCGAGGAATTTGTGCGAGGAATAGAGCGCGATGTCGGCGCCCTGCGCGAGGAAAATTTTCAGATCATATTCCGACGCAGCATCGACAATAACAGGCACGCCCCGCGCATGGCAGATTTCGGCAAACGCCTTGAGCGCGATCAGGCCGTACTGCACCGTATGGTGGGAGACGACGAAGACCGCCGCCGCCGTCCGCTCATTGATCGCCCCGTCAAGATGATAGGGATAGCAGGAGGTGGCCTGGCCAATAAGCACCGCCTTGGCGCCCGTAAGCCGGATCGCCTGATCCACCGGCGCGCCATAGCTGACGACATGGCCGGTCTGGACGATGACTTCGTTCTTCAGCCCCGTCGCATCCGGCAGCCGTTCGATGGCGGCCAGATCGTCCCCTGTCATTGTCCCGGCAACAGCAAGCGTGATGCCCGCCGAGCAGGAGGCGGTAACGAAGCCCGCCTCGCCGCCGGTCAGTCTCGCGATGACCGGGCTTGCCTTCTTGTGCAGGTCGTTGATCTCCACGAATTGCGGCAGAATGGCGCTCATGGCGGCGACTGCATCCGGCACCACAATGGATGCGCCGAGCGCTGTCATCGTGCCTGAAACATTGATGACGGGACGCAAGCCGCGCTCTGCGCGTATATCGAAAGGGGGAAGTGAATCGGCCATTGTTATTCTCCTCGTGAGGTTCCAGTTTATTGGCCTATGTGCCATTATAATGTAATAGGGAGTCGAGAGACCTTACCCCCATTGCAGGAGCCCGAAAGTGGACGCGAAGACATCGGACATGGATCAGCCACGCGCGGCGATTGCGAAACGCTCGCGGGTCAGCGGCATGGACCGCGCCCTTCAGGTGCTCGACTATCTCTATGAAACGGGAAATCCGGCTGGCGCCTATGCCATCGCCAAGGCGATCGAAGCGCCGCTCTCCACTGTCTATGTGATCATCGACGATCTGGTGGAGAAGAACCTCCTGTCGCGCAACGCCGGCGACAGCACGGTCTGGCTTGGCGCGCGGCTTTATCACTATGGCCTTGCCTATGCCCGCTCGCTGGACTTCCTCAACGTCGCCACGCATGAGATGCACAATCTCAGCCGCATTTCGGGCGAGACGGTGCAGGTATGCGGACGCGAGGGCGACCATATGATCGTGCTCGCCATGGCCGATGGTCCCGGGCATTTCCAGGTGACGTCGCGCGTGGGAACGCGGGTTCCCCTCAACTGGACGGCGTCGGGACGCCTTCTCGCCGGCCATCTGCCGGAGCAGGAAAGGCTGGCCCTGTTCGAGCATTGCGCCAAATCCTCGCCGACCGGCCGGGCGGTGGTCGATCCGGCTGTCCTTTCCGCCTCGGCGAAAGAGGCGCTCGAGGCCCGCATCTCCATCCAGGCCGGCGAATCCGACTATGCCGTCGCCTGTATCGCCTCGCCCATATGCGACGACAAGGGCGCGTGCATCGCCACCATTTCCATCGTCCTGCCGGAACAGAAGATCACGGACAATCCCGGCCGCTACGCAGACGAGGTCAAAGCCGCTGCGGAGCGGATCGAAACCGTGATGGGCTGGCGCGGCCATTCGTGAGCTCAATCTTTCA
This sequence comes from Paramesorhizobium endophyticum, assembly GCF_014640615.1. GTDB lineage: Bacteria > Pseudomonadota > Alphaproteobacteria > Rhizobiales > Rhizobiaceae > Paramesorhizobium > Paramesorhizobium endophyticum. The sequence continues at coordinate 106,555 of NZ_BMHH01000014.1, read as the reverse complement.
CCGCGATGATTGCTTCGATTTCGACGGTGATATTACCCGGCAACGAGCCGAAGCCGACGGCGGAGCGGGCATGATTGCCGATTTCGCCGAACACCTCGATGAGTAGGTCCGAGCAGCCGTTGATGACCTGCGGATGGTCGGTGAAGTCAGGCACGGCATTGACCATGCCGAGGAGCTTCACAACCCGTTTCACCCGCCTCAAGTCACCCAGCGCTGCCTGCATTACTGCAAGCAGATTAATGCCGGTGAGGCGAGCGTGCTTGTAGGCGTCCTCGACGCTTACGGCGCCGCCGACCTTGCCCGTATGCATGAAGCCGTCGTCCTCGCGTGGCCCCTGCCCTGACAGGTAGAGCATTTTGCCTTCCTGGATATGGGTCACGAAATTGGCGATGGGACTGGGAGCAGGCGGCAGAACGATGTTTAGCGCCTTAAGACGGTCATAGGGAGAAGAAGCGGCATCGAGCGCCGGGCTTGAAAGATGGCTCAAGGCTTGATCCTCAGCGATAGGAATAAGACGCGATGGCGCCTGAGGTTTCGGGCTTTTCCGGCTGATAGCGGCTGGCGGCGACGGGTTCGTTGCCGAGGATCGCCCAACGCGGCTCGAACAATTTGTCGAGCTTCGCCTCGTAGCCCATGGAGTCGATAACCCTCAGATCGGCATCGCCCAGCTCGAAAATGGTGAAATCCGCGCGCGTCCCAACGGCGAGCAGATTGTCCGTGGGCAGGCCGATGGCCGAAGCGGGCGAGAGCGTCACCGCTTCCACCACCTTTTCGAACGGCATGCCTACGCTCAATAGCTTCGACATGGTTGTGGCGAGGTCCCACACGGCGAAGTTCAGGCTGCGCAGGTGAATATCCGTGGAGATCGAAAAGGGCAGCAGGCCCCGCGCGATCGCCACTTCCGCGACGCGGAAGGAGAACGACGCGCCGCCATGGCCGATATCGAGCCGTATCCCCTCGCCCGCGCAGCGCGCAGCCAGTTCGAAGAGATCGTCATCCTCGATGATGCTGCTGCCGATCTTGCCGTTGAAGCAGTGGGTGATGATGTCGCCGGGGCCGAGGATTTCGAGCACCTCGTCATAGAGCGCAGGCGGCTCGCCGACATGAACCATCATCGGAATCTTCAGGATCTTGGCGATCTTCTTGCCAACCTTGACGGGCGTGACGCCCCAGGAACCCGTGATGACATGGCTCGCCCGCACTTTCAGACCCACTATATGGTCGCGGTTCTCATTGACGCAGGCGACGGTGCGGTCGATGTCGATGGAGCGGATGTCGCTGAGTTCGCTGACGCGATTGCAGGCGACAAGGCCGATGGAGCCCAGATTGAGGAACGCCTTGATGCGTTCCCGCGACGGATCGATGATATATTCGCGGAACCCATGAAAATTGGCTTCGCCTGCCGAACCCGCATCGACAATGGTGGTGACGCCGCGTTCCGCGCCGCACATTTGCGGGCGCACCGAAATATCCGTACCGCCGTGCCAGATATGGGTGTGCAGATCGACCCAGCCGGGCGAAATCCACGCGCCCTTGCCGTCTATCCTGATGATATCGCCTTCGACCTGAAGCGACGGGCCGAAATCGGCGATGTTTCCGTCAGCATCGATCAGAACGTCGATGGCATTCGCGGGCGTTCCCGGTCCGAACGAAACCGGCTTGACGTTGGTCAGCAGCAAACGCCCTTGGGATGAGGCAGGCATAATCAAAGGTCCTTTCTGAGGCGGGGGTCCAGAAGATCACGGAAACCGTCGCCGACCATCTGGAGGGAAAGCACGGCAAGCACGATGGCCATGCCGGGAAAGAGGGTCATCCAGTCGGCCGTGCCGATATATTGACGGCCGGAGGCAATCATCGTTCCCCATGTCGGCACTTCAGGGCTGACGCCGAGGCCGAGGAAGGACAGGCCCGCTTCCGCCAGCATGGCATTGGCGAACAGGAACGTGCCTTGCACCAGGATGGGCGAGAGCAGATTGCGCAATATGTGCCTGGTGATGATGTGCGGCGTGGAGATGCCGAGCGAGGTCGCGGCCTCGACATAGGGAAGCTCGCGGACGACCAGCGTCGAGGCGCGAACGACACGCGCGAGCCTTGGTGCATAGACAATGCTGAGCGCGACGATGACCGTGGTGAGCGAGGGACCGAGCGCCGCAACGAGCGCGATGGCAAGCAGAATATCGGGAAAGGCCATCATCGCGTCGATGAGCCGGGTAATCGGCGCATCGAGCTTCTGGAAAAAGCCGGCGAGGATGCCGAGCGTGACGCCGATCACAGAGGCGAGCACCACGACCGAGAAGCCGACAAGCAGCGACAGGCGCGCCGCATAGATGGTGCGCGAAAACACATCGCGCCCGAATTCGTCCGTGCCGAAGAACCATGTCATGCTGGGCGGCTTCAGCCGGTTGACGACCGATAGCTTGCCTGGTGCATAGGGAGTGATCAACGGCGCGAAGACCGCAAGGGCAATGAAGATTGCGAGCACGATGAGCCCGAACAGAACAGTCTTGCGCCGGATCAGCACCCGGAAGAACCTGAAACGCTCGCTGGCGCGCGGAGAGATAGTGGCCGTGGTTCCGGTCATCAATAGCGCACCCTTGGATCTACAGCGAGATAAAGCATGTCGATGGCGAAATTGATGAGCACGTAGAGCGCTGCGATGACAAGCAGCGCGCCCTGGATGACGGGATAATCGCGCCGCAGCACCGCCGACACGACGAGACTGCCGACGCCGGGAAGGCCGAACACCGTTTCCGTCACCACCGCGCCGGAAATGAGCACGGCCGCCGTCAGGCCGAGCACCGTCAGGATCGGGATCAGCGCGTTTTTGAAGGCATGTTTCAGCACGACGCGGCGCTCATCCACGCCCTTGGCGCGTGCGGTGCGGACATAATCGTCGCCGAGCACATCGAGCATAGAGGCGCGGGTGAACCGCATGATCAGCGCCGAGGAGACGATGCCGAGCGCGAAGGCCGGCAGGACAAGATAGCCGAGGCGTTCCATCAGCGACGTGCCCGGCCCGCCATAGCCGGAAACCGGGAACAGGCCGAACCGCACGGCGAATATCTGCATGAGGATAAGGCCGAGCCAGAAGCTTGGAATGCTTGCAGCCAGCATCGCGACCGCCGTTGCCGCCTGATCGAAGACCGAACCGCGCCGATACGCGGCATAAACACCGATGGGGATGGCGATGACGCTGGCGATGAAGAGCGAGAAGATCGTGAGGAAGAAGGTCGGTTCCGCGCGCTGCGCCAGCGCCTCAAGGACCGGCTGGTTCAGAAAGATGGACTGTCCCAGATCCCCCCGCAGAAGATTGCCGATGTAGTAGACATATTGCAGCAGGATGGACTGATCGAGCCCCAATTGCTGGCGCAGAGCTGCGATATCCGCAGCGGTCGCCTCCGGCCCGAGCATCACCGCCGCCGGATCGCCCGGCGTGACGCGGACGATGACGAACACGATCGTCACCACCAGGAACATCACGACGATCATGCCAATGAAACGTTGAAGGATATAGCGGAGCATCTAAATGGAATCGTTCCGGTTATCGGGAAATGGACGCGGACGAAAAGCCGCCCGCGTCCGAACGGTTCAGACCGTCACTGCTTCAGCGATACGTTCCAGAAATACGGCCACGGCGCGGGCGTGAAGCCTTCAAGCTTAGGCGATTTGGCCGAGAGAGCGTTGAAATCACCGATCTTGATGATGGGGACCTCGGCGTAAATCACCTTCTGCACCTCGGCCCAAAGGGCGACGCGCTTCTTCGGATCGACTTCGGCATTGAAAGCATCGACCGCCGCCTTGCGGGCAGGCGTGTCCCAATTGCCGGGCGCGCTCGTCGACATCGCGCCGATCAGCGCGGGCTCCGGCAGGAAGGGGCTGTGGCTGATATAGATATCCCAAAGCTTCGGGTCGGCGCGGCGCTGGGTGAGCGTCGCCCAATCCACCACCTGCATATCCACCTTGAAGCCCGCCGCCTTCAGATATTCCGCGGCAACCTGCGCCATTTTATAATGAAACTCGTACTGGCGGCTGGTTAGGATGCGGATCGGCTCGCCATTGTAGCCGGCTTTCTTTGCCCGCTCGGCGGCTTTTTCGGGGTCCGCGACATTATAAGCGCCTTTGGTGCCGGCATCCGTCTTCCAGACATAGCCGTCAGGGTACATGGATGGGTCGAGCGAATAGAAATCCGGACTGCCGAAGGCCGCCGCCATCATGTCTTCCATGCTGAGCGCATCGCGGATCGCCAGCCGGATATCCTGGTTCTTGGTGATGCCCATGGCCATATTCATGACAAAAACTGGCCATCCAAACGGCTTCAATATCACCGGTTCCGCCGCATTCTGACCCTTTAAGCGTTCAAAAGCTTCCACCGGCAGGCTGTCCACATAATCGAACTGGCCGGAAATAGCGCCCTCCACGCGCGTATTGGGATCGGGCACGGGAACGAAGCGGATTTCATCGAGATATTGATGCCGCGCCCCGCCATAGCCGTTCTCCTCGCCCTCGGGCGATTTATAGCCGTCGTAGCGCACCAGCTGGATATATTGATCCGCTTTGCGCTCCTTCAGCTTATAGGGGCCGGTGCCGACCGGATCGGTCATCGGGTTCTGCTGCTTCTCGCTCGGCAGGATGATCGCGGCGGCATTGTTGAAGGCAAGCAGCGAAACGAGCGGCGCGTAAGGCGCGTTGAGCGTGATCTTGACCGTCGCTGGATCGACCGCTTCGATGGACGTGATCATCGACGCCGTTTGCTTGCCGCGCGAGGCGACCTCCGTCCAACGCTTCAGCGAAGCCACCACATCGGCGGCATCCATATCCGTTCCGTCATGGAATTTGACGCCGGTGCGAAGCTTGATCGTGTAGGTTTTCCCATCGGGCGTGATTTCCGGCAGGCCGGCGGCCAGCAGCGGCGTGACGTTCCAGTTCTTGTCGAACGTATAGAGCGTCTCGAAAATATGCTGCGAAACGATACCGACGAGATCGGCCGTCGAAGCCATGGCGTCGAGCGTCGGCGGCTCGCCGATCGTCGCGACATTGATGACCCCGCCTTTCGTCTGGGCGAATGCGGCGGGACACAAGGCAACCAATGCAGAACCGAGAAGCAGCGCGACCTTCAGTGATTTCATGACAGTTCCCCTTTTATTACATAATAACGGAATATTATGTTTTATAATGGAATAAGAACAAATGCCGGGGGACCTGTCAATCCAAAAAGATCGGCATGCGCCAAACGCCCGGCGCCGGAGGGCGCCAGGAGGCTGGAGTGTCGGGAACTATGAAGCAGGCAGCCCGCGGGGGCGGCAGGTCTTCTCAGGCTTTCACCGCACCTGCGGTCAGGCCCGCGATGATGTGCTTCTGGGCGATGAAGAAGACAATGACGGTCGGCAGGATCGTCAGCGTGATGAAGGCAAGGACCAGTTGCCACTGTGTGCCGAACTCGCCGCGATAGACCATGATGCCGAGCGGCCAAGGATATTTCGACTCCGAGTTAAGCATAATCAGCGGCACGATGTAGCTGTTCCAGCTGTTGACGAAGGAAATGATGCCGACCGTAGCGATAATCGGACGCGAAAGCGGCAGCGAGACATGCCAGAAAAAGCGGATATAACCGCAGCCGTCGACGAAAGCCGCCTCGAACAATTCTCCCGGCAGATTGCGGAAATAATTGCGGAAGAGAAGGATGCTCATGCCCAGGCCGAAGGCGACCTGCGGCAGGATCACGCCCCAATAGGTATCGAGCAGCCCCAAATCGCGGATACGGATGAAGAGCGGCAGGATGGCTGTCGCTGCCGGGAACATCAACCCGATCAGGAAATAATTGAGCAGAAAACTGGCCCCGAAGAACCGCACATGCGCCAGGGTGAAAGCGGTCATGGATGAAACCACGACAGTCAGGAACACGGTCATGACCGCGATGAACAGCGAGTTGACCATCTGCCGCCAGTAGCGGTCTCCGAACAATATATCGAGATAGTTCGACCAGAGCCATTCCCGCGGCAGGCCGAAGGGATTGACGCGCAGTTCTCCCAGCGACTTGAAGCCGCCGAGGGCGGTAGCGATGAGGGGCACGAGCACCAGCGCGGCGACCAGCGACAGCGAGACATAAAGGTAAAGACGTGTGGCCGCACTCATGCGGAGCGATGTGCTTTCATCAGTCATGGCGCATGAAAATCCGTTTGTAACCGAAGGCGAGCGTGACGCAGATGACGAAAAGGACGACGCCGACCGCGCTGCCCAGCCCCACCTGCATGCGCATCACGCCATAAGTGTAGAGGAAAGTGACCATGGTCTGCGTCGCGTCGAGCGGGCCGCCGCCGGTCAGCGGCATGACCAGGTCGAAAAGCTGGAGGGAACCGATGATGGCGAAGAAGACGGAAATCCGCACCGTGGACCCCAGCATCGGCAGCGTCACATAGCGGAACTTCTGCCAGCCCGTCGCCCCGTCGATTTCAGCAGCCTCCAGCACACTCCTGTCCACCGACTGCAGACCGGCGATGAACAGCATCATGTGGAAGCCGAAATATTTCCAGATCACCACAGCGAGAACCGCGTAGATCGCGAGGTCCTTGTCGGCGAGCACATAGGGAGTAGCGACTCCGAAAAATCCCGCGATGACGGCGAAGAGACCGTAATCCCCGTCATAAACGAAGCGCCAGATAAGCCCGGCGGCGACATCCGCCAGCACATAGGGCAGGAAGAAGATGAGCCGGAAGGTGACGACGCCCTTGATCCTGTGCGCCAGCATCATGGCAAGCCAGATCGCCAGCGGGATTTGCAGCAGCAGCGAGGCGAGGATGATGAGGCCGTTATTGACCAGCGCGCGGGAGAACGCGGCGTTGTTGAACAGCACCTGGAAATTGCGCAATCCGATGAAATTTTCGGGCGAGCCATAGCCGTTCCAGCGATACAGGCTGTACCAAGCCGCCTCCCCCATCGGCAGGATGACGAAGAGCGTGAACAGCAGCAGCGCCGGCGGCAGGAAGAGAATGAGCACCGGCAGACGCCCCTGCGCCATCGGGTTGGTGTGGCGCGCTCGTCCCGTCGCGGCCGGTGAGGCTGGCATCGTGGCGGTTGCGTCGGTCATGCCGTTGGCTCCTGCATTGGAGGAATGGCGCCTTCCTTCCCCCTTGCGGGGAAGGTGCCCGCGCTAGCGGGTGGATGGGGGTGCTGACGTTTGCGCTTTTGCCGAAGACCGTGGTTGTAAACGTCACCACCCCCACCCGGCCCTCCGGGCCACCCTCCCCGCAAGGGGGAGGGAAAGGGCGCCTACTCCAGTTCCACCGCGTCCTGGATCATCTTCGCCCCCTCTTCCGGCGACATCTGCCCGGTCAAGATCGCCACGGAGACGTCGTTGACGACGCGTCCCACCGCTGGTCCCAGATCCTGATCGAAAAAGTTCTGGTGCCAGGTCGAGGCGGCAAGCTGGTCCGCCGAGGCGCGCATCAGCGGGTTGGTGATTGCATCCTCTGCGCCTTTGGCCGCGGGAATGATCTGGCCCGCAGCCGCCTGAAGCCGCTCATTTTCTTCATTCGTCAGGTAACGCAGGAAATCGACCGCCTGCGGCGGCGCTTTCTTGGTGACGGACCAGCCATTGAGACCGCCCAGCGTGTCGGTTGCCTTGCCCTTGCCACCCTCGACAATGGGAAAAGCGAAGCGGCCGAGATTTTCCGGCGCGAGCCCCTTGCCGTCGGACGCTTGTGCGCGCTGGTCGCCTTCGGTTTGCTCAAACGCCAGGATCATCGCCGCCCTGCCGTCGCCGAAGACACCGAGCGTTTGCGTCCAGCCGGCCCCGAGATAGCCACCCTGGAAAGGCTCCAGCTTGCCAAGCTCCACAAGCTGCTCGCCGGCCTTGATGATGGCGGGATCGAGGAAACCCTCGCCCTCCTTGTTCTTGGCCGCCTCGAACACTTCCTGCCCGCCATTCCTCATGACGAGATAGCTCCAGTAGAAATGCAGTGGCCACTTGTCGCCACCGCCCCCGGCAATAGGCGTAATCCCCGCCGCCTTCAACTTCTTGACCGCATCGAGGAAATTATCCCAGGTCTTGATATCCTCGGCCTTCACGCCCGCTTTTTCGAAAAGCGCCTTGTTATAAAAGAAGCTGACCGTTCCCATTTTGAAAGGAACCGCATAAATTCTGTTATCAAAGGTAAAGCCCTTCACGGCAGCGGGATTGTAGCTGTTCACCCAGGCGCCATTATCGGCGTTCATCGCGTCCGTCAGGTCCATCAGCGCCCCGGTTTCGGACTGTTGTTTAAGGACGCCCCCGCCCCAGGAATAAAAGAAATCCGGCGCATCATTGGATTGAAGCAGTGTCGGCAGCTTGGCCTTGAAAGCCTCGTTTTCCAGGAATTGCATCTGGATATCGACGTCCGGATGCTCGGCTTCGTATTTCCTGGCGATATCCTCCCACATCTGGACCCGCGCCGGCACGACTTCGAGATGCAGCCATTTGACCACCGTCTGGGCCGCGCTGGCGCCGGCAATCGAGAAGAGAAAGGCCATGCCGGTCATGCCCGCAAGGGCACACAAATTCCTGGCGCGACGGGGCGCCTCCCCAATTATATGGTTCATTGCGATTTCCTCCCTAGGGGAAATTCCTCCAACCAATTTTTCCCCAATGCGGATTAATTCACCTGACACTTTCGCAAGAGTCAACGGTAAATCGATATTTTCAGCAAATCCGCTTGACAGGCGGCCGTCCATATCGGCTATTTAATTCGCACCCCTGCTTAAAAGGGGATAAGAGAATAACTCATCCCTACTCACTTACTCCCGATTTCCCCTACTCCCTTAATCAGCCCGATGAAGACAGCCGACCCCGAACTCATGCGCGCGATCAATCGCTTCAACGTGCTGGACACGATCCGCCGGCATGGGCCGATCTCGCGCGTGGAGATCAGCGAGCGTTCGGAGCTTTCCACCACCACGGTCTCGGCGATAACAGGCGCGCTGCTCGATGACGGGCTGATCCTGACGCGGCATGAGGGCGATTTGCGCAATGCCGCCGCCCGCGGGCGGCCACGGGTGATGCTGGAATTGAACCCCGACGCCGCGCGCGTCGTCGGCGTCAAGATTGCCGCCCATTCGATGGTTTTCGTCGTCACCGATTTTTGCGGCGAAGTGCTGTCGCAACTGACACTGCCCATCCGGGTTAACCGCCAGTCGATTTCCGTCATCACCGATTTGATTGAGGATGGCGTCAGGCGTTGCGTCGTCGATGCCGGGCTGGCGCTCGGCGACATCGATTCCATCTGCATCGGCCTGCCCGGCGTCATCGAGCACCGCACCGGAATTGTCCGCTCGAGCCTGGTGTTCCGCGAGACGGATGTGGACTTCGCGCGTGAAATGACCAGCCGCCTTAATGTCCCGACCATTGTGGAGAGCGACGCCCATGCTATCGCGCTGGCGCATCATTGGTTCGGCAAGGCGCGCGACCTCGACGACATGGTGCTGGTCTCGCTGGAGCAGACCTTGGGCCTCGGTGTCCTGCATCACGGCCAGCTTTTTCGCGGCGCGGGGGGCCTCAGCCACAATCTCGGCGACCTCGTGCTGGGTATCGGCCCGCAGGACATCGTGCGCCTTTCCGCGCTTGCGGGCGAAAGCGCCATACTCGGCGACCAGCCGGACAGCGGCGGGCGCCTCGCCGAAGCGATGCGGCTCGGGCGTGGCATGGCGATGGCGCAGACGCTGATCGCGGCGGATGACAACACGCTCATCACAGCTGCGACCCGCGCGGGCGAGGCGGTGGGGCTGGCGGTCGCCAATATCGTCACGCTGTTCGGGCCGCCGCGCGTCATCCTCGTCGGGTCCAGCCTGTCGCTGGGACAAGTGTTTCTCGACAGCCTGCGTGACACCTACCGCCGCGCGATTCCCCCATCGATCCAGACGGTCGCGGAACTCGTTTTTGACGAATCCGCTGATGGGACATGGGCGCAAGGGGCGGCGGTGGTGGCGCTGTGCGAGCTCTACGAGTCGCCCTGGGGGACGACCGGGCCGGCCCCGGCGGTTTAGGCGAGTCAGGATGAAATGAACACATCGGCCCGGTCACCCCCTCTGTCCTGCCGGGCACCTCCCCCTCAAGGGGGGAGATTGGCTGATACGCCTCTCCCTGCACATTCTGCAACGTATGCGATTGATACCGAGCGCTCATAACGGCGTAATCTCCCCCCTTGAGGGGGAGATGTCCGGCAGGACAGAGGGGGTACTGTCACGCCGACGCTTACATTTTAAAACTGAAGCATTCCAGTGGAGGAGACTGATGGAAAAACTAGGCATAGGCATTATCGGCTGCGGCAATATTTCGTCGGCCTATCTGAAGGCGATGGCGTCCTTTCCCATTCTGGACATCAGGGGCGTTGCGGATCTGAACCGCAGCTTGGCTGAACAGCGCGCGGCGGAGTTCAATGTGCCCGCCCGCGAGGTGAGCGAGCTTCTCGCCGATCCTGCAATCGAACTCATCGTCAATCTCACCGTGCCGAAGGCTCATGTGGCGGTGGCGATGCAGGCGCTGGAGGCGGGCAAGCATACTTATTCGGAAAAGCCGCTCGGCATCACTTTCGCGGAGGGCAAGAAACTTGCCGACTTCGCCGCCGCGCGGAATTTACGCATCGGCGCGGCGCCCGATACTTTCCTTGGCGGTTCGCACCAGACGGCGCGCGCCATCGTCGATTCCGGTGCGCTGGGCATCCCCGTCGGCGGCACGGCCACCTTCATGTGCCCCGGACATGAGCGTTGGCACCCGAACCCGGATTTCTACTATGAAATCGGCGGCGGCCCAATGCTCGACATGGGCCCCTATTACATCACCGATCTCGTCAACCTGCTGGGCCCGGTCGCGCAAGTGGCAGGCTTCGCCACCACGCCACGCAACAAGCGCATCATCACCAGCCAGCCCCGCAATGGCGAGCGCATCCCCGTGCATGTGCCCACCCACGTCGCGGGCGTCATGGCTTTCCGGAATGGCGCGGTGGTGCAGATCAGTATGAGCTTCGACGTGGCGGGCCACAAGCATGTGCCGCTCGAACTCTACGGCACTGAGGGAACGCTGATCGTCCCGGACCCGAATTATTTCGGCGGCGAAATCCAATTGCTCAAAAAAGGCGGCGCGTTCGAGCCACAGGAAACAACTGAACCCTATGCCGACGGCAATTACCGCTCGCTCGGCGTCGCCGACATGGCCCATGCCATCCGCGCAGGTCGCCCGCACCGGGCAAATGGCAGCCTTGCGCTGCATGTGCTGGAAGTGATGGAAGCGGTCCACAAGGCGGCGGAAACCGGAACAACGATCCGTATCGCCACCGAAACGGAACGCCCCGCGCCGCTGGCGGAATCGCTCGAAGACGGGCGCATCGCACGTTAGAGCAGGATCAGGCATCCTGCTCTAACTCTTTGTTTTCGCCGCATGATCTTGACCAAAAAGTCTGCAACTTTTCGGGATCATGCTCTAAATCAGGAGGAGGAAACCATGCGTGAAGCACTTATCATCTGGGGCGGCTGGAGCGGACACGAGCCGCAGGAATGCGCCCATATCATCCGCGACATGCTCGAGGAGGACGGCTTCAAGGTCTATCTGGAGCACTCGACAGAAGCCTTCGCCGATCCGTCGATCCACGACCTCTCGCTGATCGTGCCGATCATGACCATGTCGAAGATCGAGAAGGAAGAGGTGAAGAACCTCTCCGAGGCCGTGCAGAACGGCGTCGGCATCGCCGGCTATCATGGCGGCGCGGGCGATGCGTTCCGCGAGAGCGTGGAGTACCAGTTCATCATCGGCGGCCAATGGGTCGCCCATCCCGGCAATATTATCGACTACACCGTCAACATCACCCGCCCGGACGATCCGCTGATGGAGGGGATCAGCGATTTCCCTTATAAATCAGAGCAATATTACATGCATGTCGACCCCTCGAACGAAGTGCTGGCAACGACCACCTTCAACGGCGACCATGCCTGGTGGATCGACGGTGTGGTGATGCCTGTCGTCTGGAAGCGCAGGCACGGCAAGGGGCGGGTCTTCTATTCCTCGCTCGGCCATGTGGCGAGCGAGTTCGACGTGCCGCAGATGCGCACCATCTTCCGCCGGGGAGCCAATTGGGCGGCGCGGTGATTCTGTCGGCGGCAGGTGTGCTGAAATCGAGTCAGCCCAGCCGCCATCGGCTCCATCCCATCATGAGGTGGAGCGAGATCTGCCTTGCATGCATGAGGCGGATCGCCAGGCGTTAGGCCACTATTCGCGCATCGAGGACAAACGCGCTCTGCACATCGGTTTGCGACTCGCGGAGCGCGTTGTCTTCGATAATGGCGGCGGGGGTAAAACCGGACACAAGATCAGCCAGCGTACTGCGGACAGTGGCCATGTCGTTGCGGTCGAGCGACGCATCGAGCAGTTTCAGCCGTTGCGATAATTCGGGCCAGCGGAGAAAATCTTCCTTGGCCTTGATGATTCTGGGATGTTCCGTCGGCTTGGGATTATTGCCGATTAGCAGCTCTTCATAAAGCTTTTCGCCAGGCCGCAGCCCCGTGATGGCAAGTTCGATATCCCCATCCGGATTGGCTTCGTCGCGCACCGTCAGGCCGGAAAGTTCGACCATTCGCCGGGCCAGATCTGCGATACGGATGGGCTCGCCCATATCGAGAAGGAAAACATCCCCTCCTTCGGCCATGGCTCCAGCCTGAATGACAAGTTGGGCGGCCTCTGGAATCGTCATGAAATAGCGGGTTACTTCCGGATGGGTCAGTGTGATGGGACCGCCGTCCCGGATCTGCTGACGAAACAGGGGCACCACCGATCCGGAAGATCCGAGCACATTACCAAACCGGACCATGCAGAAATTCGTGAGTCCCCTACCGGCGGGCTGCTCTGCCGCGAGCGCCTGCAGCACCATTTCGGCCAGCCTCTTGCTCGCGCCCATCACATTTGTCGGCCGCACGGCCTTGTCCGTGCTGATCAGCACGAAATCGGAAACGCCACAAGCTTGCGCCGCGAGCGCCGTCTCCATTGTTCCCAGAACGTTGTTGCGGATTCCTTCCGCCGGATTGTGTTCAACGAGCGGGACATGCTTGTACGCGGCGGCATGATAAACGGTGTGTGGGCGCCAGCTGCGCATGATCTGTGCCATTCGGCGGCCGTCGCGAACCGAGCACAGGATCGGCACAATTTGCGTTTGCCGGAGTTCGTAAACTTTCGCCAGTTTGCCCAATTCGCCGTCAATCGTATACAGCGCGAATTCGCTATGCTCTATGAGAATGAGCTGCGAGGGGCCGCTCTTTAAAATCTGCCGGCACAGCTCGCTGCCGATCGACCCGCCAGCCCCGGTCACGACGACAACCTTGTCGCGTATGTTCTTGACCAGCAAGCCTTGAAATGGCGCGATGGCATCACGTCCCAATAAGTCGTCAATCTCCAGTTCACGGATATCGGAGACCGTCACACGTCCCTGCGCCAGCGCCGTCAAATCCGGCAGCGTCCGGACCGTGACCCTTGCCTTGCGCATTTCTTCGAGGATTTCGTTTCTCCGCTGCCGGCTCGCTGCGGGTAGAGCGAGCAGCACATCGCGAATGCCGCGCGTAGCCACAAGATCCGGCAAATCGGCGGGATCGTAAATAGGCAACCCCCCCATAATGCCGCCCTTCAGCTTGGGGTCGTCGTCGAGATAGCCGACGACGTTCAATTCAGCGCTGTTCGCCAGGGCAGCCGCCAATTGTCGTCCTGCCAGGCCGGCACCATAGATAAGCACCTTGGAAAGCGAATTTTTCCGAAGGATGCGCTGATAAGCATCTCCTAGCCAATACCGGATACCCAGCCGTGAAAGCCCGATAGCGGTCAGCAAAAGCAGCGGCTGTAAAATGCCGATCGTTCTGGGAATGTTCGGGATGCTGATAGCTGTAAACACGGCCATGAAAGCCACGCCGTAGATGGCGACGGCCTTTAAGACAGCTATGAAGGCAGATAGGCCGGCATAACGGAAAATGGCCCTGTAGAGCCCCATGATCACAAAGATAGGAAGAGCCAGACAAAGCGAGATGAAGACCGGAAGCCAGCGCACCCCTTCGAGGATGACCCAATCATTGAGCCGGAAGCAATAGGACAGCCAGACGGTGAGCACACATAGGCTGGCATCGACCATCAGTGCTATCAAACGTTTCGCCAATCGGGGAAGGGCTAGCACTGAAAGCACGAAGCTCTGAGTCGGCATCAAAATATACTCCGTTCTTGCCACATGGTATCCCCGCCATATCCAGTCTTGCGCAAGGCCGGCCTGTCCCCAGCCCCTAGCAGTACCCTCATTTCCTGCCAGGGGAACTTATAACTATCACGCTCACGAGAGTCTTGAAATAGCTTAATGCACAACATTAACGCGTAACACAATTTTGGCCACGACCGCAACGATAAAGTAACCACATAATAAAAACTCTACACGGCAAATAATATCGATGTATTTTTCCGTCGACTCAATCGATGCAATTGGGAATTGCTAGTGAAATACACCGAAATACACCAATAAAAATCTTTTCGCCAAAGAAAAAACCCTCGCATCGATCAGCGACGTCCGTAAACGTCCTCAAAGCGAACTATATCATCCTCGCCCAGATATTCCCCGCTTTGCACCTCGATCATCACAAGGCGCATGATCCCGGGATTCTCAAGACGATGTTTCGTTCCGCAGGGGATATAAGTGGATTCGTTTGTCGCCAGAATGAGTTCACGCTCGCCATTGACGACTTTCGCCGTGCCGCTCACCACCACCCAATGCTCCGAACGGTGGTGATGCATCTGCAGGCTCAGGCTTGCGCCGGGCTTCACCTCGATGCGCTTTATCTTGAAGCGCTCGCCTTCTTCCAGGATTGTGTAAGTGCCCCAAGGCCGATGCACGGTCCGGTGGAGATTGTACGCCTCGTGGCCAGTTGCCTTTAACTGTGTGACGAGTTGCTTGACGTTCTGCGCTTCATCTTTGTGCGCAACCAACAAGGCATCTGCCGTATCGACAATGATCAGGTCCTTCACACCGACAGCGCCGACGAGCCGCTCTGTGCTGTCGATGTAACAATTCTCCACATCATGAAGTACTGCATCGCCAATGATCCGGTTGCCCGTCCCGTCTTGCGCAGTCAGTTCCGCGATCGCATTCCATGAGCCGATATCGCTCCAGCCGATATCGCAACCGACCACGGCGATGTTGCCGGCCTTTTCCAGAACCGCATAATCGATCGATTTCTTCGGCACCTGCGAAAAATCTTTCGTGTCGATCTCGATCCGCGTGCCGGTAGCCACTGAAGATTGCCGCGCCCGCGCGAGCGCTTCACCGCTTCCGGCGAGGATATCGGGGCAATGCTCTTGCATGAGCCGCGCCATCGTGCCGGCGGAAAAGCAGAACATGCCCGAGTTCCAATAGAAGCGGCCCGAGGCGAGATATTCCCTGGCGCGTTCAAGATCGGGCTTCTCCACGAAGCGGATGACATCCTCGCCATCGGCTTCAATATACCCATAGCCGGTTTCCGGAAATTCAGGAGCAATGCCAAACGTGACCAGCCGCCCGGTTTGCGCAAGCGTGACCGCCTTTTCCACCGCCACGCGGAAAGCCGCTACATCCTGAATCATGTGATCGGCCGGAAAGAGCACGATGATGGCTTCGTCCCCGTAAACCTCCTGCACATGCCGTGTAACGATGGCAGCCGCTGCGGCGGTATCGCGCCCTACCGGTTCCAGGAGGTAGGTCGACCCGACATCGGCAACGTCGAGTTCACGATACTCATCCTCCGTCTTGAAGAAGAGTTCGCGATTGGTGACCGTCAGCACCTGCTCGACGCCGGAAAGAGCGGCCGCACGCAAAAACGTATGCTGCAAAAGGCTCTGTCCGTCAGCAAGACGGATAAAGGGCTTGGGATGCGCCTCCCGCGAAACGGGCCACAGCCGGGCGCCGACGCCGCCGCTCATGATCGCGGGTATGATCTTTGTCATCGTGGAACTCCCTAGGCGTGGTCCCGAACAATTGCTGACCTACGAATAAGACCAGGCAACTAAGAAAGAATTGAGCCGCCCAACGCACGCGCCGCCCTTTCCAGCCCCCATGAGAGAAGCTCGGCGGCGCGTTCGCGCGAGCCGGCTTCCGTATAGCAGCGCAATTCCGGCGCATTGCCCGAGGCACGATAATGCACGAGTTCGCCGCTTTCGAGGACGATGCGCGTGCCGTCGATACGGTCGCTGTCACGCACGGAACCCACATCTGCGAAGAATTCCTGCACAGCGTGATCGTCTTCGAGGCTTTTCAGAAAGGCGGCGCTCTTTTCGGCAGGTATATGTTCCAACCGCCCGCTGCCGGTATGACGGGCGGGCAATTGCGCCACGAGTTGCGAAAGGGATACCCCTTCCTTCGCCGCCGCGCCAAGCACGCTAAGGACTGGCAGCATAGCATCGCGCGTCGGCAGGGCAGCGACTGTTCTGCCTTCCATCTCTACAGCCGAACCAAGCAGGACCCCGCCATTGGCCTCGAAGCCGACTATGCGGCGGCAACCCTCGGCGCGAGCCCTCTCCATGCCTTCGATGACATAGGGTGAGCCGACGCGTGTGCGGTAGACACGCTCGAAAAACCCGCATTCCTCGATGGACGTGTTGGAAGTGACCGGCGTCACCACCGCATCGGCGCCAAGGAAGCGGGCAGTCAGGAGACCTACCATGTCGCCGCGCAGGAAATCGCCATTCTCGTCGGCGATGAGCGGACGGTCGGCATCGCCATCGGTCGAGACGAGTGCATCGACCTTTATGGCGCGGCAGCCTTCCTTGGCAAAGGCAATATCTTCCGGGCGCAGCGCCTCAGTATCGACGGGGACAAAAACATCGGAGCGCCACATTGGTATGGCCTCCACCCCCAGCATTTCCGAGATTTCTATCAGCATATCGCGGGCAACGGAGCTATGCTGATACACCCCGATCCGCTTGCCTGCGAGCATATCGGCAGGGAAGAATGATGCATAACGCTCGACATAGGCCCGCAAAGCCTTGTTGGACACATCGACGTTGCTGCCGGCGGCGGATACGCGCTGGTGCGGATCGAGATGCGCCAGAATGCCCGCCTCGTCCGCCTTGTCGATCTCGCCATCCGGGCGATAAAATTTCAGGCCGTTGCGGTCGGCAGGGATGTGGCTGCCCGTCACCATGATGGCGGGCACGCGCAATTCCAATGCCCGGAGGGCCAGCGCCGGGGTCGGCAGGGCCCCGCAATTTTCAACGCACATGCCGAAAGCCTTGGCGGCGCTCATACAGGCTGCCGCGATGCGCGGGCTGCTGGCACGCAGATCATGGCCGACGAGAAGGAGGCCTTTCTCCGGCAGGGCGTGACAATCTTTCAGATGACGCAAAAACCCGACCGTATAGGCCGCGCAGACATCGTCACTCAGTTCGGTGACAAGGCCGCGCAGGCCGCTGGTTCCAAATTTCAAGCCGCTCATGGCTGCATCTCCGCTTGCCTGGCGGCCCCGTTGCCTACCGACCGGTAATCAAGGCCCGTATCGGCCACATCTTCGGGCTTGTAAACGTTGCGCAGATCGATCAACACGTTTCCGTCCATGAGACGGGCGATCTTTTTGAGATCGAGAGCGCGGTAGGCGTTCCATTCCGTCAGGAGCGCCACGACGCCGGCGCCTTCCGCGGCCTCATAGGCCGAAGAGCACCAGACTACGCCCGGAAGCGCGCTCTTCGCCACTCCCATCGCCTCGGGATCGTGCGCCCGGACCGTCAGCCCCGCCTTCTGGATCGCAGGCACGATATCGAGCGCCGGGGACTCCCGGATATCGTCCGTGTTCGGCTTGAAGGCAATGCCGAGAATCGCAACGCTCTTGGCTCCCGTTTCTGCCGCAGCTTCGATGATACGCGCGGCCATGGCCTGCTTACGCGCTTCGTTGACCGCCACCACCTCCTCGATCAGCCTCTGCGGCGCGCCGAAACGCCGGCCGGTCGCTGCGAATGCGCGCGTATCCTTCGGAAAGCACGAGCCGCCAAAGCCGGGACCGGCATGGAGAAATTTCGAGCCGATACGATTGTCCATGCCGATGGCCTTCGCCACCTCCTGAACATTTCCGCCTGCCTTCTCGCAAAGATCGGCGACCTGATTGATGAAGGTCACCTTCATCGCCAAGAAGGCGTTTGCGGCATATTTGATGATCTCCGCATTTTCCAGCGTCGTCACGACCATCGGCGTCTCGCGCAGGTAGAGCGGACGATAGACACGGCGCATCGCATCGCGCCCACGCGCATCTTCCACGCCGACCACAACACGGTCAGGCCGCATGAAATCCTCGATAGCCGAGCCTTCACGCAGGAATTCCGGGTTGGAAACCATGGAGAATTCGACGCCCGGCCGCGCGGCGCGAATGCGGTCCCGAATGCGCGCATTGGTGCCGACCACGACCGTCGATTTGATAACGATCACCGCGCCGGGCTTCATCGCCGCCGCCACGGCATCCGCCGCCGCCTCGATATATTGCAGGTCAGCCTCGCCATCGCCACGGCGCGACGGGGTTCCAACCGCGATGAAGATGACATCGGCATCGGCCACGCTGGCGGCCAGATCGGTGGTGAACGACAGACGGCCGTCGCGGATATTACGGGCCATCAACTCGTCCAGCCCCGGCTCGAAGATCGTCACTTCGCCTGCCGAAAGCCGCGAAATCAGCGCTTCATTCAAATCGACGCAGCTTACAGAGAAGCCGAATTCGGCAAAACACACACCCGAGACGAGCCCGACATACCCCGTCCCGATCATCGATATGTTCATTTATTTTTGCTCACTGCTTTCCGACAGGCTGCTTTCTTATAGGCCGTGTTTATGGAGAATCTTACCTCACGTCAAAACCGATTTTTTTGCAGCGCTGATTTCCGAGCCTGGAGGCAACGAACATTATCTCCGCGCCCTTCAAAAAAACAGCCATTCGTCCGCGTTAATTGCTGGCCCGCAAAATACGGCATCGGCATCGGCGCATCCTCAGGTCATCAACAACGACTGGAGGCGACCCATGTTAAACCGGCGCAATCTACTGACAAGCTCGGCACTCGCGGCCCTGGCGATTTCAACGCCGCTCGTGGCTGGGAGCCTGCCCGCCATGGCGGAAGCAACGCCTACGGCGGTGGACAGCCTGCCGCGGCAGAAGGTCGAGCTGGCCGTCCCGCCTTTCGTCCACCCGCACGAACAGGTGGCGAAGGAAGGCCCGAAGATCGTGGAGTTCAAGATGACGGTTCAGGAAAAGGAAATCGTCATCGACAAGGAGGGCACGAAGCTTCAGGCCATGACCTTCAACGGCTCGATCCCCGGCCCGATGATGGTGGTGCATGAGGGGGATTATGTCGAGCTTACCCTCGTCAACCCCGAGACCAACACCATGCCGCACAATATCGACTTCCATTCGGCGACCGGCGCGCTCGGGGGCGGCGGATTGACGGTCGTCCATCCGGGCGAGCAGGTGGTGCTGCGCTGGAAAGCGACGCGGCCCGGCACCTTCGTCTATCACTGTGCGCCAGAAGGCATGGTGCCCTGGCATGTGGTCTCGGGCATGAGCGGAACCGTCATGGTGCTGCCACGGGACGGCCTCAAGGACGAGAAGGGCAACCCGCTGCGCTATGACCGCGTCTATTATGTCGGCGAGAACGACTTCTATGTCCCGAAGGACGAGAACGGCAAGTACAAGGCCTATGGCTCGCCTGGCGAGGCCTATGAGGACACGCTGGAGGTGATGCGCAAGCTAACGCCGACCCATGTCGTCTTCAACGGCAAGGTTGGAGCATTGACCGGCGAGAACGCGCTCAAGGCGAAGGTCGGCGAGACGGTGCTGATCGTCCATTCGCAGGCTAACAGGGACACGCGCCCGCACCTGATCGGCGGCCATGGCGACTATGTATGGGAGACCGGCAAATTCGCCAATTCGCCTGAGAAGGACCTGGAGACCTGGTTCATCCGCGGCGGCTCGGCAGGGGCGGCGCTTTATACGTTCCTCCAGCCCGGCGTCTACGCCTATGTCAACCACAACCTCATCGAAGCCTTCGAGCTTGGCGCGGCGGCGCACTTCAAGGTGGAGGGCACCTGGAACGACGACCTGATGAAGCAGGTGCGCCCGGCTGGCCCGATCGGAGGAAAAAACGGCACGATGTAGGAGCAGTAACGGCAACGGCGGATGTGGTGGAATGCCCCTCATCCGCCTGCCGGCACCTTCTCTCCGCACGCGGGGAAAGGGGTAAGGGTGAAGGGTGAAGGGCAGATTACGCCTTGCGCGCCAGTGGAGCGACAAAATGCGTGTAATTTCCGTTTCGGTGCACATATTCGCCTCGGCAGCACTGCTCGGTGCAGGCGTTCCATCCGGTCAAGGCAAATCCACGACCGCAGCGCCTTTAGCGCCTGTTCTGGTGCGTATCGAGCCGGGCGAATTCCGCTACCGGGTCGCGGGCGAGTTCACGGTGGAGGGGCAGCCGGTCGATGGCCCTCTCATCCGCATGAAGATAACGCGTCCGTTCTCGATCATGGAAACGCAGGTGAGCGAGGCGGATTATGATCGCTGCGTCGCGGATGCGGCATGTGAGGCGCGGGAGGGCGGTGGGAGCCGCCCAGACTTTCCGGCCGTCGGCGTCAATTGGCAGGATGCGAATGCCTATGCAGAGTGGCTGTCGAGGAAAACCGGCCAGCGCTGGCGTCTGCCGACAGATGAGGAATGGTGGCTCGCCGCCGGCTCGCGGGCGAAGGACGAAGCGCTTGGGGCAAGCGCCAATGGCGGCTTCGCCGAGCGCTGGCTTGCGAAATACGATCAGGAAGCGCTGCGCAAGAGCAATGCGGAAAAAGCGCCGCGCTCTTTCGGCTCCTTCGGGAAGAACGAAAATGGCCTGCACGATATCGCCGGCAATGTCTGGGAATGGACGGATAGCTGCTTCACCCGCCAGGCGCTCGGGCCAGCCGGCGTGCCGAAGGGCGAGCTGACGGTCAATTGCGGCGTGCGTGTCGTGGCGGGCGAGCATCGCTCCTACGTTCCCGATTTTATCCGCGACCCGCGCTCGGGCGGCTGCTCGGTCGGCACGCCGCCGGCCAATCTCGGTTTCAGGCTGGTGCGGGACGATAGCGAAGGCTCGCTCTTCTCGCGCCTGCTGGCGAGCATAAGGAGTAGCCGCTCATGGCATGATTGGCCGAGGATCGAATAGGTCAGGCGTCCTCGCCCGCGATGGTGGCGAGATGGTGCGGCTCGCGCACGATCATCCGCCGCCTGCCGCTGGCGACGAAGCCCCTCTCCTCCCAACTGCTGAAGGTGCGGCTGACGGTGTAGAGCGTCGTCCCCGTCATCTCCGCCAGATCCTGCCGGGAGAGCGGGAAGGCCAGCTCGATGCCCCGCGCGGTGCGCCGTCCCGCCTGGCGGATCAACCGCAGGACAGTGCGGGCGATACGCTGCTCGACGCCCTCGATGGAAAGTTCCGTCAGGCGCTGCTGCATTTCCTGATAGCGCTGGTTGAGGATATTGAGGGCGTTCATGGCGATCGGCGGATGATCGGCCATGATCTGGCGGATGGCCTTGCGCGACCAGCCGATGAGATGGCTTTCACGGACGGCCACCACGGTGGCGGGGTGATGCGGATCGCTGCTCAGTGCGGCATGGCCGGCGAGGCCGCCGGGGCCGAGATAGCGCAGGATCATCTGATGACCGCAGGATGTCATTTGTGTCGTCTGCAAATAGCCATCGAGCACGATATATAGGCTCGCCGCTTCGTCGCCCTGGTGAAAGAGCGGCTCATGCTGCGCGACGTGAACCGCAAAGCCGAGCGTGTGCAGGCGTTGAAGCGCTTCCTCCGGAACATTCCGGAAGAGCTCCGCCTCTCTTAGGATGTCGAGAGCTGAACGACGCTCCATTTGCGCCCCATATACCCATGTCTGCCCCCACCGGCAGGGTTCGGCATACACATGGCACCGGCGCCGGGCTTCCTCTTTGTCCCTGGCCAAAGACTCGAATGAAAAGATGGATAGGTTCGTTCGTAAACCTCGATCCGAACGGAGTGCCATGATGCTGGACATCAACAAGCTGGATCTTGTCCGCCATCGCGAACCGGCGACCTTCGCCGACCGGGCGGCAGCGAGAATTTCACGGATGATGTCCGCCGCCGCACGCGCGTTATTCGGGCGGCGCTATGGCGGCCATGCCATCGTTCTGGAGACGATCTCCGCCGTGCCGGGAATGGTGGCGGCGACATTGCTGCATCTGAAATGCCTGCGCCGGATGATCGACGACCGGGGATGGGTCCGGGTGTTCATGGAAGAAGCCGAAAACCAGCGCGCCCATCTGATGGTCTTTGTCGCGATTCGCCGTCCAAGCCCTCTGGAGCGGCTGCTGATCGTCCTCGCGCAGGGCGCGTTCTACAACGCCTTCTTCCTGCTCTATCTTCTCTCCCCCCGCACCGCCCACCGGCTGGCGGGCTATCTTTCGGAAGCGGCGGTGCGTGGCTATTCACACTTGCTCGGCTCTATCGAACGGGGGGAGCAGGCGGATATTCCCGCTCCATCCGCAGCAATCGCCTATTGGGACCTGGAGCCAGAAGCGCGCCTCGCCGATGTCATCAAGGCCATGCGCGAGGATGAAGCGATCCACCGCGACATCAATCACGCCTTCGCCGATGCGCTGGCGAAGGGAAATCCGCTGCCGGAACGTCTTCTTACTGAGTGAAGAAAAGAACGGCGGCAATCGCGACCGACAAGACCACAGCGGTGAGCGTGGCGCTCGGACGCAGCACGCCCATGCGGTGCATCGCCAAGGCGAAGATGATGATGAGCGGCGCTGCCACCGCCAGTCCTAACTGTGCGTCACTCACGAACGAACGCGCCTCCTGCTGTTTTCACGCCGCTAATATGCCTGGAAGCAATTGCGGACTATTTGCGCCCCGACAATGAAAGGCGCGGCTGCCGGGGATTATCAGGGCGCAATGAGCAAACGGATGAAAACGGAGAGCCCGGCGGGGGCCGGCGTGACGGATAGCTGGGGCGCGCTTTCGGAGTTGCCCGGCCACCCCATGATGTGGATCCTGATCTTCAGCGAAATCGTCGCCTTCGGCGCGATGCTCATCGCCTTCTGCGTCGCACGCGCGGCTTATCCGGAGGTCTTCGCGGCGGGACAGGCGAGGCTCGATCCCGCCATAGGTGGCCTCAATACGATGGTGTTGGTAACCAGCGGCTGGTTTGCGGCATGGGCGGTACGGGCGGCAGAGGCTGAACCGAGCAAAACATCCCGGCTTCTTCTAATGGGCGCAATGCTGTTCGGTCTCCTCTTCGTGGGTGTGAAGCTTTTCGAATACATGGCCAAGTTCGAGGCGGGCATCGGCATCGAAACCGATATCTTCTTCACGCTCTATTTCCTGATGACGGGGTTCCACCTCATGCATGTGGCCCTCGGCATCGTCATCCTGGGCGTCGTGGCCATTTCCGCCGAAGCCGAGAATATCAGGACCGGCGCCGCCTTCTGGCATATGGTCGACCTGGTCTGGATCGTCATGTATCCGCTCGTCTATCTGGTGGAGTGAGGCGATGCCGTTCGATCTCGCGCGCGTCTGGGGCCTTCTCGTCGCCTTGAGCCTCTTCACCCTGACGATCAGCTTTTCCAGCTGGCCTGTGCCGGTGGCCAATATCGTGATTCTCGCGCTTGCTATTGCCAAGGCGCGGTTCATCCTCCTCGATTTTCTGGAACTGCGCCATGTGCCCGCCTACTGGCGCGCGCTCTTCTGGTGGTGGCTGTGCCTGATCTGCGCCGCTGCACTGGCCACCTCCTTTTGGACGGCATACGCGAACTGACGCCTTTTCTCAGCGTGGTTGTTCCCCAACAAAGAGCGCGGACGACGCGGCGGCTACCGTTCTCTAGCCCTTTGGCAGCAATTTAATCCTTCATCTCCGGGAGAGGGTCGCGATGGCGGAAAGCCTCACCAAATCCGCGGCGAGAAACGTCTTCTATGGCGGCTCGCTGTTCTTCTTCATCATATTCGTGGCGCTCACCGCGCACAGCCATTTCTACATGGTGAACACTTCCACCGACAAGGAAACCCTGAGCGCCTCGGTGGCGCGCGGCAAGCATGTCTGGGAAAAACATTCCTGCATCAATTGCCATACACTCTTGGGCGAAGGCGCCTATTTCGCGCCGGAACTCGGCAATCTCTGGGTGCGCTGGGGCGGCGACAAGGACCCGGCGGCGGCACGAGACATGCTCAAGGCATGGATGGAATCCCAGCCCTCCGGAATCGAGGGCCGGCGCCAGATGCCGCAGTTCCATCTGACGGACGGCGACGTTTCCGATCTCGCCGATTTCCTCGAATGGACGAGCCGCATCAACACCCAGAAATGGCCTCCCAACAACGCGGGCTGATGGAGGAACTATCATGAAATACAAGACCCAACGGATCGCGCTTCTCTATTTTTACGGCGCCCTCGCTCTTTTCGTCGCCCAGATCCTGTTCGGCGTGGTGGCGGGAACGATCTATGTCCTGCCGAACACGCTCTCCGAGCTCCTGCCCTTCAACATCGTGCGCATGATCCACACCAATGCGCTGGTCGTCTGGCTGCTGATGGGCTTCATGGGCTCGACCTATTATCTCCTGCCCGAGGAAACCGAGACGGAGCTCTACAGCCCGAAACTCGCGATCCTGCAATTCTGGCTGTTCTTCGCCGCCGCGGGCGTCGCGGTGGTGGGCTATCTCTTCCGCATCCATGAGGGCCGCGAGTTTCTGGAACAGCCCTTCGCCATCAAGGTCGGCATCGTCGTCGTGGCGCTGATGTTCCTCTTCAACGTGACGATGACGGCGCTGAAGGGCCGCAAGACCACGGTGACCAATATCCTGCTGTTCGGCCTCTGGGGCATGGCGCTGTTCTTCCTCTTCGCCTTCTACAACCCGGCCAACCTCGCGCTCGACAAGATGTACTGGTGGTATGTCATTCATCTCTGGGTCGAAGGCGTGTGGGAGTTGATCATGGCCTCAATCCTCGCCTTTCTCATCATCAAGCTTAACGGCGTCGACCGCGAGGTGGTGGAAAAGTGGCTCTATGTCATCGTCGGGCTGGCGCTCTTCTCCGGTATTCTCGGCACCGGCCACCATTATTACTGGATCGGCGCGCCCGGCTACTGGCAGTGGATCGGCTCGCTGTTCTCCACCCTTGAGGTCGCCCCATTCTTCACCATGGTCGCCTTCGCCGTGACGACGACATGGAAAGCCGGACGCCGCCACCCCAACCGCGCCGCGCTGCTCTGGTCGGTCGGCTGCTCGATCATGGCCTTCCTCGGCGCGGGCGTCTGGGGCTTCCTGCACACGCTCTCGTCCGTTAATTACTACACCCACGGCACGCAGGTCACCGCCGCCCATGGCCACCTAGCCTTCTTCGGGGCCTATGTGATGCTGAACCTCGCTGTCATGGCCTATGCCTGGCCGGAACTTAAAGGCCGCGCGCCCTATAACCAGTGGCTTTCCATGGCCAGCTGCTGGCTGATGTGCACGGCGATGATGGTGATGACCTTCGCCTTGACCTTCGCCGGCGTGGTGCAGGTGCATCTCCAGCGCGTGCTGGGCGAGAGCTACATGGACGTGCAGGACCAGTTGGCGCTGTTCTACTGGATCAGGCTCGGCTCCGGCGTGGCGGTGCTCCTTTCGGTGCTAATGTTCCTCTGGGCCTTGTTTGTTCCCGGCAAGGCTTCTGCGCGACAGACCCCTGCCCTGCAACCGGCGGAATAGGAGAGACTTATGAACAGTCCAGTACCGGATATTCCCTATTACGTCCCGGCCGGCAATGAATGCGTGCTTTTCGAGCATGCGTGGCGGCGGAATCTGCCCGTTCTCCTGAAAGGCCCGACGGGCTGCGGCAAGACCCGCTTCGTCGCCCATATGGCGGCGCGGCTGGGCTTGAGGCTCACCACCGTCTCCTGCCATGACGATATGACGGCAGCCGATCTCACCGGGCGCTATCTTCTGAAGAGCGGCGAAACGGCATGGATGGACGGCCCACTCACCCGGGCGGTGCGCGAGGGCGGCATCTGCTATCTCGACGAGGTGGTGGAGGCGCGCAAGGACGTGGCAGTGGTGCTCCATCCGCTCACCGACGACCGGCGCATCCTGCCCCTGGAGCGCACCGGCGAGGAACTCCATGCGCCCGAAAGCTTCATGCTCGTCGTCTCCTATAATCCCGGCTATCAGAACCTGTTGAAAGCGCTGAAGCCTTCCACTCGCCAGCGTTTCATCGCTATCGATTTCGATTTCCTGCCACCGGAGCAGGAAGTGGCTGTCGTCGCCGCCGAGAGCGGGCTTGCGGAAGACAAGGTGTACCCGCTGGTACGGCTGGCGGGGCGTTTACGTGCATTGAAGGGGCAGGATCTGGAGGAAGGCGTCTCTACCCGCCTCCTCGTCTACTGCGCGACGCTCGCTGCCGCCGGGCTGCCCATGGGGGAAGCCGTCCGCGCGGCGATGATCGAGCCGCTGACGGACGAGCCGGATGTGCGAGAGGCGCTGACGGAAATTGCGCGGGCGGTGGTGGGGTAGCCATGCTTGATTTCCTCGAACTGGAAGAAACCGTCGGTCGTGCCTGGCATCGTGTCGTGGGCGATGCGGCGAGCTATCCGCGCCATCCGGAGCAAGCGGTAGTGCTGGAGGAAGTGCGGGGGCCGCTTGGCGTCTTCTTTCGCGGCATGGGCGGCGAAGCGGGCGTACAGCTTGCTGCAAGCGTCGGGCGCTCGTTCCGTCATCGTCTCAACTTCCGCCAGCGCATCGGCATGGCGGAGGAGCGGCTGGAGCAGCCGCGCCGCGATCTTGGAACACTGTTCCTGCCTGCGAAGATCGATATTTTCCCCTCGCAACGCTTGAACCGGCTTTTCTATTTCTGGCTCGGGGTCTATGCGGCCCATGTGCCGCTGGATGCGAGCGAGGAGGCTGATCCGCTGCGGCGCGACGTGGCGGCGCTTGTCCGCGCGCGGGACACGGTCGCCCACATTCTTACCGCCTATCCCGGCCTCGACCCCTCCTACCGTCAGCTCGCCAAGGCGCTTGCCGCCGCGCGGCCTCTACGGAAGCTGCCGGGCGTGGAACGGGACATTGAGGACATCGTGTCCGCGCTGCTGCAAGGTGCGGACACGCAAAGGCTCGATGAACTCGCCGCAGCCGTGCGCGACGGGCGCCTCACCGCTCCCTTCGGCTACCAGCCCTTCCTGCCCGTGCCGCTATGGGTCGACGCCGCGCACCGCGCATCCGAAACACCGGCTGATGAGGATGAGCCGGCGGAGTCAGGCAAGCTCGCGCCGGTGGTTGATAGGCGCAAGCGCCTCGCTCACCGCCGGGAAGCGGATCAGGCGCAGAGGCGGGACCCGTTCGTGCTCAACCGCTTCGAAAAGATGCTGAGCCTCGCCGAGATGGTGAATGTCAACCGCCCGTCCGATGACGAAGAGGACGAGGACGCGCAGAAGGCCGCCGACGATCTTGAAGACCTGACCATTTCCCGCCGCCAGCCCGGCAGGCCTGCGGCGCGGCTGAAATTTGACCTCGACCTACCGCCCGAGGCGGTGGATACGACCAGCCTCACCGGCCTTCTCACCTATCCCGAATGGGACTACACCCGCAAAGCCTATCTGCCTGCCCATTGCCGTGTGCTTGCTTCGCTGGCGGGCGAGGAAGGCGAGGCATGGTCGCCCGATGCCGTAGCGCTGCAGCGTATCCGGCGCGTGCGGCGGCAGTTCGAGGCGCTGCGGCCCCGCCGCGAGACTTTGCGCGCGCAGGCCGATGGCGAGGAAATCGACATGGACGCGCTGGTGCGTCATTTGAGCGAAATCCGCGCCGGAGGGGCCGGTTCTGACCGGGTGCATCAGGCGAGCCGCCCCTTGCGCCACGATCTTGCGGTGACGCTGCTCGTCGATGTGTCGCTCTCGACCGATGCCTGGGTGAACGGCCACCGCGTGCTCGATGTGGAGAAGGAAGCGCTGCTGACGCTTGCGCATGGCCTTGCCGCCTGTGGCGACAACAGTTCGATCCTCACCTTCACCTCGCGCCGCCGCTCATGGGTGCGCGTCGAGGCGGTGAAGGATTTCGGCGAGCCTATGAGCGCGAAGGTTGAGCGGCGCATCGGCGCGCTGAAGCCCGGCTATTACACCCGCATCGGCGCGGCCGTTCGCCATGCCACGGCGGGGCTCGCCGCCCAGCCGAACCGCAAGCGGCTGCTGGTCGTGCTGACGGACGGAAAGCCGAACGATGTCGATCATTATGAAGGCCGGTTCGGCATCGAGGACACGCGCCGCGCTGTGGCCGAGGCGCGGCGGCTGGGCATCGGCGTCTTCGGCGTCACCATCGATGCGCAGGCCCAGGCCTATTTCCCGGCGCTGTTCGGCCCGGGCGGCTTCGCCATCGTCGGCCAGATCGGGCGGCTGCCTTCGGCGCTGCCGGCAATTTACCGGCAGCTGACGAAATAGCCCATCCCCGAGGCGTCTCGTCAAAGGTTGGCCAGGAGATCGTTGATGCGGCTCTCGGCGCTGCCAAGCGCGTCATCGATCGACTTGTCGCCATTGACCGCAGCACCGACTTCCTCGCCGATAATATCCTGTATGGCGAACTGGCGCTGCACGGCGCCGGGTAGCGAATGGCCCGTTTCGGCAATTTTGGCGATATTGTCGCGGAAGGGCAGCGCCTTGAATTCCGGCGTATCGAAGACGGCCTTGACCGCCGGCAGGTGCCCGGTGTGCGCCCATTGATAATCATTGTCCGCGAGGTATTTGAACAGCTTGCCGATGGCTGCGACCTGTTCCGGCGTGCGATCCTTCTTCGGCAGCACCCAGCTATGGCCGTCAGCATAGGTGCTGTCGCGTCCGGGGAAAAGCTGTGGAACGGGATAGACCGTGTAGCCGCCCGCCAGCGCCGTGCCGCTCTTTTGCGATTGCGCGACGAAATCGCCGATGAGCCATGTGCCGTTGATGGCGATGCCGCCCGCTCCGCCGGCAAAGGCGGAAACCGCCGAGGCATAATCGAGCCCAAGCGTGGTGAGGCCCTCGTCATTGATCCGCTTCATGAACTCCACAACGCGTTTGGCTTCCGGCGTGGTGAGCTTGAGATTGGTCGGATCGGCGAAGAAATCTGAATTCTGCTGCTGCAGGAAGGTATAGAGCATGCGGGCATAGGCCGCCGTCTCATTGGCAAGGATCTGCACGAGATAGGGCTTGCCGGTCTTCTCCTTGAACTGCTTGCCCTGTGCGAAGAACTCATCGACCGAGGCGGGCAGCACCGGCGTGCCGTCCGGCTTCACGAGGCCGGCCTGTTTCATCAGGTTCAAATTGACATGGAACAGCATGGTCCAGTTGTCGAAGGGCAGGCCATACATCTGCCCTTCCTTGGTAACGCCGCCCCGCGCCGCGTCGGTGAAGCTGGCCGGATCGATGCCCTGCGACTTCAAGGTTTCATCGACCGGCTCGATCAGCCCGCGCGCCTGGTAGTCCGAAATCGCCGAATAATGCATGGATACCACATCCGGCGCGGCGCCCGAGGCAAGCTGGGCGTTGAACTGGTCATAGCCAGGCCATTCGACCGTGGTGACATTGACATCGATGTCCGGATTATCCGCCTCGAACTTGTTGATGAGCGAGGTGATGATGCCGCATTCCCCGACAGCGGCGGAAACGTCCGTCGCCTTGCCATAATCCGCCTCGCATGCTCCGAAAAAGCGCTGCAGCTCGATGGTCGTTTTGGCCTCGGCGGAACCTGCCCAGCTCAAGGCCGCTGCTGCTACGGTACAAAGTAGAAAACGTCGCATGATATGCCTCTCTCCCGTTAAGTCATGATCGTAAAATCCGCCTCGCCGGCTCCTCTTCCGGCTTGGGGCGGTAGTCATTTCACAGCGCCGCCGGAAACCGCGGTCACGATATGGCGCTGGAAAAGGATATAGACGATCACCACCGGCAGGCTGGCGGCGACCGCCTGCGCACTGAGGAAGCCGAGGCCTTCGCTCTGCGCGAAATTCTCCTGCGACGACGCGATGCCGATGGTGATCGTGAACATTTCCTTCTTCGTGGCCGAGATCAGCGGCCACCAGTAATCGTTCCACGCATGGAGGAAGGTGAAGATGCCGAGCGTCGCCTGCGCCGGCAGGGTCAGGGGCAGCATCACCTTCCAGAAGATGCGCCATTGCGTGGCATTGTCGAGCAGCGCCGCCTCGTCGATCTCCTTGGGGATCGCCTTGAAGAACTGCGTCATCAGGAAGACGCCGAAGGCGGACGCCATGCCCGGCAGCATCAGGCCGAGATGGGTGTTGTGAAGGCCGAACCAGTTGAACATTTGGTGGCGCGCGATGATGACCGCCTGCTCCGGCACCGCCAGCCCGAACAGCACGATGACGAAGATCGTCCGCCGGAACGGAAATTCGAGGCGGCCAAAGGCATATCCGGCAAGCGAGGACAGGATGAGGACGCTCAGCGTCTGGCCGATGGCGACCACCATGCTGTTGAAGAACCAGCCGAAGGCCTGCGAGGAATGCAGGATATTGGCATAATTGACGAGCGTGTAAGGAAAGCGGAACACCGATTCCGTGCCCATCATCAGCTCGTCATTATGCTTGATCGAAAGCCCGATCAGCCAGGCGACGGGCGCCATCATCACGACGGACAGCAGCGCGGCGATCCACAGAAGCGGGCGGTTGGTTCTCAAACTTTCCGGCTTGTAGGTTTCGTCCCGGCTCATCCCGCCACCCCCGGCTTCCTGCTCGATATCACATATTGGGCCATGGCCGCGCAGAGGATGATCAGGAACAGGAGTTCCGACGCCGCGGCCCCCTTGCCCACATCCCACCGCACGAAGCCCGTTTCGTAGATATACATGACGAGCGGGCGGGACGTGCCGTTCGGGCCGCCATTGGTCATCAGATGCGCCTGACCAAAAAGCTGGAACTGCATGACGATCTGGATGACCGTCACCAGCATGACCGTGCGGGCAATCGACGGCAGGGTGATCCGCGTCAGGACCCGCCAGGGGCTGGCATTGTCGAGCGCCGCGGCCTCATAGAGGTCCGCCGGTATCTGCTGAAGCGCCGCCAGGAACAGCATCATCGGCAGGCCCAGGCACCACCACACCGTCGCCACGCCGACGGAGAACATCGACCAGCCGGCGGTGGAGAGGAAATTGATGGGCTGTACACCGAGATATTCTGCAAGGACCGGTATGAGCCCATCGCCCGGCACGAAGACGAAGCGCCAGATCAGCGTGACGATCGCGACCGACAGCACGGAGGATGAAAAGAACAGCCCGCGCAGGAAGGAGGTAGCGCGGGTGGCCCGGTTCAAGGCAAGGGCGAGAAAGAGCCCGAGCGCCACCAGCACCGGCACGCTCACCGCGACGAACACGACCGTGTTGCGGAGCGCCTGCAGGAAGACCGGATCGGCCAGAACCCGTCCATAATTGTTGAGGCCGACGAACCGACCCGGCCCGAACAGATCGACCTTGTGAAGACTGAGCCAGATGCTCCAGAACAGCGGGAAGACCAGCAGCGCGGCAAACACCGCCATATAGGGCAGGATGAAGAGCGCGTTGCTCCATTGGCTGCGACGCCAGCTTTCGGCCATGTCAGTGCCCCTCCGCATGGTGCGCAGTGCCGCCGGCATCGAAGAGGTGGATGGCCTTCGGGTCGAGCGCGATTTGCAGCCGGTCGCCGGGCCGGGCCTCGCGGCGGCCATCGGCCTCCACCGTCAATTTCTCGCCATCGGCAAGCCGGCCGTGGATCAGCGAGCGATCACCGAGACGCTCGATCACCTCCGCATGAAGCGGAATGCCGGATTGGCCCGCGGGAAGGATGGACACATCCTCCGCACGGATGCCAAGCATCGCACCATCCAGTGAAAAGGTGGGCGCGAGGCGATTGGCTGCATCGATGGCTCCAAGCCCGGCAATGTCGATGGAAATGCCGCCCCCCTGCCGTACGACACCCCGCACGGGCAGGAAATTCATCGCCGGGGAGCCCACGAAACCCGCAACGAAACGGGTCGCCGGACGATGATAGATGTCCATCGGCGTGCCGATCTGCTCGATCTTCCGGTCGTGCATGACGACGATCCGGTCGGCCAGCGTCATGGCCTCCACCTGATCGTGGGTGACGAAGATCATCGTGCTGCCAAGACGCGCGTGGAGTTGCGCCAGTTCCAGCCGGGTGCGCCCGCGCAAGGCGGCGTCGAGATTCGAGAGCGGCTCGTCGAAGAGAAAAGCCTTCGGCTCCTTGACGATGGCGCGCCCGATTGCCACGCGCTGCCGCTGGCCGCCCGAGAGCTTCTGCGGCTTGCGGTCGAGGAGATGGGCGATTTCAAGCGTCTCGGCAGCAAGCAGGATGCGCCGGTCTATCTCCGGCTTCGGTACCTTGATGTTCTCAAGCCCGAAGGCCATATTTTCCCGCACCGTCATATGCGGATAGAGCGCATAGGACTGGAACACCATGGCGACGCCGCGCTTGCCCGGCGGAAGCGTATCGACCCGCTCGCCCCCGACCGAGATCGTCCCCGCCGTCACATCCTCCAGCCCCGCGATCATCCTGAGCAGCGTGGACTTGCCGCAGCCTGACGGGCCGAGAAAGACGACGAACTCCCCCGGCTGTATGGTAAGCGATATATCGTCGAGCACGCACACCGTGCCGTAGCGCTTGGTGACATTGTTTATTTCAATCGATGCCGACATGGTCCCTCCTCCCTGCCGTCCGTCACGTCTTACGTGCCGAGCCGGATCATCCGGTAACTCAGCGGCGCGAGCGTCACGCTGAGCCTGCCATGCGAAATTGCCGCGCCCGTTCCGTCCCGCGGCGCGGCCCTCTCCTCTCCCGGCCCGTTGACATCACGCAGTCCATGGCCCTCAATTACCTTGTCCATAATCACCCTGCGCTCGCCGAAGCCCTGCAAGGCAAGGTCCAGCGGGATTGCCTCCGTCTCATGCCGGTTGACGATGAAGAACGTCAGCGCCCCATCCGCCTCGCTCTCCACCGCCGCCACATCGAGATAAGGTACATCGTCCGCGAAGCTGGTGGAATAGGCAGGGCAGTCGAGCGCCAGTTGCAGCGCCTTGCCACGCCCGTAACGCGAGGCGAAGAGATAGGGGAAGAACGTCGTCTGCCGCCAGGCCGGACCGCCAGGCACGGTCATGATCGGCGCGATGACATTGACGAGCTGGGCGAGGCAGCCGACCTTCACCACGTCGGACCGGCGGATGAAGGTGTTGAGGATGCAGCCGACCTGCAGCACATCCTCGAAATTGTAGATGTCCTCCAGCAGCGCAGGGGCATGAGGCCAGCCCTCTTTGCCTTCCAGAACCTTACGGTCGGCCTCGCGGGAATGATACCAGACGTTCCATTCGTCAAAGCTGATATAGACGTTCTTCTTCGAGCGCTTCTTCGCCTTGGTATAAGCAATCACCCCGGCAATCGTCGCGATATAATCGTCGAGACGGGCATTCTGCGCCAGATAGTCCGCCGTGTTGCCCGCATGATTGTCGAAATACATGTGCAGGCTGATATAGTCGACAGAATCATAGGTATAGTCGAGAACCGTCGCCTCCCAGGCCGGATAGGTCGGCATTTTCGGCGATGACGAGCCGCAGACGACAAGCTCGATGGATTTGTCGAAGGCGCGCATGGCCTTGGCGGTTTCGAAGGCGATGCGGCCATATTCGTCGGCGGTCTTCTGGCCGATCTGCCAGGGACCGTCCATCTCATTGCCGAGGCACCACATCTTCACGCCCCAGGGCGCTTCGCGGCCGTTCTTGCGACGCAAGTCCGACCAATAGCTGCCGCCCGGATGGTTGACATATTCGAGGAAGGCGCGCGCCGCATCGAGACCGCGCGAGCCGAGATTGACCGCAAGCATCATATCCGCGCCCGCCGCCTCCACCCAATCGGCAAACTCATGGATGCCCACATGATTGGATTCGGAACTATGCCAGGCAAGATCGAGGCGCACGGGACGCTGGTCGCGCGGGCCGATACCGTCCTCCCAATCATAGGCGGAAACGAAGTTGCCGCCGGGATAGCGCACGATGGGCACACCGAGCTCGCGCACCAGATCGATGACATCTCGCCTCATGCCGTTGCTGTCCGCTGTCGGATGGTCCGGCTCATAGATGCCCGTATAAACCGCCCGGCCCAGATGTTCGATGAACGAGCCGTAAAGGCGTGGGTCGATGGTGCTGATGACGTAGCCGCTGTGAACGGTTCCGGCTGCCCGCATGCTGTCCTCCCATTATATCTCAAATTCAGATATATATCATTATTGAGGATATGATACACGTAAGCGAACAGGCGTCAACCAGGTCCAACGCTAAAGTCATACCAAAGCACTGCGTCAGATTTTCAGCCGCAGGATGATATCCTGATCGTAATTGCCGAATCCGCGCCCGAAAATATTGATCCCGCCCGGATGCTCCGCCGTTTCCGGCACTTCGATGCGCAGGCGGATCGAGCGGTGGCCGAGAAGATCGATATCCTCGAGGCGCGTATCGGACACCCGCACGCCATCGATGAACGTGCCGGCCGGCGTGACGCGGAAACTTTTCAGCACACCATATTGGCTGCCCCGGAGCTTCCACCAGTCGGGCGTATATTTCCCCCTCCGGTCGCCGAAATCGCCGGGCGAGGTCCAGGTGGCGATCGGCTTTCCATTGATCGAGAGCGTGATATCAGAGGGCCAGTTGTCGGAGGTGCCGGGCACTTCGGAGGAGAGCTCAAGGAGCAATTCCAGTTCCCGCACTTCCGCCCCCTTGATGCGGGCATTGTTGGGGAACTGGTAGTCTACATAACCCCTCGTGAACCAGAGCAGCCCGGCCTTCATCCGGTCCGGGGTGAGAAAGGTGTCGGGATTGTCGAGATAGCCGATAATGCCGTCCTGCGCGCACATTCCGCAGGGCGCAGCGACATCATAGCCGCTGTAAAGCCCGACAGGCATCGCGACCTCGATGGCTTCGTCAGCTGCACGGGCCGGACTGGCGAAGGAGAGCACGATTTCCTCATGCACGGCGTGGCAGATTTTCTGGCTGCCCTTCTTCGCCTTCTGCACTTCCGTACGGATGAGCCCGGCTTCTTCGAGATGGTTCAAATGGCTCGACGTCGTCGATTGCGGCAGGCCCAGAAGGTCTGCGATTTCATTGACGTTGAGCGGCCCCCGCGCATGCAGCAGTTCCAGCATGGAAAGGCGTGCCGGGGCGGAAAGGCACTTCAAAACCTCCCTCCCGCTCTCGGGCGTCAGCAGCAGGAACCGGTTGCTCATCGGACTGTCCTTGGATCATTTAGCTGATCCGTATCAGACAATCCGATATAATCAAGGGCTAAGCCACAACCCACCGTGGTCGGCAATCTCTACGGCAGGAGTGGTACGGTCCGGCGACACTGACCCCGACCACTGCAATGTGTCTGGGGAGTGTGACTACTCTCCCGCCGCGGGTGCGGGTGCCGCGCTCATGTCCATCCACACCGGCTCGAAGACATGGCCGTCGAGATCCTCGAAGGAACGCCCGTACATGAAGCCCAATTCCTGCGGCGCGCGCGGATCGGCCTTGCCTCCGGCGGCGGCAGCAGCTTCGGTGATCTGGTCCACAGCCTCGCGGCTGTCGCATGAAAGCGCGATCAGCACACCCGTGGCCTCATGCGCGTCGGCAATGGGCTTGGTGGCGAAGGTCGCGAAAAACTCATGCTTCAGCAACATGAAGATTATGGTATCGGACCACATCATCGAGGATGCTTTCTCGTCGCTGAATTGCTCGTTCTTCGTGCAGCCGATCGCCTCGTAGAAGCGGGTCGCGGCGGCGAGGTCCTTCACCGGCAGATTAACAAAAATCATCTTTGACATTGGGCTCTCCTTTGGGTCCCTGGGTTGAATTCAATTACAGGTTTTCCTGCCTGATCGTGTCGCTGGGATGAATGCAGATCATTTCCAGCCACCCGATGCCGACATTCTCGAAACGATGCGGGACATTGGCCGCCGCGACGACGATATCCCCCGCATAGGCATGGGTCTTGTCCCCACCCACGGTGAATTCCGCCTCGCCTTTCCGCACGACCCATGTCTCCTGATAGGGGTGGACATGCAGCGCCGATCCCCGCCCCGGCGCTGCATCGATGAGGAAAAACGATACGGGGCCACCAAGTTCGCGCCCCTCGAAGCGGACTGCTCCGCTTTGAAGTGGCGGCAACCCCTTATGACGAAGCATCCTGAACATGATGGCTGCGCTCCTCACCTGCAAAACTATCTTCTTGAGAAGATATCTCAGACGATTGTCTTCTCGTCAAGATAAATATCTTCATGCCAAGACATCTTTGCGAAGACCGCCGCGTTCTGTATGGTCCGCCTGCTGACTATCGAGGAGAGAATGACAAACGAAACCGATGAAAATGGGAAGCGCACCGGAGAAGACCATGTGGACCGGCTCCGGCGGCAATGGGCGCGGGAATTGCCTGACCTCGACACGGAACCGATGACGATCCTGGGCCGCGCCTTGCGCCTGACAGACCTCGTGCGCCCCAGCATTGAGGAAACCTTCGCCGGCTTCGGCCTGGACCGTGGCGAATTCGATGTCATCTCAACCTTGCGGCGTTCCGGACCGCCCTATAGCCTGACCCCAACGGAAATGTATTCGTCGCTGATGATTTCGTCCGGCGGCCTCACCCACCGGCTCGACCGGCTGGAGAAGGCAGGGCTGATACGGCGCGAGAAATCACCAAGCGACGGACGCAGCGTTCAAGTGGTTTTGACGGAAGAGGGCGCGGCGCTCGCAGAAAAGGCTTTCCGCGCGGACATGGCGAGCGAATTGCGGTTTTTGCAGGCGCTCGATCCAGAGGAGCGTGAGACGCTGGCCGGGCTATTGCGGAAACTGATTATTGGGATTGAGCGTACTGAAGAGGAATGAAGGGACGCGCCGGCGTTGCCCGATGCGCCCCCAGCTTTTATTACCGCAGCAGCGCCTGCGCCTCTTCGATCCCCAGCGCCTCGGGCCGGGTGCAGGTTGTCTCGACCTCAACGAAGCGCTTTTCCTCGCCGGAGCGCAGGATGGAGAGCATCACGTCTACCCCATGCAGCGCGCGGTCGAGCGAGCAGCGCGTGTCGCGGCCTTCCACGATTGCCGCGGCCATGTCGGCGAGGCCTGCCGTGCGGTAATTCGCCATCGCGCCTTGCGGATGCTCCTGGTTGGGCACGCCGAAAGGATGCTCCCAGGTTTCCAGCGGCGCAGGTTCAGCCTTGTCGGAGCCGACGAACAGCACATCGCCGCCGAAGAAATTAGGATCGGGCAGGTAGAGCGAACCATCCGTGCCGTAAAGCTCCATATTGCCATGGCGGTGCGCCCAGACATCCCAACTTGCCGAAAGCGTGACCGTCGCGCCTTCCACGAACTCAAGAATCGCGTGGATGGTGGTCGGCGTCTCGACCGTGATCGTCTCGCCCTTGCGCGGCTCGGAGGAGATGGTGCGGGTCGGCGTGGCCATGGAGGTGACTGCCGCCACGCGCTTCACCGGGCCGAGCAGGTTGACGAGATTGGCGATGTAATAGGGTCCGAGATCGAGGATCGGCCCGCCGCCCGGCTTGAAGAAGAAGTCGGGGTTGGGATGCCAATGCTCCATGCCATGGCTCATCACATGGCACGTGCCTGACGTGATCGTGCCAGCCTTGCCCTCATCGATCGCCTTGCGGGCAAGCTGGTGCGCGCCGCCGAGGAAGGTGTCCGGCGCACAGCCGACCTTGAGGCCTTTCTCGTCGGCAAGCTTTTGCAACTCCAGCCCCTGCTCCAGTGAAAGCACCAGCGGCTTTTCCGAATAGGCATGCTTGCCGGCTTCGAGGATGCGTTTCGTCACCGCATAATGCGCATCGGGGATGGTGAGGTTGACGACGATGTCGATGTCATCATTCGCAAGCAGCTCATCGACGCTCTGCGCCTTGATGCCATATTCCTCCGCCCGCGCCTCTGCCGCGGCGGGGTTTGCGTCGGCGCAGGCGCGCATTTCGATGCGCTTGAACAGCGGCGCCAGTTTCAGATAGGTGGTCGAGATATTACCGCAGCCGATAATGCCGACTCCGAGGGTCTTTCCCATTTAACTCTCCAGATTCACAAAATAGTGGAACGGCCCTGCCTTCTGTGAGAACCGCTCCGGTCTTCAGTTCAGTGAGGCGCCGCCCAGAGGCGCTTCGCCGTTTCGAGCGAGCGCGTGGCGAAGCGCGTGGCGTCGCTGGGGTTGTCGTGCTCCATGACGAGATATTGCACTGACGTCTTGTGCAGCACCCTCATGATGCCGGCCCAGTCGACGGTGCCGTAGCCCACATCGGCCCAGCCATCCTCATCCGTGTTCTCGCCTGCCGGGGCGATATCCTTGACATGGGCAGCCGTGATCCGGTCGCCATAGGCGGCGATCCATTCGAGAGCGTTCGCGCCGCCCCGAATGATCCAGGCGATATCCGCCTCCCAGGAAAGGTCCGGCGCGGCGTCGAAAATGCGCTGCTGAGGGACGGAGCCGTCCGCAAGCGGCAGGAACTCGAATTCATGATTGTGCCAGCCGAAAATATAACCCGCCTTGCGGAAGGGCTCCCCGGCCTTTTGCAGCCGCTCGCCGAAGGCGCTCCAGCCCGCCGCATCGGTGGGGCGGAGATCCGGCAGCAGATAAGGGCAATAGATCGCCTTCACGCCGAGCGTTTCGGCGATTTCAAGCGCGCGGTCCGTCTCGTTTTCCAGCATGTCGATGCCGAAATGGCCGGTCGGCATGGCAAGGCCATTATCGTCGAGGCCTTTCTTGAGGCCTGCCAGATCGGTGTAAATCCCGCCATAGCCTTCGACATTGCGATAGCCGGCCTTGGCGAGCATGGACAAGGTTTCGCCCAGCGGGAAATTGCGCGAGCTATAAAGCTGATAGGAAAATTCTGCCATTTTTCACGTCCTTTTCGATGAACTGGATTTGAGATCGCGCACCACGAGCGTCGCCGCCGCCTTGGCGGCTTCCTCCGGAGAGGCGGTGAAGCTCACCGTCGCGCCGTGGCCGGGATAAAGGGTGAGCGCATTGTCGGAGAACCGGCCTTGCGCTTCGCATTCGAGCATGACGAAGAGCGCAAGGGCCGATGCCTCAAGGCTGATCAACAGCCCTTCGCCGATAGGCGTCACGGAGATGTTGATGCCGGGATTTTCCAGCGCCAGCGCCTTATAGGGAACCGGCGCGAAATGATCCGAGCCAGCGTTGCCATCAGAGGCGGACCAGCGGTAGAACAGGATCGCGCCTTCGGGGATAGCATCGAGCGCGACACGGGCAATGTCCACCGCGCGGTCGGTCGGCACCGTCTGATGCGCGCGCTGCAAGGGCGTCGCCCTGCCCGCCATGTCGAGCGCGAGGATTTCCAGATCGAGATCGACAGGCTGCGCCGTGTCGTTGACCGCATGGAAGACCACCTCCCGTCCATCGGGATCGGGAATGGCGCTGATCGTCACCGGCGCGAAGAAGCGCCGCGCCATATAGTGCAGCGCCTTCCAGCCGCCGCCATAGTCAAGGCTCGACCAGGAGGCCACCGGCCAGGTGTCGTTCAATTGCCAGTAAAGCGCGCCCATGCAATGTGGCTTCAGCGAGCGCCAATATTCGACCGCCGTGCGGATCGCCAGACCCTGCTGGATCTGGCTCAGATAAACGAAATTCTCGAACCCTTCCGGAAAGCGGAAATAGCGGAACATCGTCTCGGCGATGCGCGCATTGCCGCCCGCATTCTTCTGATGCGCCTCCATGACAGGCGAGGCGATGTTCAGATCGTCATCACCCGCGAAACTGCGGATGACGGACATGGACGGGAAGGACTGGAAACCGAATTCCGAACAGAAGCGCGGATTGATGTTCCTATATTCGTGGAAGGATTTCCCTTCGTGCCAGACGCTCCAGAAATGCATGTCGCCGGAGGAATCGTCATGCCAGGCATCGCCGAAGCTCATCGGCCCCGGCGACGGGCTGGACGGCCACCAGATGGCGTCGGGCAGCGTTTCTTTAAGCGCGCTCTCGATGGTGCGGTTGAGCCGGTCATAGCTGACGAGATAACGGTCGCGGTTCTTGCGCGATTCCTCGAACCAGTTGAGCGCCCCGATCAGCTCATTATCCCCGCACCAGAGGGCGATGCAGGCGTGGTGCGAAAGCCGCGCCGCCTGATAGCGCACTTCCTCATCCACTTCCGCGAGGAATTCCGGCGTGAAGGGATAGAGATTGCAGGCGAACATGAAGTCCTGCCAGACCATCAATCCCAGCTCGTCACAAAGATCGTAGAACCAATCCGGTTCGTAGAGCCCGCCGCCCCAGACGCGGATCATGTTCATGTTGGCGTCAACGGCCGATTGGAGGAGATCGCGCGTCGCCTGAGGGTTTATGCGGGACGGCAACGCGTCCTGCGGAATCCAGTTCGCGCCCCGGCAGAAGATTTCCCGCCCGTTGACGCGGAAGAGAAAACGATGGCCCGCCTCGTCGGGTTCGGTCACCAGTTCGATCCGGCACAGGCCGATGCGGCGGGTTTCGGTCAGCCCGCCGAGGTGAATTTTGAGCGGATAAAGCTGCTGCGCGCCGCTCCCCGCCGGCCACCAGAGCTTCGGCTCGTGGATGGTGAAGGTTTCGCTCAGACAGTTCGTGCCGGGAGAACCATCCAGATGGCCCGACATCGCCTGCCCATCAAAGGTTATGACATAGGGGATCGTCTCGCCCCGCCGGGCATCCACCTCTATCTCGACGGCCAACCTTACAGCGCCATCCTCATGATGCTGTTGTACCTCTACCCGCGCGATACGGAAATTCTCGACACGCTCGAGCCGGATTGCCCCGTAAAGGCCGAAGGGCGCGAGGGCGATGTTCCAGTCCCAACCGAAATGGCACTGGACCTTGCGCAGCATATTGCCGTTCGGGATCGGGGAGTTTCCCGCATGATACGGCACGTAGAATGGTTGCGCCTCCTGCAGTGCCTGTCCAGCCCGGACATTGGAGCGGAAGAGGATTTCGATGCGGTTTTCGCCCGGCTGGAGCGCATGGGAGACGTCCACGCGGAACCGCCGGAAACTGTTCGCAGCCTCCAGCACGGTTTTGCCGTTGATCCTGACTTCGGCGACCGTATCGAGATAGTCGAGGTCGAGAACCCATTCATCAAGCGGCGCATCCGCCAGTATTTCGAATGTACGGCTGACCAGCCAATCCTCCTCGGCAATCCAGCGCAGATCATATTCGTTGCGGCCGAAATAGGGGTCGGGGATGGCCCCCGCCGCGTGGAGCGCCGATATAGCATCGCCCGGCAACGCCATGGACAGGCCATGGCGACCGCTCGCATCGCGCAGGCGCCACTCGCCGGCGAGGTCGATGGTGTTTTTGGCGTTTGGGTGGGCGGGTATGTTCACGATAATCAACCAGTTCGCTGCGCCGCCATCGAGGCGGCTTGCTCACTACCCCTCATCCGGCCGCTTCGCGGCCACCTTCTCCCACAAGGGGAGAAGGGTGGTGCTTGGCACGGCCCTTACTGCCAGCCACAAGCCTCTGCGATTGGCGGGAGCGGTAAATGCAGTGCTTCGGCCTTCTCCCCTTGTGGGAGAAGGTGGCCGCGCGTAGCGCGGTCGGATGAAGGGTACGCAGCGCCATCAAATCCGCTCCTCAGTCTTCGCATCGAACAGCGAAGCCATCCCCGCGTTGAAATGCAGCTTGACCTGATCGCCCGCGCGGTAGCGCTTGCCGGATTCGACGCGCACGGAGAGCGGCTTGCCTGATG
This sequence comes from Paramesorhizobium endophyticum, assembly GCF_014640615.1. GTDB lineage: Bacteria > Pseudomonadota > Alphaproteobacteria > Rhizobiales > Rhizobiaceae > Paramesorhizobium > Paramesorhizobium endophyticum. The sequence continues at coordinate 64,834 of NZ_BMHH01000014.1, read as the reverse complement.
CCTTCAGCCAGACGAGGCTGTCCGCCCCCATAGGTTCTTCGAGATCGACAGTCGCATCGTGACCGTCCCCCTCCCCGCCGATGCGGATATGCTCGGGTCTCACGCCCAACACCACCTCGCGCCGCGGCGCCAGCGCCTCGCCCGCCTCATAGCCGTCGAGCCCAATTTCAAGCGCGTCGGACCGGAAGACCGGCTTGCCGTCCTTATCGCCAAGTACTCCGGAGATAAAATTCATCGACGGTGAGCCGATGAAGCCTGCGACGAAAAGATTGCGCGGCTTGTTGTAGATCGTCAGCGGGTCGTCCAATTGCTGCACCACGCCGCCTTTCATGACGGCGATGCGGTCGGCAAGCGTCAGCGCCTCGATCTGGTCGTGCGTGACGTAGATCATGGTGTTGCCGAGCTTGTGGTGCAGGCGCTTGATCTCGACGCGCAACTCGGAGCGCAATTTCGCATCGAGGTTCGACAGCGGTTCGTCGAAGAGGAAAACATCCACATCGCGCACCAGTGCGCGCCCGATCGCCACGCGCTGGCGCTGGCCGCCGGAAAGCGCTGAGGGCTTGCGCTGCAGAAACGGCTCGATCTGCAGGATTTCGGCGGCGCGGGCAATGCGCTTCTTGATTTCATCCTTCGGCACGCCCGCGACGCGCAGGCCGAAGGAAAGGTTCTTCTCCACCGTCATCTGCGGATAAAGCGCATAGGACTGAAACACCATGCCAATGCCACGGTCCTTCGGCTCCTCCCAGGTGACGTTCTTGCCCTTGATGAATATCTGCCCCTCGGAAACGTCCAGCAGCCCGGCGATGCAGTTCAGCAATGTGGACTTGCCGCAGCCGGAGGGCCCGAGCAGCACGAGGAACTCGCCTTCGCTTATGTCGAGATCGAGCTTTTTCAACACATTGACCGTGCCGAAATTCAGCGACAGGTCCCGGATCGAAACGCTCGTGCCGGAGTTTGTATCGGTCTTCATCAGCATCATCCCTTCACCGCTCCCGCCGCAATGCCCCGGACGAAATAGCGGCCGGAGAAGAAATAGATGAGAAGCGGCACCGCGCCCGTGAGGATCGTCGCGGCCATGTTGACATTGTATTCCTTGACGCCCTGAACCGAGTTCACGACGTTGTTGAGCTGCACGGTCATCGGGAAATTCTGCGTGCCCGCGAAGATCACGCCGAACAGGAAGTCGTTCCATATGCCGGTCACCTGCAGGATGATGGCGACGACGAAGATCGGCAGCGACATCGGCAGCATGATCTGCAGAAAGATGCGCCAGAAGCCCGCCCCGTCCACCCGCGCAGCCTTGAACAGTTCTGGTGGCAGCGCTGCGAAGTAATTGCGGAAGAGCAGCGTCAGAATCGGCATGCCGAAGATGGTGTGGATGACGACGATCCCGGAGAGCGTGCCGAAAATGCCCAACTCACGCGTGATGATGACGAGCGGATAGAGCATCACCTGATAGGGTATGAACGCGCCGAAAAGCAGGATGGTGAAGAAGACTTCGGATCCCCTGAACTTCCAGTTGGAGAGCGCATAGCCATTCACCGAGGCGATGAGGACGGAGATGATCACGCTTGGAATGGTGATCTTCACCGAGTTCCAGAAGCCGGTGCGAATGCCCTCGCAATAAAGGCCGGTGCAGGCCTGGCTCCACGCCTTCACCCACGGTTCGAAGGTGACTTCGACCGGCGGAGCGAAGATATTGCCGAGCCGGATTTCCGGCATGCCCTTCAGCGAGGTCATCACCATCACATAGAGCGGCAGCAGGTAATAGAGCGCCGATACGATCAGGACGCCATAGACCATGACGGTCCGGGGCGAGAACATCCGCTTGGGTCGCGTGCCCCACGGCTCCGCATGGGAGCGTGTATGTTCCTGAACCATTGTTGCGTTCGCCATCTCAGGCCCTCCCTGCTTTCTTGGCGCCTAGCTCTAGCACCACTTTCCGTCGAGGGAGAAACCTGGCGATCTGACGGCGTTCACCCTTCTTTCCGCCGAACTCCAGCATCGCCCAGGGAACGAGGATGATCAGCACGGTGGTGAGCATGACGGTAGAGGCGGCGAGCCCCTGGCCGAGATTGGCCCAGCCGAACATGAAATCGTAGACATATTTCGCCGGAACTTCCGTGGAGATGCCCGGCCCGCCATTGGTCATGGCGACGACTATGTCGTAGAGCTTGACGATGCCCGTCGCGATCAACACCAGTGTTGTGATGAAGACCGGGCGCATCATCGGAATGACGACGAAGACATAGGTCTTCCATGTGGGAATACCGTCGACCCGCGCGGCCTTCCAGATTTCCTCATCGATATTGCGCAAGCCCGCCAGCATCAGCGCCATGACGAGGCCCGTTCCCTGCCACAGCCCCGCGATGACGATGGCATAGATCGCCAGATTGCGGTTGGAGAGAAGCGCGAAGCTGAAGCTCTCGAAGCCCAAATCCCGCACAACCTTCTCGATGCCGAGCGGGTTCAATATCCATTGCCAGACGAGGCCGGTGACGATGTGCGACAGCGCAAAGGGATAGAGGAAGATCGTGCGGAAGGCGTTCTCGAAGCGGATCTTCTGATCCATGAACGCAGCGAGGAGGAACCCGATGACGAGGGAAAAAATCAGTGACAAAATCCCGTAGATCGCAAGGTTCTTGATCGAAACTTCCCAGCGCGACGCGCCGAACAGCCGCGTATACTGGTCGAAGCCGACGAAATTCAGCATCGGCAGCGAGCGCGAGGACGTGAAGGAATAGAGCACGGTCCACAGCGTGCAGCCGATAAAGACCACGAGCACCGTCGCGATCATCGGCAGCGCGGCCACCTTGGCGTTAAGATTGCGGAAAAGCAGGCTTCTGCCAGCCATCGGCGGTCTCCCCGAAATGCTTGGGGGCGCGATTACGGAAACGCGCGCCCGTCCTTCACCTTAGTGAGCGGATTCCATGATCTCGGCGAAGCGCTCCTGCATGTCGTCGACGGTCATGTCAGGATTGGAGAAGAATTCCGCCATCAGGCTCTCGATCTGGCCCTGCGTGTCCGGCGCGCGCAACTGATCGCCGGAAGGGATGATATTGTCCTGGTTTTTGAGAAGCTCGATGCCCTTCTTCATGCAGGAGCTGGCGGAAGCCATGTCGATATCACCTCGGATCGGGATCGATCCCTTGGCAAGATTGAAGGCAACCTGCACCTGCTTCGAAACCAGCATGCTGGCGAGCTTCAGCTGCGCCTTGGTGACTTCAGGATCCTTGTTCTTGGGGAAATAGATGGCATCGCCGCCGGATTCCACCACGGGGTGATCGCCGAGTCCCGGGAGGCAGTCATAATCCTTGCCCGCGACCTTGCCGGCGGACGTAAACTCACCCTGCGCCCAGTCGCCCATGATCTGGCCGCCTGCCTTGCCGGTCATGACCATGTTGGTCGCCTCGTTCCACGAGCGTCCGACATAACCGGGATCGGCGAAGGAACGCGCATCGGCGAGCGCCTGGATGACCTTCTTGAATTCCGGGCCGCGCAAGGCTTCGGGGTCCTTGTCCTTGTTGACCTTCAAATAAAGGTCCTTGCCGCCAAGGGAAGCCGTCATCACGTTGAACATGCCGCTCACCTGCCAGCCATCGCCGGTCGCCAACGGCGTGATGCCTTTTTCCTTGAGCTTCGGCGCGGCGGCGACGAACTCCTCCCAGTTCTTCGGCGGCTCGACGCCCGCCTTCTTAAAGGCCTCCGGATTGGTCCACATCCAGTCCCAGGAATGGATGTTGAGTGGCACGCAATAGAGCTTGCCCTCAAAGGTACAGGAGTCGAGCAGGCTGGAGGGGCGAATGAAATTCCGCCAGCCTTCCTTTTCCGCAAGTTCGGTAAGGTCAGTCATCAGGCCCGCCTGCACCAGTTCTTCTGCCTGGCGGCCATGGTTAAGCTGGGTAGCCCCCATCGGGTTGCCCCCGAGAATACGGCTGACGATGATCGGACGCGCACCGCTGCCGCTGCCGGCCAGCGCGCCATCCACCCATTTGTCGCCACCGAGCTTGTTGAACTCTTCCGCCAACACCTTAACAGCAGCGGCTTCACCGCCCGAGGTCCACCAATGGGTGACCTCAAGGTCGGCCGCCTGCGCAAGCGAAATGCTGGAAAATGCAACCGAAGCGGACAAAGCCGCAATCAAACCATAACGCATCCGATGATCCTCCCAAAATCTGAAACGTTTCAGGTTATCGTATTGAAAACAGCCGCACATGCAAGGGAAGAATTGGCTTTGAAAGGCGTTTTGAACGCAATTTTCCCATTATATGTTGAAATTATTGAATAAATTTTCCAAGGCAATTTGCTGCATATGCGCTGCTCCTGAATCTGTAACGTTACAGATTTTTGCGGCGTAGCAAAATGTCGGCTTCGCTTGGGAACCATTCTTCGGCCGTTGCATTGACTTTCGGTTGCGGACAATATGTCCTTAATCTTGTGGATCGAAGAGGGGAGGACATTCGATGCGAAGAACAATTCTCTGGGGTGTTGCTGCGGCTCTCATGACCGCCATTTCCGCTCATGCGGCAGACCTGAAGTTCAAGCCTGGCGAGGACCAGCGGTTCAACTGGAAAAGTTATGAGGAGTTCAAATCCTCCCACGATCTCAAAGGCCAGAGCCTGACCGTGTTCGGCCCATGGCGCGGGGAGGACGAGACGCTGTTCAAGTCCGTCGCTGCCTATTTCGAGGAGGCGACCGGCGCGAAACTCAACTATTCCTCGTCGGAAAATTACGAACAGCAGATCGTCATCGACACGCAGGCCGGCAGCCCGCCCAATGTCGCCGTCCTGCCGCAGCCCGGCCTCATCGCCGATCTCGCCGCCAAGGGCCTGCTGACGCCGCTCGGCGAGGAGACGGAGAAATTCGTCCGCGACAACTACGCGGCGGGCGATTCCTGGACGCAGCTCGGACAGTACAAGGGCAAGGACGGCAAGACGCAGTTCTACGCCTTCCCTTATAAGGCGGATCTGAAATCGCTCGTCTGGTATTCCCCGGAGAATTTCGAGGATGCGGGCTATGAAGTGCCCAAAACGATGGAGGAGTTGAAAGCGCTTACCGAGAAGATAGCCGCCAATGGCGAAACGCCCTGGTGCATCGCGCTCGGCTCAGGCGGCGCCACCGGCTGGCCGGCAACCGACTGGGTCGAAGACATGATGCTGCGCACCGCCTCGCCGGAAACCTATGACAAGTGGGTCAGCAACGAGATTCCCTTCACCGATCCGGCGGTGATCAAGGCCATCGAGGAATTCGGCTGGTTCGCCAGGAATGAGAAATTCGTCGCCGGGGGCACCGCAGGCGTGCTGACCACGGATTTCCGCGAGGGCGCGAACGGCCTCTTCGCGCTGCCGCCCAAATGCTACATGATGCATCAGGCACAGTTCATCTCGTCCTTTTTCCCCGAGGGCACAAAGCTGGGAGAAGACGCGGACTTCTTCTATTTCCCGCCCTATGCCGGCGAAAATCTCGGAAAGCCGGTCCTCGGCGCCGGCACGCTGGCGATGATCACCAAGGACAGCCCCGCGGCGCGAGCCTTTATCGACTTCCTGAAAACACCCATCGCGCATGAAGTGTGGATGGCCCAATCCGGCTTCCTGACGCCGCTCAAGACCGTCAATCCGGAGGCGTACGCCAACGATACCCTGAAGAAGCAGGGCGATATCCTCCTGCAAGCGACCACTTTCCGCTTCGACGCCTCGGACATGATGCCAGGCAAGATCGGCGCGGGCGCCTTCTGGAAAGGCATGGTCGATTATGTCGGCGGCAAGTCGGCTGAGGATGCGGCCAAGGAAGTCCAGACCTCCTGGGACGCGATCAAGTAAGGCGCCCTCCTTCCCCTTGCGGGGAAGGTGCCCGCATCAGCGGGCGGATGGGGGCGGTAAAGGCAGTGCGCTGTGATCATGCCGTTAGCGTATAGCCGTCACCACCCCCACCCGGCCCTTCGGGCCACCCTCCCCGCAAGAGGGAGGGAAGACGCTCAACCGGGAGGGAGCAACCCGAATGCAGCAGCTTCTCTTCGCCCTCATGACCATGGCAGCCGGGGTCGCCGGTTGCGCCCTCTATTTTTTCGCCAGCAACTGGGCTCTCGACCGGATATTTCCGTCCAGGGGCCGCGGCGGCAAAAACCAAGTTCGCAATTTGCGCATCGCCAATATGGTGAGGCCCTGGCTGTTCCTCGGTCCCGCCCTTCTCGCGCTGGGCCTGTACCTCGTCTATCCCGTCATCGAATCGGTCTGGCTCAGCTTCCATGGCAAAAATGGCCAGGAATTCGTTGGCCTCGCCAATTTCCAGTGGATGGTCAGGGACAGCGAATTTCGCCAGTCGATCCTCAACAATTTCCTCTGGCTTCTCATCGTCCCCACCGCCGCCACCTTTCTCGGCCTGATCATCGCCGCGCTGACGGACCGGATATGGTGGGGTAACATCGCCCGATCGCTGATCTTCATGCCGATGGCGATCTCCTTCGTCGGCGCGTCGGTGATCTGGAAATTCGTCTATGATTATCGCCCGGAAGGAACGGCGCAGATCGGCCTTCTCAACGCGGTCGTCACTTATTTCGGCGGCACACCCGAGGCGTGGATCACACTGCCTTTCTGGAACAACATTTTCCTGATGGTCATCCTCATCTGGGTCCAGACCGGCTTTGCCATGGTCATCCTCGCGGCGGCGCTGCGCGGAATTCCGGAGGAAACCATCGAGGCCGCCGTCATCGACGGCGCGAATTCCTTGCAGATTTTTTTCAAGATCATGGTGCCGCAGATCTGGGGCACCATCGCCGTGGTGTGGACCACGATCACCATTCTCGTCCTCAAGGTTTTCGACATCGTGCTGGCAATGACCAACGGCCAATGGAACACGCAGGTGCTCGCCAACCTCATGTTCGACTGGATGTTCCGGGGCGGCGGCGATTTCGGACGCGGCGCGGCCATCGCCATCGTCATCATGGTGCTCGTAGTGCCGATCATGATCTGGAACATCCGCAACGCGGCCAAAGAGATGGAGGGGCGCTGACATGATCACATCCAGCCGACGCTCGCCGCTCACCATCGCCGTTCATCTCGCGGTTCTGGCCATCGTCCTTTTATGGACGCTGCCAACGGCGGGGCTCCTGATCTCCTCGATCCGCGACAAGCAGCAGATCGCGGTTTCCGGCTGGTGGACGGCGCTGAGTCCGTCGCAGGAAAACGCCGTCTACCGCGCGCCGTCTCCGGAAACACAAATGGCGGAAAATGGCCGCTACGTCATTCGCGGCAACGTCTTCGACGGAGGCACAGGCACCGTGGCTGCCTTTGGCGACACGGTGCAATCGCCCGATGAGTTCAAAGCCGGCGAGACCGCGCCGCTCGACGATGGGGCCTCCCTGACCGTGGCGAAGAACGGCGACTTCACCATTTCCTCCCCGCAACGCATGGAAGGAAGCCGTGGCGAGCGCATCTTTTACACCCGCTCGGTCCCGCCGCATTTCACGCTCGACAATTATCGCGAGGTGCTTTCCGCCGAAGGGCTTGGCCGCTCGTTCCTCAACTCGCTGACAGTCGCGATCCCCTCCACCGTGATTCCCATTCTCATCGCTGCGTTCGCAGCCTATGCGCTGGCGTGGATGAAATTCCCCGGACGCGCGCTCTTCATTGCGCTGGTGGTGGGGCTGCTCGTCGTCCCCCTGCAGATGTCGCTCATTCCGCTCCTGCGGTTATACAACGATGTCGGCGCCGCGCTTGGCCTCTCGCCAAAAGGCTATCTCGGCATCTGGCTTGCGCATACGGGCTTCGGCCTCCCGCTCGCCATCTATCTGTTGCGGAACTACATGGCGGGCTTGCCGCGGGAAGTGATTGAATCGGCGCGGGTGGACGGCGCCAGCGATTTCGAGATCTTCGTCAAGATCGTGCTGCCCCTCTCCTTCCCGGCGCTCGCCTCCTTCGCGATTTTCCAGTTTCTGTGGACCTGGAACGACCTGCTCGTCGCCCTCGTCTTCCTGGGCTCGGGCAACGACCAGCTGGTACTGACCGGGCGTCTCGTCAATCTACTGGGATCGCGCGGCAGCAATTGGGAAATCCTCACCGCCGCAGCCTTCATCACGATCATCGTACCGCTGATTGTCTTCTTCACGCTCCAGCGTTTTCTGGTTCGCGGCCTTCTGGCCGGGTCGGTGAAGGGCGGATGACTCAAACGAGCGGCAAAAACAGCCAAGGGAACGGCGTATGACAACGGTAAAGCTGAAGAATATCGAAAAGCTCTATGGCACGCACAAGGTGATCCACGGGATCGACCTTGAAATCAAGCAAGGCGAATTCGTCGTCTTCGTCGGCCCGTCCGGATGCGGCAAGTCGACTCTTTTGCGAATGATCGCCGGGCTTGAAGATATTTCGGGCGGCACATTGGAGATCGGCGGCGAAGTCGTCAACGACGTCCCGCCGTCGAAGCGCGGCATCGCCATGGTGTTTCAGTCCTATGCGCTTTATCCGCATATGACCGTCTACGACAACATGGCCTTCGGCATGCGTATCGCGAAGGAATCGAAGGAGGAGATCGACCGGCGCGTGCGGTCGGCGGCGGAGATCCTGCAATTGACGGAATATCTCGACCGCCTGCCCAAAGCGCTGTCAGGCGGCCAGCGCCAGCGCGTCGCCATCGGCCGGGCCATCTGCCGCGACCCGAAAGTGTTCCTGTTCGACGAGCCCTTGTCGAACCTCGACGCCGCGCTGCGCGCCGCCACGCGCATCGAGATCGCCAAATTGAGCGAGTCGATGCCGGACACCACCATGATCTATGTGACGCATGATCAGGTGGAGGCGATGACGCTCGCCGACCGCATCGTCGTCCTCTCGAGCGGTCGCATCGAGCAGGCGGGCCCGCCGCTCGAGCTCTACGAGCGGCCTGCCAATCTGTTCGTCGCCCAGTTCATCGGCTCTCCCGCGATGAACATCGTCCCCGCGACAATCGTCACCACCGGCGCGAAGACCACCGTCTCGCTGCCGCAAGACGTAACCGTCACGCTCGATATAGCCACGCCTGAGTCCGAGAAAGGCGCGAACGTCCATTTCGGCGTACGGCCCGAAGACTTGACGATCACCAACGACGAGGCATTCATCATCGAAGGCAAGATCGCGATCATCGAGGCGCTGGGCGAAGTCACGCTTCTTTATGCCGACGTGGACCATGGCAGCGAGCCGCTGATTGTCAAGCTTCCCGGCACCCAGCCTGTCAAGCGCGGCGACAAGGTGCGCCTGACCGCCGACCCGGCCAAGCTGCATCTCTTCAACAAGGAGGGGAAGGCTCTGCGGTAGGTGTCTGCGGCCCTTGATCACCGCAATAATAGACGCTATATTGCGTCAAGATTTGTGATGGTTGATTGAGGAAAAGTTGGTATGGCGCTTGCCCAATATGCAGACCACGGTTTCTTTGCTCCACGCAAGATAGCCGAAACGCTGCGTACCACGAGCGAAGAAGTGGCGCGGACCGCCGGTCTGGGGCGCGATGCGGTCCAGCGGAAAGACCGTCTTTACTCCGACAAGACGCAGCGGCGGTTGCGCGAGATGGTGGAAATCCTCAACAAGGTAGAGCCGCGTTTTGGTTCCGCTCTGATTGCTTATGCCTGGTACCGGTCGGAGCCGCTCTCCGGCTTCTCTGGCCAGACAGCCATGCAACTGGTGCTCAGCGGACGCGCAAGCGAGGTGCTCGACTATATTGATGCCGTCGATGCCGGCGTTTACGCCTGACATATGCTCTATCGCGGTCAGCTCTTTCGCGCGCTGAATCCGGTTTATGCCCATGCGCCACTTTCCGGACGCGGTGCAGCGCTCTATGGGGGCCGCTTCAACCCGAAAGGAACCCCGGCGCTCTACACCTCGCTATCGATCCTGACCGCACTCAGGGAAGCGAACCAGGTGGGAGCTCTCCAACCCACCACCCTCGTTTGTTATGAGGCTGAAATCGACGGCATTTTCGATAGCCGTGACGATACGGCACTCCGGTCGGAGGGGATGGACGCCGCAAGCCTTGCCGACAGCACGTGGCGCGATCAGATGAAGGCAATCGGAGAAGCAAGGACGCAAATTTTTGCCCGGCAGTTGATTGCCAAAGGCTACCGCGCATTGCTGGTGCGGAGTTTCGCCCCAGGCACGAATGAAACGGATATGAATCTGGTGCTATGGGAATGGGGCGGTTCGGCCCCCGCACGCCTTACACTCATCGACGATGAGGCACGACTTGCAAAGCGGTCTTAAGCGCCAAATATTGTAATCGTCTCGACCAGGATATCTTCCCGCAGCGTGAATCCTGGTCGAGACCCTGGCTTACGGAGGCTCCACATGACATACCGGCTTTACTATTGGGACGGCTTGCAAGGCCGGGGCGAATTCATCCGGCTGGCTTTGGAAGAGGCCGACGCCAGCTATGTCGACATCGCGCGTGAGCCGGGAGGCACCGCGGCGATGATGGAGATCATGGAAAGCCGGGATGAGCCATACATACCCTTCGCCCCGCCTTTTCTGAGGGATGGTGACGTGATCGTCTCGCAGGTGGCGAACATTCTTCAATATCTCGGACCGAAGCTTGGCCTCTCCCCTGAGGATGCGAAATTGCGCTATTTTGCGCATGGGCTGCAACTGACCATCACCGATTTCCTCGCGGAGATTCACAACACCCATCATCCGATCGCGGTGTCGCTTTATTACGAAGATCAGAAGGACGCGGCCAAAGCCTATTCAGCTTCCTTCCTGAAAGAGCGTCTGCCCAAATTCCTGGGCTATTTCGAGCGCGTGGCGCAGCAGAACCCCCATGGCAGCAAGCACATCATCGGCAACCGGCTGAGCTATGTGGATCTATCCCTTTTCCAGGTGATCGAAGGTCTGCGCTATGCCTTTCCCCGCGCCATGAAAAATTATGCCGCCAAATATCCCGCCCTTGCCGCGATTCATGATGCGGTAGAGGAGCGGCCGAACATCAAGCGCTATCTCGCTTCCGACAGGCGGCTGGCCTTCAACGAAACCGGCCTCTTCCGCCATTATCCGGAGTTGGACGGCGAAATATGATCCTCACCGGTGCGCATGCGGCTTATCCGTATGCCTTCCCGAATAACGGTTGTCGATTTCGCGTATGATCGCTTCGCCGCGTTTGGGATCAAGCTGTCGAAGCATTTCATCCACCTTCGCTTCCAGCCGGTCATTGCCCTCCTTCGACTGGGGTGACCCCAGAAAGAGCAGGAAGGCCAGGCCGCCGACCTGCCAGAGGAGTTGGAGAAACTCTGACTGCCAGTTCTCCAGCGTATCGCGCATCATCTCGACGAAAAACAGGCCGAACGTGGCTGCCTCGCCACGGCTATGCTGCTCGTTCACGAAAGCGAACCAGCCAAAGAGCCAATGCCCCACAATCGTAATGATAAAGAAGCCAAGCGTTATCCACGCGTAACTGTAGCTTCGCCATATGGATTTTCCGGCCGTCATAGCACTCTCCGTAATGGGTTTCGTGATCGAAACGCACGGAAAAGGCCCTTCGTTCCCAATGCCTTATCGCGACGCGGTACAGGCTCGCGATTCCGGATCGGGAACATTTCAAGCGGCGCCAACGTTGATCCCGCGTACATTTCAAAAAATGGGATGGATTCGATGAAAACCACAACGACGCTTGCAACCCTCGCCGTTACCCTCCTGACCCTTTCGGCCTGCGCCAACACCATTCGCGGTGTGGGACAGGACACGGCCAATGCCGTGAACGCGACACAGAGCGCCGGGCAAAATGTGGAACAGGCGGCAAAAACGCCCGCACATAAGCCTACGCATCGCAAATACAAAAAATAACGGCTATTTCAGCTTTGCCTCGTGGAAGATTTTCGCCGCTTCCTCGCATTTGCGGCGGAATTCTTCCACCTCCGAGGCGGGCAGATGCTCGATGCCTATAAAGCTGTTATGTCCCTCGCTGACGCGAATAAGCTCATCGAGCTTTGCTTGAATTGCCGCACCGTCGCGATTTTGCGTGTTCTGGATCAGGAACACCATCAGGAACGTTACAATGGTCGTTCCGGTATTGATGATCAACTGCCACGTGTCGGAAAACTGAAAGAGTGGCCCGCTTACGCCCCAGATAATGACGACTAATACGCACAGGAGAAAGGTAAACGGCTGACCTGCGAGAGTGGCAACCGTATTCGCAATTCTTCCGAAAGCTCTTTCCAATTTAACACCTCGTCCAGCAACGATTCGAACAGTGGAACTGTAGGAATGCGCGCCGAGGGTTTTGGTTTCGCGAAATATTGTTGAAAAACAAAATGGTGCCTGGGGGCGGAATCGAACCACCGACACGCGGATTTTCAATCCGCTGCTCTACCAACTGAGCTACCCAGGCATCCCTTGCTTTACCTGCCGAAGCAGTGTGACGGTGTTGGCTATCCGCCGGAAGCGCGTGGGTTATAGCACTAAATTCGGCACTGTCCAGCACCCGAACCAGAAAATTTTCATGATTTTTTTCGTTGCTGCGAATTTAGCCGGCGTTGTGAAAGCGCTTCATGAAATCCAGTGGAAAAGCGGCGCAAATTATTAGAATCACACTAGTTTCCCCGCATTTCCATTCCCATTCTCTTATGGCATGAAGAGGATGGGTGTCGGCGGTGAAGACAATCGGGTGGGGAATTGTTGGGACGGGCGAGATCGCGCGGCGCTTTGCCTCCGATCTGGTATTCGCACCCGGCGCGGCGTTACATGCCGTCCTGTCGCGCGATCCTGAAAAAGCCGAGCAGTTCTGCGCTGAGACCGGCGCCCGGAAGGCCTACTCCAACATCGATAATTTCCTGTCCGACCCACGTATCAAGGCGATCTATATCGCCACGCCGAATTCGCTGCATTTGGCGCAGACCTTGCGCACCTTGCGCAGCCGCAAAGCCGTGCTCACCGAGAAGCCGCTCGCGCCTTCCGCCCCGGAAGCGGAGGTGATCGAGCGAGAGGCTGCGCGGCAAAACACCTTTGCCATGGAAGCGATGTGGACGCGATTTCTGCCCGCTGTCCAGGCAGCAAAGGCGCATATCGAGGCAGGCAGCATTGGCGAGATACGCAAGATCACCGTAGATATTTCCCATTATCGCGAATTTGATCCGGAAAGCCGCTTCTTCTCGCGCGCGCTGGGCGGCGGCGCGGCACTCGACCTCGGCGTCTATCCCATATCGCTGGCGATGTATTTCCTTGGCGAACCGGACCAGGTATCGGGCCGCTGGGTCAGCGCCAAAACCGGCGTCGACATACGCACTGAAATCAACCTGCACTATGCGGATGCCGACGCCGAACTTTCCTGCGGGTTCGACCGAGACGGCGCAAATCACTTCTTTATCGAGGGCACCGCCGGCGCGCTGCGGATCGACGGGCCGTTCCCAAGCGCCAAGCAGCTGACGCTCTATTCGCCCTCGGCGATGAAATCGTCCCTCATCGGGCCATCGGCCAAAGGGGACAGGCCTTTGGCGAAATTTCTCTCCCGCCTCCCCTCATCCCTGAGCCGTCTCTGGGGGCGCCAGATCGAGCATTATCCTTTTCAGGGTAGCGGGTTGCAATTCCCGGCAATAGCGCTCATGGACGCGTTGCGCTCGGGCGAAACGCAATCGCCCGCAATGCCCATCAGCGACAGTGTCGCCGTACTGCGCGCCATCGGCATCGTGCTTTCCCGCTCTCCCGTACCAGAAGCTGCCCCAGCCGCGTGACGGCGCTATTCCTCGCGCTTATCCGAATCGTCGCTATCTTCGGCGGCTTCCACCGCGGGGATGACATAAGCACCCGAAAGCCAGCGGTTCAGATCGATATCGCGGCAGCGCGACGAACAAAACGGATAGGAATCGCGGCTTGAAGGCTTGCCGCATTCGGGGCAAGGCCGCGTTGGGCGCAGGGGTGTCACCTTGGCGCCGGGCGCCGCCGATATTTCTTTCTTGCCGCTCATGGAATCTTCAGTGCTTGCCCGTCGTCCAGGCGTTATAAACATTGTAGCCCTCGCCGGTCAAAAGGCCGACCGTCTCATGCAAAGGCAGACCAACGACATTGGTGTAAGAGCCGACGAGTTTGACGACGAAGCTTCCTGCAAAGCCCTGTATCGCATAGCCGCCCGCCTTGCCGCGCCATTCGCCCGAGGCAAGATAGCTGTCGATCTGCTCGCGGGTCAGCCGCTCGAAGCGCACACGGCTTTCAACCAGCGTCTGCCGGACACGGCCTTTCGGCGTGACGAGGCAAACCCCGGTGAAAACCTTGTGCGAGCGCCCGGAAAGCAGACGCAGGCACTCCCGTGCCTCGTCCTGCAACTCGGTCTTCGGCAGGATACGCCGGCCAACGCCGACGACAGTGTCGGCTGCAAGCATATAAGCCCCGGCCAGCCCAGCGTCTCCCCGGAGATTTTCCACGGCTTTCTCCGCCTTCAGGCGCGACAAACGGCGCGCCAGCGAGCGAGGGTGCTCGGCACGCAGCGGAGTCTCATCGATATCGGCCGGATAAAGAAAATCCGGCTCTATGCCCGCTTGCCCCAAAAGCTCGATCCGGCGCGGCGACCCGGAGGCAAGAACAAGCTTTTGTTGAGCGCTCATGGGTGCGTCCCTTGCCGAATGCCAGGCGAAACGGATTATTTGAAGCGGTAGGTGATGCGCCCTTTGGTCAGGTCATAAGGCGTCATCTCGACAAGCACCTTATCGCCGGCCAGAACGCGAATGCGATTCTTGCGCATGCGGCCAGCGGTGTGGGCAATGATCTCATGTTCGTTTTCGAGCTTCACCCGAAACATCGCGTTGGGCAGCAGCTCCGTCACGACACCGGGAAATTCGAGGACTTCTTCTTTCGCCATACGTTTCCTGTTTCTCTTTCCGCCTGCCGCCACATGTCGGCGGCCTGAATTTGCGCGGAACCTATATGATTAAAGTTCATTTGTGAACAACGGACATAAAATTATCACCTTCCGATGCGGCGATTGCGCACTTATTATTGCGCGCGTTTTTTTGACAAAACGTCTTGCGGCGGAAAAAACACGGCGCTATAAGCCGCCTCACTGGTTACGGAGTGTAGCGCAGCCTGGTAGCGCACCTCGTTCGGGACGAGGGGGTCGGAGGTTCGAATCCTCTCACTCCGACCAGTGGAAGCAAGATATTTATCTGTGTTTTTACATCCAGCAGATATGTTTTTCCTACAGAACGGCGCTTGATTCAGCTGACTGTTGGCTTTGGTGGATGTCTGCTCGAGGAATTTTCCGAAACTGACTTCAAGGACTTCGTGCGCTCGCGCATTCCGGCGAAGGGTAGCGTTGGCAACTTCCCGCCATCAGCTCTACAATTCATCGTCCATGTGCGCATAGTGAAAATACGAGCGCGGCGTTTTTCCGGAGTCGCGGAACGAGGGGACACAACCTATCCGCCTGCAAAGCCAAATCCGCTAACCGATTCTATCGATTCAATAAGTCATCGGACGGACCTTGGACGAGCGTTACTGTCATATCAGTATCGTCGATATGAAATTCGTCTGTGATTCTTAATCCTCCTGCCTAGGAAGAATCGCGCATGCGCAAGCTCTGCGGAATGTCGACGTTGCGTATATCTCCTCCGCGCCACATGTGAAGCCGGCGATGTAGCCTTCCGGCCGAACGAGCATGGCCGTCGTTTCGCTCAGTGGCCCCTTCGGAAGCCTGGCAGCGAACCTGCCGCACCGCCGTTTCTGACAACCACGCCGGCGCCTTTGCCGATTTGCCTTTCACAAAACAGCGAGAGCCATTTGCCCTCGTTGAGAAGGGAATGACAGTCGCCTGCGTGCCATCTTCCGATTTATCAGTTCGGCTGTTTCCGGAATTGGTGCGTTCGGGATACCGCGCCGATGCCACCACATCAGGCGGCCCCGCCAGATCGAGCAGGAGTTGAGGCCGCGTGACCACCGGCAGCCGAACGTGCCACTTCTGTTCCGATGGACAGAACAGCGTCCGGCTGTCCTCGATTATTTCGATGAAGTGGGCCTAGTGCCAATAAACCGGCGGCGGAACTTTCTTCCGCCGCCGGTTTATCATTGCGATCAATGCGGTTGGCTGTTGCGCACCGCCACCACAGCCGAGGCCTTCACGGCGCTTGCATTATTGCCCCATGCGGAACGAACGAAGCTTGCCAGTTCCGCGACTTCTTCGTCGCTCAGGCGGTCCGCATAGCCCTGCATCACCAGCCGCATCGGGCGCTTCTGCGTCGAAGGCACCTCGGCGCCGTTGAGGATGATAGAGATCAGCGGTTTCGCCTCCGAACCGGTCACCAGCTCATTGCCGGCAAGTTCGGGGAAAATGCCCGGCGCGCCCTTGCCTGTCACGAAATGGCAGGCGGAGCAATTGTCGATGTAAAGCCGGGCGCCCACAGGCATAGAGGGGGAAGCCTCCGTCAACATGGTTGCCGTCTTTTCGCCCGCGGAATCCGCCGGGGCGGCGGGAAGCGCCGTCGAGGCCTTCACGGCGAAGCCCTGCGGCGTTTCGATATCGCCGCCATCGAGGCTCTTCAGGAAGGCTGCAATCGCCAGATTGTCCGCATCAGTCAGGTGCTGAAGCGAGTCCCTGACCACGTACCCCATCTCACCATTGGCGGTGGAGTTCGCATTGCGGCCCGTCGCGAGATAGGCGGCCATCTCCTCCATGGACCATTTCTGCGAAGCGGAATTCGGTCCCCTCAAGGAGGGAGCGTTCCAGCCATCGACGATGCCGCCGGCGAGGAAGTTCTTGTCGCCGGTCTCGAGCCCGCTCTGCATCATGAGCGGATTGCGCGGGCTGTGGCAGGCCGCGCAATGTGCCGGTCCTTCCACGAGATACTGGCCGCGATCCTGCATCTCGGATTTGCCCGCCGGGGTGAAGCCCGCTTCATGCCTCAAAGCCAGCCAGTTCCACGCGCGAATGCCGAAACGCATGTTGAACGGGAAACCGAGCTTCGTTTCCTGAACGGCGTTCTTCACCGGCGGCACTTGGTGCATGAAATAGTCATAGAGCGCCCGGACATCCTCCTCGGTGAGCTTACGATAGTTCTCATAGGGCATCGCGGGATAGAGATGCGCGCCGTCCGCACGAATGCCGTCATAGAGGGCGGCGCGGAACTGATCGAGCGTCCATTTGCCAATGCCGGTTTCCGGGTCGGGGGTAATGTTGGTGGTCCAGATCGTGCCCATGGGGCTGGCGATCGGGCGCCCGCCGGCAAAGGGCTTGCCCCCCTCCGCCGTGTGGCAGGCCATGCAGTCCGAGGCGTACATCACATATTCGCCCTGTCCGGGGGCGGGTTTCCAGCCGGCGGCCAGTTCCTTCGTCGGCTTGGTCAGTTGCACCGGTATGAACAGGAAGGCCAGTAGTGCGGCAATTCCGATGATGACGAGAACGCCGATGATGCGCAGAAAAGTTTTCATCGCCATTCTCCTCAGATCAGCGGTCGCGGCTTGGAAAGATACTGCGTGCGGATCGCATGCGCGGTGGAATAGGCAAGCCCGCCAAGCAGCCCCGTCGGATTGTACTGCGTGTTCTGCACGAAATTGCCCGCGCCGGTCAGGAACACATTGTGCTTGTCCCATGCCTGCGAATAGCGGTTGACCACGCCCTCACGCGGATTGTCCGACATGATGTGGCCGCCCGTGGTGTGCGTCGTCTGATAGGGCCGCACATCGAACTGCGCGCCTTCCTTCTTGAACGACGATTGCGTCAGGTCCGGGTTCATGGTCCTGGCCAGTTCTTCCGCCTTGCGCTTCATGAACTGTGTCATCCGGATATCGTTCGGATTCCAGTTGAACGTCATCCGCATGAGCGAGCGCCCGTGCCGGTCCTTGTAGATCGGGTCGAGGTCGAGATGGTTGGTCCGGTAGGACATGACGGAACCGTGCGTTCCGATATTCATGACATGCCCGTACCATTCGGCGATCGCCTTCTTCCAGCCGGCGCCCCAGCTCGGCGTGTCCGAGGGCAGCGCCATGCTGCGGATCGGCTGGCCGTTGGTCTGGCCCGCGCGCCAGTAAGCGCCGCCGATAAAGCCTTCCCGTCCGAAATCGATCTGGTTGACGCCAAAATCATCGATGCACATGCCATTCGCGCCGGTGCCGATGAACGGATTGAACTCTTCGTTCTTGTAGAAAAGCGATACGCCGCCGGTGAGCTGGTAGGCATAATTGCGGCCCGTCACGCCCTCGCCCGTCACCGGGTCGTAGGGCTGGCCGATGCCGGACAGCAGCGCCAGATGCACATTGTTGAGCTGGAACGACGCCAGGACGACGATATCCGCGGGCTGGAAGACCTCTTCCTGGCTATTCTCGTCGAAATAGGTCACGCCCGTCGCCGTCTTCCCATCAGGCGCCATCTCGACGCGCAGCACCTCGGCCCCCGTGCGATAGGAGAAATTCGGCATGCGCTTGAGCGCATCGAGAACCGCTGTCTGCGGCGAGGACTTCGAATATTGATAGCATCCGAAACGCTCGCAGAAGCCGCAATGATTGCACGGCCCCATCTGCATGCCATACTCGTTGACATAGGCCGTCGAAGCGATACCGCCCGGCGACGGGAACGGATGATATCCCATGGCCTTCGCCGCATCCGCAAACTTCCGGCCGTCCCAGGTCGTGGGCATCGGCGGCATCGGATACTCCCGCGAGCGCCATCCCTCGAACGGATTGCCGCCCTCGATGATCTGGCCCTTGATATTGCCGGCCTTGCCTGAAATACCGGCCACGCGCTCGAATCGGTCGAAGAACGGCTCCAGCTCGTCATAGGTGATCGGATAATCGCCCAGCAGCATGTCGTCTGGAATGATCTGTTCGCCCCAGCGCTCGCGCACATAGGAGCGCAGCCGCAATTCTTCCGGCTGCGGACGCCAGTTCAGGCCGTTCCAGTGTGTGCCCGCGCCGCCGACGCCATTGCCGGGCAGGAAGGAGCCGAAGCTGCGATAGGGTAGCGCAACCTCGTCCTGGTTGCGGCGCACCGTGACTGTTTGCTGGCTGGCGCGCTGCATCATCTTCAGCCGCACGCCATATTTCAGCTCGTCGATCATGTTTGGGTATTTGAAGTCGGGAACCGTGTTCTGGTCGGGCCCGCGTTCGAGCGCCACGATTTCCAGCCCTTCCTGGGCGAGTTCCATCGAGAGGATCGCGCCCGTCCAGCCGAGGCCGACGACGACGACGTCTTTCTTCTTTTCCTGGCGTGCCATTATGCCCTCTCCCCCTTGATCGAAACCGGACCCAGCGGGTAGCGGACATTGTATCGCTCGACCCATTCCTTGTAGTTGGCGCGAGCGCCGGGGAAGCCGATATAGGTCCACGACTGCATGCCGTGATTGCCGCCATACATCGGATCGGCGAAATAGCCTTCCTTGGTGTTCTGCAGGAGGACGGTGAAGAAGTCGCGCAGTTCGGGCGTGAGTCCGACCTGGCCTTTCTGAAGCGCCGTCAGCGCCGCATCCTGCTGTTCCGCATTCAGCGCCGCGAACACCGCGCCATATTTCTGCTCGCACCAGCCATTGAAGGCCGGAATGGCCTGCCGGTAAAGCTGCGCAGGGTTGAGCGGCGTCTGCCAGCCCCGCGTCGGGTCCGCTGACGGGTCATGCGGTCCGACCATGTACCAATCATCCGCCCGGCCATAATCGCCTGCAAGCTGGAGATCGATGAAAATGGGAACCCGGGTCTCGATGGCGCCGGGACCATCGCCCTCGGACGGGATCAATCGCGCCGTCGCGGCGAGGATGAAAGCCCATTCAACATCGTTGAAATATTGCCGCTCATATTGCTCGAGTGGAACGGGAGGCGTCTTCGGTTCCGCTTTGGCGGAGATGGGGAGCCCTGAAAGCACCGCGCTTGCGGCGGAAGCTTTCAAAAAGCTGCGCCGGCTCGGATATCCGGGAAGGTCGGTCATTGTCATTTCCTGCCGATTGGGTGGGTAGACGGTTCGATGCGCTTTCCAAAAAAAGCCACGATGCGAATCGTCCAGGCCATCATTCAGACAAATTCCGGCACCGGAACCCCGCCGCCTGCGACAATCCGTCCACAGAGCCCTTGTATTCCGCTGGCCAGTCCGCACAGGCGGCGCCAAGACAAGCATTCCGAGTATGAATGCTAGCAACATATTGTAATAACTAGATAAATATATGCCATTGCCAACAAAGGTAATTGGCTCTTACGCCCGAACTTACGGGCATTGACTCAAATCGCGGCCCTGTTGAGGAGGATCAATGCAACCGGATGACACAATCCATGTCACGAAATGTTGTTCGGTCGTGAGCGCGGTGGATATCCGCCACGACAGGCGTAGGATATTTAGCGTGCTGCGCAGCCCGTGGCGGAAGCGAAGCCCCTGAAACGGCCGGTGCGGATATAATTCTCGCTCTCTGGCAGATTATTGTGACCTCCCGCCTGAAGTTTCAACCCGGTTTTCCTGCCCGTCGAACAGATGGAGATATTGCGCGGGGAAGCTTACCTGCACCGCGCCCTTTGCATGGAGCGCTTCGCGGTCGAGCGTGAACACCTTGAAAGGCAGGCCGTGCAGGGAGAGATGCAGGATGATGCCGAAGCCGGTGGGCTCGACGAGGTCGACATGCGCCGCCAATCCCCCTTCCTTCTCGATCGCCACATGTTCGGGACGGATGCCCAGCGTCACCTTCGTGCCTTCGCCAAGCGGCATGAGCTTTGGTAGCGGGATCTGCGTGTCATCGGCGAGCTTCAGGCGCGGGCCGCCATCCGCTTCGAGATAGGTGACGTCGAGGAAATTCATGGCAGGCGAGCCGATGAACCCGGCCACGAACAGATTTGCCGGGCGGTCATAGAGCTCCAGCGGCGAGCCCACTTGCTGCACCACGCCGCCATGCATGGCGACGATACGGTCGGCGAGCGTCATCGCCTCGATCTGGTCATGGGTAACGTAGATCGAGGTGGCCTTTAGGTCGCCATGCAGTTTCTTGATTTCGGCGCGCATCTGCTCGCGCAGGCGGGCGTCGAGATTGGACAGCGGCTCGTCGAACAGGAAGGCCTTAGGCTGGCGCACGATGGCGCGGCCCATGGCAACGCGCTGGCGCTGGCCGCCGGAGAGCGCCTTGGGGCGGCGCTCCAGCAACGGGTCGAGGCCGAGCTTGCCCGCGGTCGATTTGATGGCGGCAGCGATCCTGTCCTTTGGCGTTTTGCGCAGGCGAAGGCTGTAGCTCATATTCCCGGCAACGCTCATATGCGGATAGAGCGCATAGGACTGGAACACCATGGCAATGTCGCGATCCCTGGGTTGCAGCTCATTGACGCGCCTACCGCCGATCCGCACCTCACCGGAAGAAATTTCCTCCAGCCCCGCGATCATGCGCAGCAGCGTCGATTTTCCGCAGCCGGACGGACCAACCAGAACGATGAACTCGCCATCGCGGATCGTGAGATCGACGCCATGGAGGACGGCAAGATCGCCATAGCTCTTGCGGACGGACTGGATGTCGATAGACGCCATGGAAAATCCTTTCAGCCTTTGACCGCGCCGGCGGTGAGGCCCTGCACGAGATAGCGTTGAATGAGGAAGAAGAAGAAACAGGCCGGAATGAGCGCCATGACGCCAGCCGCCATCATCTGCCCGAAATCGACGGAGAATTTCGAAACGAAGGTGAGGAGGCCTACGGGGAAGGTGGCGGCGTCATTGCCCGAGATCAGCATCAGCGCGAAGAGCAGTTCGCTCCACGCTGCGGTAAAGACGAAGCCGAGCGTCGCCGCGATGCCGGGCAGCGTCAGCGGCAGGATGATCTGGCGAAACGCAGTGAACTGGGTTGCCCCGTCGATCTTGGCCGCCTCCTCCAGATCCTTCGGAATCCCGTCAAAGAAGGACTGCATCAGGAAGGTCGCGAACGGCATGTTGAAGGCCGAATAGACGATGACGAGCCCGACGAGGCTGTTGGTGAGGCCCAGCGGCGCCATGATCTTGTAGATCGGCGCGATCAGCATGACGAGCGGGAACATCTGCGTCAGCAGCATCAGCGCAACGATCCAGTATTTGCCGCGAAAGTCAAAGCGCGACAGCGCATAGCCGGAAAGCGAGGCGAAGAGCGTGACCACAATCGCCGTCGCGCCGGAAACGATGACGCTATTGCGGAAGAAACTCGGAAAGGAGCTATGCGTCAGTACGTGGTTGAAATGCTCAAATGTGGTGCGCGACGGCCAGAGCCGCACGCCTTCGCTATAGAGCAGGTCGTTCGGCGTGACCGAGACTTTCAGGAGCCAGAACAGCGGAAACAGGGCGAACAGGATATAGAGTAGGATTGCTCCGCGATGCGCCCCGGTGAGAAGGATTTTGCGAGCGGTCATTGTCTTAATCCCTGTTCAGCAATGTCTGGCGCAGGAGCACGATCAGCATCGAATAGGCGAGCAGCAGCACGAGCAGGACCAGCGCGATGGCCGAGGCATAGCCGAAATCGAGCCGCTTGAAGGCCTGGGTGAAGATATAGCTCGCGACGATCTGCGTGCGGTCGGCTGGCCCTCCCCCGGTCATGACGACGATCAGGTCGGCACTGTTGGCGATCCAGACCGTGCGCAGGAGGATGGTGATCGCCATGGTCGGCGCAAGATAGGGCAAGGTGATCGACAGGAACCGCTGCACCGGCCCCGCACCGTCGATGGCCGCTGCCTCGTAGAGATCGCGCGGAATAGCCTGCAGCGCGGCGAGCATGGTGATGGCGAAGAAGGGAATGCCCCACCAGACGCTGGCCGTGATGATGCCCCACATGGCGAGATGCGGGTCGGAGAGGATATTGTCCGGCGCGTCGAGGAGGCCGAGCGCGTGAAGCCAGTGCGGCAGCGGGCCGATGACCGGATTGAACAGCCAGGCCCAGTTGAGGCCGGAGAGAAACGTCGGCACGGCCCAAGGCAGGAACACCAGCGCCTGCGCCAGCCCACGCCCGGCAAAGGGCTTGTCGAGCAGCAGCGCCAGGATCAGCCCAAAGACGAATTGCAGGAGGACCGAGCCGCCGGTCCACCACAGCGTGTTCTTGAGCGCGCCATAAAAGGTGCTGTCGCTGGCCAGCGTGCGAAAGTGTTCTAGCCCGACGAAGCCCCCCGAGAACGGATTGAGCAGTTGGATATCCCGGAAGGCGTAGGAAATGCCAAGTACCAGCGGCACCAGCATGATGGTCGCGATCAGAATGAGCGCCGGGGCGCTGTAGAGATATGGCTCGGAGGCGTGGGCGAGCCGTTGCAGGAGACTGCGGTGGGGTTGGTTATGGATAGGGGTGGGCATGGTTGCCTCCCGTTGGAGGTTTTATTTGATGTGTCGGCGGGGCAGCGTCTTCTCGCCCTGCCTGGTCAGTTCGCGCCCTCCTTCCCCCTTGCGGGGAGGGTGGCCCGATAGGGTCGGATGGGGGTGGTGACGTTTGCGCTACGGTCTTCGAAGCAAGCGCAAACGTCACCACCCCCATCCGACCGCTTACGCGGGCACCTTCCCCGCAAGGGGGAAGGAGGGCGCGAACCTGTCGCCCGGCGGGCAGAGGGGGCGACTTGGAGTCGCTGAAACGCCTACTTCTTCCCCGCCAAAAACTTCTGCTGCGCCTTTGTCAGATACTCCGCCCATTGATCGGCCAGCTCATCCGGCGTGATCTCCCCAAGGAGGGCCTTCTGCGAGGTGGTTATGACGAGCGAATCCTTGAAATAGGCGAACTCTTCCAGATAGGTCGGCATGACGGTCGGGACGACATCCTTGTCCGCCAGTTCCTCGAACCAGCCCTTGAATTGCGGCGTCTTGTAGAAGGGATCGTTCTCAGCGGATTTCAGCACCGGCAGGGTGCCGACGCGCTTGTTCCACTCGATATTGCCTTCCGGGCCTTCCAGCGTCGCGATCAGCTTCCAGGCGAGGTCCTTGTTCTCTGAGGCGGCCATCATCGACCAGCCGGCGAAGCCGATCGTCGGGAAGGTCTTGCCGTCAGGTCCCTTCGGCATCACGGCAACGCCGAAATCCTCCGGCTTCATGCGCTCGGCAATCGCGATAAGCGCGTCCGGGTCCTGGTTCAGGAAGGCGCAGGTGCCGCTGTAGAAGCCGGCCACGGTTTCGTTGAAGCCCCAATTGACGCTGTCCTTGGGCGCAAGGCCTTGTTCGTAGAGATCAACGACCCAGGCGATGCCCTTCTTCCAGCCACCGCTGTTCATGGTCGAGGTGCCGTCCTCGTTGAAAAACTTATTCGAGCCCGCCATCGACGCGCCGAAGATCACCCAGCTGTTGAGCCCGCCCGGCCCGCCGCGCAGGCAATAGCCGGATTTGCCCGGCAGCGCGGCGATCTTCTTCGAAGCTTCCACGAATTCATCCATGGTCTTCGGCGGCTCGGAAACGCCCGCCTCGGAGAGAAGCTTCTTGTTGTAGAACATGGCGTTCAGATAGAAACCGTAGGGCAGCGTATAGGCCGTGCCCTTGACGCTGCGGCCAAGCTCCAGCGCGCGGTCGGTCAGGTCCGCCGTCGCCGGCCAGTCCTTCAAATACGGCTCCAGGCTCTCCAGCAAGCCATTATTGGCGTAGAGCGAAATCCAGGTATCCGGCATTTCCATCACGTCGGGGATTTCGCCCGCCGAAACCATGGTCGCGAATTTCTGAAAGGATTCGCCCCAGGGCAGCGAGATGATCTCCACCTTGGTGCCGGGATTGGCCGCCTCGAACTTGGCGACGATGGATTTCAGCGTCTCGGTGCGCTCCGGGCTGGTGATGACCTCCACGAGCTTCAGCGTGGTATCGGCCAGCGCCGTGCCGCTCATCAGCATGGCAGCGAATGCGGTTGCGATCAGTTTTTTCATGTTTTCGTTCCCCTTTTTGTTTGTTGGATAGTCGTCTACTTCATGCAGTCGATACGGCGATTGCCGCCTCTAAATCCTTCCAGAGTGCTTCCGTGCCTTCGAGCCCGACATGGAGGCGCACGGAGCGCGGGTCGATGCCGAATGTATGGGCGGAGTTGGGCTGGGCACGCTGCTGCAGCACCACCTCGCCCGGGACAATCAAGCTTTCATGGCCGCCCCAGCTCACGCCGAGCTTGAACAGTTTCAGGTGATTGCAGAGCTGCCGGATATTCACGCCGTCGCGGAAAATGACCGAAAACAACCCCGATGTGCCCGTCAACCCCGCCGGCAGGCGGTTGGCGAGCGCCGGATGGCAGACGGTTTCCACCTGCTCCAGCGCCTGCAGACGCCGGGCAATCTCCAGCGCCGAGGCCTCATGCGCCTTCATGCGCGTGGGCAAGGTGCGCATGCCGCGGATGAGCAGCCAGGCGTCGAAGGGCGAGAGCTTGCCGCCCAGATAAGGATAGGTTTCTGCGCGAATACGATCAACGAGTGTCCTGGAACCGGTCACCACCCCGGCCACCACATCGCTATGGCCGCCCAGATATTTCGAGGCCGAATGCACCACCAGATCGACGCCGAGCGAAAGGGGTCGCTGGAAGACCGGGCTCGCCCAGCTGTTGTCGATGATGCTCATGACGCCATGACGCTTGGCAATCGCCGCCAACGCGCCGACATCATGCGCTTCCATGATCCAGCTGGTCGGGCTTTCCATATAGAAGAGCTTCGCGCCCGGCAGCGCCCGCGCCACGGCCTCTTCGTCGCGGCCATCGACATATTCGACCTCGATGCGCATGCGCTTGCAAATCGTGCCGAACAGACGGAACGCGTCGGGATAGACATGGCGCACCGCGACGATGCGGTCGCCGGGCTCGACAAAGGCCAGCACGCTCGCCGAAATCGCCGCCATGCCACTGGCGAAACCCAGCGCGTCCTCGCCGCCCTCCAGCTTCGCCAGCATGTCCTCGAAGGCGCGCACGGTCGGGTTCAGCCCACGCGTATAGATGGGCCGCACCTTCTCGCCGCGATAGGAGGCGACCATGTCGTCATAGCTCGGGAAGGTGAAAAGCGAGGTCTGCACGATCGGCGGCACCACCGCGTCGAAGGCATTCGCCTCGTCATGAGCCACCGTCAGCGCGGCGAAATCGAGCGGGTCCATCCCGTCAATCATTTGGACATTTCCTTGATGTCTTCCTCGACGATGTCGAGGATCTTCAATGTTTCCCGCCGCGCGGCCTTGGTGTCCTGGGCCACGATGGCGTTGAAAAGCGTGCGGTGGAACGGAAAGGTGCGGCGCGCGAAATCCGGCCGGTCGAACGGCTCCGTCCAGAAGCGGAAAAAGGCGTCGCGCATCTGCTCCAGCAATTGCCGGAACAGCGGGTTGTGGGTGGCGTCATAAACGGCGAGGTGGAAAGCGAGGTCCTGCGGACCGGACGTGCCCTTGGCCAGATGCACCCGCTCCATCTCGACGAGCTTTTCCTCGATGATGCCGAGGTCTTCGGCGGTGCGCTTGCGCGCGGCCACCATGCTTGCCTCGGCCTCGATGCCGCGCCGCACCTCCAGCGTCTGCAACAGCGCGTCGCGCAATCGCGCTGGATCGAAGGAAAGCGGCATATGGATAGTCGCCGCTGAAACCGGCTTCAGAAGATAGGTGCCACTGCCCTTGCGTGTCTCGATGACCCCAAGCGCCTGAAAGTGCCGGATCGCCTCGCGAATGGTGGAGCGCCCGACGCCCAGCGCACTCATGAGCTCGCGCTCGGCGGGGAGGCGGTCACCGGCCTGAAGCTGCGCTGTCTCGATATAGCCGGCGAGCGCTCCCGTAACCTGCCCCATCCGGTCAATGGATGGCAACGGCGCGATCGCAAGCTTGCCCTCTCCCATTTCGGACTCCTGTCCTAGCGCCCCTCAAGGGCGAATGCACCCGCCAGACCCGTTCCCTGTTGTCTTGTAAATTGGTCTGACATCATAGTGCTATGACCGAAGCGCGCACCTGTCAAGCCAGAGAACGCTCGCTCTGGCTATCGAAAAGATGCATCTGGTTCATGTAGATCGAGAGGGGCACGACCGCCCCGGCCCATGGCGCGGTTTCAGGATCGATGCTGGCGGAGATGCCAGCGCGTTGCCGACGTTGAAATAGAAAAGATCTTGCGGTTGTCACCCGCGCCGGCGCTGGTCGGCAGCATCCTCAGGCCATCTCCTTGCGGATATAATCCGGGAATTTCTCGCCGATCTGGTCGATGATCGAAAGCGTTCCCGTCAGGTGCTTTCTCAGCGCCGTCGTGGCTTTCTCCGGATCGCCGGAGCCTATGCCGTCGACAATCGCCTGATGGTCTTCGAGCACATTCTGTATCTTGCCTGGCATGGGCAGGTTCAGCCGCCGAAGGCGGTCGATATGCACGCTCTGACGCCGGACATTCGCCCATAGCTGCGGAATTTGGGTTCGCTCATAGAGCATCCGGTGAAAATCCCGGTCGAGACTGTCGTAAATATCGAAGGTTTCGGGCGACGCTACCGACTTCTGCTGCCTCAGGATCGTATCGAGTGCCCTCGCTGTCTCGGCGGGCGATTCCAGCGTCAGGCGGCGCGCGGCCTCCAGCTCGATGGAAAGACGCAGGAACTGCGCCTGCCGGGCATGGTTGACATCGATCTTCGCCACAACGGTCGCATATTGCGGATAGACATCGACGAGCCCCTCCTCCTGCAACCGCATCAGCGCATCGCGCACCGGGGTCTGGCTCACACCGAACTCCAGTTGCAGCGACGCGCGCGACAGCACCGTCCCCGGCGCCAGATCCACTTTGAGGATGCGGTCGCGCAAGATCTCGTGGATTTGTAAGGCGACCTGCCTCGACCGGTCGAGCTGACTATCCCTGATCATCCCGTTCATGATGGCTCCTGCCGTTGTCTGCCTGATTTGAGCTTAAGCACAAAATGGGTATTGATGCACTGATGTTTTAGTGCTTCAATGTACATAGTCCGCCTCGGGAGGAAGCTGGGGGCAGCGGACCGATTGGAACACGACCGCCAAACAAGGGGAGGAAAACATGCGATCACTCATCGGCGGCGCGATTGCGCTTGCTTGTGTCCTGGGTTTTACCGGCGCTGGCCACGCCCAGGAAAAAACCAGCCTATCCATCACCCGCCAGCCGGGCATTCTTTATCTGGCGAGCCATGTGATGGAGACGCAAAAGCTGATTGAAAAGCATGCCACCGCCGATGGCGTGCCGGATTTGAAGGTGGAATGGCGGACCTTCAGCGGCGGCGGAGCGCAGACCGACGCACTGCTGGCCGGCAATGTCGACATCGTCAACACCGGCACCGGCAATCTGCTGCTGCTCTGGGACCGCACCCGGGGCAAGGTAAAGGGCATTATTACCAGTTCCGCGCAGCCCGTTATCATGGTTTCAAACGACCCGCGCATCAAGACGCTGGCCGATATCGGCCCTGCCGACAAGATCGCGGTACCGACCGTCGGCGTCTCGACGCAGGCCATCCTTCTGCAAATGGCGGCGGCGAAGATGTATGGCGACGGCGAGACCAAGAAGTTCGACCCGAACACCGTTCAATTGGGCCATCCAGACGCTGTGGCGGCCATCGCCAATCCGAAGCACGAGGTAAGAAATCACTTCTCTGCCCCGCCGTTTCAGTATGTCGAGCTGAAACAGCCGGGTGTGCATAAGGTGATCGATTCCCGCGAGATTCTCGGCGGCGCGCTGACGCAGGCGACCTTCTTCACCACCACTGACTTTGCCGAAGACAATCCGAAACTGGTGAAGGCGCTGCGCACCGCCACTGAAGAGGCGATTGCCTTCATCAAGAAGGACCCGAGAACCGCGCTTGAAGCCTATAAGCAGGTATCGGGCGACAAGACCAGCATCGATGATCTTCTCGTCATGCTGAAAGAGCCGCACATGGATGAGTGGCGCACCGATCCGCAGAACACGATGAAATTCGCGGAACATCTCCACAAGATCGGCACGCTCAAGACCATGCCGAAAGCCTGGACCGACTATTACCTGCCCGACTCCGCATATCTGAACGGGAACTGATGAACCGCGCCGGAGCGAGCGGGGAGTCCCCTCCCCGCTGCCATTTCCACGGAGTAGATTTATGCTGCAAGCAGCAATCAGCCCACAATCCCTTTCGGGTACGAAGCCGCGGCTTCTTCAAGTCGATCAAGTCACGCTGCGCTACAAAACACCCAATCTGCTGATCACCGCGACGGAAGGGGTGAGCTTCAGTGTCGCGCAATCGGACCGATTCGTGCTTCTCGGCCCATCGGGCTGCGGGAAATCCACGCTTTTGAAGGCCATCGGCGGCTATTTGCAGCCTTCCGCAGGCTCGATCCATATCAATGGGCGGGAGGTGAAGCGGCCGGGGCCGGACCGGATGATGGTGTTCCAGGAATTTGATCAGCTGATGCCATGGAAGACCGTGCTGGAGAACGTGATGTTCCCGCTCGTCGTGGCGCGCAAGCTGCCAAAATCCGAGGCTGAGGCCATCGCACGCAGCTATATCGACAAGGTCAAGCTGACGCGCGCGGTCGACAGTTACCCGCACACGCTTTCCGGCGGCATGAAACAGCGTGTTGCCATCGCTCGCGGCATGGCGATGCAGCCGGATATATTGCTGATGGACGAGCCCTTCGCCGCGCTCGACGCGTTGACCCGGCGGCAAATGCAGGACGAGCTTCTGCAACTGTGGGAAGACACAAAGTTCACGGTCATCTTCGTCACCCACTCTATCGCCGAAGCCATCAAGATCGCCAACCGAATTCTGCTCCTCTCACCGCATCCAGGACGGGTAAAGGCGGAAGTGGTGGATGTGGACAAGGTGCGGCCCGATGATGGCAGCGCCGCCGCGCTGGAGCGCGACATCCACAACCTTCTCTTCGCCTCCGAACCGGGCCACAAGGAGTAAGCCGATGACCTCAGCGCAGATCATTCTCGCTTCGGATGCGAAGCATGGCCAGCCGCTTGATAATATCAATGCGGTCGAGCAGAAGCTTGGGCCCCTCGAGACAATCTGGGGGATTGGCGCGGTCCGCAAGACGGTCATCATTCTTGTGCTGGCGGTTCTTTGGCAGGTCTATGCCACGTATCTCGATAATCCGCTGCTCTTCCCCACCTTAAGCGACACGCTCAAAACGCTCTACGACCGCTTCATCGACGGCACACTGCCCAACCGCATCTGGACCACTTTGCAAGTGCTTTCCATGGGCTATTTCGCCGGAACGGTGCTGGCGGCGCTGTTGACGATCATCGCCATCAACACGCGCATCGGCACGGATTTCCTCGAGACGATGACGGCAATGTTCAATCCCCTCCCCGCCATCTCGCTCCTGCCGCTGGCGCTGATCTGGTTCGGCCTCGGCGCGTCAAGCCTCGTCTTCGTACTGATCCATTCGGTGCTCTGGGCAGTGGCGCTCAATACTCACTCCGGCTTTCTCGGCGTGTCGCGGACGCTGCGCATGGTCGGCGCGAATTACGGGCTGACCGGGTTGTCATACGTCCTGAAAATCCTCGTTCCGGCGGCATTCCCCTCCATTCTGACCGGCCTCAAGATCGGCTGGGCCTTTGCGTGGCGCACGCTCATCGCCGCCGAACTCGTCTTCGGCGTGTCATCAGGCCAGGGCGGGCTTGGCTGGTTCATCTTCGAAAACCGCAATCTCCTCGACATTCCTGCCGTGTTCGCCGGGCTGCTCACCGTCATCATCATCGGCCTCATCGTCGAGAATCTCGTGTTCCAGACGATCGAGCGCCACACGATCCAGAAATGGGGAATGAAGGAATGAGCCGGTCCCGGTTTCATCTCCACGCATAAGGCTGACATCATGCAAAAGAAAAAGACTGCCGAGGCGCTGCGCAGCGCGCGCTGGTTTGCGCCCGACGATTTGAGAAGTTCCGGCCACCGCTCCCGCACCATGCAGATGGGCTATGCGCTGGAAGAGTGGATAGGCAAGCCAATTATCGCCATCCTCAACACCTGGTCGGATGCCAATCCCTGCCACGCCCATTTCAAGCACCGGGTCGAGGATGTGAAGCGCGGCATTTTGCAAGCGGGCGGCTTCCCGCTGGAGCTTCCGGCGCTGTCGCTCTCCGAGAGCTATGTAAAGCCGACGACGATGCTCTACCGCAACATGCTCGCCATGGAGGCGGAGGAGTTGCTGCGCTCCCATCCGGTCGATGGCGCGGTGCTGATGGGCGGCTGCGACAAGACCACGCCGGGCCTCGTCATGGGCGGCATCAGCATGGGGCTGCCGATGATCTACCTGCCCGCCGGGCCGATGCTGCGCGGCAATTACCGCGGCCAGCCGCTTGGCTCCGGGTCCGACGCCTGGAAGTTCTGGGACGAACGCCGAGCCGGTCTGATGAGCGAGCGCGAATGGGTGGAAGCGGAAGCCGGCATCGCCCGTTCCTACGGCCATTGCATGACCATGGGCACGGCCAGCACCATGACGGCCATCGCCGAGGCGCTGGGCCTCACCCTGCCCGGCGCAAGCTCCATCCCAGCGGCAGATTCCAACCATATCCGCATGTCTTCCGCCGTCGGCCGCCGCATCGTCGAGATGGTGTGGGAGGATCTGGTTCCCTCGCAGATCATCACTCCCGCCTCGGTGCATAACGCCGTCACGGTGGCCATGGCGACGGGCTGCTCCACCAATGCCGTGGTGCATCTGCTCGCCATGGCAAGACGCGCCGGGGTTAGTCTCACGCTCGATGATCTCGACCGGGCGGGCCGCAAAACGCCTGTCCTCGCCAATATCCGCCCCACCGGCAAGACCTATCTGATGGAGGATTTCTACTATGCCGGCGGCCTGCGTGCCCTGATGGCGAAGCTGGGCGACCTCCTCGACCTCTCGGCAATGACCGTCTCAAGCAAAACGCTGGGCGAGACGCTGGAGGGCGCGGAGTGCTTCAATGACGATGTCATCCGCTCGCTCGACAACCCCGTGTATCATGAGGGCTCGCTCGCCGTGCTGAAGGGTAACCTCGCCCCCGACGGCGCCGTCATCAAGCCCGCCGCCTGCGACCCGCGCTTTCACAAGCATGAAGGCCCTGCCCTCGTCTTCGACAGCTATCCGGAGATGAAGGCGGCGGTGGATGACGAGAACCTCGACATCACGCCCGAGCATGTCATGGTCTTGCGCGGCGCCGGCCCGCAAGGAGGGCCGGGAATGCCGGAATGGGGCATGCTGCCGATACCCAAGGCGCTCTTGAAACAGGGCCATCGCGACATGCTGCGCATATCGGACGCGCGCATGAGCGGTACCAGCTATGGCGCCTGCATCCTGCATGTCGCGCCGGAATCCCATGTCGGCGGCCCGCTGGCGCTTTTGAAAAACGGCGACATCGTCCGCCTCGACCTCGCAGCCCGCCGCATCGACATGCTGGTGGATGACGAAGAACTGGAACGCCGCCGCGCCGAATGGGCGAAGCCGGAGGAAAAGATCGGCCGCGGCTATGGCTGGATGTTCGCCCGCCATGTCGGACAGGCCGATACCGGCTGCGATTTCGACTTCCTGGAAACAGGCTTCGGCCCCGCCCCGGGCGAACCCGACATTTACTGACCAAGAAGGAAATGAGTATGACCGGCTATATCTTGAGCGAAGCCACGCGGCAGAAGCTGATGGGCGTCGCCACTCCCACCATCGCGACGGCGCTTTACAAACGCGGCCTGCGCAACCAGTTCATTCAGAATGTGCATCCGCTTAGCCCCAAGAAGCGGAACATGGTGGGACAGGCCTTCACCTTGCGCTACATCCCCGCGCGCGAGGACCTGAATAGCCTCGAGGTCTTCAAGAATCCGGATCACCCGCAGCGCGCCGCCGTGGAGCAATGCCCGCCCGGCGCGGTGCTTGTCATGGATAGCCGCAAGGACGCGCGGGCCGCTTCTGCGGGTTCCATCCTCGTCTCCCGCCTGATGGTGCGCGGAGTGGCGGGCGTCGTCACCGATGGCGGCTTCCGCGATACACCGGAAATCGCCGCGCTCGACATCCGCGCCTATCACAACCGGCCTTCCGCCCCGACCAATCTGACGCTGCACCAGGCGCTCGACATCAATGTTCCCATCGGCTGCGGCGACGTTCCGGTCTGGCCTGGCGATGTGATCGTCGGCGATGATGAAGGCGTTATCGCCATCCCCGCGCATCTGGCCGATGAGATCGCCGACGAGACGGTGGAGATGACGGCCTATGAGGATTTCGTCACAGAAAAGGTGCTGGCCGGCGCAACCATCATCGGCCTCTATCCCGCCACAAGCGATGCACCCCGGAAGGAATTTGCCGAGTGGCGCAAGGTGAAGGGGCGGTAGATGACGATCATCGACGGACAAGCGAGAAAAGCCGCGCCGCTATCCGACGCGGCTTTTCTTCGAAGCGGCCTATTTCGCCTGCTGGAGTTCTGACTGGTCTTTGAAACGGCCCGTCAGCGAGAAGGCCAACAGCGACGAAATCAGCATAGCCACGCCAACGATGAACATCGGCATCTCATAAAGACCGGTCCACTCCTTGACGAGCCCGGTAATGTATGGAGCTGCGAAGCCTGCAATATTGCCAATCGTATTGATGAGCGCAATGCCTGCCGCCGCCGCAGAACCAGTCAGGAAACGGGACGGTATGGCCCAGAAGTTCGGCAGCGCCGAGAAAATGGCGCAGGCGGTCAAGGTGATCATGAGGATCGTTGTCGCGGGCGTCGGCATGAAGAGGGCCGTCGGGATCGCCACGGCGCCCACGAGTGCCGGGATCCCGATATGCCACGGACGAACGCCGCGCCTGGCTGCATCGCGGCTCCAGAAATGGAGAGCGATGGCCGCCGGTAGATAGGGGATCGCGGTGATGAGGCCTTTCTCAAGCATACCGAACTTGCTGTTGAACTGTTGCTCGAAGCCACCAATGATCGTGGGCAGGAAGAAAGCCAGCGCATAGAGGCCGTAGATCAATCCGAAATAGATAATGGACAGAAGCCAGACGCGCTTGTCCGCAAGAGCGAGGCCAGTTTTGTGGCTATCACGCGCCTTCTCCTTGATCTTCTCCTCTTGCGCGAGCTCGCCATTGAGCCAGTCGCGTTCGTCCTGAGTAAGCCAATTGGCGTCGTTCGGCGTGTCCGGCAAGTAGAACCACGTGATGATGCCTACGATGATTGCAGGCACCGCGACTCCGAAAAACATGATGCGCCAGCCTTCAAGGCCGAAGGCGCCATGCATTTCGATAAGCTGTGCGGCGAGAGGCGCGCCGATCACGGTCGTTAGCGGCTGGGCAAGATAGAACAGCGCAAGGATCTTGTTGCGGTGACGCGAAGGAACCCAGGTCGAAAGAAAGAGAATTGCGCCGGGAAAGAACCCCGCTTCGGCAACTCCCAGCAGGAAGCGCAGGATGTAGAGCTCGGTCGCGCTGGAAACCCAGGTAAACAGGATTGCGACGATGCCCCACGTGACCATGATGCGGGCTAACCATTTGCGTGCGCCAAACTTGTGCAATGCGAGGTTGCTGGGAATTTCGAGGATAATATAGCCCACAAAGAAGATACCGGCCGCGAAGCCGAACTGTGCCGCTGACAGCGCGAGATCGGCCGTCATCCCGCTTGGTCCAGCAAAGGAAATTGCGGTGCGGTCCAGGAAATTGATGAAGAACATCAGCGCGATGAACGGAACTAACCGGATTGAAATTTTTGATATGGCTGACTTTTCAACGACCGCCAAGTCGTGAGATTTTTGCTGCATTACAGTTCCTCCCTGTGTGCGCATGTGACAAGAGCGAAGAGAACTGCTGAATACGTATTGTTCGATTCAGCGGCGCTATCGCTCCCTAAATGCAGGAAGGTGCTAAAGAATGCGGCATTTCCCCACAATCGATTTATTGTCCCCTCTCCGTGATATAATCTCACAGGTATACTCATATGCTATCGGAGTAATCATGCGCCCGCTGCCATCGTTAAATGCACTGAAAACCTTTGAGGCGGTTGCACGTCACCGCTCAATGACAAAGGCAGCAGAGGAACTATGCGTCACGCATGGTGCGGTCAGCCGTCAGATCAGATCCCTGGAAGAAACGCTCGGCGTCATACTTCTTACACGCAACGCGCGATTAAGTGATCCCACACCGGAGGGCGCGCGGCTGGCCGAAGGTCTGGCCAGCGCATTTTCAATCATCGAAGGCAGCATCGAGCGCATCGAGCCGGGGCCCCTGACTTTGTCATGCTCTTCTTCAATCATGATGGAATGGATCATTCCACGTATCGGCCGCTTTCATCATCGCTACCCGAACATCGAGTTGCAGTTCAACATGAACTATGACCGCATCGATTTCATGCGAGATAAAATCAGCATAGCGATCCGCTCCAGCGTTATCGAGCCGCCCGCAGGCGCGATTACGAGGGATCTGGGGTCGGAGGAAATCGGCCTGATCTGCGCGCCATCCTATCTTGCGCAATGTCCGCTGGCAGATCCCGGCGATGTTACAGAGGCGACGGTGCTTGCCACCCAAACGCGTCCGGAGGCCTTTGCAGACTGGAAGAAAGCAGCCGATATGGATTTTCAGTCTCCAGAGCCGAAATCCACATTTCATCATTTCTATCTGCTGATACAGGCGATGTTGTGTGGACTGGGCGTGGCAGCGGTCCCGCATATGCTGGTGGCTGAACATATTGCCTCGAGGCGGCTTGTAGCACCTTTCGGCTTTCGCCCAGGGCCGCGCCGTATGGTGCTCTGGATCGCGCCGCATAAGGCAAGGCAGCCAGATATATTGGCACTGGAGAAATGGCTCATCCGCGAAATGCGTACCCTGCCACAAAAACAGGACACGCTATAAGTTACACGCAGCGCTGGGCAGGCGTTCTCATCTTCGCCAAAACAGTTCGCTCCGGCGGCGTCTTTACATTGCCGCTATTTCGGTTGCGTAAGGCGGCAGCGTGACTTTTTTCTTCAAAACGAAAACTGTCAGTTCCATCGCGGACAAATTGACGAGGTGAACCGTGTCGTCCACGGCAAATCCAACAACTTGCGATGGCTTCGACGAGACACACTCCCGCCAGTTTCGACCAGCCATGGCAGCGAGCGTCTTCACTGTTTCGAAAATTGGCCGCTTCCCTCCCGCCGATGAAGGCTCGCGTTCGCCCGCAATGAGCCCGAACTGGCCGGTTAGCGCCGAAAGCGTGAGACTGTCGAGACCTGCGTCCAATACGGATCTTGCATAGCCCATCGCAAAGGCTGCCGCGAATTTTCCGTTATGGCGAGGATCGCGGTTGGCCATGGCGATGCGCTTGCCGTCCGGATTATCCATCGTCCGGCTGCCATAGGGATTCTGGCGCATGGCGATGGTGGAAGGCCCGATGCGATAAGGCTTGGCGCCATAAATGGCGCGCACCGAGCGCGTGATGAATGGCAGCGCTTCAAGCGTCTGCATCACGCTCAGATCGTCGGCTGCATGCACGATCGGGTTGGTGCAATGGGTGACGAAATCGATCAGATGGCCCGGAACGCGCTTGCGGTTAAGTTCGGTAAAATAACTCAGCATCCCGCCGCCAAGACGAGCATTCGGAAAAGCCGCTCGCGTCGCGGCATAGACATCTTTCAGCGGCGGACAGGGCGGCCATTCACTGCCGGGAGGGGTGGATTGCCGGTCGATGGAAGGCGAAACAATGATTGCGTCCGGCATGAAGCCGGCGGCTTTCATGTCGTTGGCGATCGCCATCGTCTCGTCGATAAGCGCGCTTTCGCAAGGCAAGGCGATTTCAAGCGAGACGCGTCCCTTGTGCCTGGCTGCCAGGGCCGCGAATTCTGCGAAGGCGCCCCCGTTATGGCCTTCCAGCGGGTCATAATGGAACAGCAGATCCTGAGGGGCGATCTCCTCCAGCAGCTCGATTGCTGCAAGGGTCGCTTTGGCTTCTTCCGGTGTGACAATGATGCCGATATTGGGCATCACACCGGTAGCTTCACCGAGCGTGATGTTTATCGGCTCTGCAGTCCCCGCTCTGCGCGCAGGCTTCGTTTGTCGTGTGTCGCGGATATTGAGCACGATGCGTTGATGAACCGGCGTACCGGCTTCCATCCAGTACGGCCATGGCAACGCGAGCGGGCGCACATAGATCTTATAAGACGCATCCGACCAATTGCGCTGGTCTTCCATCTCGAACGTATCGCCTTCCATCCGGCATTCCGCCAGGACGCCTGGAACGACTTCGTGGGTGATGGCACGCATGTTCATGAAAGGCTGCCACGGCTCGATCAGGTCGGGCAAGCGAGTATCTATACGCTTTCCGTCGATATGCTCGACGGTTACGGGTGATCCGGCCAGCCCTACAATCGGATGCAGAATGCAGAAGCCGCAACGGTTCGTTTCGAAGCCGCTGGGTGTCTGGGCCAAGGTGTCGAAGACCAGCGTTCCGCTGACGTCCGCCTCGATGTGCGCATCGATCATCAGTTGCGTATCGTCAGGGCCATGGCAGCATGCCCGATAGGTCACAGCGAAACCGCTCTCGCTGGTTTCCACTTTTAGATCATGGATTTGAAGACTGTAAGTACCCCAATCCCTGTCGCGCACGAGATACGAGATGCCACGCAGGACCTCGACGCTGTCATAGGTTATGGTACGAAGATTACCGCCGCTGAGATCGACTGTAAGCAGCCCGGCCTTGAGATTCCGGGGGCGGGCTTCCGCTTCGCGGGTTCCATAGAGCAGGAAGGGATCGTCGCTGTTCATTTGAGTAAAGCCGTAACATCGACGCGCTCGCCGGTGGCGGCGCTTTCATAGGCCGCTTCGACGAGGGCAAAAGTTTTGAGATTGTCGATACCGGAAGTGGACGTTTCTTCACCGGAGCGGAGCCTGTCCACCCAATGCTGCTGGATGGCATAAACGCTTTCCTGAATATTGTGCCAGGGTTGCGAAGCCCAGGGCAGCAGCTTCGGAGGAACGTCCAAAACTACGGTTTTGGCGGATGTGATCAATTCAAGACGGTAGCCCTGACGAAGCCGGATCGAGCCTTCCGTGCCATCGAGCTCTATCAGAGTTTCGGGGAAGGGATCGTTTTCCAATTTTGACGCATAGCTCACATCGACGACTGAAGTCGCGCCGTTTTCGTGATCCATGAGAATGGTCGCTACGTCTTCGCCCTTGATTTTCGGATTGACGCGCCTGGTGCGTGCGACGAGGCTCGTGACGTCCCCCAAAATGAAGCGTGCAATATCGAGCGTATGGATACCAAGGTCTTCGATAATGAAGCGCTCGCCTTCCGCAAGATAGGGCTGGCCGGAGAAGACATCGAAGCCGGAGCGGAACGAGAAACGACCCCAGAAGGGGGTGCCGATTGCGCCGCTGTCGAGCGCGTGCCGAACGGCCTGAATGGGCGTTTGCCAGCGGAAGTTTTCGTGCACCATAAGCGGAACGCCCGCCTCGCGGCAGGCTTTCACCATCGCCTTTGCGTCGTCGAGAGTCTCGGCGAAAGGCTTCTGGCAAATCGTCGGTATCTTATATGCGGCGGCAAGTTCCACCAAGGGGCGATGGCTTGAAACGGTGGTGGCGATATCGACAAAATCGAAGCCGCCGTCAGCGAAGAGCGCCTGCGCATCCGTATAGCGGCGCTCGATGCCGAACTGGTCCGCGACAATTCTCAGCCGTTCGGGATCACGGTCGCAGATCGCCACGATTTTGGCGCCTGAAACATCATTCCATGCATGCATCTGATTGATCGCGAAGAAACCGCAGCCAATCAGGGCGCCGTTCAATTCTGCCATTTGGTCTCCCCTTTATCCTGCTTTCGCCATCTGCATCAGCGTCACGCGCTGCTGCAGGCGGCGTTGTGCCTGGTCGACCACCACGGCGATGATGATGACGAGACCCTTGATGACCATCTGCCAGAAGGACGAGACGCCCATCATCACCAAACCGTCCGAGAGAATGCCGATCACGAACGCGCCGATGATCGTGCCCCCAATGGTGCCGCGCCCGCCCGACATGGAAGTGCCGCCGAGAACGGCTGCCGCGATGGCGTTGAGTTCGAAGGAATTGCCCGTCGCCGGATGCGACGACATCAGCTCGGAGGAGATGATAAGGCCTGCAATCGCCGCGCAGAAGCCGGAAAACATGTAAACGAACATCTTTACGCGATCTACGCGGATACCCGACATCCGGGCCGCGCGCTCGTTGCCGCCGACCGCGAAAATCTGGCGACCAAGCGGTGTGTAGCGGGCGACATAGGCTGCGATCAATGCCACAGCGATCAGTATCCAGATCGAAACCGGCAGGCCCAGGATGCTGCCCGAACCGAGGAAGCCGAACCCGGTGGTGCCAAGCTCCTCACGGCCAACGAGATTTGGAAAGGTCTGACCGTCGGACGAAAGGAGAGCGAGGCCGCGCGCCACATAGAGCGTGCCGAGCGTTGCGATGAAAGGCGCCACATTCAGCTTGGTTATCAATAGCCCGTTTATGAAGCCGACCCCGACCCCAACGGCGAGCGTAATCAGCGATATCTCGATGATGTTGAAGTAGATCGTATAGCCGATGCCAAGGTCGATGCCGTAGATCAGAAGACCACCCGCCACCATGCCGCAAAGTCCGACGATGGAGCCGACCGAAAGGTCGATGCCCCCGGTGATGATGACGAAGGTCATGCCCATCGCAAGGAACGCATTGAGGGCCACATGCTTCGACATGAGGATGAGGTTGGCGGCGGACAGGAAGTTCGGCGCTGCGAACGAGAAGAAGATGAACACCGCGAAAAGCGCGATGAAGGTTCTCAATTTCATGAGGGTCAGCAGGGCCGAACCGGCATTGATGGTGGAGTCAGCGGCCGCCGCGGAAGTGTTGGCTGTCATCACACGCGTTCCCTTGTTTGTCTGTTATGGTCGTTGTCCCGCACTTGCCCTGACGCATGCCCGTGGCCCTTGGCTGAGGCGGCAACGATGTCGGCTTCCGTTGCTTCGTCGCGGTCGAAGATGGCGATCAGCTTGCCGTTGCTGAGCACCGCGATGCGATCGGAAAGCGCCATGACTTCTTCCAGATCGGAGGTCGAGAACAGGATCGAAAGCCCTCCGGCGGCAAGCCGGCGCATGGTTCGGAAGACATCCGCCTTGGCCCCCACATCTATGCCGCGCGATGGCTCGTCCATCAGGAGAACTTTTGGATTGGTCATCAGCGCCTTGCCGATGACGACCTTTTGCTGATTGCCGCCAGACATCGAAGTTACTTCGAATTGCGGGTTTGGCGCCTTGATCGAAAGATCCTCGATCGCCTGCTGAATGGCCTGCTTTTCACGCTTCGGCATAATGTGGAAGAACTGCGCCAGCCGCTCAAGACTCGCCAGCGTCAGATTGCTGGCGATGGACAATATCTGCACCAGGCCTTCACGCTGGCGGTCTTCCGGTATCAGCGCAAGGCCGCGGCGGATGCGCCGCGTCGTATCGCGCTCCTTCACCTCCTCGCCATCGATATAGATGCGGCCGGTGGAATGGCCGTGCTGTCCCATGACGCATTCGAAGAATTCCGAGCGTCCAGCACCCATGAGGCCGTAAATGCCGAGGATCTCGCCCGCGAGAACCGACAGCGATACATCGTCAACCGCGAGCCCGCCCGTGGGAC
Organism: Paramesorhizobium endophyticum; assembly: GCF_014640615.1. Taxonomy (GTDB): domain Bacteria; phylum Pseudomonadota; class Alphaproteobacteria; order Rhizobiales; family Rhizobiaceae; genus Paramesorhizobium; species Paramesorhizobium endophyticum. Next base: position 24,505 of record NZ_BMHH01000014.1, on the reverse strand, counting down.
GGGGCAAGGTGATGTTTTCCGCGCGAAACCTTTCCGCGCCCATCGCATGGGTGCCGAGCTTGGCGAAATCCTTTGCCTCGGAACCGATCATCGAGCGCACGATCCACTGCGTATCGATATTCCTGATTTCTTCCTGGCCGGTGATCTTTCCGTCCCGCAGAACCGTGATGAAATCGCCGATCCGCATCAGCTCTTCCAGGCGATGCGAAATATAGACGATTGCCACGCCCTGGCTTTTCAGTTCGGCAATCACCTTGAACAGGATATCGACTTCGGCGGCGGACAGCGCCGATGTAGGTTCGTCCATGATGACGATACGCGCATCGAGCGAAATGGCTTTTGCGATTTCGACGAGCTGTTGCTGGCCGATGGGAAGATCGGCGACAAGCGTATTGGCGTTAATGCCCGCATCGAGACGGTCAAGATATTCGCTGGCCTTCGCGACTTGCGCCTTGTGATCGATGCCGCGCAAGCCGCGTGTGATTTCACGGGTGGCGAAGATGTTTTCCGCGACCGACATGTTGGAAAACAGATTCAGTTCCTGAAAGATCATCGCAATGCCGCGCCGTTGCGCATCGGCGGGGCTGTCGAAGAACACTTCTTCGCCGTCGAGAATGATCTTCCCCATGGTCGGCCGTTCGACGCCGGCAATGATTTTCATCAATGTCGACTTGCCCGCACCATTTTCGCCGACAAGCACATTGACCGAACCACGGCGCAATTCGAGATTGGCGCGCTTGACGGCCACAATGCCCGAATAGACCTTGGAGACGTCCTCGAGCCTGAGGACAATATCGTCTTTCCGATTTGCTTCCGTTTCCATGGCCTATTTCTCCAAAGAAACGGAAACCGGGGTAACAAGCGGAAGTTGACCTTTCGACGGCAGCGGGAAAGCGCCTTGAGCCTCTATCTTCATTCCGATCAGGTCTTCGCGCGGCAGCTTGGACAAAACCTCTTCATTGACGCGAACATTGAGGGCCTTGCCGAACTGCGCCCAGTCGATCTGGTTGCGGAAATCATTGAAATTCAGGAAGGAAAGGCTGTCGCGGATTGCGCTGCCGCGCACCGTCGGACCGATCTGCACACGCGCATCCGCCCTGCCGTCGCCATTGCTGTCGACATCGACATAAGCCGCGCGCGACTTGGTTTGAGCGGCAACCACCGTACCTTCAAGCTTAGCCATGAACGTCCAGGGAGCATCGCCCCGGTTTTCTCTATGGCCGTATTTGGCGCCCGCGGCATCGGCATCTGCGCTGGCTGCGGCCATGACCTCGTCAAGGGAGGCTGTCTTTCCGGCAAAGTACGGCTTGAGCTTGGTTTCCCAGATATCGGCAACCGAACGATCAGCGTTGAAATTGTCGCCGCGTGCCTCTGCGGCTTCTTCTGCCGACTGCGTCTTGACGATCTTGCAGCCCGAGAGTGCAACGCCGCAGGCCAGCAGGATGATGGAAGCTGACTTCAGCACTGACATGAACATATCCTCGACATTGGAATATTGCCGGGAGCACGAATGCTCCCGGCCGCCGGATCAGTCCTTCAGGGAGAAGGTTTCGAGCTTGTCGGCGTTCTCGCCAGTGATGAGGACGCAATCCATCAACTGCTTTTCTTCAGCCGGCCCCTTGCCAGTCTTGATATATTGGTCAGCCTGAACGACCGCCATCTGCGCCTGTGCGTAAGCCGGCTGGAGAACGGTCGCCTTGATGCCGCCGGCCTTGATGGAATCGCGGACGTCGTTGGAACCGTCGAAGCCCACGACAATAACGTCCTTGCGTCCGGCCGCTTCCAGCGCCGCCCATGCGCCCATGGCCATAGTGTCATTCCCGGAGATCACGCCCTTAATGTCGGGGTTTGCCTGAAGAATGCTCTGCATCTTGGAGAAGGCTTCGGTCTGGCTCCAATTGGCCGACTGCTGCGCCACCATTTTCATGTCCGGGTAGTCATCGATGACGTCATGATAGCCCTTGGAGCGGGTGCCAGCGTTAAGGTCGGATTCACGCCCGAGCAGTTCGACATAATTGCCTTCTTCGCCCATCAGCCTGACGAATTCCTCAGCGCCGAGCTGAGCGCCCTGATAGTTGTTGGAGACGATCTGCGACACCGCGACGCCGGAGGCATTAATTTCACGGTCGATCAGGAAGGAAGGGATCTTCGCATCCTTGGCCTTCTGCACGGCGGCAATCGATGCTTCCGATCCTGCATTGTCGAGAATGATCGCCTTGGCGCCGCGACCGATGGCAGTATCGATGAGCTGCGACTGCTTGGTCGCATCGTCGTCATGCTGGAGGATCAGCGTATCATAGCCAAGTTCCTTGGCCTTGGCCTCTGCACCAATGGCTTCGGCCTTATAGAACGGATTGTCGTGCGATGGCGTGATGATCGCGATAAGATCGGCGGCCCAGGCGGGCATCGCAACACCGCCAGCCAATGTTGCCGCAACGGCTGCTATCGCAAAACCGCGCGCAATTTTCCTGCGTGTAAACTTCATGATTTCCTCCCAGATTAAGCCCCATTTCCCTAAAGGGCAGTAAGACGGGAGGGCTCGCGCCCTCCCATATGCGTCACGTAATGCGACGGATGCTTGCCGCGATTTCCTCCGGTTCGAAGACATTCTTCCAGTCGTCGCGCATCAGCGCGGGAATGCCGAATTCGATCGCCTTATTACAGGCGTCGGAGAACACGCCTTCCACTTCGCCGAAGATGACCGCGCCCAGAACATTCATGTGACCGAGCAAGAAATCGCGGGCGGCTTCTTCCGGCACACCGCGGCGGACACATTCATCCATGGCCTGCTTCATAACGACCAGAAGCGAAGCGCAGACGGTTTCGGAAAGGCCAGGCTCGAGAATTGCGAGTTGCTCGACGGTTACGCGGTGTGAGCGCATGACCGGCGCCCAGATGATCTTGGCGATTTCTTCGCCGAGCGCATAGGCGTTTTCCGGACCCTGCATGAGAGCCGAAACGATATGCTGTTTTGCGAACAGGCCGCCGAAGTGATCCTTCTTTGCCTGCATGTCCGTCTCGTCGTTGAAGATCGGCGGGTGACAGGGGTGGGTCACGAAATAAGTAAGATCGGCGCGCTCCGGCAGGTGGCCGGCGAATGGAGCAGCCGCATCCAGGGCAATAACCATCGTGCCCGGCTTCAGCTTGTCGGCGATATCAGCCGCAACTTTTCCGATGACGGTATCCGGCACCGCGAGGATGACGACTTCCGCCCCTTCTAGACCGGCGTCCGCGTCGACCGTCTCAATGCCAAGGTCGTTTTTCAAGCGCGCCTTGCCAGCATCGCTGACTTCAATGTGACGGACGTCGAAGCGCGACCCCTTCAGGTTCTTGGCCAGACGGTAGCCCATCTTGCCGCCCGCTCCGAACAAAGCGATAGCTGTCATGATCGTATTTCCCTTCCCGTGTGTTTGTTAGCTTAACTGGTATAACCAGTCAATGAGCATTCCAGATTTAAGCGGCAATTCCGTCGCGAATCTGGGTGAAATAGCCGTCCGAGCCGACCTGGCCGCCCTTAAGCGCTACCTGCAGGCCATTGGTGGCGGGGTAAGCGCCGTGCGCGGTGCAAAGCGGAGAGCCTGGGGTTTGTGGCAGAGGCAGAAGCGTTGTCAGCGCATCGACATGCAATTCACGCAATGCGTGGCTGGATGTGTCTCCACCCGCAACGACCACACGCGTCAGCCCCTCGCGTTCAACCAGATTGCGGAGGATGTGGCCCAGAATGCGGCCAAGCCGGTGGCGGCTGCCTGCGATACGGTCAATTTCCGCACCGCGGTCCGCGGATGGGCCAAGCGCTGTGTTGAGAATGACGCTGTTGCCCTGCTGAAGCGCCTTCTGGCCCTCGGCAATGGCGTTCTCGATAGCTTGGCTGCCGTTCTCGCCGAGGAGACCGAGCGGATCGAGGTTGATGCCCGTAAAGCCCGATGCCGTTGCATGGCGGATCTGGCGTTCAGTGGTCGGCGATACGCTTCCCGAAACAACCGCGATACGGTCAGTTCTGCCGGGGAGCGGGAAATGCTTTTGAGCGCCGATCAGCCCCGCCTTCGCCCAGGCGACAAGAAGCGCATATTCCACGCCAGACGACCCGGCAACGAACCAGCCTGTCTCAGTCCGCAGGCGCCAGACCTGTTCGCCGGCCTGCGACTGACTTTCGTGGCTATCCACATCGAACAACAGGATACCGTCCGTACCCCTGGCGATTGCGCCGACGCGCTCATCGGCGTCGCTTGCCGCAAGCGTCGCGAGATCGGCGAGCGCGGTTTTGAGCGAGGTCTGTGCGGCCAGATGCAGGCGAAGGTCCGCTTCGCGCATGGGCGTAACCGGATGCCGGCTCATCACCGGATGCCGGTCGATGCGATAGACGTCGCCCTGATACGCGGCGAATAGATTGCCGAAAGACGTATAACGTTTGAGTTGCGGCGCTCCGACGATCAGCGGCACATAGGCTTGCTGGTAAACGGCTTTGCCGATTTCGATTGCCTTGCCGATATTTCCGACATGCGGCGCGGAATCGAAGGTCGAGCATACCTTGTAATGGCAGATCGCTGCGTCGAGGCTTCTCAGCCAGTTGAATGCCGGCGTGAGGTGTTCGTCCATCCATTCCGGCGTTTCGCTCCGGCTGGTTCCCGCTAGGCCGATGGCACTGCAATGCGAGAAGCGGCTGAGCAATGCGGTATCCGGCACGTTCATGAACAGAACCGTATCGACGCCATTGGACGCCAGAGCCTCCATCACATCGGTCGATCCGGTGAGGTCGTCCCCATAATAGGACAGCAGCAAGCGCTCGGCAGCCCGTGTCATTCATTCGCCTCCCTTGCCGAATTTGGCGAGCGACGCTGCAAGTTCGAGGTGGTCGAGCGCATAGGTTTCAAGCGGGATGCCGGCGACGGCTGCTTCCCACGCCTGTTGGACGGCGCGAACGCCGGCAGCAGGACCGCCCGGATGGCTGACAATGCCGCCGCCGCACAGATAAAGCAGGTCCGTCGTGCGGCCCGTGCGCTCATAGGTCTCGGGCGCTTGTCCGCCCCACTGGCCTGAACCCGCAACCGGAAGCGGACAGTCAGCAGGCGTAAACAGCGGCGTGCTGACAGCCTTGAACGAATTGACGAAACTTTCGTCCGGCTCCCAATATTTGACGCGAATGCCGTTGATCTGGAACTGGTCCACGCCGAGCAGGCGCCAGAACTGCTGGTATACGCGGAAATCCATGCCCGCACCCGGATTGCGGGTGAGGACGTCCCAGCCGTTGCGGTGCGCATGCAGCACGAGGCCGGAGCGCCTGCGCAGAAAGCTCATGCCGCCAAAACCGATGGAATTGATGTTGATGACGGCGCAATTGCCACCGGCTTTGAGCACCAGATCATGGTTGCGCATCATTTGATCCGGATCGGCATGTGAAATGCCGAAGGCATACATCACCTTCTTTCCAGTCTTCTGCTCATGATCGAGAATGCGCGGCATGATTGCCTTGACGCGCGCTTCCAGCGGCGAATAGGCCGGGCTCATCAGCTTTTCATCATCCTTGATGAAATCGACCCCGGATGCGATCAACTCACCCACAAGCTCCGCTGTTTCTTCCGGGCGCAGGCCAAGGGCGGGCTTGACGATGGTGCCGATGATCGGGCGCTTTTCGACACCGGTCAGGCGGCGGCTTCCGGCAATGCCGAATTGCGGGCCGGGATGCGCGCTGCGGAAAGCCTCAGGCAGCTTCATATCGATGACGCGGATCCCGGTCATGCCCTTGATCGAGTAAACGCCACCCACCGCAATCGTCATCAATGCAGCCAGATCGGTGCCGATGGCCTCGAGCGGAAAAGCGATGTCGACATCGGCGCGATTGATCGGGCCATGCCCGGGTTCAAGTTCGGGCCATGCGGGAGTAGTTGCGTCCTCCAGAGGGCGGATTTCCAGCACACGCGCTGCGACGCGTGCCTTCAGTTCTTCGGTTTCTCCGGGAACAGCGACAAAAGTGCCGGTCGACTGATCACTTGCGATCTTGGCAGCCATCTTTTCAATGCTGCCGGTGGTCTCGATGCGATAGGTCAGGCTGATGTGCATGGCGATTTCAAAACTATGCGTCCGTCGCGCCGCGATAATCGCTTAGCGTACATGCATTATCTGGTATAATGAGTATTCCAATCACGCAAGCGAAAAATGGTGAGGGAGCCTCGCTCGATGGGTAAACACCTTTTCTCGGGACAGCCGAAAAGGCATAAGGACACAAGGCACGTGAGTGGTGAGAAGCAATGACCCAACAATTCGAACCTATCGTCCGTCGCAAATTATCCGACGAAGTTTTTGACAGGCTCGAAAGCATGATCACGTCCGGCGAGTTGCAGCCGGGGGACGAAATGCCGTCCGAACGCGTGCTCATGGAACGTTTTGGCGTGGGACGCCCCGCGATTCGCGAGGCAATGCAATCGCTCGCCAAGATGGGACTGATCAGCATTTCTCACGGCGAGCGCGCGAAAGTTCTCCGGTTAACCGCCCGGTCGATTTTTCAACAGGTGGATCCGACAGCGAAAATCATGCTCGCCCAGTCGATGGACACGCTGGAGCACCTGAAGAGCGCGCGTATTTTCTTCGAAAGCGGTATCGTGCGCGAGGCCGTTCACAAGATATCCAGTCAGGACGTGACCGAGCTGAAGGAGATAATCGAGCGGCAGCGTAAATCGCTCGGTGATGCCGATGCCTTCATCGCTGCCGATATGGATTTCCACATCCGCATTGCCAAAATTTGCGGCAACCCGATCATGACTGCCGTCAGTGAGGCGATGCTGGCGTGGCTGAAGGAATACCACACGCATATGCTCATCTGGACCGGCAAGGAAAAATATACTCTGGTGGAGCATGAGGAAATATTGGATTGCCTTGCCGCCGCCGATGCAAACCGCTCCGAAGCCGCCATGCGTCGTCATTTGGAGCGTTCGCGCACGCTTTATAAAAAAGAATAGACCGCAGTTGGGACCGTACGACTCAATAACGGCAGCAGCTTCCTTCATATAGGTGAGTTCGCTGACTTGTCACCGAACTCACCTTGATCCGCGAAGGGATATCTAGCTAGGGCAGTCAGCCCTTCTTCGCATTGTACTTGGCATCGACCTCATTGATGGCGTTCACATTGCCTGCGGAACGGCCGTTCTCGTCGAAGGTCTGCGCGAGATAGGCATCCGCGATCGCCTTCGCGAGCTCCGGACCGATCACCCGGGCGCCCATCGTGATGATCTGCGCATTGTTGGACAGGGCCGCTCGCTCGGCGGAATAAGTGTCATGGGTCAGAGCTGCCCGGATGCCCGGGACTTTGTTCGCAGCGATAGAGACGCCAATGCCGGTACCACAAACAAGAATGGCGCGGTCATATTCTCCCGCCAGAACGGCGGATGCCACCCGGTCCGAGAGATTGGCGTAGTAGGTATCAGGACCTTGCGAGGTACGGGAAATTTCCGCGACCTCATGGCGATCCCTAAGGTAATCGGCGAGAATCTTGGCGAGTCCCTCGCCTGCGCTGTCTCCGGCAATTGCAAGTTTCATTTGCGTCTCCTCAGATGGTTGCGGCGCAGCGCGCCAGGATGTCGAGATAGCCTTCGACTTGCCAGGCCGAGCGGCCGATGAAGAGCCCGTCGATATGCGGGCAAGAGATGAGTTCCTGACAATTCTCGGGGTTAACCGAGCCGCCATAGAGGCAGGGAATCTTCCGCCTCATGATCTCCTCGGCAAAAGCGGCAATCTCCGCATGGCGGGCATCGGCATAATCGGCGGTGGCCGGGATGCCCTTTTCGCCGATGGCCCAGACCGGCTCATAGGCAAGAAGAACTTCCGCCTGCTTCTGCTCGCCTGCCAGACGCGACAAAGCCCCCCTCACCTGCCGGGCCAGCACCTCCGAGGCCCTGCCGCTTTCCCGGTCGTCAAGGGTCTCGCCGATGCAGATCAGCGGTATCAGGCCGTGGCGGACGGCGGCTTCCGTTTTCAGTCCAACCGTCTCGTCGGTTTCGCCAAAATATTCGCGGCGTTCGGAATGGCCGAGTTCGACGATATCGAGGCCGCAATCCCTCAGCATGAGGGGAGAAATCTCGCCGGTCCACGCGCCCTGGTCCGCCCAGTGCATATTCTGCGCGCCGACCTTGACGGATGTATCGCCCAAGGCCTCCTTTACCTGCCGCACCGCGGTGAAAGGCGGGATGACAAATTGCTGTATCCGGGGGTGCCGATTAGCGTCGGCCTCCTTCAAGCCCGCCGCAAAAGCCAAGGCCTCCGCCAGCGTCTTGTTCATCTTCCAGCTGGTGCCGACCCAATAGCGCCGTTCCTGGCTCAATTGTCTTCCTCCCGTCTCGCGATCTTGATTGTCGTACCGGCACGGACAAGCTCAGCGGAAATATCTTCCGGCAGCGGCTTGTCCGATATGATTGTGTTGAATTCGGAAAGCTCGCCCAGCACATGCAGCGCCGTGTGGCCAAAACGCCTGCTGTTGATGAGCAGGCAGGTCTGCCGGCTGGATTTCATCATCGCACGCTTCGTCCGCACGACATCTTCATCCATGTGATAGGCAAACCGGCCCGACGCCGCCGGCGTGGACACGAAGGCAATGTCCGCGCGCAGCCGTGACAGGGATTCTTCCGTCATAATTCCGAGATAAGCATTGAACTTCGGCGAATAGACGCCGCCGAGGGCAATCAAGCGGATGCCGCTTTCGCCCTTGACCCTTTCCATGATCGCCGCATTGTTCGTCATGATGGTCAGCGGGCGTTTTTCCAGAAGCAGTTCACCGAAGACCGCGGCCATCGACCCATCATTGACGATGACAGTCATCCCCGGCTCCACGAGATCGACCGCGACACGGACGATCGCCTGCTTGACTTCGGCCTCCTGCATCTGCCGGATGCGGAAATCGCTTTCGAATTGCGTACCGGCATCGATGGTCGCGCCGCCACGAATCTTGCGAAGGACGCCCGCAGATTCGAGATCGTCGAGATCCCGGTGAATGGTCATTTTCGATACCGCAAAGCGCTCGGCCAGGTTATCAAGGTCGACCGCCCGGTTTTCAACCAGAAGGTTTATGATTTCCTGCCTGCGTTCTTCGCGTTTCATTAACCAGCTTTCTACCGTGGGAGCGCTCGTTTTAGAAATAACACCGTACTTTAACAAAGTCACATAATTTTTGTGATTTCGATTGCCTTATCCGAGCAGCGCCGTGGCCGTCGCCTCATCCGTGATAAGACCGTGAAGCTTGTTGCTATGTAGAACAGCGTTGATCGCGGCAATCTTCATGGATCCGCCCGCAATCGCCACGAGCCGGTCTTTGCCGGTATCGGGGAGCGGCGCCGCCAATGTGCGAGCCGTGACGGAGGTCTGCAGGATCCGGCCTCTGTTGTCGAAAAAATGCCCCAACAGTTCGCCGACACCGCCTAGAGCGGCAATTTCCTCAATCTCCTGCTTTTCCAGCATCCCGGACTTGAAGAGATGCGCGTCGGCATCCACGGTACCGATACCGACGATCTTGAGATCGGCGCTGCTTGCCAGCTGAAAAATCTCCCGCACCCCCCGCTGGGCAAGGAAGACGTCCCTGTCCTCCTCGGAATTGGCGAAGAAGGGCACGGGCATGACATAGGCCTGCGTCCCGGTCTTCTCAGCCAGCCGATGCATGACATCGTGCGGATTGGCGGCGTAGTTGCGGGTGAGGCCACCCAAGAGGGAGACGAACGTCTTGCCGCTGGCCGATATGCGCGGCATCTGGCTTACCGCAGCGGAAAGGGTCCGGCCATGGCCGAAACCGATGACCTTGCTCTCTCCCATTTCGATCTCCTGCCTCAGGAAACGGCTGCCGGCATGGCTGAGCGTTGTGAGAGCGAGGCCATCGTCTCCGTCAATGTCAGGCGCGACCTCGCAGTAATCGAGGCCGAAACGCTGACACAGTCTCGTTTCCAGATCGGCGCATTCGGCAATCTCGCCGTCAATGCTCACCTTGACCACGCCTTCGGCAACAGCGCGCGCAATCAGCCGGTGGGCCTTCACGGATGGAATGCCGAGCCTTTTCGCCACGGCAGCTTGCGTCAACCCGCCGACATAATGCAGCCAGGCAGCCCTTACAGCCAGCGAGTTTTCATAATCCGACATGACGAATGCTACTGTCTCCGCGACTCCCGCCCCATAGGGCTTCAGCCGATATTAAGCTCCGATGCGCCGGTGTCGATATACGGCGCCCAGAATGCAATGCTTTCGGCAATCTGCGGAATGACCAGCCGGTCGTTCGGCTCCCGTTCCTTGAAGGACAATTCAAGGCAGATTTCATTATCCGCCGCACCGCCCTGGCGAAAAGCTTCAAGCAGCGGTTCGGGCTGTATCCGACCTTTGGCGTTGAACTCCGCGGTGAACGGACGGTGCCCACCCTTATCCATAAGGCTCTGCTTGATGTGGATGATCGGCGAGACAGGCGGCACCGCGCGCGCCCATGCATAGGGATCGTAATCATCAGGATTATCGGAGGTGACGTCGCCATGGTCGATATCGGCCATCATCCACATGGGGATAGCCATTTTCGCCGCGGCGATTCGATCCTGCAACGCCATGCAGGCCTCGATCGTCTCACCGAACTCACGCCCGATGCTCATCGGCTCCCAGAACACATAGGAGAGGCCCGCCGCACGGGCATGCTCGGCAACTTCAGCCCAGCAATCGATTGCTATGTCGATGAGCTCTTCCCGGCGAGCGGGATCGTCGTAATCGCGATAGGTGAAAATGGCGAACTGCGTGCCGACGGACGTGCCGCCAAGTTCCCCTGTGATATCGGAAAATGTCTTGAACCAGTCGACATAATAGCAGCGCACATCCCGGTCCGGGTGGCCGAAATGATTGAGGCGGCCATAGGGACCCGTCATGCCTGAGGTGATGCGGACACCCGTGCGCTGCAAGGCTCCCCTCATCTGGCGGATTAGCCGGCTGATTACCGGTGCGTGCCAGCTCGGATTGATGAATTCGTGGGTCAGCTGCAAGTCCCTGATCTTCAACTGCTGCGCGACCGTATCGATAAGATCGTCTGGGTCAGCGAAGCGGTTGACGAGCGGATTTGTGTTCAGCGACAGAGTGAGGGGCATATCTGGATCTCGATAAATTCGGGATGAAGTCACGCGGCGTTCGCCAATTCCGACCGGAACCACGCGGCAAAATCAGCCTTCTGCTGCGGCGTCATGCGCAGGCTCTCCTTGGTCCGCCGCCACACCACATCCTCAGCGGTCTGTGCCCATTCCTTTTTAACCAGATAACGAACCTCCGCCTCATAGAGATTGCCGCCGAAATGACGCCCAAGCCCATCCAGCGAGGCCGCATGGCCGATGATTTCACGCAACCGCGTTCCATAAAGCCGGCCATAATGATCGATGAGATGGCGCGGCATCCACGGATAATCCGCACGCAAGGTCTCGAAGAACGCTACGTAATCGGCGTTGGGGATATCGCCGCCCGGCAGTGTGGCCTTGGCTGTCCAGTCCCCTCCCATTTTCGGGAAATATTTCTCCAATTTTTGCAAAGCATGCTCGGAGAGCTTGCGGAATGTCGTGATCTTACCGCCGAACACGTTGAGTAGCGGCGCGCCATCCGTCTCGTCGAGATCGAAGACATAGTCCCGGGTGACGGCTGAAGGATTGCCCTGGCCATCGTCGAAAAGCGGGCGCACGCCGGAGAAGCTTTCGATCACATCGGACCGGCGCAGCTTCTCCTTGAAATAGCGATTAACCACCTTGATCAGATAATCGATTTCCGCCTCGTCGGCAGCGACCGTTTCAGGTGCCCCTTCATAGGGGATGTCGGTGGTGCCGATCAGGGCCTTGTCGCCCTCGTAAGGATTGATGAAGATCACACGCTTGTCGCTGTTCTGAACCAGATAGGCATTCTGCCCGCTCCAGAACTTCGGCACGATGATATGGCTTCCCTTGACGAGGCGTACCGAACGGCGGCTGTTGGCGCCGGCGATCCTGCCGATCACATCGTTGACCCAGGGACCGGCGGCGTTGACGACGGCGCGGGCGCGAATGCTGGTGACAGCGCCGCTATTGATGTCGCGAAGCTGCGCAATCCACATTCCCTTTTCGCGGCGAATGCTGGCGCACGCCGTGCGCGTCAATATCTTCGCGCCTTTTCCGGCGGCATCCATGGCGTTGAGGATAACGAGGCGGGCATCATCCACCCAGCAGTCGGAATATTCGAACGCCTTGGTATATTGATCCTCTATCGCGGCGCCCTCGGGATCGCGGCGCAGGTCGATGGTGCGGGTGCCGGGCAGCTTCTTGCGTCCGCCCAGATGGTCGTAAAGGAAAAGGCCGAGACGGACCAGCCATGCCGGGCGGTCATTCGGGCTGTGGGGCAAGACGAAGCGCATCGGCCAGATGATGTGGCTGGCGGAGTTCAGCAGCACTTCCCGCTCGATTAGCGCTTCGCGGACGAGGCGGAATTCATAATATTCGAGATATCTCAATCCGCCATGGACGAGCTTGCCGGAACGTGAAGAGGTGCCTTCGGCAAGATCGTCCTTCTCGCACATGAGGACCGACAATCCGCGCCCTGCGGCATCCCGGGCAATGCCGGCACCATTGATGCCTCCACCGATCACGAAGAGGTCGTATGTTTCGGGTTCCGTCATTCCTGCCAACTCCCTCGGCGCGCCGTAGACACGATCACTTCGCGCCGCATATTGCACACTCGGTTAACTTCAATGGCCCGCCAGGATGCTCCAGGCAGGGGTCACGCCCATTCGAATGGTCTGGTAGGCCGCGAAGAGCCGCTGCATCCGCTCTGTGGCCGCCTTGTCTGCGGTCTCCGCCTTTCCCAGATACGGCGCCACCCAATCGGCGATGCAATCGTCCATGTTCCGGTAGGCGCCAATGGCGACCGCCCCCATCATGGCCGCGCCCGCAGCGCCGGCCTCCTCCCGCGAACTGACGCGCACGGGCGCATCGAGAGCGGCGGCAAGCGTTTGGCGCAGGGCGTTGGAGCGGGCTGCGCCCCCGCTGATGCGGATTTCCGGCGGCAAGGTGCCCATTGCCGCGTAACAGTCGCGGGTCGCCATCCCCAGTCCTTCAATCACAGCGCGAACCAGATCGGGATAGCGATGCCGGCTGGAGAGCCCGCTGAAATTGGCGCGAGCCTCAGCATTGACGAAGGGGCCGCGCTCGCCCGCCTCGGATATATAAGGATGATAGACGATGTCGCCCGGGTTACTCGAGGCGAACCAATGATCCACCCGAGCGATGAGATTCTCCAGCGTCACCTCGATCCCGAAATCCGCCAACAGGTCTGCGCCCACCTGCAGCAACCAGTCGAGATTGATGGTTGCGCCCATATTCGTCTGCACCTGCGTCACGATGCCGGGGATCGGCAAGGCGATCACATAGCCCGTCTTCTCCTGGTTCAGGGTGACATCGGCAACCGCCTTGGCGCGCAAGTGGACTCCGGTGGAGCCGATGGCGGAACAGGCGGCATTTTGGCCACCGCTTCGCACCCCGGCACCAAGCGCCGTCATCACCATATCCACATAGCCAAGACATACGGGCGTACCCGCCGCCAGGCCGCAGGCCGACGCAGCTTCGGCGCTCAGCGGATGGGTCGTCTGCGTTCCCTCCAGAACATCGGGCAAGAGATTGCGCCGATGGCTGAGACCGAGAGCTTCGAGAACCACCGGATCATAATTACGGGTTCTGAAATTGCCGAAGGTGAAGCTCACTTCGGACGGATCGGTCGCCCGTACGCCCGTCAGGTTGAGATAAAGCCAGTCCTTGCAATGCATGGCGGCTTCGGCATGATCGAGCAATTCCGGATTATGGCGGTCCATATGCGCCATCTGGCTGCCCTGCTGGCATGTATTGAGGCCGGTTCCCGTCGCCTCGAAGCGGGCACGATCGGCTTCAAGCGCCGAAAGGCGCACCACTGTCGGCGCAGCGCGCGCATCGAGCCATAACCACGCATCGGCAACAGGCCGATTGTCCTTGCCCACCAGCCAGGTGCCGTCCCCCTGTCCGGTGACGGCAATGACCGCCACCCTTTGGGAAAGATGTTCGACTTTCTCGGAAAGGCCGCGCAGCGCCTTCACACAATCCGCCCATGTGCTGGAAAGCGACTGCGTCACCGAGCCATCGGCTTTGGCGCTATAGGTGTTACGGACGGTTGCGGACGCGATCTGCTGCCCGGCAAGCGTGAAGGCAACCGCCTTCATGACCGAAGTGCCTGCATCGATCCCGATGATGAGATCCTGCGTTTCAGCCATGACCAGCCTCGCGGTGCATCACATTTGCGCCCGACGGAGGCGCTAAACCGATCAAATCCATCTCACTCCTCCCTGCACAGCCGCACAAAGGCGCTTCAGGCATCCACTCCGCCCGGAATACGAACCACGCTGCAAAGCCGACAATGACCACTTAAGGCATATATACCACAAACATAACATAGGCTTTGTATTTTTTTTCTCTACAAGAATTTTTTTTCATATACAATAATCCGAGACGCTCACTCTCGCCGATAGCCGGAGTCCTCGTTGCCGGACAAAGCCTGCGCGTGCAACGACAAACCGAAAATATCCTGCCGCGCGGGGCCGCCCGTGCACGCTCGTGCTATTTGTGCAAATATATCAGAGACTTATCTAGAGACCATGTCTTGCCGCGCCCAATTATTTTGTGCTTTCAGAAGATGCACAGCACGCCGGATAAAGAAGGATTGAGGACGGATTGCGGCGTGAAGCTCCGATAAGATCGGAATCGTTTCACCCACAATGTGAAACATGACCCGTTGACAGCGCCCATAAACTTAACATACCAATTGCATTAATTAACACGACCATAACGCAGTGATCGTGGAGAGCGCTGGGCCGGGCGGAGTAGGGAGACCTCCACCGGGCATTTCGATGGGAGGAAATCGTGGCAAACACAATTTACCGCCATGAGGCGGAAGCCCGTAATCGGCTTTTCTGGTTGGAACCGCTGCTAGTTCATGCTCACGCCGCCACGGAAAACCGACGCTCCAATCCTTGACACCAGACAGACACCAGCGCTCCCTTCGGGGAATTGCCGAGGCACACCCATGACCGAACGCACCAGACGAAATACCGCCAAACCGTCGAAACGGCATATGTGGATATTAGGCGTAGCCGCTATTGCCTTGGTGGGCGCCATGGCCTTCAACACCAAAGTCGTCGTGATCGGCTCCCAGCATGACGTGCGTGAGCAGAAATTCTCTCCGGAAGCTTTCGGCGCGCAGGAATTCCCGAAAATCCAGGAAAGCGTCGAGAAGCGCGCTGTCGATGCCGTCGAGCTGGCAAAGGCAATCCAGTCGGACAAGCAGGCAGCCGGCCAGAAATACGGCGTGGCGACCTCCACCGGCCCGGTGCTTCCCGTGTCGTTCACCGGCGTTGCGGGCGAACGCAAATCCAACTTCAGCACCGTCGCGATTGAAGGCCTGCCGCCGGAGATCACCGTGCGCGTGCAGACCGGCCCGGCCCTGACGGGAACGGATTTGAGGGATTCGACCGGCGAAATTCATTTCGATCAGTTCACCAACCAGATCGAGTATCAGGACGCCGGCACGGCCATCAACAACCAGGTCAAGAAGACCGTTCTCGCAAACATCGATCCCAATGCCCTTTCCGGCAAGACGATCTCCGTGGTGGGGGTCTTCAAGCTGGTCAATCCCAAGAACTGGATCGTTACTCCGGTGAGGCTTGAGGTAAAATGAGCGGCAACCAACCCCCCGGACAGGCGGGCGAGGTCGTGCTCGCCGCGCGCAACATCGCGAAATCCTATGGCAATATCCACGCGCTGAAAGGCGTGAACTTCGAGATTCGCAGTGGTCAGGTAACCACGCTTTTCGGCGAGAACGGCGCGGGCAAATCCACGCTGATGAAAATCCTTTCCGGCGTCGTCAAACCAACATCGGGCGAGATCGTGCTCGATGGGCAGCCTGTCACCTTTTCCTCTTCCACGGATGCGCGGGAACGGGGCATTTCCATTATCCATCAGGAGCTTAGTCTCGCGCCGAACATGAATGTGCGCGACAACATCTTCATGGGACGCGAGATCCGGACGGCAACGGGCGTGGATTTCGCGGAAGAAGAGCGCCAGGCCCGCGCGCTGATGGCCGAGCTTGAGGAGGACATAGATCCGCTCACGCCGGTCGAAGAACTGCGTCTCGGGCAGCAGCAGATCGTCGAAATCGCGCGGGCGCTCTCCGTCAACTCGCGCATCCTTATCATGGACGAGCCGACCTCGGCGCTCAGCGCCTCTGAAGTCGAAGTGCTGTTCAAGGTCATCCGCGACCTCACGAGCAAAGGCGTGGCGATCGTCTACATCTCGCATCATCTCGAGGAGGCGCTGCAGATAACCAATCATGCCGTGGTGCTGCGCGACGGGACGATGACCGCCTATGCGGAGCGCAAGGACATTGATTTGGAATGGATCGTGCGCCATATGGTCGGCGAGAATTTCAATCTCGGCTCTCCTCCCACCGGCTATACCATCGGCGATGTCGCCCTATCCATCGATGGGTTGACGGTGCCTGATCCTACCGGGGCGGAGTATAATCTCGTTGACGATTTGAGCCTGTCTGTCCGTGAAGGCGAGATCGTCTGCATCTATGGCCTGATGGGCGCCGGACGGACGGAGTTGCTCGAAGCTGTCGCGGGCCGGCTTCCCCCTTCATCCGGGAAAGTGATCCTCAAGGGACGGGACGTAACAGGGCAATCCATTGCGCAATGCATTCGGGACGGCCTCGTTCTGGTGCCCGAAGACAGGCAGCGCGACGGGCTTGTCCAGACGATGACCGTTGGCCGCAATCTTTCGCTTGCAAGCATCGGGGCGATAACGCGCGCTTTCTTCACCTCCTTTGCCAGGGAAGCGCAGCTTGTCAGCGATGCTATCCAGCGGGTCCACATCAAGACCGACGGCGGCGCTGCTGCCATCGGCTCGCTGTCGGGCGGCAACCAGCAAAAGGTCGTCATCGGCAAGATGCTCGCGACCGATCCGGAGGTGATTTTGCTCGACGAACCCAGCCGCGGCATCGACATTGGGGCCAAGGCCGAAGTCTTCAAGCTGCTCGCCGAGCGCGCCAGGCAAGGACTTGCCGTCATCTACACGACATCCGAAGTCGGCGAATGCCTGAGCATCGCTCATCGCATCGTCGTCATGCGCCGCGGGCGCATTTCAGCCGAGTTCGGCCCGAACGTCACCAAAGAACAAATCATGGCTGCCTCGGGTGAGGCTGTAGTCACGCACTAAAGCATGTCTCCCAAAAGTGGGAATCGGTTTTGGGATAAAGACATGCGTAAAAACAAGCGCCAGTGAAGGAGCGCCGGAAATGTCGGTCACCACTTCCGTGGAAACAAGCAAACCCAGTGCGAAGGGTAAGCGCAAGAAGAGTCTGGTAGAGCTGCTGTTCGAAGGCCGCGCCTTCTTCGCGCTGATCGCCATCATTGTCGTCTTCTCGTCGATGTCGCCGAACTACTTCACCGTCAACAATTTCCTGATTATGGCATCCCATGTCGCCATTTTCGGGCTGTTGGCGATCGGGATGCTGCTGGTCATCCTCAATGGCGGCATTGACCTGTCGGTCGGCTCCACCCTGGGGTTAGCCGGTGTCGTGGCCGGGTTTCTCATGCAGGGCGTCACCCTGCCCCATTTCGGCGTCATCCTCTATCCGCCGGTCTGGGTGGTCGTAATTCTGACCTGCCTGCTCGGCGCTGTTGTCGGCGCGGTCAATGGCGTGCTCATCGCCTATTTGCGCGTTCCCGCATTCGTCGCGACGCTCGGGGTCCTCTATGTCGCCCGCGGTATTGCACTGCTGATGACCAACGGCCTTACCTACAACAATCTGAGCGGGCGCCCGGAACTTGGCAATACCGGTTTCGACTGGCTCGGCTTCAATCGCCTTGCCGGCGTCCCCATCGGCGTGCTGGTGCTTGCGATTTTCGCCATCGCGTGCGGCATTCTTCTCTCCCGCACCGCCTTCGGCCGCTGGCTGTATTCTTCGGGCGGCAATGAGCGCGCGGCCGAACTCTCCGGCGTGCCCGTCAAGCGTGTAAAAATCGCCGTCTATATGCTTTCGGGCATCTGCGCGGCGGTCGCCGGTCTCGTGTTGTCGTCGCAGCTCACCTCGGCGGGCCCGACAGCCGGCACGACATATGAGCTGACGGCCATTGCGGCGGTCGTGATTGGCGGCGCGGCTCTTACGGGCGGGCGCGGCACTGTCATCGGCACCATGCTCGGCGCGTTCGTGATCGGCTTTCTCTCCGACGGCCTCGTGATCATCGGCGTCTCCGCCTATTGGCAGACCGTCTTCACCGGCGCAGTGATCGTCATGGCCGTGCTTCTCAACAGCATCAAATACGGCCGCCGCTGATCATGTGGCGGCGAACCCAAGCTCTTCCGCGGGAGGCAAGGAGGCGACTTAAGGGACTGATCGCGGGGAACAATGCCGGAAACCGGCGCAACCTCAACTCATTGAAAGGGAGTGAGACTATGTTCAACAAAGGCAAGCGCATACTTCTGGCGGCAATCGCCGCCGTCCCATTGCTCACCAGCGCAGCCTGGGCTGATGGGCTGATGACGATCATCGTCAATGATCCGTCCAACCCGTACTGGTACACGGAAGGCCAGGTCGCCAAGGCAACGGCCGAAAAGCTCGGCTACAAGGCCGTCGTCAGCGCACACAAAGGCGACACAAACACGGAAAGCAACCTGATCGATACGGCGATCACTAACAAGTCCGCCGCGATCATTCTTGACCCGGCCAACGCCGATGGCTCGATCGGCGCGGTCAAAAAGGCGGTAGCAGCCGGTATTCCGGTTTTCCTGGTCAATGCAGAAATCAACCAGGAAGGCCTCGCCAAGGCGCAACTCGTGTCGAATAATGCGCAGGGCGCGGCGCTCGGCGCACAGAAGTGGGTGGAAGTCGTAGGCGAGAAGGGCAAATATGCCGAACTCTTCGGCAGCCCCTCCGACAATAATGCGGCCACCCGCTCGAACGGCTACGAGAGCATACTGACGCAATATCCCGACCTCGAGAAGGTTGCCAAGGAAGTGGCGAACTGGGACCGCACCCAGGGGCACGACAAGATGCAGTCCATGCTGCAGGCGCACCCCGACATCATCGGAGTGATCAGCGGCAATGACGAAATGGCTCTCGGTGCAATCGCCGCGCTGAAGGAAGCCGGCAAGCTCAACCAGGTCAAGGTCGGCGGGTTTGACGGTTCGCCCGACGCCGTCGCGGCGATCAAGGCCGGAGAACTTCAGTATACCGTGCTTCAGCCCGTGGCGGTGTTCTCGGAAGCCGCCGTCAAGCAGGCGGACAACTTCCTCAAGACCGGCAAAACCGGTGTGGACCGCGAAAAGCAGCTGTTCGATTGCATCCTGATCACCAAGGATAATGTCGACAAGTACACCGCTCCGTTCGTTATGAGCAAATAATGCGGGTAACCAGGAGGCGTAATCCTGCGCCTCCTGGTTGCCGGATTGGCGATTGAGACCTTTGCGCCGCTGCGAGATACCGGTTACGAAGCCCGACAGGCAGATTTTCGTGGAGAGGGCGATCGTGAAAGAGCAAGTCGACGTCAAAGAAATGCTGTCGGACGAAATGCCAAGCGACAGCAGGCATGCAAGGCAGTTGACCCGGCGTCAGCTGATTGCCGAGACGGTAATTGCCGAAGGGTCGATCCGAATAGAAGACCTGACTGAGCGCTTCGGCGTCAGCCTCATGACAGCCCATCGCGATGTCGATGACCTGGTGAGCCGCGGCATCATCCGCAAAACCCGCGGCATCGTCACGGCCACCCCTACCAGCCTCATCGAATCGAGCGATCTCTACCGCGCCACCCGGCAGGCCAACGAGAAAAAATCGATTGCGCAGACCGCGGTGCGGTTTGTCGAGACCGGGCAGGCATTAATCCTCGATGATTCCACCACCGTCCAGCAGATGACGGCTTTGCTGCCTTCAAAGGTTCCTCTTACGGTCATCACGAATTCGCTGATCCTTATCAACGAACTCAAGGGTATCCGTGACCTCAACCTGATCAGTCTCGGCGGACAGTTCTATAATTGGTGCAATGCCTTCATGGGTCATATCACCATCAACGAAGTTCGCCGCCTGCGCGCGGACACGGTTTTCCTGTCTCTGGCGGCGATCATCGACGATATCGCCTTTCACCAATCTCCGGAAACCATCGAGACGAAGCGGGCCATGTTCGAGTCCGCGGCGAAGCGGATCCTGCTTGCCGATCACACCAAGTTCGAACGCCGCGCGCTGCACCGGTTTGCCGCGCTCGAGGAGTTTGACGCCGTCATCGTCGACGAGGACACGCCTATCGAGCATCTGTCCCGGATGCGCTCGAAGGGGATCAATGTGGTCGTCGCGGGCGGCAAGCAGCCGGACTGACCCGATAGTCGGCGCATAAGCCGACGGATGCCCGGTTCCAAAACACAGGAAGATAGAATGGCGAGCATTCTCGGCATAGACAGCGGCTTGACGGTCACCAAGGCGGTCATTTTCGATATTGACGGGCGCGTCCTCTCGGTTGCCCGCCGCCGCATTCCGCAGATCATTCCCCGGCCGCGCCATGTGGAGCGCGACATGGAGCTCATGTGGAGGGCGACAGCCGAAGCGATCCGGGAAGCGGTGGACGCGATGGGACGGCCCGCAGACGACATCATTGCAATCGCCGCAACCGCCCATGGCGACGGCATCTATCTTCTCGACCGGGAAAGCCAGCCGCTCGGGCCGGCAATCCTGTCGCTGGATACCAGGGCTGTCGATGTCGCGGACCGGTGGAATAGCGGCGGCGTCGCCGGCTATTCCCTTTCCCTGACCGGACAACGCCCCCATGCTTCCGCCCCTTCGGCGATCATTCGCTGGATCAAGGACAATGAGCCGGACCGTTTTGCAGGCATAGCCCATTTCATGGCGGCCAAGGACTGGCTACGCTATCGCCTTTGCGGAACCATCGGCACCGACCGCACCGAAGCGAGCACCTCTTTCACCGATGTCCGGTCGCAGGACTATAGCGAGGCAGCCTTTGGGCTCTTCGGCCTGGAAGCGTTGTGGGACAAACGCCCTCCTATCGCATCGTCGGTGGACGTCGTCGGTCACGTGACGGCTTCGACGGCGCAGGAGACAGGGCTCATCGCGGGCACTCCGGTCGTCGCGGGACTGCATGACGTCACCGCTTCCGCCCTGGGTATCGGTGGTTACGGCGAAGGCGTAGTGGCTGTTGTCGCCGGAACATATTCGATCAACGAGACGGTTTCGAACAAGCCTGAAATCGATGCCCGCTGGTTCTGCCGGAACGGGATTTTGCCCGGTGAGTGGAACAATATGTCCATATCCCCGGCCTCCACCGCCAATTATGACTGGTTCATCGAGCGGCTCTGCGCGCAGGAGGCAAAGGCCGCCGAAGAGGCTGGCGAAAGCATCCATGCGCTGATGGCACAGGAACTCGCAGCCTTGGCGGACAAAGCGTCCAGCGTCATCTTCCATCCCTACCTGTTCGGCTCGCCATTCGCGGGCGCGTCGAGCGCCGGGCTCTTCGGCCTCAGCGCGTGGCATGATCGAGGCGATATCGTCAGGGCCATCATCGAGGGCATCGCCTTCAATCACCGGATTCATGTCGATGCATTGCGCGATGGTTTCTCGCCCAAAACGGCCCGGCTGACCGGTGGCATTTCCAGAAATCCTAGGGTTGCCGGTCTTTTTGCCGATGTGCTGGGAATGCCGGTCGCGGCTACGAAAACCGAGGAGGCAGCGGCTTGGGGTGCGGCGCTGTGCGCCGGCGCGGGCATCGGCGTTTATGCCACGCCTACGGACGATCCCCGGGATATCAGCGAAATCGAAACGGTTTACCAACCCGACCCGGAGCGCCGCGCAGCTTTTGAAGCGAAATACCAGGTGTTTCTTGAACTGACGGAAGCGATGAAGCCTGTCTGGCCGAAGCTTCAGAAGCTGGCGTCGCCTGCCGCCTATGGAATGAAATCATGACCGATCAGATTGCGCAAAGCGCGGACGCCGATTTCTCCGGCGATTATGACGTGGTGATCATCGGTGCCGGCATCAATGGCGCCGGTCTTTTCCGGGAGCTCTGCCTGCAAGGCGTCAAATGCCTTGTTGTCGACAAAGCGGATTTCGGCTCCGGAACCAGCGCCGCGCCGTCCCGGCTGATCCATGGCGGGATCAAATATATCGAAACCGGCGAGCTGGGGCTCGTTGCCCAATCGACACTCGAACGTAACCTGCTCCTGCGCAATGCGCCCCATTGTGTAGAGCCTCTTCCGACGTTCCTCCCATCTTTCTCCTATGCCAAGGGCGCGCTCGCGGCACTGCGCACCCTCGCCGGATCGACCACCGCGCCCCGCAGCCGTGGCGCGCTCCTCATAAAGGTCGGCCTCTGGCTCTATGATGTCTACGGCGCGCGCCACCGTGTCATGCCGAAGCATCGGTTCCTGTTCCGCAAGGCCGCGCTCAAGGAGATGCCGGAAATAACACCGCGCATCGTTGCAGGCGGTATCTATTATGACGCCAGGATCACCCGGCCCGAGCGGCTGGTCTGGGAACTCATTAGCGACGGGCTGCAAGCAAGCCCCGAGTCCCACGCCCGGAACTATACCGAACTCGAAAGCCGCGATGGCGGCGTGCTCACCTTCAAGGACGATCAGGGCCGCCGCTTTACCGCCCGGCCAAAGATCGTCGTCAATGCCGGTGGCCCCTGGATCGACAGGATCAACGCCAGCCTTGGCGAGCCGACAAAGCTGATTGGCGGGACGAAGGGCTCGCATATCCTCCTCAGGCATCCCGATCTGGCCGAGAGCCTGAAAGGAAGGATGATCTATTTCGAAGCAGACGATGGCCGCATCTGCCTAGTTTACGAATATCTGGGCCTCGCCCTCGTCGGCTCCACCGATATCAAGGCGAATGATCCAGACGACATCAAATGCGAGGAAAACGAAGTCGATTATTTCCTCGCAAGCTTGAAATCGCTGCTGCCGCGCATGCATTTTGATCGCAGTCAGATCGTCTATACCTATAGCGGCATCCGCCCCCTGCCGGCATCCGATGCCACCCAGCCCGGGCTAATCAGCCGGGATCATTCCGCTCCCATTCTCCCTCCAACGGTAGAGCGGCCTTTTTCCATCGTCTCCCTCGTTGGCGGCAAATGGACGACCTTTCGCGGATTTGCGGAAGAAGTCGCCGATACGCTCCTCAAACAGCTCGACGCGCCGCGCCGCCAAAGCACGCAGATGCAACCGATTGGAGGCGGACGCGCATTCCCGACAGATGAAACAAGCCGAAAGAACTGGATCGAGACACAGAGTAACACCAGCGGATTAAGTGCGGAATTCGTCGACCGGCTGCTGGCGCGCTATGGAACGACGACCGAGCGCGTTCTGGCTCACATCCGGAATTTCAAAGGCGAAGCGTCGCTTGAGCATGTCCCCGGCTACACCAAGGGCGAGATCGACTGGATTGCGCGATCGGAGATGATCACCCATCTCCCCGATATCGCGATGCGCCGGACAACGATGGCAATCGAAGGGCTTTTATCGCGATCCGGTTTGGAAGAAATTGCAGCAATAACCGGAGCCGCTCTGGGCTGGACCGACGAAAAACGCCGGCAGGAGATCGAGATGACGGTCTCCTTGCTTGAAGCCCGTCATGGGTTGAGTTTCTAGTGGATTTCACTTTTAAACGGAGGGCCAACCCCTCATCCGTCCGCGCTGTCGCGCGGCCACCTTCTCCCACAAGGGAAGAAGGACGGTGCTTTGCATCGTATGCCTCCGCTGGGGGCCGTCTGGCTCAATTTGTAGAGCATGGCTTAAGGTCATGCCTTATGACATGGTCTCGCGTTGTTACCGCTATTGATGTTCTTCCGTCTGGTGGCGAAGGCCGCCGGCGGGATTGGACGGATGAAGAGAAGATCCGGATCGTCGAGGAAAGTCTGCAAGGCTTCCATCAGGGCTGCGCGACGGCGCGGCGTTACGGGCTGTCGCGGTCGCTACTGACGCGCTGGCGCAAGGAATACCGGAGCGGCATCTTTGTCGCCGCGGCGCAGCAAGGCTTCGTGCCGGTTTCGGTTTCGTCCGAGGCGGTCGAAGCTTGCATGCCGGCCCCGCTGCCTCAGGCGTCGACATGCATATCGAGATCGCGCTTGCCAATGGCCGCCGGGTGACGATCCCGGCGACGCTCGACCCCGGCGTCGAGGCGCCAGTGGCCTGCGGCTGCTGCGGTTCGGCCCGCATAAGCAAGATGGGTGAAGATATCACCGAGACGCTGGAGGTGATCCCGCGCCGGTGGAAGGTGATCCAGACGGTGCGCGAGAAGTTCACCCGCCGCGATTGCGAGACGATCTCGCAGCCGCCGGCGCCGTTTCATGCCACGCCGCGCGGATGGGCCGGACCGAACCTCTTGGCCACCATTCTGTTCGAGAAGTTCGTCGACCGTGAAGAATCTCAATTCTACGCGGCGGCTGATTTTGTGCCGATGGGCAGCGCAGCCA
>NZ_BMHH01000013.1:1819-129575 GCF_014640615.1 Paramesorhizobium endophyticum | reverse complement strand
CGCCATGGCAAGATCAAAGGCAGACCGCCTTCGACTTTGCCTTGGGCTAAACCGGACAGTAGTGGGTCAAGCCCGAGGATGACGCGGAGAGGGACCCCTCCGCGTACTCTGCCGCCTCATCAGCTCAAACCCGAGATCCACCACCGCCTCACCCACCGGCTGCCCATCCAGCCCCCTCGCGAGCATCTCGAATGCCTTTACCCCCATCGCCTCGCGGAATGTCCGCACGCTGGTGATCGAGGGATTCGCTACGGCCATCATCTCAAGATCGTTGAAGCCGCAAATGCCGAAATCGTCCGGCACCGCGATCCGCCGGCGCTGGCACTCGAAGAGGACGCCCAGCGCCAGATCGTCATTGTTGCAGAACACCGCGTCCGCATCCGGCGCACGGGCCAGAAGCTCGGAGACCAGCGCGCAACCGAGCGTCACGGTCGAGGGACGCGGCGTGGTGACGATCAGCCGCTCGTCGAACAGCCCCGCCTCCCGCAGCGCCTGTGAAAACCCCTCCAGCCGCCGCTGGGTGCGCGGATCCATCCGCGCGCCGAGAAAGGCGATTCGCCGGTAGCCTTCCTCGATCAGATGCCGGGTTGCGGCATAGGCGCCATCGCGGTGGGAAAAACCGATCATCATGTCCACCGGTTTCTCGCCGGTTTCCATGATCTGCACTACCGGGCAATCCGCGCCAAGCAGCATGGCGCGGGACGCGTTGGACTGGTCCGTCCCCGTCACGATCAGCCCCGCCGGACGCTGGCTCAGGAACACTTTCAGCAGCCGCTCCTCTTCCAGGATCGAATAGCGCGTATTGCCGAGCTGGATGCGATAGGCCGTGCCTTCCGCCGCCGAATAGATGCCGCGCAGCACTTCGGCGAAGACATTGTTCGTCACCGAGGGAATGAGCACGCCGACCACATCCGTCCGCGCCGAGGCAAGCGCGCTTGCCGCCGGGTCCGGCACATAGCCAAGTTCCTCGATGACGCGCTCGATCCGCTCCCGGACCTTTTCCGATACGATGTCAGGATTGCGCAGCGCCCGTGACACCGTGGCGGCGCTCACCCCCGCCGCCTTCGCCACATCCGAAAGCTTGATTCGCCTGCCTGTCATCCCGTTTACGGCCTTCTCCCTTGGAAGAAACCTATATGCCAGCGAAACGCGCTTGACAAATGAAAGCGCTTTCATTTTCTTAAGGCCCATAAGAAGTAGGGAGGAGAGACGATGGCGACAGGAGCGGCGCTTAGGCTGCAGCCGGATTTCGTGCTCGTCATGGGCGTCTGCGGCGCCGGCAAGTCGACCGTCGGCAAGGCGATTGCCGAACGGACCGACGGGCGCTTCATCGAAGCCGACGAATATCACCCGGAAGAGAATATCAAGCTGATGTCGGCGGGCCGCCCCCTGACCGATGCCGAGCGCTGGCCATGGCTTGCCGCGTTGGCCCGGGCCGCCTCGGACACGCATGCGCAAGGCAAAAAGCCCGTCATCATCGCCTGTTCGGCATTGAAGCGGCGCTATCGCGACTTTCTGCGTGGGGAACTGGGCTCCCTTACCATCCTCCATCTCTCGGGCTCGCGCGAACTGATCGGTGAGCGCCTCGCCGCGCGCCGCTCGCATTTCATGCCCCCTGCCCTGCTCGACAGCCAGCTTGCAGATCTTGAGGAATTGGCGGACGACGAAGGCGGTATCGCCCTCCCCGTCAATGAGGACCCGATGGAACTGGTCGCGCGGGCCTGCGATCTGCTCGGTTTGCCCAAAACAATGGCGATGAATGTCGAAGGAGGAGCGGCATGAAAGCGCTTGCGGACTGGATTCAAAAATTGGCGGAATGGACCATGGCCGCGATGCTCGCCATCATGGTCGTGCTCGTCTTCGGCAATGCCGCCGGGCGATATCTGCTCAACACCGGCCTCGCCACCTCGGAGGAAATATCGCGCCTCGCCTTCGTGTGGCTGGTTTTCCTCGGCGCGGCCGTCGCAGTGCGCGAGCGCGCCCATGTCGGCGTCGATATGCTGCTCGTGCGCCTGCCGCGCGCGGGCAAGCTCATCTGCATCATCATCACCAACGCGCTCATCCTCTATGCGCTCTGGCTGTTCGTCGAGGGCAGCTGGCAGCAGACCATCATCGGCCTGAACAGCCACGCGCCGGTGACGGGCGTGCCGCTCGCCGCCTTCGCCGCCGCCGGGCTGGTCGCCGCGGTCGCGATGATGGCGCTGTTCGCCATCGACCTCGCCCGCGCGCTGACGGGCCGCCTGAGCGATGACGAGCTGGTGCAGGTCCGCGAGAGCGCGGATCAGGAGGAAGCGGCGGAAACGCTGAAGGAACTGGCCGCCGATGGGCGGAGCGAAGCGGCTGGGAGGAAGCAATGACAATTCTCGTATTTCTGGGCACCCTGCTCGGGCTGATGGCGCTCGGTATGCCCATCGCCTTCGCGCTGATGCTGACCGGCGTCGCGCTGATGGTGCATCTCGATTTCTTCGACGCGCAGCTTCTGGCGCAGAACATGCTGGCCGGGGCGGACAATTTCCCGCTGATGGCCGTGCCATTCTTCCTGCTGGCCGGCGAATTGATGAATGCGGGCGGCATCTCCCGCCGCATGGTCGATCTCGCCGTCACCATGGTCGGCCATATCAGGGGCGGCCTCGGCTATGTCGCCATCGCCGCAGCCACGCTGCTGGCGAGCGTGTCCGGCTCGGCCATTGCCGATACGGCGGCGGTCGCCGCGCTCTTGATCCCGATGATGCGGTCGCATGGCTATAATGTCGAACGCTCCTCCGGGCTCATCGCGTCGGGCGGCATCATCGCGCCGATCATTCCGCCCAGCATGTCCTTCATCATCTATGGCGTCGCCACCAATGTCTCCATCACCCAGCTTTTCATGGCCGGCATCGCGCCCGGCCTGATGATGGCGCTGGTGCTGGTGGCGGTCTGGAGCTTTATCGCGCGCAAGGAGAACGTGCCGCCCCGCCCGCGGCAGCCCTGGTCGGTGCGCGGCAAGGCCCTGCTCGACGCGTTCTGGGCGCTCCTGATGCCTGTCATCATCATCGGCGGCATGCGCGGCGGCCTGTTCACGCCGACCGAGGCGGCGGTGGTCGCTGCGGTCTATGCGCTGGTCGTCGGGCTCTTCGTCTATCGCGGCCTCAAAATCGCCGAACTGCCCCGGCTTTTCGTCGCGGCCGCCAAGACGACGGCGGTGGTGATGTTCCTCGTCGCGGCGGCTTTGTTCACCAGCTACATGATCACGCTTGCCGACCTGCCCAACCTCGTCATCGACTTGCTTCAGCCGATGCTCGACCAGCCGAAGCTCCTGATGTTGGCGATCATTGTCCTCCTGACGCTTGTCGGCACGGCGATGGACCTGACCCCGACGATCCTGATCCTCGGGCCGATCCTGTCGCCGCTGGTGGTCCGCGCGGGCATCGATCCGGTCTATTTCGGCGTTATGTTCGTGCTGGTGGGCGCGGTGGGGCTGTTGACCCCGCCGGTCGGCACGGTCCTCAACGTCGTCGCGGGCGTCGCCCGCATCCGGATGGAGGGCGTCATCCGCGGCGTCTGGCCTTACATCATCGCCTATACGGCGCTGCTGGGCCTGTTCGTCCTCGTCCCGGAACTGATCACCGTTCCAGCCAAATGGCTCCGCTGATAGCTGGAAGGAATACCCCGTTTCAACACCCAAAGGGAGGAAACCTGAAATGAAACAAATCCTTATCGCCCTGCTTGCGCTGGGTATC
Source organism: Paramesorhizobium endophyticum (assembly GCF_014640615.1). Classification (GTDB taxonomy): domain Bacteria; phylum Pseudomonadota; class Alphaproteobacteria; order Rhizobiales; family Rhizobiaceae; genus Paramesorhizobium; species Paramesorhizobium endophyticum. The sequence continues at coordinate 125,856 of NZ_BMHH01000013.1, read as the reverse complement.
GGCAGCACTGCCGCCACCGCGCAGGACATCAAGAGCCGGATCATCCGCTTCGGCTATGGTCTTAATGAAGACAGCGTGCAGGGTAATGCCGCCCGCCACTTTGCCAAGGAAGTGGAAAAACTGAGCGGCGGCAAGATGAAGGTGCGCACCTTCGGCGCCGCCTCGCTCGGCTCCGACGTGCAGATGCAGCAGGCGCTGGTCGGCGGCGCGCAGGAGATGATGGTCGGATCGACCGCCACTCTCGTCGGCACGGTGAAGGAATTCGCCGTCTGGGACGTGCCGTTCCTGTTCGCCAATGAGAAGGAAGCCGACGCCGTGCTCGACGGCCCGGTCGGCCAGAAGCTCCTCGACAGCCTGCAGCCGCAGGGCCTCGTCGGTCTCGTCTACTGGGAGAACGGCTTCCGCAACCTCACCAACAACCGTCACAAGATCGAGAAGGCCGACGATCTGAAGGGCGTCAAGCTGCGCGTCATGCAGAACCCGGTCTATCTGGAAACCTTCAACGCCGCCGGGGCGAACGCCGTGCCGATGCCGTTCTCCGAACTCTTCACGGCGCTGGAGACAGGCGCGGTCGATGGGCAGGAAAACCCCGTCACGACGATCGTCTCCTCGAAATTCTTCGAGGTGCAGAAGCACCTGACCATCTCCAACCACGTCTACAGCCCGTGGGTGATGCTGGTCAGCAAGAAGTGGTGGGACGGCCTCTCGCCCGACGAGCAGAAGATCCTGAAGGAAGCCGCCATCTCCTCCCGCGATTTCGAGCGCAAGGACACGCGCGAGCAGTCCGCCAAGGCGCTGGAACAGCTGAAAGCCGCGGGCATGGAAGTGTCTGTCATGCCTGAGGCCGAAGTCGCCAAGCTCCGCGAACTGGCCGCCCCGGTCACTCAGAAAGTGGTCAACGACATCGGCCAGCCCCTCTGGGATGAAACGCAAGGCGAACTGGCGAAAGTGCGCGCCGCGAAGTAACAACCGCTGGTTATGTGATGAAAGCCGCTCCGGGAAACCGGGCGGCTTTTTTATTTATTGCAATGGCGATAAAAGGCCATGAATGACGAATGATTTTTGCGCTCAGGGCAATTATGCGCCGTTTTGATCACATGGCCGACGTGGAAGCCTTCGTGGCCGTTATCGAGAAGGGCTCGATGACAGAAGGCGCCATTGCTTTGTCGACCACGCCATCGGTGATCAGCCGCGCCATCAGCCGGCTGGAAGCACGGCTGGGTACGCAGCTCATGCGGCGCACCACACGCCGCCTGAGCCTCACGGAAGCCGGGCGCGTCTATTTCGAACAGGCGCGCCTCGCCTTTTCACTGATGGACGATGCCGAACGCGCTGTTCAGGGCCAGAGCGGGGAAATTTCCGGACAGGTTCGCCTCAGCGTGCCGACCACCTACGGCCACCATCGCCTGCCGGCCATTCTTTCCCGTTTCAACCAGGCATATCCCGGCATCCGCGTCGAGCTCGGTATTACCAACCGCAATGTCGATCTGGTGGCGGAGGGATTCGATCTGGCGATCCGGCTCGGACAATTGCGCGACAGCGGCCTGATGGCCCGCAAGCTGGAGGATGTGCACCTATGCCTCGTGGCGTCGCCGGATTATTTGGAGCGCAATGGCACGCCCGAAACGATCGACGATCTCGCTCGTCATCAATGCCTCTCCTTCGTCAAGCCGAGCACCGGGCGCGACGCGCCATGGACGTTGCGCGTGGATGGGAACGACATCGAATGGACGCCGCCCAGCAACATGCGTGTCCTCGATGACGTATTGGGCGTGGTGTCGCTGGCGCAAAGCGGGCTTGGAATCTGCCAGACCTATGAATTCATCGTGGCAAGCCGCATCGAGCAGGGCCGGCTGGTGAGGTTGCTGGAAAGCGCGGAAGGCAGCACGCGTCCCTTCTCCATGATCTTTCCATCCCACCGCCGGCTTTCCGCGGCGACGCGCGCCTTGATCGATTTTATCGCGGGAGCGGCGGCAGAGCAGGGCTGATTTTTGCCTGTTACGAACAAATGATTTGTTGCAGGCCTGATTTATCGTTCTCTCGGCAAATATTAGCTTCCGGGCATCTTAACCGGAGACCAGAATTCATGATCAGGAAACTCGCCGCCGCGGCGCTCGTCGCCATCTCGCTTCACGCCCTCGCCCCCGTCGGCGCGCAAGCCGCCAATGTTCTCGTCGTCCTTTCGGATGAAAACCATCTGGACCTGAAAGACGGCAAGACCTTCAAAACCGGCTTTTACCTCAACGAACTGATGCAACCGGTGAAAATGCTGCTCGACGCCGGCCATGAGGTCATCTTTGCAACGCCGCATGGCAAAGCGCCCGCCGTTGACGCCAGCTCCGTCGATCCGGTTTATTTTGGCGGTGACGCCGACGCCATGGCCGAACACCAGAAACTGCTGGATCGGCTGGGAGTCACCTCCCTTTCCAAATCCCCGGTTATCAGCCTGAAACGCGTCGAACAGATCGGCTATGACCATTTCGACGCCATCTATATCCCCGGCGGCCACGCGCCGATGCAGGATTTGCTCGTGAGCAAGGACCTTGCCCGGCTGTTGACCGATTTCCACGAAAAGGGAAAGGCCACGGCGCTGGTGTGCCATGGTCCAATTGCCCTGATGTCCACGCTGGACAAGGCCGAGGAGTTTGCAAGGCAGCTTGAAGAGGGCAAGGCAACTCGCCCCGCCTCCTGGATTTATGCGGACTACAAATTCACCGTGATCAGCAATGAAGAGGAAGAACAGGCGAAGCCCCTCCTGAAGGGCGGCGAGATGAAGTTCTATCCCCAGACGGCCCTCGAGCAGGCTGGCGGCCGCTTCAGCAGCAACGACAAGCCGTGGACAGCGCATATGGTAACAGACCGCGAGGTCATCACCGGCCAGAACCCGGCCTCCGCGCGCCAGGTTGGCGAAGAGTTGCTCAAGCGGCTAAAGTAATCATACTCAGGAACGCTGGCGGGACAGAGGGGCTGTCCCGCCGGCTTTTCCGATCTCACCCCACCCCCTCGAACCTCACCTCCCCATTGTTCAAAAAACATGTCTTGGTGAACAGCCTCAAATCCACCGGGTTCGGCAATCGAATATCCGCAAGGTCAGGCAGTGGCTTGTTCGACGCCTCATACTCCCGGTGGATTTGCGATATGAAGACGACGATCACTCCCCGCTCCCGCGCGAAGGACTGCAGCGCGCGAACCTGCACCGACAGGTCCGGATTTTCCCGCTTCTGGTCGAGCAATTGCAGATAATCGACGACGACAAGCGTCCCGCGCGGCGCGGCGGCCATTTTCTCCATGATATAACCGGCGCAGATGGCATCGGAGCAGTCGAAGGTGAAAAGCCGCTCGAACTGCCGGTACTCCGCCCCGATGACGCGGAAGCGATCGAGGACCTGCGCTTGCGTATATTCCAGCGTGAAAAACGCCGCGCGATGGCCGGATTTCATCGCCTCCACCGCGAGCCTGAGGCTCATCAGCGTCTTGCCATGGCCGGGGCGCGCGCCGACAAGCAGCAGGTCGCCGGGCTTGAGGCTCTGGAAGAGGCGGTCGGCGGGCGTCGTTTCGCAAAGCTTCGCCGCAAGCAGGCTCCAGCAGGCATAGCCTTCCAGACGGGCGATGCGGTCGAGCGCCTCGTGCAGCGGGATTTTCCCGTCGCGGGACAGGCGCTTCGCCTTGCGCTTCAGTTGATAGACGGGGGCGGACAGTTTCATTCGTAACCTCCTATGGCGAGCAGGTTTCGCAATCCCTCCTTATGCTGGCGCTCGAACAGTCGGTTCGATGGAAAATGCCCCGCATGAACAATGCTTTCCCTGATGGAGGGAGGAGGCGCGGGCCGCGCACGAATCGAATGATAGCGCAATCCTTGAGGGCGCGAAATCAGTCCCTCACCCGCCCATGAAGGCCGCCATGTGAAAGCGCTGCTGCGCGGTGTCATAGGCATAATCCCGCCCGACCGGGCAGGCGAGCCGCGCAAGGCAGCCGCTTGTCCGGCAGGCTCCGCCCGCATCCGTCACGAGATAGTCCCTGCACCGCGCGACCGCAAAGCCCGCGCCATCGAACGCATCGACCGGGCAGGCCGAAAGGCATGGCTTGTCCATGCACCACTCGCAGGGATGGTCCGGCTCCGGTCTATCGGGAAAATCGATCACCTCATCGAATAGAAGCGCCCCGCGATAGGCATGCCATAGGCCATAGACGGGATGGATCAGCAATCCGAGCGGCGACGGCTTTAACCCTTCCGCCCTTTGCGCCCATTGCTGGAACGGCAGCCATGGCTTGTCGGATGGGAAAACGGCCCGAGCACCGAGCTTCTCCGCAGCCTCCCCGAGCACCTGCTTCGACCACGTATCGAGCGGATCGGCTTGGCCACGCCCCTCCTCTGCTCGCCAGCGCATGAAATGCGGCCAGATCGACGAGCCAGCATGGCCGACAAGCACGACACATTTTGCCGGGCTTTGGCGAGTGCCGTGCGGAGCGTGTTCGTCTCCGTCGAAGACAAAGCCGCCGCGCGGAATGAGGCCGAAGGGGGCGAGGACGGTGGTGAGGGTGGCGTAGGCGGGTAGAGTCATCGTGCTTTGGCTGCCCTCCCTGCCGGAAGCGTCGGCTCCAAGACACCCCCCTCTGCCCTGCCGGGCATCTCCCCCACAAGGGGGGAGATTGGATGTCAGTTCCGCCTTCGCTAATCTTTGACGTCGCAAAATTGGGTGCCTTGATCGATGAAGGCCAATCTCCCCCTTGTGGGGGAGATGTCCGGCAGGACAGAGGGGGGTTGCCTCGCGCCTCCATCAAACCATGAAAAAACAGGTTACTCCCCCGTCCCCTTTATCGCTGTCCTCCACACCTCGCGATGAATCAGGTCGGCCACTTTAGCCCGGCCGTCTTCGGGCTTCTTTCAGGTAAAGGCGTCGGGCATCGAGGCCTTCTTCTCCGCGATGAACGCCTTCAGCGCCTCGTCGATGGCTGGGTCGAGATAGGGCGCCTCATAGCTCTCCAGCCAGCGCCGCGCCATGTCGTTCGCCCGCTGGTCGGCCCGTTTTTCGCCTTCGGCCAGCCATTGCTCGAAGGAATTGTTGTCGGCGATGGAGGAGCGATAGAATGCCGTCTGGAAATTCGCCTGCGTGTGCGCGCAGCCGAGATAATGGCTCCCCGGCCCGACTTCGCGGATGGCATCCATCGCCTGCCCGTTCTCGGACAGATCCACCCCTTCGGCGAGTTTCTGGCTCATGCCGAGCTGGTCGATATCCATCATGAACTTCTCATAGGACGACACAAGCCCGCCCTCGAGCCAGCCCGCCGCGTGCAGCACGAAATTCGTGCCCGCCAGCATGGTCGAGTTCAGCGTATTGGCGCTTTCATAGGCCGCCTGCGCATCCGAAAGCTTCGAGGCGCAGAGCGAGCCGCCGGTGCGGAACGGCAGGCCGAGCCGCCGGGCAAGCTGCGCCGCGCCGTAGGAGACGAGCGCCGGCTCCGGCGTGCCGAAGGTCGGCGCGCCCGACTGCATGGAAATGGACGAGGCGAAAGTGCCGAAAATGACCGGCGCACCGGGGCGGATGAGCTGCGTCAGCGCCGCGCCCGCCAGCACCTCGGCCAGAATCTGCGTCAGCGTGCCCGCCACCGTCACCGGGCTCATCGCGCCGGCTAGGATGAACGGCGTCACGATGCAGGCCTGGTTGTGCCGCGCATAGACCTTCAGCGCGCCCAACATCGTCTCGTCGAACACCATCGGCGAATTGGCGTTGATGAGACTGGTCAGCACCGTATTCTGCTCGACGAAATCCTCGCCGAACAGGATCTTGCACATGGCGATGGTGTCCTCGGCCCGCTCCGGCGCCGTCACCGAGCCCATGAACGGCTTGTCGGAATAGCGCATATGCGCATAGATCATGTCGAGATGGCGCTTGTTGACCGGCACATCCACCGGCTCGCACACGGTGCCGCCGGAATGGTGGATGTTCGGCGCCATATAGGAGAGCTTCACGAAATTCTGGAAATCTTCGATCGTCGCATAGCGCCTGACACCGTCGAGGTCGCGCACGAAAGGCGGCCCGTAGACCGGCGCGAACACCGTCGCGTCACCGCCGATCTGGACCGAGCGCTCCGGATTGCGCGCATGCTGCGTGTAGATCGACGGCGCGGTCTTGAGCAGCGAACGGCAGAGCCCCTTGGGGAAATGCACGCGCTCGCCTCTCACATCCGCGCCCGCCTGCCGCCAGAGTTCCAGCGCCTCCGCATCGTCGCGGAATTCGATGCCGATTTCTTCGAGCACCGTGTCGGCATTGGCCTCGATGAGCGCGAGACCTTCCTCGTTCAGCACCTCATAGACCGGCACCTTGCGGGTGATATAGGTCAGCGACTTGCCGGGACCGCCGCCCGCCCGCGCCGCGCGCCGTGCCGCCGCCCCGCCGCTCGCGCCACGCGCCCGACGGCCGCCGCGCTCTTCACCGGGCTCTACAGATGCTTCCTGATCCATTCAACTCTCCCCGCCTTTGGAAGTGGCGCGGGCTCCCTTAGCATGATGCATATGAATATCCACCCTAATCCCGGTGGAAGAAAGAACGTTTCCGTGCGCGGCAAGTGAGGTCGCTTTTGAGCGATGGATTTTTGCCGCTTGCGGGATATGTGATAGATATGCGATTGGCCCGTCAGGGCTTGAAACTGAGGAATGCGTCCATGGCTGGCGATGAAATCATTCTTTCCGAACTTTCCGACGAAGAACTCGTCGAGCAGATGCATGACGATCTCTATGATGGCCTGAAGGAAGAGATCGAGGAAGGCACGAACATCCTCCTCGAGCGCGGCTGGGCGCCCTACCGGGTGCTGACCGAGGCGCTCGTGGAAGGCATGCGCATCGTCGGCGAGGATTTCCGCGACGGTATCCTCTTCGTGCCCGAAGTGCTGCTTTCCGCCAATGCGATGAAGGCGGGGATGACGATCCTGCGCCCCCTTCTCGCCGCCACCGGCGCGCCCAAGCAGGGCAAGCTTGTCATCGGCACGGTCAAGGGCGACATCCACGACATCGGCAAGAACCTCGTCGGCATGATGATGGAAGGCGCGGGCTTCGACGTCATCGACCTCGGCATCAACAACCCCGTCGAAAACTACCTTGCCGCCATCGAGGAGCATAAGCCCGATATCGTCGGCATGTCGGCGCTGCTGACCACCACCATGCCCTATATGAAAGTCGTCATCGACACGATGAAGGAAAAGGGCATCCGCGATGATTATGTCGTGCTCGTTGGCGGAGCGCCGCTCAACGAGGAATTCGGCAAGGCCGTCGGCGCAGACGCCTATTGCCGCGACGCGGCGGTAGCGGTGGAAACGGCCAAGGAATATATGAAGCGCCGGCATAACCAGCGCGCGGGGTAGAAGAATAAAGCACCTCCTTCCCCCTTGCGAGGAAGGTGTCTGCGGAGCAGACGGATGGGGGTGGTAAAGGAAGTGGATCAACGGTAATTACGGCCCGCTGCCTTTACCACCCCCACCCCTAGCCCTCCCCGCAAGGGGGAGGGGGAATTGCTAGCGTGAATTTAATTCACGGCCTTCTTCACCGCGTGGGCGGTGCTTTTGACGTCCTTGCTGACGCCGGTCACCGTGTTGGCGCAGGCGGCGAGCGAAAACGCGCAGGCGATGGCGATCAGGGGCGCGATGAGCGATGGCTTCATGGATGTGGCCTTCCCATATAAGGTTCGATGCGGGATCTAATCGCGGAATCATATCCGCAGCGCGAGGGTATCGCGATGAATGAGCTTGGCAAGATGGCGGCGGAACGGGGGCATGTTTCCCCACCGGAGAAAGTGCGCGTCATCGCCTGCGGCATGATCGCGCGCGAAATCCTCGCCATCCGCGCCGATTTCAGCCTCGACCATATCGAATTGAAGTGCCTCCCGGCCATTTATCACCATTATCCTGATCGCATCGCTCCCGCCGTGGAGCGGGCGATCAAGCGGGCGCGGCGGGAGGGCATCGAACACATTTTCGTGGGCTATGCCGATTGCGGCACCGGCGGCATGCTCGACAAGGTGTGCGAGCAATATGGCGTTGAGCGCATCGCCGGGCCGCATTGCTTCTCCTTTTATGTCGGCAACACCGCCTTCGCCGAGCGCTGGGATGACGACATGACGAGCTTCTTCATGACGGACTTCCTCGCCCGCCAGTTCGAGACGTTTTTGGTGAAGCCTTTGGGCCTCGACCGCCATCCGGAACTGCGCGACATGTATTTCGGCAATTATTCCAAGATGATCTATCTGGCGCAGACCGACGATCCCGAGCTTTCGCGCAAAGCAGAGAAAGCCGCCGTTTTTTTAGGTCTGGCCTATGAGCGGCGTTTTACCGGCTTGGGGGATCTGGTGCCGGCTATTCGGAAGGCGGGGAATAAGAACGATTAGATAACGATGTGCGCCGGACCCCCCCCTCTGCCCTGCCGGGCATCTCCCCCACAAGGGGGGAGATTGGATGTCAGGGCCGCTTTCGCTAACCGGCGAGGTTGCAGAACAAAGCGCCATCATCGAGGAAGGCCGATCTCCCTCCTTGTGGGGGAGATGCCCGGCAGGGCAGAGGGGGGTATGCCTAGCGATCCCGTCAAAACAACAAGCACAATGCCCCATCAACCATGTGAACACCCGACACCCTGTCATTGAAATATCACCATCGGCAGGCGATATGGTGGGCATGGATCACACGCCGCCCTCGCCTGAACATCATCAAAAATCCGGCCCGCGCCGCATCTCCGACCGCCGGCCATTGTCGCAGGTCTTCGAAGACCTGGCGGAAAATGCGAAAGAGCCGATCAGCTTCGGGCAGATCGAGCAGGCGCTTTCGGACCGCAGCTTTGCGGCGCTTCTCACCTTCTTTGCCCTCCTCAATCTCCTGCCCCTCCCCCCCGGAACCGGCATTGTCACCGGCATTCCGCTGGTTCTGATTTCCGGCCAGATGGTGCTGGGCTTCGAGACGCCCTGGCTGCCGCGTTTCGTGCGGGAGCGCTCTCTTTCGCCCGAGCGCTTCCGGCAATTGTCTGAAAAAGGCACGCCCTGGCTGCGCCGCATCGAACGCATCATCCGCCCGCGCCTGTGGCCCTTCGCCCGCCGCCATGGCGACCGCTGGCTGGGGCTGCTGACGCTGATCCTCGGGCTGGCGGTGGTGTTCCCCATCCCGCTTTCCAACTGGCTCCCTGCCCTCGCCACCGCCATCATCGGCGCGGCGCTCACCGAGCGCGACGGCCTTTTGATGGGCGTCGGCGTGCTGATCGGCTTTGTCTCCCTCGGCATCATCGCAGGGGTGCTGTTCACCGCCGGAGCGCTTCTCACCAATTTGCCCTTCATCGGCGAGCTCTGGTCGCAAATAAGCTATTAGGCCACGTCGCTTTTAAAGTGCCCGCACGTCGCGCGCGAGCCGGTGGAATCCCGTGTTTCCGGCGATGCTGGCTCATATCGAGGAGAATGAAGCATGGCCGACCTCGTTGTCGTTTATTGGCGGGATATCCCGGCTCAGGTGATCGTGCGGGAGGGCCGCAAGACCGCCAAGCGGGAACTGCCGCCGCGGTTCACCGAGGCGATCGACATGTGCGCCATGCGGGTTGGAGCGGAAGGCACGGACGCCTATCTCGCCGAATGGCGGCGCGGCGCGCCTGTGCCTGCCGGCCCGGACCTCGAAGCGGAAGCGGATGCGGCGCTGGAACGGCTCGACCGCGAATATGACAAGGATCGCCTTGTGGCGCTGGTAAAGGCAGGTGGACATGACCATCCATGAATTGAAGTCTCGTGAAAGAAGCCGCATCGCCGCATCCATCGAACTGGCGCCGAAGCAGGCCATCGAATCCGCCGAGCTGCCGGGCCTGTTTCCTGTGGGAAGCCGGGTCTACATCACCGATATCGGCACGGATACGATCGATACGCTGACCGCCGCGGCCAGGCGCGTCCGCGATCTCGGCTACAAGCCCGTGCCGCACATCGCCTGCCGCCGCCTGACCACGCGCGAGGCGCTCGAAACCCGCCTTCGCCGCGGCGCGGATGAGGCGGGCGTGACAGATGTCCTCGTCATCGGCGGCGGTCTGGAACGACCGGCTGGCGCGTTCAACTCCACCATGCAGGTGCTCGAAACCGGCTTTTTCGACCGTTTCGGCATTACCGAAATCGGCGTCGCCGGCCATCCCGAGGGTAGCCCTGACTTTTCCGAAGCCGTCGCCATGGAAGCCCTGAGGCTCAAGAAAAATTTCGGCGAACGCACCGGCGCGAAACTGCGCATCGTCACGCAGTTCGGCTTCGACGCGGAGCATTTCATCCGCTGGGCGGAAGGTCTGCGCGAGGCAGGCATCGACCTGCCCGTGCATCTGGGCGTGGCCGGGCCCGCCAAGATCACCACGCTCATCAAATATGCAGCGATGTGCGGCGTCGGCAATTCCATTACCTATCTCAAGAAGAACGCGCTGGCCCTGACCGCGCTTGCCACCACCCACTCGCCGGAAGGCGTCGTTGGCCCTATCGAGCGCCATATCGTCGACAACCCAACGAGCAATATCAAGCAGGTCCATGTCTTCCCCTTCGGCGGCATCAAGAAGGCTTCCGAATGGCTGGTGGAGCGTGGCACCTGGGACTTGAATAACTCATCGCCCATCGCCGCCGCGCAATAAGGGAACACATATATGACCCGCACCATCGTCGCTTCCGCGACCCGCGAAATCATCATCGGTTTCGACCAGCCTTTCTGCGTCATCGGCGAGCGCATCAATCCCACCGGCCGCAAGAAGCTCGCCGCCGAGATGGTGGCCGGCAATTTCGAGACGGTCATCAAGGATGCGCTGGAGCAGGCGGCGGCGGGCGCGACCATGCTCGACATCAATGCTGGCGTCACCGCCGTCGATCCCAACGCCACCGAGCCTGCGCTGCTGGTGCAGACACTGGAGATCGTGCAGGGTTTGGTAGACCTGCCGCTGTCCATCGATTCTTCCGTAAGCGCCGCCATCGAGGCCGGACTGAGGGTCGCCAAGGGCCGCCCGCTGGTCAATTCCGTGACCGGCGAAGAGGAGAAGCTGGAAGCCATCCTGCCGCTCATCAAGAAATATGACGTGCCCGTCGTGGCGATTTCAAATGACGAGACTGGCATTTCCGAAGATCCGGATGTGCGCTTCGAAGTGGCGAAGAAGATCGTCCAGCGCGCCGCCGATTACGGCATCAAGGCGCACGACATCGTGGTCGATCCGTTGGTCATGCCCATCGGCGCAATGGGAACCGCAGGCCTGCAGGTCTTCCGCCTGGTGCGCCGCCTGCGCGAGGAGCTGGGCGTCAACACCACCTGCGGCCTCTCCAACATCTCCTTCGGCCTGCCCCACCGCCACGGCGTCAACGCCGCCTTCATCCCCATGGTCATCGCCAGCGGCATGACGTCAGCCATCATGAACCCCTGCCGCCCGCAGGAGATGGAAATGGTCCACGCCGCCAACGTGCTTAATGGCACCGACCCCAACTGCACCAACTGGATCATGAAATACCGCGACCACCAGCCTTCCCATGCCGCCAACGCCAATGCCGGCCAGCCCACGGGCGAAAGCGGCGGACGGCGGCGCGGCGGACGGGAGGCGCGGCGCGGGGTGGTGGCTTAGGTGAATCATAGACCCCTTCACCCTCGTGGTTCGAGGCTCCCCTTCCGACAAGCTCAGGGTCGCACCTCACCATGAGGGTGAAGGGGCGTCGGCGCCCTATGCTTCCTACATATGAAAGGGTGAAGCGTTAGGAAACCTCATCCTAAAGCATGTCTCCCAAAAGCTAAAGCATGTCTCCCAAAAGTGGGAACCGGTTTTGGGACAAAGACATGCGTAAAAACAAAGACCTAAAGCGCGGCGCATGGGTTCGATTGAACGCGACGCGCTTTAGGAATGGGATTGCAGCAAGTTCTTGAATCATGAGAGTGAAGAAGTCGCGGTCCAGTAGCCCTCATGGTGAGGTGCGACCCTGAGCTTGTCGAAGGGGAGCCTCGAACCACGAGGGCGCTTGGTGCAACATTCAAAGGCTCATCAGGCTTCCGGTATAAAATGTCCACGTCGAGACAAGGCTGGCAGTCCTTCATAATTGAGAGCAATCAACGCTTCTTTTTTGCGTCGGGACCAGCCTTTTATCTGCTTCTCGCGAGCAATCGCATCATTCACAAGGTCATAAGTTTCCGAAAATACCAGCTCCACAGGCCGTCTTGTCCATGTATAGGCCTTTTCATTCGGCAGATTGTTATGTTCCCACACGCGAGCCTCAATTGGCTGCTTTGTAATGCCGGTATAGTAACTCCCGTCAGCGCAACGCAAAATATAGACCGTCGCTTCAACCATGCCCCTCCTCCCTTCATGGCTCGCCCCGTTTGCTGGCATGATAGCGCCGTCCGACAACACTGCAAGGTGACCCCATGACCGACCCCCTTGTCCTTTTCATGCCCTCGGGCAAGCGCGGGCATTTTCCGGTTGGCACGCCGATCCTCGAGGCGGCGCGGTCGCTGGGTGTCTATGTCGAAAGCGTCTGTGGGGGGCGTGCCACGTGCGGGCGCTGCCAGGTGGAGGTGCAGGAGGGGCAGTTCGCCAAGCACGGCATCACCTCCTCCAGCGACCACATCTCGGCCATTGGCCCGAAGGAATTGCGCTACGCCGAAAAGCGCGAGCTGAAGCCAGGCCGCCGCCTCTCCTGCTCTGCGACCGTGCAGGGCGATCTCGTCATCGACGTACCGCAGGATGGGCAGATCAACGCGCAGGTGGTGCGCAAGGACGCCGATACGCGCATCATCGAGCGCAATCCCGCCGTTCATATGTGCTATGTCGAAGTCGAAGAGCCCGACATGCACAAGCCGCTGGGCGATCTCGACCGGCTGAAAGCAGCGATCGAGAAGGACTGGGGCTACAAGAATTTGCAGGTCGATCCCTATCTCCTGCCCCGCATCCAGAAAATTTTACGCGACAGCAAATGGGGCGTCACCGCCGCCATTCATCATGACGCGGCAGGCGAGCGCCCTGCCCTCATCGCGCTTTGGCCCGGCCTAAAGAACGAGGCTTACGGCATCGCCTGCGACATAGGCTCGACCACCATCGCCATGCACCTTTCCTCGCTGCTCTCGGGCCGCACGCTTGCCTCGGCGGGCGCCTCCAACCCGCAGATCCGCTTCGGCGAGGACCTGATGAGCCGCGTCTCCTACGTCATGATGAACCCGGATGGGCGCGAGGCGATGACGCAGGCCGTGCGCGAGGCGGTGAACGGGCTGATCGACAAGGTGTGCGCGGAAGGCGGCATCGCCCGCGAGGACATTCTCGACGCAGTGTTCGTCGGCAACCCGATCATGCACCACCTTTTCCTCGGCATCGACCCGACCGAGCTTGGCGGCGCGCCCTTCGCTCTTGCCGTCTCCGGCGCGGTGCATCTGAAATCCTCCGACATCGGCCTGCCGATGAATCCCGGCACGCACGTCTATATGCTGCCCTGCATCGCCGGCCATGTCGGCGCGGACGCCGCCGCCGCGACGCTTGCCGAAGGTCCGCACCGGCAGGACGAGATGATGCTATTGGTCGATGTCGGCACCAATGCGGAGATCGTACTGGGCAACCGCCAGCGCACCGTCGCGGCCTCCTCGCCCACCGGCCCCGCCTTCGAAGGCGCGGAGATTTCCGGCGGCCAGCGCGCCGCGCCGGGAGCCATAGAGCGCGTGCGCATCGACCCTGAGACGCTGGAGCCGAAATTCCGCATCATCGGCGTCGAGCAATGGTCGGACGAGCCGGGCTTCGCGGAAGCCGCCGCCGGGACCGGCGTCACCGGCATCTGCGGCTCCGCCATCATCGAAGTGATCGCGGAGATGTACCTGACCGGCCTCATCTCCGAGGATGGCGTCATTGATGGAACGCTTGCGGCCCGCTCGCCGCGCATCACCGCCAATGGCCGTACCTTCTCCTACCTGCTCCATGACGGCAGCCCGCGTATCGCGATCACGCAGAACGATGTGCGCGCCATCCAGCTCGCCAAGGCCGCGCTTTATGCGGGTGTAAAATTGCTGATGGACAAGCTCGGCATCGAGCATGTCGACCAGATCCGCTTCGCCGGGGCATTCGGCTCCTTCATTGATCCCAAATATGCGATGGTTCTTGGCCTGATCCCGGACTGCGAACTCGAAAACGTCAAGGCGGTCGGGAACGCGGCAGGTACGGGCGCGCGCATGGCGCTGCTCAACCGTGATTACCGCCGCGAGATCGAAGAAACCGTCCGCCGCATCGAGAAGATCGAAACCGCGCTGGAGTCGAAATTCCAGGAGCATTTCGTCTATGCCATGGCCATTCCCAACAAGGTTGATCCATTTCCGAAGCTCTCCGCTGCGGTGAAGCTACCGGAGCGCAAGGCGCATGGCGACGGCACGGACACTTCTGGCGACGCGGCACCGAGACGCCGTTCGCGCGAGGAACGGGCAGCGCGGCGCAATCGGGGTTAGATGTTTAGTTCCGACCTTTGATGGAACCGCCTGATTTCCGTTTTGGGACCATTGTTGTCGTGGGGACGTAGCGGCATGGGTCCCAGTGACAAGCACTGGGATGACGGGTTGCTGTGCTGCTGGCGAGCAAAACGTCCAGCCTCTTCGCTTGGCAAAAAAGCATATCCGGTAGTAAAAAAACATCTCCACCCCGTCATCCCAGTGCTTGTCACTGGGATCCACTCCTCTACGGTGGCCTTGACCCAAGCGATCAAAGAATGAGCGACCGCTTCTAAAGTTGAATACTCCAAAGCAGCCCATTTTTGACAAAACCGGAAAAATCGCCCTATTATTTATAAACGAAAACAAATAGGTGGCCTATGTCGCTCCCTATCCTGTTCATACTGCTTGTTGCGGTGGCTTTTTGCGTGGCTTTCGGATTGCGCCGAGCCGCTGGAACGCTTCTGGGCCTAACGCTCGCCCTGTTCCTCGCCATCGGTTGCGGGCCGGTCCCGTCATTCCTGCTGACAAGGCTTCAGGCCCCGTTCGTCACGCCATCCCCTGTCGAATGGCGGCAGCGCAACGTGATTGTTCTGCTTGGCGGCGGAGCCGAGAAGGTCGCGGACACGCAACGCGTTGAGCCGCAATTTTTCGCCTATACGCGGATCGTCAAGGCCGTATCGCTTTATAATGAGTGCCGGAAAACAGCGACTGACTGCAAAATCCTCGTCACCGGCGGAGACGCGAGCAAGACCGGAGAAAGCGAGGCTGCAGTTTATAGCGGCCTGCTGACGCAACTCGGCGTCGCCGCCTCTGACGTGATCGAGGAAGCCAAAAGCATGAATACTTGGCAGAACGCCGAGTTTTCGAGCCGGCTTCTGGAAAACCTCAAGCCGGACCGGATAGTGCTTGTCACATCGGGCATCCACATGCGGCGAAGCGAGCTTTATTTCTCCCATTTCGGCGTCGATGCCACACCGGAACGGGCAGACTACACCTCCGCCATCCTTTCACCCCTGCCCCTCGCCTATAATTTCGCGCTCATGGATTTCGCGCTGCATGAATACACCGGCATTGCGCGATTCAGGCTTTACAACGCGCTTGGATGGAACCCGGCGCGCAGCCGCCCCGGCCAGGCATAAACAGTATCCTAAAATTTCCTCGTCCGCCGGTACGTCTCGAAAATCCCGCGCAGATGCTGGGCGACCACCTGCACATGCTGGCCGGCATTCCGGGCGACAATCATGCCGAGCTGATATTGGCCGAGGGGCGGCAGGCCATGCTCCGGCCCCAGCACGGCGATCCCTTCGCTGACCAGCGATTTGCTGAACGGCGCGACGGCGAGATCGGCGAGGATGGCAGAGCGCTGCCCGGTCGAATGCGCGCTCATATAGGCGACGCGATAGTCCCGTCCGGCCTTATCCAGCGCCTCCAGAGCATTGCCCCGCCAGGCGCAGCCCTCCTCCCACATGGAGAGGGGCAGCGGATCGCGCTCATAGGCCGTACCGCCCTTCGCCCCGACCCAGACCAGATCCTCAGTCATCAGCACTTCCATGTCGCTGCTTTCCGAGCCCGAGCACGTGACATTGACCATCGTGATGTCGAGGCGCTGCTCCTCCAGCCGCCGGCGCAGATTGAGGCTGCGGTCGATGATGACATCGACAGTCACATTCGGATGGGTTTCGGCAAAGCGCTTCAGGACGAAGGGCAGCACCCACTCGCCGATATCGTCGGGTGAGCCGAGCCGCACCAGACCCGACACGGTAGGCGCCACGAATTTCGCCACCGCCTCGCGATTGAGCGCCAGCATCCGCCGCGCATAGCCGAGCAGCAATTCGCCGTCGCTGGTCAATGAAACGGAGCGCGCGTCCCTGTCGAGCAGCGTCGTGCCGAGCGTCTCCTCCAGCTTCTTGATCTGCATCGATACCGCCGAAGGCGTGCGGAACACGGCATTCGCCGCCGCGGAGAAACTTTTCGTCTCCGCGATCATGACGAAGGTGCGCAGCACATCGAGGTCAAGGATCGGCAGCGGATGGTGCATGGGAGCGGTCATGATAGCCTCATCAAATATTCTGAACTTATAGGTTCATCAATTTCGTTTGATTGAACATGCACCCAGCCCCATAGTCAAGGGGAGGAAACGAAATTGGCTTCAGGAGAACCATCATGATCATCGCGGGCGTCGTTCATGTTTACCGGCGAATATTGGCATTCAGGCGCAAGCGCGAAACCTATCGCGCCCTTTGCGCCCTGCCGGAGAATATCCTTCAGGATATCGGCTGGCCGGCGCTTGATCAGCGAGCAGACGAAAACAAGCGCAGAAAGGACATTTGAGGCGTTTTCTTTTTGCGACAGGCATTACGTCGCACTTCCCCTTGAAATAGTTCTATGGTTCAATGGTTTCGGTCGTAAAGAAACCAGAATAATGGTTCATAAGCGACGGGGAACGACAGTGGTGACCGGCCATGCATCAGAAAACGCTCATAAAGCGCTCATTCGTCTTTTTTCTTGTTCCTGATTTCTCGATGATCGCGTTTGCGACGGCCATCGAGCCATTGCGCATTGCCAACCGGATGCTGGGCTACAATGCCTATCGCTGGCGTCTCGCCTCGGCGGATGGCAAGCCGGTGCGCGCGTCGAATGGCGTGGAGTGCGCTGTCAATACCTCACTGGAAGACGAGCGCCGCTATCTCACCGGCGAGGACCGCCCGTCGATGGTGCTGGTCTGCTCGGGTGTCAATGTCGAGAAATTCCAAAACAAATCGGTCTTCGCCTGGCTGCGCGAGGAATATAATCGCGGCGTGGCCGTGGGTGGTCTTTGCACAGGTGCGCATATTCTCGCCGCCGCCGGGCTGCTTTCCGGCAAGCGCTGCGCCATCCATTGGGAGAACCTGCCGGGCTTCGCCGAAGCCTTCCCAAAGGCCGATGTCTATGCCGACCTTTTCGAGGTCGACGGCAATCTTTACACCTGTGCGGGGGGCACCGCCGCGCTGGACATGATGCTGAAGCTGATCGGCGATGATTTCGACGACAATCTCGTCAACCGCGTCTGTGAGCAGGCGCTGACCGACCGGGTGCGCAACCCGCATGACCGCCAGCGCCTGCCCTTGCGCGCGCGGCTCGGCGTGCAGAATTCCAAGGTGCTGACCATCATCGAACTGATGGAAGCGAGCCTGACGGAACCGCTCTCGCTCATCGAAGTGGCGGAGCATGTCGGCCTGTCGCGCCGCCAGATCGAACGCCTGTTCCGGCAGGAGATGGGCCGCTCCCCTGCCCGCTATTATCTCGAAATCCGCCTCGACCGCGCCCGCCATCTCCTGATCCAGTCCTCCATGCCGGTGGTGGAAGTCGCCGTCGCCTGCGGCTTCGTCTCCGCCTCGCATTTCTCCAAATGCTACCGGGAGCTTTATGGCCGATCCCCGCAGCAGGAACGAGCCGAGCGGAAGCAGCCGATGGTGGCGTAAGGCGTTAGTAGTTGTTGCGATGCGGCCATGGCATCGTAGAGGAATGGATCCCAGTGACAAGCACTGGGATGACGAGGTGGAGAGGTATTTGCCCTAACAAGAACGGCTGCGGCAAGCGAGGCGTTGGAGATTAGCGAGAAGCGATCACCCCAGCCGTCATCCCAGTGCTTGTCACTGGGATCCATTCCTCAACGTTTCCATTGCCGGGACAGTTCAGAACGCACTATCTCACTTATTGTCTCAACCGCTCATTCTCCGCATCGAACGGCGACTCCGCAATCACAGTCGCCTTGTGCGGCGTGCCGAGGATACGGATATCAAGCTCCGTACCCGCCGCGGCGAACTCCGGGCGAACCATCGCCAGCGCGAGGCTCTTACCCAAACGCCAGCCATAAGCGCCGTTGGTAGCGCGGCCGATAAGCTGGCCATCCTTGTAGATCGGCTCCGAGCCGCGCGCGTCGGCATCGGTGACGCCATGCACTTCCAGCGTCACGAAATTCCACGTGAGCCCGTCCTCGCGCGCCTTCACCACCGCGTCGCGGCCGATGAACTCGCCCTTGTTGGGATGCACGAAGCGGTCGAGGCCGGATTCATAGGCGTTGTATTCGATGGAAAGCTCGCGCGGGATCAGGCGATAGGACTTCTCCACCGCCATCGACGTCATGGCGCGGATGCCGAACGGCTTGATGCCGAACTCCGCTCCCGCTTCCATCAGCAAGTCATAGATCGTATTTTGCTGCTCGATCGGGTGATGCAGTTCCCAGCCAAGCTCGCCGACGAAATTGACACGGAGCGCATGGGCGGTGGCAGGGCCGACATTGATCTGCTTGCCCGATAGCCACGGGAAATCCTCATTCGCAAGGCCCGTACGGGTCAGCTTCTGGAGTACCTTTCGACTGTTCGGCCCGGCCAGCACCAGCACGCCGAACATCTGGGTGATCGGTCGCAGCCGCACCGAGCCGTCTGACGGCAGGAGCTTATAGAGATAGTCGTGGTCATGGTTCTCGTACGCACCCGCCGAGACGAGGTAGAACGAACCCGGCTTCCACTCGTAAACGGTGAATTCCGAGCGCACCCCGCCATTTTTCGTCAGGAGATGGCAAAGCGCGATGCGTCCCTGCTTCTTCGGAATGCTGTTTGCGAGAATGGAGTCGAGCCAAGCACGGGCGCCCGGACCAGAAACCTCCATCTTGGCGAAGGCCGTCATGTCGAGCAGGCCGACATTTTCAGTGACGTTCTTCACCTCGTTGCCGACATGCTCGAAATAGTTCGAGCGGCGGAATGACCACAGCTCCTTCACCTTGCCTTCCGCGTCCGGACGCGGGTGGTTGCGGTTCATGAGCACATCCGGCTTGTCGAGCGAGGCGACGTCTATGCCATAGCCTTCAGGCGCGAACCAGTTGGCCCGCTCCCAGCCATAGACGGAGCCGAACACCGCGCCCAGCGCCTTCTGCCGGTCATAGGAGGGCGAGCGCTTCAGAGGGCGAGCCGCGCCGCGTTCCTCGTCCGGATAATGGATCGAGAACACTTCGGCATAGGCTTCCTCGTTCTTCTCCTTGAGATAGCCTTCCGTCGCATAGGGGCCGAAGCGGCGCGGATCGACGCCCATCATGTCAATGGAGGGCTCGCCCTCGACGATCCATTCGGCAAGCTGCCAGCCTGCGCCGCCCGCCGCCGTCACGCCGAAGGAATGGCCCTCATTGAGCCAGAAATTCTTGAGCCGTGGCGCGGGGCCAATGATAGGAGAACCATCGGGCGTATAGGCAATCGCGCCATTGTACACTTTCTTGATCCCCACCTCGCCGAAGGCGGGAACGCGCGCGATGGCCGTCTCGATATGCGGCATCAGGCGATCAAGATCCTCCTGGAACAGCTCATATTCGCTGTCATCCGAGGGGCCGTCCACATAGCAGACCGGCGCGCCCTTCTCATAAGGCCCGAGCAGCAGGCCGCCATTTTCCTCGCGCATATACCAGGAGGAGTCGCTTTCGCGCAGGACACCCATCTCCGGCAGGCCCTTGGCCTTGCGCTCGAGGATCGCCGGATGCGGCTCGGTGACGATATATTGATGCTCGACCGGAATGACAGGCACGTCCAGCCCCACCATCTGCCCCGTTTTGCGAGCGAAGTTGCCGGTGGCGGAGATGACATGCTCGGTGAGGATATCGCCCTTGTCGGTCTTGACCAGCCACTGCCCGTCCGGCTGCTGCTCGATGCCGGTCACGGTCGTATAACGATAGATCGTCGCGCCCCGGTCCCGCGCGCCCTTCGCGAGTGCCTGCGTCAGATCAGCCGGCTGGATATAGCCATCGTCCGGATGCTGGATCGCGCCCAGAATGCCGTCCGTTTCCGCGAGCGGCCAGACTTCCTTGACCTCATCGGGCGTCAACAGCTTGACGGGAACGCCGATGGTCTCGGCCACGCCGGCATAATACATATATTCGTCCCAGCGGTCCTTGGTGCGAGCAAGGCGGATGTTGGTGCAATTGGTGAAGCCGACATTCATGCCGGTCTCCTCCTGCAATTCTTTGTAGAACCTCACCGAATATTTGTGAATCTGCCCGACCGAATAGCTCAGGTTGAAGAGCGGCAACAGGCCCGCCGCATGCCAGGTCGAGCCGGAGGTCAGTTCCTTGCGCTCGATCAGGACGACGTCGCTCCAGCCTTTCTTCGCCAGATGGTAGAGCGTCGAGACGCCCACCACGCCGCCACCGATCACCACCGCACGGGCATGGGTCTTCATGGTCTATGGTTCCCTTGGATTTAGGACGGGTTTTTTGGGCACTATGCCGGGCACAATGGCACGGTTAAGGCTTGTTTGCGACATGGAGCGCCGCGTGTCCATTTGAAAGCGTCATGAAACTATTGCCATTTCCTCCCCCATGCCCGATGAAAGGCCGCGTGGGAGCAACGACATGACCGATACAAGCGTGCAAATGAACGAAGCAGGCACACGGAGCCCCTTCTTTCGCCGCCTCGTGTCCTCGCCGCTGGCCTGGCTCGCAATTGTGCTTGTGATCGCCTGCGTGCTTCTGAGCCTCCCCATCGTCCTGCCCATCGGCCCAATGTATTGGGACACCTATATTTATTACGACGGCGCGCAGCGCATCTTCAACGGCCAGATACCGAACACCGATTTCCTGATCCCCGTCGGGCCGATCACCTATTATCTCTTTGCGCTGGGGCTGAAACTCTTCCCCGATGCACAGCCGCTCCTGCTCACGCAATGGGTGATCCTCATCATCGCCGCGCCGCTGATGGCCACGGTGCTGCAGGCGGTCGCGAGAGAAAGACGCCCAGTCGCCTTCGCCCTGCTCGTCCCATTCCTGATCTTCGCGCTCTGCCCCGCAAATGTACAGATCACCCATAGCTACCCCGGCATGGACGGTTTCGGCATATATAACCGGCACGCCACGCTTCTTCTTTATATCCTTACCTCGGCGCTGATGTTCGTGAAGGATGGCCGCCGGCTCGCCATTATCTGCGGGCTGACCATGCTCGCCCTGTTTCTGCTCAAGATCACCGGTTTCCTGGCGGGCGGACTGATCGGCTTGCTGGCGCTTTTATCGGGCCGCATTTCCTGGCGCAGCGTCCTGATCGCGGGCGCAATCTTCGTTGCCGCCCTCGCCTGCCTCGAGCTCAACGGGCATATGGTCACGGCCTATATCCGCGACATCGTCCTTCTCGTGAATATCAACCGGTCAGGTCTCGCATGGCGTTTCCTGACAGCCCTCTCCGCCGATCTCGATATCATCCTTGCAGGCATCGTGCTCGTCTGCGTTCTCCTCTGGATCGAACGCGACCGGCTCGCCGCCATCGCCAGAAGCCGCAACGCCGCCACCTTCCGCCACTTGGTGGATAGCAACTTCGTCTGGCTCGGCGTGGCGCTCATCGCAGGCATATTCTTCGAGACGCAAAACACCGGCAGCCAGGATTTCTCCTTCCTGTGGCCGATCCTGCTTGCCATCTTCCTCGGCTTCGCGCGCGATTCCCTCCCCCGGCAATTGCTGGTCGCAGTGCTCATCGGTTTCGTCGCCATCCCCTTTACCGCCAAGATCGTCCACAAGACGCTGCGCGCCATCGTCGTCTCGCCAACCTACGCCACCACCCCTCTGACGGAGATGAAATCGCTTGGAGCCGTCTCCACGCACCATGATATCCTGGAACGCACCCTGCTTCTCGAAAAGCACTATCAGCAATATGGCGACGCCTATGCCGATCTTTCGGCCAAGGGGCAGCTTCCCAGCTGGCGGCTTTTTGCGGAACTCGACTACCAGATGCACTGGCTGATTTCCGCCAATCAGGCCGTCAAGGACATCCGGGAGTTCGAGGCCGTCCATGGCATCCATTTCGCCACGATCATGAATCTCGACTTCCCGAACCCGTTCCCCTGGCTTCTCGATAGCAGCGCGCCGCGCTATATCCAGATCGGCGCCGATCCCAGCCGAACCGTTCCGCCACCCGACGAAGCGGCAAAACAAGCAATCGCCCAGACGGATCTCGTGCTCGTGCCGCACTGCCCGCTCACCACCAACCGTCGCGAGCTCCAGCACATCTATGCGGACGCGCTGAAGGGTAAGCAGAAGGTGAAGCTCAACGATTGCTGGGATATGCTGCTGCGGCCCGGGCTTCTGCCGGCGGCTGTGAGGTAGGTAAGCGCGTACTTGAAATACAGTTGTTAGCGTATTAAATTGCCGGAGTGCTGACAGGAAGCGCGAACTTCCTGTCAGGCCTTTTACTGCTTTGTGATTTCGAAAGCGATCCGCACGGTGATTATCCAGGCCGTGCGGGTCTTTCGGATCTGCAGTGTGAGAGATACTTTAAGCATCCTTCACCTCCGTTTCGACAGCGAAGGCCACTCGCCGGTGCTGGCGCGACCCATTCATCGCCAGCACGCTGCCTGGTCAGCGTATGCTGCTTCTCACTATCGAACGCGCTCAATCAAACATTGAATCAGCGTACCTGTGCCTTGACGAAATCCTTGACGATCCGGACGATGCCCCGCGACAACACTTCATCGAGCGCCGCAATGAACTGATCCACATGCTCCCGCTCGCAGATCAGCGGCGGCTCCAGCCGCACCACATTGCGGTTATACTCGGTAAACGCCACCAGCACGCCATGGTCACGCAGGAGATGGCTGCCGATGAAGCCCGGCAGCGAGCCCTTGAGCTTTTCGTCCAGCATCGCCAACACGGGCCGCAGCACGACAGGCACGGTCTGTGAGAAATCGTGGAACTCGAGGCCGACCATCAGCCCCTGCCCGCGCACATCCTTGATGAGCGAGGGATATTTTTCCTGCAGGCTTTTCAACCGCTCAATCAGATAAGCCCCTGTCGCAGCCGAATTGTCGATTAGCCCCTCGTCGTAAAGCACGTTAAGCGCCTCGATGGCAGTGATACACGCCTCGCCGATGCCGCCGAAGGTGGCCATGGCATGGATCAGCGCGGTCTTCGGCGTGCCATATGCCTTCATATAGACGTCACGCCGGGCGATCATCGCCGCCATCGCCGTCTTGCCCCCGCCCAGCGATTTGGCCAGCGCCGTCACATCGGGCACCACGCCATGATGCTCGAAGGCATAGAACCGGCCCGACCGGCCAAGGCCGCACTGCACCTCGTCGGCCACCCACAGCACACCATATTTGTCGCAGAGCGCCCGCAGCTTCTGCCAGAATTCGGTGGGCGCAGTGACGATCCCTGCCCCGCCCTGGATCGTCTCAAGCACGATGACGCCGATTTCCGGGTCGGACTTGAATGCGTTCTCGATTGCCTCGATATCGCCGAAAGGCACCCGCACCGTATTGCCGATCAGCTGGAACTCGCCACGATAGAGCTTGCCGTCGGTGACGTTGAGTACGCCCTTCGTCTTGCCGTGGAAGGAATTCTCCGCATAGACCACTTTCGGGCGCTTTGGCCCCGCCGCGCGCTCCGCCACCTTCAGCGCCGCCTCCATCGCCTCCGAGCCGGAAGAGCCGAAGAACACCATGTCGAGATCGCCGGGGCTGCACGCGGCTAAATTATGCGCCAGCGCTGCCGCATATTGCGACATGAAGGCCATGGCGATCTCGTGCCGCTTCTCGTCCTGAAATGCCTTGCGCGCCTCAAGAATGCGCGGATGGTTATGCCCGAAGGCCAGCGAGCCGAACCCGCCGAAGAAATCGAGAATCTTCCGGCCGTTCTGGTCGATGTAATACATGCCTTCGGCGCGCTCGATCTTCACCTTGTCGAAGCCGAGTAGCTTCATGAAATGCAATTGGCCGGGATTGATGTGGGCTGAAAACAGCTCCGTCATCCGCGGCAGATCGAGCGCCTTGGCCTGCTCGACCGTCAGGAGATTGGGCTTCGGCGTCATTCTCTTCCCCTTATTCGGCCGGCAGCGGCACCATCTGCGCCACCGGCTTGCCATCCAGCTTGTTGCGATATTCGCGATAAGCCGCCACCAGCATATCCTCGTCGCGGAATTTCGGCTTCCATCCGAAGGCGGCGAAGGCGCGGGAGGTATCGCGTACGCAATATTCGTCCGCGATCAGATATTGCTCCGGGTCCATCAGTGGCTTGTCGAGCGCGTCGAGCAGCGCCAGCGTTTGCTTGACCGCGAAGGCCGGCGTCGGCACGAGAATCGATTTCGACCCTGCCTGCCTGATAAGCCCGCCCAGCAGATCGCGCACCGAAGGCGGGTTCGAGGAGCCGAGATTATAGGCGTCGTTTGGCACGCCATACTCCCAGGCGAGCCGGGCGATTTCCGCGCAATCATAGACCGAGATGAACTGGTAAGGATTCCTGCCCGAGCCGATCATCGGCACCGGCAGATTGCGGTCGATGAGCTTGAACAGCTTTTCCAGAATACCCAGCCGTCCCGGCCCGATGATAAGCCTTGGCCGCATGATCGAGATGTTCATGCCCCGCGCGCGCCAGTCAGCAGCAAGCGCCTCGGTCGCGGCTTTCGATTTGCCATACTCGCCGAGCGGCGCGATGGGATGGTCCTCCGTCTGCGGCGAGACGACGGTGCGGCCGTAGACCATGTCGGTGGTGAACTGCACCAGCTTCGACGTTCCGGCCCTGTCCATGGCGCTCATGATGTTCGACGCGCCCTGATAATTAACCGGCCAGAAGAAATCGTACCGCTTGGCCCGCACCTGCAATGGCGACAGCATCTTGGCCGCGAGATTATAGACCATGTCGTCCGGCTTCAGCCCGACAGCATTCACCTGCGCCTTGTCGGTGATATCGCACTGTGCGAACCGCGCCTTGCCATAATGCGGCAGATCGGACCGGGAAATATCCGCGACCACAACCTCCTCGCCCCGGTTGACGAGATCGTGCGCCAGATAGCGGCCGACGAAACCGTCGCCGCCGAAAATGATATGTCGCATGTTCCTGCTCGCTATTGGTTCGTTTCGGCCATGGAAATTTCGTGAGAAGGCTCCGGGTTTCTATGCCCGCTCTGGGCGATGAGCACCGTGCCGACGCAGATGAAGGCGATGCCGGCGATCTTGAGCGTGCCCAGATCCTCCTTGAACACCATCCACGCAAACACCGCCACCGCCACATAGGCGAGGCTGAGGAAGGGATAGGCGAAGGAGAGGTCGACCTTCGACAGCACATAGAGATGCGACGCCATCGAGATGACGAAAACCAGAAGCCCGCAGAACACCCACGGATTGAACAGTATCTGGAAGACGCGCTGGATGATGGTGTCGGCGCTGAAGCTGATGGGGCCAAGCGAGATCATGCCGTATTTCAGCAAAATCTGCGCCGCAGCGTTGGTCATCACCGTGAAAAGAATGAAGGGAATGTATTTTGTCATGCTCCCACCCGTCTGCTTGAACGCTACATCAGGCCTGTTGAGAAGCCGCAAAGCGATTGCCTAAAATTAGAACAATCCGCAATTTTCGATTGCATTCGCTAGTGCATTGATCGGCATCAAACAAGACTTAATGCGGTTCTTTGCCAAAAATTCGAGCAGAATGCCGGATCGCGCAGTTTTTCCAGCATTTTCCATTGCGGAAACGACGCGGCGAAGACCTCCGCCGGCATCCGCTGGTCCTTGTAAGGGTTGACGCGCCCGCCGGCCATCACCGTCAGACGGTCGAGTTCCGCCAGCAGCGCCAATGTCTTTTCCCCGCGATTGGGGAAGTCGAGCGTCAAAGTATATCCCGCTTGCGGGAAAGACAGAAGCCCCGGCGAACGGATACCACCGAAGCGCTTGAGCACGGTGAGGAACGACGCCTGCCCCGCCCGGCGGGTGACCTCCAGCATGGCTGGGATTGTCTCCCCCGCCTGGGCTTCAGGGATGACGCTTTGATGCTGGTAGAGCCCCGCCGGGCCATAGAGCCGGTTCCAGTTATCAACCGCGTCGAGCGGATAGAAGAAGCGCGCATAATCCGTCAGATGCGGCCCGGAATTGCTGCCCTTGCGGTGATAATAGGCGGCATTGAACAGCTTGAGGCTTGGCCTGTTCAATGCCGAAAACGGCAGTTCGAACGGCACGCCAAGACGCGCCGGGTCAGTGCTCGCGGTGAAATTGCCGTTCGGTGCGTGATTTCCGGTCAGAAGCAGCCCGCGCCCGGCTTTTGCGAGCTGGTCGATCCACGCGACCGCATATTCGTTCTCCGTATCCGCCTCGTCGGCAAGCGCAAAGAATTCATCGAGAGTGGCAAAAGGAGTAACTTGCTCCTCGATGTCGAGCGAGCCGACACGCATCAGCCGGATGCGGGCCGTCACGATCAGTCCCGTCAGCCCCATACCGCCGATGGTGGCGGCGAAGAGCTCGGCATTTTCGCCCGGCGAGCAATTGCGCACCATGCCATCCGAACGCAGAAGCTCGAACGAATCCACATGGCAGCCGAAGGTGCCGCGCCGGTGATGGTTCTTGCCATGCACATCATTGGCGATGGCCCCGCCCAGAGTGACGAAGCGCGTACCGGGCGTTACCGGCAGGAAGAAGCCGTGCGGCGCAGCAAGGGCGATGATATCGGCGAGCAGCACCCCCGCCTCCGCCTCAAGGACCCCGGTGGCAGCATCGAAGCCTATGATCCGTCCCTGCGGACGCATCTTGACCAACACGCCTGCATCATTGTGGCAGGAATCGCCATAGGAGCGCCCATTGCCATAGGCGAGATATGGCCCGCCTTCCGGCATCCGCCGCGCCGCCTCGCTGAACGAAACCGCTGCCCGCGCGCGGCGCTCTATCCGCCCGAAGCTCTCTGATGTCACCAGGGTATCCTCGCCAGCACCAGCATCGCCGCGCCGATCAGGATCATCATGATGCTGCGCCAGTCGCCCAGCAGGAAGACGACTGGATCGTCATGCATCTCCTCGCGCCGCGCGAGAATCCAGACCCGCAGAATGATATAGAGGACGATCGGGCAAAGCGGCCAGATCATCCAGGGGTGGACATAGAGCACCCTCACCGCGTCGCTGTCCACATAAAGCGCCAGCACCAGCACCGCCCCGAAGGCGGACGCCACGCCGCTCTGGGCTATGACTTCCCGATCCGCGCTGCGATAGCTGCGCCCGGCAAGCTTGGTGTTCTCTTCGGGATGCAGCGTGGCCAGTTCCACATAGCGTTTGACCAGCGCCAGCGACAGGAAGAAGAAGATCGAGAACGCCAGCAGCCAGAACGAGTCCGGCGTGGCCGTAGCGGTAATCCCGGCGATGAGCCGCAGCGTGTAAAGCCCCGCCAGCACCAGCACATCGATAAGCAGCATCCGCTTCAGGGCCGCAGAATAGGCTGTGGTGACGACGAGATAGAACACCAGCACCAGCATGAAACGAGGCGGCAGCAGCATCGCGACACCGAAGGCGACCGCCAGAAGGATGACGGAGCAGCATACGCCGAAGGGTATGGGAAGCGCTCCGCTGGCGAAAGGCCGCGTTTTCTTGCGCGCGTGGCGACGGTCGAGTTGCAGATCGAACAAATCGTTGACGATGTAGATCGATGACGCCGCAGCGCAGAACGCCACGAAGGCAAGGGTCGTGCGGATGAGCACATCCGGCTGGTGCAGATCATGCGCGAGGATCGGAGGGACGAAGATAAGCGTGTTCTTCACCCATTGATGCACGCGCAGCATTCTCAGCATATTGCGAAGCCACGCACGGCGCGCGGGGAAGAAAGTCCTCTCTGCGCCAGAGCCGCCATGTTTTCGCTGCCAGGCCCGCGCCGCGGCGTCCGGGGCGACCACGATCGCCTTGCGCGCATTGTTGAAGATCGGGACATCCGCGCGCGAATTGCCCGCATAGTCGAAGCCGCGCTCGCCGAAGGTGTCCACCAGCATTTTCAGCTTCGCCCTGGACGCGCGGTTCCGATCGCGCTCCGTGGAGTAGACCGCATCGAATAGGCCCAGATGCCTCGCCACCGCGTCGGCAAAGGATCTCGCATTGGCGGTGACGAGAACCAGCTTACGGCCACGCGCACGCTCGCGCTTCAGAAAATCCAGAAAATCCAGCCGAAAGGGGAGTGTCGCGGCATCGATCACGACGCGCCGGGCGATCTCCTGCTTCAGCCGCGCCCTGCCTCCCAACGCCCAGATCGGAAGCAGGAAAATATAGAGGAGATTTTTCCTCAAGAGCAGGAAAACACCTTCCCAGGCGAGATCGGTGGCAATCAGCGTGCCGTCCAGATCGACCGCTAAAGGTATTTTCTCTCTCTTGGCGCGCGCATTCATCGTTCCTGCCCAGCCCTTCCACCTTACCGGAAGTAGCAACGACAAGAAAACGAAAGGTGAATTTCAGGAAAAGCCGTATGTTCCGGCCGGGACAACTATCGGGAGGGTAAATGGGGGTTTAAGGGCAGCCGCGGACGAACCAGGCATACCAGAGCAGGGCAATCCAACAGACTGCCCACTCCCCCGGCGTCCCACTGCCTAATCGATCTTCGCCTTGCCGCCCGTGATCTCGATGGTCTCGCTGCCGGTCAAGGCCTGGCGGTCGCCATTGGGAAAGGTGACGAAGCAGCCGGACGGGCAGAAATCAACGGTTTCCCCCGGAGAGAGTACCAGATCGCTCTTGGACGAGCCCTCGGTAACGACGATCGTCCGCGGCTGGCTGTCCTTGTTGACGGCGCTGGCGGCGAATGCAACGCCGGAGCTCATCGCGGTCAGCAGCAAAGCGGTTGCATATTTCTTCATGTCGTTTCCGGTGTCGCCACCGTCCTCAGGGCTGTTTCAATTAAGGAGCACTCGCCCCTTTTCAGCCATAGTTATAAAGGCCGTGACCTGAACGGCAACTGAACGCGTCAACTTTTTGATCTGGCTGTGTCGGTCTTCGTTCCCACCTTCACCGATGCTTTCGTTTGGCGGCCATCTGCATCGTTTTCGTTCGCTTCATCCTTACTGGCGGCAATTGCCTCGGCGATAGTCTGGATTTGATCGAGCCGCAAATGAATGTCCGTTTGCGGGAAGGGAATTTCTATGCCCTCGGCCGCAAATACCTCCATGATCTCGAAGCGTAGATCGTTCTGCACATTCGCGCCATTGGAAATGTCCGCCAGGAACACACGCAAAACAAAATCGAGCGAAGAAGCACCGAACCCCGTGAATGCCACGAAAGGTTCCGGATTTTTCAATACCTGCGGATGTGAGCGCCCGATCGCAAGCAGCACATCGTGAACCTTGCGCGGATCGCTGCCATAGGCCGCGCCGACAGGAATATCGACGCGGCCCAGCTTGTTGCGATAGGTCCAGTTGGCGACATTGCCGTTGATCAGCGAGGAATTGGGAACGATGACCGACTGGCGCTGGAATGTTTCCACCTCAGTGGCGCGCACGCTGATCTTTTTGACGATGCCGCCGACGCCGCCTACTTCCACCCAGTCGCCCACCTTGATGGGCCGTTCAGCCAGCAGGATAAGGCCGGAGACGAAATTCTGCACAATGTTCTGGAGGCCGAAACCGATACCGAGCGATAGACCGCCGGCGATTAGAGCCAGATTGGAAAGATTGACGCCCGCCGCCGATATGGCGACGAGTGCCGCTAGTGCCAGCCCGACATAGCCGACCACGGTGCGGATCGAGTTGCGTACGCCGGAATCGACCCGCCCTCGCGCCATCACGCTGCCGTCGAGCCAGTTCTGGAACCAGCGCGTGAACAGATAGCCGACGACGAACAGCAACAGGCCAGTGAAGATACCCGTGAACGACACCGAGAAATTGCCGATCTGGAAGCCGGTCAGCAACCGCATGAACCATGTGGTGAGTTCCGACCACTGGAAACCCAGTTGCAGGAGGATCAGCGGGATGCCCACCAGCAGCACGGCAATGTTGATGAGAATGCCCGCCACCAGCCCGAGCTGGTCGAGGGAGGTTTCATCGATACCGAAGCGCTGCTGCATGGAGCGCCCGATTGCGGTGCCGCCGAAGGCATGCTCCGCCGTGATGGCCCGGGCGGTGAGGAAGCCCAGATACATCGTCACGAGGAATGCGCCATTGACGACAATCTGCTGCGAGACGAAGCGCGCAAGGCCGATATAGCCGAGGAGCGCCGCGATGATGGGGAACAGCCCCAGGCAGACGAGAAACACCCGTAGCGCCTTCGGCCAGGGCCTGACCGCGCCTGTCTCCTCGTTTTCAAGCGGCTTCACCCAGGCGATGGCGAGAATGAGAACGCCCACCAGCACCGTCGCGATAAGGCTCTTCGCCACCGTCAGCGACAGCGGCGAGGCGAGCAACTGGTTGACCGTATTGAAGAAATAATCGAGGCCGTTGATGAGCGCGGTGGTCGTGATGAGGAAAGTCAGCACCCGCGCCGGGCCGGAGGCGATGCGCACCAACCGCCAGTTCGGCATGTCCGCGCACAGCACCGCCTTTGCCAGCCGGTGGATGAAGTAAATGATCCCCATGACCACGAACAGCGACGAGAGCATCGTCGCTATGTCTGGGCGCAACACATTGAAATAGCTGAGGAAGAAATAAGTGGTGCCCAGGAACACCGCCGTCGCCGCCGAGGGGATGAGCGTCGACCAGAACGCGACGGAAAGTCGGGACAGATAGGACGGGTCCTCTATGGCCGGATCGCGGCTGAGGAAGAACCGGCCAAGGAAGCGCCGCGCACCGAAATGCAGGATAAGCGCCGCGGCGAGCGCCAGGAACGCCGCCGCCAGGAACGGCTTGAACTTGAAGAGCACGACGAAGCGCCACCAGGACGACACCATGCTGGCAAAGGTCTGCACCTCCGCTCCCGCCGCCTGCGCAACCTCGCTCCCGAGCGCATAATTGAGGTCGACGCGCTGCGAAAGCGTGCGGGTGAAGAGCTCGCGGCGCATGTCGCCGACCCGCTCGATGGTCTGGTTGACGGAGAGAGACGTATCCTCCGTCTCCCCGATCATCGCATTGATCTCGGCCTTTTCCGCCGCCAGCTTGTTGCGCTCGTCGGTGACGATCTGCGGCTCGGCGGGCTGTCCTTCGGCGGGCGGCGCGCCAAGCTGCTCCAGCCGCGCATTGATTTCCGAAAGGCGGGGACGGAAGGCAAGCCCGGCATTGAGCAGCTTTTTCGCAACGTCTTCCAGCTGCAGGCGCGTATTGACCAGCTTCTCGTCGCTGGTCGCGGATGTATTGATCGCCTTGGTGAGGTCCGCCGCCTGCTTCTTCAGCGAATCGATGACGGGCCGCTCCTGCGCGACGATGCTCTGCTGCTGTGCGGGAGCGGCGGGCGCCGGCGCAGCGGGAGCCTGTGGCGCATCGGTCTGCGCCAAAGCCTGAACGCCAGGCGCGAGCAGCGCGAAGACGATCGCGAAAGCGAATAAAAGTTTCGGGGACTTGCTTGAAATTATCAATTTATCGATCCGCCAGTTTCCGCCGGGCGCTTGGCCGCCATGTCTAAATCACCCTTCACAAGCAAAACCGGGCACAATCATGGCGTCAGATATAGGTAAGACGGATGAATCGGAATAGCAGAAATTCCGCTTAAGCGCCGGAAACAAGCGATATTTTCTTGTCCAGCGGCCATTGGGTGTTTAAGGAGAGGGGAATCCCTGACAGGGAATTGGAAGACCGGCGCACGCCGATCCGCGGGATTGGGCGAGCGCGACATACCGGATCGGCAATATGCGAACATCAAAATGGGTCATCGCGACCTACAGCATCATCGTTCTGCTTGGCATCCTGCTGGCGGCGCCCAATCTGTTCACGAAGGAACAATTGGCCAATCTTCCCGGCTGGTTCCCGAAGAACCAGGTCACGCTCGGCCTCGATCTGCGCGGCGGTTCCTACCTGCTTCTGGAAGTCGATGAGGCGAGCCTGAAGAAAGACCGCGTGCGCCAGATGCTCGACGACGCGCGCGCCAAGCTCCGCGCCGACCGCATCCAGCCCCAGTCGATCCGCATAGTGGGCGACACGGTGGTGGTGAACATCCCCGACGCGGCCCAGCGCACCCAGGCGCAAACCTCGCTTCAGCAGCTCGTTTCGCCTGTGGGCACTCCTGGCTTCGGCACCCCCGCCAACGATATCGACATCACCGCCAACGGCAATCAGATCATCATGGCGCTGACGGAAGCCGGTGAACGCTACCGTCTCGACAATGCGGTGCAGCAGAGCCTCGAAATCATCCGCCGCCGCGTCGACCAGGTCGGCGTCGCCGAACCGTCGATCCAGCGCGCGGGTTCCAACCGCATCGTCGTCCAGCTTCCCGGTCTCAAAGATCCGACGCAGTTGCGCCAGCTGCTTGGCTCCACCGCCAAGATGACCTTCCACATGGTCGCGGACGCCAATCCGAACGATCCGCCGCCTCCCGGCGTCAGCATCCTGCCGGATGCCAAGGATCCCAATATCAAATACCCCATCGACGACCAGGTGGCGCTCGACGGCTCGCGGCTGACAGACGCCCGCGCCGGTTTCGACCCGAACTCCAGCCAGCCGATGGTTTCGTTCCGGTTCGACAGCGTCGGCGCGCGCCAGTTCGCCGACATCACCAGCAAGAACGTAGGCAAGCCCTTCGCCATCGTCCTCGACGGCAAGGTGCTGAGCGCGCCCGTCATCCGCGAGCCGATCACGGGCGGCTCCGGCCAGATCACAGGCAATTTCACGGTCGAGGACACGGTGACTCTCTCCGCGCTCCTGCGCGCGGGCGCCCTGCCCGCGCCGCTTACAGTGGTGGAGGAGCGCACTGTGGGCCCGGATCTGGGCGCCGACTCCATCAAGATGGGCCTCTACACCGGCATCGCCGGCTTCATCCTGGTGGCGCTCTTCATCGTCGCTCTCTATGGCTTCTGGGGCCTTATCGCCAATCTGGCGCTGCTGCTCCACACCATCTTCACCTTCACCGCATTGAGCCTTCTCGGGGCGACGCTGACCTTGCCCGGCATCGCCGGTATCATTCTGGGCATAGGCATCGCCGTTGACGCCAACGTGCTCATAAACGAGCGCATCAAGGAGGAAACGCGAAAGGGCCTCTCCGCCATGGCGGCGCTCGACAGGGGCTTCAAGAGCGCCTTCGCCACCATCGTCGACGCCAATGTGACGACGCTGATCGCGACGGGCCTTCTGTTCCTGCTCGGCACGGGACCTGTGCGCGGCTTCGCCATCACCATGATGCTCGGCATCATCATCTCGATGTTCTCCGACGTCACCCTCGTGCGCCTGATGATGCAGTGGATCGTGCGTCGCTGGAAGCTCAAGACGCTCGACATCAAGCCGCTCATCAGTTTCGGCCAGCACGAAACGAACTTCAAGTTCATGCGCGCGCGCTTCATCGGCATCGGCGTTTCGGTGCTGCTTTCGATCGCCTCCATCGTGCTCTTCATCAAGCCGGGCCTTAATTACGGCATCGACTTCGAGGGCGGTATCCAGGTGGAGATCACCACGCCGCAGGCAGCCGACCTGCCGCAGTTGCGCTCCGCCATGGGTAATCTCAATCTGGGCGAGGTGGTGCTGCAGAACATCGGCGGCCCCAACAGCGTGCTTATCCGCGTCCAGCGCCAGGCCGGCGGCGAGCAGGCGCAGACGGCTGCGGTCGAGCAGGTTCGCGCCTCGGTCGAGAAGCTCTTCCCCGGCGTGAAGATCGAGCGCACCGAGGTGGTCGGCCCGAAGGTCAGCGGCGAGCTGGCGCGTTCCGGCATCATCGCGGTGACATTGGCCGCCATCGCCATGCTGTTCTACATCTGGTGGCGGTTCGAGTGGTTCTTCGCGCTCGGCGCCATCGCCACGCTCATCCTCGACACCACCAAGATGGTTGGCTTCTTCGCGCTGACCGGGCTCGACTTCAACCTGACAGCCATTGCCGCGCTGCTGACCATCATCGGCTACTCGGTGAACGACAAGGTGGTGGTCTACGACCGTATGCGCGAGAATCTCAGGCTTTATAAGTCGAAGCCGCTGCGCGAGGTCATCGACATGAGTATCAATCAGGTGCTGGCGCGGTGTATCTTCACCTCGATGACGACCTTCCTCGCCATGCTGCCCATGGCGATCTGGGGCGGCAGCGCGGTGGAGAACTTCGCCATCCCGATGATCTTCGGCATCGTGATCGCGACCTCGTCGTCGATCTACATCGCCGCGCCGATCCTGCTGTTCCTTGGCGACTGGTGGAAACGCCACAAAAAGGACCAGCAGTCCGGCGACTCTCTTGTGCAGAGTTAAGCTCGTTCCCATCTCTCCCCCAACGCGGGGAGAGATGGCGGATTTTTCGGGGAATTACATGGTCTTGTCCGGAAAATCCGGAACGTCTCAGGACCGTGCGCCGACCGTCCCCACCCGCTGCTTCACAGCGACATGAGCACCAACACGAAACCATAGGAGGCCTATCCGCATATGCCCCACCAGACACCACTGATTGCCACGATCGTCGTCGGGCTTTGCCTGGCATTCGTCTTCGGTGCGATCGCCAATCGGCTGCGTGTCCCTCCCCTGGTGGGTTATCTGTTGGCAGGTGTCATTGCCGGCCCCTATACGCCGGGTTTCGTTGCCGACCAGGAATTGATCCTTGAGCTGGCCGAAATCGGCGTCATCCTGCTGATGTTCGGCGTCGGCCTGCATTTCTCCCTGAAGGACCTCCTGTCGGTCAAGGCCATCGCCATCCCCGGCGCGATCGCGCAGATCGCCGTCGCCACCCTCCTGGGCGCGGGCCTTGCCCATCTGCTTGGCTGGAATATCGGTGCGGGGCTCGTTTTCGGCCTCGCCCTGTCAGTGGCGAGTACGGTCGTGCTGCTCCGCGCCATGCAGGAGCGGCGTCTCATCGATACAGAGCGCGGGCGCATCGCCGTCGGCTGGCTGATCGTGGAAGACCTTGCGATGGTGCTGGCGCTCGTGCTGCTGCCGGCCCTCGCCAGCGTCATCAATGGCGGCGGAAACCCGACCGCGGGTGATCCGCTCGCCGCCCATTTCGGCCTTGGCATCTGGGGCGTCATCGGCCTGACCATCGGCAAGGTCGCGCTTTTCGTGGCGCTCATGCTCGTCGTCGGCCGCCGGGTCATCCCGTGGGTCCTCCACGCCATCGCCCATACCGGCTCCCGCGAGCTCTTCCGCCTCGGCGTTCTCGCTATCGCGCTCGGCGTCGCCTTCGGCGCGGCGAAACTCTTCGGCGTGTCCTTCGCGCTCGGTGCTTTCTTCGCCGGCATGATCATGGCCGAATCGGAGCTGAGCCACCGCGCTGCGGAGGAATCGCTTCCCCTGCGCGACGCCTTTGCCGTGCTGTTCTTCGTCTCGGTCGGCATGCTGTTCGATCCGGCGAGCCTTATCAACGATCCGCTGCCGCTGCTTGCCGTCCTGTTCATCATCATTGTCGGCAAATCCGCCGCCGCCTTCCTCATCGTCCGCGCCTTCGGCCACCCCACCGGCACGGCGCTGACCATCTCGGCAAGTCTCGCCCAGATCGGCGAGTTCTCCTTCATCCTGGCCGAACTCGGCGTCGGGCTGAAGCTGCTGCCGCAGGAGGGGCGCGACCTCATCCTTGCCGGCGCAATCCTGTCGATCCTGCTCAACCCGCTCATCTTCTTCGCCACCGACCGGCTGCGACCTCGATTGGAAAAACGCTTTGGCCCCGCCCCGGGGCAGAAGCCCGCTGCGCCCGAGCAACAGCCGCCCCAGCCGGAGGAGGATGAGCCCGAGGATCTGCCCGTCACCGCGCTGAAGGACCATACCGTCCTTATCGGTTATGGCCGCGTCGGCTGTCTCGTCGGCAGGGCCCTCAAGGAGGCCGAACAGCCCTTCCTCGTCATCGAGGATGGCGACAAGCAGCTCGGCAAGCTGCGCGGTGAAACCGTGGAATATATTCCAGGCAATGCCGTGCGTGACGAGGTGCTGACCGCCGCCAATCTGGCAGGCGCGCGCAAGCTCGTCATCGCCATTCCCAATGCCTTCGAGGCGGGCCAGATCGTCACCAAGGCCCGCGCCGCCAATCCTGATATCGATATCGTCGCCCGCGCCCATTCCGACGCGGAATCGCAGCATCTCACCGATCTTGGCGCGAATGCCGTCATCATGGGCGAGCGGGAGATCGCGCGCGGCATGGTTTCCCATGTCTCGACAAAAGACGAAGCCGATAATGAAGCCGAGCCTCGCTAGGGGTGTTGTATTGACGGAAGCGCCGCGCACCCCCCTCTGCCCTCCTGAGCTTTCGTCGAAGGGCGGGCATCTCCCCCACAAGGGGGGAGA
Source organism: Paramesorhizobium endophyticum (assembly GCF_014640615.1). Taxonomy (GTDB): domain Bacteria; phylum Pseudomonadota; class Alphaproteobacteria; order Rhizobiales; family Rhizobiaceae; genus Paramesorhizobium; species Paramesorhizobium endophyticum. The sequence goes on along the minus strand of NZ_BMHH01000013.1, from coordinate 89,394 downwards.
TCGACTTGCATGGCTCGCCATACCTATTCTGCGAACTGAGCGATTGGCCGCCCGCATGGATGAAGGCCAATCTCCCCCCTTGAGGAGGAGATGTCCGGCAGGACAGAGGGGGGTACTATCCCGCAAACGTTCGTTGGAAGTCCTTGGGGCAGGTATGGCATGAAGTTCAAGGACTATATCTGGCCGGTCATCGGCATCGGCGCGGTCATCATATCGGCCTGGCTGCTTTATCGGGAACTGCGCAGCATATCGCTCGACGATGTGCTGGAAAGCCTTGAGGCGATCAACCTGCACCATTGGCTCCTGGCTGCGGGGTCTGCGGTTGTATCCTATATCGCGCTGGCCGGTTATGACCGCATCGCGCTCCTGCATCTGCGCAGGCGGATCTCATGGCCGTTCATCACCCTCACCTCCTTCACCACCTACGCGCTGTCGCACAATATCGGCGCCTCCATGCTGTCAGGCGCGGTCGTGCGCTACCGTGCCTATACCTCGCGCGGCCTCACCGGCAGCGAAGTGGCGCTTCTCATCGCCATCTGCTCCTTCACTTTCATTCTGGGCACCGTCATCCTGAGCGGCATCGTCCTCCTGATCGAGCCGGAAATCCTGCAGCGCTTCAACGATGAGATCTCGGTGGGCCTGGCGGTCGGCATCGGTCTGCTGATGCTCCTGCTGGTGCTGCTTTATGTTTTCGGCAGCTGGCTGCAGTTGCGCCCACTGGAGATAGGCAAGTTCCGGCTGGAATATCCGCGCCTGAAGCTCGTCTGGCAGCAATTGCTGATCGCCCCGGTCGAACTGATCGGCGCAGCGGGCATCATCTATTTCGCCCTGCCCGAGGCCGGTAATCCCGGCTTCCTCATCGTGCTCGGCATATTCCTCGTTTCCTTCTCCGCCGCCCTGATGTCCCACGCGCCTGGCGGTCTTGGCGTACTCGAAATCGTGTTTCTGACTGGGTTGCCTGAGATGAACCAGGCCGATGTCCTGGCTGCGCTGATTGTCTTCCGGCTATTCTACTTGCTTATTCCATTCGCACTTTCGCTTGTTGTCGTGCTCTTCTTCGAGAAGAGTCAGTTTTCCTTGCGCCTGCGGGAGAAAGACAAACTAGCTAGCAAAGAATAACTTGGGATTTCTATTCCAATAATTTTCGTTTGTTCACGCGATTATTAGGCAAATAGTTTCCAAAGCCTATGAAACCATAGGTCTCCTTTGCTTCATCCTTGCGATAACCACGCTTATCCTTGCGCCAGTTTGGAATTACGAGGAAGTGGCATGACGACGACATTGATCATACCCGGCTACCGGGGATCGGAAGCCGGTCACTGGCAGCGTGAATGGCTTCTCGATGACCCCACGGCGAAGGTGGTCGAGCAGGAAGATTGGGAAAATCCCGTTCTCTCCGACTGGCTGCATGTGCTGGAAGCGCATTTGACGGAACATCCGCGCGCCATTCTGGTGGCCCATAGCCTGGGCAGCGTGCTGTTGGCTCATCTGGCGAACCGCCCGTCGGCGGCCCATGTGGCGGGCGCGCTGCTGGTTGCCCCCGCCGATACGGAAAGAATGACGCGCCAGGATCGCAAATTTGCCAGCTTCGCGCCAATCCCCCGCGAGGCGTTTCCCTTCCCCTCCATCGTCGTCGCCAGCCGCAACGATCAATATATGAGCTATGCCAAGGCCAAGGCGCTCAGCGATGTCTGGGGCTCCGGCTTCGTCGATCTGGGTTACGCCGGCCACATCAACCCGGCCAGCGGCTTCGGCTATTGGCCTGAAGGCGCGATCCTCACCTCCTCCTTTCGCCAGCCTGCGCTGGTGGCGGCGGAGTGATGCCTACGCAATGCGCATCCATTAGCTATGCGCCTTGCGCTCCAGCATATATTTGAGAAACAGCGTCACAATCGCAATCACGGCCAGCGTCGAGGCGGCAGCAAAGGCTCCCACCGTATTGTAATCGTTGAAGAGCAATTCCACCTGAAGCGGCAATGTGTTGGTCTTGCCGCGGATAGCGCCGGAGACGATCGACGTCGCGCCGAATTCCCCCATCACCCGCGCATTACACAACACCGCCCCATAGAGCAGCGCCCATTTAATATTGGGCAGCGTGATGTAGAAGAAGGTCTGGAGTCCGGACGCTCCAAGCGAGATCGCCGCTTCCTCATCGTCATGCCCCTGCACTTCCATCAGCGGAATAAGCTCGCGCGCGACGAACGGGCAGGTCACGAACAGGCTGACGAGGAAGATCGCCGGCACCGTGAACATGATCTTCATATCATGCGCCTCGAGGAACGGCCCGAGCAGCCCCTGCGAGCCATAGAGGAACAGATAGATCACCCCCGCCACGATGGGCGAGACGGAAAACGGAATTTCCACGAAGGTGATGAGCAATCGCCGCCCCGGGAAGCGAAAGCGCGTCACCACCCACGCCACGCAGATGCCGAACACCATGTTGATCGGCACGACGACAAGCGCGGTCAGCACCGTCAGCCAGATGGCGTGAAGCGTCGAAGGCTCGGTGATCTCGCGCCAGAACACCTCAACACCGCTGCCGAAGGCATAAGTGAAGATCACCGAGAGCGGCACGCCGAGGAACAGCACCGAAAGCCCGACCGCCAGCAGGATCAGGATGACCTGCCAGATGCCCCGTTTCTGCGGACGGGCGGGCGCGGATGGGCGCCCGACAGCAAGACTAGCTACGCTCTGCATATCTGAGCTGCCATGCCTGGATGAGATTGGTGGTGAGGAGCATGAGGAAGGCGACGATCAGCATGACCATCGCCAGTGCCGCCGCGGACGGATAGTCGAATTCATCGAGCCGGATGAAGACCAGCAGCGGCGTCACCTCCGTCTTGAACGGCAGATTGCCGGAGATGAAGACGATTGCCCCGAACTCGCCGAGGCTGCGCGCGAAGGACAGCGCCGCACCTGCCAGAAACGCCGGGAAGATCATCGGCCAGATAACATGGGCGAACACCTGCCAAGGCCGCGCGCCGAGCGTCTGCGCCGCCTGCTCCACATCGTCGGACAGATCCTCCAGCACCGGCTGCACGGTGCGGATGACGAAGGGCGCGCTGGTGAACGCCATGGCGATGGCAATGCCCAGCGGCGCATAGGCCACCTTGAGGCCCATTGGCTCAAGAAACTGGCCGAACCAGCCATTGCGCGAGAACACCGTCACCAGCGCCAGCCCGGCAATTGCCGTCGGAAGCGCGAATGGCAGGTCGACAATCGCATCGATCAACCGCTTGCCCGGGAAATCATAGCGCACGAGCACCCAGGCCAGCAGCAGCCCGAACCCGGCATTGATCAGCGTCGCGATTGCCGCCGTCATCAGCGTGACACGATAGGTTGCAAGCGCACGGTCGGAGGTTACGATAGACCAGAATTCAGCAAAGCCAAGGCTCGCCGTCTTCAGCACCATCGCAAGAAGCGGAAGCGCCACGATGATGACAAGGTAAAGCAGCGCCACGCCCATGGTGAGGCCAAAGCCGGGGAGAACGGATTTTTGCCGGGGGCTTTTCATCTTTGAACCGCCGGCGGGACAGCGCCCCCCTCTGTCCTGCCGGACATCTCCCCCGCAAGGGGGGAGATTACGCTTTCATCAGCGCTCGGCCCTAATCGCAAACGTAGCATAATAGGCGATGATCGTCGTGCCAGCCAATCTCCCCCCTTGCGGGGGAGATGTCCGGCAGGACAGAGGGGGGCAACGTAGAGCGCCGGCATCTCCATTGGGTTGCTTCCCCTCACCGCGCGGTAAACAGTTGGTCCAGAATCCCGCCCTCGGCGAAATGCTCCTCGGTGACCTTCTTCCAGCCGCCGAACGCATCCTCCACCCGTACCAGCCGCACATCGGGGAACTGGTCCTTGTATTTGGCCTTGACCGTCTCATCCTGCACGCGGTTGAAATTGCGGGCGATGATGTCCTGCCCGTCCTGCGAATAGAGAAAGTTGAGATAGGCTTCCGACACGGCGCGCGAGCCGCGCTTGTCGGCCACCTTGTCCACCAGCGTCACCGGAAACTCCGAAAGCAGGCTGATGGGGGGCACGACGACATCGTACTTGTCCTTTCCGAGCTGCTTCTGCGTACCCAGCACTTCGGCCTCGAAGGTGATCAGCACATCGCCAATACCCCGCTCGGTGAATGTCGTGGTCGCCCCTCGCCCGCCGGTGTCGAACACGGGCACATGCTTGAACAGCTTGGTGATGAACTCACGCACCTTGGCGTCGTCATTGTTGAAGGCTTCCTTGGCGTAGGCCGTCGCCGCCAGATAGGTATAGCGCCCATTGCCGGAGGTCTTTGGGTTGGGGAAGATCACCTGCACGTCGTCGCGCACCAGATCGTCCCAGTTGCGGATGTTTTTCGGATTGCCCGCGCGCACCAGGAAGGCCGGCAGCGAATAATAGGGCGAGGAATTGTTGGGCAGGCGCGATTGCCACTCAGCGGGAATGAGCTTGCCCTTGTCGTGCAGCACCTGCACATCCGTCACCTGATTGAAGGTGACGACATCCGCCTCCAGCCCCTCCAGGATCGAGCGGGCCTGCTTGGACGAACCGGCATGCGATTGGTTGACGGTGATGTCCTTGCCGGTCTCGGCTTTCCACTTGGCTTCGAACGCCTTGTCGATCTGCTCATAGAGCTCGCGGCCGATATCATAGGAGACGTTGAGTATCTCCTTCGGCTCCTCGGCACGGGCCTGCCCCGCCCCCAAGGCCAAAGCCACCGCCGCATAGAGAATAATTTTCTTCATGGATCACATCCCACCCGTGGAAACCTTGGGTGTGGAATTTACCCCCACAAAGCATGAAATCAATCTAAATCATTGATTTGAATAGATAAACTACGATTGGTGCGACTTGCAGGACGTCTGTTATCAGCCGCACCGAAAAGGAGGTAATTTTTTCCAACCGCGTGGAGACAAAAAGAAAGGCTGGACGGAGCGACCACCCCATCCAGCCTGTCGTTCAATGGCAATCGCCAAAGCGCCTACCAGAAGCCACGCTGCTTCCAGCACCAGAGCACATCGTCCTCGGCCCGCTCCGTCCGTCGCTTGCGCCGCGCGGCGACTTCGTCTGTCGTATGCGCCATGGCGAAGAGCGGACGTTCCAGACAGGCCAGGAGCCTTCCCAACAGCGTCACCATGGGACGAACACCAAGATCGTAGATACGCGCCATGCCAACCTCCAAACCTTGATTTTGCCTCAAAGGTTAATCTTGTTTAAGGATGGGATCATTGAGCCCATGCGTCAATAAGCAGATAAGGCTCATGGTTTATGAAAATGGTATATATTTCGTGATTGCGGCAGAAATGCCACACCCCGCCGTGCAAAAAGCCGCCCTGGCATAACCAGAGCGGCTCCGTAATGCAGGCGTAATGAAAATCAGCCGCGGATGACCTTGAGGCCCGTATTCCAGCGCTCGAGCTCGTCGAGCACCGTCGTCGCGCTCGCCTCGATCAGCTCATTTGGCCGGAACACGCCATCCTCGCCGATGAACTGCGGGAAGCCGGGCACGGCGATCCCTTCCTGGAGCGGCACCATCTTCATATTGGCGAGGTGCAGCCGGGCAACCTGCGCAGCACGCGTGCCGCCGGAGACAAAGGCATAGCTCAAGATCGCGGCCGCCTTGTAGCTCCATTCCGACGAGAGGTAGGTGATGGCGTTCACGAAGGACGGCGGCGGCGAATAATTATATTCCGGCGTCACGAAGACGAAGGCATCCGCCGCCTCGACGCTGGCGCTCCAGGCCTTGGTATGCGGGTTTTCATATTGCTTCAGACGCGGGTGGTTCGGCTCGTCGAAAACAGGCAGCGCGAAATCCGCGAGATCCACGAGCTCCGCATCGAACTTGCCATGCTTCTGCGCGAAGCCATGGAACCATTCGGCGATCTTCGGCCCCATGCGGCCCGGTCGGGTGGAACAGATAATGATATGAAGCTTGGGTTTCATCCGGCAGTCCTTGTCCGTTTGTGGGATTTCACGAGCGAGATAACCACGCGCAAAAAAACGGACAAGAAGGCACTAAAATGTAACCGGGAGAAATAAGGACGAGTTCAGGTGAATGTGAATGGAGGGCAGTGGGCTTGCGACAGCAGTCGCCGGCAAACGCCGAAACATGCTGCCTAATCCCCCTTTCCCTTCACTCCGCCGGCGAAATCTGCGGCCGACGTCTGCGCTCGCGGCGCGGGCGGGCTTTGAAGAAGCGGACGCCGACGACCGTGGCGATAAGAGCGACGACCGTTGCGGCAATCGTGAGCCACATCAAATGAGTGCTATCCATATTGGCGAAGACTCCGGCGCCCTTCCCCGCGAGCCAGCCCGGCGCGAACATCAGCGGCGCCCAGACGGCGGCGGAAAGCACATTGGCTGTCTGGAAGCGCTTCTGGTCCATCGACATCATGCCCGCCACCAGCGGGACCGTACAGCGGATGGGACCGAAGAAACGCCCGAAGAACACGGCGGCGAAACCATAGCGGCGGAAATAGAGCCGCGCCCGCGCCACGCCCTGACGATGCCTGTTGAGCGGCCATTTATGGACGATGCTGCGCCCGACCCACCAGCCGAGCAGATAGGAAATGATATCGCCGATGACAGCGCCGATGATGGCCCCGAGGATGACGGAGAAAGGCTCTATGATGCCGGCTCCGATCAAGCCGCCGATCAGAAGCATGATCGGCGTCGCCGGGACGAACATGCCGAGAATCGCCAGCGACTCGCCAAACGCGATTAGCCCGACAATCGGCCCGGCCCATGCGCCATGCGCCGAGATGAAATGCCCCAGATCGCCCAGAAAACTTTCCATTCAGTTCCCAATCCACCCCAATAGAGCCATAGCTGACAGAGTTTAAGGAACTGTTCAGCAGTCGTCTTCCAACGCATGATCCCAAAACGCCATCGATCTCTGGATAACATCATGCGCCGCAATTGTGGCAGGCAAGGATCAAATATTGATGACAGATTGCCGCCCCCCGACATATGGCAAGCGATTACGGCGGCGGCAAGGAAGAAACGTAAAAACGCTATCGTTTCCAACCTGCTGGAAACCGGCACTTATGAAATCTGCGCATCACGTTGAGGAAATGGTGGGTGCGACAGGGATCGAACCTGTGACCCGCTGATTAAGAGTAATCGAAAGATCGGCGGAGGCATTGCAATTCCGCTATCCCGGTTTCCAATGACCCATCTGATTCCCCTCTAAAAACACGGGAACATATCGTGAATTGGAAACCAATTTCTGCCGCCTTTTTATCCGTCCTGTCCGCTGTTGTCTATACCCACGACGCCAGCGCCGGGTCATGCACTGCCGTCGCGCGCGGCGCATGCGTCATCGACGGCGACACCATCACCGTGAACCGTGAGCGCATCCGCATCGCCAACGTCGACGCACCGGAAATCAGCCGCCCGAAATGCGATGCCGAGCGCAGGCTTGGACTGGTAGCCAAGCGCCGCCTCGCGGAGTTGCTCGCGGCCGGCGAGCCTGTCATCAAGCGCGGCGATCCCGACTCAGGCCGCATCAAGGACCGCTACGGTCGCACGCTGGCGACGATAACCGTCAATGGTAAGGATGTGGGTGAGGCGCTTATATCTGAGATGTTGGCCCGGCCGTGGGGTGGCAAGCGGCGCAGTTGGTGTGAGTAACACGCCGCCTTCCGGTTTCATCATTCGGTATTGTCAATCACCAACCTAATGGTTGGTGTTGACTTAAGATTTCCTCCTTCCTTTCGGAGGGCTTTCTCGACAGCTGAAATTGCCAAGCCGATTGTGCAGGCAACCCAGAAGTGCTTCTTCTGATCCACCAACTTAAATAATTCGCGAAGTATGTCGGCAATGTATGATAGACATGCCTTATCATCGTCCGTATGACTCATCCCGCTTCCCCAAATTTTCTTTACAACTGTATTTAGAGTTGCAGGAGGTTGCGAAAGCAATATGCGTATTTTCTATTTTAGTAATCGTGGTTAAGCTTGCAATTTTAATTATTTTCGAGAATTTATAATGGTTTTAATCCGCCGCCAATGAGAAACACCACAAAGGCGGTGATGAGGCCCGATATGATCAGCCACATTATCTTTGATAGAATGCCGCTCACCTTCTCAATTTTCTTGTCGAGGTCGTCAAATCGCTTGTCCACGTTCTTCCATTTCTCATCGGTGCGCGCGTCAGCGATTTCCGATTGACGTTGCCATTGCTCCAGCGCTGTGACACGCGGCAGCAATGAGGTGAGGTGCAGTTCTACCGCGCCCATCCGAGATGGAAGGTCTGTTTCCGGTAGCATCACCAGCACCCCGCCGCTTTGCCATAGGCATTATGTCCGGCAATCCCCTGCCCTGCCGTGGTGTCATTGCCCGCGAGATAGACCGCCGTCGCGGGCTTAAGGCTTATCCGCTTCCACCCGGCGCAATTGGTCGGCGCACTCTGGCATCCCACCACCAAGCTCAAGGCAGAGGCGATAGCCGTCCATGCCAATAATCTTTTCATCCACATCGCCCCTTTTCGAGATAGCCGCTACCGTTGCCTCTGCTGCCGACAAAGCCGCTTGCTGACGGCCATGCGCAGCGCCGTAGAGATAGACAGGACCGGCAGCGAGCAACGCGCCCACCGCCGCCCCTGCGCCGATCTGCCAATATTTGAGGAGGGCCAGCATCACGTCAGCCCTAAAGCCTTGCGCACCTGCGGCATGGCCGAAATCGCATAGACCGAGAAGCCGACGACGACGACGACGAGCGCAAGCTGCACCCGCCAATCGAGCGCGCCGAATGCTGCAAGCGGGGTTGCCGCGCCCGTGGCGAGCCATGTCCAAAAGCGCTTGGATTTGGCAACGTCCTTCGCGGCCTGCTTCTTAGTGACAGGGATAGCCTTCAACGGTGCCGGGTTCGGAATATCCGAGCCGGGCGCGGCCATCCTCAAGGCTTCCGTGCGAACGCCCAGGACACGCGATGACCAACCTTTGCCGAATGTCTTCCACGTGTCGAGGCGTTGCAGGAAGGCTAGCCGATTGTCGCAAAGCTCGTGAATGACGGACGCATGAGCCTTGGCGCGCACCGCCTTGAGCGTGGCCGGGCCGATTTTGCCATCCTGCGTCACGCCAGCCACGGCTTGAAGATATTTCGCCGCCCGAGACGGACCGCTGTTCACCGCGAAATCGAACACGGCATAATCCACGCCATCCGGCAATTCAGCGCCCGCTACGGCGTCCCAGTAATGGCGGCGGTAGATGGTCGAAAGCTGCGCATCGGTGATCTTGCGCAGATCGGCCTTTGTCGCATTCGGCTTCACATAGCGGCGAAAGGTCGCCAGCGTGACGCCTTTCATGGTTGCGCCGCCCGGATCGGCGGGATTGTCGGCCCAGCCGCCCTCGTGTTTCAGGACGCACGAAAGCGCCCGCTCGAAATTGCGGTCCATGATGTTTCCTTTCGGCAATGAAAAAACCACCTCAGAGGGCGGCATAGTTGGTCAGATTGTTGGGGATGCTTACGCGGCGTCGGGCCACTCAAACACCGGTAACTCCGCCAAAAACGCCTCAACGGTCGGCTGCCCGCGCTCCCCGGCCTGCACCTTATCGAGCTCGGCCAGCGCATAGGCCCAGACCTGATCGCGCCAGGCGACAAAGGCATTAGCCTCTGCGGCCCACTGCGGCACGGTCGAGTTGACGTAGCTGGCGAGGGTAGCGCCGCTGTCATACTGCTTTTCCATCGCCCTCGCGTCGATGAGCGACTGGATCGCCGCGCGGTAGGTGCTGACCATCGCCGTCATAGCCTGCGCCTGTTTGGCCTCGGCGGTGATGATGGTGGAGGGATCAGGCGTCCACATCGGTATTATCCTCCGGCTCTGGGTCGTGCGGAATGGCAACCGGACCATCTGCCGTTACTGTAATAGGCTCTGGATAGGCCACCGCCTGCGACGGGCTAGCCCCATGCGGTAAGAGCAGCGTCAGGTTGATCTCACCGTCGATACGCTCCACAGGGCCGACGATAAATTTACAAGGGATCGTGCCTGCCGGTATGGTCGCGCCATCTGGCAGGCTCGAAAAATCATAAGGCTCACCGCTGATGGTTAGGACATCTCCGGATCTGACCACGGTGAGCGTGTCGGCCCGATACTGCGGGGATAAGGATATGCGCATCAGTACCACCTCCCCTCTGCGGTGACGGTGTAAACTACGGGGCCGATGACTGCGGATCGATAGGAAAAGCTCGTCAGTGCGGCGTACGCCGCCCCCGTATCAGGCGGGGCCTCCCAATAGACCCCATTGTCAGCCTGGGTGCCGACATCGCTGGCGACCGCTGCCGGGTAGTTGACCGAGTATTTGAGATATGGCTTGACGACAAACGCTGCCGGATAGGTCCACGGGACCGCGACACTTGTATTTATAGCCTGTGCCGGCATCGTGATGGTATACAAGCACACCTGCCATCCACCGGGGAGCCGGAGATACGATCCATTGGCATTACTGCCGACCTCAAACAATGCACCCGTGGGGATACCACCCACCTGCGACACCGTGCCGACGATGGGGCGCACAGCAGATGCGCCAGTGCCGGTGATGACAGGGATAGTACCATTGGCGGCGGTACCGCTAAGATTGATGAGCGCGCGTGCCGATGCCGTAAAGTCCGTCAGATCGAGAGTATCCTGCGCGCTGGCATATGGGAGCTTATCAGCAACCAGCGACAGAGAGCGCAGCGCATCGAGGTTTTTGCCATCAACGGCTTCCATGGCGCCAGGGCCGGTGGCGCGGAGATAACTGCCTTCGGCAAGTGTCAGGGCGGCGAGGGCTTCGAGGTTGCCGTTGCCGAGCAGTTCGATCAGCGTCGTTGTTTCAGCGGTGACACGCGCGCCGTCTGGCAAGTATCGAGCACGATAAGGCGCGTTTGTTAGGCTCGTGCCGGTCCATGGGACTGTCAGCGTCAATTTCGTGTTGGAGTCGACGCTCGCGATTACCGCCGTCAAATTCTGGATTTGCAGCGTGTCCCCGGCCCTGAATGCGGCCGTCTGGAACATGGTGCCGGTGCCGGTGACGGCTGTCGATCCGTTGGCGAGCGTGATCGTCCCGCTCGTGTAGTCGGGCAAAACGGCCATGCGTTCTCCTTCCCGCTGGGCGCGGATTGTGTAGAGGTGGGGTTCATTGGCGGGTGAGTTAGCGCTATACGCGCTGGAGAATGGCTTGCAGTTGGATGCAGTTGTCGGCGGAATCGATCTCGGCTTGCAGGGCTTGCCGTTCCGCCTCGATCAAGGCCAACCCCTTATGCATTTCATGGTGCTTTTCGATGATGATCGCTGCTTCCGCCGCATGGGGAACCAAAGGTGTTGACCATCCCCCGCATCCGGCCAGCGCCGCCGCATATTTCACGGCGTACAGCGCGGCCTTTGGCCCAAGAGCGGCCTCGATGCGCGGCGCAAACAACTCATCCAGATGAGCGCGCGCCGCTTTCCGCTCCTTATCCATGTCCTTTTTCAAGGTGATTTTCATCGAGCGGTTACCTCCATCGAAAATGGCAGCGTGGGCCATGCGTCAATGCTGATGCGATAGGTACCCGTATTGTCGGCGGTGAATTCCAGCGCGCCGCCGGATACCTCATAGCCTTCTCCGTCGATGGTGACGGTTGCGCCATCCGGGATGCCAGAGATGATGGCGTTCTCCTTTCCATCTGCCTGGATTTCGGTGCGCGATATGGTGATAGCAGGACGAGCCGTAAGGCAGCCTGCGACCACATAGTAATTTTGCGATATGCGCATCGGGTCCGCGTCTACATCATGGACGATGCATTGATAGCCCTGCTGCCGTAGATTGGCCGTATATGCATCAACATCGGTGTTGAGCGATATCCACTGGATACGCCCCTCGGAATTATGGACGATAATCATGATGCCTCGTTGTAGGTGACGACGAAGGATGCTGATGGAACGGTCTGCAAAGTCCAAAGACAGTAGATGTAGAGCGCTGTCGTCGTGCTCTGCCACCATATGGCCGGCTCACGGAATGCTGTGCTCCCCGATGTTCCAAGTTGCATGGTGAACGCAGCTTCGCGCGCGCCATTGGATCGAATCCCCATACAGTAGCAAAGGGGCGGCGCGCTAAACGGTGCCGGGAAATTCACCACGGCGCGATTATAGCTAGTCGGCATCGGGCCGCCCTGGTTGTAAGCCTGAAACGACACCACACCCCTATCGTAGATCGGCTGCTGCGCCCCGGCGGGGGAAAACGCTAGTGCCGCTTCGCCCTCCTCGATCTGCCTTCCCGGCTTGGCCAGATAGACGCCCGTTGCGTTGATCCGTGCGATGGTCATTTCACGGCCTCATCGTGATGACTTGCGCGCCGCGAACCGAATTCGGGACCGGAAAATTGATGTAAAGTGTGGTTGCATCGACGGCCACGAAGAAGTGGTTTTGGATGCCACCATTGCTGCTATAGAAGGCCTTCGCCGGGAACGAACGGTTGTCCTCGCCGTCATAGCGACCGAAAGCATACAGGCGCGGCACGAAGCCAAGATTGATGATTGGGACGGTTCGCGCTGGCTGAGCAGAGTCAAACGGCACAAAAATGCTTTGGATGACTTGCGGATACACAACCCGCTCATCCAAAAGCAATTGTGCCTGCGTTGCCGTATCCACGTCCACATTAGGGACCGAGACACGAAATATCCCCTGCCCCAGATTGAGTTTCCCACGCTTGATCATGCCGCCACCCTGAAGGCGAAATAGGAGATATCTACCGGCAAGTTAAACGACCCCGTGGTGAGGAGGATGCCATCGGCGCGCACGCTGGCGACTGGGTTGTTACTGGTCCACGGTACCACGCTATACCACCAGCCGCCGCTGGAAGATTTGGCCATGAGGAGGGTCATCGGAACATAACCAGGGTCGGGCCACGAAACAATTCTCGTGTCAGTTCCAGCGGTTGATACGGTTGCGACACCACTATCGTAAATGACGAGGTTCGACGGGTAAACGCTGTCGAAGACAACCGCGTTTACCGGCAGATTGAGGTTGTTGGCGTCGTACCCCGGCTTCACGATCCGAAGCCGCTTGATGCCATTCACGTCTTTCAAAAAACCTAAACTCATTGGAACCACTCGATTGAACCGGCTGAAAAGTCGATTTTGAAACGACCATCAGGGGACGTTCCTATCCCAGCTCTAAACTGCCCGATATTCGCAAGGTTGAGCGTCACCACCCCGTTCTGGATGACGAACGGAGCCACGGCATTTGTTCCGTCTGATACGCTGAACTGGTCAGCAATGACGGATACCCGGCTCGTGTTGTTGTTCACGTCGATAAACCAGCCGGCCTGCTTCCAGGTATCACCAGAACCGACGCGGCCATACATCGCGATACGGGAGGAAAAGCCACTCGGTGCCGCAACAGTTTCCATGCGGAATGTCGCGCCGGCCAGTGTCCCATCTTTCGATGCGTTGAGATCGAGCACGGCATTGGAAATGGCGGTTATGTCGGTTCCAATCCCGTCAACTCGGGTCTGAAGTAAATTGGTAATCGCGGATTGCGCGGCGATCTGGCCTTCAGCGGTAAGGAGGGCCGAGTTGAATGTGACCAACTGCTGCACGATGGTGCTGTTCGGCCCGGTCGCGACATAGATGTCCTCGCGCCATTCCGCCCTCGCTTTTCCGAATGTGCTCCCAACCTCGCGCCGGATCGACTGACGATCAAGATAGGCGCTGTTGTGATTGTCTGCCGTGTGCGTGGCCTGCTCTTCTGCCTGCCGGATCAACTCGCGCACTTGCGGGCCGATCCAGTCGACATAGCCTTTTAGGGCGGTGTCGAGATCAGCATAATCGACCGGGCTTTCTTCACCGCCTGTATCGAGCGTCGTGAACCGCTTCCATGCCGACCAGGCGACGGGCCGCGTGCCGCTGGCGACCCTGAGACGCGTACGCACTTCCCAGTCGGTCAGACTGGTCAGACCTTCGACAAGCTGTACGACCGTCACATCCGCCGTGGCGTAATGCGTAAACACCTGCGTCGTGTCGCTCACCGGCACATACTGGATATCAACGCCGGCAACGCTCAAATCCGTTATCAGGTCCCAGATCAGGCGAGCGCCGGGCAGTTGTTGCCCTGTCGAACCGATGATCTTGTTCGGGAGCACGTCGAACCCTTGGACTTCAGCAAGGTAATCAGGGTCACCCACGGGCGTCGGGATTGGCGGGTTGGTCACATAGGCAGTTGGGTCAAAGATGCCGTCTCCGACCTCTTGCAAGGTCACGGTCACATCGCGCGTTCCGTCAGCGCCCAAGGCCCCAAGCGACTTGGTGAGCACCTGAAACGATTTGGTGAAATTGTACCGATCGGATTGCCAGCTTATCCACTGCCCAACCTTCACCTCCAGAAATTTGGGATGGATGCAGAGATTTGCGTTTGCCTGATAGCGCGATGCTCGAATGGCGATATCAGCCAGCCGGTCCCCTACCCTATGGTCTGTGACGGCGGTGTACGACACCTTTGACGCCTTGCGCTCACCATCTTGTGCCAAGGCAATCGCGTCAATGCGGGTGGCGAGCGGTACAGTCTCATAAAAGGCATCGGCGCTGACGTAGGTGCCGGCAACCGTGTTTACCAATTCCGATGTTGGACGATACAGCGACAGCGAGAACGGCTTGTCAAAGTTGATGTCGTCGTCGGTGAACGTGGCGACCACCGCCTGATTTGCTCCGACGATCGGATATTCGCCAGTGACCGATTCCACCCAAGACCCGGCGCAACCTTCCCTGAGCGGGGTCATGTTACTGTCGTGGGTGACGCCATCGCCCGAGGATGCAATCAGGGCAGCGGTATAGCGCTTGCTGCCGTCCGGCATGCCTTCGTCGCAGATGTTCATGGCGGTGAACCAGAAATCGAGCGGAAGGCTGCTTGCCGCCGCACCCCGGCCAACCATGAGTTCCGTGCCGTTGTAGATGCCGCGTTCCAAATTATACATCATCACGGCATTGTTGTCGGAATACTCCCAAGTATCCTGATTGTTCCAGCGATGCGCGCCGGAACCACCGACGGTCGTATCCTTGCGCGGATCGTAAAGCGGCGCGCCGCGGATCTCGAACATGAGGCCCGGCACAGAAGTTAGATTGTCGGCCTCCATCCTCGATGTGACGACAACATAGGAGATGCCAGCGCCGCGGTGATCGGCGGTCCAGCGGCCTGCCGGGTTGGCATGGGCGATCAGTTGCGGATCGGCACTTTGATCCATCCGACCGGTATAATGGCGCACCCAGACTTCGCCGCCCTCATGCACATCGAGAACCTTACGGCCCCATTTGTCACCGTATTTCGTCTCTTCGTTCGGGGCGAGATTCTTCCATTCGCCGTCCATCTGGACGCGATTAAGACCCATCGTCCTGAAATTCGAGACGATGAACACATCCTGCACCATCCGGTTGCCCTTGCCGAAGGCGTTCCGGTAGACGTGATGGCCCATCGTGCCATAGGTGCCCATGCCGACTTCACGGGCGAGGTTTTCGCCATATTGCGTCTCGGTCTTGGATGCCTGTGCTTTAGGCTTCTCCGCGAAGATCGATGTCAGAGCATATTTCGCCGCCGCGGCGAGTCCGCCGAGAACGATATTCGCAAGGACTGTCCCGCCGAACAGCCACGATGCGGCGCTGCCGATCCCGACAACAATCGAAACAGGATCCGCCGCCGCAGGCGTCGCCAGCAGCGCAAAAAGCACAACAATGATGTATTTCATCAGGTGACCTTGAAAGCCTTGGTAGCCATCGTGCGGGGGATGAAGCGCAACCCGTCATCGGCCTTCAGGGCGAAACCGTATTCGGTGAAATAGCCGGCGGTGCTGTCGTAGATGCCCACATCGCCGCGCATGGCTATGGCTTGCGGGATTTCTTCAAAATGGCCGGCAAGCACGGACGCCAGATCGGCATGCCCCAATTTCTTGATCAGCCGGTAGGCGCCGGTCTTGGATTTGTATTTGCCGCGGATGTCGGCGGCATAGTCCGTCCCTGTCATCGCCTCGATGGCGTCCGCAACAGTCAGCAAACAATCGCTCTCGCCCCAGACGCAAGGCGTGCGGAGATGGCGCTCCGTCACCACGACGAGGCGTTTTTCCCAATCCAGATGTTTCATGTGTATTGCCTTAACCGTGCGCCGCGAGGTTAGCTGCGCTGATAGGGGTAAACAGCGGAGGGCGCCATGGAATTCACGGTCCAGGATATCACCAAGTTCGACGCGGACAGCGATCTGGTTGGCGCGAAAGTCGAATTCAACCTGCCCGATGCCGTGGGCGAACTCGATGTTCTTCAAGGAGTTTCAGTTTCTCTTCGGGTATCAATCCACGCCGATACAACCCTCGGGCAGATCGAAGAGATTCTTCTGAATAAAGCTTTGGATCAGCTACGCGCCGTACTTGCAAAGTGTGAAGGCAAGACAGCACGAGAGCTTCGTGTTCAGTCAGAGGATTTTGCATCATCGCTTCTCCCGGACATGGGTTGAATTCAGGGTGCCGTGATGTTGAAGTTTTCGCGCTTGATGACGGAGGCGTATTCGAAAAACTTGTCGTCAGGCGAAACCAGTTGCTGGTCCTCATGGGAGGCGGAGCGGTAGCCGTCCCGGTGGTTTTCAAGCGCCGCTGTTTCGATGTTGGCGCTGAGATAGAATTCGCCGTTGTCGAGCTTGTGGTCGATGGTATCGATATAGCCGCGGTACATCGGCTCGACGTGGAGCAAAGCCCGCGTGTCTGGATCAAAATAGGCGTCGTAGAGGATGACGGGTTTGCCCTTGTAGTCGAGGCTTTCAATCTGGGCGAGCTTGTCAGGCGTGACGCCGAAATCCGCCGCCGTTGGCATCTTCATGGTGATCGGAAGCGCCGCCGTTCCGGTCTGGTATCCAGGCTCATCGACTGAGATAAGCTGGTTCGGGATATAGGTGTGGCCGTTCCAGACAAGCTCGCTGGCGCCGTTCCACATGTACCAGGCTCCAGTTCCGAATAGGAAGTCGCCAAGCGAGCGCACGACGACGCGCCCTTCCACGAGGAGCTGCTGTAGGCGGGGAGGAAAAGCCATTATTGCGGAACCTCGATAAGCTGGAAACTGACCGTTGGATATCGCTCGTCACCCAGCTTGTACGATCCCGGAATCATCCGGGTATTCATCTCCGGGTTTTTGAACCGAACGGTCGCCCCGGGCACGATGAAGCTCATGACGGGCGGATCAACCGTCACTGTGAGTTGCGTGCTTACCGCAGTCGCGCCAGCGGTGATCCTCACCATCTGGCGATAAGCGCCGGTCGCGAATGAAATCCGGTCTCCCGGCATCAGTATCAGGCCCGGAGAGACGTTCTGGATGACAACCGTTCGCCCATTCGTCACAGCCCCCATCGTCCCTGTCGCGCTGACAATGGGGCTGTTGGGGTTGTCCCAATATGCTTGGGGCACCGTTTTATCGAGCGGGTTGAACACGACCGTTAGATGGCCGCGCCTGACCAGCGAAATGAAGGCTTCGACTTTCGCGAGATCAGCGTCATAGAGCGGCGCCGTTTCAATATCGACGGTCCAAAAGGAATCGCCGTACTCCACGAATGCGATGGCTTTCTCGCCGTATCGGGACACGGAAACCTGATCGTTCAAGATTGGGCGTCCGAGCCGGTAGAGGACATCAGGCAAACTTACCATCAGGCAATCCCCCGGCGTCCGGCTTGCTGCGAATCTCGCCTGATCCGCATAGCGCCGGTTTTATCGTAGGATTTGATCGCGGCTTGCGATTCCCCCCGTGCGACGCTTTTCACAAAGGCTTGCAGATTGCCATTGTTATCGACAGACACGCCAACGGTGACGTGTGTGCTTTGTGGTTGATTATTATTGGACGCGCCCGACGCCATGACGCCAAGTTGTCCGGCGCTGTTCCTGCGAAGCGGGAGAATGCCTTCCGGTCCCGCCTCACCCATCAGTCCGGTGCGACCGCCTGACATGGGGAATTGCGTGGGGCTACCAACGATGCCACCGGTGGCGAATGGAATGACATTGCCGCCAGAGAAAGCGCCGCCGTTCGCCATGCGCATACCTGCCCATGGATCAACAGCGCCGCCCCCGCCACCGCCGAACATGCCGAGAAGGCTAGATAGGAAGCCGCCCCCGCCACTTCCCGCGCCGTTCACCTGCATGATTGCGTCGATGACATCATTGAGCAGTTTGTCTGTGATTTTGTCCAAAACGCTGATCGCGACATTGCCCAGATCCTGCCAGGAGAGCTTTCCATCGTCCAACGCGCTTCGGAAATCAGAGAATACGCCCTTCAAAACGTCCTTCTGGAAATCATAGGCATCGGTGAGGCGCTTGGTTTCTGCCTCAGCCGCCGCCATGCCAGCAGCGAGACCCATCAACTCTTCCTTCTGCTTCGGCGTGAGTTTGATGTTGTCGTTTGCCGCTTGGTTGAGCAGGTCTTGTTCAAACCGGAGGCGGCTGGCGGCCTGTTCCGTAAGCCCAATGACGCTCGCCTCCAATTGCTGCGCCGCGATGAACTGGTTCGCGCTGCGAACGATCTCATCATAGCTGTTTTTGGTTTTCGCCGCGGCTTTGTCAGTCTCACCTAGGGCGAGCGCGGCGCTGGTGGATGCATCCGTTACTTTGGCGATGGATGCCGCCGCGCTTCCGGCGCTTTCAGCAACGCCGCCGAAGCGGTCGCCTATATAATCGCGGTTGAAATCCTTGTTGAACGTTGCCGTTGCGCCGCTCAATGAGGATTTTTCAGCGTCCGTCAGGTCGCTTTTCATCGAAGACAAATCGAGCCCCGGGATGATCGTCATCCCATTGATTGCGAGCGCGGGCTTCTCGAATTCAGAGACGAGGCTGTTGTATGCCTGTTTGCCAAGGGCGCTGAACAGTGTGGGCAAATTCCTCCACTGCTCCATCACGACATGATAGCCGCCGACGAATGCGCCGATAACCGCATTGGCTGCGCCCTTTGCCGTCGCCACGACATCAACGCCAAAGACCTCCTTGATATCGTCCCGGAAGACGTAAAGCGCCGTGATTATTGTCGTGATCGCGACGAGGATGGCACCCAACGGATTTGCTGCAATGGCAACAGTGATCGCGGTGAATGCTGCAACGCCAGCAGTCCCGATCGCAACGAAACCAGCAGCCATCATGGATAGAATGGTTGGCGCGAACGCGACGAGAAGCGCGGCGCCGACGACCTTAACTACACCAACGAGCCGCCCCATGTTGTCGGCAGTGAATTTCATTGCGACGACAAGCCCATCGGAAAGCGCGCTGGACGATCCTAGTATTTCCGACTGAAGTGCCGACCAGACGCGGCCAGCCTGAAAACTGGGAGACGCTTCCATTTTTGCGAAAGCTTCTGCCGTCGCCCCGGCTTTGTCGCCCATCTGCTCTAGGATTGCTGTGAAATCGACGCCAGCCTGTCCAGAGAGAGCCATAATAGGAACAAGCGCCTCGACGCCACCAAATAGCAGAGACAGCGCCTCTGTGCTCCCGCCAGTCTTTTTCTGGATATCTCCAATGAAGCCAGCAAAGCCCTTCGAGGCAAGTCCGGCCGCTGAAAAATCAAGTCCAAGCGCATTTGCGGCCTTTGATGCTTCAACCGTCGGCTTTGCAACGGCAGCCAGGATCGCTCTCACGCCCGTCACGGCTTCCGACGTGGCAATACCTCCTTTTGTGAGCGCCGATATCGAGGCGACTAGTTCATCAAAGGTAACGCCGGTTTGTGCCGCCAGCGGCGCGACTTGACCGAGGGAGGACGAGAGTTCCCCGATTGTGGTCTTGCCAGCCCTCATGCCTACAAAGAGCGCATCGGAAACCGCCGTAGCCCCTTCGACCTTACTGCCGTATGCGTTCAAAACGCTGGTTAGGCCGTCGGCCGCCGTGGTGACGCTGGTCACGCCTCCAACAGCCAAAAGGTTCGCAGCCGTGAGAGTATCGGTGGCCTGCGCTGCGCTTGACGCGCCTGCGCTGATGATCTGGTAAAAGGCTTTCGCCTGCGGCGCGCCGCCACCCCCAAATGCTGCGGCCTGTTTGAGCGCGGCCTGTTCCAGCCCCTGCATGTCAAACGTTGCCGTATCAACGAGCGTGGATACCTCCGCAAGTGCGTCCTGGAAGGCGAACGCGGGGCTTAATGAGAATGCCGCTGCCATCGCGACGCCGAAAGCCGCTCCTGCGGAAGCCATCTGGCGCATTCCAGCGGCGGCAATACGCGACGACGCCCCCATGACGCGGACATTGTCATTGGCAACCGCCGCTTGGCTCGCCACGCCCTTGATGCTGCGCCCAGCTTCCTTCGCTGCGGAATCCACGCCACGAAAAGCACGGGGCGCTTCACGGCCAAATGCCTCTGACTTCTTGCGACCGTCGGCTAGACCGCGATCCAATTCAGTCAGATCTGCCTTCACCCGAACCGTGACGAGACCTGCAACGTCCATGGCTTTACCTTTCATATGGTGTGCGATAGCGTCCCGCCGTTGGGAAACGGGAGGGGATGGGATGCGATCTGTTGTTGGGTTATTGATTTCGGCTGCGGCCTTGTCGGCATGCAGCTATGAGCCTCCGAAAGAGGCGTTTGCCTGCGGGGGCGACTACAAGGACGGCGGCGTTACCATCGCGAGAGAACAGTCATCCTGCCCATGGCCGTTCGATACCGACAAGATGACGATCATCTGCAAGTCGCATGACGATGTTTACGCGCGAATCGATGGGAAAGATTATGCCTTGAACGGCTTTGCAATGGTTCATGGCGGCCATGACCCGAAACCCATATGGCTTCCCGATCCAGATCCTATCCTTGCCAATGCAGGGATGAAGGTGAACATCAGCCCGTATCTAGACGCGGCTCTGGCGCTATGCAAATAAGAAAAAGCGCCCTACGGGGCGCTTATTTTGACCAAGTGATGTCTGCGCATTCGAGTGATGCAAGGATTGATTCCGCGAACACCGATGCCAGACGTTTCGCATTCCGACCAATGAATGGCTCGCCAATATCGCTTATGCCTTCAAACGTGCCCAGAAGCTGGACATGATATTCTTCGCTTCTCGGGCGGGCGCAAACGGCGACTTCAATGCCCCTGACCTTGCCCGCCCGATATCGCATTTCCCAAACATCATCCGACATTAAGCGGGTTCACCTTTCGGCCCGAACAGATCGCCCTCGACGATATCGATGTTCAGCATCTTGCCGAGCCGAACAATACCCTTTGCTGTGAATTTGAGGCTTTCCCGCAACCCTTCGGAACCGTCCGGCTTTGTATACGGAGACGCCTTGTTAAGCACGAGTCCGGCTTTTTGCTTTTCGGCATAGCAAAGAAGCACTCTCGTCCCTGGCTGGCGGTACGCCCACCCGATCTGCTGAATATAGGCCGTGAACTTCTTTTCCTCCATCTGGAGGATTTTAGCGGCAACCCTGACGCCAAATAGATTATCAGCGCCAGCAATGCGGTCGAGCGTTGCGACTTCCTTCTCCATCACCCCCATTTCGCGCTTCATGTCCTCGATCTGCAAAGCATACCCCTGTGTGAGCTGGAGCAGCATGTGTGGGTTGGCGGTAAGGTCCGCAATCGTGATGGACGGCTGGGCATTATAGCCGCCGGTCTTGCGGATCGAAGGCAGCACATCGTGGAAAACCCATCGCTGAAACCGAGCGATGCGATTCAGGAGCCGGTCATCCATCTTCTTCGTGGACCGGCGCTGAATGATGGCTCTGTACAGACCGGGTTCGGAAATAATCGTCATCTCCTGATCGCCGGAGGGGGTGGGCACAATATGCCCACCCCTCTCGTCATCATCCAGACGGCGGGCCATGTCCTTGGCAACGGAATAGCCCAGTTCGGCTGCCACATCACTTGCAACGAACCAGTATTCTCCATCTCTCTCGATAATACGAATGTTCCGCCCGTCGAACTGGTACGGCATTACGCTCTTGCGCTCGCCGGATGTGATGTGCATATCAATCTTTGTCATTGCCGGGTTTCCTTTCGTGGATCGGCATTGGAACTGACCATCGCGCTAACGATGGCCGGGCGACGTGACAGCGGGGCCGCTTCCAGGCAAAACCCCGCCGTCACGGATCAGGCGCATCCAAGCACCCGAACAGTTGTTTTCTAAATTAGCGATTTCGAATGGTTTTGGGGTTAGTCCACCAACCGGGGGATCGACTGCTTGTTTTCGGCGATCATGCGCCAACGGCCGGCAATCTCTTCCAGCCGGGTCAAAACGTTCCTGACGGCGAAGTCGAAACGATCACTCTCTGCCGAATTGAGCTTGATCGTGATCAGGCCGTCATTCTTTTCGGCATGCGTATAGTGAGCGTCAAACAGATCGACTACGATACCGGCCATGGCCCGCGCGTCGAACAGAGGGCATTCCATATCTAGGAAGCCATCTGCCAATCTTTCTTTTCTCGCTCGCAATGCGTTGACGGATTCCGTGGCGAAGGTTTCTGGATTTGCATTGCCAGCCATCACGCCACCTCCAGCATTTTGGCTGCGCCGCCAGTGATGACGGGCTGCGGAGTTGCCGGAACAGCGAACGCAGCGCCAGTGTCACGCTCGCCCCTTGCGAGGAATGCAGCGACATCGGGGTTCCGTGGAATGGATGAAAGCAGTATAATGCGATTAGCCATGATCGAAGCTCCACTTCGGTTTGGGTTAGGGCCGGGGTGGGATTCCAGTCCCGTTTCGGCCCGCTTGCTTTTTAAACACGTTGTAGTTATACGTAGTGTGATTAATGCTGTCAACTACGGATAACTACAAACAATGCAAAAAAGCGTTCCAATATCATTCCGCCTGCCGCCAGACACGAAAGAGGCTCTCGAAAAAGCCGCTAAGGACGATTTACGCTCCGTTTCATCGCTGATGGAGAAGATCGTCACGCAATGGCTCAGGCAGGGAGGCTATCTAAAGGACTGACTGGACAACATCCCCACGATTTGCTTCATTCCTCGCCGTCAGTGGGGGCAATCATGAATTTAAGACTTCTATCCATCGGAGCCATTTCGTTGGCTTTCTCCGGGTGCCAAACCCAGCCATCGTGGACCCCACCCCCGCCCAGACAACTTGCTCAAGCTCCATTTCCGTCTGCGCCTGATGGATTCTTCGTCACCAAATATCCAGATGGTTCTGGATGGGTAGGTAGAAGCCCCGACATTCTGGCTGACCACTGGTCGATAGACTGCGCTATCGACCAGATGGCGGATAAGCGGAAATGCTCGATCACGTCAAAGAGCGGCGGTCCATTCATCTACTATGGTTTCTCATCCTCCCCGCAATCGGTTTGTATTCTCGGGCACGATTTCCCAGGTCGAAGCGGGCAGATCCGCATTGATAAGGGAGCGCCGATAACCACCGACACCGATGGGTGCGTTCCCGCAAGCCGCGTCATCGGCCAGATGAAAACCGGGACCACCTTCCTTTCTCGTTGGGTGAAATGGCCTTACGATTATTCGAGGGACGACAGTGTTTCTCTCGACGGTTTGAATAAAGCCATGTCTGTCGTTGCGGAAATTCAAAAAGGCAATACGCAATGACCAAAGCCGATCTACGCGAAATGGAACTCCGTATGATCACGAAAATCGGCGGTATGCTGGTGGTGGCGGTCGGCGTTCTGGCCGCGATTAAGTTCTTTGGTTAATGCCTCACGGCAAGTAGCCCGCCCTGCCGCGACTGGCAGACCGATGGGCTACCTAAAGGGCGATTGACCATCTGCGCAAAACTGTTGCCGCCGCGCTGAATCTGGTTATGGTTCGCAAATTCGGGGACACGGCGGACAACGTTCATGGACAAGGCGATTGAGGCGGTACTGACAGCCATCGGCAATAATCCATGGCTCATTGCCCTGTTTGCCATTTTCGTCCTTCTGCTGCATTATGGGCCAGCCTATATAACAGCCATATCGAACGCGCTCTCCCAGAGGCGCCGGGACGATGTGGAGCTTCTTGAGAAAGAGGCAAAGCTTAAGGCCAAGTTGCTGGCCTTGAAAGAGAAGGAGAAGGACAATGCTTGAATGGGTTTCGGCAATTCTGCTGATTGCCGTAAGCTACGCCCTGCTTCGTTTCGGTCTATGGCTGCTGAAAATTCACCATTCCAGCCATGAGCAGTACGTGGACGCAGCAAGGGCTTTTTACGTGGAAGCAAATAACCTGTTGCAGAGAGACGATCTCTCGAAGGGAGATATCGAATTTATAGACGATATGGCGTCGACCATAAATAATCCGCGTGCGGCATTTCTCTTCTTGGAGTTCCTTAAAAAGAAGTCAAAACCTTCGCGGAGACCCAAAGCTTCACTTTCTCCTCTCAGCGATCATTTGAAGAACGAGCATTTCAATCTGAATTACCTTTGGTTTACTGCCGTTACCGCGAACTCCCCGTTCGTTGGTTCGTTGGTTCGTGTGACGATAGCTCAGCAAAACATCCCGAATGCGGTGCGCGAGACCTCTCACAAAGCCAACGTGATGCACCAGGAAAACCACAATGGGCGGCTAGCCCACGCCTAACCGCCACCTCCCGCTTCTCCTATTGACCTCCAAGCCCCGCTTCGGCGGGGTTTTCTTTATCTCGACTCCCGGTTGCGACTCGGTTTCATTGCCCCCGGTGGAGCAGATCAAGCTTTTCATCAATGAGCTTTTTCGCGAGGTCCTCCCACATTCGGGAGCGCTTTAGTACGCGGCGCATCACAAAGTAGTTGACTACTGAAATTACGGCGACAGAGACACTGAGGGCGACGGTTAAATCCATGGAGAATTCTTTCGGAGGGGGCATGTCAGAAAACGAGCAGACAGGTCAAATTGATCCAGACCCAGCTATCATCGTGAGTTTGGTGATCGCAGCCGTCGCCGCTATTGGGACGATTGGGCAGGCTGCCGCAGCATTCCAGGCCAATAAAATTGCTCGCCAAGCGGCTCGGCGCAGCCTGTTGGAGGATTCGCTGATTGATCATATTCGCGATACAATCCGACGAACTGAAAGGTTCCTTAAGCTAATCGGGAGGAATGAAATTGGAGCCATCCCCGCATCGTCCCAAATATACCGGTTTGGGAATTCGCCCCTTTTGCTGGATCGCCAGCAATTCGAGGAATTCTCCCAGCTTTCGGATGCCCTTTTCGCTGATGCTCGGTTTATCCAGAGTTCCGTGTTGGGAATCCTCCAGCACACACCAGAGCGCGCCCATCAGATAGGCGTTGAGATTTTATCCGAGCAACGAAATACTGCTGAAAAATTGAACAGCTTAAACAAGGGTGACCACTCCCTCGGAGAAGCCCTTAACGAAGTTCTAGGCATGCTTCGAGCATACGAGCGTATTTTGGACAGACTCAATCGCAGCAACTGAGTACCGGCCGCACATAGGCATCACGCCAAACTATTTTGCCATCGATTCAACCATTCAGAAATAAGGCTGTATCTTCGGTCAGCCCGCTCACCATAGATGACAGCCTACTTTTCGGGCCTGTGGCGTCGGTGATCGCGTCCACGTACCCCCTGGAAGTGCGCTCACCTCCAGCGGCGATCTCCCTACGGATCGCCGCCTTCTTTTTCTCATCCATCTCTCATCCCTTTTCATTTCTGCTCGAACATTGCGTCGAACAGATCGAACGTCATCGGCCTGCTCGACACATGCGGCTTCGATCTTATGCCGCCAGAAGATTGATGGCTGTCGCTCAAGTCCGCGAGAATGACCCGATCCATTGCCCGGATCGCGCCGCGAAATGAGGCTATCTCGTCCAGATCGACAATGCCCATCTCTTCGCAGCGCCGGCTGATCGCGGAGCCGGGTATCGGTCCCGCTGCGAAACCAATCTGCCTTTCGGTCGATAGTTCCCAGAAGGCTGAAATCCATTCCTCGTACCCGGCCAATATTGGCGGGCAATAGAGGTTTTCGGGAATGGTCTCGCCGCGTTCTTCGTGCCTTTCAATCAGGCTTTCGGCGCGGTCGCCCCACTCTATTTGCCAGCGGGCGACCTCTTGGAGTTTTTTTCCAGTTCGCCTTGCGCCTGGGATGTCCCGCGATCAACGATCTGTGCGGCATAAGTCACGGCATCAGCGAATGGCGCGAAATCCGGGTTCGTCAGCCATTCCTTGGCAAGCTCGGCGTCGTAGGGAAGCGCTACGCCGCCATTTGTGAGGCCGTCCCACTCAAGAAGAACGGCTTCATGCAACACTTCACCGAAAATGACCAATGCGACGGCTGGCTTGATCGAACCATCGCGCTCGCGCTGATCACGCGGAACCTTGCGTTCTTTGCGGGAACGAAGCGCTATAACGGTTGAACTCGATAATCCGCGAACACGAAGCCGCATATCACCCATGCCGGGGATGTCATCGACCCATTGCCCGGCGTTTGCCGCTGCGGAATCGCGCTTGAGGGATTGGATTTCCATTTAGTTCTCCTTGAATGAATGGCGCGATGGGGTTGGCGGACTATGGCCCATCCGCCGCTGCTACCTTCACGATGTTGGAATTGATTTCGATTGTGCCCTGCATCAAATCGGCGGTGTTAGCCGTACCGCCTTGCTCGGGCGTACCCATCACCAGTCCGATAAACAGGCGCTGAGATGGCGTGCCGCCCACCGGAGCATCGTCGCCTTCGATCTTGAAGGCATAATTGTTCTTGTTGCTGGGTTGACCGGCTGCAATGAGTGCAGTCTGCCCCGGATCACCAGGGAGAACAGCGAAATTGTTCTGCATCGAGGGCGCGTTTGCAGTGCCCTTGAGCTTCACGTCGCGTCCGCGGTTGATAAGGGGCGTCGTGATGAGGGCGACGGCGTCGCCAACCGGGCCCATGGTTTCCCATCCGTCGATAAGGGTCCATGTCTGGGATGAAAAATCAGCAGCAGTGAAATCTGCCGCCTGTGATGCCATGACGCCGCCGATATAAATCTTCTTGCCGGCGATAGGATATAGGTCAGCCATGATAGGCGCTCCATCTGAGGGACTGGCGCGCAATCACTGCGGGCCAAGCACCGCTGCCCAAGCGGCGTTTCTGGATGCGACCCGGCGGGCAACCGGGCCGAAACTGCTATTGTGCGCGAAGGCGGATCGTAAGCGTCACGCGACGACCGACGCGGCTCTCATCATCGACGGGGGCGGGTGACGGGCCGGAACATGTGACCATCCACACCTGATAATTCGGAACTGTGAAGCTGCGCGCCTGCCGGTGAAACAGCGAATAAACGAGGTCGGCGACTTGTTCGACGTTTCGATAGCTGTCCGGCTGCGGGCCATAGACATTGATGTCGAGCACGACGACAGGCTTGAAATCGTTGATCCCGTCCTCATCGCTCCGCGCGATGACAGGACCTATGGTAATCATCGGGTATGTCGCCCCGGATGGCACTGGTCGGCGCGTGTGAACCGATGGTGAGCCGTTGAACGATCCAAGCTTTGAGGTGATTGCGGGAACGGCGACAACGGCGGCATAGAGGCCCGACAGCACATTCAGGACAGGCGCGTTCATCGAAGCACCGCCTTGATCTCGTCCTCAACCGCCGCTTCGATCGCATCCTTGCGATTGGCAAGTGCCGGGCGAGCGTATGGACGCGGCTCCATGTTCTCGCTCCCGTGTTCAAGCGCCTCGGCATAGGCCGTGGACCAATTCACCGTACCGCTGAGTTCCTGTGTGTCGTATTCGGTTCGCCCGGATTGAACGAGGCGACCGGTGTCAGTCGCGGGCGCTTGGCCGGGCGCTGAAGCCTGATGCTTGACGCTGCGCCGGCGATAGATACGCCCCGTCTTTTCGCCATCCATGATCAGTGACGCGCCCTCTTCGAGGATGCCTTCCGTGCCAGTCACGACGCCGCGCATGGCGGCCTTGCGGATTTTCTCAAGGATGCTGTCGCCATCCCATTCAACGGTCATGGTGCAGGTGCCTCGATGCGGAACGCTTGGCATGTCCACAACGCCGTCGCCGGATCGGTCTTGACTGCCCTGATCTGATACCACTGCCCAAGGAATTGGGCTTTGTCGTCCTTCCCCGGCCGAATGCCAGCCGGAAGGCTCTGAGCGAAGATGTTCACGATTAGGTCAGTCTCTGGAATGCCAGCTCGAGCACGATAGGCGTCGTCGTATTCGTCGGTGAAGCCCTGCATGGGAGAGAGCGTGACGGTTCCGGGGGTCGGATCGCCGTATTCATCCAGCCCACCGGCAGATTGTTGGCGAAGCTGGCCGGTCAGAAGCTTGCCCTTGAAGCCAGCATATATCGCCTTGGCGATTTGCCCGGTGAGAAGCGGACCACTCATTGGTCGCCCTGCCCTTCGCGGCGCTCCAGTTCCAATTCAATCGCCGCGTCAGCATCGCCGCCGTTTTTGATTGGGAAGTCACTGATCTTCGAGGCAATGCTACGGCGCTCCTGCCAGGTCAGATCGCGCCAATTGGAAGGGATATCGACCGGCTGGTTTTCCGTGACGGTTCCGGCGTGCACTGGCGGCATATTAACCGGCTCGGCGGCGGGGACCGCCATTGGCTGCACCAAACGCGGCTCCAGCATTGAGCGTTCGCCATGACCGGGCTTATCCACATCGGCAAATTTGATGCGATGGCCTTCGAACAGCTGCCGGAGCTTTCTTGTCGGCACGAGCGTCTTGTCGAATGGTGTTCCTGGCGCGAATTCTTCGCCGCAGATTTTCAAGGGACGGCGGAACACTACGAAGTCGCGGTCTCGCTCGAATGAATGCCGCCAAGTCGCTCGGGCCATTGTGTTTCATCCTCGATATGATGGGGAATGGAAGTCAGTCGGCGCGTGCTATTGCTTAAGAGGTGCGCCGTCCTCAGATTTGGGCCTGATTAGCTCGTGGCGACCGCATTCGAGAAGAAATAGCCAAGGTCCGCGCCCACGACCTTCTGGTCAAATGCCATTTGGATTTCCACGCGGTCCGATTCCAGCCGCTCGATGCGGAACTTCTTGATGCGGAAGCCCATGCCGGTGGCGCCGAACCAGTTGGACCAAGAGAAGGTATAGCCAGCGGTCGGCTGCATGATGCTCGGCGTCGGGGTGACGTAGGCGAGCAGCGCATTCGGGCCGGAAATGAACTGGCTCTTTTCCCTCGTCGCGGAGTCCGCATAGTCGGCACCCTTGGCGCCAGCATTGAAGACAGCCTTGGACACGAGCACTTCATCCAGCTCGAAAAGCTGCGCCAATGTGCTGGCATTCGCCTGGGCGGGCTTACCGGGCGTCTGACCGTATTTCACGCGGTCAACGATATCCGGGTGATCCACCAGCGCATCATAGACGGCTTTGCCAAGCGTGATCTTGTTCGGCTCGAAGCCCGTCAATTCAAGAACCCTGCGCTTTGCGGCGCGGATGTCCTCGATAGGCGTCGAACCGGCATCGCTCCACTGAATGAACTGACCGGCGGCGGGTGCGGAAGCGACACCCGTAGCCTGGGTTGCCCATACACCGGTCTGGAAATACTTCATTGCCCAGAGACGTTCCCGGCGGATGAGTGCCTTCTGAGTGACGAAGATCGTGGCGTCACGGTCGGGCCCAAGGACCGAATCCGAATTCTCGCGGATCTGGTCATCGATATCCTTGTGATAGGCGTTGACCGGCGCGTAATAGGTCGGCGTGTTGTCGAGGTTGTAGCCCCCGCCGGCGGATTCCGTACCGGGCGCGCGTTCCTGCATCTCATCCCGGTTGAAGTCGGCGCGGCTGTAGACATAGTACCGGTCCGACTGCTTGGTGACGGGGATGTTCGGGAACACCTTATCGGCGATAAAGTGTGACTGGTCCTGCACATACGCCACCGACATGTTGGTCAGCGGCGCGTTGACGTGGACGTTAGACAGCGTAGGAGATGGCATTGAAAAGTTCCTTCTAAGGGGCCACGGCGTCTCGCGACGGCGCTTGTTTCAGGGCATCAAAAAACCGCCCGGAGGCGGTTCTGCATGCTCAAATTGTTGGGATTGGTTACGCGACCTTCTGCCAAAGCATCGGGACGATATCGCCCGCCACGCCGCCTTCCAGCAGCTTGCCAAGCTGGGCGCCGGCGGCAGCCGTGACAGCCTGCCCCGTGGCGTCGGAGGCGACGGTGGCGCCAGCCGCGAGCGTCGCTCCCAGCTTGATTTCAACGACATCGCCGATTGCAAACGGGAAAGCCTGACCGGCGGTTGGGTTGCTATCGATCACGCCATCAGCAACAGCGCCGGCGGCGGCGACTGTTACGCCAGCAGCGCCAACGACGCCGAACAGATACTGGCTTGCAGACAGATCGGCACCGGCAAGCAGCGTGATCGTCCGCTTCCTCTCGAAGTAGGACATGAAAAATCTCCATCTAAGGGACATGCCGCCTCTCGGCGGGGAAAGGTTGAATAGGAAGACGCCGCTTACTGCGCGGCAGCGGCTCGCTTGCTGATCTCGTCGTAGAGCGCCGGGTTCTCCGTCGCGGCCTTGTCGTAGGCCTTGGCGTAGGAGACGCTGTCGGCCTTCTGGATTTCCTTGGCGCGCTTGTCGAGCTTGCCTTCGGGCGATTCCGCGTCGTGCGTCGTGCCGTCGAGAGAACCCTTCATGACAAAAGCGCTGGAGGCGATCTTTTCGGCGGTCTTGAGAAGATGGTCGAGGTTCTTGCGTACGCCCTCATCCATGCTGCCCATAGCCTTTAGAATGCTGGCCTTGGCTTCTGGCGTGCCCGGAAGATGGCCGAATTCGTCAGTGGCGCGCTTCTTGAGCCGCTCGAATTCCGTCTCATCCTTGGCCTTCTTCAGATCATCGGCCTGCTTGGCGATTGCCGCCTGCTGGGATTTCAGCACGGCGAAGGTGGCATCGCCAACCGCTGACTTGCGGATTTCATTGCCATCCACCTTCAGCACTTCGTCACTTTCGGCGGCTTTGCTGACCTTCTTCTTGCGGTCCTCGGGCGACATGGCCATGAATTCCTTCTTGGCTTCGTCATCCTTCATTGCGTCCAGGTGCTCGCGCTCTTCCTTGGACATTTTGATGATGGCCTCAGAGGTTTCGAGCTTCTTTGACAGATCGGCAGTTGCGGCGGCCACCGCGTCGGCGATCTTCTTTTCCAGTTCTTTCGGGTCCATGTGGTTTTCTCCATGGTCGGGGTTTTTGCCGTCGCCGGCGCTCTTGCTCACCCAACCGTCGGGGAGCAAATCGGTATGGCCGAGCGCCTTGGCCCGACTGATGATGTGTTTCTTTGCCGCCTCGGGGCTATCTGCCCTGCCGGTGGCGTGAATGGCGTTCTTGAGGTCGCCAGCACTGATGATAGGAAATGAGCCGTCAGGCATCGCCGCGCCGCTCGATGCGGCCTGCTCGCGCTGTTCTGCGGTAAATGAGCGCTTCCAATATGGCTCGCCGTCATCCCGTTTCATGATGGTCATCCGCGCGCCCTTCTGGGCTGGGCGGTCAACGGCGCTGATTTCAGAGATGGAGAAATCTTCCATGACCCGCTTCGTCATCACGCGACCTCTCTATCTTTGATGCGGCGACCGCCTATAGAAAAGCCGGTGAACTCGCCTGATTTGAACTTGGCAAGCATTTCCGGGCTGCTCGGCTTCATCGCGATCATGAGCCCGGTTTGCTTGCTCTCAATGCCCATGGCTTTGGCGATATCCGCGGTCATCGGCCACGCGAAGAGGACGGAACCCTTCTCGCCGCCCTCATGCATCTCCTTCGCCATTCGGCTATTCGCCATGAAGTCGGCGGCGGCCTTGAGCATGGCGTCTTCCGGGATAAAATCGCCCTGAGTGTCGTAATATTCCTTGCCGTCTACCTTGCAGACAATCGCCCATCCGAAGACGAGGCCCAAACCCTCATCGACCTTGAATACCTGGGCGTCGGTCGCAAATTCGCCTTTCATGACATTCGTCTCCGTTCGAGGTCTTTGAAGCGAACCTCGGCTGCTTCATCGCCGTTGAGCCATGCAGCCGTGAGCCTGTGGTGGCCGTCGGCAATGAACAGCCGGCCGTTGATCTTGACGACGACGGGCAGCTTGCCGCCCTCGACGCCGCTCTCTGCGATGGCTTTGACTTTCCCGGTATCGACGCGGTTTTGCATCGCCACGAGTTCTGCCAAGGGCACAGACTGTTTTGGTAGCTTGTCGGGATCGGTCAGCGCGCCGAAAAAGCGCGGCACCTGATCTTCCCGTAGCGCTCCAAGGACGTTGCCCTCATAGGTGAACGGTGTTTTCGAGCGCTCGTCGTCAAGCGGCTCCAGCGCGCGGCCTGCTGCGAATTTGGTGGTGTCGGCCTTCTTCGGCTTCTTCCATTCGGTGCCATCGACGTGGACGGCGCTGGCGCTAGGTTCGCTCATGCGTGCCTCACTGCTGGATCGATTGGTACGATCAGCCATGTGTGATCGGGATCGCCGATGCCGGCCTTCGATGGGTGCGGATCGTGCAGAAGCTTGCCGTCCTGCATCACCACCATGTGGTGCGCGCCGCGCGGTGAGATGCCCAAGGCGAGATACATGACCTCGGGGCAGAAGTTTCCGCCCATGCGGATCGCCTCATAGCCGCGCTCTCGAAAGAACTCATGGAAGGCATCCCAGAATGTGACTGCATCGTCGCCATCAGCACGAAAGTCCGGAACGTTCTCAAGCCGAAGGCCAAGGATGCTGGCGACAGCCGCCTCGGTGCAGTTCCCCTTCGTAGAACCCTCAGCAGGGTTGTAGAGAATGGTCTGATCAACGAATGGGGGGCGTCCGCTCACACTGTTCTCCTCTCGGATTTCGCCAATAAAAAAGGCGGCTCCGAAGAACCGCCCATTTGGGGTAAATTTGCACTATTGGGCTATGACGCCCGTTGAGCCTTCATCTCGGCAATCATCTTCTCGGCCCGGTCAAGCTCACGCTTTACGTCCGGGTCCTTGGTGCCGACGCTCCGAAGATCGGCGGCGAAAGCCTCCCATTCCTCCAGTGGTGAGAATGGAGATGGCGGGTCTATGAATGATCCATACTTCATCGCTTTGTACCCTCCGCAAGGAGCAAATTGACCAATTTGCTCACCCTACCATAAGCATCCGCGCTGCCGCCCCGCAATTCAGCGGTGTATTTTATGCGCCCAAGTCGCTCAAGCGCCATGTTGATGATATGGGCATGGACCGCGGCGGCGTCGACCGGCGAGATTTCGCGCGCGTTGACTTGCTCCTGCAATGCGCGCCGGACACGATCGGCAACGCGTTGGATGGTCTTATCGGTAAGGCGCTTCGGCTCCCAAGCCGCATATGAACTGCCGTCATGCCCATGCGCCCAGACGGTATGAAGCGCCGGGAAGCGCTGGAGCATCAACAAATCCTGCCCGCTGAGCGATGAACTGCTCGGGTGATTGTGGTGCAGCACATATTCACTGCCCTTATCGCTAAGCCTGTAGGCCAACTCAGGCGTAAAGTTGACACGATTATTAGCGTGACCGTCGATCTCGCCCAGCATTTCCCCGGTGCGTCGGTTATAGCCAGCTAGGTGCTCAAGCCCGTCTGACCTCCCCTTATTCAGGACGGACGCCTTTGACGCATTGTCGAGGCTCACAGCATCCACCGGCGCGCCCTGCGGCTTCGGTTCCGGCTTCTTGATCCTCATTATCTGGACGCATCTGCACCGAATTACCTCGCTCGAAGGCCCGCTCGGATCGTGTGGCCGCATCATCGAGACGCCAGCGCCGGTGACAAACTTCGCCTCGCGCCCTTGAACTGTCCTCACCTGCATGTTGCGATGGCTTGGCCGCTCTCGCCCGTCACGATGGGTTTTCCATTCCCGCTCGATCTGATCGTCTGCGATCTGGACCTCATCCGTGATCTGGTTGAACGCCTCCTGCCGGGCGGCGCTGACCGCATTGCCCGTCTCGGTGATTGCAATCGTCTCGGCGCGGGACTTGATCGCATTTCGCCGGTAACGATCAACCATTCGTTCGACCTGATCGGCACTCAGCGGCTCGCCAGCGCGGTCGGCGCGCGCAACGGTGCGATCATAGCGGCGGTCCCTTAGATCGCGGTCCAGCGCCTCCCTGCTGCCGCTTTCGAGCAATCGCCGGTAGTTCCGAACCGCTTCTTCCTGCTGGACCGTCAAGCCGATGGCATTTCGGAAGTTCGAAGCCACGTCGCGAGGCCCGGAACCATCCACAAGGCCTTGCGTGAGCGCCTGCCGGATTGACTGGCGCTGGCTGTCCTGCATTTCGCGAACGAATTGAAGCTGGTTCTGCCGCATCAGTGCCGCGGCGCGCTCATTGGTGGGATCGAAGGAAATCCCCGTCGATGGTGCCCAACTCTTCACTTGGTCCGCGAGGGATTTCACTTCGTCTCGTGCCGCCGCGTCGAACACGGTGGATAGGACCGGAGCCATCCGGGCGATGTGGCGATCAACCACGGACAAAGCCGCTTCGACATCGCCGCGGCCAAGGAGGTCCGCTATTTCACGCATTGCCTCGTTGTTCTGTACAGTTTGGACAAAGCGCAAAAACGCGGCGCGGACGTTTGCCTCAAGCTTGGATACAAGCCGCTCGACACGCTCGTAATCTTCGTTTTTCTCCTTTGCGAAGGCTATCGGAGTGCTGTAATTGATAAGCGATGAAAAGGTTGAGAGCATTCGATCCTCGCGACGGTACACAGCTTCCCGACGATCCATCGACATGGCTGTTCACCAGCAACGAGGCGCTGATCAAGGCGTCTCGTGTCCAAGGCGTGCAGCCGATTTCATTTTGGCGTGGTGTGGCGATCCTGGCGACGATCTGGGACGAGGATCATATGCCCCGCGTCAAGGAATAATCCGGGTCCGAGAACGGCGACTGTCGTGTCGTCCCGCTTGCGAATGCACCCACCAGCGACGTACCCGCGCCCGATGATGCAAGACACCCCGCCAATGGCGCGAGGATGCCCCACAGCGCCGAAGCGTTCGATTGGCTGGGCAGTATCCCGGTGTTGAAGTATTCGATCTCAACCGACCCTGCCTTGAGGCGTTTCGTACCGCCCTGCCCGCTCGACGCGCCGCCGGCAAGCTCCGGGTTCTGGGTTATGGCAAAGGCAAGCTGGATCGTGACGTTGACCAGCGCGGCGGGAAGTGTCGTCTGATCGGCCTGACATGTGCGCGGCCAAGCCAAGGCGTTGTCGGGGTCTGTCTTCGCGCCTTTCCAGTCCTGCGCGTCAATGAGACGAACAGCCGTGACAATAGCCCGGCCCTTGTCGTCCCCACTCAGCGCTATCCAGGCTGCGGCATTCACCGACCCGTTGAGAAAGGCATCAGCGTCAGCAACATTGACGTAAGCCGGATAGACCGTGCTGCTGATCGTGACTTGAGGATATGAGAAAGCCATCTGTTATGTGGCTTTCAATGCGTCGATGATGGCGTTGATGGCCACCTTATTCGCGTTGGCAAGCGCAATGGCCGTGGGCAAATCGGTGGCATCTGCCGTTGCTACCAGTGATAGGGCATCAATCGCCGTGCGTTGCGCTGCGCCTTGGTCATCGACGTATTTCTTGGTAGCGAGAGCCGTATCGCTACCAGGAACATAAGAGCCGGAAGCCGTAACTTGTCCCGTTCCATTAATTTCCAGAGCTGGATTTGCTGTATCTGTGCCAAAGAATTGAATAGAGGCTGTGCCACCAACAGCACCGCCGACTAAGGTAATGGCACCAGCACCAACGCCGCTCTGTTCATTGCGCCAAACGAAAGCAGCGCCAGCAGCGGTCAATTCGATATCGAAACGTTGATTGCCAGTCGTTCGATTCGGGTTCGCAATCGTCAATCCGGCATTACCGTTGCCGCCGACAAGGTAAGCTCCCAATCCACCGGGGATGCCAGGATAATGGGTTGGCCCAGATATACCCATATAGCCAACGCCGGTAACGGACGTTGATACAGCGACATCTGTATCGGAAATGGCAACGCGCGTTCCGCCGTTGGTCTTGATATGCACTGGCTGTGCATTAGTGGTCCCGAACTCAAGCGCCGCGTCTTGCGCCTGTCCGCCAAGTTGAACTAAATCGACAAGGTCAGCTTCTGCCGCCGTGCCGAAAACCGGCTTATCCTGAACTTCGTCCCAGGTGGGAGCAGGCGGAGGAGGTATTGTCCCTGCCAGTTCGGCAATCGTCACTCCGACACGGTTCTTCTGCGCGTCCGGTAGTTTTTTTGCTTGGTTCGGGTGGAAGGCCTCGATGAGGTAGGTTTCGTCAACCATGATGGTCTCCTACATTCCCATAAGGGATGGATCAGGTTCAGGTGCAGGCGGCGCGCCCAAGAGTTCGCGGACGAAATCGATGGCTGGATCATCCGCCGCCAGGACGTGACCGGCGGTCGCCATGTCACGGAGCGTTGCGGCGACCTGTTCAACCGAGATAAAGGACACTTCCGCGGGCCGGAACCTTGGCTTCAGACGGTTATCGAAGCCGTTGAGCGTCCAGAGTGATCCGATCATGTCGCGATTGAACACCTCGGCCATATCGGCAAGCATCCCGTTCACCTGAATGTACAGGTTGCGGCTCTTGTCCTCGCTGAGTGCTCGGCTGCCCGAGCTCTGCCCGATCATCAATGTTTCCACGCCAAGGACGCGGGCAATCTCGAAATTCGTCCGCTCGATGGAGGCGCCAAGATGCTCGATGCCGGTCGAATTGCCTTGCAGCAGTTCCAATCCCCAACGGAGGGAGCTTGACCATGAATGGCCGTCCGCTTGGATGTTCTTGAACGGTGTGCTGTCAAGCAAAAGGCCGGTGTTTACGTCCTTCGCCTGCGTTTGGACGAAGCTGCGCATCGCTGCAATTGCCGCGTCAATATTCTGTCCGAGCTTTTCATCTTGCGGATTGGCGCGCTTGATATCCTCAAGCTCTGCGATCGGCGCCCGGCCTATGGGAGTTCCGCGAAGATCACGGTCAAAGCCGATGCCTTCGATTTTCAGATATTCCTTGAGGCGTTCCGCCGGCTCCGCGACCTGACGCAGCAACCCAAGCCCTTCAGGGCTGTCGGATAGCGTGTCGTCCACCAGATAGATCATCTTCCAGCGCGGGATGTAGAATAGCTCCCCGGTCTGCGGCGAGCGCTGCACAACGCCCTTCACCTGCCCGTTGACCGGATCGATATCCCATTGCCAGATGGTGTGCTGCGGCCTCGCCTCGATGTTGCTGATACCTATCAGTCCATCTTCGCGCTTGGACGCCTGCCATTCCTGAATAGCATAGCCGTAGAAGCGATACATGCCCGATCGCCGGATGATGCGGTGCCAGGATGTGCCGATGTCGTGGCGGACCGCTTCGACAAACTCAGCAGCGCGCTTTGCCTCATCCGACGACTGCCCATCCGGCAAATCCGCCGCTGGGTCGAGTGTCCATTTCGGTTCCGTCGCAAGCCCGAGGAAATACCTCATACCGGCCGCCACGATGGACGTGTTGACCATGATGTCGGAGAACGTCTCGTACCGGCGATAACCGGCGACGGCTGGGTTGCGTTCGACATTCTGGACAAAGCCGCCATAGACAGCCGTGCCGCTTACACCAGCCTCTTGGTAAGGGCTGACCTTCGGCTTGTTCTCGAACCCGATCAGACTGAACAGGCTCGACAATGGAGACTTGGGCATGTGTCATAGCCTAACTGTTGATTGGGATGGCGACGGGGGCGCCGATGCCGGAGAAGTTCTCTTGCCGGCCGAGCATTAATTCAGTCACAGCCCATACGAGAGCGTCGAGACGGTCAGGCGAAGCCAAGCCGGACAGCGGCTCCCAAATGACCATCTGATCTTCAAGGTCCGGCATATCGCCGACGTGGCTAACCTTGCCTTGCTCATACAGCGCGGCCACCGGCTCGGCCCTCGCCCGCTTTCCAACCCTGGCATGAACTATCTTGACCGGTGCGTTAGCCCGCTCCGTATGGATAGCGTGGGTGACGAGATTGCCGCCTTGATTGCCTTCAGCAACAATCCGGTCTGCTTTGTATTGATCGTAGAGCGCGACGGCCTTCTTGGCCCACGCGCCGGGTGAACGCCGTTTGGAGGCGTCCTCGAACACATAGCAGCGCTTATCGACACCAAGCCCCGCCACCACGATGCCGGTTTCGGCACTTTCTTCCGTCTCGGACACGGCGGGATCGATCGCCACCACCACGCGGAGCATTTCCGGGACTTCGCCGCGATGCCTGATCTCATCAATCTGAGCGCGAGACCAAAGCGCCCCTTCAGCTTCTTCAAGGAATTCAGCGTGCAACTCTTGCCGCCCGAGGCGAGTGCCTTCGTATTTGTCCCGGATCGTTTGCAGGAAGTTCGGCGCAAGGTTCCCCGCATTGTCGTATGTGGAGCCCCGCGTCATCAGGGTCTTCTCATCCTTCATGATCTCTCGGATGAGCTTGAGAGGCTTGGGCGTCGTCGTGATGCAGGTGCGCGGACGGTCGCCCAGTCGGAGACCGAACATCGCCATGTCCCATGTTTCACGCAAATATTTCCATGCGGCCAACTCATCGCACCACAAGGCATCGTGCTGCGGGCCGCGAAGGCGTTCCGGCTCTTCTGCCGAGAACAATGTTGCGATGGCGCCATTCGCCCAGGTCAGGCGGCGTTTGGATGGCTCATAGCGCGGTCGCCCGAGCATTTCGCCGGTTATCGTCCTGTCGCCAGCCCAGCAGACCGAGAGAACACCGCTCTCACCCTCGACCATAACGTCACGGGCATCCGAAGCGGTGGGGGCGATAAGCCCTATGCGGGAAGCCCCAGCCTTTACCTGCTCGCGAACCCACTCAGCCCCGGTTCTGGTTTTTCCGAAACCTCGACCGGCGAGGATAAGCCACGTCTGCCAATCCCCTTCTGGGGCGACCTGCTGCGGCCTGGCTAGGAACCTCCAGTCATGCAGGAGCGCCCGGCAATCCTCGTCACTCAGCCCCGCCAGTATCGCCGCCTGTTGGCTTGGCGACTGCTTGGCGAGATAGGAGAGATTGAAGCTTTGATCGGGCATCCGTCACCGTTATGTCGCCCGAGACATCAGCCTCGATCCGATCAACAAACAATTTGTGGTATTTCCCCAATAGCCCCCATGCCGACACACGAGCCCCGTGGGAGCTTCCT
Source organism: Paramesorhizobium endophyticum (assembly GCF_014640615.1). Lineage (GTDB taxonomy): Bacteria > Pseudomonadota > Alphaproteobacteria > Rhizobiales > Rhizobiaceae > Paramesorhizobium > Paramesorhizobium endophyticum. Next base: position 50,479 of record NZ_BMHH01000013.1, on the reverse strand, counting down.
TCACCTTCACGGGTCGCTTCATGGTAAAGGCCGTCAAGCACTTCCTGCGCCGTCACTTCGGCTTTCCTGATGCGTTTCGCGGCCCCCTCCGCTATCGCAGCGGCAATACCAGCATTCACCAACAATCTCGGGCCTTGCTGGTTTGCTGTCTTTTCGCTGTATCCGGCCCGGATTGCTGCCTGTGTCGCGTTGAGGTCGATCAGGTATTCAGCGACGAAGCGCTGCTGCTTGTCACTCAGTGGCATTCGCGTTTACCTGTGGATTTATGTAGTTACACATCTTGCATTGTGCTAAACTTGTGTAGTTACGCAAATGCGAGGGACCATGGCCATCAGGATTGCAGCAAAAGAGCCAGAACGGGTGTCGATTTTACCTACCCCCTCGGAAGCAGGGGCCGTTGACGTTTCCAAAAAGCGCCGGGCAAACGGCAATGCGAAGCAGTTGATAACCCTGCGGATTGATCCAGAGGTCATCGAGTTCTTTAAATCTGGCGGCCCCGGTTGGCAAAGCCGCATCAACGATGAGCTTCGCAAGATCGCCGGCCGCTAGCCCTCACACCTCACCACAGTCAGCACATCATCCCCGAACCGATAGACCTGCGAATAGCACCGCTTGGTTTTGACTTTGGTCGGCGCTGGCTGGATCGCAATCGGCTGTTCGGCTGAAAGCACCATTGGCCGGTCTGGACGCGGTACGGCGGCTTGCCCCATGGATGCGATGCATATCGCGGCGACGAATGCACAAACAGCGAGAAGCTTCGTACCGCGATACCTGACGATAACCCAAGCGGATAAAGCCAATCCGTCGAGCGCGGCAATAATAGCAGTGGGCCTCACAAGGGTCAGGGCAACGCCAAGGAAGGCGAGAATCTCTTTGATCATGCGACTGCCTCTAGGCGCGCCAACTCGACGGACAGTAGCTCAATGCGTTGGGCAGCGGCCTTGAACAGCGCCGCATAGGCGTGATGCAGGCTGGCGAACTCTTCCCATTCGCCGGAGAACGGGTTGAGAATGTGTGCCTGCGAAGGTGCCGCGCCCACGTCGATGAACACGTCACCCTTGAATGGAATGTCACTTGCTTTGATTTCCATCGTCATCATCCTTCGGTCAGCACTTTGGATTACGTGTTCGCCCAAAGCTTGGGATCGCTAACGCTGCCGCAGTCGCAACAGCGCCAATGAGAGTGATGATCAAGGTGACGAGATACCACCCGTCGCCGGTCAGATCGTACAGCTGGGCATTTGAAATAGCCGATGAGATGAAGGCAAGCATTGCCGACATGGCGATCAGGTTCGCGTTCATGCGGATGCTTCCACGCTTGGGAGCGTAGCGGCCTCAATGGCATCCATGTACTTGCGGCGAACGTCGTCTGCGCCCTCGACTACTTCGTCGCGGAGACGCGCTACCGTCATGCAAAGCTTGCCGTCTGGACTGACCATCATCGGGATATCCGAAAACGTCAGGGTGCCGATGTTGGCGCTCTCCAAGCCCGGCGTCGAAACCGGAACGCTCATTCGAAATACGCCGCTAGCAGACATGTCGCGGGCTGCAACAGCCGGCACAGCAGCCACTACAGGCGCAAAGCCTAGCATCGCGAGAAATGATCTGCGCTTCATGGAACTCTCCATTGCTCGTTGATGTCGTTGAATATCTTGACGTGCAGAAATTTATGCCGCCCGAAGGCAGCCGCAAATAAAATGCACAAACATGGGATTTATCTCTCGCGAAAACGCATCAATATGTGCATATTGCCTATGCGTTGAGACGGGAAAACGAGATGAAACCGGAAGACTTTACTGCATGGCGCGAGCGGATGGGCTTCAACCGTGTGCAGGCGGCGGAAGCCTTGGGCCTCTCCAGAAACATGCCCCAACGCTATGAAGACGGCGCTGCGGAAATCCCGCTCTATATCGCGCTGGCATGTGCCGCGCTGATTAGGGGGATCGCTCCTTGGCCGAAATAAGCGAGGCTGAACTCTTGCATTTTTTGAAAGAGTTGCTCAAGACGGGCCGGACGCTATCCCGGCTGGCGGTTTAACCGATATTTTGTCAGCGAGCCAATGGCTCGTCGGTCTGGCACCCGTGCACAGGTCCGCCGGGACAGTCACCGCGCTTCTGCTTTCAGCGCCGCCGTCCTGATTTCTTCCGCCGAACTCGCTGGCGGGATGAGCCGTATTGCCCATCCCGCCCAACGTTCTTTCGCTCGGGGGGTTATATCTGCCCTAGTCGGCGCTCTTTCGAGCCGTCTGGCTACAAGGACTTTTCCAGACCCGTTCTCCAACTGCGGCTATAAGCTGGCCGTCAGCTACATGCGAGGCGGTCGGTTTGACCCGACACCGAGGAAGCATACAAGCCTCCCCTACTCCGTTTACACCACACCTCGCATTCATTGAATGCCCGGTGTGGAAGACCGGGCATTCTTTAGTTGCCAGCGCCTTTCGGGTGCCTGATAGTACCGATCCCGAAAGCGATGACAGATGTGCGAGGCACGGCGTTGCAACGTTACCTCGCGATCAGGAAACCCCAATCCCTTGGAACCGCGCCTCTCATTTCGTGCGAAGCGGATACGGCTTGGCTCTGCGGGGCCAGTCCCGGGTCCGTCCTTTCACGCAGCATCACTAGGACGCCGCTTCGCATTTGGTGCGGGCGGGACGGCTGCCGGTGGAAGACAACCTATGCAGATCCATACGGTTCCGCCGCCTCGCATTCCGTTGAGGCAATGCCTCGAATTTGTGCCGGGCTACCCTCCCGACTTGGCCGCTGGCACTGGTTGCGTATCCAGCGCTTCTTAAGGTCGGGGCGCAGCGGCTTCCCCTGGTATTCTTGCCTTGCGAAATCGAGGGGCCTTTTTGTGACATGCCCAGGTCCGCGGGGTGGGGCCGGTAGCTGGTGCGGAGTTTATTCCCGCCGGACCGTCAATGGTCATTACCCACTGCAACGTTGACCGGATTGTGCATCAGGGAGCACCAGCGCTCTGGTCCCGATGCCCTCATGCCCTTACCACCTTGCGGCAAAGGCCCCTCTTGGATTTCTATGCCGCCTTTTTCCGTGCCGCATATTTCTGGCGGCGGCGCTTATTCCTCGCTTCGGCCCAATCCAAATCCCGAATGGTCTCATCATCTACGAGGGCAAAATCATCCCTCCATGTGACCGGCTGTTTGTTGGGCGCGTCGTCTCCGATGTTGACGTGAATATGCCCGTTTTCAGGCCCAACACGCAACATCTCGAAATAGGTATTTTCGTTATTTATCAAGCCGTTGCGAACAAGAGCGGCATAAAGTTCTAAGATGGCCCGATTTTTCCGCCGTCTACCGGTTTCGACGTGAAAGCCTTCAGCCCGGCACCAGACCGAGAAGGGCTTCCCTCCAGCCTGCGCTATCGCCCAATGCCACAGGCACCGACGGCGCGTCTCGTCCTCTATGAAAAGGATGAGAGTGTTGCAAAGCTCCCACTCCGAAACCTGCTCATGGGAAAGGCGGCTGCGAAAGAACGATTCCCGCTCCTCCTGGTATCGCTCCTCTCCCCATCCGTTCTGGTCGGCCTGATCGTGGACATATGGGAGGTTCTGAGCTTTTAACGTCTTTGGGCTGGCCGTGTCCGGCAAGCGATGGTCCACCTCTGCGGCGCGGATAAACAGTTCGGAGATACCAAGGGGCGTCATGCTGTTCTCCTGTCGTCTAATAGATCAAGCTGGGCGGCGTTCGGGCCGAACCGGCGGAATATACGCTCGTATACCATCCCGCTGAGGGCATGTCGTTGCGGGGTGATGCCCGAAAGGTCTTGGGCGATATATTGAAGCTGCCCCAGCGGGAGAGCGTCCCATAATTCGAGCCAAGCCGACGCGTCCTTGTCGATAATGCCCCGGCAAGCATGGATGAGGTCTGAGGCCATCCAGAACCCGTACTCATCGAGAAGCGGCTTATTATTCGCGGTCTCGGCCAAGGTGGACATAACAAGGCGGAAATGCTCATCCCCGAAATTTCGCAGAATGCGCTCCATGGTCGCGGCGGCCCGCGTCTCCCCGATCTCGGGATAGCGGCGCGGATCGATGATCTTGACCCCATATTCCTCGCAGATGGCTTTTACGCGGGGATCGATCATCATCCCTCCGCTGGCGGCGCGAACCGCCCCTTGAGCGCCCCGAATTTTGGCTCGCCGTCCGCTCCGATGAATTCTTCCGGCACTTCCACCAGTTCGGTGCGCTCGCGGTCGGCAGGCCAAAGCTTCGGCTCGCCAAAGTTGGTGCGGTAAACAACTGGCGTCCATTGGCCGTTGGGCTCTCGCTCGTAACAGAAGAGCATCATGCCGCCGCACTCCTCCTAATTTCACGCTCGATTTCGTCCCGCGACTTGGCAAAGTCGGTATGAAGGATGCCGAAGCCACCCTCTTCCCGCCACGCCTTGATGTTGCGCTCGAAGTCATCAACGAGGATATCGCCCCGCGAATGCATGAATAGCGGCTTGTTGCGGCCGCCCATGACCGGGAGGATGTGGCACGATGACGAAAGGTGTTCTCTCACCCATTCCCGCTTCTGGCGCGCCACGTGCTGATAATTCGATTTCGGGCATGCCGTGAGGATGATCGGATCCAGCCATGAAATGCGATCGTAAAATGCCTTGGCTCCATCGAATATCGGCATGTCCCGGAAATAGGATGGATGCGAATTAATGGTCGCCCACATGTTATCGTCTGCCATGCCTCGATGATCCAGGCCGAATGTGGCCGGGAAATGGGCGTCGAAGTTTGCCATCACGCCATCGAGGTCGAGATAAAGGTTGGGGTATTTTTTCATTTCGCCGACGCCCTCCGTTCCACCGGGATTGCTCTCCCTTTGCGATATAGTGTCGGGAACAGCGCATCAGCCGCCGACATTGCCGGAGAGATGGTCACGCCGTCCCGGCGGAAATCCCCATTGAAATAGTCCAAGAGATGCCGCGTGACGGCCTTTTGTGCTTCAAGCTCTGTCCCATAAACCAAAGGCTTGCCGCCGTCGGCCATAACCGGCTTGGGTTTGCCGTCCCGAGCAAAGCGCAACATCGCCCAATATCCGCCCGGCACCTCGCGGGTGTAACCACTGTAGCAATTCATCAGAAGAACCCCTCAAACGCCGCCGGCATGTCCGCCGCCTGTGACGAGAACAGCGTGTATTCTGCCTCGAACTTGATCTCACGTTGCTGGCTTGGCTCGCCGCGCCGGCGCTTATGGTTGATCAGCCACGCCCTGCCCCTGCTTTCCTCGTACTTGCGGCAAAGCTCGTCCCGCCGCGTATCGTTCCGTTCGTTTGGAATCGCCTCTTTCAGGATTGGTTCGGGCCGATAGAGCGAGAACCACACATCGAGGCTCTGCCGGACGCCGGAACCGCCATAGGCGTCCCCAATGGTCGGGCGCGGCGAGCCGCCGGCTTTCATCCGCGCCTTCCACTCTTCATTGCGCTGGATCAGGATGACGATTGCCACGTCCAACGATTTGGCGATGGCCTTAAGTCCGCGATAAAGCCCGTTGATCCGTTCCGCGAACATCTCGTTTGGCTTACCGGGCAGATTGATCATCTTCGCGTGGTCGATGACAACCAGATCCAACCCGACGGATTTTTTCATTGCCTCGATTTTGATCCGCACATCGGACAACGTGCATTCGGCGAACGGAACGATATCGAACGGCATGTTCATCGACCGGAGCATTTCCGCCTCGATGCTCTGTTGCTCCTTTGTGTTGAGGGTCCAGCCATCCAAGCGCCCGAGGCTGATCCGGCTCGCCTGTGCCGCGGCCTGAAGCGCTGCTTCCTCATCTGTGATCTCGATTGAGAAGAATGCCGATTTGAAACCCTCAAGCGCGGCGTGTCGGCATTGCTGGAGGGAGAACGAGGTTTTGCCGCCCCCGCTATCACTCATGAACCCGATGAGGTTGCCGCGGCGGATGTCGCCGGCGACTTGACTGATTTCCGGGAGGAACCATGGGATAAGCGCCTGCTTGTCCGTGCTCGCCTTTGCGGCGCGATCGACAGCCTTGGGAAGCAGGACGCCATACTTGAGCGATCCGGCGCGCTCGTTGCCCTCTTGGGCGATCTGTGTCAGCCGATCCGCCGTCAAGGAGATGATCTTTTCCGGTGTCATATCGACCGGCATGTTGCGCGCCAGCGATTCCAGGTCTTGGGCGAGCGAGACAAGCGCCCGCCGTGCCCAGATCTCAAGAACGGCCCGGCCAAAATCATATATGCTGAACGAGCCCACCGCATTGGTCGCCAGCCGCACCACGTATTGGGCGATCGACATGTCACCGATGGGTTGGTCAGTCGGAAGATATTGCTTGATCGTGACCGGATTGACCGCCCTACCCTCGGAAATCATCGTGGCCGCCGTCTCATAGATCAGCGAATGGATTCTCTCGCTGAAATGCTGGGGCTTGAGAAAGGCGGCGACACGCCAATACGCGGCGTTGTCGATGAGGATGGCACCCAAAAGCGCCTGTTCGGCTTCAATGGCGTCGGGGAGAGATGGTCGAATGTCTGTTGCGTGAGCGTTCAAGAGTGGTCCTCCATCATCCGAACAAGGCTAGCTGCGCCGGTGCAGCCTCGGGCGGCAAGCCGTATTGCAAGAACACGGACCGCATACGCCGCTTGAAGTGGCACAACTCCGTTCCCGAGCATGCGAAGTCGGTCCACACGCCCAATGTCCAGCCGGGAGGCCAGCCCATCAGCCACTCGACGAAAAGCGGGTTCAAGCTCCGGCGCTCTTTCAAGGATGGATTGCCAGTTCTCACTGTCGCTTGGGCCTGGCGGGAAAAGTCCGACGCTTGTCCCGCCAATACCAAACCATGCGTCTTGCCGTGGGATGGCGCTATCTGCGTCGTCCGATTGGCATTCTCCGATGAGGTAGGTGTCGCCCACCATCGGGCTTGGTTCTCCAGCCCCACTTGCCGCTTGGTTCCGTTCGATGTGATCCCAGTCGGGCTGGTATCCTCCGCAAGCGTCCGCCCTCCATTCGGGACATTGGGCGTATACCAAAGGTGCTCCACAAAGTTTGGCAACTGATCGAGATGCTTCCTTCCCGTTCCGTTCTCCAAGTGGTTGGAACTGTTCGCGCCTTTGTGGTCGCGGGTCGCCGGCGTCGGCCACGCCGAGGATGAAGATGCGCTCCCGCTCATGGCTCGCGCCGACTTCCGCCGCAGTGAACAGTCCGCCCTCAACCGCAAAACCCAACTTGCGTAGGTCTCGCCAAACCCGTTCGGCTCCAGCGATTTCGTCATCCCCCGGCGAGAGCATGCCGGTGACGTTCTCGATAAGGACGAACCACGGGCGCGACTGGACGACGATGCGCCGCGCATCTGTCCATAGGTCGCGTTCATCGTGCTGGCCGCCCTTACGTCCGGCGAGGCTGTGCGGCTGGCACGGGATGCCGCCAATGAGGCCGTCCACTGTTCCACGCCAGCGTCGGCCCTCGAAGGTTCGGGCATTGCTCCATATAGGTGCCGGAGCCATGAGACCTTGTTCCATCGCTGACACCAGGTGCGCGACGGCGAAGGCTTCCCTCTCCACCATACAGACTGTTCGAGCGCTGGGAATTGCCAGCTCGACGCCGAGATCGAGGCCAGCGCCTCCGGTGCAGAGGGATAGGATGTTGAGGTGTTCGGGACGTAGAGCCACATTCATAGGGCCCTCGCCAAAGTTGCAGGCCCTGTGCTATCGACGCCGTTTATTGAGCGGGGGCGGTCAACATGTTCAAAGGCAATGACAGTATAATTGTCGTTTGCATTGCAGCGGCAGGAATAGGCGCATTCGTAGCGCTCTGGCTGTTGGATTTTGCGCTGGTTAGGACAACTTGGTGCGCAGGGATCGAAACAACATGCGTGCGAGAATGGATAGGCGCCCTCAGCGGATGGGCGGCCGCAGCAGGTGCGGCTGTGACAATTTACGTGCTTTGGGCCACGCTCCAGCATATGCGCCATTCGAGCGAAGCGCAGTTGCGAGCCTATGTTGCAGAGGAGTCGGTCGAATTGACCGATACGAAGAGTGCTTTTGAGCACTCGGTAGACTACTCGATTAGAAATTTCGGGCAAACGCCGGCAAGAAAACTCATTGTCGGAACCGCACTCTGGGTTGGACTGCCTAGCGATTCGCCCCGCGCTACGCATTTTCATGCAAAACATCCAGTGGGACTTGTAGTACCAGATCAGCCGTTTAGCGGGAGCCTTCAGTTGCGCCTCAGCCATGATATGGTCACCGCCATATTCAAGACCGAAGCGCGAATATGCTTCGGCATTACCATCCGCTATGAAACATTTGGCAAGACCGTCCAAAGAGCCAAGCTCTTTGTCAGCAAGGCCGGCGTCTTGGAGGACGGCCCCCTGTTGTTCACTGACGAAGGGGACTGGAATGAGGACGTCGATCCATTTGGCACTCTGAACATGGCTGCACCAAGTACCAGCCAAGTCGCAGACGGCGAGAACACTAGAAAGTAACATTACGCCGCCCTCCCCGTCTTCATCATCCGAAATGCCTGACTGGCTTCTGTTGCCATCGCGATCCCGACGGCTTCGGCCGCATCGGCATTCTTGACCGTGATACGAAGCGCCCGGCAGCGTTCAACGGCGGCGCGCTTCCATGCGGCCCGGTCGTATCCGGCGGCGCGGCCCATGCTCAAAAAATGCTTCCGCCAGGTTGAGGACGGGATCGTCACCCAAGGCAACCGATAGGCGGCGATGATCCCGACCACGGCGCCGGAAAGGCTGGAGAGTTGTAAGGCGTTCGGATTGATCGTCTGTTCCTCGACCGGCCCGGCGAGCGTCTGCTTGGTCTTTTTGAACGACACGACATTGCGCATGGGCTGCTCGATGCCGATGAAATCTATCCCGATCTGGCCGTCGGCGCCCTTGGTAGAGGCGATCAGCTTGACCATTTGCAGTGCGATGGACGCGGCCTTTTGCTCGGCGTCAATGCCGTCGGCCTTGATCAGCCCCGTTTTGATGGAGGAAAGCGACGCCTCGGTATCGTACAGGGCAAATCCGGTGACTGTTGCTATGTCTAGCCCTAGGATTACCGGCATCCGTCCGCCCTCCCCATGCTGTATATCTGCTCGCCGTCCTGAGATTGGCAGATGCGCAATCCGTGCGGAAGCAACGCCCTGTTGGCGCGGAGCAACGAGCACTGGAATTGGACATACGCACCGACTGGCTGGTCATCGGGACTATCAAAGCCACAAGCCCGCATTGCTGTGCGCCTCTCTATCCATTTTCCAAGTCGTTCCTCGAAGTAATCGACAAGCGCCCGGTCCAGCGGGTTTTCCAGCGATTGGGTGATTGATTTGGCTTGCTGGCGCGGGGTCATTCGGCTGCCTCCAAGTAATCGCTCGCACGCTCTAATCGTTTTCGACATGGCGGGACCCAGACCAATTTCACGCCGGAAGCGTTCTGCTGCCAAATCAACCAGCAATAGGCCGTCGCAGTTGATCCTGTTTCCGTTAGGCGTCCTTTGACCATGGGAACACGTTCGCTGAATTGGGCGACGACATTTGGGGGCGTCTGGCTGAACAGGTTTTCGTACCTTCCAACACCTTCAAGGAAAGACGTGCGGACGATCATCGCCACGCCGACTGATGCGATCTGCAAAGCCTTCGTGATAAATTGTTCGGCGAGCCGGAATGGAGGATTGGCAATTATCCAATCGATGCCATTGAATTCCATGTCGGCGGGTTCAGATCCGGGCCAAAGGAAATCAACAACGCGGTCCTGGCCCGCATATTCCGCCCTATAGTCATAAATGTCTGAGGTATGGACAAATCCGAAGTACTCTTTGAGAGGTTCAGACATATGGCCGCGATTGCAGCATGGCTCCCAAGCAGTGAGCCCATTAATTGGGAAATGCGGTGGGACGATAGCTCCATTCCGGCAGACAATATCATCCGTCCGATGCGCGTTCCTGTAGAGCACTGTGTCTGGGCACGATGAGTTCCACTCTGGCTTGCCAATTCGGAAGATTACATGTTCGCATAAGGCTCGTGTCGCCCACGGCTGGGTCGGGAAATCATCAAGGCTATCGTGCGGCTCTGCCCGCTGGGCCATGACAGCGTGTGAGGTGTTTTGCGCCATCCCCTATCCCCTCACCCATTCCAGTACCGGCGCGGCGACGAACAACGCGACGGCGAGATAAACGAAAAACACAGTGATGATGTTGATTGCGCGCGTGGGTCCGTCGATCATTGAGCGCCCCCGAACTTCTCGCCCTCAGGAATGATCCGGACGGCGATCTGGGTAAGGTTGGCGGCGTCGGGAAGGCTGGGGATCGCTTCAAGTCTGCGTTCATCCCAATCCACGCGGCTATCTATTACCTTACCGAAGGCCGACCCCATGCCGGGGGCCAAGTCCGCGAGCGCCTGTCTTCGATTAATGATGATGTGAGCCCAATAGCTGCCGTCATCGAGCCTTGAAACCTCAACCGCACCGCCGGGAAACTCGATAATGTGTTGTGCTGGTTCGGCTTTTTTCTTCTTGTCTCCGAAAAGTGCCCGTCTCGCCGGGGCCTTATCGAAAAGATCGTTCTGCGCCGTAAAAGCACTCATCGCGCGCCCTCCCTGAGAAGCTTGCGAACGGTGCGTTCCGAACAGCGGAACCGCATGGAGATTTCGGCAGTTGTCCAGCCAAAGTCGCGCATTCGGATGATCGTGTCCCGGTCATATACCGGGCGCTCCGCTCCGCACACCTTGAAGCCCATCTTCTGGAGCGCACTGATGACCGTCGTGTGATCCCGTTTGAACCACTTGGCGATTTCCGGGACAGACATGAGAGGCTTGGCCGTCCGCACCGCCGCCATGGCTTCGAACCGTGCGGCGACCAGCTTTCTCACCCGCGACTGCTCAATGATATCGTCATAGGTAAAGCCGTGCTGGTGGGCCACGCGGGCAATGATTGCCGGAACGGTATCGACCGGGGTAGATATGCCCCAGCGCGCCGTGGACCGCTCCACGGCTTCGCTCTGGGCTTCATGGATGGCTTTGGGAGATGATTGGATGACGACAGGCGCCGGCAATAGTTTAGCGGCTTCCGCCTCACGGCGCTCACGCTCGCGCCGCTGTTGCTCGCGAACTGCCGCCTGGTACCGGGGATTGGATTCTGTATGACGACATGAATAAGCGACGGTCATCAAGCAGCCTCCTCATCTGGGAAGCCGGGATCGTTGTCGGCCAATGCGGTGTTCCGCTTCTCCATGGCGACCTGAAGCTCATCGCGCATGATGCGCTGCCCTTCGTGCCAGCCGTCCGTCCATTTTGGAGCATCGTATCCGGCGGGAGCCTCGCAATTTTTGCCCTCAAGACCGGCCTGCTTGCCAGCGGCAAAGGCTCTCTCATCGGCGGGGCGCCGATCCGGAAACAAATTGCCCTGCTCGCCCGGCGGAAGCGCATTGAAGGCCTGCGCGATCTCGATAAGCTGCTCGATCTCAGCGACGAATATCGATTGATCTTCCATCGTCATAAGGCGCATGCCCGTGTCGATTTCCGATAGCTTAAAGCCATAGCCCTTCGCCTCGGCCCTGATCTTCTTCTTGAGATCACGTAGCGGTTTCATGTCCTCTTCGACGCTGAGAAGCTGCTTAAGGATATCCATCCGCAGCGCTATGCGTTGATCGGGCGTAAGTTCAGAATTATGTCCTGCTTCTGCCATTACCCTCTCCGTTCCACGTAAAAGATGATTTCAGCCCCGTAGCCGGTCAACTTGCCGCCTAAGCGCATCAATTTCCGGCCCGTAGCGATCAGGATTGAGTTCCAGCAATTGCGCCTCAAGGACCTCCAGGCGCTTGCTGAGGATGAATTGCTCGTGCTTGGCACGGTTTTGCTCCTCGATTTTGTGCCGCTCCACCGCTTCTCGGATCGCATCCGCGATATCGGCTGGAACGCGCTTGATCTTCTTCCAACGAAGACGCTCAACCACCGTGATGGGCAGTCCAGCCGCACGCGCTGCCCTGGTGATTTGGTCTTTTGCGCTGCCTTCCCCGCCTATGAAGCGGACGGCATTCGCCATTTCAGACTGGATGACGTTGACTCGGTACATTTCCGTCTCGCGCCGTGAGATTTCCGTCTGGCGCCCCTGTTTTTCCGACATTGAGAAAATCCTTCGCTCTACATTTGTCCCTGTAGAGCGAGCCACCTTCGGTCGGTTCGAAAGCGGTGAAGGATGGTTGAGATGAAGAAAGCCCCGACGAAACGCATGGAACCTGTATCGCCGGAGCAACTGGAACTTCCGCTGACACTGGAATTTGCTTCGCGGCAGCGGGAGTTAATCCGTCGAGCCAAAGGCGCAGAGAAACGCCAGCGGCCCGCGAATGACGATGACCCCTTCGAGACGGCGCGTGGGTACATCCCGCCAGTCGGTTGGAAGAGGTGAAAACAATGACGTTTGAGCAAGGCTTACCGCGCACATCCACCGCCTTGCTCAGGGGGTGGCCGGGACGACGCATTGCCGTCCCGGCCCTCTCATCCGCCGCGAGGGGAGCAGCCGCGGCGGAGAAACAGAATTGGTTGGCGGATCGCTCGGAATTGCATCCCGTCTTTGTGACAGCGCTTTCGCGCCCATGCCCGACGATGGGAATGACGAGCCCATCGCTTTTTTCGCTGCCGGGTTCCGAGCTTGGTATGCCGCGCTCTCCGCCGGGAGCGCCTGGAAGGTGCGGGGCATGGTTGATCTGGCGCCCGATGCGATGGGGGCTCGCATCGGGCTTTCCTACCGCTTGGGCGGGGGCTTGGGGCACGGTAGGAATTCGAAATGGACGGCTCTTCGCGGAAGCAGCATGATGATTTTGCGAGAATCGAAACACACAGTCCGCGAAGGAGCCGATAAGAATGGCCTTGGAACCAGAAATAACGGTCAGGAATGTAACCAGAAATGACAGTGGAAACGCTTGGGAAGTAGACTTCTCTATCCGTTTCCGCCAAATCGGATATTTCACGTCATCCGTCAGCGTCCCTCTCTCTGACGACGCCAAGGCATATCCGCGCATTGAACGCACTGTTGGGGAGGCGTCAGACATGGCGCACAACATCATCGTTACCGATTTGTTGCGCACGGTCCTGTACCATTCCAAATGGCTCAATGAGCAGACGAGGGAGACCATAACTAAAGCATTCCCTCAAAAGCAGATGGCACAGAGTTGATGCGCTTGCGCCGCTCTAATGTGCTGTTTGCTCTGCTCTGAATATAGCGTGCGAAATACTCTTCTCTGGAATATCCTAACTGCTTGTATTCCTTGAAGAGGAATATCTTCTCGTCAATATCCAGAGCTTCGCATAGCATTTTGAACTGCCTTTCCCCGATCAGTTCGGGGAGGCTCTCAAGGGCGTAAAACAGAGGCGGTCCGTTGTTCATGGCTCAATCCTCGAATGTTCATGGAGGGAATGGTTACGCCGCTCCCGCATCACCGATGCAAACTTCTGCGGGGGCGTCGAAGAAAAGACTGTCATCCCAATTGATGCCCCTTTTGACAGCCGCATCACGAATTGCCTTCATCTCGTCCAAGGACGGAGCCACGCCGCGTTCCCAACGGGAAACTGTGGCCTGCGTCACTCCTGCCACAGCCGAAAATTCCTGCTGCGTGACCTTGAAAACGTTCTTGCGGATGTTCTTAAGTGCATTCATATCGCGCATAATATGCGCATACGTATTAAATTCAAGCAAAAATTATACGTGCTCGTATTTTTCTTTTGTGACGGTCTGTGTCTAGGCTGCTTGCATGAGAAAGATCGATTTCTATCTTCGAGCCATTCTGAAAGAAACTGGCTGGACCCAGGTCCAGCTTGCCGAGCGCCTTGGAACCTCTCAAGCGACAGTTAGTCGTTGGTTTAAGGGATCGGAGCCAGAAGGCCACCGCCGCGACGCAATTGTCGATCTTTATAATTCAGTCGCAACCGTGAGCAAAGATAACAACAAAACAAGAAGCTCCGATCCAACGTCTCTCGAAGACGAACTTATCGAGGTTTTTCCGAAGCTTTCGAAGAAAAGTCGGGAAGCTCTTTTGGAGATGGCGCGGCGGCTTCGAGAACTTGAAGGCGACGCATCTGATCAATGATGGCGATTTGAGCCTGCGGTGTTAACGACCCGAACAAGCCCACCATCTCTTCCATTTCCTTGTAAACGCTTATTACTTCCCTGTGCGCCTGATCGACCTCAGGCCCCCGTTTCGCATCTATTTTCGTCCCCACCGCCCCGCCCCCCTTCGCTCCCCGCCGCTACCTTTGATTGAGGCAATGCGAAAACGTTACCTAGCGTCATTCTTTATGTCTAGCCGCTAAAGTGTCCATTTTGGACAGTTCGCTACATACGCGCGCAACTGTTCTTTCTGCTTCCCGGTAAAATAGTTTTGTTTCGGGGAAATCTATTTCTGGAGGCCTGATAATCATTCGGCGACCATCCTTCTCAACGCGCACCCTCCCTTGGGCCACAAGCGCATCGACGTGCCGGATAACTGATGTCCTGGGGATTTTGATGATGTGGGATATTTCGGAAGCGTTGACTGGCTTGTCTTCGTATTCCCCGAGCTGGATGGCTAATTGGACCAGCGTTTCTTCGGTGGGGCGTTTCCGTGCGACGAACAGGGCGCGGATATCCAATATCATCCGAACAAGAATGCATCGGATTTGCCGATCTCTATCATCGCCGTGGGCACAGGGTACCATTCACAATTCCTTGGGCCGGCCGCTCATAGCATTAAAATGGACCCACTTTGCGGCAAAGTGTGACCATTTCGGGAGAAATGCCTTTCTGGCATAACTCCGCCTATGCCTAAGCTGCGGAATCCAAAGCCAAAACCGAAAGAATTCAGGCTGCGCTTGTCGCCTGAACTGATGGCTATCATCGATGATGCGCGAGGTGAAAAAAGCGTTAACAGGCAAATTAATGATTGGCTGTGGAGCAAGGCGCAAGGCGATTCCGCTGACAGAATCGCGGATGCATTGAGGCCCGCACTTGCATCATTGACGGATGACGAGCTGGAGCTGTTCACAGCAAACACCGTAGCGGCCATTGAAATCCTGGCGCGCGGGCGAAAGCGTGCTGTGCGCGAGTAACGCGACTTCCTCCTGACGCTTTTGGCTCTTTCCTGATTCTAGGCACACTACGGGCTATCAAGACGTTTACCCTCATACGGAGGGGTTCCGCCCTTTTCGGCTTGGCTTATGGCGCCACGCCGGGATGCTATGAAGCTCCAGTATCCCTGCCTGCCCGTTTCACCGGTGGGCCACGCCGTCCCCATGCATGAGGGTTTTTCGGCAGTTCAATCTCTCAAGTCGCATCCAAACCAGTCGAGCGGCGTCTACCCCGCTGGAACCGCCTCATCAGCCTGGGATGAGGAACCGCTTCGGAATTCATGCGCCGGGTGATCGGTGCTGCGGGCCAATCCCGAGAAAGACCGCTGCTTTAGCGCTCAAAACACAATTTGTTGGCGGGAACCTCCGAGCAGACCCAACATTTTGCGATTCTCTGCGCGCCGGAGCGGTCGTTTCGGTTGCGTAACCATCCTTGTTTTGCTACAACCGATTTGACTTGAGACCGCATTCGGCCCCGGCAGCATCACCGCTCCGGGGCTTTTCTTTTACGCGCCGATATACGCCAACGCAAGAAACTTTATACGTTCGCGCATTTTTTCACTTGACTGTTATACGTATGCGCATATTATACCTCTCATACCCACCGCGGCACGAAGAAGCGAAACGCCGATCTGCCCGCGCCAACAGATGGGAGAGACGAGATGAGCAGCATGTACACCGCAGAGTTTGGCCCCAACGTTGAGCAAATCCTTTGCCAAGGTTCTCGGGTTATTCGCGGCAAGGTTCCATCTCAGGTCCGCGCGGAGCTTCGGGCAGCGGTCAAAGCCAATGTTCTCGGTCGTCTTCCCAAGGACGGCCTTAAGCCGGAAGTCTTCTTCAACCCGAATAACAAGATGAGCGCCGTGGAAAGGCAAAAGCGCGAGGCGGAATATTCGATCTCCTGCATCGCGAAAGTCATGGCGCGCCCCGAGGATTACAGCCTCGCCCGCCAGGCTCTCGAAGACAAGCATTTTGGATGAACCCCCTCCGGTCAGCGGCGTCCGCGCCGCGTTCCAGATGGTTTTAGCAACAGAGGAAAATGAAATGACCGAAGAAGACCTCAAGCAATTCTTGGCCGAAAACGCAGCCGACATTCAGGCTCAAGTCCGCCAGAGACTCATTGAAGGGCTGCTCACCAACCATTCTTGGACGATGCGTGATCAGATCGGTGAAGTTGTCGCAGACTTCATGAAAACGGAGATCATCCCGGAAGTCCGCACGTACCTCTCCGGCGAGAAGAGCGCCATCCTTGAAGCTGCCATCAAGGGTGCGTCCAAGGTCAGCGACATGCTGGCTGAGGCCATGGTCGCGCAGGCAGCCAAAAACCTGTCAGCCAACCGCTACGAATTCAAGAAAATCATGGAGGCGGTGTTTGCCTGAAAGCCCTCCGGTTTCCGCCTCACGGGGCGGTTTCCCGAAGTCTTTAGCGAGGAACACGAACATGAAAACCTCCTACACAGCCAGCCTGAAAATGCCTGACGGTCGTATTTGGCAGGAAGTAAACTGCGATATCGATCTCGACCTTGAATGGGAGAACGGCGAGCCTTTCATCGTGGCTAATGACGTTCTGGTGGACGTTTCGAAGTCCGGCGAGCCGAGCCAGTACGTCTCGCTGTTCTCGGATACCGCCACTCCACTCATGAAGCTGATCGGGGCGGAAATATGCGATCTGGCCGACGCCGACGACGATCTGCTGACGGAAGCCCTCGAGCATGAGGGAGGCTACATCACCCCCTCACCTGCCTATGTTTCCTATGCGTCCGGGGAGGCGATGTGATGAACACCCGCGCCCGCTACGAAGCCCAGATCAAGCGGTCTGACGCCCGGCAGAATTGTTTGGGTCAAAGCGAACTCGAAGACGCGATTGCCACGCTCGCTCGCCGAAACGGTCTGTCGTGGTTCACCGACGAGCAAATTGCGGAAATCCGTGACGAGATGATCGCGGAGGAATGGCGGCGGCGTTGCCTGTTCAATGAATGCGCTCGCTCATGGCGCCCCCAGAAGGAAGCCGCCTGATGCGTGACCTTCTTCAAGATATCGCCTCCCTCATCTCTGCCGCCACGTTCGTTTTCATTTTTTCACTCTGCATTGGAGCGCTTTCATGAGCGAGGTAGCGAAGCATACGCCGGGGCCGTGGGAAATCGGCACAGAAACGCGCGGCTATGAAGTTTGTACGATCCATCAAGTCACGCGCCAGCCTACAGAAGATGGTCTGGGGCAATCATGGGTTTACATCCATGCGCCGCGCGTCATCGACGGAGATTGGCACTGGCCTGATGGGGAAGAGCAGATTGCTAACGCCCGCGTGATCGCCGCCGCGCCCGATCTGCTTGAAGCGTTGAAGGCCTCAGAACTTGGCGTCGAGGAATTGTGCACCGGACAGCATCCAGACAACGAATGCTGGAACACGCTGCGCACGATCCGCGCAGCCATCGCCGAAGCGGAGGGCCGTCAGCCATGACCAACTCACCGCAGATCGAGATCGATGAGGACGCGATTGATCAGGCTGTAGGCGTCAACCTTCGCCGTATCCGCAATGTGCGGGGCATCTCCCAAGAGAAGCTTGGCGAGTCGGTCGGTATCACCTTCCAGCAAATCCAGAAGTACGAGAAGGGCACGAACCGGATAGCGGCCAGTCGAATGGTGCAGTTCGCCGCTGTTCTGAAATGCGGCATTCCCGATTTCTTCGCCGGGATAGGCAGCGACGGGCAAATCAGGACCATCTCCGCCATTTCGCCCGAAGCGCTCCGTTACGGCGAGATGATCGATAAAATCCAAGACGCAGGCATTCTCAAACATCTTGCGAGCCTAATTGGATCTCTGGCGGAACTACCTGCGCCGAACGCCGGTCTTTCTCAATTCTGGAGGCCGATTGCCGAAGCCGACACGACCATCACCTTCGAGCATACGATGGCATACGACGCCGATAAGGAAATGACCATCCGGAACTCTGATCATTATTGGGTCCGAGATGAAGATGGCCGGGTTTATGAGTCCGTCTGGACGGATCACAAGGGCGGATATTGGTGGGACATTGAGGGCGAAAGCCCGGTCGATCCTGTCGAGTATATGCCGCACCCGCTCGAAATTATCTCGTCTTCTGGCCTCCCCGCCGACGAGGCGCGGCCATGATCCAAGACCAGATGAACCTTGCCGTCGAACTCGCCTGCATCGCCAGGCTCCCGCGGAACGACGCGCTCCAGCGTCTGGCCGAACTCATCGCAAGCGAGCCGGACGAACGCACCAAGCAGACACTCAAAGCTGAATACCATCGAATTGCAGAGCGGAGGACAGAAGCATGAGCAAGATCATCGACACCGATTCCATGCAGCCTGTCGGCAGTATCGTAAACCGCATCGTCAAGGGATTGGCGAAAGAACACGTCTGGATCGGCGAAAAAATCATGCGACCGGGCGTGTATGCCGGCGTCCCAATCGAGACGTATCACCGGGAGATCGGCCTGTTCGATGGCTTCTCCATTTCATCCTCAAGCCTCCGCACCATCCTGCGGCGACCGCTCGAATATTGGTATGCCAGCCCCTACAATCCGAATGCTGAGGAACCGGAAGGCTCCAAGGCGCTCGATTTCGGCAAAGCCGCTCACATGCTGCTGTTGGGCGAGGATGGCTTTGCAGAGCGGTATTCCCTTCGCCCGGCCAAGTACGAGGATGACAAGGGCGTCTGGAAGCCGTGGAACGCCAATGCGAACGCGTGCAAGGAATGGCTGGCGAAGCAGGCTGCCGCCGGCAAAACGGTCATCACCGAAACCGAAATCGGCCACATCAAGAAGATTGCGGAATCGCTTTCGCGCAAAGAAGCCATCCGCCTTGGTATTTTGAATGGACGGATCGAGCGGTCCATATTCACCCAGCGCAACGGAATTTGGCTGAAATCCCGCCCGGATGTGATCCCGAATCACAGCGGCGATTTCGTGGATCTGAAAACCGCTGCCTCGGTCGATGACGATAGCCTATCCAAAGCGATTTTCTCCCATGGCTATCACATCCAGGCAGCCTTCACGCGCATGGTCGTGCGGGATGTTCTCGGGCAGGACGCCTTCACCTCGTTCACGTTCGTTTTTGTTGAAAAATCGGCACCCTACGATGTGCGCGTCGTCACCCTGAAAGATGCGGATATCGAGCTTGGAGAGCGCCAAGCCATGCGCGGCCTCAACATCCTCTCCGAATGCCTGAAGCGCAATGAATGGCCTGGTTACGACGGCCATGACCAGCACATCTCATTTGTCGAAATGCCATCTTGGGCCCGGACGCGGATCGACACGCAGCTAAATGCGGAGGCGGCGTGATGGCAAAATGGACCAGAGGGGGTCGAATAACCGACCCTCGGATCGTTATCGATTTTATCCTCGCCGGCGATGTTGTCTTCAACGGGCATAAACCCCAGAACGCCGGATGGCTTCAGAACTGGAGCATCAGTCAGATCAAGATGGAGACGAGCCGGGGCCGGTTCTTCATCGCACTCCCCTCCCACCTCAATCTCAATCCAGAGGCATCGAAATGAACCAGATCGCCCCGCGTGAAACCTCCATCAACAGCGTGACCGTCACGTCTGGTGCCAACGGATCGAGCATTGCACCGCAGAACCTGGGTGAAGTCGTTCGCTTTGCCGAGGTGATGTGCAAGGCCGATATTGCGCTGCCCAAGCATCTTCGTGGAAACGCCGGGGCCTGTATGGCCGTGGCTATGCAGGCCCTTGAATGGCAAATGTCACCCTTCGCCGTCGCCTCCAAGTCATATTCCGTGAACGGGACGATTGCCTATGAAGCCCAACTTATCGCCGCGGTCGTCAATACCCGTTCCGGCATTAAGGGGCGGCTGAAATATCGGTTCGAAGGGACTGGTGCCGATATGACCTGTACCGTAACCGGCGTACTCGATGGCGAGGAATGCACTTACACCTCCCCGCCTATCGGACAGATACCCGTCAAGAACTCCCCGCTCTGGAAGTCCGATCCGCAGCAGCAGCTTGGATATTTCTCCGCTCGCTCTTGGGCGCGCCGTCACTGCCCGGAAGTTCTGTTAGGTGTTTACGACCGCGACGAAGCCGAACAGTTCCAGGGCCCGGACAATGCCAAGGACGTGACACCCTCCCTCATGCAGCGCCTCCAGCAGCGCCAGAGCGAACCGCAGGCGAACGAGGGCTTTAATCAGGACTTCGTGACGCGGGAAACGGAAACGCTCGCCAGCACTCAAGAATTCACCGAACAAGACACGCCTGCCGGCCAATCCTCCACCGGCAGCGTTGAGGGTGGAGAATCCCCTGTCTCCACCCTCCCCCAATCCGCAGATGATGCGGCGGCAGAGGGAGGCGAGAACCCCGGCGCGGTAACCACGGAACAGCTGGAGCCTCCCTCTGAAACTCTTGATTATCTCGATGCCGTTGCCATGTCGTTGCGCGAAGAATGCGCCGCGAAGCTGCTTGAGATCGCGGGTTCATCCCATAAGCCACAGGATCGCCGCGGCATTCTTGAACAGGCCAAGAACGCCTGGAAAAGCGAAATGCCGAACGACCTGGAATTTCTCAAGGTGGCCTTCGAGACGGCTGACGGAGTGATCAAGGGCGACATCGAGCCCGCGAAAGCGAAGTCCTACCTCGATGCGCGGAGGATGAAGCCATGACCGGGATACCAGAGAACGAAGTTATTGATCGCCTCCGCGCCCTTGTCACCTACAACCGAAAGCAGTCGGACATCGCGCGGGAATGCGGCGTTTCTTCAGCTTTCGTGTCCGAAGTATTGAAAGGCAGGAAGAAGCCCAGCGACGCCATTCTTTCTCTTATCAAGGTCGAGCGCGTGATCATTTACCGGGAGGTAAAATAATGGCCCGCGAAACTCCCGAATGGATTGGAAAGAACGACGATCAAAAGGTGCCTGCGCGCGTCCGGCAACGCGTATTCGACCGCGAGAACGGCATATGTCACCTGACCGGGAAGAAAATCCAGCCTAGCGACGAATGGGATTTGGACCATCGTCTGGCGCTCATTCTTGGTGGCGAACACCGTGAAAGCAACTTTTACCCGGCGTTGCGAGACGCTCACCGGAAAAAGACCGCATCCGAGATGACGGTAAAATCCAAAATCGCCAATGTCCGAAAAAAGCACCTTGGCATCGGCAAAGAGCCGACAATGCCCGGCTCCCGCAATTCCCGTTTTAAAAAGCTCATCACCGGCGAGGTTGTGGACCGTAGCACGGGTGAAGTGATTGGAGGCTCGAGGCCATGACCATATCCGAACAGGCCATGAAGGCCGCGCTTGAACAGGCATACAAGCTTGGCTTTTCCGCATCGGCGGAAGGGTACAACGCTGAACACCCCTTTGACGGCGTAGATTTTACCAAGGACAGGCAGTGGGCCGAACGCCGCGAGAAGGACCTTTCGTGCCTCCGTCTATACGCCACCCCTCCCGTCATGCCAGCAGAGAGGGCGTAAGCCATGAGCGAGTCAGAAAACCCCAAAGTCAACCGCTATCTGAAAGACAAGGCGATGGACCTAATAGACCATGCGCTTGGACGCCCTCTGTTCCCGCTTGAGAAATCCTACCGCAATCATTTCGCCACCGAAGCTGATGGTGATCTAGCGAAACAATTCGACGCCTCACCTTTTTGGAGGCGATCAGGGCGCAGCGATGACATGGCTTTTTATTCCGTTACCCATGAAGGCCGGGAAGCGCTCGCGGCGCACCTGAAAGAGGTCGATCCGCACAAGCCATACATCGTGGAGTTCGAAGGCTTTTCTAGCATCGCCCCGGCGAAATCCCGATCAGCCGCCCGTTACGCCTATTACCTCCGGGTTTCTGACGCATGCCACGACCTGTCCTTTTCCGACTTCCAGCGGCGCGCAACCGTTCGGAGCGCGCCCCTCTCCACCAATGGAGGCCCAAATGCCAAAGCATAACCCCGACACGGCAATCCCCGAGGAGATAATGCGGGAGGCGCGAAAGATCGCAGAATGCCATCTGCGGCCCGGCTCACTCGGGTGCGATATTCTTGAAGGATCAATCGCCCGCGCCCTCATGGCTCGTGACCAGCGCGCGGCGGATATAGCGCGGAAGCTCGGAGCCGATAGCGACCACAGCCATGGCTATGAGGTCGCCTGCGAAGATGTCGCCGCCGCCATCCTCACCTATTCCGCCAAGGAAGGACAGCCAGCATGAGCACTCCTACAGCGCCAGAAGTGGCGGACCTGATTAAGAAGATGGAAGCTGCGTATGAGTGGATACGTGAGCCGGATTGGGCTGAGGTATTTAATGCCACAGATCATGTTAGGTGGATGAACTCTCGACCATGTGGGCCGCTGTTACAAGCCGCCACCGCGCTCCGATCTCTCCAAGCCGAGCGGGACAGGCTGGCCGAGCGCGTGAAGGAGTTGATCAACACGCTGGATGGCATCCGGATTTATGGATCAGACACGTTATCCGGTAACGCGACAGGCCCTGATGACGCAAACTGGTACAGGTTGGCCGTCCGCGAAATGACCAAACGCGCCGCCATCCTCACCTATGGAGGCGACGATGCTGCTTGAACGAATGAAGCCCGTCCTTAATTTCAGCGGCACCACCGCGAGCGCACTTGTCGAAATGCGCCTTGCAGCGATGACCTCTATTGAGGCAGCGATGAGTGCGCTTCGGAAAATGCACCCAGATGGCCGTGATTACATCGGCAACCCCGATCAGTTGAGGCGAGATAAGGAAATCCACGCCAACCGCCTAGCCGCGCTCCACCGCCTTTATAGAGACATCGAAGCGGAGGCGCTTGAAATTCAAGAACGTGCAGGAGGCGACGATGCAGGAGCATAACCGATTTGAGGATGTGGTTGACGCCACGCGGAAGATGATCGTTGCGTTCCAGCGGCACAACATGAAGCCTCCAGCAGCCATCCTTCTTTCAGATAAGCAAGATGCTTTCGCGATTATACACGACATGCGGCTCACATCGCCCCAGTACGTGATTGACCCATCAGTCGTGTCCGCATCGAACTTTGTCGAGTTCGACGGCAAGCCGTGCGGCACGATGAAGATTTGCGGTGTCAAATTCTATTGGCCGCTCCAACCAATCGCGGACAAAAAGGGAGGGTATCACTATGGCTGATCAGAATTGCCCGCTCGCCGCCCCCACATCAACGCCGGTTGCCGCGATCCGCGAACAGGCCCTGGAAGAAGCGGCGAGACTTATTGATGAAAACATGCTTTGCGGCGTTGAGTGCGAGGTTCTTCTGCCGCGCACCAACCCAGGCAACAAAGTTGGCCTTGTATATGCCGAAGCCATCCGCGCGCTGAAATCAACGCCGGTTGCCGATAACCCCGCGCCCTCCGACAAGGGGCTGGAGACGGTGGCGCGCGAAATGTCTACTCGGCTACGGTCCAGTCCTGATGAGCCATGGGGCGATTGGGGAAAGTGGGAGCGATGCCGCGCGAGCGAACGGAGCATGGTAAGCGCCGATGAACTGTATGAACGCCGCGTCCGCACCCTAACGCCCACCGCCGACGCCGAGCGCGAGATAGCGGCGCGAGATGCTGAGATTGCCGCTCTCAAGCAGGTCAACGCCAACCTCATGGGCGATGACGAAGGCAAGCCGCGATACACGACCAAGCGGCTAAAGCAGGAGATCGAGCGAGCAACGGCGGAGCAGGCAGCGCGGATTAAGGAGCTTGAGCGGAAGGCTGACGAATATTACGGCGAAGCCGTCGTTTCTTATGACAGAAAATTATGCGCCGAAACCGCCGAAGCCCGCGTGAGGGAGCAGGATGCGGAGATAGCGGCGCTGCGTGCCGATAAGGAGAGCCTCGACAGGCAGTGCGAACAGCTAGGGATTATAGCCAGCGATAGGTTTGAGCACATCATGGAGCTTCGGGCGCAGATACTGGAACTTGAGGCCGCGCAGCAATCCTATGCCGATCTTTTTGACGGTGATGCCGGATCAATCCACGAAAATATCCGAGCCTTGAAGGCCGATTTCGCCGCTCTGCGCGAGGATGCATCAAAAGTTTACGAATGGTTGCGCGAGCCGGATTGGTCAGGTGAGTGGAGCACTATTGATTGGCTAAATCGCCGCCCGATACCACAGTCATTTGCGAAAGCTCATGACGAGGCTGAACGCGCCGCCCGCGATGCCCGCAAGAAATGGGAGGGTGGCGATGCTCACTAAAGAAGAAAAAGCTTGGGTTAAAAAACTGCAAAAAGTCTTGGACGAATGCCCCTCTGAACGCCTTGGATTTTTCACCATCGGCGATCCTGATGTGTCTATTTACGACAAGACGAATGAGGTTGACTTCGACGCGACTGTAGACCTCCCCGTCTCTATATACGAGCACGACGCAGAGCTTGGCTCAATTCGTTTCCCCTCAAATGTGCATTCGGTTTCAGGATAAGGAGGCCCGCGATGCCGGTAAGTGACAAATACCAACGCGCGGCAGAGTTTGCCGCCCTATGGGCGTGGCGGGAAGAGCCCGCGAATGCCAGCGCCAAGCTGACAGACAGCGAGCGGCTATCCGTCATCAAGTATCACCCCGATATTCTATCCATCTGGGAAGGTGGGTCGGCGCTCGCCCATGACGAGGCGGTGGCGTGGCGTGCTGAACAAATGGAGGGTGGGGAGTATACTCGGAAATTCACGGCCATGAAGCTAATAGCTGAAATCTGGCAAGATCAAGGGTTCACCGTAACGCCCCTCTACACCCACCCGGCCCCGCAGCCGAGCGGGCCGGTGCAGGTCGGTATTGTGACCGAACTGCTCTTCAAGGCCGAGGCCCAGAAGGCATATTGGAATGTGACGCAGCGCGCCCTGCCTTCCATCGAAGACTACCTTGATGAGCATGGCGAGCTATCCTTGCCAGCCGATATAAGCCCGCTCTTGCAACAAGCATCCGCAAACGGACGATACAGCGAGGCCGATTGGTGGCTTTCAACCCTCTCCGCCATCGCCCAAGCGCCAGCGCCTGTAGAACGCATAGAGGACTATTACGCGCGGCAGATCGAATGGTCACGCAACACATTCGGCCCCGGCACACGGACTGCCGGTGTCATCGACCATATTCGGAAGGAGTTAATCGAGATAGAGACCGAGCCGACCGATCTATCCGAATGGATCGATGTCGTGATCTTGGCGATGGACGGGTTCTGGCGGCACGGTGGCAGCGCAAAAGATTTAATGCCTCGCCTGCTGGCGAAACAACGAAAGAACTTTGCGCGCAAGTGGCCCGACTGGCGCACCATGAGCGAGGACGAGGCCATTGAGCATGATCGGTCTGGTGAAGCGCCAGCGCCTGTAGTGGCGGATGGGTGGCAACCCATAGAGACCGGGCCGAAGGATAAAACACGGGTCATCATAGCCGTACCGACGAAAGATAAAGATGATTTCATTGTTGGAGAGGCATACTTCGACCCTGATAACTATGAGGGTGGCGATTGGTGGTGGGCTAATACAATGGTCGGCGGTTGGCCAGACGATCCAATCAGCGAGATAAATTATCACGCCCCAACCCATTGGATGCCTCTCCCTGCCGCTCCATCGGCCCTCTCACCCCACCCAGCAAGCAAAGCTGATGAGTTGGCCGCAGCGCGCGCCGAGATCGAGCGGTTACAGAAAGGTCTGGACTGGTGGACCGGTTATGCAGAGCGGTTGCGTGAGGCGGTGGAGCCTTTTACGCGATACCGCACAGCAGATGGTGTCCACGGTCTCCCCACGCTGCGCGTACATGATGACCACCCCATACTATGGGGTAGCGACTTAGAGCCAGTTGTTACGGTCGGAGATTTTCGCCGCGCCCGCGCCATCCTCAACACAAACGCCAAGGGAGGGGAGCGGTGATGCGCATCGAGATCAAAGGAAAAGTGCCGAGCGATCCGAGGAATCGTGTTCTGGCCATAGAGGCGGCGACACGCGCGATCTGTGAGAGAGCCGGTGCGGACCCGTCAGATGGTATAATGATGCTTTTGACGGCGGCGGCGCACCTTGTGAGCCAATATTCAGGCAAATCAGCGCAGGATCAAATAACGGTTTTGGCAACCGCCCTAGGTAGCGCAACGGTCGCAGCAGATGATTTCTTCAAGATTCGCGCCGTTCCCGCCGTCCTCGCGCAGAAAGAGGGCGAGTGATGAGCATGGAGTGGGTCAGGAAATATTACGGCGTCCCGGCAAAGCGCGGCGGTCGCATCGAATACACGGGCGGCAAAACGCCGAAATACGGCACGATCCTAAGCGCTTCTAACTACCTCAACATTCAGTTGGATGGCAACAAGCACCCTTCACGGTTCCACCCGACTTGGGAAATTCGCTACCTCGACGCGGAAGGTGAGCGCCCATGACCCCCGCTACACTCATAGAGCGCCTACAGGCGGCGACCGGACCGAACTACGAGCTTGACCGCCTGGTAACCGAGGTGACCGGCTATCCAAATCTATACCGGCGTCCAGACGGCATCATCCCATCGGAGGCTACATTCCCGGCTTTCACTGCCGACATCGACGCAGCTATAGCGCTGTTGGGACTGCTGCTGCCCCAACAGCCAGTGCTTATCGGATGGGGGCAGACGCCGCAAACGAGGCCGTGGGCGAGGATTGGTTTACACGCACCGATGGATACCACGGGCGCAAATATCCCCATCGCCCTATGCATCGCAATCCTCAAGGCAAAAGAGGCCAGCCATGACTGATAAAGACTGGAAATGGTACGTAGGCGACAACGATGGAATATTCGACGTTGGCCCGTGCGATACGCGTGAGGAAGCGATTGAAGAAGCCCGAGGCCAATACGGCGACGATATGGGCATCCACCTAGTCGAAGCCGTAAAGGACGAAATCAGGCTCGCTGATTACATCGGTGCGACCAGCATCTTGGAAGAAGCCGAAGAGCGCGCCTACGATCTATGCGATCCCGAAGGCAGCGATCCGCTGTTCGGCGTGACCGGCGACCAGGCCAGCGACCTTTCCGCGCGTCTCCGCAAAGCCTGCGACGAATGGCAGGAGGCGCACAATCTCCGGTTCGTTCCGTGGGCGTTCACGCGTACCCGCAACGCCGAATATGTCGAGCCAGCGGAGGCCAGCCATGACAACGCCTGACGATCTCGTAGAGCGCGTGGCGATGATCATTTGTCGGAAAAGTGGAGGGTGCTTTGTGCAGCCAGAGAAATGGCATCGAGAATATGCAGAAGAAATCCTCTCCGAAATCCGCGCCGCGCTGGATGAGCCGAACGAGGCGATGATAGATGCTGCCGAAGCATTCAAAGCTTCTGGAGGTCAAGGATACACCGGTATCCTGCGCGCAATGCTCGCCGCCAGCCCGCTAGGAGGCGCGGAATGAAGGTTAACGCCGCAGAAATTGACGCAGACATACTCGCTACGCTCAGACGCGGAGGCACATACCCGACGTACGTCATCCGCAACCACCTCGCCATGGACCACAGAACGAAGTGGAAAGGCTTGAAAACAAGCCACGTCCTCACGGCTTGCCGGAGGCTGGAACGACGCGGCGTTATCCGGCTGAACAACATGACATCCTACATCACTATGAAGGTCTGGCAGATTGACGAAGCAGGCGGCACTCCGGCGAAAGGAGGCGCGGAATGAATACGCCTCACCACACGAGAGAAATTATTCGCGCCTTGAAAATGCTGGACGCGGATGCCGCATACGAACTGCGTGATAGGCCAATCGCCGTCCTCTCCGCTCTTGTGAACCTCGGATATGCTACACGGCAAGAAACCATATCCATCAATGCGGCAGGGCAACCGCAAAGGAGCTACCACACATCAATTACGCCAGCCGGTCGCCAAGCACTGGCAGGAGGCGCGGAATGAAGCTGACACTAGAAAACAAGATAATCGATATTCCGGACCTCAACCGTTTTCGAATAGGCGATGAGGTGGTGTGTGAGGCTACGGATGAGTATGATCGCTTCGAAGGCGTCATTATCGGTATAGAGCTTCGCCGGGTATATGCTTCCGACACGCTGTTCCCGAGCATCACCCTTCTTCATGACGGCTACATTACCGATGAATTCAGGCCGGAACATTTACGCCCAGCCGGACGCCAAGCACTGCGAGAGGGGGAGAGAGGATGAGCACCCGTCGTCCCGCCGTCATCCCCTACGGCAGTTGGCCCCCGCGAATGCTGGCCGATATGGCCGCAGCGTATTGCGGCGAACGGCACGTAGAGGATTTCTTGGAGCGCGTTGGCACCCAATACCCCCAACCACGGGTAATTGACACGACGCGCCGAAAGTTTTGGTATCGAGATGATCTGGACCGATCGATAAATGTCGGATCATCCGAGCGCTCATCAGGTATGGGAGCTGCATTCCGTGAAAAGGTTAGGGAAAAGCGGAACCGTGGAGCTGCCTAAGCACGTCCACAGAGTCACGAAACGCCGCAAAAACGGATCTCAAACCGTCTATACATTCTACACGCGCTTTCGAAACACGAAAGACGCATGGCCTTCCATCTCCCTCCCGGAGCCGCTTGAGCGTGACTTCTCCAAGCGGCTGGCGATTTGCGAAGCCTTGGAGAAGGATGCCAAAGGCTTCATTTTGGATGGGAAACGCCTCCCAGACCTGAAGGATAAGGAGTTTTGGCCTCAAGCCGAGAAGGCGATGGAGGCACTTATCAAGCGTGGGCGCGAGGGCGTGAAAGACTTCAAGGCGCTCGTGGAGGCGTTTCAGCACGATTCAAACCCGGTATGGGCGAGCCTATCGAAATCGACGCGGCGAGGATACACATCGTCCGGTAAGCTCATCATTGAGAGTTGGGGAGATATGCTTCCCGTGGATTTGACCACGGTTGATGCCCAAGAGGCCATAGACGCTCTTGGAGACACGCCGGCTACAGCAAATCAATTCCGGGCGTTCCTGTCTCGCCTGATGTCGTGGGGCGTCCCTCGCGGTTTCTGCAAAATAAATCCGGTCGAGCACACCGAGAAAATACCGGGGGGCGAGCCGTGGACGCCTTGGCCCAATTGGGCTTTCGAGATCCTATTCGAACATGCACCGATTCATATGCAGCGTATTGCCATGTCTGCATTCTTTACCGGGCAACGCCAGGGCGATGTCATTGCGATGGTAAAGCCAAAGGCTGGAGAAAGCGTGATAGCGGTCAAAGCCCAAAAGACAAAAAAGACCGTCTGGATACCAATTCATTCGGCATACCGGAAATGGATCGATTCAGCGCCAAACAATGACAGCGTCATGCTGCATGAGGCAGGCCGTGCAAAATTTTACAAGACGGCTGATGGATTTCGTACCGAATGGCAGAGACTCATGAATGAGGAGCCATTCAAGCCTTTCCGGGAAAATCGGATCGTTTTCCACGGGCTGAGGAAGAACGCCGTCATCAATCTATTGGAAATAGGATGCACTGAAAATCAGGTGGGGGCTATCTGCAATATGTCGCCGCAGATGGTGCAACATTACGGGAGGGAGGTGTCGCTCCGGAGCTTGGCGCGGGACGCTATGAAGCTTATGGAAGAGCGCTGGAAGGATATTGAGCCAGCTGCTTTTAGGAACAAGAACGGAACGTGAATTGGAAACCGTTTCCAATTTACTGGAAACCACCAACGCCGGGAAATCAACTAAGTCATTGGTTTAATTGGTGGGTGCGACAGGGATCGAACCTGTGACCCGCTGATTAAGAGTCAGCTGCTCTACCAACTGAGCTACGCACCCTCTTTCGGCTGGCAGCGGTGCCGCCGGAAGTGAGCGGTTCTATAACGGCACTCCCGGCACCTGTCCAGCCTCCAAATGCGGATTTTTGAAAGAAAATTCGAAAGCCGCCAAAACTTCTACCGATGCGGGCAGCATTTTATCATATTCAAATAAAAAGCGTCCCCTCCGCCATTTTCACCGCCGCTCCGCCGATGCGTGCGCCGGCAAGATCCTGATTCTCCACATCGATTTCCAGCCGGATGCGCGAGGGGCGGCCCATCTCCATCCCCTGCTCGATCCAGAGCCGGGTGACGCCCTCCAGCGGCCTGTCGAAATGATGCACCGCCCCACAGAAGGCCGCGACCGCCGATCCCGTCGCCGGATCCTCGAAAATATTGCCCGCCGTGTCGAACATGCGCGCATGAAACGCGCTGTCGAAAAGCCTGGTCTCGCGGCAATAGGCATAGATCGACAGGGAGCGCCCGTTGACCGCTGGCAAGCTCTCCTGCGCGAAAGCCCTATCCAGCGTGATCTTGGCCGCTGTGATCAGATTATGCACCGGTACGAGTAGGTAGGGTACACCGCCGCTCCACGCGCTCACGACGTGATTCTCGAAGCCGATCTCATGTGTGCCGAGACCCAGCGCCGCTGCGACCGACTCCTTCTCCACGGCGATTTCCAGCCGCTCGGGCAGGCGCGGCAGATCGAACTCGGCAAATGCGCCATCATCAGCGAGTCGCACCCCGCAGCGCACGACGCCTATTGTCTCTTCGAGCGCGATCAAAACATCCGTTTCGTCATCCGCCCGCCGCATCGCCAGCGCGATGGCTGTCCCCACCGTCGGATGCCCGGCGAAAGGCAGTTCATGATCCGGCGTGAAGATGCGGATCGCCGCCGTATGGAGGGGGTTTTCGGGCGGCAGGACAAAGACCGTCTCGGAGAGATTGAACTCGCGCGCGATGGCCTGCATCCGCTTCTCATCGAGACCTTCCGCGTCATGCACGATCGCCAGCGGATTGCCGCTCAGCGCATCGCCGGTGAATACGTCGAAGATTTCATAGAACCGTGCCATTATCGGCCTCCTCCCGCTTCATTGAAATGCCAATCCGCGAAAGCGCGAACATAGCTCGGCGTCGCCTCGCCCATCTGCCCCGGCCCGCTTATTTCCATGACCGCATCCAGTTCCGGATCGTTATCGGCTTTAAGATATTGCCTGATCCGCTCGACAAGCACCGCCGCATTCTGCGGAAAATAGTAGCGGCGGAAAAGGGCGATGCTGCGATTGGCGGTCACCAGATGGATTTTCTTCTCCGCCGCAGCTTGGGATAGATCGAGGCCGGTTTCCTCCTGGACTTCCCGCCACGCATTGCCCTCATAATCCACCCTGCCCTCGGCAACATCGTCATCGTCGATGGACCCGGCGGGAAAATAGATGCGCCCTCCTCCGGCCGTCCGCGCGGCCATGCGCCCGGCGATCAGGCGATTATCGGCGGAAACCACCACGCCGATGCCGAAAATATGCCAGGGACGGGTTTTCAGCGGATCGTAGCGCCAGTAAAGCAGCGTCTCATAAAGCGTGCGGACGAAATCGGCGCGAAGAATGCCGTCTTCAAGCCGCGCCTCGGGCGCAAGATAGAGCGCGCCGTTGAAGAGAGAGGGATTAGCCGCAATCTCCTGCTGCCAGTTCTCCGCAATCGCCGTCTTGTTGGAGAGCGCGTAATCGAGTTCACCCGGGACCACGCGCACATCCACGCCGTCAATGGTGATAACCGTATTCTGGGGGATGTCGTGCATGGTGATCCTTGAAAGCATGACCCCTGGAAATCACGCCGCTAACAAATTGCGCGCGCGGGCTCGAGCCCTATATATAAATGAAAAGGATAGAAAAAATGACTTTACCCGGAACATTGCGGACGACGCTTCTGGCCGCAGCTTGCCTGATGCTCGCGCTACCTGCCGCATCGGCTATCGAGATCCGCCAGGAGTCGGGTTTGCGCCCCTTGCGCCCTGCCACCCCGCAGGTGATGAACAGCATGACCCGGAGTTCCAGTGTCCCCCGCTATCGAAACAGTGCGCCGCGCGATAACCGGAACATCGCTCCGAATATCCGCTCCGGCAGCAATTCGCCGAGCGTCAACCACATCCAGTGGTGCCGGAACCACTATGATTCCTACAGAACGAACGACAACAGCTACCAGCCCTTCGCCGGTACGCGGCGCGAGTGTTCATCACCTTTTGGTGGGTAAGTGAGATAGTGAATTTTATTTAGAGGCGCTCGGCAATAGAGAATATTCCGTCGAGCCCCACTATCTCACTACTCACTACTCACTACTCACTACTTTTTAGTTCTTCGCCTTGTCCACCAGCGCGTTGGACTTGATCCACGGCATCATGCCGCGCAGCTTTTCGCCGACCTCTTCGATCTGGTGCGAGTCGTTCATGCGGCGGATGCCTTTGAAGCGCGCGGCGCCGGCGCGGTATTCCTGCATCCACTCGGAGGTGAACTTGCCGGTCTGGATGTCGTTGAGGACGCGCTTCATCTCGGCCTTGGTCTCCGCCGTGATGATGCGCGGGCCGGTGACATATTCGCCCCACTCGGCCGTGTTGGAGATCGAGTAGTTCATGTTGGCGATGCCGCCTTCATAGATGAGGTCGACAATCAGCTTCACCTCGTGGAGGCACTCGAAATAGGCCATCTCGGGCGCATAGCCCGCCTCGACCAGCGTCTCGAAGCCGGCGCGGATGAGTTCGACAAGGCCGCCGCACAGCACCACCTGCTCGCCGAAGAGGTCGGTCTCGCACTCTTCCCTGAAGGTGGTCTCGATGATGCCCGAGCGGCCGCCGCCGACGCCGCAGGCATAGGAAAGCGCCAGATCATGCGCATTGCCCGAGGCGTCCTGATGGACGGCGATGAGGCACGGCACGCCGCCGCCCTTCTGGTATTCGCCGCGCACCGTATGGCCGGGGCCCTTCGGCGCGATCATCACCACGTCGACGCTCTTCTTCGCCTCGATCAGGCCGAAATGCACGTTGAGGCCATGGGCGAAGGCAATCGCCGCTCCGTCCCGAATGTTCGGGGCGATATGGTCCCGGTAGATGTCGGCCTGCAGCTCGTCCGGCGTCGCCATCATCATCAGGTCCGCCCATTTGGCGGCATCCGCAACGCTCACCACCTCGAATCCATCGGCTTCCGCCTTCTTCGCGGTGGCCGAATCCGGACGCAGCGCGATGCGGATTTCCTTGGCGCCGGAATCCTTGAGGTTCAGCGCATGGGCGCGGCCCTGGCTGCCATAGCCGATAATGGCGACCTTCTTCGCCTTGATCAGGTTCAGGTCTGCGTCGCGGTCATAATAAACGCGCATGGGGTACTGCCTTTCTTGGGGTTTCACCGGCTTTCTTGTCGTCTGCCGTCTCTGATTTTGCTCCAACGCATGATCCTGAAAAGTTGCAGACTTTTCGGACAAGATCATGCGATTAGACTTTATAAAGCGCGAAAAACTGCCGCGTGGCGCGGCTGGCGTCCTCTGCAATGGCCGCCTCGGTCAATTCCAGCCGCTCGCCGAGCAGCAGCCGGATCTGCATGTCGCGCACCACCAGCCCGAAGAAGCTGCGGAACGCCTCGTCCACATCGTCAAAGGCCAGCAGCCCTGCCTCCCGCCCGGTTTCGAGCACTGGCTTCAGCCGCCGCGCCATGGCGAAGGGGCCGTTGGCAAGCACGATGTGGCCAAGGTCAGACTTGCCCGTCGCCGCATGGGTGACCGCGAGCCGGTTGAGCGCTACGGAAATCTCGCCGGAAAGCACGGTGAGCCAATCTCGTGCAAAGCCTTCGAGGCTGGCGAAAAGCGATCTTGCATCCAGCCCCTCGCGCGCCACCGGCACGACCCGCACCTTGGATGCCTGCCACTGCACTGTGGCGGTCAGAAGGCCGTCCCGGTCGCCGAACCATTTGTAGAGCGTTTCCTTGGAGCAGCTGGCGCGGCGCGCCACGCCTGTCATGGTCAGCGTGTCACCGCCCTCCACGAGCAGGCCGAGCGCGGCGTCGAGCACAGCCTTCTGCCGCGCCGTCAGATCGCCGCTATTCACATCCACCCTGCCCTGCACGCCTACTCTCCTCCGCGGCCCGCCAGCCGTACCGTACGTTACGGTTCGGCAATATGTCGAAAGCAAACGGAGGATGCAAGGGGATTCATACGGGATTTTAAGTGGCCGGTGGCGCAGTCTGTTGAGAAAAGAGGCGCAGTCCCGCCGTCATCCGTGGTCCTCGGGTTTAACCCGAGGACCACGGATGACGGCGGGACTGCGCTATTTCAGCGCCACGGATAAGAGAAAGCGAAATTAACTCAAGCGCGAGGGGCCAGCCCCCTCACACATTCACCTGCGTACCCACCTCAACCACACGCCCGGTGGGAATCTGGAAATATTCCGTGGCGTCGGCGGCGGTGCGTGCCAGCAGGATAAAGAGCTTGTCCTGCCAGAGCGGCATGCCCGAATGGGGTGACGCTTTCAGCGAGCGCCGCGACAGGAAGAAAGACGTCTTCATGATATCGAACTTCCAGCCCAGCTTGCGGCAGATGGCGAGCGCGCGCGGAATGTTGGGTTGCTCCATATAGCCGAAGGTCAGCGTCACCTGCATGAAGCGCTCGTTATATTGCGAGACGCGGGCGCGGTCCGCCGACGAGACGCGCGGAGTCGGCGCGGTGACCACAGTCAGGATCACGTTGTTCTCATGCAGCACCTTGTAGTGCTTCAGGCTGTGCATCAGCGCCGTCGGCGCGCTCTTGGGGTCCCCGGTCAGGAACACAGCGGTGCCCGGAACGATAACCGGCGGCTTCTTCGCCAGTTGTTCCAGAACCAGGTCGAGTTCCACCTCGCTCTTGCGGGTTTTGTGGAAAAGCTGCTTGCTGCCGCGTATCCACGTCATCATGATCACCATGATCACGGCCGCCATCAGGATGGAAACCCAGCCGCCCTCATGCAGCTTGACGATATTGGCGCCGAAGAACACGAGGTCGATGATGAGGAAGCCCGCCGTCAGCAGCGCCGCCCAGGGCATACGCCACTTCCAGATGCGCACCATGACGATGAACAGCAGCGAGCTCGTCACGATCATATTGCCCGTGACGGCAATGCCATAGGCTGCGGCGAGCCGGGATGAGCTCTCGAAGCCGAGCACCAGCATGATGACCGTGATGCCGAGAACGAGGTTCACGCGCGGAATATAAATCTGGCCAAGCAGCTTTTCCGAGGTGTGCTGGATTTCGAGGCGTGGCAGCAGGTTGAGCTGCACCGCCTGCCGCGCCAGCGAATAGGCGCCTGTTATCACCGCCTGGCTGGCGATGACGGTCGCCATCGTGGCGAGGATGACCATCGGCAGCAGGCCCCAACTCGGTATCATCTGGAAGAACGGATTCGACGCCGCCTGTCCGTGCGCCAGTATGAAAGCGCCCTGCCCGAAATAATTGAGAAGCAGGGCGGGAAACACGATCCAGAGCCAAGCCGTGACGATCGGCTTCCGCCCAAAATGGCCGAGATCGGCATAAAGCGCCTCAGCGCCGGTCACCGCCAGGAAGATCGTACCGATCGTCACGAAGGATGTGGCCGGGTTCTCCGCCAGAAAAGCAATGGCATAGTACGGATTGATGGCGACGAGGATCGAAGGCGAGTCGAAAATATGCCAGAGGCCGACAAGACCGATCGCAAGGAACCACAGCGCCGTGATCGGTCCGAAGACCGCCGAAACCCTGGCTGTTCCAAGGCGTTGCACGGAAAAGAGCGTCACCAGGATGACCACGGTGATGGGTACCACGAAGGGGGTCAATTCCGGCGTGACGATCTCCAGCCCTTCCACCGCGGAAAGCACCGAAATCGCAGGCGTGATGACCGCATCGCCGAAGAACAGCGATGCGCCGCATATGCCGATGCCGAGCACGAAACTCGGGCGTTTGCGAAAGCTCGAGCGGACAAGCGCCATCAGCGAAAGAATGCCGCCCTCGCCGTTATTATCGGCGCGCAGCACGAAAAGGACATATTTGATGGTGACGATGAGGGTCAGCGCCCAGAAAATGAGCGAGATGACGCCGAGGATTTCCATCCGCGCCAGCGTACCGTCGCTCGTCGCCGCATGAAGCCCTTCGCGAAACGCATAAATCGGGCTGGTGCCGATATCTCCATAGACGACACCGAGTGCGCCTAGAAGCAGAACGCGGAAACTGTCGTTTTCGTGCCCGGTGAGCTCGATTCCGCTGTCGGAACCGGCTGGACCAGATTCAGGCAGATCACCGTTCTGCGCGCTATTCATTAATGACACCTCACTGCCTCAGGTCTCTCGTTGCGTCCCCGTATTCCCCGATATGTTCTGAAGGCACGTGGGCGGACGGGATATCCATATCGTGCCGCAAAAACAAATGCGGATAATGCAAGGCTTGCAATGCCGTTATGCGTAGAGCGAATGTCTGAGAACGTCAGCAACGATTAAATCCGAGATTACCATTGGACCGCATGATTTCACGTAATCTCCTAAGATTTTGAAATTGTTCATGGTTTCCGGACGCTTAGGGAATTGGCTCCAATGCTTTCAAAAAGCGCCGCACCGCGCCGGCCATTCCATGCTCCAGCGCATCGGCGGTTAAGCCATGGCCGATGGAAACTTCGGACAGTGCCGGAATGCGCCGGACTAACGGCGGAATGTTGGCGACCGTCAGATCATGACCGGCATTGATTTCGAATCCCAGCGCAAGCGCTACGTCGGCGACCTTCCCGAGCTTGCGCAATTCTTCTTCCGCCGCCTTGGGTGAGGAATGGGTTCCGCCATAAGGACCGGTATAAAGCTCGATCCGGTCAGCCCCCGTGGCTTTCGCCGCCTTCAGTCCCTTCGGATCGGGATCGGCGAAAAGCGAAACGCGCATCGCCCGCGCCTTCAGCCTCGCCACGATCGGCGTCAGGAAATCCACCTTGGTTTCGAAATCCCAGCCATGATCGGAGGTCGCTTGCATCGGATCGTCAGGCACCAGCGTCACCTGCTCCGGCTCGTGTTTCTCGACGAGTTCGAGAAAATGCTCCGTAGGGAATCCCTCGATATTGAACTCCGCGCCGGGAAACTCATCGTCGATCAGCGCCCTGATATCGCCGAGATCGGCGAAGCGGATATGACGCTGGTCTGGACGCGGATGCACGGTCAGGCCGCTCGCGCCGGCACCCAGCGCGATCCGTCCGAGGCCGGTGACGCTGGGCCAGGGCAAATCGCGCCGGTTGCGCAGCATGGCCACGGCGTTAAGATTGACGGAAAGCTTTGCAGTCATACTGCTCCCCAACGAAGGTGCTGATGTAGCGTTATAGGAAATGCTGTTGTAGGGTTAGCATGGAAAAGTTCCTTAGGTTAAGGAAAAGATGATGAGGCCAGAGACCACTATCCCCGTCGTCCGACGCATCCCGACCAACCGGGAAGACGCCTTCGCCTTTGCCGTGGAGGGGCATCTTTCGGGTGCCGACATCGAGAATCTCTACGGCCTGCTTGAAGCGGCGTTCGAGCAGCATGACAAGATCGACCTGCTGCTGCGGCTCGACGGATTCGAGGGCTTTGATTGGGCCGCGACGTTCAAGGACACGACCTTCGCCATGCAAGCCCGCTCGCTGAAGCACATCCGCCGCTATGCAATCGTCGGCGGTCCGGCGTGGATCAGCCTGAGCGCCAGCATGGTGAAGCCGTTCCTGTCCATCGAAATGAAGACATTCACCGCGGAGGAAGAGCCGGATGCATGGAAATGGATCGGGGCGGAAGAGGTGAGCGAATAGGCGAAAACGCCCCTTCACGGCAATGGTTCGCGGCTCGCTACGCTCGCACCTCAGGGTCCAATCGCACCTCACCATGAGGGTGAATGAGGTCGGCGCGCTGCAGTAGTCCTCATCCTGAGGTGCTCGCAAAGCGAGCCTCGAAGGACGAGGACGCTTGGCACTTGCGCCTACCTCACAATCGTCAGCCTCTCCGCCGCCCGTGTAATCGCCGTATAAAGCCAGCGATCGCGCGTATCCCGGAAGGCGAAGCTTTCATCGAACAGCACGATATCGTTCCATTGCGAACCCTGCGCCTTGTGGACGGTGAGCGCATAGCCATAGTCGAAATCGTCGAAGCGCTTCTTCGTCTGCCAGGGGATTTCCGTGTCCGGGTCCTCGAACTGAGCCTTCAGGAGCTTGATCTTGGCGACTCCCCTGCCCGGCTCTTCGTCCTCGGGCGAGACCAGCAGGTTGATCCCCGGCTTCACCGTCTCGCGTGAGGCGGTCATCACCTTCCAGAGCGAGCCGTTGAGCAGGCCCTTGGCTGGGTCGTTGCGCAGGCAGACGAGCTTGTCGCCCGCTTGCGGATAATCGGCGGTGAAGCCTTTTAGCTCCCGCAACCGCTGATTATAGCGCCGCCTTGTCCGGTTGGTGCCGACCAGTACTTGGTCCGCGGCCAGCACCAGTTCCTGCGTCACGTCGCCCTTGGAAATCACGCGCGCCGTACCATAGTCGCCATGCTCGAACTCACGCCCCTCGCGCACGTCGAGCGCCAGCCGGATGATAGGATTGTCGCGCGCCTGGCGGTGGATTTCGGTCAGCAGAAAATCAGGCTCATGCTCGGTGAAGAACCCGCCGCCCGAGATCGGCGGCAACTGGCCGGGATCGCCTAATACCAAAATCGGCGTGCCGAACGTCATCAGGTCACGACCGAGCTGCTCGTCCACCATCGAGCATTCGTCGACGACGATGAGCTTGGCCTTGGCGACAGGGCTCTGCCGGTTGAGCGAAAAGGTCGGCGAAATGCTGGTCTTGCCGGTGGTCTCGTCCTCCACCGCCTCTTCGCCCTTCGGACGGTATATAAGAGAGTGCAATGTGCGCGCATTGCTCGCGCCCTTGGAGCGCAGCACCTGCGCCGCCTTGCCGGTGAAGGCCGCGAACTGCACATCGCCGTCCACATGCTCGGCGAAATGGCGCGCAAGCGTCGTCTTGCCCGTACCGGCATAGCCGAACAGCCGAAAGATCGGCTTGCGCCCTTCCTTCAGCCACTGCGCAACGGCCTTCAGCGCCGCTTCCTGTTGGGGTGAAAATTGCATGGATGGTCAATGGCAGGATTCAGGGCCGAAGAGCAAGAGCAATCGTGTCTGGGAGGTGATACTACTCCCCCACCAACTCGCAAAAGCGCCCCAGATCCACATTTCCCCCGCTGACGATCACCCCCATGCGCCGGCCCTTGAGCCGGTCGGCGATCTGCTGTGCGCCGGCGAAGCCGAGGCAGCCGGTGGGCTCCACCATCATCTTCATGCGCGAGGCGAAGAAGCGCATGGCCTCCACCAGCGCCGCGTCGGACACCGTCAGAATATCTTCCACATGCTCGCGGATGATGGGGAAGGTCAGATGCCCCAATGCCGGAGTCTGTGCGCCATCGGCGATGGTCTTGGGCGTCGCAATGCGCACGATTTCGCCCGAGCGGAAGGATTGCTGTCCGTCATTGCCCGCTTCCGGCTCGACGCCATAGATCGTGCAGCCGGGCGAGAGCGCCTTTGCTGCCAACGCGCTGCCCGCGAGCAGTCCGCCGCCGCCGAGGCAGACGAACAGCGCGTCGAGTTCGCCGACTTCTTCGAATAGCTCCTTCGCCGCCGTTCCCTGTCCCGCGATGATATCGGGATGATCATAGGGTGGGATCAGCGTAAGCCCCTGCTCCTGCGCCAGCCGACCGGCAATCTCGTCGCGATCCTCTGTATAGCGGTCATAGGTAATGACGGTCGCGCCATAGCCGCGCGTCGCCGCCATCTTGGCCGCGGGCGCATCCTGCGGCATGACGATGGTGGCGGAAATGCCAAGTTCCCGCCCGGCCAGCGCGATGGCCTGCGCATGATTGCCGGATGAAAACGCCAGCACGCCCGCTTTTTTCTGCCGCTCGTCGAAGCGCGAAAGCGCATTATAAGCGCCGCGGAATTTGAACGCACCGATGCGCTGGAAATTCTCGCACTTCAGAAAAATCTCCGCGCCGAGCTTCTCGTCGAGAGTGCGCGATCGCATCACCGGCGTGCGGTGCGCATGTCCCTCGATGCGGCTGGACGCGGCGAGCACATCTTCATAGGTCGGGAGGTTCGGCATGTGTGTCCCACTTGTTATCTCGTGAAAATCGCAGGGGGGTTGTACGTCAACCGATATGCAACAGAGCCCCCAGAATGGCTTTGACCTCTTCGAGCACGTCATCGGGCGCGCGCTCGATGAAGCGAAAAACGCGATGGTCGCGCGATACGGTTCGAATCTGATCGGTGAGCACCGCCCCGACGGTCTTCATACCGGGCGGCAAAATGACCTTCGTCGGCCAGGGCGTGACATTACGTGTAATAGGACAGATGACAGAGCGCTTGTTCCGGGAGTTGAAATCCCGGTCAGTCAGCACAATTGCCGGACGCCTGCCACCCTGTTCCGTTCCCAAGACCGGATCGAGTTCGAGCCAGACAATATCCCCCGCCTCAAAAATCATCGCGGTTCTTTTATCTCGCCCCGCGAATATTCATCGTCAATGATTTCATCGCCGCGATCTGGCCCCCAATCCACCGTCTCCGGCGCATTTTCAGGGCCAAGCCGATCCATCTCCGAAATGATCCACTCCATCGTGATCTTTTTCGGCTTCGTTGACTTTGCCGGTTCGATCACGGCTTTACCATCTTCAACTGTAACCTCAACCGTTTGACCGAGCTTCAGGTCAAGCTCGTCCAGCACTGCCTTTGGCAGGCGAATAGCGGCACTGTTGCCCCATTTGGCGATGCGAAGCTCAGTCATGACGGGTTCTCCGGCGTATATCCAGAAGTATATACGCCGAGAGCCGTAAACTTCAAGCTGCTACATCCCCTCTGGCCCGCGATTCATTGCGGCGATACCGGTGCGACAGATTTCGATGAGGCCGAGCGGCTTCATGATCGAGATGAACTGGTCGATCTTCGCGCTCTTGCCTGTGATCTCCAGGATGAAATGCGCTGTGGTGGCATCGACCACCTTGGCGCCGAAGGCTTCCGCAAGGCGCAACACCTCGCCACGCTCCTCGCCGGTGCCCGTCACCTTGATAAGCGCCAGCTCACGCTCGATGGGCCGGTCATGGCCCAATTCCGCCGCGCGCAACGAAAGGTCGATCACCCGGTGGACGGGCACGATCCGTTCGAGCTGGTGACGAATCTGGTCAAGCACATGCGGCGTGCCGCGCGTCACGATGGTGATGCGCGAAAGGTGCTTCTCGTGCTCTGTCTCGGAAACGGTAAGGCTCTCGATGTTATAGCCCCGCCCCGAGAAAAGCCCGATCACCCGAGCAAGGACGCCTGGCTCATTGTCGACCAGCACGGCAAGCGTGTGCGTCTCCGGTTTCTCCGTCTCGCTGGCGATGAAATAGGCCGATCCGGATGCTAGGTTCTGTGCGTTCATGGTTTGCCTCTGGAATATCCTGTAAAAATCAAGTCACTCGCCGCTATTTCTTCGTGCAAACGTCCATCAAGTGCGGCCACGATGGTTTCGGGAACGTCATTGCTATTGTTTAGAACGTCCACATTCCAGAACCGGATAACTGCGTATCCTTCCTTCTTCATGTAGGCGTCTCGTCTGCGGTCATGCTCACTCTGCGCATGCTGGCTACCGTCGACTTTCACGACCAGCCTGCTGTCCCGGCAAACGAAATCGGCGTAATAGGGACCGATCGGAAATTGCCGAACAAATTTATAGCCGTTGAGCCGCCGGTCCTTGAGTTCCCGCCACAACTTGCGTTCAGCATCATTATCTTGCTTTCGCAATGAACGTGCCCGCCCAGTGGCGATCTCTTTTGGACCGCGCATGGATTACCCCCTATCGCATGCCTTGCGGATAGCCCCTCACCCTTACCCTCTCCCCGTGAATTACGGGGAGAGGGTAAGGGTGAGGGGCATTCCGCGACTTCTCCGCATATATTACACCAGTTCCCGCCCCTTGGCGTCGATCGCATTCGCAACCACGTCGTCCGTTGCCTCATCCGGCAGCAGCATCTCGTTATGCGCCTTGCCCGAAGGGATCATCGGGAAGCAATTGGCGAGGTTGGCGACGCGGCAGTCGAAGATGACGGGCTTTTTCACGTCGATCATCTCCTGGATAGCGTCGTCGAGATCGCCCGGCTTCTCGCAGCGTATGCCATGCGCGCCATAGGCTTGCGCCAACAGGACGAAATCGGGCATCGCCTCGGTGTAGGAATGCGACAGGCGGTTGCCGTGGAGCAGCTGCTGCCACTGCCGCACCATGCCCATATATTGGTTGTTGAGAATGAAGATCTTGACCGGCGCTTCGTGCTGGATCGCGGTCGCCATCTCCTGGATGTTCATCTGCACCGAGGCGTCGCCCGCGATGTCGATGACGAGCGCATCGGGATGCGCGATCTGCGCGCCGATGGCCGCCGGCAGGCCGTAGCCCATCGTGCCGAGACCGCCCGAGGTCATCCAGCGATTGGGCGCTTCGAAGCCGAAGAACTGCGCCGCCCACATCTGATGCTGGCCCACTTCCGTGGTGATGTAGGTCTCGCGCCCCTTCGTCAGCTCATAGAGCCGCTGGATCGCATATTGCGGCATGATGATGTCGCGATGCTGCGTATAGGACAGCGATTTGCGCGCCCGCCATTTGTCGATCTGCCCCCACCACAGGTCGATGGCGTGGCGATTGGGACGCTTGTCCGAGGCGCGCCACAGCCGCACCATATCCTCCAGGACATGGCCGACATCGCCGATGACAGGCACATCGACGCGGACGGTCTTGTTGATCGAGGAGGGATCGATATCGATGTGGATCTTCTTGGAGTTCGGCGAGAAGGCATCGAGCCGCCCGGTGATGCGGTCGTCGAAGCGCGCGCCGATGCACAGCATGACATCGCAATCATGCATGGTCATGTTGGCTTCATAAGTGCCGTGCATTCCGAGCATCCCCAGCCAGTTCTTGCCCGACGCGGGATAAGCCCCAAGACCCATCAGCGTCGAGGTGATCGGGAAGTCAGTCAGTTCCACGAACTCGCGCAGCAACCGGCAGGCCTCCGGACCGGAATTGACAACGCCGCCGCCCGTATAGAGGACCGGACGCCGCGCCGAGGCCAGCAGCTCGACCGCTTGTGCGATGGCGTTCCGGTCTCCCTCGATGGTGGGACGATAGCTCGTGCGGGGCTTGGGTTCCGGCGGCGTATAGATGCCCTTGGCGAACTGAATATCCTTCGGAATATCGATGAGGACAGGACCGGGACGCCCGGTGCTGGCCACATGGAAGGCCTCATGCAGAATACGGGAGAGATCGTTGACGTCCTTGACCAGCCAGTTGTGCTTGGTGCAGGGGCGCGTGATGCCGACAGTATCGGCCTCCTGGAACGCATCGGAGCCGATCAGCGTCGTCGGAACCTGCCCGGAAATGCAGACGAGGGGAATCGAATCCATCAGCGCGTCCTGCAATGGCGTGACGGCATTGGTCGCCCCCGGTCCTGACGTCACCAACATGACGCCGACCTTGCCGGTGGAGCGGGCATAGCCCTCCGCCGCATGGCCCGCGCCCTGCTCATGGCGCACAAGGATGTGCTGAACCTTGTCCTGCTGGAAGATCTCGTCATAGATCGGCAGCACGGCACCGCCGGGATAGCCA
Source organism: Paramesorhizobium endophyticum (assembly GCF_014640615.1). GTDB lineage: Bacteria > Pseudomonadota > Alphaproteobacteria > Rhizobiales > Rhizobiaceae > Paramesorhizobium > Paramesorhizobium endophyticum. The sequence continues at coordinate 7,137 of NZ_BMHH01000013.1, read as the reverse complement.
AAAATATGCTCGACGCCCTGGTCGATAAGCGCCTGAATGACCATCTCTGCGCCGGTCATCTCGCGTTTCGCCGAATGAGGCGTGTCCGTTTCGGTTGTTGCTGCCGTGTCCATTTTCTCTTCCCGTACCGTTCCGTTTCGTTTGAGAGATGCGTCGAGCAATAAAGTTTCGTTTAGCTGGATTTTGGGCAATAAAAAAGGCCCCCGAGGGAGCCTTTGGTGTCGCGCATGGGAGGCTGTCGCCGGATGGTTACACCACCCTGCCCACGCGCGACCGTACTACGATAAGGAGCTTGTTCATGACCGGGACGGTAACAGCGAGGGAATGGGGGTGTCAACCGGGAAAATGAATTCGTTACTGCTAACTTTCTCTCAACACGCAAGCGCTAGCATCGCTGCGACCGAACGGGTGGGGCAAACCGGATGCAAAACGAACAGCACGTCATCGCGCGCAATCGCACCGAGGGCTACATCATCGAATGCGATGGCGACCGGGCGACCATTGCGGCGATTGCCGGCCCCTCCGTCACCGCGTCGGAGGATTATTGGGCCGTCGGGCAGCTAATCTCGGTGCGCGTCGGCGAGAACCGGCTGGTCGGCCTCATCCACAAAGTGGATATGCCGGACGCGCTCTGGAAGAAGGATGAAGACAACATCATCCACATCCATATCGAGCTCATCGGCGAGGCCCGCTCGACACCGGACGGCAAATCCTCCTTCACGTCGGGCATTTCGCAATATCCGCATATGGGGGCCATCGCCCACCGCATCCGCGCCGCCGACCTCTCGGCCATCTATGCCACCAGTGGGCGCAAGACGGTTTCCATCGGCGCGCTGACGCAGGACGCCAACATTCCGGCCCTCATCTCCATCGATGATCTGCTTTCGCGCCATTTCGCTGTGGTCGGCACCACCGGCGTCGGCAAGTCGAGCACTGTGACGCTGCTCTTGCGCAAGGTCGTCGCCGAGCGGCCCGATGTGCGCGTGCTGATCCTCGACCCGCATAACGAGTTCGCCACCGCCTTCCCGGACCATGCCGTGGTGCTCGACGGCGCCAATCTCGACCTGCCGTTCTGGATGTTCCGGCTGGAAGAATTCGCCGACGTGCTGTTCCGCGGCCGCGAGTCCAACGCGGGCGAAATGGATGTGCTGCGCGACCTGATCCAACTCGCCCGCGAACGGTTCCGCGCCGCCGAGAGCCAGCAGGCCTCGACGCTGCTGCGCCGCCGCGAGCGCGACAGCCGCGCGATTTCCGCCGACACGCCCGTCCCCTACCGCATCTCGGACCTTCAAGCGTTGATCAACGAGCGCATCGGCCAGCTCGACGGCAAGGCCGAGCGTCCACACCTCAAGATCCTGAAAACGCGGCTGGACTCCATCGTCAACGATCCGCGCTTCCGCTTCATGTTCGCCGCCTCCACCATCGGCGACACCATGCGCCAGACGATCTCGCGCATCTTCCGGGTGCCGCAGGATGGCAAGCCGATCTGCGTCTTCCAGCTGTCCGGCCTGCCGTCCGAGGTGGTGAATGCGGTGGCATCGGTGCTCTGCCGCCTCGCCTTCGACCTTGCCGTGTCGAGCGACGGACGCATCCAGACGCTCGTCGTGTGCGAAGAGGCGCACCGATATATCCCCGCCGATCCCGACGCCGGCTTCTGGCCGACGCGCCAGGCCATCGCCCGCATCGCCAAGGAAGGGCGCAAATATGGCGTCTATCTCGGTGTCGTCACGCAACGTCCCGGCGAGCTTGACCCAACGATCCTGTCGCAATGCAGCACCGTCTTCGCCATGCGGCTGGGCAATGAGCGCGACCAGCAGATCATCAAGGGCGCGATCACGGGCGCGGCCAAGAGCATGACCAATTTCCTCTCCTCCATCGCCAATCGCGAGGCCATAGCCTTCGGCGAGGCGCTGTCGACGCCGATGCGCCTGACCTTCGAGACGATTCCTGCGGGCAAGCTGCCGGGCGCTCACATGCAGGCCGAGCAGCAGGCGATGCGTGCGGGCGACCGGCGCGTCTCGCTCGAAAGTGTGATCGAGCGTTTGCGCCATTTCGAAGGAGGCGCCACCGAGCCTGAAGTGGAGTTCAAAGATTATGGCGTGCGGCCAAGCATTGAGGACGGCCAGAAACCCTCCCTGCCGCCCCTCCTCCCGCTCGATCCGGCCCAGCGTTCAGGCACGCTGGCGGAGGAAACCGATTGGCGCATGCGCCACGCCGAGGCGCGCGAAGAAAATCTCCGGGCAATGGAAAAGCAGAAGCCCCGCGCGAACGACCTTGTCCGCTCGTTCAGGCAGGACAGGAGCTGAAAAGCGCCCGATCTGGGCGAATTGCGCGCAAAGATGGTAACCATCCTCACAACATAATTAAAAAAAGTTGAACGCTACTGGAACCTCTTCTTGCCGGCACCGTTATCAATCCCGCTGCCATATCCCGGCCGAATGGCCAAGGTCAGCAGCCAGCGTGGGGACGTTGTCTCAACTGGGGGCCGCATCAAGGAGGTTACCGTGATGCACCGCAAACTCGTAACTGCAATCCTCGCCAGCGCTCTTGCCATAGGTCTAAGTGGAACCGCACTGGCCAGACAGAACCATGGCCACCACGGCTCACACAATCAATCATCGCATTCCGCATCTCCCACTGGAAACGGCGCGTCCCGCGGGGGCGGCCACTCCCATCGTGGGTCCCTGAGCGCCATGGGGCGCGCCCGGGCTGAAGCGGCGGCATCCCGCGCATCGTCTCCGCGCAACGGAGCGAGCTTCGGCGTCAGGAACGCTTCGCCCGCTCAGCAGGCAGTATCAGGCGCGGCGTCTCCCCTCAACGGGAAGAGCTTCCGCACCAAGAGCGCCGAACCATCCGCGCCGCCGGCGATACGCGGCTCTGCGGGTCCTCTGAACGGCGGCAGCTTCAGGGTCAAGGGTAGCCACCGCGTCGCAACGGGCGACATCGCAGCCCCCGCGATCGGTGGCGGCGTGGGCACCACCGGCTTCAGCCGCGACAAGAGCCTCAGCGGCAATACCCCTCCGGCGATCCGCGGATCCGCAGGGCCTCTCAACGGAGGCAGCTTCAGGGTAAAGGGTAGCGAGCGCGTCACACAGGGCGAGCTCGGCGCTGCAGCGATCGGCGGCGGTACGGCTGTCACCGGCGGCAACACGCCTCCCGCAATCAGAGGCTCCGCAGGTCCCCTCAACGGCGGCAGCTTCAAGGTCATCGGTCGCAACCGCGTCCCAACCGGCGACATCGCAGCCGCCGGGATCGGCGACGGCGTGAAGGTCGACGGCTTCACGCGCGACAAAAGCCTCAGCGGCAATGAACCCCCGGCGATACGCGGATCTGCTGGCCCTCTGAACGGCGGCAGCTTCAAGGTCATCGGCCGCCACCGCGTTCCGACCGGTGATATCGCAGCCGCCGGCATTGGCGACGGAGTGCATGTCAAGGGTGCCAGGTCGCCGCTGAACGGACACACGTTCCGCGTTAAGAACCCGACGCATCCGCGCGGCAAATCCCCGCTCAATGCGGATACCTTCCGCGTCAAGGATACGACGAAGCTTCGTGGCAAGTCACCTCTTAACGCGGATACGTTCCGCGTCAAGGATGCGACGCAGCTTCGTGGCAAGTCGCCGCTGAACGCCGACACCTTCCGCGTCAAGGATGCGACGAAGCTTCGTGGCAAGTCGCCTCTCAACGCGGACACCTTCCGCTACGCGGATGCGAACATGAAGCGTGGCAAGTCGCCTCTCAACGCCGATACCTTCCGCTACCGGGACCATGACCGTAAGCGCGGCAAAGGTCCTCTGAACGCCGGCACCTTCCGCGTCAAGGGCTATTCGCGCCAAGGCGAGGAGACGACGCCGGTCGACAATATCGGTACGAATCCCGCAAATATCGGTGGCCTGAGGCACGCCGAACGCGGAATCACGAAAGCCAACCGTGAAAGGTCCGTCGCCACACGGAGCATCGAGATCCCGCGCAGCATGAAGAAGGATAACAAGACCAAGCCGTCCGTTTGCTGGCAGGGAAACCGCCGGGTTCCCTGTAAGGTCGGCTGACGCTTCAGGCGTATAAATGAAAACACAAACAGCCGGCCTCTAGGCCGGCTGTTTCAATTCCGCTGTATATTTTCACTGGTTAGGCAGCTCTGTTTCTTCTTTTTATCGATGTGATTTATCGTAGAGAATGACGGTGAAGATGTTTCCTCGGCTGCCCTTCACCCTCGTGGTTCGAGCTCCCCTTCGAAGGGCAGGACGCTTGGCAGTCCCATCAAAACGAGAACGCTCTAGAGTCGCTCATGTTTTGATGGAAACGCTAGGATATCATTTGGCACTGTTGCTGTAGCGGAGCTGTTGAGGCATGGATTCCCGTGACAAGCACAGGAATGCCGAGGTGGAGATGTTTCAGCTATCGAGGACCGCTCTTGCCAGGCGGAGAGGTCTAGGAATGGCCGCCAAGAGCTAAGCAGCCGTCATTCCTGTGCTTGTCACGGGAATCCATGCCTCAACAGTAGTGCTGCCTCAACGCGGAAGAATACGCGACTGTTTTCATCAAAACGATCGCCGCTCTAGCTACAGATATGCTTCTGCCGACGGAGAGATGCGGTGGTTGCCGGAGCAAAGCATCCCGTCATCCCCAGCTTGTCAGGCCTTCCGTTTTCATGACAACGACGGCCACAAAACGGACTTCAGGCGGTACCGTCAGAATATGATCCGCCATAGTTTAAAGTTTTCATTCAATTTTAATAGTCGCTCTTCTTGAAACCGAAACAATAGTTCGCGATTCGAGCGACGCCGACAAAAGTATAACATATACGTTATAACATAGTGAAATGTTATAACATTATTAGGCCATATTTCACCAGGAGGTTCGCCCTTCCGTTGCTTGATCAGCGCGGACAAGCGGAGAGGGCATCTTGGAGTAAGTATGATGCACCGCAAACTTTTAACGACACTCTTGGCGAGCACCATGGCTCTCGGCTTCGGCGGAGCAGCCTTCGCCGCCAAGGAGACGCCACCCCATCGCCTCCCCACGGCAGTCACCGGCACCCCGCCGAAGAAGTCGCCAGGGGCCATCCTCGGCCATGGTGAGCCGCCCCATAAAGCTCCCGGCGTGATCGCCGGAACCGGCACTCCGCCCCAGAAGTCCCCGGGCGCGATCCTCGGCCACGGCGAGCCGCCTCATAAGGCTCCGGGCGCTCTCGGCGGCACCGGCACCCCGCCTCAGAAGTCGCCGGGAGCAATTCTCGGCCACGGCGAACCGCCCCACAAGGCCCCGGGCGCTCTCGGCGGCACCGGCACCCCGCCGCAAATGTCGCCGGGCGCGATTCT
>NZ_BMHH01000013.1:0-1725 GCF_014640615.1 Paramesorhizobium endophyticum | reverse complement strand
CATAAGGCCCCCGGAGCAATCCTCGGTCACGGCGAACCGCCCCACAAGGCCCCCGGCGCTCTCGGCGGCACCGGCACCCCGCCGCAAATGTCGCCGGGCGCGATTCTTGGTCACGGCACCCCGCAGCTGCCGCCGCAAAAGTCGCCGGGAGCAATCCTCGGCCATGGTGAGCCGCCCCACAAATCGCCGGGCGCCATCCTCGGTCACGGCGAGCCCCCGCATAAGGCCCCCGGAGCAATCCTCGGTCACGGCGAACCGCCCCACAAGGCCCCCGGCGCTCTCGGCGGCACCGGCACCCCGCCCCAGAAGTCGCCGGGAGCAATCCTCGGCCATGGTGAGCCCCCGCATAAGGCCCCGGGTGCTCTCGGCGGCACCGGCACCCCGCCGCAAATGTCGCCGGGTGCCATCCTCGGTCATGGTGAGCCGCCTCACAAGGCTCCGGGCGTAATCGGTGGCATTGGTACCCCGCCCCAGATGTCGCCGGGAGCAATCCTTGGCCACGGCGAACCGCCTCACAAAGCGCCTGGAGTTATTGCCGGAACCGGCCAGCCAGCCCAGCCGGGTGGTCCCAGCATTGGATCGGGCGCCCAGCCGGGCGGCAACGGTGGCCCTGCCATCGGCCAAGGTGCTCAACCCGGTCCGAGCATCGGATCCGGCGCCGTGCCAGGCGGCAACACCGGTCCTGACATAGGCCAAGGTGCTCAGCCCGGTCCGAGCATCGGATCCGGCGCCGTGCCAGGTGGCAACACCGGTCCTGACATAGGCCAAGGTGCTCAGCCCGGTCCGAACATCGGATCCGGCGCGGTGCCAGGTGGCAACACCGGCCCCGACATCGGCCAAGGCGCCCAGCCCGGCCCGAACATCGGCTCCGGCGCGGTGCCGAGCGGCAACACCGGTCCCGATATCGGCCAAGGTGCTCAGCCCGGTCCGAACATCGGATCCGGCGCGGTGCCAGGTGGCAATGGCGGCCCTGCTATCGGATCGGGTGCCCAGCCGGGCGGCCCGAATATCGGCAGCGGCGTTTCTGTTGCCCACCATGTCGGCCCGGTAAGCCACACCGGCAGAAGCGCAGGCGAATCTCACGGTGGATCCAGGCGCTAGCCTTCAACCTCAGGGGTCGGCTTCAGAGCCGGCCTCTTCATATAAATACCTCGACTTCGGCATCGGGTTATGCGGTGCCATCAACATCTATTCCCCCGACACGTCCCATATTCCAGGCTTCGTAGAAGAAGAAACAGTTCTGCGAAGAAATACCGCCTGCCGCGCAACCTTCCATAACATTAACGTTATAACATAGTGAAATGTTATAACAGATTTCGAACACATTCTAACTGGAGACTTGCCGGTTCCGTTGCCTGATCAGTGGCGGATATGCGGAGAGGGCATCAAGGAGCTATTACGATGCACCGCAAACTTATAACTACTCTGTTGGCAAGCGCTGCTCTCTCTATCGGTTTCGGTGGAGCGGCTATGGCGCAGGACCATGCCATTCATCGGGATCAAATCCGAGGCAGGACGGTCCAAGCCAATCTGTCCAGCAACCCGCCCGTTGACCCCCATGCCACCCCGACCGGCAATGGCGGCAACCATGGCGACAACGGCACCCAGCCGCACAAGGGCAACCCGCCGGTCAACCCGCACTCGACCCCGACCGGCAATGGCGGCAACCATGGCGACAACGGCACCCAGCCGCACAAGGGCAACCCGCCGGTCAACCCGCACTCG
>NZ_BMHH01000012.1 GCF_014640615.1 Paramesorhizobium endophyticum | reverse complement strand
ATCCATCCGCCTCATGACAAGAAGACTTTGTAATCAATCATAAAGTCGTCGGACTGACTCTTAGATCGAGCGCTTCCTCGAATAGCTGGTCGCCATCGGATAATTCATCAATCATACACGCCCCCTGTAACGCTGGCGTCAACGCGAATCTCCCCAACACTATCTGCAACGAATGAAGGGCGGTAATTTTTACCGGAATGCGTCAATCAGGCCTCGTCATTAAGCCGTACACGCAGGTGAAGATAGGCGCGCCGGATCAGCGTCCAAGTGCGCGATACAGAAAGCCCCAATTCGGCCGCAACGTCACTCATGGTTTTCTCGCCCATGCGATGCAATTCGAAAGCTCGTCGGGTCTGCGTCGGCAATTCCAGGAGCGCCTGTACGACAATCGCCAGGCGCTGCCTGTCATAGACAACGGCTTCTGGACTGGGGGCGGAGTCCGCAATCTCGTGCATATCCTCTGCGCTCAGGTAGACGCGCTCGACGAGCCTCTCGCGGCGGTAAAGATCCACCGAAAGGTTGCGTGCAATCTGATGGAGGTAGGCTCGAGGATTATTGGCGTTTCCGCCGGGCACAACCGTCATGACGCGCACGAATGTGTCCTGCGTCAGGTCGGCGGCGGTCTCTGCGTATGACCCCGCCGTCTCAGGAAACGGTGTATCTCCCGCGCATGCCGATTGAAAAGCTGCTGGATGTCCCACACCAGCGGCGCCATACGGCGCACCTCGGCAATCTGTCGTTTCATCCTCATCCCACCCCGGAATTCTACCGCGCTCCCTCCGATTATATTTATGAGTTAAAAGTCAAGATTGTTCAGTATGTAGGCGAAACGGGAGTTATCCGGACCGGTGAATACCCCAACCAAGAGAAATGCATGAGAAGGTGCATGGAGATCGCTTCCCGGCATTTCCCCTTGACGAATCCACCCGCGCCCGCCTAACTGCCCGCGATGGTTCCCCGCAAGGGGATCAAAAGGGAACGCGGTGCGGGCAACAGCCTCATGCCGCGGCTGCCCCCGCAACTGTAAGCGGCTAGTTTTTCGTCGATATGCCACTGAGCCAGCGGTCCCGGGAAGGCGACGCAAAACGTTTCAGCCGTGAGCCAGGAGACCTGCCGTCAGCCGTAGTCACGCGCGTGCACATTGGGCGGGGTGTCCTGATGAAAGGCAGATTTCCATGTAAACGCATGGGAAGACTGCGTTCGCGGTGACGTGCAACACGTACCGCTGGACCACTCAATGTCTTCTCAAAACCTAATCACGCGCATAAAGCGCCCGTCTCTTTTTTGCACCTTCTGCCTGCCCTTGTCTTCCCGCCGCGAAATTCTTCTGGCAAGCGCTGGATTTCTATCACTGGGCGGCGTCGCCTTCGGGCAAACGCCATCCGACGACAGTCCGGCGGAAATCATACTCGATCCCATCACGATCACGGCCCCGCAGGGCGGCATCGGACCAAGCCTGGATCGTGCATCCAATGCCGGCAGCTGGCTTGGCCTCACCGCGCGGGAAACGCCCGCCAGCGTGGAGATCATCGAGGGCGAGACGATCCGCGAGCGCGGCGAGACGGATGTCAATCAGGCGATCGTCAGGAACGGCATCGGCATCAGCTTCATGGGCGCGCCGGGCAATGGCGGCTCATCGCTCGGCATGCGCGGCTTCACCGGCCATGGCTCGGTTACCCGGCTTTATGACGGCGTGAAGCTCTATCCCGGCTCGGGCACCATTACCTTTCCCTTCGACAGCTGGACGGTCGACCGGATCGAGATTCTGCATGGCCCCGCCTCGGTGCTCTCAGGCGAGGGCGCCATCGGCGGCGCGATCAATGTCGTCCCGAAGAAGCCGCTGACCGACAGCCGCCGCAACGAGATATGGACAATGGTGGGTACGGACGGACAGAAAGGTCTCGCCCTTGGCAGCGCCGGTCCTATCGATGAGCGCTTCGCCTATAGTTTCGATATCAGCGGCAAGGGCTCCGATGGCTGGATGGAGCGCGGCGATGCTTCGAGCCTTGCCGTATCGGGCGCATTGCGATGGCAGGCGAATGAAGAGCTGGCGTTGACTTTTTCCCACGACCATGGGCTCAACAAGCCGTCCGCCTATTTTGGCACGCCATTGATCGATGGCAGGCTCGATAAGCGGCTGCGGCGCGAGAATTACAATGTCGCAGATTCCTTAATCCGCTTCCACGACCACTTCACCCAGCTCAAGGCGGAATGGACGCCGAGCGAGACCGTGACCGTCAATTCCTCCACCTATCATCTCTACAGCGACCGCGACTGGCGCAATGCCGAAAGTTATCTCTACCGCCCCGAAACCGGGGATATCCTCCGCGACAGCTATATCGCGATCAACCATCATCACGAGCAGATCGGTCACCGGAGCGATGTAAAATTCGAGAGCCGGTTCGCCGGCATGGATAACCGGACGGTCGTTGGCTTCGACGTCAACCGTATCCGCTTCAGCAACTCGAACAATTCGCCCTATTCGGGAGAATCCGTGGTCGATCCGGTCGATTTCGATCCCGGCTTCTTTCAGAGCCCTGACCCGTTCCGCACCACGCTGGAAAGCACGACGCTGCAATATTCGCTCTTCGCCGACAACAGGCTTCAAATCAACGATCAATGGTCGGTCGTCGCCGGGTTTCGTTATGACGACCCGCGACTGAAGCGCACCAACCCGCAGACTGGCGCGCGCTTTACCCGCGATCTCGATTCCTTCAACTGGCGCGTCGGAGCGGTTTATACGCCAGTGCCGGATCTGGCCTTCTACGCGCAATATGCGCAAGCCTCCGAACCAATCGGCAGCATGCTCTCACTGTCGGAGGCGCAGCGCGATTACGCCCTACCGCGCGGCGAGCAATATGAGGCCGGCGTGAAACTCACCTTCCTCGGCGGCCGGGCGGACCTGACGCTCTCGGCCTACCACATCGGCAAGACGGACGTGCTGGCGCGTGACCCGGATGACCGCACGATTGTCCGCCAGATCGGCCGGCAATCCTCGCAAGGCATCGAGGCCGCACTTGGCTTGGATATTGGACATGGCTGGCGCGTCGAGGCCAATGGCACGATCCTGAGCGCAGCGTTCGAGGATTACATCCAGGCAGGCGGTGATTTTACCGGCAACACGCCGCCCAACGTGCCGCGGCAGGCCGCCAATCTCTTCGCAAGCTGGGCCTTTGCGGAAGACTGGCAAGCCTATGCGGGCCTCCACTATGTCGGCAGGACCTATGTCAACGACGCCAACACAGCCACGCGGCCGGGCTATCTGACCGTCGATGCCGGGCTGCAATGGCAGGTGTCGGAGACGGCTACGGTCGCGCTCAATGTCTACAATCTCAGCGACGAAGTCTATGCCACCTCGGGCGGCACGAACCAATGGTTCCTGGCGCCGCCGCGCTCGGCGACGCTCTCGGCCCGGTTCCGGTTTTGATATGAAGGGTCACCCATGAAACGGATTGCTCTTTCATCTTCCGCCTTCGGGCTTGTGTTCGCGAGCCTCCTCCCCGCCGCGGCCTTTCCGGTGACGGTCGAAAGCTGCGGTCGGCAAATGACGGTCGAGGCACCGCCCAGACGCGCGGTGTCCTACGGCTCGAACCTGACCGAGATCATGCTTGCGCTCGGGCTGGAAAGCCACATGGCGGGCTTCATCGGCCAAGGCGACCGGCTGCGCGCCTCGGCGGCCAGCGATTTCCCGGCAGTCTCCAGCCTCGAGGAACTGCAACGCAGCTATCCGTCCCTTGAGCTGTTCCTCGACAAGGACATCGACTTTTATTTCGCCGGATGGAGCTACGGCATGCGTGTTGGCGGCGAAGTCACGCCGGACTCGCTCGGCGTCTATGGAATTCCCGTCTACGAACTGTCGGAATCCTGTATCCGGCTGAGACAGACGAAACCGCCGACCTTCGACTATCTCTATCGCGATCTGGAGAACCTTGCGGCAATCTTCGGCGTTCCCGAGCGCGCGGCCGCTCTCGTCGCCGGTTACAGGCAGCGTATCGCGGCGGTTCAGGCGGCGGTGAGCGGCAAAGAACGCCCTGATGTCTTCATCTATGATTCCGGCGAACGCACGCCGTTCACTGCAGGCGGCTATTCCATGCCGCAGGCGATCCTCGACACCGCCGGTGGCAGCAATATTTTCGCGGACATATCGTCGAGCTGGGTCCGGGTCGACTGGGAAACCGTGGCCGACCGCAATCCTTCCGCGATCGTCATCGTCGATTATGGCGAGGTCACCGCCGAAGAGAAGATAGCCTTCCTGAAACGCATGCCGGCCCTCGCCCATGTGAACGCTATCCGCGAAGGGCGCTTTCTCGTTCTCACCTATGACGATCTGACGCCCGGTCCGCGCAATGTTCAGGCCGCCGAACGATTGGCGGAGTTTCTCCATGGTCAGTGAAATCGCCCGCGACCGCAGCATCCCGTCCACGAGGCCGGCCCGGCGCTCGGGGCTGGCGCTTCTGCTTCTGGCTGGCTGGGCCCTGATCATGCTGGCCATGACCTTGTCGATCAGCCTCGGCACGGCCCGCATTCCGTTTGCCACGGTCTGGACAATCGTATTGCACAAGCTTGCGCCGGACCTGATCGAGCCCTTCTGGAGTGCAGGCCGCGAAAACATCGTCTGGAACTTGCGCTTTCCACGCGCGCTGCTTGCCGCCATTGTCGGCGCCGGGCTGAGCATGGCCGGCGCGGCCATGCAGGGGGCGACGCGCAATCCGCTAGCAGATCCTCATCTGCTCGGCGTCTCGGCGGGCGCGGCCCTCGGCGCGAATGTCGCGATCCTGCTTACCGGCAATGTCCTCGGCCCAGCCACCGTGCCGCTCTTTGCCTTCGCGGGCGCGCTCTTCGCCACGGCGCTGGTCGTCGGCGTGGCCGGCCTGTCGCGCCACAGCGGACGAAGCGAACTCGTGCTTGCGGGCGTCGCCATCTCCTTCATCATCTCGGCGGCGGCCAATCTCACCATTCTCTTTGCCGACCCGCGCGCGGTCGCGAGCGTCATCTTCTGGATGCTCGGCGGTTTCGGCCTCGCCGAGTGGAGCAACCTAGCCTTCCCGCTCGCAGCCCTCCTCCTTTCCGCCCTCGTCTTCATCACCCATGCAAGGCCGCTCAACGCGCTCGCCATGGGCGATGAAACCGCGACCGCGCTCGGCATTTCCGTCACGCGGCTGCGCTTCATCCTGATCGTCGCCAGCGCCTTCATCACCGGCGTGCTGGTGGCGTTTTCCGGGATGATCGGCTTCGTCGGCCTGATGATGCCGCATATCGCCCGGCTTCTGGTGGGCGGCGACAATCGCCTCGTCCTGCCGGCCAGCGCCATGCTCGGCGCGATCTTTCTCGTTCTGGCGGACGTAATGGCCCGCACACTGATGGCGCCGAACGACATGCCCATCGGCATCGTCACCGGCTTTATCGGCGGGCTGTTTTTTCTGGTGATGCTGATGCGGCGCAGCGGGCCATGAGTTGGAAGCATTTGAGCGGCAGGGTAAAAGCGGCGGACGAAATCCGGCTACGACGCTGTTTGTGATGCGAGTTGCGAGGCAGCTGGGTAAGTGAAGGGAAAGCCGACGTCCACCTTCCAGTTAGGTCCCAGTGGCGATTCGCTGCCATTGGGACGCGGAGTCCATATTGTTGCTCGCCACATGGATAAAGCTGCGTATCAGGGGTAGGTGGCGGCGCTCATCGAGACAGACGGCGTATTCATCGATGATGTCCCAGGCATCCTCGATCGGCACGAAGACGAGGCGTGTGTCGTTGCCGAATTCGAGATCGGCGACGACACCGCAGCCAACACCATTGGCGATCGCCTCGCGTACCCCTTCACGCGTGGAGATTTGTACGATCTGCTCTATGGAAATGCCGTGTTCGGCTAAATTCTTCTCGAAAACCTCGCGGGTGCGCGATCCGCGTTCGCGCATGACGAAGGAAACACCTTCCAACTCCTTCATGGTGACGGATTTGCGCGTGGCGTACTGGTGGCCGACTGGCACACAGAGACCGAGCCGCATACTGAGAAAATGCTTGCCGAAAAGCCGCGGGTCGCTGGGTGCTTGAGCAGTGATGGCGACGTCGGCGCGATAGTCGATGATTTGTTCTATCACCCTCGCAGAATTGTCGATCGACAGCGAAAAGGTGAGCTTCGGCCGGTCTACCTTCAAGCGGGAGAGAATAGGCAGCGCGAGGATGGGCCCGTCGGCTGCTACGCGCAAATGCCCGCCGCCGGAGCCTGCCTCGCTTCGCAGGAAGGCGTTGGCCTCGCGTTCCGTCGCAAACAACCGCGTTGTGATGTCGTAGAGCCGCTCGCCGTCCGGGCTGAGTGAGACGCCCCGCGCCCTGCGCTCGAGAAGATGAAAGCCGCAGGCGGCTTCGAGATCGCGCACATGTGCAGAGAGAGTTGATTGGCTGATGGCCATATCGCGAGCAGCCTGAGAGAATCCGCCGCAGGTTGCAACGACATGAAAAGCTTTCAACTGTGTAATCGACATAGCACCGCCTCGCTATGACAGTAATGGGCCAGCTTCACCCGCCTATACTCCGCATATTCTACCCCATTGCTGACAAGCAGATGACGAAACCGATGGCAGCCATCGGAAATTCCTATGGCGTCTTAACGGTTTGTTAACGAACTGTCATTCGGACGGTAAGGCCCTTCGGTAAGGAGGACGTGCGGCATCGAGCCGACCCCGTTCACCCCAGAGAGAAGGCCACGAAATGACTTCCTCCCCCAATTCACTCGCCACGCCGATTCAATCCTCGGAGGATTGGCTGCTCAACATTCCGCGTCTCGCCGGCAACCAGGGTCTTCTGGTCAAGCCGGGCGGCACGGGTACCGTCTCTTCCTACAGCCTCGTCTATGACGTGTTTTTCCCGGCTTCGGGAACCGGCACCGGCTGGATTCCCTTCCTGCAGACGGACATTAACAATGGCAATGACGCCGACATCTTCGGCAAGGTCGCCGGCGACAGCTTCGGCCTGGGCATCAACAGTGACTATCGCGGCGCCGCCAAAATCGATGCCTGGAACCGCGTCGGTCTCACCATCGAGAAGGATGGTGCGGGCGCCGTCACGATGAAGAAATATATCAATGGCGAATTCATCGCCGAACAGAAGATGACCGGCGCCCTCGCCACCCGCTTCACCATCGATAAGGCAAACGGCTTCCTCATTTTTTCCGACGAGAATGGGGAAACCTCCTCTGGCTATCTCGGAAACTTCCTGTTCGTCGAGAAGGTGTTGACGGGCGAGGAACTGTCCGTTCTGGGCAAGGCCAAGCCCGGCGGCATCGTGCCCGACGCCTTCAAGGACGATGCACTGGCCCATAACGGAACAGAGTTCCGTTTCGGCGAGGGTTCGACGACGCCGGAGTTCGGCCAGGGCTCGCTCTCGGGCAAGGGCACGACGCCCACGACCACCACGCCGGGCGCCGCAGGTGTGCCGCCGGTTGGCCAGGAGCCGACCACCGATCCCGACGCGGTCACCAAGGTGCTTGCCATCAAGGACATGATGGTCACCCCGGACGCGGACAACGTCACGATCGATTTGTCCCAGCACTTCGCCGGTGAGGGCCTGACCTTCACTGTGCAAACCAAGAACGGCGATGTGCTCAAGGCGGCCCTTGTTGACGGGAACAAGCTTGTGCTCGACTTCGCCGAGCTCGGCCATTCGGATGTGCGCGTGACAGCAACGGATGCCGACGGCAAATCCGTGACCGACGACTTCCGTGTCCGCGTCGCCGGTCCCAATGCCTATACCATCGCCGTTTTCCCGGACACGCAGGATTATACATCCAGCGACGGCATCAAGCATTTCTTCGGCGAGATGACACAATGGCTGGTCGACAACAAGGATGGCCACAACATCGTCTTCATGACCCATGTCGGTGACATCACGCAGAACAACCGGCCCGGCGAATGGGATATCGCTGAAGCCGCACTTCGCAAGCTCGACGGCAAGATTCCCTATGCATTGCTCCCCGGCAACCACGACCAAGCGAACGGCGGCAATGCCTCGGACCATTCGTCGGTTCATCTCGATGACCGCTTCTCGCCCGACAAGCAGCAGGCGACCAACCCCGGCACGTTCGGCGGCGCATATGATCAGGAACTGATGAGCGCCCGCAACACCTACAGCACGTTCACCGCGCCTGATGGCACGAAATGGCTGTCGCTCTCGCTCGAATTCGGCCCGCGCGATGACGTGATCCGCTGGGCGGGCGATGTGATCGAGGCTCACCCTGACCACCGCGTCATGCTCGCCACCCACTCGCTGACGAGCTACGCCGGACGCCAGGACAACCTCGCCCTTCCGCTTTACGACGAGGGCGCCGGCTACGACTACGGCATGCGCTCCGACCAGCGCGGCGCCAATGACGGCGAATATGTTTCGCGTGAACTGCTCGCCCGCTACCCGAACATCGTGATGACCTTCTCCGGCCATATCTTCGGCGACGGCGCGGAAACCGACATCACCTACAACCAGTATGGCGAGCCGGTCTTCCAGTTCCTGGTGAACTATCAGAACGGCGTGTCGCGTGAAATCACCGGCAATGGCGACGAAAGCAAGGGGAACAATGGCGGCAACGGTGCGATACGCCTGATCACCATCGACCCGGACAATGACCGCATCACGACCGAAACCTATTTCACCGCCTTCGATGACTATCTCGATGGTTTCCGCAGCAAGCCTGAACTCGACCGGGACGGCCTGACCGGCTATTACCGCGGCCACGAGGAAGTCTTCAATAATGTCAATGTCAGCGGCGGCAAGGCGCGCGCCATGGCCGACGCCGGTGACGACATCGTGGCGGAAGCGCCCGCCGGCTCCACGCTCGCCGATGTCACGCTCTCAGGCGCCAAGTCCATGCTCCCGGGCAGCGTCAAATCATGGATATGGACCGACGAGAACGGCGACGTGGTGGCCGAAGGCAGGGATCCGACCGCCAGGCTCGATATCGGCAAACACAAGCTGACACTGACGGCAACGGATGTGAATGGCGTCAAGACCACCGACACGGTGGATGTGATCGTGCGGGGCGAGCGCACCCTGCTCGTCGAGACGTTCAACGACGGCAATGCCCATGGCTGGTCGACCGATGTCGACGGCGCCAATGGTGCGACCGGCAATTTCCTGCTGAAGGGCACCGTCTTCTCGCGTCCGGCAGCGACAGGCGGCCTTGCCGCGCCGGAAGCCGCCCTTTTCGACCAGAGCGACGCGGCCGGCAACAAGCTCGTTTACACGGGTCCGGGCTCTACGGCCTGGTCCGACTATGTCTTCGAGACGACGCTGACCCAGCTCGACAACGATACGATCGGGGTGCTCTTTTACTATAAAGATGCCAAGAACCACTACCGGTTCACGCTCGACGGCGAGACGAACCGGCGCCAGCTGATCAAGGTCGCCGACGGTGTCGAGACCGTGCTCGCCTCCGTCAAGGAAGGCTCGCCTTACAATATGGAAATTCCGCTGCTCGTGGCCGTTACCGGCAACACGATCAACGTGTTCCTCGGCGACAAGAATGTTTTCGCCGGGCCGGTCGTGGACGCTTCCGCACCGCTGACAGGCGGGACGGTGGGCCTCTATTCCAGCGGTCAGCGCAGCTCCGTCTTCGACGACATCGTCGTCACCAGGGCAGATACGACCGCCAAGGCCGGCATCGACCAGCGGCTCTACGACACCGACGGCAACGGCAAGGCACTCGCCACGCTCGACGCCTCCGGCTCCTTCGCCGGCAAGACCATCGTCAATTACGTCTGGACCGACCTTGCCGGCAATGTCATCGCCACCGGCAAAACGGCAACGGTCGATCTTGATACCGGCGTCAACAAGCTGCTCCTGACCGTTACCGATGTGGACGGCAAGACCTCCACCGACCGCGTGGACGTCACGGTCGTCGATCGCAGCAAGATTCTCGTCAGCGAGGACTTCTCTTCTCCCCAGTCGCTCTCACGCTTCACCATCGTCGACGAGGGCGAATTCGGCGGCAAGGGCCCGGACGGCAAGGCATCGGAATGGGTGTTGAACAACGGCAAGCTGGTGCAAACGACCGAACTTGCGAGCCGTGAACTGACCTGGACCGGCGCGACCGCGTCCGATTACTGGAAGCGCGGCTGGAGCCCGCTCGGCGATGGCGTCAATGTCCTTCGCCTCGGCACCTACGCCCTCTACAATGATCCCGCCGCCCGCGGCTGGAAAGACTACGCGATCGAGGCGACCATCGAGACTCCCGACAAGGACGGCCTCGGCTTCCTCTTTCGCTACAAGGACAACAAGAATTACTACAAGCTGGAGCTCGACGCCGACGGCATATTGGATCGCAACCCCGGCAATGGCGCCGGCAGCATCTTCAACCTCGTTCGGATGAGAAACGGTGTCGAGGAAATCCTCGCGCAGGTCCCTGGCAAATATGAGCCGGGCCAGGCCATGAAACTGCGCGTCGAAATCGTCGGCGACAAAATCACGGCCTATCTCAACGATGAGGCGCTGTTCGCCTATCCCGTAGGCGACCGGGGGCTGGATGCCGGCACGTTCGGCCTCTATTCCTGGGGTAATGCCGGTCTCTCCTTCGACAACCTCACCGTGGTCGATCTGTCCAAGGGGCTCGAGGGCGGCCAAATCATCAACGGCACCAACAGCCGCGACGTGCTTGCCGGGACCGATACCGGCGAGACGATCCATGGCCTCGGCGGTAATGATACGATCCTTGGCAATGGCGGCAATGACCGCATCGATGCCGGTGATGGCAACGACACGGTGCTGGGCGGCGCAGGGCACGACGGCATCGTCGGCGGCACGGGCGACGACACCCTGATGGGCAATGAAGGCAACGACGCCATCGCCGGCGGCCTCGGTAACGACGTCATCGAGGGGGGCGCAGGCAACGACACGCTGGTCGGCGGCGACGGTTCGGATACCTATGTCTATGGCAAGGGCGACGGATCCGACGAAATCGTCGAAACCGGGGTGGCAGGCACGGATCAGGACGTGCTCGTGCTGCATGACATCAACCGGAACGAGGCAGTGCTGCACAAGCTTGGCGACGCGGTGGAAATCGAATTCGCCGATGGCCAGAAGATCCTGCTCAAGGGTCAGCTTGCCAATGGCGGCGTCGAACTCGTCACCTTCGCCGATGGCTCTACGCTCAACCGCGCCGGCATTGCCGGCGGCCTCGTCAACCGCGGCCCGGTCGCCGTGGCGGACACGCTCGCCGCAATCAACGAGGATGCCGCTTCGTTCCTCATCCCGTTCGCAAGCCTCCTCGCGAATGATATGGACGCTGACCTCGACCAGCTTTCGGTCACCGCCATCACGTCGGTCGTCGGCGGAACGGCAGTCATCGAGGAAGGGGGGATCCGCTTTACGCCGGCGGCCAACTTCAACGGCGATGCCTCGTTCCGCTACCAGATCGGCGATGGCCGTGGCGGCAGCAGCGAAGCCCAGGCCTCGTTCAAGGTCAATCCGGTCAACGACCTGCCGACGGCCACCCCGCAGTCCGTGGAAACCGACGAGGATATGCCGCTCAACGGCACCATCGAGGCGAACGATGTCGATGGCGATACGCTGACCTTCGCCGTCAAGGCGGGCGCGGGACCGGCTCGAGGCATCGTGCAGGTCAACGCCACGACCGGCGCATGGACCTATGTGCCGAACGCCAACGCCAATGGCGCCGACGCCTTCACGGTCCTCGTCTCAGACGGCAAGGGCGGTATCACCGAAAGCACGGTCACCGTCAACGTCCGCCCGGTCAACGACGCGCCAGTCGCCGTCGCCGATACGGGCCGCGTTCTCGAGAACGAGACAGCGACCTTCGATCTCGTCGCCAACGACAGGGACATCGAAGGTGACAAACTCACGCTCGTCGGCTTCGCCGTCACCGGCGTCGCGGGTCTTGCCATCTCCAACGAGGCGGCGGCTTCCGCCTTCTCCATCGTCGAGGGCAAGCTCGTCGCCGATCCTTCGACTGCCTTCGCGGCGCTCGAGGATGGAGAGGCCGCGGTCGTGACCGTCACCTATACCGTTCGTGACGCCCAGGGCGGCGAGACGACCGGCACGGCGACGCTCACCATCGACGGCTACACCGAGTACAATATCGTTACCGGCAGCAGCGGCAATGACGTGCTCACCGCCAGCGAAGGCAAGGATATGATCGAAGCCGGCAATGGCAACGACACGGTTCTGTCCGGCAGCGGCAACGACCTCGTCGATGCGGGGGCCGGAAACGACCGGGTGATCGCCGGCGACGGCGACGATGCGGTCGAGGGCGGTGCCGGCAACGACGTGCTGATGGGTGGTGAGGGTCATGACGCGCTCTCCGGCGGTGCCGGCAACGACCAGTTGTTCGGCGGCGAAGGCAACGACACTCTGTCAGGTGGTGCCGGGAATGACGTGCTCTCGGGCGGAGAGGGCAACGACACCTTCGTCTTCGCCTCCGGCGACGGGCATGATACCGTGCTCGATTTCCAGGCGGGTCAGAATGGCGGCGACATCGTCGCACTGTCGAAGGACGATTTCGCCGACTACCAGGCGCTCATCTCCTCCGGCGCTTTCACCAACGGTGAAAACGGGGCCCAGATCGCCTTTGACGACGGCTCGTCCATCACCTTCAACAATGTGAAGGTCGAGGATTTCGCAATCGACGACTTCCGCTTCGCCTGATTTCAGGCAGGGCGCTCCTTCACGGGGGCGCCCTGCCCTTCGCACAGTCATCGCGTTGTGACGCATGGCTGATTAATAGCGTCGGCGCAATTCCGGATCATCGATATGAACCCCATTTCCAATCCACCGAGCGACAATCAGTTCAGAAGCGTTTTCGCCGGCTGCGGCAAGGCCTTCCTCGGCATTGCGCTGATGAGCGCCGTCGTCAATGTGCTCTACCTCACTGGCTCGCTCTTCATGATGGAAGTCTATGACCGGGTGCTGCCGAGCCGCAGTCTCCCAACCCTCGTCGCCCTCCTCGGGCTTGTCGTGGTGCTCTATCTTTTCCAGGGTCTGTTCGATGCCCTGCGGGGGCGTCTCCTGGTGCGCATTGCCGACCGGCTCGACCAGACACTTTCTCCGCGCGTCTTCGACGCGCTGCTTGGCCTGCAGCTCTCCATGCCGGTGACGGCGCGCCAGGCCCAACCGTTGCGCGACCTCGAAACGGTGCGCAGCTTCCTTGCCGGCAGCGGGCCGACGGCGTTTTTTGACCTGCCATGGCTGCCGTTCTATATCGCCATCTGCTTCGCTTTTCATTTCTGGCTTGGCGTCACCGTGCTGATCGGCGCTATCGTGCTCGCCGGCGTCACGCTGTTGACCGAATTCGCCTCACGCAATCCTGTCGCCGCGGCCTCCAGGCACGCTGCAAAGCGCAGCCGGCTTGCCGAAGCCGGGCGGCGCAATGCCGAAATTATCGCCGTCATGGGTATGGGACCGCGTCTGCAACGGCGCTGGATGGAGGAAAACCGCCATTTTGCGCTGGCTCAGCGACGCGCGAGCGATGTTTCCGGCGGTTTCGGCGTGACCAGCAAGGTCTTGCGCATGGTGCTGCAATCCGGTGTCCTGGCGGTCGGTGCCTGGCTTGTCATCAACGAACAGGCGACGCCCGGTGTCATTATCGCCGGCTCGATCCTCTCGGCGCGCGCGCTAGCCCCCGTCGATCTGGCGCTTGCCAACTGGAAGGGCTTCGTCGCCGCGCGGCAGAGCCGGACGCGCCTGCAGAAGACGCTCGCCATGTTGCCGCCGGCCGCGACGCGTATGGACCTGCCGGCGCCGAAGGCGATGCTGATCGCCGAACGCATCAGCGCCCTGCCGCCGGAAACAACGGAAGCAGTCCTCCAGGATGTTTCATTCACCCTTGAGGCGGGCGCCGGGCTTGGAATCATTGGCCCCAGCGGCTCCGGCAAGAGTTCGCTAGCCCGCGTTCTGGTTGGCCTTTGGAAGCCGGCGCGCGGAACGCTCCGGCTGGATGGCGCGACGCTTGACCAGTGGCCGGCGGAAGCGATTGCCCGCCACATCGGCTTCATGCCGCAGACTGTCGAGCTGATGGACGGTACGGTTGCTGAAAACATTGCTTCCTTTGACCCCGAAGCGCAAGCCGAGGACATTATCGAGGCGGCGCAGGCGGCACGCGTCCATGAGCTTATTGTCGGCCTCCCGGATGGCTTTTCCACCGAGGTCGGCGAAAACGGGCGCCAACTCTCGGCCGGGCAGAGGCAGCGCATAGCGCTCGCGCGGGCGCTCTACGGCAAGCCATTCCTCGTCGTTCTCGACGAACCCAATTCGAACCTCGATGCTGAGGGCGAAGAGGCTCTCACTGCGGCGATCCTCAGTGTGCGTGAGCGTGGCGGCGTCGCCATCGTCATTGCGCACCGGCCGAGTGCGCTTCTCGCGGTCGACAAGGTGCTGATGCTCTCGGCGGGCCGCCAGCAGGCGTTCGGTCCCAAGGATGAGGTCCTTTCGAAGGTACTTCGACAGACGGGCAGCCAGCCCGGCACTCTGAAAGTGGTCCAGACTATGGAAGCGGCAAAGGCATGAACATGGATGACTGGCAAAATCTGCAACGCTCCATCGGGGTTCATCTCGCGATTGGCGCACTGGCTTTCGCGCTGCTCGCCGGCGGCATCGGCGGCTGGGCGGTTGCGACCGAAATCGTCGGCGCGGTCATTGCGCAAGGCTCCGTTGTCGTCGAAAGCAGCCTGAAGAAGGTGCAGCATCCGGTCGGCGGCGTCGTCAGCGAGCTGTTGGTGCGCGACGGCGACCGCGTGGAAGCGGGTGACATCGTCATGCGGCTCGATGCGACGATGACCAAGGCCAATCTCCAGATCATCGTCAAGAGCCTCGATCAATTCGCTGCCCGCAAGGCGCGATTGGAGAGCGAGCGCGACAGGCAGGATCGCGTGCGCTTCCCCGATACTCTGCTTGCCCGGGCAAGCGAGCCCGAAATCAGCGCCATGATGGCCGCCGAGCAACGCCTCTATGAAACCCGTCGTGACGTGCGTGAAAGCAAAAAGAAACAGCTGGAACGCCGGATCGAGCAATCACAGGACGAAATTCGCGGCATGGAGGCCGAACGCGCTGCAAGCCGGCAGGAGCGTAGCCTGATCAAGGAGGAGATCGAGCGCCATGCCCATTTGCTCGATCTTGGCCTTATGGAAAAGAGCCGTCTCACCGCCTTGCAGCGTCAGGCAACCGATGTCGATGGCGAAATCGGCCGGCTGACGGCAGGTATTGCGGGCGTACACGAAAAAATAGCCGAGACGGAACTGCAGATTATCCAGGTGGATGAACAGTGGGCCGAAGAAGTCGGCACCGACCTGCGTGAAATGGATGCGCGCATTGGCGAATATACCGAACGCAGGGTTGCCGCCGAAGATCAACTGAAGCGGATCGATATCGTCGCGCCGCAGAACGGTATCGTTCATCAATTGTCCGTTCACACGGTCGGCGGCGTCGTTGCCCCCGGCGAGCCGATCATGATGATCGTGCCTGATGTCGACAAGCTCGTGGTGGAGGCAAGGGTGCAGCCACAGGATATCGATCAGCTCTATGCCGGACAGCGCGCAATCCTGCGCTTTTCCGCCTTCAGCCAGAAGACGACGCCGGAAATATCGGGCTCTGTCGAGCGCATATCCGCCGACGTTTCGGTGGATGAGAAAACCGGTGCACAATTCTACACGGCGCGGATTGCCATCCCCAAAGATCAGTTGGAACGCCTGGGTCCGGTGACGCTCATGCCGGGAATGCCGGTAGAAACGTTCATCACCACAGGGGAACGCTCTGTCGCCTCGTACTTCATCAAGCCCTTCATGGACCAGTTGAACCGGGCATTCCGGGAGAGTTGAGGCCCGAGACGCGGATGCGCGGGGCCTGTTACCAGGCAACTCACTCTATCGGAGAGCGGAAGCGCAGATTGATCTGATGCCTGACGTAGCAAAACGCGGTAGTCTGTTACGTTCCTCGTGATGACCGAACTTTGGCCCGGTCGGCGCCCTTCCTTTTTGCGCCCTCTGGAACTGTGCGCGGGAGCCAATGTCAACACCCGGCAGAAACGGCCACAAGCGGTGCACCCCGCGAAGCGGCCCGTGGACAGGACGTCGTGTTTTGCTGCGTCGGCAATGACGATGATCTAAGGGAGGTAACCATCGGCAAGGACGGAGCGTTCGCATCTATGACTCCCGGATCTGTTTTTGTTGATCATACCACTGCCTCGGCCCAGGTTGCACGGGAATTGGCCAAAACTGCCGAAGAGTCCGGCTTCGACTTTATAGACGCTCCTGTATCGGGGGGCCAGGCAGGGGCCGAGAATGGCATTCTCACCATAATGTGCGGCGGTAAGGCCGATGCGTTTGAGAAACTGGGAAATACGCTCGATGCATATGCCCGTTCGGTTCGTCTTCTTGGCCCTGCCGGAAGCGGGCAACTGGCAAAAATGGTGAACCAGATTTGCATTGCGGGGCTTTTACAGGGGCTGGCCAAAGGCATACATTTTGCGCAGAGGGCGGGGCTTGATGTCGAAGCGGTGCTGGATGTGATTTCCAAGGGCGCGGCGGGCTCCTGGCAGATGGAAAACCGCGGGAAAACGATGACCCAAGGCAAGTTCGATTTCGGCTTTGCGGTTGATTGGATGCGGAAGGATTTATCGATCTGCCTCGCGGAAAGCCGGCGCAACGGCGCCTCGCTCGGCGCTGCTGCCTTCGCCGCCCGAAGGCCTGACTGTTTCGGCCTGAGATTAGCTGACGTCATTGCGTTACGCCGGCGCAGCTTTGCAAACGATTTCCAGTCCGCGCTTCATGAGACTTGAAACAAGCGAACCCACAGTTAATTGCAATCAGTATGAAATTTTATAATCGAATTTGTTTTCAAATAATAATATTCAATTTTATATATAAATCGCTATGCACTTTTCGAGGTCTTTTAACCTAATTTAATCCTGATTTCGGCATATTTGGTTTCACCAACGCTTTCATACATTTATATGTGCATTCTTTATCCAGATACGAGATTGCTCTAAGTTCCATCATTGCCTGCGGAGAGGCAATGAGGAGGAGACACTTATATGACGAATGCAATGGTTGATTCCGCGGTACGCAAGGCGACGCGGAGACTTCTGCCTTTTTTGGCCATCATGCTGATCATGGCCTTTCTCGACCGGGCGAATATTGGTTTTGCCAAAAAAGAGTTTCAGCTCGATACCGGGTTGAGCGATGCCGCCTACGCCTTCGGCGCCGGCATCTTTTTTATCGGCTACGCGCTTTTCGAGGTGCCAAGCAACATCATCATGCACCGCGTCGGCGCGCGGCTGTGGTTGAGCCGCATCATGATAAGTTGGGGCCTGGTGTCGGCAGCCATGATGTTCGCCCACACGGAAACGACATTCTACGTGCTTCGTTTTCTGCTCGGCGTGTGTGAAGCAGGCTTTTATCCAGGCGTTCTGCTCTACCTGACCTATTGGTTCCCCGCGAAGGAGCGGGCCAAGGCGATAGGTCTCTTCTATCTGGGCGTTCCCTTGGCGCTCGTGCTTGGAAGCCCGCTGTCTGGTTGGCTCCTGACGCATCACGGCGTGTTGGGCCTCACCAATTGGCAATGGATGTTCGCGGTGGAGGGAGTCGGCGCGTCGATCATCGGCGTAGTCGCCCTGTTCTATCTGACGGACCGGCCCGAAAAAGCCCGCTGGCTGACTGCGGACGAGCGCACAGCGCTATCGGCGGTCATCGCCTCGGAGGAGGAGGCGAAGCAAAAACAGGCCAGCCATACGGCGCTGTCCGTTCTCAAGGATTCCCGCGTATGGGCTTTTATTGCCATTTACTTCTTCCTTCAAATTGGTACCGCGCCGTTGACGTTCTATTTCCCTTCCCGCTTCGCCGAAGCGGCATCGGGCGGGCAGATGAACCTTCTGATCGGGACGCTGCTGAGCCTGCCATGGGTGTGCTCGGTCATCGCCACGCGCTATTTCACTGTGCTGGCGGACACCACGAACCGGCATCGGATGATTTGCGCAGGAATGGTCACCGTCGGGGTTCTGGCGCTTGCCGTCATCGGCCTCACGGACAATGCTTGGATCATGCTGTTGGCGGCCTGCGTCGCGGTCCCGGGGCTTACCGCATCGCAGCCGGTATACTGGAGCCTGCCGACCCGTTATCTCGGCGGACTGGGAGCAGCGAGTGGCATCGCCTTCATCGTTTCCATCGGTAATCTCGGCGCCTTCTTCGCGCCGCAGATCAAGAATTGGGCCGACGTTGCCGCCGGAAATCATGACGCCGGATTTTATACACTGGCTGCGCTATGCGGTCTGGCGATCCTTGTGCTCGCCGGGCTTCGCGCACCTTCACCACAAGAGCCGGCGGCACAGCGAGTATAACAACCACTGGCCCTCTCGATTGGCCGCCGACACGGCAATCGAGAGGCTACCCTCGCAGTTCGCATGGACGATCCAGATTATGCGTCCGCAGCGATCAGTCAGCCAGAAGACGCTGCCCCCTTGCGCCACCGCTGTCGCCAGCGGCCGCTCCGGTTGTTCGAAAATGTCGAGGCATTCCACACCGCATCGTCGATTCACGACCCGACAAACCAGCGGAATAACGGCCGGACTGCAATTGCTCGATCAACTGACGTTCTGAGCGGATCGAAATCCATCATCCCCCAATGCCAGTGGGTTTTGCAGCAACCTGTTGCAGCAGCGACGGCGCGCCGCTCACAGCCCTCACCACGAATATTTCAGCGTGCCGACGATCTTGCGCCGGTCACCATAATATTCGGTTCCGTAATAGCTGCTGGCGATATATTCGCGGTCGAAAAGGTTGGTGGCGTTCACGGCGAGGGTCACATCCTTAGTCACCTTGTAGCTGATGGCGGCGTCGACGAGGGTGTAGCCTCCGATCGAGACGGTATTGGCGTCGTCGCCATAGGTCTGGCCGATATAGCGCACGCCGCCGCCGATCGTCAGGTCGCCGCGCTTTCCTTCGCCCGGGATCGTATAATCGAGCCAGGCGGATGCAAGGTGCCTCGGTACGCGGGAGGGGCGGTTGCCGGCATTGCCTCCGGTCCCGTCCTCGCGGATTTCGGCATCCCAATAGGAATAGGCGAGCGTCAGGTTGAGATTGTCCGCGATTGCCGCCTTCCCTTCCAGTTCGATGCCGCGCACGCCGACCTTGCCGATCTGCTCCTGCACCAGCGGGGTCACATAGGTCGGCACATTGGTCTGGGTCAGATCGAACAGCGCCACCGTGAACAGGCCGTCGAATCCTTCCGGCTTGTATTTGACGCCCACCTCGTATTGCCTGCCCTCCTGGGGCTTCAACTCGCCCGTCATGGTGTATCCATTCGCGGTCTGGGCCACCAGCGGCTGGAAGCTTTCCGAGTAATTCGCATAAACGGCAAGATCCGGCGTGAATTTATAGGTCAGCCCGACGCGGCTGGTGAAGTCGGACGCCGTGTCGTCGTCTTGCGTTCCGCTATCCGGGTAATCCGCCTTGGTGCGGACATGATCCCATCGTCCGCCGAGGGTGACGATCCAGCGGTCATCGAAGGTCAACTGCTCCTGCGCATATATGCCAACCGCCTGCTGCCTGACGCGCCAGTTCACATAGGGACCGAGATTGATACAGGAGAGCCCGCAATAAACGGGATTATAGAGATCGATGGGCCCCGCCGTGCCCAGTAATATGTTTTCGTGCGTGTTGTCGTTGGTGTAGTCGACACCGACAAGCGTTTTGCTCTCGATCCTTTCCCATCCCGTGTCGTATTGCAGCTGGTTGTCGAAGGCGTAACGGTTCGACATGCCATCCACCGAATACGCCGTTCGATCCGCCGTGGGGTCGAACGATGCGCCGTAAACTTCGGCATAATCGAGGTTGAGATGGGTATAGCGGGCGTTGGAGCGGAATGTCAGCTTGTCATTGATCGCGTGCTCGAACTGATAGCCGATGTCGACCTGCTCGGTATTGAAGCGGTTGAAGTCCGGTTCGCCAAGGAACGTATTGATATCGAGGCCGGAACCAACAGGAAATCCACGCGCGCCGGTTCCGTCGCGCTTGTAATAATCGGCCAGGATGGTGAGCGAGGTGCCCTCCTCCGGCTTTATCGTAAGCGCCGGCGCGATATAGATGCGGTCGTCGCGGGAATAATCCCGGCCGAGATCGCCATCCTTGACAAGCCCGGTCAGGCGATAGCTCCACACGCCATCGGGATCGACCGGCCCGCCGAAGTCAAGGCCAGCCTCCCTGGTGCCGTCTCCAAGGGAGGTGTAGACTTCCCCATGCTTCTCGTCCATCGGCCGTTTCGTGATGCCGTTGACGAGGCCGCCCGGACCGTTGAGGCCGAAGAGCGTCGAGGTCGATCCCTTCAGCACCTCGACACGCTGAAGGCCGTAGGGCTCGAGGCGGCTGGCGGTGAACCAGGCGGGGATGCGCGCCGCCAGCCCATCGCGATAGGTGCCGAGACTGGTCTGATCGAAACCGCGAATGCGGATATAGTCATACCGGTCGTCGTTACCGAACTCGTCGGTCAAAACGCTCGATGTGTAGGCGACGGCCTGTTGAAGATTCTCCACATGGCGCGTCTCCAGCTCCTTCTGCGTCACGACGGAAACGGAAGCGGGCACATCGATAACCGGAGTGTCCGTCTTGGTGCCGGTGGCGGTATTCCTGGCGACGATAGTCCGATCCG
This sequence comes from Paramesorhizobium endophyticum, assembly GCF_014640615.1. Lineage (GTDB taxonomy): Bacteria > Pseudomonadota > Alphaproteobacteria > Rhizobiales > Rhizobiaceae > Paramesorhizobium > Paramesorhizobium endophyticum. Next base: position 111,244 of record NZ_BMHH01000012.1, on the reverse strand, counting down.
GACCGCCCGCACGATCCGACTTTCCATCGACGACAATCGTCTGCAATTGAATTGCATCGCCGCCCGCGCCGTCCTGGGTCCAGCCCGGACCAGTCGTCATCGTTATCAAGGCGCTGCTCGCGATCAATCGCTTTGCCAACGAACGCAACCCAACCTGCCGGCCTGTCATCATCATTTGCCCCTGTTCATATCCACATCAAGCGGAGCGCCGCCTCCGATCCGGCGCACCGCAGGCAGGAATTAATAAAACAGGACTAAAAGAGTCAACTTAAAATCGGCATTCCGGAACGGCCTTGTGCGGGAATGTCGCGGGCCGCCGTTTTATACTTGATATAAACACTCATCTTTAGTAATCCCGCCCTGCCATGAGGGATGACGAATGAGCGAGACGCATCAAGACCAGCGGTCCACAGCCCTATCCGGGGCATGCGCTTTCAAGGTGGAAGGGCTCAGCCTGACGATTGATGACAAGGTGATTCTGCAGGATGTATCGCTGCCTTTTCCGAAAGGCGAACTGGTCGGCATATTGGGCCATAACGGCTCGGGCAAATCCACGCTGATGCGGATCATGGCCCGGCAGCAGAAGCAAACCGGCGGCCGTATCGAGGTCTTCGGCAACGATCTCGAAACGTTCGGCGAGCGCGACTTTGCGCGGCGCGTCGCCTATCTGCCGCAGGATATCGGCGCCGGGTCCGACATGACCGTCCGCGAGCTCGTCGCATGCGGGCGCTACCCATGGCATGGAGCGCTGGGGCGGTTCTCGGCGCTGGATACGGAAAAGGTCGATGCTGCCATTACCGCGACCCATATCGATGGCCTTGCATCAAGGCTTGTGGGTACGCTTTCCGGCGGAGAGCGCCAGCGCGTCTGGATCGCGATGCTGATTGCGCAGGACAGCGAATGTCTCCTCCTGGACGAGCCGACGGCGGCGCTCGATATCGCCCACCAGATAGAAATCCTGTCGCTCGTGCGCGGGCTTTGCCATTCGAACGGGCTCAGCGTCATCGTCGTGCTGCATGATATCAACATGGCGGCGCGCTTCTGCGACCACATTCACGCCCTGAAGAACGGGCAGGTCGTCGCCAGCGGCACACCGGCATCGATCGTGCGGCCAGAGCAATTGAAAACCATTTACGGCCTGGAGATGGGAACGCTCACCGCGCCCGATCTCGATACGCCGCTTGCCTATGTCCGATGACATGCCGCATCTGACGCGACGAAGCTTTCTCCTTTCCGCGGCCACAGCAATGGCAATGCCGCGCGCCGCGTGTGCGGCTTCTTCTCCTCGTATCGTCAGCCTCGACTATGGCCTCTCTTCGACGCTGCTTTCGCTCGGCGTGGTGCCGGCGGCCATCTCGGATCTCGCCGATTGGGGCCGGTGGGTAATCGAACCGGCCATGCCGGCGAGCGTCATCGATCTCGGCAATACGATGGAGGTCAATGTCGAAATTCTCGCGCAGATCAGGCCCGACATCATCCTGATGACACCTTATCTCGATCAACTCGCGCCGATCGTCGCGCCCTATGGAAAAGTCTCGCGTTATGAGATTTTCACCCCCGACAGCGGCGCGATCCTGACGGCCTCCATCGCGGCGACCCGCAAGCTCGGAGCGGAAATCGGGCGAGAGATGGAAGCGGAAGCCTTTCTGGCGCGAGCCGACGCCTTTTTCGGGAAATGCCGCGAACGGCTTGCCCGCGTGTCGCCGCCGCCCGTGGCGCTCGTCAATTTCATGGATGCCCGTCATGCGCGGATTTATGGCTCACCCGGCCTGTTCCACAATGTGCTGGAAAGGATCGGCGTGATGAACGCATGGAAGGAGCCGGCCAATTACTGGGGATTCCAGACGATCTCCATCGAGGAACTGGCGCGGGTCACCGATCCCGACGCTGTCCTCATCGCGTTCGACCCCGTCCCCGGCGACGTGCTGCCGAAGCTCGGCCGAAGCCCTTTGTGGCAAGCGCTGCCATTTTCCAGGCCCGGCCACTTCTCGATCCTGCCGCCGACCCTGATGTTCGGCATGGTCAATGAAGCCATGCGGTTCGCCGGACTGTTGACCGATCTTCTGGAGCGGCGGGCATGATTGGCGTTCTGGCAAGGCCGCGTCTCGGTCCCGCTTCGGTTGTCGTCTTCCTTTTGCTGCTGTCGGCGCTCTCCATATGGTCGCTGGTCTCTGCGGGGCTCAAGGGCGATGGCAACGCCACCTATGACGCCTCCCGCATGGTGCTTCTCTATTCGACGCTGCCGCGACTGGCGGTCGCCTTCATCGTCGGCGCCGCGACATCGCTTTCCGGCGCCCTGTTCCAGCAGGTTCTGCGCAATCCGCTTGCCTCGCCGACCACGCTCGGAATCTCGGCGGGAGCCAATCTGTCGCTCGTCATCGCCATGCTGTTCTTCCCCGGCCTTCTGGGCCTCGGGCGGGATCTGGTGGCGCTGGCCGGTAGCGCCGTCGCTGCGGCGATCGTAATGAGCCTTGGCGCCCGTCGCGGCTTCTCTCCGTTCGTGCTCATCCTCTCAGGCATGGTCGTCAGCCTCTGGTGCGGCTCGCTTGCGGCAATCCTGACGCTGCTCAACGACCGCTATCTTGCCAGTCTGTTCATCTGGGGGGCCGGGTCGCTCGCCCAGCAGAGCTGGGATATTCCCCTGTCGCTGCTCTGGAAGACCGTCCTCCTTGCCGTGATCGGCGCGCTCATCGTCCGCCCGATGTCGCTCCTGGAACTGGGCGAAAGCAATGCATCGGCGCTTGGCGTCAAGCTGCGCCAGCTCCGGTTGGTGGCAATCTCCGTCGCCGTCGCCCTCTCCGCCATCACCACAAGCGCCGTTGGCGTCATCGGCTTCATCGGCCTCGTCGCGCCCATCACCGCCCGCCTTGCCGGCGCGCGCCGCACCGGCGGCATTCTGATCTGGTCGGCGTTGATCGGCGGCGCGCTGCTGCTTCTGGCCGATGCGACGATCCAGGTGCTGGCGGGAAACCTCAGCGATTTCCTGCCGACCGGAGCGGTCACGGCGGTCTTCGGGTCGCCGCTCCTTCTCCTGCTTCTGCCGCGTTTGAAGGTCCGGCACAGGGCCCTCGAGGGAACCCGCAGGATCAAGGTGTCTTCGCTCCCGCGCCGGCAAATATTCGTGATGATCGGCCTGACGCTCGCCGGCATGATCCTGATCGGCCTCTTCGTCGGCAGATCCCTCGATGGCGGCTGGAGCTGGCTCGGTTCCGACCTCGTGGACACGCTGTTGCCTCTGCGGGCTCCCAAGGTGCTCGCGGCGATAGCCTCAGGCGCCATGCTCGCCGTGGCTGGTGTCATCCTCCAGCGAATGACCGGCAACGAGATGGCCAGCCCGGAGGTTCTCGGCATCAGCGCGGGCGCGACCTTCGGCTTGATGGCCGCCGTCTTCTTCGTTGCATCTCCAGGCATTCTCGGCCAGCTCGGTTTCGCCGCTATCGGAGCTCTCGGCGTCATGACGATCATCTTTGTCCTTGCCTTGAGATCGGGGCTCACGCCCGAGCGCGTGCTCTTGGCCGGCATCGCACTCAGCGCCATGGTGGATGCCGTGGTCGGCGTCCTCGCTTCCAGTGGCGATCCCCGCGCGCTGCTGCTCATGCGCTGGATGAGCGGCTCGACCTATAATGTCGATGCCGGTTCCGCGCTTGCCGCCACGACCGCCGCCGTGCTGCTTTTGGCCGGCGTGATGCTGGCGCGCCGGTGGCTGGACCTCCTGCCCCTCGGCACAACACCGGCGGCGGCTATCGGCGTCAGGATCACGCAATCCCGCCTGATCCTGTTCGGCCTGGCGGGCCTCTTGAGCGCGACCGCCACGGTCTGCGTCGGACCGCTGAGTTTCGTCGGCCTGATGGCGCCGCATCTGGCGCGGGAAGCCGGCCTCGTCAGAGCCCTTCCCCAGACCGCTGGCGCGGCCGCGATCGGGGCGGCGCTCATGGTGCTGGCCGATTGGCTGGGCCGCACCATCGCCTACCCCTATCAGGTGCCGGCCGGCCTGGTATCAGCCCTCGTTGGAGCGCCTTTTCTCATCCTGATGATGAGGAAGGGGCGGTAGGGGGCGAATATGCCCTCTTGACCGCCCTCCCCCACCGTCGGATAAGCTGAGCATACGGAACAGGTTCCGTCAGCATGACGGATGAAAAAGGGAACACGGTGAGGACTACCCATCAGAGACCGGGACTGTATCTCGGAGACGGGTTCCTACCCATCGAACGCGGATCGCAACACCGAAATCATGCTGACCGGCGAGACAGTGACCTTACAATTGGCAGACGGATAATCAACCGTGCGAAGCCATTCCTGCGAATGGGGAAGAGCGACTTTGATCTTTTCGCCATTCTTATACGGCGCTTTAAGCGGCATCCAATTGCCGAGGAAGATATAGATCTGGCATTTACAGCGACTGGAAAGTCACCGGAACAGACAGAATGGTGGTCTGCGGTGAGTAACCGGCATTTTCCAACGGGGGCCGTCCGGGCCGATTAGAGCGGTTCATGTTTTGATGGAATCAGCGCCAAGCGCCCTCGCCTTTTCGACAAGCTGCCGGGTGCCCGCTGCATAATCGCCACCGACATAAGAAACAGGTCTATCGGCGTCGTCGCACCGCCCGATTGCCACCAATGGATAATCCCCCCGCAAGCCGAAGCGCGGCTTGTTCCATTCCCGCCTTGCGGTGTGGTATCGGGTCATATCCTCACCCGGACAGGAAGCCGGTAGGGGTCTCAGACTCAATCAATGTGACCCCGCTTGTCGCTTGTTTCAGCATCGCACTGATAAGCATGGCGATCCGGGAAGCAGCCTCGGCTATCGGCAGACCGCCGTCGCGGATATTGGAAATGCAGTTGCGGCGGGAATCCGGCAAATTGGTTTGCGGTGCATGGGTCAGATAGGCGCCGAGACTATCGACCGCTGAAAGGCCGGGGCGCTCGCCGATCAACATCACGGTCACCCTTGCCTTCAGTGCAACGCCGACATCATCGCCCAGCGCCACGCGCGCCTGAGTGGCCAGGACGATCGGTCCCATGGTCAGCCCCTGTCCCTGCAAGAGCGGCAGAAGGGCGGCAACCAGCGGCGCGGCATTCCTTTCGACCGCCGTCGCCGACAAGCCATCGGCGACGATCAGTGCGACATCCACCTCCTTCTCCCGTTCGCCCAGCGCAAGGCTGTGATCTGGAGAAAGGCGGCGCCCAAGATCGGGCCGCCGGAGATATTCTGCCCGGTCCTTTGCCCAGCTGGCGACGTGGACGACGGTGACGCCGAAGGATATGAGTTCGCGCTCTACCGCCTCCACGTCGAGGGGACGCCACACCGCCTCGCGAGCGCGGGCATGGTCGAGCAGGAAAGCCTGAACGGCAGCTGTCGGCAGACCGGTACCGCTGCGGCCCAGCGCGATACGGGCTTCCGTGGCCGGACGTAGCGCTTCCAGTTCTTCCGGCGCGCGGGTGATGAGCGAGGGGCGCGTCTCCGGCATCACGAAACCTCCATCGTCAGTTGGGCGAGCTTGCCCAATACACGTCCCGTCAGGCTCGGTTTATCCATGAGATGACCCTCTGCATTGGTTAGCCCGACTTTCTGCATCCATGCCTCGAATTCCGGCGCGGGTGAGCGGTTCAGCGTCTGGCGGGCATAAAGGCAATCGTGGTGGGAAAGCGTCTGGTAATTCAGCATCACGTCGTCGGAACCCGGCACGGTGATAACGAAATTGACGCCCGCCGCGCACAGCATGGTCAGCAGAACGTCCATGTCTTCCTGGTCGGCATCGGCATGATTGGTGTAGCAGACGTCTACCCCCATAGGCAGGCCCAGCAGCTTGCCGCAGAAATGGTCTTCCAGTCCGGCGCGGATAATCTGTTTGCCGTTGTAGAGATATTCCGGACCGATGAACCCCACCACGGTGTTGACGAGAAGCGGAGAGAATTCGCGCGCCACCGCATAGGCGCGCGCTTCCATGGTTTGCTGATCGACGCCGAAATGGGCGTCGGCGGAAAGCGCTGCCCCCTGCCCCGTCTCGAAATACATCAAATTGCTGCCGAGCGTTCCACGTTTCAACGCCAGCCCAGCCTCATATGCTTCGCGCAGCACCGCGAGGTCGACGCCGAAGCCGGCATTGGCCTTCTGGGAACCGGCAATCGACTGGAACACCAGATCAACAGGTGCCCGCTTTTCCATCGCCCGGATGGCCGTCGTGACATGGCCGAGGCAACAGGTCTGGGTCGGAATATCAAGCAATTGCCTGAGATCATCGAGCAATTGCACGATGCGGAGGTAATCCGTCAGGGTACTGGTGGCCGGGTTGACGCCGATCACCGCATCGCCGCTTCCCAGCAGCAGCCCGTCAATGGCCGAAAGGGCGATACCACGGGATTCATCGGTGGGATGGTTCGGCTGATTGCGCGTGGAAAGCCGCCCCTGAAGACCGATGGTGTTGCGGAAACGGGTGACGACCTGCCGCTTGGCTGCGACCGTCACCAGATCCTGCAGGCGCATGATCTTCGAGACCGCCGCCACCATTTCGGGCGTCAGACCGAAGGTGAGCGCTTCAAGTTCAGCCTGCCCGACAGCGGGATTGAGCAGCCATTCGCGGAATTCGCCAATCGTGAGCGACGCGATCGGTGCGAAGGCGGAAGCATCGTGCTGCCTGGCAATCAGAGCCGACACTTCATCTTCGTCCGAAGGTATCAATTCCTCGCAGAGAAAGGCTGCAAGCGGCAGATCGGCCAGCGCCATTTGCGCCGCAAGCCGCTCCACCGGCCCCTCCGCCGCTATGCCGGCGAGTTGGTCGCCGGAGCGCTCGGGCGTGGCCCTAGCCATGAGGGTTTTCAAATCATCGAAACGATAGGTGGTTCCCGCTGCAGTCTGCCGATAAGCCATGAGACGTGATTTCCGTTATTTCACGAAGGTGCTGGTCAGCCCGGCGGTCAGCGGCAGCGGAACGGGACGTTCGTCCATGGGGTAGTCTCCTTTAAAGAACGGCCCGCAGAAGCCGGGAATAGAGGACAAGCGCCACGCCAAATATCAACAGTACGATCATCGACAGCGTGGCGGCAAGCGGCCAATTAAGCGTGACGATCGCCTGGTCATAGATTTCACGATCGCCCAGCAATTGGCCTGGTCTGCTCGACAAGGAAAGGGCGTGTTTCATCCAGCACCAGCGGCTCCAGCGCTTCCCGTACATGGGCATGATACGCGTCGAGGAACGCAATCTCGTTTTGCGTCAGGCCGGCTAAATTGACGGCGGACAGATCGATCGGCGCGAGTGTCAGGGATTTGAAACGGCAGAAGCCCTGCGCCGCGGCGGCAACCACTTCGACCTGGTTCTCGATGCGCAGGCCGTAGCGACCCACCTCGTAATAGCCGGGCTCAATGGTCATGATGTTGCCCGGCTCCAGCCCGTAGGGGTTCGCCAGCTTGGAGAAGCGGTGCGGATGTTCATGCACCAGCATGTTGTGGCCTACGCCATGGCCGGTGCCGTGATCGTAGTCGAGCCCTAGATCCCAGAGCGGGCGGCGGGCGAAGGCGTCGAGCTGATGGCCCTGCGTGCCCGCGGGCATTTGCGCCGAGATCAGCGACAGGAAACCTTTTAGCACCGCCGTATAGGCGCGGCGGATTTCGGGTTCCGCAGGCCCCAGGAACAGCGTCCGCGTTACGTCCGTCGTGCCGTCCACATACTGGCCGCCGGAATCGATGAGATAGGGCAGGCTGCTGTCGATGGGGGCATTCGTGGCTGGCGCGGCGCTGTAGTGGCAAAGCGCCGCGTTGATGCCGGAAGCTGAGATCGAACGGAAGCTATCTTCGAGGAAGCCTTTGCGCGTACTGCGGAATTCGAGGAGCTTCGCCTCCGCCTCCAGTTCCGTCAGCGGGCGGTCCGATCCCTCCCGCAAGCGGCCTTCGCGGAAGACCCACGCCATAAAATCGGTGAGCGCCGCGCCGTCCTCGATATGGCAGCGCCGGTAGCCGGCAAGCTCGGTATCGTTCTTCTTTGCCTTCAAAAGCGTGAGCGGGTTTGAGCGCACCAGCACCGCGCCGCCGCCTGCTTCGACCGCAAGCCTGACCGAGACCGGTGCGAACTGCTGGTCGATCATCACCTTTCCCTTGCGGGCGAGTTCCGTGACGCGGGGCAGGAATTCGTCAGGCGTACCCAGGCGTACGCCTTCAAGCTCGAAGCCCGATAAGTCATTGCCGAGCTTGCGTTTATCGACGTACCATTCGGTACGCCCATCCGCTTCGATAAGAAGGAAGGAATGCGGCACGGGGTTCATCGGCACATCCGAGCCGCGCACATTCAGGAGCCATGCGATGTTGTCGGGCAGGGTTTCGGCAAGCGCCACGCTACCTGCCTCGGCAATCGCCCGGCCGGCGCGCTTTCGTTTGTCCAGGGAATTTTCGCCCGCGACCGCCACCGGCACGGCGCGGATGACGCCCAGCGGCGCGGCGGGTCGGTCCGGCCAGATGGCGTCGAACGGATCGGCGGAGGCGACGAGACTGCCGCCCGCAGACGCCATCGCCATGGCCATGCGGTCGTGAAGCTCGCCATTGACCAGCGTCGGATCGAAGCCGATGCGCATGCCGGGCTTTGCATTCTCCCGCATCCATCGGTCGATCGGGGCATTGTGAAGGTGGCGGATATCGAACAGCATTTCATCCACTTCGCGCCGCACCTGAATGTCATAGCGGCCATCGACGAAGATCAGCGCCTTATCCCTGAGGATCAGTGCCAGACCCGCCGAGCCGGTAAAACCGGTGATATAGGCAAGGCAATCGTCGCGCGGCGCGGCGACTTCGCTCTGGTGCACATCGGCGCGCGGCACGACGAAACCGTCGAGGCCATTGGCCGACATATATTCGCGAAAGCCTGCGAGGCGCGCGGGGATGTCCATGGAAACACTCCTTTATGCGAGCGGACCGCCGCGTTCTTTCACCATCTCGACGAGACGGCTGAATACGCGGGAGGACTGGCGCACACCGTCATGCTCATATTCATTGGTGACCCAGCTTTCGAGATTGCCGACCCGCGCCGCCGTTTCCAGCGACAGGCCCGCATCGACATACATGTCGTCGAAATAGATCGCCGCCGCCACCGGCACTTCATTCGCGGCAAGGCGCTCAGGATCGTAGAGGCGGGGATAATCATCCCGCGCGGCCAGCGCCATGGCTCCGGCCCGGAAGGGTTTGAGGGAGCGGATGTCCTCGAACATCCACGAAAACATCATCTCGCCGGTGAAAAGGAGCGAACGGCGATTCTCGGCAAAGTCCGGGAATTCCGCGCGGATGCGCTCCGCCGCCCAGTTCGTCGCGCCATGGCCCTGGCCGTAAATGCTCTCCTGCAACACGGCGAAAAGCGGGCCGCTGTCGTAGGAGGTGGCGTTCATCACGGCGGCGAGGAAGCTGTCGGAGAGGCGGTCCGCCCGAGGTGATGAAAACGCCTCGTCCACGATCCAGTGGACATTCTCGAAACCGGGCGCCATGCCGAAATCGATGCCGATGGTCTGGAAGCGGCGCACCGTCAGCCGGTCGCCATCGGGCAGGCGGATATCGTTATCGGCGAGCACATCGGCGATGCGGGAGATGGTGGCGCGGTCATCGGGATAGCGGCGGTAATAGCGCTCGGTCCTGGCCGCGACACGCGGGTAGGTGCGGCGATAAACATCGTCCGCCGTGGCGTCGAGACCAGCGAGGCCGCCCGTCACATAACAGGCGGCGAGACCCTCCGGCGCTTTCGACAGATAGGTCAGCGTCAGGAAACCGCCATAGCTTTGCCCCAGAGCTGCCCATTTGTCGGTGCCATAAACGGTCATTCTGATGTATTCCGCATCCCAAATGATGCTATCGGCGCGAAAACAGGCGAGATAATCCGCCGCCGCCGCGCCGTCCGAACCGAAGCGCTCCATGGTCGCGGTTTCGATCCGCGTGCTGCGTCCGGTACCGCGCTGGTCGAGCAGCACGACGCGATGCGTCTTCAACGCTTCCTTCAGCCAGGACGGCCCGCCATTCGCCGGCCTCGGCGACTTGCCGCCGGGACCGCCTTGCAGGAAGACCAGAAGCGGCAGCTTGTCCCGCCGCTTCACCGGATCGCACACCTCACGCGCGAACACCTCGATCGTCTCGCCATCGAGCTTCCCCCAATCGAGCGGAACCGTGACCGTGTAATCGCGGATGAACATGCCGGGGATGGTGTATTCGGAAAGGATCATATTATTGCCTCTTATAGCAGTTCCCGGTTTTGGATTATCGGAGCCCTCTCCGCCGTCATTCTCGGGCTTGTCCCGAGAATCTACGACGGAGCGTTCAATCAGGACGGTAATCGCTTTTCTTCCTCTTATGGCAGATCCTCGGGACAAGCCCGAGGATGACGACGGCGAGGCGTTATTGTCTCACTCTGGGATCGAGCACCGCATAGAGAAGATCGACGATGATGTTCATCAAGACGATGAACAGGCCGCCGAGCAGGACCACGCCGATGATGATCGGCCTATCCTGATTCTTCACCGCCTGCACGGCGAGCGCGCCGACGCCCTGAAGCCCGTAGATCTGCTCGATGACGATGGCGCCGCCCAGAAGAATAGCGATATCAGCGCCAAGTTGGGTGACGAGCGGCGTCAGCGTGCTGCGCAGGCCATGGCGGAGGAGCACGTTCCTTTCGGAAAGGCCCTTGGAGCGGGCGGTGCGGATATAGTCCTCGCTCATGACCTGTAGCAGATTGCCGCGTGTCAGGCGGGCATAGATGGCGGCGGTGACGAGGGCGAGCGTCATCCATGGCAGGGTGAGGTGCCAGGCCCAGATGACTGGGTCTTTCAGGAAAGGCTTGTAGCCGCCGGGCGGAAAGAGCGTGAAACCCGCCTGCCTGGGCAGGAAATAGAAGACATAGAGCGACAGCATGCCGAGCACGAAGGTCGGGAAACTCAAGCCTATGAGGATGAAGCCCTGCCCGAGCCGGTCGCGCAAGCCGCCCGGATGCCGGGCCGACATGATGCCGATGGGAATACCGATGGCGAGCCAGAAGATCACCCCGCCGATGACAAGCGAAACGGTCGCCGGAATGCGGTTGGCGATGAGCTTCGTCACCGGCTGCTGGTTGCGATAGGAAAAGCCGAGATCGCCCGTCAGCGCCTTGCCGGCAAAGGATAGGTACTGCTCATATATGGGCCGGTCGAGGCCGAGATTGGTGCGGATCTGCACGAGCTGCGTCTCGGTCGCCTTCTCCCCGGCGATCATGCGGGCCGGGTCGCCCGGCGCGACGAAGAACAGGAAGAAGACGAACAGGCTCAGCGTAAACAGAACGAAGGCCGAAAACAGCAGCCGTTTGGCGAGGAAGCGGATCATGCGGCGGCCTTTCCCTTGAGCCGAACCGGCCTTGCGCGCGGATCGAGCGCATCGCGCAACCCGTCGCCCAGAATGTTGAAGGCGAGCGTGGTGAAGAGCAGCGCCATGCCGGGGAAAACCACCAACCACCAGGCGACGAGATAGATGGAGTTGGCCGCCGCGTCCGCCAGCATCCCGCCCCAGCTTGGCGTCGGCGGAACGATGCCCAGACCCAGGAAGGACAAAGTCGCCTCGAACACCACGGAACTCGGGATCATCATGGTGGTGTAGACGATGATCGGCACGCTCAGATTCGGCAGGATATCCCTGATCATGATCGAGACCGGCCCCGCCCCTAGCGACCGGCTCGCCTCGACGAATTCCCTATGGCGCAACGCATTCACCTCCGCCCGGATGACGCGGCCCATGGTGGTCCATGAGAAAAAGACGATAACACCCACGCTTAGAGAAAGGCTGGGCCCGAACACGGAGACGAGCGCCAGCGCGCAGAGCAGGAAAGGCACGCTCATCACCAGGTCCATGAGCCGGCTCAGCATCATGTCCGTCGCGCCGCCGACATAGCCCGCGATCATGCCAATGGTGAGGCCGATGCAGGCGGCGGCGAGCGAGGCGAGCACGCCGACGAGTAGCGACACCCGCGCGCCATAGGCGAGCCGGACCAGCACGTCGCGGCCCAGATGATCCGTGCCGAGCACGAACTCGCCGTTCGGCCCGACCGGCAGGCCCATGGGTGAGAGGCCCGTCGTGCGGTATTGCTCAATGGCGGAATGCCCGGTCCACGCCTCGATCAACGGCGCGGAAATGGCAAAGACGACAAGCAGCAGGATGAAGACCAGCGCCGCGAGGCTGGCCTTGTCACGCATGAAGCGGCGAAGCGTCAGTTCCAGCGGGCTGCGCTGGACGATAGCGGGGCCGGCCTCTTGGGTACTCATGCGGCTTCTCCCGGAAGGGTTTCCACGAGACGGCGTGTATGCGTGCCGCTCCGGCGCGGCTCATGGAAGGAGGCGGCGATCAGTTCGCGCGTATAGGGATCGGTGGCCTCGGAATAGATGGTTTCGGCGTCGGCCAGTTCGACGATGCGGCCCTTGTTCATGACCGCGATGCGGTCGCAGACATGGCGCACCACGGCGAGATCGTGCGAAATGAAGAGGTAGGTGAGCTTCAACTCCCGCTGCAAATCCCGCATGAGGTTCAGCACCTGCGCCTGGATCGACACGTCGAGCGCGGAGACCGGCTCGTCGAAGATGATGAGCTCCGGATTGAGCGCGAGCGCCCGGGCGATGCCGATGCGCTGGCGCTGACCGCCCGAGAATTCAGCCGGAAAGCGGTTGTAATGCTCCGGGTTGAGGCCGACCTTCTCCATCAGCCCCTCAACCGCGCGCTTCAATTCCCTCCCCGAGCAGACATTGTGAATGCGCAGCGGCTCGCCGATGATCGAGCTGACCCGCCGCCGTGGATTGAGCGAGCCGAACGGGTCCTGAAACACCAGCTGCACGCGCTTGCGCATCTCGCGCCATTCGCGGCTGCCGAGCGCATGAAGAGCCCGGCCCTCGAAGGTGACGGTTCCGCCGGTGGCAGGGATAAGACCGGCAAGGACACGGGCGAGCGTGGACTTTCCGCAGCCGGATTCCCCCACAAGCCCGAGCGTCTCACCCTTGTAAAGATCGAGATCGACGCCTTTCAGGACATCGATTTTTTTAGCGGCGCCGAAAAATCCGCCCTGGCTATAGGTGAGCCGCACTTCGCGCGCCTCGACCAAGGGGGGGCTTTCGGCATCGATGGGAGGAGGAGCGGCAGGCGAAATAGCGGCAGTGTGGCTTTGCGGCGGGAGGGTCTCGAGCCAGCAGAGGCTCTGCGCGCCATCGTCAAATTTTCGCAGCGGCGGTGGGGTAGCACAACGGTCCATCGCATGCGGGCAGCGGGGCTTGAAAACGCAAGCCTTCGGCAGGTCGATCAGGCTCGGCGGCCGGCCGGGGATCGGCACAAGCGCGCTGCCGGGCGTGGCGTTGGCCGGTGAGGAATTGAGCAGCCCCGCCGTATAGGGATGGGCCGGCTGCGTGAACAGCGTTCCGCTTTTGCCGGTTTCCATGCGCGTTCCGGCATACATCACCAAAACCTGATCGGCGACGCTGGAAAGAAGGCCCAGATCATGGGTGATCATGAGCACCGTCGTGCCGCGCTCGCGCCGCATCTCGTTGATCAGCGCAACGATCTGCTGCTGCACGGTGACGTCGAGCGCCGTCGTCGGCTCGTCGGCGATGATGAGCGGCGGGTTCAGCACCAGCGCCATGGCGATCATGACGCGCTGGCGCATGCCGCCGGAAAACTGGTGCGGATAGCTGCCGAAACGCGCCGAGGCATTGGGGATGCCGACCCGTTCGAGCAGCGCGACGGCCCGCTTTTTCGCCTCGTCCCGCGTCACCCGCTCATGCGCGTGGATCATCTCGGTGATCTGCGCGCCGATGGTGTAATAGGGGTGCAGGCTCGACAGCGGATCCTGGAAGATCATGCCGATCTTCGCCCCGCGCACCTTGCGCATGTCCCGCCGGGGAAGATCGAGCAAATTGCGCCCCTGGAAGAGTACCTGCCCGGAAATCAGGGCATTGGGCAGAAACCCCATGATCGCCTGCGTCAGGACGCTCTTGCCGGAGCCGGATTCTCCGGCAATGCCGAAGAACTCCCCCTCCCCCACAGCGAAAGACACATCGCGCACCGCCTCCACCACGCCATCCTCCGTCGGGATACGGACAGTCAGATTGCGCGTTTCGAGTATCGGCATTGGTTCCTCCCCGAGGGCGCGTAGAGCCGTTCATTGTCAAATGGAGCCGCTGGCGAAGTGACACCCCCCTCTGTCCTGCCGGACATCTCCCCCTCAAGGGGGGAGATCACGCTGTCATGAATGCCCGGCACCAATCGCAGACGTTGCAGAATGTGCGGTGATGGTCGTGTCAGCCAATCTCCCCCCTTGTGGGGGAGATGCCCGGGAGGGCAGAGGGGGGTGAGCGGCGCTTCCATCTATCCGCTTATTTCAACGTTCCAGCCACACATTGGTCCAATCCCCCTGCGCCCCCAGCGCATAGGGCTGAAAATTCTGCACCGCCTCGCCGTGATAGAGCACCACCTTTTCCGAGATGTAGGGCACGACCGGCGCATCCTTCATCACCAGTTCATCGACCTGAGCCCAGAGCTTCCCCGCCTCCTCCGGGGTGGTGGCGTTGATGGCCTGCGCGGCGAGCTTGTTGGCTTCGGGATTGTTGTAGTCGGTGTAATTATAGGTCTGGTGCGTGCCGTTATATGTGAATTGCGGCTGGAACACCGAGCGAGCCGCGCCCCCGACCCAGTCAGGCGACCAGCCGACCGGGGCGATGTCCCAATTGCCTTCCTTGGTGTTGAGCGGATTGGTCATGAACTTCGAATAATAGTCCGCAGGCGTGACCGGGATCAGCTCGATCTCGATCCCCGCGCGCTTCAGGCTCGCCTGGATTGTCTGGGCAATCGCAGGTTCGGCATTCTGGTTGCGATACGGCATTTTCAGCTTGATGCCGTTGGGAAACCCGGCCTCCGCCAGCAACGCCTTGGCCTTTTCCGGATCGCCTTTCGAACCCTCGGACGGATAGAGGTCGAATGCGTGGAAGCCGAGCACGCCGGGGCCGAAGATGCCGTTCTGCGGCTGCGCGACATCGGGGCCGCCCCATTGCTGGACGATGGCTGCCTTGTCGATGGCATATTGGAAGGCCTGCCGGACGCGCAGATCCTTGAGTGCGCCATTATTGTTGTTGGAAACCGTGTTGATGAAGATGAAGGAGGTGCGGCCCACCGACATGGTCATCAGCTTTTCATCCCCCGCGCTCGTCAGCATGGAGAGCGTGGCGGAAGGTATGATGATGTCGTAAGTCATGTCGCCATCGCCCGCCTGCAATTGCTGGATGGCGGCATCGGGCTGAATGCCGAAGGTGATCTCGATCTCGTCGACATAGGCCTTGCGCAGCGGATCGGACTCCGGCACCCAGGCCGGATTGCGCTTGAGCGAAAGCTGGCTGTCCGGCACGTAGTTGTCGACTGTGTAAGGACCACTGGCGATGAAGTTGGAGCGGTAATCCGGCCCGTCAGGCATATAATCCAGAACCTCGACCGGCGCGGGCGCTGCTGTTGCCAGCGATAGCATGTATACAAAATCGCCCGCCGGTTCGGTCAGGCGAATGACGATCGTCTTGTCGTCGGGCGTCTCGATGCCCGAAATATCATTACCCTCGAGATAGGCTTTCATCGTCGGAACCGTGGGCTCGACCTTGGCAAAGCCGTCGCAGAAGGCGCGCATTCCCTTGATGAGATCGACGAAATAGGTGAGCGCGGCGGAGCCGAGCGCGGGGTTGCACATGCGCTTCACACCGCGCTCGAAATCCTGCGCCGTGATGCCGCGCGGGCCGGACGGCGCGTTCCAGGCGATGCCGTCACGTAGCGTGAAGGTATAAGTCAGGCCATTGTCGGTAGGCTGCGGCACTTCCGCCGCCAGGTCGCCTTTCGGCTCGATCTGGACCTTGCTATCCGTCGAGGCCTCATAGCTGATCAACTGACGGCTGACCGCGCGCAGGAAGTTGTTGGTCGTCACCAGCGCACCGGATGTCGGATCGAAATGATCGAGGTCGGCCGTGCCGACGATTTTCAAGGTCCCGCCCGGTTGCGGCTCGTCCGCCAGGGCATGGGTTGGAGAAATCGCCGCAAGGGCGGCGGCGAGACGCAATGTCATTCTCGTTCGACGAACGCTCATGAAAGTTCCCTCTGTTTATTGATCGAGATGATTATTGGCTGACGCTCAGGACGCCGCGTGCAGGAGTTTTGTTTATGCTGGTCCGCATGTCAACAGTCTTGTCGACAAATTGCGCACAAGATAATTCACGCACCGTATTGCACGGTACCGGCTACGGCCGACGCCATCGTCTCGCACTGACTTACGAAGATTGAAGCGCCTGTTCTTCGACGCGGAGCTCGCTCTCCTTGTCAAAAAGATGCATCTGGTTCATGTTAATCGATAGCGGCACGATTGCGCCTGCCTTCGGTGCCGTTTCTGGA
Source organism: Paramesorhizobium endophyticum (assembly GCF_014640615.1). Lineage (GTDB taxonomy): Bacteria > Pseudomonadota > Alphaproteobacteria > Rhizobiales > Rhizobiaceae > Paramesorhizobium > Paramesorhizobium endophyticum. The sequence goes on along the minus strand of NZ_BMHH01000012.1, from coordinate 94,858 downwards.
TCGATGCTGGCGCAGATCGCCGTCTTGCCGACATTGAAATAGACCATCGTCGTCGCGCCGAGTGGCTCCACCAGATCCGCTGTTGCATCGAACGGCTCCCAGCCCGGACGATCCTGCCGGGCGGAAATCGCCTCGGGGCGGATGCCGAAGATGATTTCCTTGCCCGCATGGGAGTGGTAGGCCGCTGCCTTTGCGGGTGGCACGGCGAGGCGCACGCTATTTTCCAGCACCACGAAAAGCGCATCGCCCTCTGCCTCCAGCCGGGCGGGAAGGAAATTCATCGACGGTGAGCCGATGAAACCGGCGACGAATTTGTTCCTTGGGTGGAGGTAGAGTTCCTGCGGCTCGCCCATCTGCTCGACGATCCCCTGGTTCATCACCACCACCCGGTCGGCCATGGTCATGGCTTCCACCTGATCGTGCGTCACATAGACCGTGGTTGTCGGTAGCATCTGGTGCAGGCGCTTGATCTCGGTGCGCATCCTGACGCGCAGCTTGGCGTCGAGGTTGGACAGCGGCTCATCGAACAGGAACACTTTCGGGTTGCGGACGATGGCGCGGCCCATGGCGACGCGCTGGCGCTGGCCGCCGGACAGCTGGCCCGGACGCCGGTCGAGCAATTCGGTGATACCAAGCGTTTCCGCCGCCGAGGCGACGCGCTTTTCGATTTCCGGCTTCGCCAGCTTCTGCTGCTCCAGGCAGAAGGCGATGTTTTCGCGCACCGTCATATGCGGATAGAGCGCATAGTTCTGGAACACCATCGCAATGTCGCGTTTGCCCGGTCCGAGCCGGTTCACCACCTGGTCGCCGATGACGATCTCCCCGCCTGAGATGTGCTCGAGGCCGGCGATCATCCGCAGCGTCGTCGATTTGCCGCAGCCGGACGGCCCGACGAAGACGACGAATTCCTTGTCCTTGATGTCGAGACTGATGCCGCGCACCGCTTCATAGACACCGTAGGATTTGGTGACGTTTCGCAATTGCAGCGTCGCCATCGCTATTCCTCCGTCAGCCAGACCTGCATCGCGCCCGCGTCGCGATTGGCCCAAAGGTGGTAGGGAATGGCCTTGATCGGCCTTGGTTTCAGTGCGGGGGGCGCCTTGCGGTAGAGCGTTCCCTCCCAGCCGCTCGCATCGGCTTCGAGCGCCTCACCCTCCAGCACAACGGCCCCACCGAGCAGGCCATCATCGAAACGTGGTTCCAGCGCCGCATCGCGGGGAATGCGCAGACGCTGCGGCTCGGTGCCGATATCGGTTTCCTCGACGCAATAGACCATCGGCCCGCGCTTGAAGGCGACGCGGTGCGCGTCCTCGCCCACCGCCGGGTGCGCATAAAGCCGCTCCACCGGCATGGCGAACGCAAGGCGGATTTCATCGCCGTCCCGCCATTCGCGCGTGATGGCCGCATAGCCCTTTTCGACCGCCGCGGCGATTTCCTCGCCATTGACGAAAATCCGCGCCGCCTCGCACCAGCCGGGAATGCGCAGGCGGAAGGTGAGCATGGTGGGGGCAGCGAGGCCCACGGCAAGCCGCACATCACCATCCCAGGGATAGGCCGTCTCCTGCCGCAGCCGCAGGAAATGACCGTTCGCCTCAAGCTCCGCGCCATTGGCGCCATAGAGATGCACGGCAATCTCGTCACCCTTCACCGAGTAGAAATATTGCCCGAGCGAGGTGATGAAGCGGGCGATATTGGTCGGGCAGCAGGGGCAGTAGTGCCATTTCCAGCGCCGGTTCTGCCCATGGCTCTCCAGCACATTCTCGTAGAAATAATGCTCGCCATCGCGCGAGATGCCCGACAGCGCCCCATTATAGAGCACCGTTTCCAGCGCATCGGTGAACTTGCCATCGAGGTCGATCTGCGCCATGCGATGGCTCCAGAAGCCAAGCGCCACGGCGGCGCAGGTTTCCGCATAGGCCGTCTGGTTCGGCAGGTCGTATTCGCGGGTGAAGCCCTCGTTCGATGCGGATGGCCCGAGGCCTCCGGTGACATACAACTGCCGCCCGGTGAGATTGCCGAACAGCCGGTCGCAGGCGGCCTTCAGGCTCGGATCGTCATTCTCATAGGCCAGATCCGCCACGGCCGAGAAGAGGTACATGGCGCGCACCGCATGGCCGACCACCTGAGTCTGCTCGCGCACCGGCATGTGCGCCTGGCTATAGGCATAGGTCTGGTAGACATAATCGGCGGGATCCTCGCCGCGCCGCCGCGCCTCCTCATCGTAATAGGAAGGCATCTGCCCGCGCTCGTCGATGAAATAGGTGGCGAGCTTCAGGTGCCTGATATCGCCGGTGACGCGGTAGAGCTTGACCAGCGCCAGTTCGATTTCCTCATGCGCATCATAGCCGCGCAGCTTGCCCGGCTCGGTGCCGAAGGTGTCGATGATATGATCGACGGCACGGATCATCACGTCAAGGAAGCGACGCTTGCCGGTCGCCTCGAAATAAGCAACAGCGCCCTCCAGCAGATGGCCCATTGAATACATCTCGTGGAGGTCGCGTAGATTGGTCCAGCGCTTCTCCGGCTCGCGGCGGATGAACCAGCTGTTCAAATAGCCATCCGCCATCTGCCCCCGTTCGAGCTTCTCGACAATGGCGTCGATCCTGGCTTCGATATCCGGGTTGGGGTGGTTCTTCAGAGTATAGCTCGCCGCCTCGATCCATTTGCCGAAATCGGAATCGAAGAAATGCTGCATCGAAAGCCCGCTCGGCTGGATGGGCCGCACCAGCGGACCGGCGGGCTTGTCGAAATCGAGCACCTCCAGAAAGCCCTCCTCCTCCAGCCGCTGATGCTGGGTGGGAATGGTCACGTCACGCACGGTCTCGGACCAGCTCTTCCAGAAGCCGGAATCGAAGGAAACCTTGCTATGATCGACCGGCACGAAGCGCGAGAAATGGCGCGGCTGACCGGCGGGGGCCTTTTTCAACGACGAATGCATGGGAACTCCGTTATTTCACCGCGCCGGCAGTCAGGCCGCGCACGTAGTAGCGTTGAAGCATGAGGAAGGTGAGGATGCAGGGCACCATGGTGACGGTAATGCCGGCCTGCAGCGCGCCCCAATCGATGATGCCGTAGATGCCGGAGGAGACATTGACGAGCATGATCGGCAGTGTGAACTTGTTCTGGTCCGAGAGGAAGATCAGCGCCGCGAGGAACTCGTTCCAGGAATTCAGGAAGGCGAACATGGCCACGGTCGCCACGCCCGGCAGCGCCAGCGGCATCATGATGCGGCGCATCAGCGTCCATTGCGACGCGCCGTCGATCCGTGCCGCCTCGATCAGCGCGCCGGGAATGGCGTCGAAGGCATTGCGCATCATGAAGATGGAGAACGGCAGCTGGAAGGTGGTGTAGACCAGCACCAGCCCGAAGAGATTGTTCTGCAGCCCGAGGAATTTCAGGATCAGGAACAGCGGCGTCAGGATCGACTGGAACGGGATCATCATCGTCGCCATCACGATGACGAAGATCAGCGACTGTCCGGGAAAGCGGAATTTCGAGAAGCCATAGCCCGCCGGCACCGCTATGAGCACGGTCAGCCCGATGGTGCCGAGCGCGATCAGCACCGAATTTCCGGCATAGACATACCAGCCCGCGCCGACATCCTCCAGCCGCCGGTAATTCTCCAGCGAAAACGCCTTGGAGAACAGCGCCACCGGATTGGACAGCGCTTCTGCCGCTGGCTTGAAGGAATTGGCCACCGACCAGACGATCGGCATCAGGAAAAAGACGGCAAGAAGCAGCGACACCAGCAGGAAAGCGATATGGCCGAGCCGCTCATTCGCGGGAGTATTGGAGCGGATCATCGGCCATCCTCCGGGCGTTCGCGCATGAAGCTCAGCTGGATCGAACTGATGGCGACCAGCACGACGAGCAGGGCGAAGGAAAGCGCCGAGCCATAGCCGAGGCGGTAGGACGAGAAGGACGCCAGATAGATCGAGAACACCGCCGAGATGGTGCTGTTCTCCGGCCCGCCCTGCGTGATGATGAAGAACTGGTCGAAGGCCAGCATCGATGAAGTAATGTTGAGCACCAGCGCCAGCAGCAGTGAATTGCGCATCAAGGGCAGCGTGACGCGGCGGAACCGGCTGAACACCCCTGCCCCGTCGATCTTCGCCGCCTCGATGATATCCTGCGGAATGCTTTGCAGGCCGGTGAGCAAGATAACCATGGTGAAGCCGGCGGTCTTCCACACCACCATCAGGATGATGACGGCGAGCGCCGGCCAAAAGCTTTCGAGCGGACGCGGCGCGGCATCGACAAGCCCGAGACTCAGGAGCAGACGGGAGAAAACGCCGCTATCCGGGTTGAGCAGCCACATCCAGAGGGTGGAAGCCGCACCGAAACCGATCACAACAGGCATGAAATAGATGGTGCGGAAGAAACCGGCACTTTTGAGCGGCCGGTCCGCCAGCAGCGCCAGCGGAAAGGCCACTGCCAGGATCGCCGCCGTCACCAGCACGGTATAAAGCAGTGTGAAACCCAGCGAATGCCAGAGCTGCGCATCGCCCAGCAATTCGGCATAGTTTTCAAGGCCGATGAACTTCTTCCGGCCCAGAAGCGGCCAGTGATAAAAGCTCATCCAGAGGGTCATCGCCAGTGGGATGACGAACAGTCCTGATATGAACACCATGCTCGGCGCGATGAACGCCAGCCCCAGCCAGCCGTGGGGTTCATCGGTTTTGGGTGGGGAGGCCAAGGGTGGGGTTCCTTCTTTTGAAATATGTCAGCGCAGCCTTCACCCTCGCCCTTCGAGGCTCGCTTCGCGAGCACCTCAGGATGAGGGTGAAGGGGCACCGCCGCTCCAGTGGACCTGAGGTTTGAATGACGAGGGCGGGGTCCAGTAGCCCTCATGGTGAGGTGCGTAGTGCAGCGAAGCGGAACGAAGCCTCGAACCACGAGGGCGCTGGGCACTGAAATCATCAGCAGCCACCTACGGATTCGTCCGCTCCAATATCTTCGTGAACTCGTCCTGCGCCTTGCTTATCGCCCCATCCACGTCATCCCCGAACACGGCCCCCTGAATAAGATTCAGGAACGGCCCGGTGCGGCTGACGAACAGTTCGTCCGACGAGAAGGTATAGGGCGTGCGCGCCTTGGCCAGCACGTCGTAGGCGACGAGGTTGCGCTTGTCGAACTGGGCATAAGCCTCACCGGCAAGGTCCGTACGCGGCGGCATTCCGGCTTCCTTGGTGATGAACACCTGCTGCTCGGGCTGCATGTAGAAATTCACGAAATCGAGCAGGATCTTCTTCTTTTCCTCGCTGATGCCTCTGATCAGCGCGAGCGAGTCCCCGCCGGCAAAGCTCGATTCCCCGCCCTTCGGCCCGGGGATCGGCGCGACGTTGAACTTCACATCAGGGTATTTTGATGTCAGCAGATTGACGATGTAGGAGCCGGTCATGAGCACGCCGACTTTGCCCGAGGCGAACGCCTCGACGGCATTGTTGCCGTTGCCGGAGCGCGAGGTGGGATGGATCGCGCCGGCCTTCCACATGTCGCGATAGGCGGCGATGGTTTCGCGCATCGCCGGGGTATCGACGGTGGCCTCACGGCCGTCCTCGGTCAGCACATCGGCGCCCGCCGCCCAGATATGCGGCAGAAAATCATAGATCAGCCAGCTTCCGGAATTGGCGACAAAATAGAAGCCGTAGGTATCCGGCCCCAGCGCGCGGATTTTCTTGGCATCTTCAGCGATTTCATCGAGCGAGGCCGGCGCCTTGTTCGGATCGAGCCCCGCCTTTTCGAAGAGGTCGGTGTTATAGGCGATGATCGAGGCGTCAGGGAGTGCCGGAACGGCGTAGATTTTATCCTCATAGGTGGCGAGCCGCATATGGGAGGGGCTCAGAGCACCCGCATAAGGCAATCCTTTGACGAAATCGGTGATGTCCTCAAGCGCGTCATTGGCTGCGAACGTCGGCAGATAGATCAGGTCCAACACCGCGCCATCCGGGGGCGAGCCGCCGGCAATCGCCGCGCCCAGCTTCGGCACCATCTGCTCCGCGGTGATCTGCGTAACGGTGATCTTGTCCTTATGCTTGGCGTTATACTGATCCGCCAACCCCTGCAAAACCGCGCCCGATGAGGTGCGCACCCACAGCGTCGCCTCCTCCGCATGGGCCATGGAAACGGACGCGGCGAGCATGAGCGCCGCCAGGCCATAGCGATTGAATGATTTTCTCATCGCATTCCCCTTTTCGTTTGTCGCCCCCCTCTCTCCCGGTGGGGCCGATGGAAACGCTATTTCAGATTTTTTCGGCTGTCGATAATTTGTGCGCTCATACGTGCAAAAACCTTTTTGCAACGCTGATTGTCTTTGATAAATGCTTTTTGCAACGGATTTTGGATAAACTCATGAAGCCGATTTTCCACCGCAAACGGACGCTCAGAGACGTCGCCAAGGCCGCGGGCGTAAGCCTTTCGACCGCCTCGAACGCGCTCAACGGCGTTGGCCGCGTCAATGCCGAAACGCGGGAGAAGGTGAACCGCATCGCGCAGGAAATCGGCTTCCGCCCCAACGCCCTGGCGCAGAGCCTCTTACGCAAGCGCAGCCTCACCATCGGCATGCTGACCAACGACACTTATGGCCGCCTTACCCTCCCGATGGGCGCGGGCGTCTCGGAAGCGCTGGTGGACCAAGGCGTCTCGGTGTTCTTATGCGCCACAAACAATGACGAGCAGCTGGCGCGGCTGCATCTGCAGGCGCTCAACGACAAACAGGTGGACGGCATTATTTTCACCGCGACGCGCCTCGACCTGAAGCCGCCGCCGGAGCTGTTCACCCTGCCCATACCCGTGGTTTATGTCTTCGCCGAAGGGCCGTCGCGCAGCGTCAGTTTCGTGCCGGACGACGCGCAAGGCGCACGCCTCGCCATTGACCATCTCAAGGACCATGGGCGTAATCGCATCCTGCACATCACCGGCCCCAAGGATTATCTCGCCGCGCGCGTGCGCGCCGCCGCCTATGGCGAAATCTGCGGCAGCGAATGGGAGCCGATGTTCGGCGAATGGTCCGAGGAATGGGGCCATGAAGCGATAGACATCGCCTTCGCGCGTGGCATCCGTCCGGACGGCATCTTCTGTGGCAATGACGAGATCGCCCGCGGCGTCATCGACGCGCTGCGCGACCGGAATATCACGGTTCCCGCCGATATCTCCGTCGTTGGCTTCGACAATTGGGAGGTGATCGCCCGCCAGACGCGCCCTCCCCTCACCACCATCGACATGGAACTGAAGGAGCTTGGACGCCGGGCGGGCCTTGCCATGCTGCAACTTACACGAGGCGAGGAGGTCACGCCCGGCATCATTCGCCTGCCGTGCAGCCTCGTCATCAGGCAGTCCACCTTGCCTATGGGAGGAGCCAAAGACCGACGATAGAATAATATCTTCCCAGCGGCCTATTCCTACGCCAACCCCCGCTGGATGTCCTAACGGGGGTTGCTGTCATCATCACGCCTTGAGCGCCGTCACCACAACTTCGATGAGCGCGCCGCCGCCGAGATCCGCTACGCCGACGGTGGCGCGGGCGGGGAGATTCTCACCGAAGATTTCGGTCCACACCGCATCCATTTCCTTCTTGTGGGAAAGGTCGGTAACGAAGATCGACGCCGAAACGACCTTGGAGATATCTGTGCCCGCTTCTTTCAGATAAGCGGCGATCTTGGTCAGGATATTGCGGGTCTGCTCGCCCATGGAGACGCTGGTGTCGTCGGCAATGGTGCCGCCGATGAAGATGAAACCATTGGCTTCCACGGCGCGGTGCATGATCGGTGTGCGAATGTTGCGGGTAATCGTCATGGGATATCCTTTTTCCGGGTTGAGGTGAAACGGTCGATGGAGAGGCCATCGATTGGGGTGACGGTCTTGCCGGTGGCGATCAGTTCCGCCATGACGGCCCCGGTGCCGGGACCGAGTTGGAAGCCGTGCAGCGAGAAGCCGAATTGATGGTAAAGCCCGTCATGCCGCATGCTGCGGCCAAGCACGGGGAGGTCGTCTTCCATGCGGGCCTCGATCCCCGCCCAGGCGCGCGCAATGGTCGCCTGACGCATATTGGCGAACAGTTCGAACACCGTCGCGGCGCTCGCCTGAAGTTTCCGCCAGTCGAGCACGGTCTCATTGATGTCGGGAAAGGGCGTTCCCAGATGCCCGCCGCCGATCAGCACCGTGCCGTTGCTGAACTGCTTGAAGGAAAGCTTGCGTCCGCGTAGAATGACCACCGGCTTGATGAAATCCGGCACGCGCGAGGTGATCATCAGCATCGGCGCGACGGCTTTCACCGGCACCGGTTCGCTCAAATCGGCGGCGATGCGTCCGGCCCACGCGCCCGCCGCATTGACGAGAACAGGCGCCTCGAAGGTCTCGCCGCCCGCATCGACGCGCCATAGGCCACTTTCACGACGGATATTGGTGGCGGCGACGCCCTCGCGGACGGCCGTGCCCATCTCTTCCGCCTTGCGACGGAAAGCGGTAGTGGTTCGGGCCGGATTGGCCGCTCCGTCGCGGCGCGAAACGATGCCGCCGGGGCAGGTTCCCGCCACCGCCGGCACAAGACGGCGCAACTCGTTGGCGTCGATCAATTCCTCATGGGTGAAGCCATGACGGTGGAGTTCGGCGACCCGGGCGCGGCAGGCCTCCAGTTCTTCCTCGTTTTCGGCGACAAGAACCTGCCCGTGATTGTCGAAACCGCAATCGTCGTCGAGGAGATCGCCAATGCGCTCCCATATATCCATCGAGCGGATGGAGAGCGGAATTTCAGCGATATGGCGGGCAAGCTGCCGCACGCCTCCCGCATTGGCGCCAGAGGCGTGGCGGCCTGCATAGTCCTTTTCGATCAGCACCGGGCGGAAGCCATGCAGGCAGAGATGCAGGGCCGTCGAACAGCCATGAATTCCGCCGCCTATGATGATGGCATCCGTCCTGGTGATCATCAGCGCACCACGGCCTTCACCGCCTCGTCGCTTTGCGGCAATGCGGCCAGTTCGGAGAGCATGATTGGCTTGACCGGTGCGCGCAGGCGGTAATAGCCGATTTCCTCCGGCGTCTTACCGCGCGCTTCGGCCATGAGCTCGGTTACCGTCAAGCCACACAGCCTGCCCTGGCAGGGGCCCATGCCGGTGCGGCGATAGGCCTTCAACTGGTTGGGTCCGGTGGCGCCGACGGCGACGCTGTCGCGGATGTCCTGCGCCGTCACCTCCTCGCAGCGGCAGACAATGGTGTCGCCAGCGGGCACGCGGAACTGCTTGGCCGGACGGAAGAGGATATCGAGGAAGACGCGGCCCTTCTCGGCCTTGGCGACAGCCGCCTTCAATTCCGCCATGCCGGGAAGACCCGCCCTCGCGCCCAGCGCGTCGATCGCGGCCCGCGCGGCGACACGTCCGCGCGCCACCGCTGCCAGTGCGCCGCCGATGACCGCGCCGTCGCCCGCGATATGGATACCGGGCACGGAGGTTTCGGCATTGCCATCGAGTTCGGGTGTCCAGCAGAGCTGGATATCGTCCCATCGATGCTTCACGCCTGCCGACATGGCGAGGTTGACATTGGGCACGACGCCCTGATGCAAAAGCAGCACATCCACCGGAACGGTCGTCTTTCTGCCCTTGGCCTCGAAGGTAAGGTTCTCGATGCGGCCGTCGCCGGATGCAGCAAGGCCGGTGACGCCGCCGACGACCCGAACCTTCGAGCGGACCTCCCGCATCATCGCAAGACCCTTCAGGAAATAGGGCGAGGTGATGAAACCTGCCGCGTGGGGCAGCGCGCGGCGGTAATTGCTCTTGTCCGTCGTATCGAGCACAAGGTCGATCTTGCCGCCCATGCGCAGGATCTGCGCGGTGAGGAGCCAGAGCAACGGCCCCTGCCCTGCCACGACGGTTTTCCCATCCGGCAGAAGCCCGGAGGATTTCAGCACCGTCTGCGCCGCGCCCGCCGTCATGACGCCGGGAAGCGTCCATCCGGGAATGGGGAAAGGCCGCTCCAGCGCGCCGGTGGCGATGATGACGCGCTTCGCCCTGACGAGCCGCGCGCCGCCGCCCACCGAGATGCCAATTTCAAGATTGCGGTCTAGGCTCCATATGGTCGCGCCGTGCAGGATTTCAGCGCCGCTCTTACGCACGTCGTCCACCAGCGCCTGTCCGGCCCAGTAATCCTTGCCGAGCAGCGCCTTGTCCTGAACCGGCGTGGTAGTGATGGCGCGCCAGACCTGCCCGCCGGGGCCTTGGTTCTCATCGAGCAGCAGCGTGGATAGCCCGGCTTTTGCCGTCAGCGCCGCCGCCGCGAGGCCTGCGGGACCTGCACCGATGACGGCCACATCGTAGTTCTCGCGTGCCGGGGTCATTTACCGATCTCCCTCTTGCCCTTCTGGATTTCGATTGTCATGCCCTCGCGTACCGGCACGAGGCAGCCTTGCCGGTTGCCGACGCCGTCGATGGTGACGAGGCAATCGAAACAGACGCCCATCATGCAATAGGGCAGGCGCGGCGCGCCGCTGACCGCGGTGCGGCGGCGGGCGTCGAAGCCGGAGGCAAGCAGCGCGGCGGCGACCGTGTCACCTTCACGCGCGACGACGCTCCGCCCTTCGACTGTTATCGTGACCGGCGTTCTCCGGTCCTGTTCCATGCGTTTGAACATGCAGGTTTCTCCCATGCCCATGCGTCAGTAATAGCCGCTCGATCCGGCTTCGATTTTGTGAAAACGCCTTGCGGTAAAGCTCCCAAGCCTCGCCGCATCCAGCTGTCCCGCGGCAATCATCGGCGCGATTTCGTAGGCGTGGTTGGCGGCGAGCGTCACGCCGGAGTGGCAGCACGCGACAAAGGCGCCGGGACAGGTCTTGGACTGCTCATAGATCGGAAACCCGTCCTTCGGCATGACGCGGATGCCGGACCAGCTCCTCACCACGTTGAGCCGGCCAAGATGCGGGAACATGCGCCGGGCGCGGTCGGCCATGACCGAGGTGATGCCCTTGTTGGTGACGGTATCGTCCAGCAGGTCTTCCTTGCTGTCGCCGATCATCACCGTGCCCTCGTCGGTCTGCCTGACGGTTGCGACTGGATGGGGCATGAAGGGCTGCGTGCGCTCGGTGACGATGATCTGTCCGCGCGTCGGCCCCATCGGCGCTTCCAGCCCGACCATCGGCGCGAGCATCTGATTTGCATTGCCCGCTGCCAGCACCACCTTCCCGACGACGATCTCGCCCTGTGCCGTGGTCAGGCGGAAGGCGCCGTTCTCATGAACGATTTTCGAAACCGCGTGCTCGGGCCGGTAGTCCACCTTGAGCCGGGCAAGGCCGGTATGCAGCGCGCGAAAGGTGCGCAGCGAATTCACATGGCCATCGAGCAGGCAGAAGCTGCCGCCTGTCACCTCAGGACCGATATGGGGGAGCATCTTCCTGACCTGATCATGGTCCAGAATTTCCGCCTGATAATCGACACCGCCCTGTGCGCGCAGCTTGCGGAAGATTTCGGCGCGGTGCTCCAGCTCCGCGTCGTTTAAAGTGAGCTGGAAGCCGCCATTCTGCTGCAGGCAAACGTCGAGGCCGGTTTGCTCCTTCAGTTCAGCCGCAAGCCTGGGCCAGATTTTTGCGCCACGCACGGTCCAGCCCGTATAGGCGGGCATGCCGAGGCCCTTGGACTGCACCCAGACCAGCGCGAAATTGGCCCTCGAGGCGCGCTTCGCGACATCGCCCTCGTCGAGGACGCAGACCCTCTGACCGACGCGCCCAAGGCCCCAGGCAATGGACGAGCCCAGCAACCCGCCGCCGATGACGGCGACGTCAAATTCCCTGATCATTTTCCTGTTTCTCCTTATCTCGTCCGGTCGCTATGCCCGGCGAGCACCCGGTCGAGCCCGTAGAAGCGATCGAGCAGAATCAGCGCCGCCATGGTTATGGCGATGACGCAGGCGGAAACGGAGGTAACGAGCGGATCGATATTGTCCTGCACATAGAGGAACATGCGGACGGGCAGCGTCTCGGTGCCGGGAGCCGCGAGGAAGATTGTCATGGTGACCTCATCGAAGGACTGGATGAAGGCGAGCGCCCAACCGCTGACGATGCCGGGCAGGATCAGGGGCAGCGTCACCCGCCGGAACAGCGTCCAGCTTCCCGCGCCGAGCGAGATGGCGGCCATCTCCACCGAGCGGTTCATGCCGGTGGCGGCGGCCAGCGTCAGGCGTAGCGCGAATGGGAAAACCAGGATGATATGGGCGACGAGCAGCGCCGTGAACGTGCCGCCGATGCCCACTTGCGTGAAGAAGCGCAGGAAGGCGATGCCCAGCACCACATGCGGGATCATCAGCGGCGAGAGGAACAACGCGGACAGCACCTCCCGCCCGGGAAACTGATGCCGCGCGATGGCGAGCGCCGCGGGGATGGCGAACAGCAGCGCCACCGTGGACGAGGCAGCGCCGAGCCACAAGCTCATCCAGAACGCATTGATGAATTCAGGATATTGGGCGATGGCACGGAACCAGCGCAGCGAGAAGCCGCCCACCGGCAGGGACAGAAACCCTTCCGGCGTGAAAGCCACAAGGCAGACGACGACGATCGGCGCGAGCATGAAGATCATGAAGACCGTGTGAAAGATAAGGGCGAGCGGGCCGTTTTTGCTCATCGGAAAGCCTCCGCGTAACGGCGTTCGATCAGGGCGTTGCTGCCGACGACGATCAGCACGATGGCCGCCAGCAGCAGCACGGCGACGGCGGCGCCGAGCGGCCAGTCGAGCGTGTTGAGGAACTCGTCATAGGCGAGCGTGGCGGCGACCTTCAGGCGTCTTCCGCCGATGATGGCAGGCGTGGCAAAGGCGCTGGCGCAGAGCGAAAAGACGATAATGCCACCCGAAAGGATGCCCGGCATGATCTGCGGCAGGATGATGCGCCGGATGATCGTCAGCGGCCCCGCGCCCAGCGACATGGCGGCGTTTTCGATCTGCGGGTCCACCCGCTGCAGCGCCGCCCAGACCGAAAGCACCATGAAGGGCATCATCACATGGGCGAGCGCGATGATGACGCCCGTCTCGGTGAACATGAAGGGGATCGGCGTTTCGATAAGGCCCACCGACATCAGCGCCTTGTTGGCGATGCCGTTCTGGCCGCCGAAGAGCAGCGCCCAGCCGAGCGTGCGCGCGACGACCGAGATCAGCAGCGGACCGAGGATGATGAGCAGGAAGATGCCTTTCCAAGGCGCGCGCATGCGGTTCAGGATATAGGCTTCCGGCGCACCGCAGATCGCGGTCAGCAGCGTCGCGGCGATGGCGATGCGGAAGGTGCGCAGGAACATCTCATGGAAATAGGAGTCCGACCAGATTTCCTGCCAATTATCCAGCACGAAGACCGGCTCGATGCCCGTATACTGCCCCCATTTATGAAGCGAGAGCATGACGGTCATCACCAGCGGGATCAGCACCACCGCGATGAACAAAGCCAGCGCCGGCAGGATCAGCCGCCACGGCACGGGAGAACGGGCTTGGGCAACGGCGCTCATTGGCCCGCTCCCGTGCGGCGAAGGCCCATATCCGCCTCCCGCCAGACGAGGCGGACGCTTTCGCCCTCCCCCGGCTGCGGCTCTCCGTCGTTCTGGCGCACGACGATTGCCGGTCCGCATTCGGTTTCGCACTGGAAGAGCCAGTGATTGCCCTGGAAGATGCGGTTTGTGACGCGGGCCTTGAGGCCGTCGCCTTCAGATGAGGCGAAGCCCACTTTCTCCGGTCGCACCGTCACAATGACTGGGCCGGATGGTCCCGCGGGAGCCGGCCCCTCGCAGGAGCCGAAGATGAGCTTTTGGGCGCGGATTTCGCCCGCGAACTCGTTGGTCTTGCCGAGGAATTGCGAGACGAAGGCGGAGCTTGGGCGCTCATAGGTTTCCTGCGGCGTGCCGATCTGCTCGATACGGCCCTTGCTCATCACGACGATCCGGTCCGAAAGCGCCATCGCCTCGGTCTGGTCATGGGTGACGAGAACGGTGGTCGTGCCGAGATTGCGCTGGATCTGGCGCAGCTCGATCTGCATGTCCTCGCGCAGCTTGGCGTCGAGATTGGAGAGCGGCTCGTCGAGGAGCAGCACGTCCGGCTTGATGACGAGCGCGCGGGCCAGCGCCACGCGCTGCTGCTGCCCGCCCGACATGCGGCGCGGATAGCGGTCGCCATAGCCCTCCAGCCCCACCATAGCCAGGGCCTCGCGCACCTTCGCCTCCCGCGCCGCGCGGTCGATGCCCCGCATTTCAAGTCCGAAGGCGATGTTCTCCGAAGCAGTCATGTGGGGGAAGAGCGCATAGCTCTGGAAGACGATGCCGAGCCCGCGCCGGGCAGGCTTCGTGGCGATCAGGTCGCGCCCGTCGAGATGGATGGAGCCCGCGGTGGGGTCCACGAAACCTGCGATCATCTGAAGCGTCGTCGTCTTGCCGCAGCCGGAAGGGCCGAGCAGCGAGATGAACTCACCCTTTTTTACGGAAAGTGTGAAGTCTTCCACGGCAGTGTGGTCGCCGAAGCGCTTCTTGACATGGTCGAGTGTGAGAAAGGCCATGTATGGGGTGTTTCCTGTGTCAAATTAGGAAGGCCGGAAAGGTCGACGGGACAGCGCCCCCCTCTGTCCTGCCGGGCAGCGCCCCCGCAAGGGGGGAGATTGCGCTGTCAGTACCGCTTTCGCCAATTGCCAGCATTGCAGAATGAAGCGCCGTCATCGATGCCAGCCAATCTCCCCCCTTGCGGGGGAGATGCCCGGCAGGGCAGAGGGGGGCGACGTAGAGCGCCGCCGTTGCCAAAAATTCTACCGCTCCACTTCACGATTCCAGCGCTTGGTCCAGTCCTCGCGTTGCGGGTTGATGGCCGACCAGTCGGGATTGTAGAGCGCGCTCAGATGCTCGCCGGTGGGGGCGATCTTGCCGAGCCCTTCGGGGATTTCGACCGTCTTGTTGACCGGGCCGTAGCCGTAATCGCGTAAGAGAACGAGCTGCACCTTCGGCTCCAGCATCGCCTTGATGAATTCCGAGGCGAGCGGCGACGCCTCCGGCTTCTCGATCGGGCAGGCAGTGGCGAGAAGCGTCACCGCGCCCTCCTTGGGATAGACGAAATCGACCGGGAAGCCCGTATTGACGAAGGACTGCACGCGGCCCGTGCCCCAGACGGCCAGTGCGGCCTGCCCGGACTGGAAAAGCTCCGTCATCTTGCCCGGCGAAGGCTCATAGGCGAGCACATTCGGGTTGACCTCTTCAGTCATGATCTTGAAGCCCGGCTCGATATCCTTCTCACCACCGCCATTCATCTTGGCGAACATCAGCAGCGTATACAGCCCATAGGTATTGTTGATCGGCGGGATGACGATGAGGCCCTTATATTTCGGGTCTTTCAGATCGTTCCACGACGTCGGGGCGGCCCAGCCCTTCTTTTCGAAATAATCCTTGTTGTACATGATGCCCGTGGCGACGAGGCCGACAGCAACGGCGCGGTCATCCCTAAAGCGGGCCGCGTCATGCAGATTCTCCGTCGCAAGCCCATCGATCTTCCCGCAAAAGCCGAGATCGATCGCCTGATACATCGGGCCGTCATCGAGGAGAGCCACGTCGATCTGCTGGTTGCCCTTCTGGGCCTGAAGCTTGGCGAGCGTATCGGTTGAATTGCCGGCGATATATTCGACCTTCACGCCATGCTTCTTTTCGAAATCCGGAATGACCTCGTCGCGCATCGTCTTTTCGAACGTACCGCCATAGCCGGCGACATAGAGCGTCTTTTCCTGGGCGGAGGCCGCCCCGAAGCCGGCAAGAAGCGCAAGGGCGCTGACAGCCGCGAGAATTCCCGATCGTTTCATGAGTGTTCCTCTCATTTGTTGTCTTTCACTGGCACTTTTTGAATTTTTCGAATGTGCCGTTCCCATGAAACGCAACATTCCAAACCATGCCTTGACCGTCAAATTCATAATGGTACACTTTGCATAACCAAATATTATAGGGCGGGAACATGGCGCGGGTGAATCTGAGGCAGGTGGAAGCCTTCCGGGCCGTGATGCTGTCTGGCAGCGTCACGGCGGCGGCGAGCATTATGGGCGTGACGCAGCCGGCGGTGAGCCGCATGCTGCGCGATTTGCAGGGCGCGCTCAAAATGCCGCTCTTCGAGAAGAAGGGCAGCGGTTTGGTGCCGACCGCGGCGGGCAGCGCGCTTTATACGGAGGTAGAGCGGTCGTTCCACGGCCTCGACCGCATTGTCGCGGCAGCGGAGGAAATCCGCACCCGGCGCACGGGCATGCTGCGCGTCGCGGCGCTGCCGGCGCTCGCCAATGGTTTCATGCCGCGCTTCGCCGGTACCTTCCTGATGGAGCGGCCCAATCTCAATTTCTCGCTGTTCGGCGTGATCTCACCCATTGTGGTGGACTGGGTGCTCAATCTTCAATGCGATGTCGGTTTCGCCGAGGTACCGATTGCCCATGCCGGGCTGCCGATCGTCCAGATGCCTGCATTGCCCCGTGTCGCAGTCGCGCCGGAAGGCCATAGGCTCGCGGAAAAACAGGTGATCACGCCGGAGGATTTCGAGGGCGAGAACTTCATCTCGCTCACCCATGGCAGTTCGAGCCGGCACCTAATCGACAATATCTTCGCCCGCCACAATGTCTCGCGGACGTTGCGGGTGGAGACGGCGCTTTCCGAAATCATGTGCGGCATGGTGGCATCGGGCCTTGGCGTCGCGATCTGCGATCCCTTCACGGCAGCGGAGTTTTCCGGGCGCGGCGTCGCCAGCCGTCCGTTTCTGCCCCGGATCGACTTCGATTTCGCCGCCGTTTTCCCGCCGCAACGCGGCCCGTCGCCGGTCGCGACGGATTTCGTCAACGCATTCGCGGAGCATGTGAGGCGAAACGTTGGATCAAACTTCTAGTCTGGCTGGACATTTAGAGTGTTTCATATTTAGACAGAACCAACTGTGCGCCCTTCACCCCCGTGGTTCGAGGCTCCCCTTCCCCTTCGACAAGCTCAGGGGAAGGGGCGCACCTCACCATGAGGGTGAAGGGGTTGCAACGCCGCAATAGCCCTCATCCTGAGGTGCGTAGTGGACCCTGAGCTTGCCGAAGGGGGAACGAAGCCTCGAAGGGCGAGGGCGCTTGGCGATTCCATCAAAACAAGAACCGTTCTAGCCCTTGGAAACGGGCCTGCTGTCAGACGAGGCCCGGCACGACGAGCACCAGCCAGGCCACCACTGGCCCAATAATGGCGATCAATGCGCTGTAGATCAGCAATTGGCGCAGCACCTGCTCGCGCTTTTCATCCGGCGCATTGGCGACGACGAGCGCGCCATTGGTGGAAAACGGGCTGGTGTCGACGATCGTCGTCGAAATCGCGATTGCCGCGACCACGCCGACGGCGCTGATCTGCCCTGCAGCAGGACTGGAAGGCAAGCGGGATGATCGCGCCGAGAAGCGCCGTGGAGGAAGCGAAGGCCGAGACGATGGCGCCCGTGAAGCACAGCAGGAGCGCCACCAGCAGCGGCATGCCGAGGCTGGAGATGCCGTTGGCCACATAATTGACGGTGCCGGCCTTCTCCATGACGCCGACATAGGTGATGATGCCGGCGATAAGCAGCACCGTCGACCAGCTCACCTTGTCGATCGCCGCTTTAAAGATCGGCGATTTCCTCGACCGGCGCATCCAGATCGTTGGTGACGAGACGGATGATCGTACCTGTTTGGATGCGCACGGTGATTTCGCGCACCGGATCGCAATGAGGATTGCGGCGCGAACGGGCCATACGCTGCGGCAGAAAGCCGATACGGTCACTGAGGATGCTGCCATCGGTGGGAATCGCCTGTTCGGCGATGACCTCAAGCGTGGTGTTGTTCTTCAGGCGGGAGACGAAGCGGCAGCCTTTGGCGTCGAGTTCGGCCCACCAGCGGAAGTCGTAGTAACCCAGATCGAACACATAGGTCATTCCGGGTTCGATCATCCTCTCCTTGGCCGGGGTGATGTCGCCCGCCCTTTGGCTGGTGAAGGTGGCTTCCAGCGGAATGCTGTCACGTGGGTCGAAGGTGATGTGCAGCTTGATGGCGCGCGCGCCCTTGACGGTATCCACCCAGCCATTGCTCAGCGAGGACAATTGCAGCCGCGTGGCGTCGAGAATGCGCACCGCATCGGCCACATGCCGGCGGGTGCGGCGGCTGGCGGACGCGGCCATATGAAAAACGCTATTCTCATGCCGCATGACATTGGGTCTCCACTCGTGTCCAGAACGCTGCCAAACGTCTGAAATCGAGTAGAATCAATGTCATGCGCCTTGTCCAGAATTTTAAACCGGACAGCTGTGGGACAAGCCCGAGAATGACGGCAGGATTACGCGCCTTTTCTTCACAACGTTTCAGTTGAGCTCTGACAGACTCTAGCGCCTTCGCTCCATCAGCACGGCATTGCTGCCATGATGGCCCCGACAGCCACGGCCAGCTTTGCGGCTGTCATCATGCGGTTGGTTCGCTTCTGCATAATCGTGCCCCGCTGATCATGATCGTTCCCCGCAAGGGGATCAAAAGGGAATGGTGCGGGCATCAAGGCTCAGATCAGTCAAGGATCACATGGGGTACGAAGCGCGATAAATTCGCGGTTATGGGCGTCTGGTCTTCGCGAATGCCGAGCCCGCAAGCGCGGTCGCCGATGATCCAGCTTCCAAGCACCGCATGGCCGGCATCGCTGTGGAAAAGCGGCGCATAGGCCTGCACGATGAAGCCTTCGTCGCCATAGCCGCCCCCAAGCGACAGGAACTCCTTGCCATCGCGATAAACAGTGACATTCTCGCCTTCGCGGGAGAGCAATGGCTTGCGGACATAATCCGTAAGTGCGGGAAGGCGGGGATCGTCGGGGAAATAGCTGGGCAGTAGGTTCGGGTGATCAGGATAGCGCTCCCATAACAACGGGAGGAGGCCCTTGTTGGAGAGGACGGCCTTCCAGGCCGGCTCCACGAAAACGGATGCTGAACCGGGCAGATGCCCGCTGAAAGGCTCCCGCAGCATGAATTCCCAAGGGTAGAGCTTGAAGCAGCGGTCGATCACGCGGTCCTTCAGATCGGTGAACCGGCTGGCACTGTCCACGCCGATATCGCTGATATCGAGCAGCTCGACGCGGTGCCCGGCCTGCACGGCGCAATCCATGAGATAGACCGTCGTGCCGCGGTCTTCCTCATTGTCCGTCGTCGCGGCAAAATGGAAAATGGAGTTCGCGTCGAATTGCTGGAACGCTTCGACAAGGCTCTCCTGCAGGGAGTTGAATTGGTCGGCATCCGCCGGCAAAGCGCCAAGCGCCACCTGGTCCGTCAGCCAATTGTACTGAAAATAGGCGGACTCGAAGATCGAGGTCGGCGTATCCGCGTTGTATTCGAGCAACTTGGCCGGGCCGCTTCCGTCATAGGCGAGGTCGAACCGGCCATAGAGGTGGCGGTCCTGCCGTTTCCAGGAATTGCGAACCACATCCCGGAATGCTTCCGGAATCGCAAGCCGGTGAAGCATCTCGTCGCTCGCCACGATGTCGGTGAGGAGTTCCATGCACATCTCGTGCAGTTCCTCGCTCGGCCCTTCGATGTGCGTTTCGATCTCATCGAGAGTGAACGCATAGGCTGCGCCGTCGAGCCAATAGGGCTCGCCATACATCTCGTGAAAGCCGAAGCCGGCGGCGCGTGCCTGCTCCTGCCAGTTTGGCCGGGCCGGCAGTGTGATCCGCTTCATGGCAGCTCCTAGCCCCCGAATCCGAACGACGACGAACGACCGCCAAATCCCTGACGCGCTACGGTTCGCGTGTTCACATTGGCGGGCTTTGCCTTGTATCCGGGTGAAGAGACGCCGGTGCTTTGCGTTCCGCCGGCAGGGACCGGAGCGGTCGTGACCGTCTGGCCGGAGCGGGTTCTGTAGATGGGAGCCGAACCGGAATAGCGATATGCTCCGCTCTGATCCTGTTCCCGGCGGCGGGATTTGTAATAATCGTCGATGGTATTGATGCCCCTGGACAGCATGTACCCGGCCATGAAGGGCATGAAGAAGCTCCCCGAGCTACCGCTTCCTGCGGCCGCGCGCGTCTCGGTGCATTGTCCCGCTCCATACTCCGCTTCGCAGGCCGCCTGCCCATTGAAACGGGGCGCGCCGTCGAGATGCGCGCGCATCGCATCCTGATAGGCGGCCTGACAGACCTGCTCATTCGTCCCGGCCTGCACGCACTGGTCGACGGATTTGAACAGGACATCCTGGGCAGGACCGCTGTCGCCGCAACCCGCCAATGCAAGGCCGGAGGCTGCAATCGTGCCGAGGGCAAGAATGGGGCGGGTGCGCCCGGAAAGACGTCTGCGCATCGGAGCCTCCCCTCAATAGGTCATGCAGGCGGCGTTGAGAATGCCGACCGCCAAGGCGATCCCGCCGCCCCAAAGACCGGCGGCCATCTCCCCCTCGGTGATCTTCTTGTGCAACCCCGGCATTGTGAAACCGGCGATAAAGAAGGCCAGCACCTGCACGACTATGCCGATGACCGCCCAGATGATGTAATCGAGGACGCTGACGGAATGCGCCGCTGCGGAGGCCAGCGGCAGGCTGAAGCCGAGCAGCGCGCCGAGAAAAGCCGTGACGGCGGCCAGGTTCCCAGAGCGGATCAGCTTCACCTCCGCATGCGGCGTAAGAAGGGTGTAGACGAGCGTAAAGACGGCAAAGGCAGCCAGGCCGACGGCGAAGTAAGCAAGAAAAGCCGGCAGCCCTTCAACGTAACCAAACATCTGGGTCTCTCCAAAACGCGATAAATGCTATTCAGACACGCCTGACATCGGCGGGGCCAAGGCCGTAGCCGATCAGGAATTCGACGGAGCCGCCGGCCGGGCCGTAACCTTGCTCGAGATCCCGCTCCACATTGATCAGCAGCATCTCCCGGGTTGCGCCAAGGGGCCGGAAGTACAACATGCAGGTCTGATGGATCGAGCGCTTGGTTTCTCCGTCATCGACCATCTCGACAAACTCGACCGGCTGAGTCCGGTCCGGCCCCTCGCCCCAGAAGCGGGTAAAGAGAATGCCGTCCGCGTCGTAGCTCGGCTGGCCGATGAGGCCGGCCGTTCCCATCCAGCGGTTCCACTCGGTTTGCCCCGAGGGCACGACGCTGTCCCACGGGTGATAGATGCTGATATCCTCAATGGCATCGCCCGGGCGCCCGGAAGCCGATATCACCTGGATCATCCGGTGCTGGTCGTCATAATAGCGCGAGAGGACGGTGTTCGCCTCAAGGGTCACCTGCCCATAGGCCGCGACGATGAATGGGCCCCGCGCAGGAAGCGGCATGGCCGGCTCGCCGCCCAGGGCGTCGGCTTCGAGCGAGAGCAGATCGACATCGATCGCCCCGTCGATCCCCACGGCCAACGGACCGAGCTCGACGGGGATCGAATTCCTGCTGTGGTCGTTGCGTCTGCCGAACCAGCCGATCATGGGGTCGCTCCTGCTGTGGGCCATACGACGGAGGCGGGCTCCAGACGGCTTTCACCGATGTAGTAAAGGGTCTCGCCGCCCTTGAGAAGGACGTCGTCGCGGCAATTGAGGTCGGTAAGCCCCTGACTTGCCATCCCGACGAGCGTGACATTGTGCTTGCGCTTGAGCCCGACAAAGGCGTCGCCATAGCGCAACGGCGCGGTCAGACTGGGAACCGGCAGGGAAAAGGCGGTATCGGAAGAACTTGCCGACAGCAAGCGCGCCGCCACCTCCGATGCGCCGGGATCGCGCGCCGAACGCGACAGTAATTCCTCCGCCAGCGATCCGACGGCCTCGACGCGGGGGCGGCGCTGCCTGACCATCTGAGCGGTCCGGTCATCGGCGAAATAGGCAACGATGTGGGCGCCAGGAGCATGGTCCTCGGCGACCAGCACGGCGGCGAGCGTCTCGTCGTCGTTGGCGCCACGAATGATGATGGTCCGGGCTCCGGCTGCGCCTGCCCGGGTGAGCGCATCCGCATCCGCCAAGCGGTCCACCCGCACATAGTCGGCGCATTCGGGTGCGGGGTTCTGCGTCAGATCCTTAGCGATCAGCACGGTGACCGGCTCGTGCGGCGGACGTTCCGCGCCTACGAGCCGCAGGGTCTGGAGCGTGGTTCCCTCCTGCCAGCCAACGACGATGATATGGCCCCTTCGCTCGGTGTAGTCGCCAAATCCACGCATGCGGTTTCTCCAGATCGTGCCAATTTCCGTCAACACCTTGCCAAGGACTGCCGTGAATATGGCAATGCCGCCGGGCAGCACAAACAGCACGACCGCCAACCGGCCGAGGTCTGTTCGCGGCGCCAGATCGCCATAGCCCAGGGTTGTTGCTGTAACCACGTAATAATACAGGAAGGTGATGGCTCTGCCGCGCAAATCCACTTCGCCTGCGAAGGCAAGCAGGATGTATGAAATCGCGACGTGTATGGCTGCTACGGTTGTCAGGGCGGACCAGGAAAGCTCGCTGATCGACAGATAAAGCCGCCGCAACAGCCGTGAAAAAAACACCACGCGATTCGTTCCCTCTTCCCCGAAAACCGTATATCAATCCGCACAACCTGCGGGAACCCTCACGCACGGTTCGGATCATTTTAAAGTTTACAACCAATGGAGGATTGCTTGGAGCTGTGGAACCTTACGACCCTGGCGCGCCTGTTCGCGTCGGATCCCGATCCGCTTGGCGACGTAGACGTCACAGTGCCCGCCAGTGGGGATGTGATATGCGTTACCCTGAAGGAAAAAGGCGACCTCGACGTATTCGTGACGATGAGCGGTGAGCGCGATATTCTGGCCAGCGTCGTCCTCGCGCGCTGCAGCGATGTCGCCGATCGCGAGCGGTTCGAGCGCATGGTCCTGAAGACCCACAAATTCGTGCCGCTGTCCAGCTTCGGCATCACCACCATCGACGGGGAAGAGTGGTACGAACTGTTCGGCTCGCTGTCAGCGCGTTCCAGCGCCGAGACCGTCGTTGAGGAAGTCGCGGTTCTGGCCGCCAATGCGGTCGACGCGGCGGCGATGATCGGGGAATGGCAGAAAGGGGAGATTTCGACATGAGCACCTGGAGCAAGATCTTTACCGCCATTCGCGGCGGCGTGAGCGAGGTTGCGGAAGCCGCTGTCGACAGCCAGTCGATGCGCATTCTCGAGCAGGAGATTCGCGACGCCGAGCAATCGCTGCGGCGGGCCAGGCATGATCTCGCCGGCATCATGGCGTCCAACAAGAGCCTGATGCGCCGGATCGAGGAGAACCGCGCCAAGGAACACAAGGACATGGAAAGCGCTCGCGCCTCCATCGCCGCCGGACGCAACGATCTGGCGCAGGGCCTCGCGCAGCGGATCGCCGCCACGCGCGCCGAAGTGCAGGCCGACCAGGAGGAACTGGATCGGCTGCTTCCGCGCCAGCAGCAGATGCTGCGGACCATTCAGGAAACCGAGGCGCGCATCACCCAGATGAAGCGCGAGGTCGAAAACGTCAAGGCGAATGAATCGCTGCTGCGAGCCCAGTCGGCAATCGCCCACAGCCATGCGGGCGTCAACACGCGGCTGGGAAGCGCCGTGGAAAGCCTGGAGCGGATCAAGAAGCGGCAGCAGGAGGTCGCCGGACGCATCGAGGCGGGCGCCGAGCTCGCCGCGCTCGAAACGGGCAATGACCTCGACCGCCAGCTTCTGGCCGCGGGCATCGGCGGAGCAAGCCAATCGGCCGACGCCGTGCTTGCCGAATTGATGGCGCCGAAGGGTTCCACGGAACCGTCTTTGCTGCCTCCGCCGGTCAAGGCGAATTAATCTAAACGGGTAGCGCTTCTCGTACGGCTTAGCCGGTGCGAGAAGCGCTGCAATCGCATCTGACAGTCTTGCGCACAATTGCTGGACAGCGCGCGATTACGCGCTTTTCCGCCTTCAGCCAGAAGACGAGGCCGGAAATTCAGGTTCTATCGAGCCCATATCTCCTACGGCGGGAGCGCGCGGAAATTATTTCGCGGTCCAGCCGCCATCGATGGATATGGTGGTGCCGGTGATGGACCGCGCCATGTCGCCGGCGAGATAAAACGCCATTTCCGCTACTTCCTCCGGCTGCACGAAACGTTTCGTCGGCTGCGGTGCGAGCATCACCTTTTTCACCACCTCGTCCTCGCTCATGCCATGCGCCCGGGCCTGATCTGCGACCTGGGCGGCCACGAGCGGGGTCCAGACGTAGCCGGGGCAGATCGCATTGCAGGTGATGCCGAGTTCGGCCACCTCAAGCGCCACGCTTTTTGTCAGGCCAACCACCGCATGTTTGGTTGCGACATACGGCCCCTTGAAGGGCGAAGCACGTAAGCCATGCGCGGAAGCGATATTGATGATGCGGCCCCAGCCCCTTTCCTTCATGCCGGGCAAGGCGGCCTGGATCGTGTGAAAGGCACTGTCGAGCGAGATGGCGACGATGCGCGAGAAATCGGCAAAATCGAATTCATCGATCGGCGCGACCTTCTGGATGCCGGCATTGTTGACAAGCACGTCGATATGACCGAAGGCGGCGATGACGTTTTCCGGCAGACGCATCGAGCGCTTCTGCATTCTTCATCGGCCGGCGGTAGATTTCGGCTGTACCGATACGCACGCTACCAAGACCAAGCGTCGTGTTCGAATGGCCATGAATAACATACCCGCCGGATGGTCGCAATTCGGCGAAATCGCCATGTGTCCAGACTCAGGAAACCGCTGGAAATGGGAGTGCCACGGTATTTTTCCGGCTTTTTTGAGCCAACGCAAGGCGCGGAGCTTCCCGGTATGATCCCCAAGCCAGAGAAGCATTATCCGGTCGTCATACAAGCCATTCCGGCCCGGCTTGCTCTAGTTTGACCAGCCGTTCGCATGCGGAAACTCACTCCATTCCCACGCCGTGTGAATCGGACGCTTGACGAATGTTAATTGGTAAGACAATCTGGCCACATGACGCGGGAGGAGAAACGCGTCCGGAGGTTTCCATGTTCGCCGCGCTCGAACCACGCCGACTTTATCGCCAGGCTGCGGAGCAGCTTCGCATGCTTATTCAGTCGGGTGAAATTCCCGTAGGCGAGCGGCTGCCTGCCGAACGCGAACTGGCCGAACGGCTCGGCGTATCGCGCCCTACCGTACGTGAGGCCCTGATCGTTCTGGAGGTCGAAGGGTTTGTGCAGATCCGCATGGGATCGGGTGTCTATGTCAGTCGCAACGCCGGCAGCGAAGCCGCTATTCTTCCTGTGGATGACAGCGATGGGCCGTTCGAAATCCTGCAGGCGCGCTGCCTGATCGAAAGCGCTATTGCGGAAGAGGCCGCGAGACGAGTCGACAGTGCCGGTATCGAAAAGCTGGACTTGATCCTTCGGGAGATGGAAGGTGCGCTGGAACAGCCCGCGCGGGCGCTCACGCTCGATCGTGCATTCCATACCGCAATCGCCGACATTATCGGCAATTCGGCACTGAACGTATTCACCGGTCTTATCTACGACAAACGTTCGTCACCCTTTTTCGAAAAGCTCGCGAGCTATTTCGAGGGCCCCCATACGTGGCGCGCGGCCCTTGAGGAACATATGGCGATACGCAATGCGCTGGCGGCAGGAGATCCGGAGGCGGCACGCGAAGCCATGCGAATGCATCTGACTCTATCACAGAAGAGATTCTCGGAAAGCTTCGGAGAAGAGCCGACGAGAGAGGAGTGACCGACCGCGAGGAGGCGGGCGGCCAAAAGCATGTCTCCCAAAAGTGGGAACCGGTTTTGGGACAAAGACATGCTGAACAAGGTAATCTGAACGCAATTCGGGAGGAGAGAATGAGTTCAAGATTTAAGACGCTGCTTGGTGCGGCGGCAATCATCATGGCATCGGCGTTGACTGCACATGCTGAAACCACTCTGAAATGGGCGCATGTCTACGAGACATCCGAGCCGTTCCATACAGAGTCGGTCTGGGCCGCACAGGAAATCGCCAAGCGCACCAATGGACGTTACAAGATCGACGTCTATCCGGCATCCCAGCTCGGCAAGGAAGCCGACATCAACCAGGGCCTGAAGCTTGGCACTGTCGACATCATCATATCAGGATCGAGCTTCGCCTCCCGCGATTTCAAGCCGATAGGGGTCACCTATTTCCCCTATATCTTCCGTGACCCGAGCCACCTCATCGCCTATACGAAGAGCGACGTCTTCAAGCGCCTCGCCAAGGGATATGAAGACAAGACCGGCAACGTCATCACCGCGGTCAGCTATTACGGCACCCGCCACACGACATCCAATACATCCATCACCAAATGCGCCGACCTCAAGGGCGTGAAGATGCGGGTGCCCGATGTTCCCGCCTATCTTGCCATGCCGCGTGCCTGCGGCGCCAACACCGCGCCGATCGCGTTTGCCGAAGTCTACCTCGCGCTACAAAATGGCACTGTCGATGCGCAGGAAAACCCACTGACGACGATCGAAGCGAAGAAGTTCTTCGAAGTGCAGAAGAACATCATTCTATCCGGCCACATCGTCGACCATCTCAACACGGTCGTCTCTAAGAGCCGCTGGGCGAGCCTGTCCGACGAAGACAAGCAAATCTTCCGGGACGTGATGCAGGAAGCGGCCGCCAGGACGACGAAAATCATCGAGGAGCGTGAAAAGGCGCTGGTCGACGACTTCAGGAAGCGTGGCCTGAACGTCGTCGAAGTCGACAAGGCCGATTTCGAGAAGAACGTCCTCGAAAAGGTGAAGTTCGAAGATTTCGGTTACGAAAAGGCCGACTGGGAAGCGATCCGCGCCATCAAATGATCCCGTTCGGCGCGGCCGTAAACGGCTGCGCCGGCTTCTCTTGAATGGGACATACTCATGTCGACAGCACAGGAAATCCACACTCAGGTCACGCCTGAGGAGATAGCGCATACCTTCGACGAGGCCCCGGCCGATATCGATCTCAAGGTCTATTCCTTCGAAGACTGGATTACGCTCGGCCTCTTCTGGCTGATGACGGGCTGTGTCTTCCTGCAATTCTTTACTCGCTACGTCCTCAATGACAGTTATGCCTGGACGGAGGAAATCGCTGTCAACTGCCTGATCGGCGTGGTCTTTCTCGGCTCCGTCATGTGCGTGCGGATTTCGCGCCACATCCAGGTGGATGTCCTCTACCATTACCTGCCCGCAAAAGCGGCGCGCGTCCTGGCGACGATTGTGGATCTCATCCGCATCGCCTTCTTCGCCTATGGCTCCTGGCTGATGTGGCGTTACATGGAGGTCCTCGCCGGTGAGGAAATGGTCACCGTCGCCCTTTCCCGTGACATCGTCTTCTATTCCGTTCTGGTGGCATTCGTTCTGATGCTGCTGCGTTCCATCCAGGTCTTCGTTGCCAATATGCGCCGCGGGTTTTCGGTGCTCGAGCGGCCCGAAGCCTTCCAGAGCGAGGGCTGAGATATGCTGCTTCTGATCGGTTCTTTTCTGGTGCTGATGCTAATCGGCGTCCCGGTTGCCATCTCGATGGCGGTATCATCTCTCGCCTATATCGTCTTCTACGGTGTCGCCCCTGATATCATCGCCGCGCAACGCCTCATCGCCGGCGTCGAGAGCTTTCCGTTGCTCGCCGTGCCCTTCTTCATTCTCGCCGGCAATCTGATGAATGTCGCCGGCGTCACAGGGCGCATCTATTCCTTCGCCGTCGCGCTCGTCGGCTGGATGAAGGGCGGGCTGGCACAGGTGAATATTATCGGCTCCGTGGTCTTTTCCGGCATGTCAGGCACGGCGCTCGCCGACGCCGCCGGCATCGGCACCATCGAAATCAAGGCGATGAAGGACCACGGCTACCCGGTCGAAGCCGCAGTCGGCGTCACCGCCGCCTCCGCAACGCTCGGGCCGATTTTCCCGCCATCGCTGCCCTTCGTCATCTACGGCATGATGGCCAATGTCTCGATCGGCGCGCTGTTCATGGCCGGCATCATTCCCGGCGTCGTCATGACGGTTCTGATGATGATCACGGTTGCCGTCTTTGCCTTCATCAGGCGTTGGGGTTCGGACACGCCCTTCAGTCTCTCCAACCTGTTCGGCGCCTCGCTGGAAGTCGTCGTTGTCATGCTGGTGCCGCTGGGCATCTATCTCCTGACGCTGCTCGGCCTGTCGCTTAACGTCGCGGTCGGCCTCGCCTTGGTCGCTCTTATCGCCGCCGACTGGTATTTCGATTTCTCGGCTGTGATGGCGCTGATGACGCCGGTTATTCTGATCGGCGGCATGACGATGGGGTGGTTCACTCCGACCGAAGCTGCGGTTGCAGCGGTCCTCTGGTCGCTGTTCCTCGGCCTGGTGCGCTATCGCACGATGACGTTCAAAAGCCTCGCCAAGGCGACGATGGATACGATCGAGACCACCGCCTCGGTCCTGTTCATCGTCGCGGCAGCCTCGGTCTTCGCCTGGTTGCTCACCGTCAGCCAGACCGCCCAGTTGCTTTCGGCGGCGATCACTAGTTTGACGGACAGCAAATGGGTGTTCCTCATCCTGGTCAACCTGCTGATGTTGTTCGTCGGCTGTTTCCTGGATACGATCGCTGCGATCACCATCCTTGTGCCGATCCTGCTGCCGCTGGCACTGAAGTTCGGTGTCGATCCCGTGCATTTCGGCTTGATCATGACGCTGAACCTGATGATAGGGCTGCTTCATCCACCGCTCGGAATGGTGCTGTTCGTGCTTTCGCGCGTCGCCAAACTGTCGGTGGAGCGCACGACGATGGCTATTCTCCCCTGGCTGGTGCCGCTGTTCATCGCGCTGATCATCATCACCTTCGTCCCATCAGTCACGCTTTGGCTGCCGACGGAGATGGGCCTGATCCGCTGACGCAACCGCCTGCGCCGGCTGGCGGCGCAGGCGCCTCAATCCAATCGGAAAGCATACGCATGTTGACGAAGATCGTTCGTCTTTACGGTAAGTACGACTTGCATGTCGAAACGCAAGAATGCCCGGAGCCCGACGCTGGCGAGGTCCGGTTGAAGATGGCCCGGGGTGGCATCTGCGGTTCGGACCTGCACTATTTCCAGGATGGCGGCTTCGGCCCAGTCCGGGTGCGCGAGCCGGTCATCAGCGGCCATGAGGCCTCCGGTTTCGTGGAAGCCGTCGGCCCCGGCGTCAACGGGTTCCGGACTGGCATGCTCGTCGCCGTCAATCCCTCGCAACCCTGCGGCCATTGCCATTATTGCAGCGCGGGCCTGCCGATCCATTGCCTCGACATGAAATTCATGGGTTCGGCCATGCGCCTTCCCCACGAACAGGGTCTGTTCCGAGAATATCTCGTCGTTCCGGCGATCCAGTGCTTTCCAATTGACGGCGATGTGTCCGCGGCAGAGGCTGCTTGCGCCGAACCGCTTGCCGTTTGTCTTCATGCAGTGGCGCAGGCCGGCGATCTCTCTGGCAAGAACGTGCTGGTCACCGGTGCCGGCCCGATCGGCCTGCTGGTCGTCGCCGCTGCCCGTCATGCCGGCGCCGGCTTGATCACGGTTACAGATATCGCTGATGCCGCCCTGTCACGTGGCCTCGCGATGGGCGCCGGTGAAACTGTGAATGTTTCCGGACTCGACCCGCTTGCCCGCTACCGGAAAGACAAGGGAACGTTCGACATTGTATTCGAATGTTCGGCAGCAGGCCCCGCCCTTGTCTCTGCATTCGACGCGGTCAAGCCGCGCGGCACGATCGTCCAGGTCGGCGTTACCGGGGAAGTGCCGGTCCCGGTCAACCTGCTGGTCGGCAAGGAGATCGTCTGGCGGGGCTCGCAGCGGTTCCACGAGGAGTTCGCGCAAGCGGTCGAGCTGATCGGCAGCCGCGCGATCGATGTCCGCCCGATTCTTTCCCACACATTCCCGCTCGATGAGGCGCTTGATGCATTCCTCCAGGCTGGTGACCGCACCGCTGCCTGCAAGGTCCAGATCGCGCTTAGCTAAAGCATGTCTCCCAAAAGTGGGAACCGGTTTTGGGAAAAAGACATGCGTAGAAAGGACAGACAGATGAGACATACATGGCGATGGTTCGGACCGGTCGACAAGGTCACGGTCAGGGATGCTGCCCAGGCGGGTGCCCAAGGCATCGTCAGCGCCCTTCACCACATCCCCACGGGTGCGGTCTGGCCGAAAGATGCGATCGAGAAACGCCATCAGGCGATCCGCGATAGCGGGCTTTTTTGGGACGTCGTGGAAAGTGTGCCTGTCTCGGAGGAGATCAAGACCCAGACCGGCAATTGGCGCGAACATGTCCGGAATTGGCAGGAGAATCTGCGCCGCCTCTCGGCATCGGGCATCAAAACTGTCTGCTACAATTTCATGCCGGTTCTCGATTGGACCCGCACTGACCTGCGCTGGGAAACACGTCACGGCGCGAGAGCCATGCGGTTCGACCTCATCGACTTCATCGCCTTCGACATCCATATCCTGAAGCGACCGGGTGCCGAAAACGAATATCCGGAAAAGCTGCAGGACGAAGCCGCGAAACGCTTTTCTGCGATGGACGCTCCCCGTATCGGAGCGCTCGGAAAAAACATAGGCGCGGGCCTGCCGGGTTCGGCGGATGGCTACACGCTCGACCAGCTCCTTGAAAAACTCCGCGCCTACCAAGGCATCGACGCCAGGAAGCTGCAGTCGCATCTCATTGATTTTCTCTGCGAAGTGACGCCGGTCGCCGAACAGGTCGGCATCAACATTTGCGCCCATCCGGACGATCCGCCCTGGCCGTTGCTCGGCCTGCCGCGCATTCTCTCGACGGAAGCGGACTACGCTCACATATTGGCCCAGGTGGATAGCCGCGCCAATGGCGTGACGCTCTGCACAGGTTCGCTCGGCGCTCGCGCCGACAACGATCTTCCGGCGATTGCCAGACGGTTCGCCGATCGCATCCATTTCGTCCACTTACGCAACGTCACCCGCGACGAGGACAGCCTGCCTTGCTCCTTCTTCGAGGATGAGCATCTGGAAGGCGGCACGGATATGGTCGCCGTCATCGCAGCCCTGCTGAAGGAAGAAAAGCGCCGCAAAGCGGAAGGCCGCGAAGACCATCAGATCCCGATGCGCCCCGACCACGGCCAGGAGATCCTCGATGACCTGACCCGCGGCGCGCAACCCGGATATCCGGCAATCGGCCGGTTGAAGGGATTGGCGGAACTTCGAGGCATCGAGCGGGCGTTGAGCCACAGCCAGTTCGGGATCGACCGATGAAGAGCCATTTTTCCGCCCAAACCCCGTTGCCGCCGACTGTCGCGAAACCCGGTTTCAATCGAAGCGCGTTGAAACCGGGCATCCTGCATTTCGGTCTTGGCGCCTTCCATCGCGCTCATCAGGGGATCTACACCCAGCGGGCGCTGCAGAGCGAGTTCGGTCCTTGGGGAATCGTCGCCGTGAACCTTCGTTCGTCCGGACCGGTCGAGGCACTGGCTGCACAAGACGGCCTTTACTCGATCACCGTACGCGACAGCGATGGCGAAACGAGCGAGGTAGTCGGCGCCACCGTCGACTGGCTGTGCGCCGCGACCGATCGGGATCGCGTCCTCGCCTATCTTGCAAGTCCCTCCATTCATGTCGTCACCCTTACGGTCTCGGAAAAGGCCTACGGCCTCAATCCCTCGACCGGCGGGCTCGATGAGACGCATCCGGCTATTGCCCATGATCTCGCCAACCCCAACGCCCCCACCGGCGCCATCGGTTATCTAGTCGCCGGTCTTGCGTCCCGCAGAGACAAAGGTTTGCGCCCCTTCACCGTCCTTTGCTGTGACAACCTCACGTCCAACGGCAAGGCGGTCCGGCGTTTGGTTCTTGAAATGGCGCACCGGCGCGATCCGGAACTGGCGAAATGGATCGAGGGGGAAGCGCGCTTTCCCTCCTCGATGGTCGACCGCATCGTGCCTTCCGCCACGGAAGATACCCGCCTGCGCGCCAAAAGCCTGCTCGGTGTGGAGGATGCGCTGGCGCTGGACACGGAACCGTTCATGCAATGGGTCATCGAGGACGAATTCGTCTCCGGCCGCCCCGCCTGGGAAGCAGGCGGGGCGCTTTTCGTCGCAAATGTCGAGCCCTACGAGAAGATGAAACTCCGCCTTCTCAACGGTTCCCACACGATGATTGCCCATCTAGGCTTGCTCACCGGGCTCGACTGTGTGCGTGACGTAATGGCCCTTCCGGAATTCGTCGCAATGACGAGGGAGCATATGCGGGCGGCAGCAGCGACGCTCGATCCGGTCCCCGGCATCGATCTCGACCATTACATGAACCAGTTGATCGAGCGTTTCAGCAACCGCGCCATCGCTCATCGCAATATCCAGATCGCCATGGACTCAAGCCAGAAACTGCCGCAGCGCATTTTTATGCCGGCGATAGAGGTGCTGGCTGCCGGATCGGATGGCGCAAGCTTCGCCCGTGTCGTCGGCCTCTGGATCGCCGCGCTGATCCGCTTCAAGGATTGCAACGACCCGCGCCGTGACGAGTTGCTGAACGCCGCGCTGGCTGCAAGCCCTCACGATTACACGGCATCGTTCATCGCAATCGACGGGCTTTTTCCACCGCAACTCGCCCAATCCCGGCCATGGCGCGACCTTGTCAACGCCGAGGTGACGAAATACCTCTGAACGATGGCTCCCGACAAAGCCCACATCCATCGAGAGTTCGTCATGGATGGACACGTCTGATTGAGCCTGGCTGTCTCGCTGGAGAGATAGATCACGTTCGGGCCGAAAGCGAGGTCAAAGTCCGCTCTCTATAACTGCTCTCCGCATGGGCAAGCGCAAAGAAAGGTGGCAGCCCCGAAGGCCGGGCGCGAGGACATCGAGGCATCCTCTACCGTGCGTCTCCTTGTATTCTACAGTTCTATATAGAACCAGTTGACCTCTCCTCCGATTTGCGGCACATTGGGAGCGAGGAGGTGCATGATGCCTGAACATTCCAGCGATCCATACCATGTGCCGGACCGGAGGCTGCCAGCCTATCTGCAACTGCGCGATGTCCTTGCATCGCGCATCGCCAGCGGAGAGTGGGGCCCGAATGTGGCCTTGCCATCGGAAAACCAGCTCACATCAGAAACGGGGCTTTCCGTCGGCACAGTGCGCAAGGCGATTCAAACACTCGTGGACGAGGGGCTTCTGGAACGCCGCCAGGGCGCGGGGACGTTTCTCCGCAAGCGCGCTTTCAATGTCTCCCTGTTCCGGTTTTTCGCCATGCAGACGGGCGACGGCGTCCCGATCATTCCCCAAAGCCGCTTCTTGGGCCGCGCCGTCGTGGCTGCGCCGGAGACGGTGGGAAAAATCCTGGGGACACAGGATTGCATCCGCATCGACCGCCTGCGCAGCCGTTCCGACGAGGTGCTTCTGTTCGAAGAGATCTGGCTGCCGCGTGAGCGTTTCCAGGGAATGGAGACGCTTCCGGAGGCGGAGGCCGGGCCCCTCCTCTACCCGCTTTATCTCGAAAAGTTCAATGTCTTTATAGCCAATGCGGTCGATGACGTGAGCTTCACGCGGGCTTCCCCGGAAGTGGCCGCGCGCCTCGGCATAGCACCGGGAGAGCCCGCCGCCGTGATCGAGCGCACGGCTTTCACCGTAGATGGCGCTGCCGTGGAATGGCGCATCGCATACGGCTCCGCCCAGAAGTTCCGCTACCGCAGCCGGCTTGGCTGAGCCCTCCCCGCCGCCGGCCGAACCTGACGAGGCGACCGGCGGCAACCCGGCCTCTGTTTGATCCTCCCCCTTGGGCGGAGGCCGGGTTCCCTATCCCTGAATGGATGGACCGATGACAGAAACGCCCCGCATTCGCGGCATTGACACCCATGCCCATATTTTCCGCCCGAACCTGCCGATGGTGGCCGGGCGACGCTACAGCCCTGATTACGAAGCCCGTTTGTCCGATTGGCTGGCTTTGCAGGATGCAGCGGGTCTCTCGCATGGCGTGTTGATCCAGCCAAGCTTTCTCGGCACAGACAACAGTATCATCGAGGCCGCGCTTCGCGCCTACCCCGAGCGCCTGCGGGCAGTGGCGGTCGTCGACCCAAACCTGCCCGAAGCGAAACTCGACCGGCTCGATGCCCTCGGCGTCGTTGGCGCACGCCTCAACCTCGTCGGACGCGAGGTCGGCGATTTCACGGAAG
Organism: Paramesorhizobium endophyticum; assembly: GCF_014640615.1. Classification (GTDB taxonomy): domain Bacteria; phylum Pseudomonadota; class Alphaproteobacteria; order Rhizobiales; family Rhizobiaceae; genus Paramesorhizobium; species Paramesorhizobium endophyticum. The sequence continues at coordinate 60,842 of NZ_BMHH01000012.1, read as the reverse complement.
CCCTTTGGCAACGGTTCTTCCGCCGCCTCGCCGAACGGCACTGGCAGGTCGAGATCCAGCGGCGCTTCGACGATCTGGCAAGCTTCGTGCCTGCTATCGCAGCATCCGGGGTGACCTTGATGATCGATCATTTCGGCCTGCCTCAAGGCGGAATCGACCCGGCCAATCCCGCGCATGCGGCATTTCTGGAGATATTGCGCGACACGCCCTCCATATGGGTGAAACTCTCGGCCCCGTACCGGTCCGGGATGGGCCCCGACAGCGTAGCGCGCAGTTTCGAGCATCTTCAGGCCGCTTGCGGCGGTGTCGAGCGCTTCGTCTGGGGCAGCGACTGGCCGTTCACCCAGCACGAAGCCGAAACATCCTATGCCGATCAGGTCGCGCATCTCGCCGCCCTGATCCCCAACCCTGCCGAGCGCGGTCATGTCCTCGCGGACAATCCCGCGCGGCTCTTCCGTTTCAACTGACATCTCTTCGGGAGGAGATTCCATGAGCCTCATTATCGTCGCGTCCATCGTGCTGGCCGTCGCCCTGGGTTATACGACCCGGATCAATATCGGCCTCTTCGCCATCGCCTTCGCCTATCTGCTCGGCTGTTTCGGCCTCGGCCTGAAGCCGGGCGAAATCGTCGAGATGTGGCCGCTCAAGATCTTCTTCGTGATCTTCGCGGTCTGCCTGTTCTACAGCTTCGCGCTTGTCAACGGCACGCTGGAGCGGCTGGCAGAGCACCTGCTTTACAGGTGCCGCAACATGCCCTGGGTGCTGCCATACGCCGTTTTCGCGACAGCGACGGTGATCGCGGCAATGGGCGCAGGCTATTACACGGTGCTGGCCTTCATGGCGCCGATCACGCTGATCCTGTGCAAACGGACGGGACTTGATATGGTGCTGGGGGGGATGGTCGCTAATTACGGCGCGCTCGCGGGCGCCAATTTCATGTCGAGCCAGTCGGGCATCATCTTCCGCGGCCTGATGACGGCAAATGGGGTCGACGATACGGCGGCTTTCCTGAATGCCGCGGCGATTTTCGCGGCGACAACAATCATACCGCTTGCGGTCATCACGGTCATGCTCTTCGCCTCCGGCCGGCATCGCCAGATCCAAACGGTAGTGACCGAGGCCGACCGCCCTGCCCCGTTCGATGGCAAGCAGAAAACCACGCTCGCCCTGACGCTGACGATGATGGGGCTCGTGCTGCTCGGCCCGATGCTGCACCTGATGCTGCCGGAGAGCAAGGCAGTCGCCTATTTCAACGGCAAGATCGACATCGGCCTTATCGCCAGCGTCTTTTCCGTTATCGCGCTGATCCTGAAGCTGGGCGACGAGCGCAAGGCAATTGCCTCGGTGCCGTGGTCGACCCTTATCATGATCTGCGGCATGGGTATGCTGATCTCCGTCGCGATCAAGGCGGGCACGATCGCCGCATTGGCCGGCTGGCTGGGCAACAGCATCCCGCCCTATCTGCTGCCTGTCGTGTTCGGCATCGTGGCGGCAATCATGTCGCTCTTTTCAAGCACGCTCGGCGTTGTGACCCCGACGCTCTTCCCGCTGGTGCCGAGCCTCGCAGACCAGCTGGCGGTGAGCCCGATGCTCCTGTTCACCGCCATTGTGGTGGGCGCGCAGGCGACATCGATCTCTCCCTTTTCCTCGGGCGGCAGCCTTATTCTGGGGGCGGCCCCGGATGAGGCGACGCGCGGCTCACTGTTCACGCGCCTCCTGCTTCGCGCAGCCCCCATCGGCTTCATTGCAGCGACGGCGATGAATGTCGTGCTGACCTTCATCCTCTGACCAAAAAAATCCTGGCTGGGGAGTTCATCGCTACAGGAAGCGGGCGCCGGTGTTTTAGTCCGCTTCCAATGATGGGCGATCCCTTTTCGGGTGCCATCATCGTCGGCGCATTGATGTTTCCGGCGATAATGTTCGGGAAGATCGAGGGTCGATGATGCGCAGGCCAGCCACACCATGAACGTGGAACGCGCATCCACCACGGCGCTGCGTTCATCCGGACCCATCGCCGCTGTGCCGCAGAGATGATAGATCGAGCCACTGTGCTGCCGGAAATAATCGAGCAGTTCCGCATCGCTCGATGCCTCCGCCGAGGGTAATAGCTGGCTCATATGCGTGCGAAAAGAAGGCATCCTGTTGCCGGCGCTGTTCGTGAAGGCGCGAATCCTCCACAGTGATATCGCCGAGGCGACCCGCATGGCCGCGTTTGACCGGGCAGGTCAGCTTGAGCGCCGCGGCGGCATGGTGCTTTCCCGCAGGATCAGTTCGACCGGCCACAATTCGTGGATCTCCTGCACGGGCCGTCCAGCGATTATCTGTAGCGTGAGCTCGGCGCAACGCGCACCCGCGGCACGCATGGAGGATCGTGTCGCGGAAAGGGAGGGGACCATGTTTTCCGCCGTCAGGAACGGGAAAACATCGTCATGCGCGATGACCGATACATCCTGCCCTACAGACAGCCCGAGCGAGCGTATGGCGCGATAGACACCGAGTGCCGTCATCGTCGAGCCGGCGACGATAGCTGTCGGCCGGTTCACATTTTCCAGAAAGGAACGGGCATGGCGAAGGCCGCTCTCATCGGTAAATTTATCGCAGACGATCAAGTTCGGATCGGCGGCGAGCCCGCGGTACTGGAGCGCTGCACAAAAACCCTGCTCCCGATGGATCGAATAGGTCCTGCCGCGCAGGCCGTTGATCAGCGCGATGCGCCGATGCCCCAGATCGAGCAGATGTTCGGTCGCCCTGCGTACGGCATTTTCGTTGTCGATATCCAGCCATGCGTGGACCTGTTCGGTTTCGGACCGGCCATGGACCAGGAAGGGCAGTCCCAAACTGTTGAGCAGATCGATCCGGGGATCGTTGGGGCGCGGCGAATGAAGGATGACCGCGTCCACCCGCCTGCTTTCATGCAAGCGGCGATAGGCCTGCATTTCATCGTCATCATTATCGGCGTCAACAGGCGTGATGACGATATCGGTATCGGTCGTTTCCAGGCGCTGCGCCATGCCCCACATGAATTCGGTGAAGTGGAACTCTGAACGTCCCATCATGACCCCGATCGCCCCGGCGCGGCCCGTCTTCAGCCGCACGGCATTGGCGTCAGGGCGATAGCCCAATCTCTTCGCTTCGCTCGCGACACGGGCACGCGTGGCTTCGCTGACCTCCGGATAGCCACTCAGCGCGCGGCTGACCGTCGTCGTGGAAAGTCCAAGCTGCTTTGCGAATTCACGAAGTTTCATGAGGCGTCTTCTTTCTACGGTCAATGAATGAACGATGAGATGGGAATGCGCAACGGGGAGAGCACCAACTCCGATCAGAATTTTAAAACGATTACAAATTTGGCGACACGTGCGACGGAAGGCAAGTTCTATCCATCCAGAAGCACGGCGAAATGGCATTCGAAAAATCGACTTGACGATTATTTTAGCAGCTGACATGGTTTGGATAGCCAAAACGATTTCAATTCTGGGAGGAGTTTATGAAAAAGTTTGCCTTGGCTCTATCAGCAATCGGCATGAGCCTCTCGGCCATGGGTGCCCACGCCGCCGAACTCTCATTCGCCGCCAACACCACCGGCGCCAGCATGGCGTTCTTCCGCAAGCAAATCGCCATTTTCGAGGAGCGGACCGGGAACAAGGTCACGATTGTGACCATTGCCCGCGTCTAGCGGCAGCCGGAGGAGCCAAGCTTCGACCACGCCGCCAAGCTCCAATATGTTCTCGATCATGCGCTTAAGACCACGGGGGGCTTGGCTGAGCTGTAAACAGAGGGCGTGGGCCCACCAGATACCTCGGATAAATTTTACTTACTGTCGTAGGATTTTATACAGTAATAATTGTCAGTATTCTCTTCCAGATCATGAGAACAAGTAACTATTTTTGAGTAGCAACAAGGAACATCCCGTGGAAAACCTGCGAAACATTCTGGCGGCGGCTGGCGTTTTCCTTGCAGTCACATCTCCGGATGTCGGGCGAACACAGAGCTTTGCTTGCAGCAAGGCTGTATCCAGGACAGAGCTTGCCATTTGCGCATCGAGTCAATTGAGCTATTTCGACACTCTGGTGGTTCAGGCTTACCGGTTTGCCCTGAAAGACCCGAAGGGTAACGCGAAGGAGGTAAACCGGACCCAGAAGCTCTGGCTTGAGCAACGCAACAGATGCGGCGGTAATTATGCCTGTTTGCTTGCAGCCTATCAAAACCGACTGCAGAGAATCGAAACGCTCCATTTCGCGGACACGAGGGTAAAAAGCACCTCTGCGGCCCGCGCTGTCCCAGCTTGCAAGCCATCCGACGTCAGAATCGTGGGAAGCGTGGTCGGGGACGGTGGAGGCACCATATCCAATGTTTACTATTTCACCTACAGGGGCAAAGCGTGCCGCGTTGTCGGCTATCCTGCCCTTTCTGCCTATACCGAGACGGGAAAGCCCAAACCGAACGGCGTGGATTATGAAAACTCCGCCAGATACACCACTCAGCCGCCGCCTGAAATCGAACCGATCATTCTTTCCGCGAGCAATCCGTCCGCATGGTTTCTTGTCGAAGCGGCAGGCGGATGCGACACCGGCGTCAGGGTTAAGGTGGCGTTGCCCCGCTCCAGGAAGTGGCTAACCACAATGGACTTTCCTGGCGGCGGATGCACGTCGGTGGATGTCTCCCCGGTTCGGCCAATGTCCACTTTGCTGCCGCCTCCCTGACCGTGAGAAAGGCAGCCAGGCGCCCTCGATGACGTCGAGACCAAACTGCCCCTCACATCTGCCAGCGACATCGAGAAGAGCCGCTCCTGCAATGTGGTGAGGAATGCCCCCATGAACACGACCGCCACCGTCAAGACCGGGCTCGGCGCACGTGCCGGTCGCAGGACGCGGCCGACCGGCAGGGATTCAATGCCCGGCATTGGCGTAAGTCTCTTTCGCCGTGCCCAACTGCTGGCGCGAATAGGCGGCTACTTTCGCGCCATCCGTATCGATCCGGGTCTCTGCGAACATGCCGGGCCGCAACAGACTGAGATCCGCTTGTCCCGGATCAAGCTCGATACGCACCGGAATACGCTGAACCACCTTGGTGAAATTGCCGGTCGCGTTATCGGTGGGGATGAGGGAGGACTCATTGCCGCTCATCGGCGCGATCTGCTCAACGCGTCCCCGGAAATGAAACTCAGGAAGCGCATCGACCGTGACATCCACCGGCTGGCCGGCGCGCACGTTCTTGAGCTGCGTTTCCTTGTAATTGGCAATGACATAAGGGTGAGCGAGCGGCACGATCGTGACGATCTGAGTTCCCGGCGCCACGAGGCTGCCGATTTGAACGCTGCGCCGACCGAGCACGCCGTCGAAGGGAGCGACGATCCGGGTGTAGCCCAGTTCAAGCTTGGCGGACGCCAGCGAAGCCGCCGTGGCGTCGCGATCCGCCATCCGCTGGGCGCGTTCACCGGCGAGCGTATCCAGTTGCCTTTGCGCCAGTGTCACGGCGGCGGTTGCTGCTTCGCGGGAGGCTGTCGCGGCGATGAGATCGGCCTTCGCATCATCGACTGACTTCTGCGAGACGATTCCATTTTTCACCAGCTGCGCCTTGCGGTCATAGTCCTGCCGGGACTGCGCAAGCCGCGCCTCAACGCTGTGAAGCGATGCCTCCGCCTGCGCGATGGTGGCGCGCTGCTGCACTTCCTCGTTGCGCAGATTGTCGAGGACCGCCTGCGCCTTGGCAAGCGACGCTTCCGCAGCCCTTACCTTGACCGCGTAATCATCGCTCCCGATTTCCGCGATGATATCTCCAGCCTTCACAGTCTGGTAGTCGGCGACCGGAAGACCGCGAACATAGCCGCTGACGCGCGCGCTCAGCACCGCGGGCTCGGATTTGACGAAGGCGTTCTGTGTCGACTGGATGGTCCGACTGCTCGTCCATGCATCCCAGCTTGAAACCGTGTAGGCAACCGCGCCTATGGCAATGGCGCAGGCCAGCCATGGCGCCAGTTTGAGCGGCCATGCGCGGCGGCTGGATGGCAGCGGCGATTGGGGGTGTTTGCTGCGGGCCTGACATAACTCAACAACTCGGATCTATTGTTTGCTGTGGCAGGTCTTTCCACGGCAGCCACGCCCCCGCGCGCGGGAAGGACAGAAAATCGTGCAAACCGGCCAAGTTAGCCGCCCCGAAAGAAAGACGTCAGGCATCCCCTGGTCACTGAACCATGGCCAGAGGTCTTTCCGTTCCAATCGGTGTCGTGCTTTTCAGCGAGCGGAAGCTCACACGCAATGGCACCCGCTTCGCCATCTTGTGCCGTACGACAATGCCAGATGGCACGATCTCAAACCGGCATTGCAATAATTCCGGGGTTGGCAGCCATCTTCGGCTATCCGCTCAGTCAAGTGGCCCGGGCGCCCCTTGTGAGGCGCCCGGAGCCTTTTTCCCATCAGAACTTCACGGCAAACCGCGCATCGACGCCGTTCTGCTTCACATCCGAGCCGAACTGGCCGGTGTAGCTGACGCCCAGCGTGGTGCGCTCGCTGAGCTTGACGTCGAACCCGGCTTCGACAAGGCCCATGTCCTCGGCCAGCGGCACGCCCGCCACCGAGAAGCCATTGCCGCCGTCGAAGGCCAGCGTCGAGACCGGCGTGGTGTCGCCATAGGCGTGCTGCCAGCCGACCGTGCCGCGCGCTTCAGCCTCAACAGTGCCGAGCGTGAACGGTGCCGAAGCCCGAAGGCCGAGCGTGGTGAAGGTCGTGGATGTCGTCTCTTCCGCCGCCGACAGCGCCGCCGCGCCGCCCGTCTCGGTGAAGCCGTCCGTCTTCACCCGCACATGGGCGAGGTTGGCGAAAGGCTCGAAGGCGACCTGCTTCATATCGATCCGGTAGCCGAGCTCGCCGAAGGCCTGGAAGGTGCCGGCATCGTAATCGGCTTTCAGACGGTCCTCAAAGCCGGCGAAGGCCACGACGCGCGACGTCTCGACCGAATGCCTGCTATAGCCAAGGCCGGAGCGAATGGAGAGCGCACCGAAATGACCGCCGCCATAGACGCCGACATGGTAATTGTCGCTTTCGCCCGAGCCTCTCGCATCGAAACTGGTGCGGCTGTAGCCGGCAAACGCGCCGAGGCGCCAGTCGGTGGCCACCATCGTATCGAAGCCGGTGACGAAGCCGCCGGTCGACTGGTCGAGATCGGCGGCATTGCCGTCGCCATCGGTCTTGCTCCACGCGCCGAAGGCCTGGCCCCATGCCGCCATCTGAGGCGTCTCGCCCTTGGCGAGCGGCTTGGCATCGGGGCCATAGCCCAGCACCGGCACATCGGCTGCGGCCACATCGTCGAAGGCGGCGCGCAGACGGTCGTTGACTGCATTGCGGATCAAGCGGCTGTCATTGATGAGCGCAGTGGTGGCCGAAGCGTGGATTTCGCCCGAGAGCTGATCGTAGCTGTCCTGGATCAGTTCGTCATCATTCGGAAGCTGTGCAACGGCGTCATAAACCGGGCTTTCCGCGTTGAAGCCGATGCTCTCGATACCGCCCGCGACGGCCGTCTGGTTGCGCGTTCGCGCCATGGAGGCGAACGTCCGGTCGTTGCGGTTGAGTTCCAGATCGACCGTGCCCTGTCCATAGTCGTAGGAGAGCTCCGGCGTCAGGAAGGCAAAGTTGGACGTCACGCCTTCGAACGCGCCGTTGAGCGTGCCTGCCGAAAGAATCGTATAGGTCGAGCGCAGACGATAATTGCCGTTGGCGCCGATATGCGCGACCGAGCCGCCTTCCAGGTTGGCCACGCCCGTTACATCGACCAGGTCGCTGGCAGCGCCTTCCGGGTCGACATCGACATTGTAGATCGAGCCCTTCTCGAAGGTCAGATCGCCCACTATGTCAAGCGTGCCGATACCACCGCCGCCCGGTGCCAGAACGCCGCCCGCCGAAACGGTCGTCGAGCCGATGGTGCCCGTGCCGCCCAGCGTGCCGCCGGCGACGTTGATGATCCCGCCGAGGCTGGCGCCGGAGTGATCCTCATCACCCACGAGCAGCGTGCCACCGTTAATCATCGTCGTGCCGGTAAAGCCGGAGCCGTTGCCCATGTAGAGCACGCTGCCGGTGCCGCGCTTCTCGAACGTGCCGGTGCCGGTCAGGTCGTTCGACATCGTATCGTTGAACGGCGTGTTCAGAACGAGCTGCCCGTCCTTGTCGACCTGGATGGAGTTCTTGCCGAAAGCATGGCCATTGGTGCCGACCAGCATGCCGCCGGACACTTGCGTGCCGCCGCTATAGCTGTTGTTGCCGGTCAGCATCAGCGTGCCGGTCCCCAGCTTGGTGAGGCGGCCATTGCCGCTGATATTGTTGCGCCAGGCGTCGAAGGCGTTGAAGCCGTCCTTCTGCTTGTCCATATCGACCGTCACGTCGCCGTCGAACCAGCCATAGCCGTCGGCAGCCTTGAACAGGTCGAGCCGCCCATAGCCCTCCGGATCGTCCAGAACCGGTATGCCGGATGGAAGCTCGGTGCTGGCCAGTACCGTTCGGCGTTGGTCAGCGTTCAGATAGGGGAAACGGGTTTCGAGCAGAACCTCGGCGCCCTTCGGCACGACGGGAGGCTTGCCTTTCGCGTCCTCCTTGGTGAATTGCTCGAAACCATAGCTCATACGGTCAGCGACATAGCGCGCATTCGCCTCACGATCCGCGAAGCGGTCGACCGCGAGATCGGCAGCGTGGGCGGCCACAAAGAGGTCCGCCGCTGTGGTCGAATCGGTCTCCTTCTTGAGCCATTCCTGCGTCTGTTCGAAAGCGGCCTGCTTGAGGTTCTGGTTCTCAGGCAGGTTGAGATTATAGACGACCGAGGCGATACCGAGCATTCGCCCACTCATGACGTCGAGCGGAGAGTGCATGCCGGCCACGATGCGGCTGTCTCCCATGACCACTGCCCGGGTAATCATTTCCTGGAAACGCTGCGGCACCAGATAGGCCATTGCCAGCGCATCGCGCCAGCCTTCGGCGGTGTGGCCGCTGGTGAACCCGCCATCCGTTGCCGGGGTGCTGCTTTTCGCCGGTTCGAGGGCCGGAACAACCACCACCTGATCGGACCAGCGATAGGGGCGCGCATATTTGAAATAGCGTTTCGCCGGCTCGGTGGAAGCGTCCTTGCCCATCGCGGCGATCAGGTCCACAGCCAGGCCCAGATTGGGATTGCTTGCCGAGCCGATGCCGATATTGTTGCCTTTATCGTCATATTTGACGGTGGTGGCATCGGCGGGCACGTCGACGATGGTGGTGAACTGCCCGGTGCCCCTCACCCAGGCATCACGCAGCGGCCCGAGCCCGTCGATCACGCTGTATCCCTTGCCGCGGCGGTCGTCGAGATAGGCCTGCACCGCCTCAGCGTCGGTGCGGTTCTGCGTGCTCTTCACGACGTAATCGATATTGTGGTCATGGATTGCCTGGTTCAAAATCCTGCCGTCGGTGGCGCTGCCGGGAATGCCGTCCCAGTCGGATATGGGAACAGCCGGAAACCCGTCCCTTGCCGGCGCGCCCTGACCCGCATCAACGAAAGGCGACCGTGGCTCCCAGATATCGAGGAAACCGCTCAACAGCCTGACGGCGGCATTGGTTTCCTTGGTGGCATAGCGCGCGTCCCCGCGCTGGTTGGTTGCTCCGGTGTCCACATAGGCCGGAACATCCTTGTTGAGATATGCTTCCTGCGCCACGGCAATTGCCGGGCAGGCGCTGAACAACAGACAAAGCGCTGTCGATACTCGAAGTTTCGCGACTAAAAACAAGGCATCCCCCTTTGTGAAACTATTCACATTCCAACGAGGCTGCCTCTTTAGTTGTTTGATTTATATCTTATGTGACAATGATCTGAATTTCGGGGCTGCGTAGTTTTCCCCTAAAGCCTAAAGCGCGTTGCATGGGTGCGATTAAACGCAACGCGCTTTAGCGCTTATGCCTCGATATAGGCCGCAAATTCGTCCGGCGTCCCCCGTGGAAAGGCCTCTCTCAGATAATCAAGGAACGCCGACACCCGGGCGCTTAGCAGCCGACGCGTGGGGTAGAGCGCCCAAAGGGCGGTTTCCTGTCCTCCCGCATCCCCCCAGCGCACAAGCGTGCCTGCACTCAGATCAGAGCTGACGAGCGATAGCGGCAGCCGTGCCGCTCCAGCGCCCATCCGGACGGCATCTCGCACCATCAGCAGAGACGACAAGCCGAGTATGGGTTGAACAGTAACTTTCGATACGCCCGACGGGGTCGTTATTTCCCACATTTCGACTTGGTTGACCGTTCCGCGCACCACAGCCGGGATCGGCCCGTCAGCCGGCCGAGGCAGATCCGGGTTCGCCACGACGACCAGCCGGTCGTTGAGGAAGACGCGCCCGACCAGGCTCGCGTCCGGCTGTGGATTGACGCGGATCACCAAATCATACGCCTCTTCGATCATGTCGACAGCCCGATCTTCCACCGTGACCTCGAGCCGAACCTCCGGGTATCTAAGCGCAAAGCCCGCCGCCAGCTTCCCCATCGCAGTCTGCGAAAAAAGCAAGGGCGCGCTGATCCGCAATCGTCCGCGCGGCCTGTCTCCTCCCGAAGCGATCGCTGTCGCCGTCTCTTCGAGTTCGCTCAGCAATTGGCCCGTCCGCTCAAACAGGGCTCGGCCCTCTTCCGTGAGCTTCAAGGTCCGCGCGCCCCGCTCGAACAGGCGCAGATTGAGGCTTGCCTCGAGCTCGGCCACGCGTCGGGACAGGGTTGCCTTCGGGCGGCCTGCTGCGCGGGCGGCTTTGCCGAACCCGCCATGGCGGGCGACCAGATTGAAATCGGAAAGAGCAAGGAGATCCATATGTTCCACCAATGAGACGATGCGTCCAGATATAGCGCCTATCGCAATGAATGTGGATCGCTAATTTCAAGGGCGTCAACACAACCCAACCCGGAGTGATCCCATGACTATTCTCGTTACTGGCGCTACTGGCCGTGTCGGCCGCCATGTCGTCGAACAACTCGTCCAGCGTGGCGCCAAAGTCCGCGTGCTTACCCGCGATGCCTCGAAGGCCAACGTTCCTGCCGGCGTGGAAATCGCGCAGGGCGATCTGCTGGACATCGACTCGCTGCGAACAGCCTTCACCGGTGTCAGTACGCTGTTCCTGCTCAATGCGGTCACCGGCGACGAATTCACCCAGGCGATCATCGCCCTCAACATCGCTCGCGAAGCGGGCGTCGAGCGCGTCGTCTATCTCTCGGTGATCCACGCCGACCGCTTCGTGAACGTGCCCCACTTCGCGGTGAAGTTCGGCGCCGAACGGATGCTTGAGCAAATGGGCTTCAGCGCCACTATCCTGCGCCCCACCTACTTCATCGACAATGAGCTGATGATCAGGGATGTCATCCTCGATCACGGTGTCTATCCAATGCCAATCGGCAGCAAGGGTTTGGCCATGGTGGACGCGCGCGACATTGCCGAAATTGCCGCGATCGAGCTGATCCGCCGCGACACTGCGCCGGGCAAGCTGCCGCTCGAAACCATCAATCTGGTGGGCCCCGACACACTGACCGGTCCGGACGTGGCCGCGATCTGGTCCGATATCCTGGGTCGTCCGGTTGTCTATGGCGGCGATGATCCCTCCGGGTTCGAGCAAAGCATGGCCGCCTTCATGCCGAAGTGGACCGCCTATGAGATGCGCCTCATGGCGGAGCGCTACGTCAGCGACGGCATGATCCCGGAAGCGGGCGACGTCGAACGCCTGACGCGGATACTGGGCCGCCCGCTGCATTCCTACCGCGCATTTGCCGCCGAGATCGCAGCGGCGGCCTGACAACCAGCTTGTGGCGCCAACCGTCCCGACAGAGCGCCTTACAATCCGCTTAAATCTGCGGGCAGCATCCGGGCCGGTGGGAATGCCATCGGCCCGCAGTCGACAGGCCTCGCGCTGCAGAATCGGCATCGGTGCTGCGGAGCAGGCCTTCGATGCCGCTTGCGATTTCGAGCATCTCGGTCCTCCTTCGCACGCAGATCCGAATTGGCGGGCCATTCTCCTTCCCGTGGTTTCGAGAAGGTTCGGCGCGGGCGACACCAGACGTCAGCATGGCTGCGCGGCGATTTTTTCCAACGTAGCCTGCGCGGCATCCGGGAAAATATCGGCATCCTGGCCATCAAGGCGCGCCGGACATAGTTTCGCGATTTTTCTTTTCGGCTGTCCTTTAACAGCGCGCCGGGCATGCGCCCAAATCCGTTTTTCGCACAGCCTATTCGCGGTTTGCATTGCGCCGCGAGCCCTTTTATGCCTACCCCTTTCGAAGGTCCTTCTTTCCCTCTCTTCCCGGATTTTTTATCATGACCGATATCTCCCCGCTTCCCGTGTTTGATGGCCATAACGATGTTCTTCTGCGGTTGCGGCGCGGTAGCGGCGCGCCGGTGGCATCCTTCATGGAGGGCGAAACCGCCGGTCACATCGATCTTCCCCGGGCGAGGAAGGGCGGCCTCGCGGGCGGCCTTTGCGCCATCTATGTGCCCTCGCCTTCAATGCAGATGGACGCGAACGGCGACTTCTCGACGCCCGCTCAGCCGGATGCGCTCAACGAGACGCTGGCAATGGCGCGAATTCTCTTTGAAATCGAGGCGCAGTCCGGCGGGGCGGTCAAAGTCTGCCGCACGGCTGAAGATATCAGGCATTCGATCGAGGCAGGACGATTCGCCGCCGTACTCCACATCGAAGGCGCGGAGGCGATTGGGGCTGACCTCGATGCGCTCTACATCCTCCATCAGGCCGGGTTGCGGACACTCGGGCCGGTCTGGAGCAGGCCGAATGTCTTCGCTTATGGCGTGCCTTTTCGCTTTCCCTCTTCGCCGGATATCGGCGGCGGGCTCAGCGAAGCGGGCAAGGATCTGATCCGCGCCTGCAACGAGCTCGGCATCATGATCGATCTTTCGCATATGAACGAACAGGGTTTCTGGGATATCGCCAGACTGTCAAAGGCGCCGCTCGTCGCCTCTCATTCCAATGCCCACGCGCTCTGCCCGCATAGCCGTAACCTCACGGACCGGCAGCTTGATGCGATCCGTGACACGGGCGGCCTCGTCGGCATCAATTTCGGCGTGCTCTTCCTGCGCGATGACGGCGTGAAGAACCCCGATACCAGCCTAGACCTGCTCGTCCGCCATATCGCCTATGTGGCGGAGCGGATCGGCATCGACCATGTGGCGCTCGGGTCGGATTTCGACGGCACCACCGTCCCGCAGGCGCTTGGCAATGCAGCCGGCCTGCCGAAGCTGATCGATGCCCTTCGCGCCCATGGCTTCAACGAGCAGGAGATCGCCAAAATAGCACATGAGAACTGGATCAGCCTCCTGGAACGCAGCTGGACTGCTTGAAAGGCAAAGCGGGACCACGCCATAAAAATTGACGGGCGGCATCCCACCCGTCAATCCAAAGCATTTGAGCTACGAAGCAGAACGCGTCAGTAGCCGCGCGCCGCGCCCGCAGCTGCACGGCTGTCGATCGCGCCGTAATAGCGGTTGCCGCCATCCGCGTTGCCGGTTTCCTCCATGTCGGCAAGGCTTTTCCCGCCGACCAGTATCCCGGCGGCTTTCCCCCATACCGGCCAGTTCGCGTCCACGCCGACGTCATGCCCCATCTGGGTCAGCAGGCGCTGCGTATCGGGCGACAAGGCGTAAGGCTCCATATAGACCCTGTCCGGCAGCCACTGATGATGGATGCGCGGCGCGTCGATGGCTTCCTGGATATTCATGCCGTGATCGATGACGTTGATGATCGCTTCGAGCGTGATGGTGATGATGCGTGAGCCGCCCGGGCTGCCGATCACCATGAAGGGCTTGCCATCCTTCGCCACGATAGTCGGGCTCATCGATGAGAGCGGCGTTTTCTTCGGCGCTATGGCGTTTGCCTCGCCCTGCACCAGGCCGTAGAGATTGGGAACGCCCGGCTTTGCGGTGAAATCATCCATCTCATTATTGAGAAGGATTCCGGTTCCGAGCGCGACGACGCCCGCACCATAGGAGCCGTTAAGGGTATAAGTCACCGCGACGGCATTTCCGTCTTTATCGATGATGGAATAATGGGTGGTTTCCGTACTCTCGCCGAACCCCTTCGGCATCAGATCCTGCGAGACGCCCGCCTTGAACGGGCTGATCTTTGTGCGGATCTGCGCGGCATAGGCCTTGTCGACGAGCTTTGCTGTCGGGTTCTGCACGAAATCCGGATCACCCAGCGCGGTGTTGCGGTCGACATAGGCATGGCGCATCGCCTCGACCATCAGATGGACCGTGTCGGCCGAGCCATAACCGAGATAGGAGATGGGATAGCCCTCAAGAATATTGAGGATCTCGCAGATGATCACGCCGCCCGAGCTTGGCGGCGGCGAGGAAAAGATATCATAGCCGCGATAATTGCATTTCACCGGCTCCATTTCCCGCACCCGGTATTGCTCGAAATCCTCCTTGGCGAGAATGCCCTTCTTCTCCTGGCTCGCCTTGACGATCGCATCCGCAATCGGCCCCTTGTAAAAGGCATCCGGCCCCTGTTCGGAGATGAGAGAGAGCGATTGGGCGAGATCGGCCTGAACCAGTTTATCGCCCGCCGCATAGGGCTTCCCATCGGATTTGAGGAAAATGGCCGCTGCGGCAGGATCTTTCGCCAGCGTCTCGGCATTTTCAGTGAGCGAAGCGACATCGCCATCGCTGAGGACGAAGCCGTCCCTGGCGAGCTTGATCGCCGGCTCTATCAGTTCCTGCCGCGGTTTGGTGCCGTAGCGGCTACGGGCGGTCTCGAGACCAAGCACCGAGCCCGGCACGCCGACGGCGAGATAGCCATCCGTGCTCAGCCCCTTCACCGGGTTGCCCTTGTCGTCCAGATACATCGTCTTTGTCGAAGCGAGCGGCGCGCGTTCGCGAAAATCGAGGAAGGTCGTCTTCCCGTCCTTGAAGCGGATGGTCATGAAGCCGCCGCCACCGATATTGCCCGCCTCTGGGTAGACAACCGCCAGCGCATAGCCGACGGCCACGGCGGCATCCACCGCATTGCCGCCATTCTTGAGAACCTCGGCGCCGACATCCGATGCCAGGTGCTGCGCCGTCACCACCATTCCGTGCCGAGCTTCGACCGGATCGGGTGCGAAAGCCCATGCCGGCCCGGACGCGCTAAAACTCAAGGCGACAAGAACGGAAACCACTTTTCTGCAAAGATTATCCATGTTCGTTCCCCATTAAATTCTATGCGCAGTAACATCGAGACTTGCGTTTGCCACGTCAAGCCCCGCCATGGCGAACTGCTTCATGCGCAAAGGGTGTATCGGACAATCCGTTCGTTACCCGCGCTTTCGCAATACGCGGGTACCGGTATCCACGAGATTTTGCGCAGCCTCGTTGAGGTTGGTCTGGCCGAAAGCGAGCGAGTCGGCGATGGGGCGCATCACGCCGCGGTCGAACTCGTTGGCGCCAATGGGGGCCGGCTCGGGATAGCTGTCCACCTTGCCTGCGAGGCTCGTGATATAGTCGACCGTCTTGCGCTCCGTTTCGTTGAGTGTCGGCAACACGGCCTCACGCACCTTCGAGGATGGCGGCACACCCCGTTCCACACCCAGAATGCGCCCGGCCTCCGGGTCGTTGACGAAAAAGCTGATGAACCGGGCCGCCGCCTTGCCATTCTGTGAAGTCCCGGCAATCGACCATATCAGGCCGGGACGATAATAATGGCCCGTCGACCCCTGCCCGAGCCCCGGAAGCATGCCGATCGACAGCGTCTTCTTGTTCAATTGCTGATAACCGACAAGCTGGTTGGAATAGGCGAAGCCGATGGCCGAGTTTCCGAGCGTAAGAGGGTTCGACTCGATGGTGTTGTCGTCGCGCGTCTGGATATCGGCGGCCACGCAATAACCCTTGGTGCGCAAATCCTCCCAATAGGCGAACCATTCCTTGGCGTCGTCGAGGTTGAAGCCGATCGTACCGTCCTTGAACAATAATTTGCCGCGCTGGCGTAGCCAGACATCGAAAACATAATGATACCGCGCGCCATAGGGCACGGCCCAGTAATTGCGGCGTGCCGGTCCGTTTTCCTTGAAGCCGCGCGCAAGCTCGGCCAGAGCCGTCCATGTGATCTGGTCGGCAGGTATCGAAAGTCCAGCTTCCTTCAATGTCTCGGCGTCATACATCATGCAGAATGAATTGAGCCCGAGGCCCACGCCGTAAAGCTTGCCGTCTATCCGGCACAGATCGACCTCGCCCTTGCCGAAGTTCGAAAGGTCGAGATCCGATCCGACGAACTGGTCGAGCTGCATGCAGGCGCCGCGTCCCGAATAATCGGCGATGGTGGATGGCTCCAGCTGGAAAATATCGGCGACGTTGCGGCCGGCCATCGATGTGGCGAGCTTGGTCCAGTAATCGGATCCCGCTATCATCTCGCCGCTGATCGCCGTTTGCGGATTGGCCTTCTGGTAGAGCGCGATCACCTCATTGGTGCGCCTGCTGCGGTCGGCGGATCCCCACCATACGCATCGCAGCCGTGTATCCTGTGCCCGCGCACCCGTGAGATTGCCGGCGGCAAGCCCGAGACCCGTCATGGCCGCCGTCATTAAAAACCTGCGCCTGTCGATGGATAGCATGCGTTTCCCTCCCATTTTGGAAAATTCCAACGAACATATATCGGTTGCAATTTTTTCTATTAATGCAATATTTGCATAAAATTGCAAATCATGCAAACAGAAGAGCCGACATGCCCGAGTCACCTCCCATCAGCAGGCCACGCCAGGCGGACATTGCCCGCCGCGCCGGCGTTTCCATCAGCACCGTCTCGCGCGTTCTTTCGGGCGAAAAGGGGATCAGCGCCCCCATCCAGAGCAAAGTCCTGGGCGTGGCGGCGGAGCTGGGATATCCGCTGCATCCGAACCACGGCGCTATGAGTACCGTGCCCCTCGATGGAAAGAAGATCGTGGCCTTCATGTCCGCCGAGAGGGCGACCGGCGATATCGGCGCCTTCTACCATGACATTCTCGATACGCTGCGCGGCCTCGCATCGTCCGAAGGCTTCGAACTGGATATCCGGCTGCTCCATCAGAAGCAGATCGACGAAAGCACCATGCAGCTTGCCTGCGACGCGGACGGTCTCCTCGCCATCGGGCTCGATCCCGATGACCATACGATCGACCGGATCGCCCAGGGCGTGGTCCCCTCGGTTCTCGTCAATGGCGCTGACCCGGCAATGAAGCTCGACTGCGTGTCGCCCTCCAATTTCTATGGCGGGCGACTGGCCGGCCGGCGACTGGTGGAACTCGGCCACCGCAAGCTCGCCTATATCGGCCTTTCCCACCGGCACACCGTGCGGGAGCGCTTGCGCGGCTTCCGGCACGAAATCCTCGATACGGCCGGCGCCCTCCACAAGGAAGTCTTCCTGACGACGGGAGAAAGCGGCTTCACGCAGGCCGGCGACGCCGTCCGCGCGCTGCTTACCGACGATCCTGATATCACCGGCCTGTTCTGCATGAATGACGCCATCGCCCTCGGTGCCCTGGGCGCGGTGCAGGAACTGGGGCTGCGCGTGCCTGATGACATCTCCATCATCGGCTTCGACGATCTTCCCTTCGCGGAATTATCGACTCCGCGCCTCTCCACCCTTCACGTGGATCGCCGCAACATCGCCCGCGAAGCGATAGAACTGCTGCGCCGCCGGCTGACCGAGCCTTCCGCTGGCGCGCGACAGGTGCAATTGGCAGTCCATCTCATCGAAGGCGAGACGGCGGGACCGGCACGGAAGGCGGCTCACGATGAATGATCCCATGAACCGCTTCAATCCGCTTTCCGGCAATCCCCTGAAAAGCCGCGCGGACATCAAAAGGGCGGTGGCCGACAGCTTCGCACCGCTCCTGCCCTATTTCTCTCCCGGTGGCGCGCGGGTAAGGCTCGGCGCGGCGGCGGCGCATTTCGACCGTACGGCGGCCGATCTGGAAGGCTTTGCACGACCGCTATGGGGCATTGCGCCGCTGGCGCTTAGCGGGGATGCTTTCGAGCACTGGCCTCTTTTCGCCAAGGGTCTCGCCAACGGCACCGACCAGCGGCATCCGGAATATTGGGGCGATGTGCGGGACAAGGACCAGAGGCTGGTAGAGCTTGCCGCCATCGGCTTTGCCTTGCGCCTTGCGCCGCAGCACCTTTGGGAGCCGCTTGACGACGCGCAGAAGGCCAATGTCGCCCGCTACCTGCTCGACGCGCGCGAGCGGACCTATGCGGACAACAATTGGAAATTCTTCCGCATCATGGTCGACATGGCGCTCGACCATCTTGGCATTCCGTTCAACCGCGCCCTGACCGATAGCTATCAGCGCGAACTAGAAGGGTTTTATCTCGGCGACGGCTGGTATCGCGACGGCAATTATCGCCGCGTCGATCACTATATCGCCTTTGCCATGCATTTTTACGGGCTCATCTACGCCAAGCTCTGCAAGCCCGGCGACGTCTATGGCGACCGATACAGGGAGCGCGCGCGTCTCTTTGCGAAAGACTTTCGGGCCTGGTTCGATGAGGACGGCGGCGTCCTCGCCTTTGGCCGCTCGATGACATATCGCTTCGCCTGCGGCAGCTTCTGGGGCGCTTTGGCGTTCGCCGATGAGGAGGCGCTGCCCTGGGGGGAGATCAAGGGGCTCTATCTGCGGCATTTGCGCTGGTGGGCGGACAAGCCGATTGCCGACTGCGACGGCATTCTTTCCATCGGCTACGGCTATCCGCAACTCACCATGTCCGAAAGCTACAATTCGGCCGGCTCGCCCTATTGGGCCTTCAAGGCGTTTTTGCCGCTGGCTCTGCCCGAGGAGCATCCCTTCTGGCAGGCCGAGGAACAGCCGCTCGGTACGGACGACACCCCGTTGCCGCTTGCCCATGCCGGCATGGTGGTCACAAGGCGGGAGGGAAATGTGGTCGCGCTTGCCTGCGGCCAGGAAAACCTCATGATGCGCGGCGGGCCGGAGAAATATGCGAAATTCGCTTATTCCTCCCGCTACGGCTTCGGCGTGGAGGTCGATGAGCGCGGCTTCAGGACGAACGGCTTCGACAACATGCTGGCCTTCTCCGAAGACGGGCTGCACTACCGCGTCCGCGAAACCAACGAAAGCGCGGTCATGGCAGGGACAAACCTGCGCGCGACGTGGAAACCCTATCCCGATGTCGAGGTCGAAACGACGCTTGTAGCTTCGGGGGACTGGCACATAAGGCTGCACCGGATCGTCACGCCGCACCCCTTATCCACCGCTGAAGCCGGCTTTCCGATCCTCCGCAATGACGGCGACCGCGACCGGATGACGGAGGAAGCGGAGCGGGCCATCGCCGATTGCGGCTCCGATATTTCGGCCATCGTCGATCTCGGCTCCAGCGTGGCGCGGCAGGGCGTTGCGCTGAAAGCCCTGCCCAATACCAACCTGATCCACGCCAAAACCACCGTGCCGCAATTGCGGGCCGATATCCCGGCGGGCGAAAGCTTCCTCGCCTGCGCGGTGTTCGTCGGCAACGCCAATGAGACCGCCCGGCAAGCTCTGCCGAATGTGCCTGATCAGCCCGATATGGATGAGCTCGACCGGCTTTTTCATGAAAGCGGGCAAACCGTGAGTCCGATGCAGGCTCCGGGAGATCGCGCATGAACACGGCCAAGCCGCGTCTCAGCCTCGCCATGCGGCCAGAGAAAACGGAGCACGTGCTGACGGCCGCCTTGATCGAACGGCTCTCTTCGACAGTCGAAATCCTCGACAGCCGGCCCGTCACCGATTTCCATGATCCCCGCCTCGAAACCCAGCTTCGGCAAACGGAAATCCTGCTCACGGGATGGGGCTGCCCCGCCATCAGCGAAAGGGAGCTGGCGCTCATGCCGCGCTTGTGGATGATCGCGCACGCCGCCGGATCGGTCAAACATTTCATTGCGCGGGAGGTTTTCGAGCAGGATATCGTTGTGTCCAGCGCAGCCGAAGCGAATGCGCAACCCGTCGCGGAATTCACCTTGGCGATGATCCTCCTTGCCGGAAAACGCGCCTTTCGCTTCCGCCATGTCTACACCCAAGAACGAAGCCGGCAAAAGATCGAGCGCCTGCAGTCCCTTCCCATCGGTAATCTCGGCCAGACAGTCGGCATCGTCGGCGCCTCGCGCATCGGCAGGCGGGTGCTGCAGCTGCTCCAGCCCTTCGACTTCGAGTGCCTGCTGTGCGACCCTTTCGCGGACGAGGCGGAGGCTCGCCGGCTCGGCGCAAGATCCATCCGGCTCGACGAATTGATGGCGCGAAGCGATGTGATTTCCCTGCATTCGCCGTCACTTCCCGAAACCCGGCACATGATCGATGCCGCCGCCCTGGCCCTGATGAAGGACGGTGCAACGCTCATCAACACGGCGCGGGGCGCGCTTGTCGATGAGGGCGCGCTGCTCGCCGAACTGGAAAGCGGGCGCATAGACGCCATTATCGACGTGACCGATCCCGAAACGCCGCCGCGCGCCTCGCCGTTCTATACCCTGCCGAATGTTTTCCTGACGCCTCATATTGCCGGCGCCATCGGCCTCGAACGCAGCCGGCTCGGCGAAATGGCCATTGCGGAGATCGAGCGCTATTGCCGCGACGAGCCCTTGCAGCAGCAAATACGCGTCGAACATCTGGAGCTCATCGCATGAGACATTTCGAGCCCGGACTTTGCTCGGTCACCTTCCGCGGCATGACACCGGATGCGATCATCGAACTCGCGGCATCATCCGGCTTGAAAGCGATCGAATGGGGGGCGGACATTCACGTCCCGCCCGGCGACCTCCACAACGCGCGGGCAATCGGCGTCCGGACCATCGCCGCCGGATTGACGGTCTCGTCCTACGGCTCCTACATTTTCGCGCCTGACGCTACTATGCCCGAAGTCACTGCCGCGCTCGATACGGCGGAAGCGCTGGGGACGAGCCACATACGCGTCTGGGCCGGAAGCCGGAAACGGCCATCTGCCGAATATCTGCCCGCTGAGCGCATGGACGCAACGAATGCGCTGGCAAGCATTGCGTCCAGGGCGGCGGAGCGCGAGATGACCATCGGGCTGGAATATCATCCGAACTCGCTGACCGACAGCCTCCAATCCTCACTGCAACTCGCAAGGGACCTGCCATTCCCGAACCTGTTCTTCTATTGGCAACCCGCGCCAGGCCTGCCGCTTGACGAAGCGCTTGCGGAAATTGCGGCTCTGGGCGACCGCATCGGCAATCTGCATGTCTTCGCCTGGAAAGCCGATTTCAGCCGCCTTCCGCTACGCGACCGCGTCGACTATTGGCGCGCATGCATCAAGGCCCTCCCCACGGGAGAGCGGGGCGGAAAAAACTATGCGCTGCTCGAATTCGTTAGGAATGACAGCCCCGAGCAGTTTCGGGCCGACGCGGCGGCACTACGAACCATGCTCAACACCGAATGATCCACATTGAGGCGGGGGATGGCGCATATCAGGCCAACCCGCCCTCAAGCTCAAGAAACGAGACGATCCTGTCCACCCCGTCGCCGCGCTTCATGTCGGTGAAGACGAAGGGCTGGCCGGCGCGCATCCGGGTTGCGTCTCGCTCCATCACGTCGAGGTCGGCGCCGACGAAGGGGGCTAAAGCGTGTTGCATTTTATCGCATTCATGGAACACGCTTTAAGTTTTTGTTTTTGCGCATGTCTTTACCCCAAAACCGGTTCCCACTTTTGGGAGACATGCTTTAGATCTTTCTTGTTGATGATCAGCAGGTCGGAGCGGGTGATGCCGGGGCCGCCCTTGCGCGGGATTTCCTCGCCCTGGCACACTGAGATGACATAGATCGTCAGGTCGGCAAGGTCGGGCGAGAAGGTCCGATCATGTCCGGCGCGCTGGAACTGGCGCTCGGCATCCCGCTCTGGATCGGCTACATCATCAGCGCCGTGGCCGTGGTTCCGCTCGTCACCTATGGCGTGCGGATGATCTCGAAATTCCAGCTCGTCACCCAGCCCTTCTGGATCGTGCTCAACATCCTTCCCTTCCTCTTCATCGCCTTCGCCAACCGCGACAGTTTCGGCCAATGGCTCGCCTTTGCCAGTACTCATCATGCCGGCGGCGGCGCTCTCGCGCCCTTCCGGCTGGTGGAATTCGGCGCAGCCTCCGCCGTCATCTTCGCGCTGATGGCGCAGATCGGCGAGCAGGTCGATTTCCTGCGCTTCCTACCGCCGGACGGGCAGCGCAAGCTTCGCCACCGGGTCGCCGTGTTCCTGGCGGGCTCGGGCTGGGTGATCGTCGGCGCGCCGAAGCTGCTGGCGGGCTCCTTCCTCGTGGTGCTGGCGCTGAACAGCGGCGTCCCGGCAATCCGCGCCGCCGATCCGGCGCAGATGTATTTCACCGCCTTCGGCTACATGCTGCCCTCGCAGACGGCGGCGCCCATGCTGATGGCGGCTTTCGTCGTGGTGTCGCAGCTGAAGATCAATGTGATGAACGCCTATGCCGGCTCGCTCGCATGGTCGAACTTCTTCTCGCGGCTGACCCATAGCCATCCGGGCCGCGTCGTCTGGCTGGTGTTCAACGTGGCGATTGCGCTGCTCCTGATGGAACTCGGCATCTACCGGCTGCTGCAGGAGACGCTCGGCATCTTCTCCATCATCGCTATGGCCTGGCTCTGCACCATCTCGGCGGATCTGTTCGTCAACAAGCCGCTCGGCCTGTCGCCGCCGGGCATCGAGTTCAAGCGCGCCCATCTTCACGACATCAATCCGGTCGGCGTCGACGCGATGCTGTTTTTTCCGCCGGGTTCGCCCTCGTCGCGCATTTCGGCGCGTTCGGGGACTCTCCATCGCCGGCATCGGCATCATCCTCGCCATGATCGCCCATCAGGCGGGCACGGCCTCGCCGGAAACGGCTGTTGTGGTGGAGCGCACAGTGACGATCGTCTTCTTCGTCTTCGCCGTCATGGCGGGCGTCGTCTCATGGTTCTATGTGCTCGCCCATGACAGCCGCGTCGTGGCGGAGGCGGCGAACCGCGCCAAGAGCCGCTATGTCACGGGATTGAGCCACGAATTGCGCACCCCGCTCAACGCCGTGCTCGGCTATGTGCAACTGCTCGAACGGGACGAGACCATCCCCGCCCCGCGCCATCAGGCGATCAAGGCGATCCGGCGCAGCGCCGAGCATCTTTCGGGCCTCATCGACGGGCTTCTCGATATTTCCAAGATCGAGGCCGGCAAGCTGCAGGTCTATTCCAACGAGATCAACATCCATGATTTCCTCGACCAAATCGTCGACATGTTTCGTCCGCAGGCGCTGGCGAAGGGCCTTGCCTTCGAGCATAGCCGGGCGCCATCGCTGCCGCGCCATGTGCGCACCGACGAGAAGCGGCTGCGGCAGATACTCATCAATCTTATCTCGAACGCGCTGAAATTCACCGATAGCGGCCGCATCCGCTTCGATGTCGCCTATCGCAGCCAAGTGGCGACCATCACCATCGCTGATACGGGCCGCGGCATTTCGCAGAAGGACCTGCCCCGGATATTCGACCCGTTCCAGCGCGGCGAAGCGGAGCATCAGGGGCGCATGCCCGGCCTGGGGCTCGGCCTCACCATCACCCGGCTGCTGACCCAGACGCTGGGCGGCGAAATCGCCGTCGCGAGCACGAAGGGAGAAGGCACCATTTTCACCGTGCGGCTGATGCTGTCGGAAGTCAGCCGCCCGCAGGGGCCGATGGAGCCGTCCCGCCGCATCCGGGGCTATGAGGGCCCGCGCCGTCGCATCATGGTAGTTGATGACAATGAGGATCACCGCAAGCTCATGCGCGAGACGCTCGCCCCGCTCGGCTTCGACGTAATCGCCATCGAGCGTGGCGGCGAATGCCTGTCGCAGATCGAAACCGCGCGGCCGGACCTGTTCCTCGTCGATATCTCCATGCCCGGCATGAGCGGATGGGAACTGGTGGAACAGCTGCGGCAGGCCAGGCAGACGGCCCCGATCGTCATGCTCTCGGCCAATGTCGGCGACGGCTCGCGGCAGCACACCGAAAGCGGCCATGACGACACGCTCGCCAAGCCATTCGACCTCGGCCAGCTCTATGACAAGCTGGCGTTTCATCTGGGCCTGCAATGGCGCGTTGCGGGGGACGCAGGGCAAGCGGAAAAGCCGGAAGCCACTCATCGCATCGCCCTCCCCGCCTCCGCCCATGTCGCGGAGCTGATCCGGCTCGGCGAAATCGGCTATATCAGGGGGATCGAGGCGAAGCTGACGGAGATCGACGCCGCAAGCCATCCGCCTCGTCAATGCCGCGACGGGAACGGATGACGGGTTGGAAGCGATTACCGCGCATATCGGCCGGTGGATGAAGGAGCGCGACCAGCGCGGCGGAACGGACACGAGCCTCGCCATCCGCCAGGGGGGCCAGTCCAGCCTGCAACTCTCCTTCCTCGGCGCCATCGGCACGGACGAATATCTGTTTCGCCTGGCGGCGGAAAACCGGCTGAGCGACGACGCCATCCTCCGCCAGCATTTCTCCCTGACGCAGCGAGAGTCCGAAGTGCTGCTGTGGATCGCCAAGGGCAAGGCCAACCGCGACATCGGCGAGATATTGGGCCTCAGCGCGGGCGTGTGCCCGCCCGAGCGTCCTGTCGCTGGTTTACACTGCAGCGCCCGCTTTTATCCCGCCATTTGTCAGGAAATATCGCCTGTCATCCGCCTGCTATGGTAAGCGCGGGGCAAGTGGCCTATATGTTGCCAGCCTTGGCCGGGCGCGCATCCGTGCGTTCCGTTCAAATGCGCTCCCATTCCTTCCCTTCCTTTCAGCCGCGGTCTCATGCCAAACGCCATATCCATTTCCAATCTTTCGAAGACCTATGAGGGTGGTTTCACTGCGCTCCACGGGGTCGATCTCGACATACGCGACGGCGAGATTCTCGCGCTGCTGGGGCCGAACGGCGCCGGCAAGACGACGCTTATCTCCATCGTCTGCGGGATCATCAATCCGAGCACCGGCACGGTCGCCGTGCAGGGCCACGACATCATAAAGGACTACCGCGCCGCCCGGCAGCTCATCGGCCTCGTGCCGCAGGAACTGCATGTGGAGACGTTCGAGACCGTGTGGGCTACGGTCAATTACAGCCGCGGTCTCTTCGGCAAGAAGCCGGACACGGCGCTCTGCGAGCGGATCCTGAAAGACCTGTCGCTCTGGGACAAGAAGGACAACAAGATCATGCAGCTCTCGGGCGGCATGAAGCGGCGCGTCATGATCGCAAAGGCGCTGGCGCATGAGCCCAGGATCCTGTTCCTGGACGAGCCCACCGCCGGGGTGGACGTGGAACTGCGCAAGGATATGTGGCAGCTCGTCCGCCGCCTGCGCGAAAACGGCACCACCATCATCCTGACGACGCATTACATCGAGGAAGCGGAGGAAATCGCCGATCGGGTGGGCGTCATCAACAAGGGCCGGCTGATCCTCGTCGAGGAAAAAGCCGAGCTCATGCGCAAGCTCGGCAAGAAGCAGCTTACGCTGGAGCTCGTCGAGAGCCTGACGACGCTGCCCGAGACCCTCTCGCATTACGATCTCGAGGTGGAGGACAGTGGCCGCCGCCTCATCTATCGCTATGACACGCAAGCCGCGCGCACCGGCATCGGCTCGTTGCTGGCCGATTTGAACCGCGCCGGCATCTCGATCAAGGATCTCGACACCAAACAAAGCTCGCTCGAAGACATCTTCGTCAGCCTTGTGGAGGAAGCCCGATGAATTTCGAAGCCATCAAGGCGATCTATCTTTTCGAGATGGCGCGCATGCGCCGCACGCTTCTGCAGAGCGTGGTCTCGCCGGTGCTCTCCACATCGCTCTATTTCGTGGTGTTCGGCTCGGCGATCGGCGGCCGCATCCAGGAAGTCGAGGGTGTGCAGTATGGCGCATTCATCGTGCCCGGCCTGATAATGCTGACGCTGCTCCAAACCTCGATCTCCAACGCTTCCTTCGGCATCTATTTCCCGAAATTCGTCGGCACGATCTATGAAGTGCTCTCTGCCCCGATCTCCTTCGTCGAGATCGTTATCGGCTATGTCGGTGCGGCGGCGACGAAATCGCTGATCCTTGGCGTGATCATCCTCGCCACGGCATGGCTCTTCGTTCCCATAGAAATCCGCCATCCGTTCTGGATGGTGTTCTTCCTCGTCGCGACGGCGGTCACCTTCAGCCTGTTCGGCTTCATCATCGGCATCTGGGCCGACAATTTCGAGAAGCTGCAGCTGATCCCGCTGCTGATCGTCACCCCGCTCGTCTTCCTGGGCGGCTCCTTCTATTCCGTCCACATGCTGCCGCCCTTCTGGCGTGATGTGACGTTCTTCAACCCCGTTCTCTATCTCATCAGCGGTTTCCGCTGGAGCTTCTACGAGACGGCGGATGTGAGCGTAGGCGTCAGCATCGCGATGATCATTTTCTTCCTCGCGCTTTGCCTTGGCCTTGTCTGGTGGATATTCCGGACAGGCTACCGGTTGAAGTCGTAGAGAGTAGGTTGATTGATTGGAGACGCTGGCGCCCTATGGCGCCCCCCTCTGCCCTGCCGGGCATCTCCCCCGCAAGGGGGGAGATTACGCCATCATCAACGCCCGGCACCAATCGCAGACGTTCCAGAATTGGTCGGTGAAAGCCGTGTCAGCCAATCTCCCCCCTTGCGGGGGAGATGTCCGGCAGGACAGAGGGGGGCGACGTAGAGCGCCAGCGTCCCCATTTATTAACGAAAACTACTGATTAGGATAACACGCCGTGGCCTTGAGGGCCGTTCCGCCTGCAAGCGCCTCGATCAGCTTCGGCACGACGGTTTGAAACTCATATGCGAGCGCCACCGACGAAAACCCGCCGATCCCCTGGCATTCAGCATCACGATCGAGCGCGATAGATGCCGGGTCGAGCGCGATGAACCAGCCCCGCGACGTGTTTTTCGCGAATTCACTTGCCAGCGCCGCGTCATACGTGCCGTTCCGGCTGCATTCGAGCTGCGGCAGCCCCATGCACCGCGCGGTAACTGTGGCCGTTTCCTGCAGGGCATGGCTTGCCCAGAACAGCCGCCCGAACTCGATGATCCCGAACAGCAGCAAGAGAAAGACAGGCAGGACGAGCGCCGCCTCGATGGCGGCCACCCCGGCTTCCGACTTCCAGAAGTGTCTCAAGCTCCGTTTCATTCGGTTCTCACCACGGTTGCGGACGAAATGGTATCATCGCGAATGAAGCCATAGCCCGAAAAGATCGGCTGATAAGGCTGCTGCACGGAAATGGCGACGAACTTGCCCGCGCGCGTTCCATCCGGGCAGGCCGCGCCGCATTGTTTGTCAGCGCCCCAGACGAGCGATTGCGCGTTCCCCGTCGGGCAATAGCATCTGTCCGCGCCCGTCGATTGCTTGCTGGCCTTGATGACGCCGTTTTCGAAATCGGCGTTGGGGCCGTTGTTGACGGTCACGCTCGCCTTGGCATTGCTCGCCCGCGCGGCGATCAGGGCTGCGATCTTGTTGGCGAGGTCGTTGCCTTGCGCTGACGTGACCATGTCCGCATTGGTCAGCGCATAGCTTGCCCCGCTGGAGGCGGCGGAATCGAGCTTGAAGCGCGAATAGATCACCATGCCGAGATCGAGGCTCCCGGCAAGGATCAGCACGAAGACCGGCGCAATGACCGCGAACTCGATGGCCGACGCGCCATCCTTCTCGCGAATGAAGAAGCGCCGAAACAGGAAGGCCGTCTGGAAAATATGCCTCATTGGACCAGCGCCACCTTGCCTTTGCTGTCGTTGCCCGTGCATTTCGACATCATCTTCGCGCCGCCTTCGAGCTTGATGCTCGTGCCGATAAGCTGCGTGCAATCGGTGGAACTGCCGAGGGTCGCGCCTCCCCCCATGCTGATCGGCCCGTTGGGAAAATAGAACGCGCCGGAAATCTTGCCGCTGCCGCCGGCGGTGACCGTCACGCCGGCCGTGATGTTCTTATCCTGGGGGCCGACGACCGCCAGTTGGGCATACGGCCCGGACTGCGGCGCGGACAGGCTGATGCCATTGCCGCCGTCGAGGCAGAGCACCTGCCCATTGCAGCGCGCTATGGTATTCCTGCCCGAGATGAACAGCGTCACATCCTCGCCGTAGATCGCCCCCTTCCCGTCACAGCTGGCGCCACCAGTGCCGGCCGCGAAATATCCGTCGATCACATAGAGGCCCGCCCCGAGTTTGACAGCACCTGCGAAATCAACGTCTCCCAGAATATCGTGACGCGCGGCAGCGGGAAAAACGATGCAGCTTCCACCGCCCCCGCCATTGATCCTGCCATTGGCACGGAAGACGCTGCCATTAGCGGTGGCATCGGCCAGCTCGATCCTCCCGCCGCCATCGATTCTGAGCGCATCGCCCTTGCCCGAGGCGTTGATGACATAGCTGTTGCCGTTGGAACGCGGCGAGCCGAGAGTGAGCGTCGCGCCGCCGCTCGCGGAGATCCCCCCATCCAGCGTGAACTTGCTGGAAATGGAGGAGTCCGGATCGCCGAATGTGATCTTGCCGGTGGTGCAAATGCTGTCGCCCTTATCGCACACACCTTTTCCGATCCGGAAATTACCGCCCCGGAAACTTATGCCATCGCCCTTCACGCCCTCGGCGATGTTGAAATCGGCGCGCCCAAAGATCAGGGTCATGCCGTTGTTTTTGGTCACTATGCCGCCGGAAACATTGAAAACAGGGACCTCGTCGGTGTCTGGATCGTCAACGATCTTGAACTCGACCTTCTGGCTCCCAGACAACTCGATGGAACCGATATTCGTCTTTTCCGGGCAGGTGATTTCCCATTGGCTGGTGTACCACTGGCTATAATAGGCCGGATTATAAGTGCAGCCGATCGCGGCCACTTTTTGTGCGATCATGGGGGGCGTATTATCCCTATCCTCTGCCCCAAACCTGAAATCCGGCCCCGCGCCGGAAAAGGCCAGGTTCGGCCAGGACTCTTTCCGCACCGCATCGAACGTGCCGTCAAAATCCTTCACGCCTTCATTATCCTTCAGCGGATCGTCCGTCTTTTGCTTCGAGACGGGCGCAGCCGTTTTTCCGTCCTGCTGCACCATATTCGGGGTCCATTGGCAGGGCTCGGGTTCCTTGTCCCCGTAATACGTAACGTTCTCGGCTTTGATCATCGTCCCGCACGGCGCCTTGATACTCGCATTCGATGCGACCCGTTCGCACTCGACGCTCGTACCGCCCGAAAGCTCGATCCCCGCTCCACCCTCTTTAAGCGCCACGATGCAGCCGCTGCCCGGCTTGCCGATCGAAGCAAACGCCTGCGCGCCGATGCTCAACGTCCGTTCCGCGCCGAGCACCGGGGCGAGAAAAAGCGGCTTGCGGGTTGTGACCGTTGCGCGCACGGCCTTGCTCCCGGGATCCTTCGGCGAGGCGACGAGCGCCACCGCCACATCACCGGGCGCGACGCCGTTGAGCGCAGCCGCGCTCCGCGCCGCGGCGACCATATCCGGTTCCGAATTGCCAGCGTTGTAGGCGAGCGCACCGGCGTAAGCCGCGACATCGGCCACGCGCTGGTTCTCGACCTTCTTCAACAGGCCGTGGCCATATTCAACAGAGAGCGCGACGAAGCCGATCACCACCGGGAGCGCCAGCGCCGCCAGGATCGCAATCGCGCCCGACCGGTCCCGAAGGAATGCCGCGCCGAGCTTCCGCGGCCCGCCTTTTTGTTCGTTATGCCCCATGTGCCCGCATGCCCCATAGCCCTTGTCTCTCCTTACCGGAGGACGTGTAAATGGCGCGTTGACAAGCGGGAGCTGATTTTAACGGTTCGCCGGATTGGCTCCCCGGGCGACGAAGAACGGATTGGCGAAGCCGCTTTTTCCGTAAGTGAGCAGGCAGTCGTCCAGCGTCCAGGTTCCGCCGCCCGCAGCGCGCAGGATGGCGTCGCCCGCCGCCGTGTCCCACTCCATCGTGGGACCGAAGCGCGGATAGACATCGGCTTCGCCGCGCGCGAGCAGGCAGAATTTGAGCGAGGAACCGACGGAAACCCGTTCCGCGATATCGAGGCACGCCAGATAATCGTCTGTTTCCGGTGTTGAGTGCGAACGGCTGGCGACGGCAATCATCCGCGCCGGGCAATCGCGGATCCCAATCGGACGACGAGCCGTTGCCAAACGATCGGCGATTATCGCCTCCCGCGCGCCGTCCGGGCCGCCGGAAAAGAGCAGCCCTCGCGCCGGTGCGTAAACCACGCCGATGACGGGGGCGCCATGCTCAATGAGGGCGATATTGACGGTGAAATCGCCATTCCGGCTGATGAACTCCCGCGTACCATCCAATGGATCGACGAGATAAAAGCGGTGCCCGGGATGCGTAGGCGCCCTCCCCTCCGAGGACTCCTCTTCGGCAACGATAGGGATATCAGGGGTCGCCGCGCGCAG
Source organism: Paramesorhizobium endophyticum (assembly GCF_014640615.1). Lineage (GTDB taxonomy): Bacteria > Pseudomonadota > Alphaproteobacteria > Rhizobiales > Rhizobiaceae > Paramesorhizobium > Paramesorhizobium endophyticum. The sequence goes on along the minus strand of NZ_BMHH01000012.1, from coordinate 30,501 downwards.
TGCTGCCAGAATGATCGCCTCCGCCGTCTTGTCGGCCTGGGTCACCGGCGAGCCATCCTCCTTGAGGCAAACATCGAAGCCGGCGTCGTAAATCTTCATGATGGCCCAGCCAGCCTCGATGGCCGCCCGCTCCATCAGGAGAAGGAGCGCATTGGGAGAGCTTGCCGCGCGCCGGTCGTCATTCTCGGGCTTGTCCCGAGAATCTGCAACAGAATGATCGTTCACGACGGCAGTCACTCCCCTGTTCCCTTGGTAGACCCTCGGGACAAGCCCGAGGATGACGATGGAGACTATATCGACCAGGAATCGGCGGAATAATTGCCGATAATGCCCTGCTCCCCGAGATATTTCTCGATTTTTCCCACCAGTCCCTCAGTTGTTTGGCCTGATGTAGAAAGGTGAAGCTCGGGATTATCAGGCCTTTCATAGGGCGAATCCACCCCGGTGAAGTTTCTGATCTCGCCGGAAAGCGCCTTGGCATAGAGCCCCTTCGGATCGCGCTTGATGCATTCCTCGAGCGGCGTGTCGACGAAAATTTCGATGAACTCGCCCTCTTCGAAAAGCTCGCGCGCCAATTGGCGCTCGGCACGGAAAGGCGAGATGAAGGAGACGAGCACGATCAGCCCCGCATCCGCCATCAGCTTCGCCACCTCGCCGACGCGGCGGATATTTTCCACCCGGTCCTCGGCGATGAAGCCCAGATCGCGGTTCAGACCGTGGCGCACATTGTCGCCGTCGAGGATGTAGGTGTGCTTGCCCAGCGCATGGAGATGCTTTTCCAACACGTTCGCGACCGTCGATTTGCCTGACCCCGACAGACCGGTGAACCACAGCACCGCCGGGCGCTGATGCTTCTGCGCCGCGCGTGCCTTTTTGTCGACGTCGAGCGCCTGCCAATGCACGTTCGAGGCGCGGCGCAACGCGAAGTCGATCATACCGGCGCCGACCGTCGCATTGGTCATGCGGTCGATAATGATGAAGGAGCCGGTCGAGCGGTTCTTCGCATAGGGGTCAAAGGCAATCGGCTCGCCGGTGGAAAAATTGCAGACGCCGACCTCGTTCAGCGCAAGGTTTTTCGCGGCTTCCTCGGCGAAGCTGTTGATGTTGATGCGGTGCTTCAGCTCGGTAATGGTAACGCTCGCCCGATCGGTCTCGGTCCTCATCAGATAGGAGCGGCCCGGCATCATCGGTTCTTCGCCGAACCAGACCAAATGGGCAGCGAACTGGTCGGCGACATCAGGGCGGGCGTCGGGAGCCACCAGCATATTCCCGCGCGAGACCTCCACCTCATCATCCAGCACGAGGGTGACCGCCTGTCCTTCGACGGCCTCCTGAAGGTCTCCATCCATCGTCACGATGCGCTTGACCCGTGAGGCCTTGCCGGACTTGGCGACGACAACCGGGCTTCCTACCGCAACAGCGCCGGAAGCGACCGTTCCGGCAAAGCCGCGGAAGTTCTGGTCGGGCCGGTTCACATATTGCACGGGAAAACGGAACGGCGCTCCGTTTTTCTCACCGTCGAGCGCGACCGTTTCGAGATGGGTGAGCAGCGCCGGGCCGTCATACCCATCGAGCTTTGACGATTTCAGCGTGACATTATCGCCATGGCGGGCGGAAATGGGGATCGGCTGGATGGTGGCGAAGCCGAGATCGCGGGCGAAGGCCAGATAATCGGCGGAGATGCGGGCGAAGACGTCTTGCGAATAATCTACAAGGTCGATCTTGTTGACCGCCAGCACGATGTGCCGGATGCCGAGCAGCGAGGCGATGAAGCTGTGCCGCCGCGTCTGGGTGAGAATACCCTGCCGCGCATCGACCAGCACAATAGCAAGATCGGCGGTCGAAGCGCCCGTCGCCATGTTGCGGGTATATTGCTCATGCCCCGGCGTATCGGCGACGATGAACTTGCGCTTCGGCGTGGCGAAGAAGCGATAGGCGACGTCGATGGTAATGCCCTGCTCCCGCTCCGCCTCCAGCCCGTCGACCAACAGCGCGAAGTCGATCTCGTCGCCATTGGTGCCGTGCTTGCGGCTGTCGTTCTGGAGCGCCGCGAGTTGGTCCTCGAAGAGCAGCTTGGTGTCGTAGAGCAGCCGTCCGATGAGGGTCGATTTGCCATCGTCCACCGAGCCGCACGTCAGGAACCGTAGCAGCGGCTTTCGCTCCTGATCGGCCATGAAGGCAAGGACATCGTCCGTTCCGGCATCGAGAACGATCTGGTTCATCAAAAATATCCCTCGCGCTTCTTCTTTTCCATGGAGCCTGCCTCGTCCTTGTCGATGAGACGCCCCTGCCGCTCGGAGGTGCGGGCGACCAGCATTTCGCCGACGATTTCGGAGAGCGTCGCCGCATTCGATTCAATCGCCCCGGTCAACGGGTAGCAGCCGAGCGTGCGGAAGCGGACCATGCGCTCTTCCACCTTTTCGCCAGGCTGCAGTTCCATCCTGATATCATCGACCATGATCAGCATCCCGTCCCGCTCCACCACGGGACGGGGGGCCGCAAAGTAAAGCGGCACGATGGGGATGTTCTCTTTCAGGATGTATTGCCAGATGTCGAGTTCGGTCCAATTGGACAAAGGGAACACGCGGATGGATTCGCCCTTGGCGATGCGTGTGTTATAGATCTTCCACATTTCCGGGCGCTGGTTCTTTGGGTCCCAGCCGTGGCTAGCGTTGCGGAAGGAAAAGATGCGCTCCTTGGCGCGGGATTTCTCCTCGTCGCGCCGCGCCCCGCCGAAGGCCGCGTCGAAACCATATTTGTCGAGCGCCTGCCTGAGCGCCACGGTCTTCATGATGTGGGTATGGGTGTTGGAGCCGTGGATGAAGGGATTGACCCCCTGCTTGACGCCATCTTCGTTGATGTGGATGAGCAGTTCGAACCCCAATTCCCGCGCTTGGCGGTCGCGGAATTGAATCATGTCGCGGAATTTCCAGGTCGTATCGACATGGAGGAACGGAAAGGGCGGCTTTGCCGGATAGAATGCCTTCATCGCCAGATGCAGCATGACGGAGGAATCCTTGCCCACCGAATAGAGCATCACGGGATTTTCAAACGTTGCCGCGACCTCGCGAAAGATATGGATCGCCTCGGCTTCAAGACGCTCGAGATGCGTCAAATGCTGGTTCATGACGGCGGGGAGCCTTTGCGGTTTTGGAATTGTTGAAGAAGACCAACTTCAAGCATTATCCACAAATTGACCAATCGAATAAAAGAATAGATTCGCTGAATACATGTGTCCAGCGTGTAAAATATGCTATTTAAAAGGAGCCAGGCGGAAGAATTTCCCGCCCGCGCCATAATGCTAATTTACTGAAAATCCCACTATTTTAATGGGTTACAGCTCAAATATTAAACGCCGCGCCGATCAGTGCCTTGGTGTAGGCCGCTTGGGGTGCCGCGAAGATGGCGTCCGTCTCGCCCTCTTCGACGATGCGCCCACCCTTCATCACCACCACATAATCCGCCATGGCCTTCACTACCGAAAGGTCGTGGCTGATGAAGATGTAGGAGAGGCCGTGCGCTTGTTGCAGTTTGCGCAGAAGGTCGATCACCTGCCCCTGCACGGAGCGGTCGAGCGCCGAGGTCGGCTCGTCGAGGATCACCACCTTCGGCTTCAGGATCATCGCGCGGGCGATGGCGATGCGCTGGCGCTGGCCGCCGGAGAACTCATGCGGATAGCGATTGCGCGTCTCCGGATCGAGGCCGACTTCCTGCAGCGCCGTGGCCGCGCGCTTGTCCCGCTCCTGCCTGCTCAGATCAGGTTCGTGCACGAACAGGCCCTCGGTGATGATTTCGCCGACCGTCCGGCGCGGTGACAGCGAGCCGTAGGGGTCTTGGAACACCAGTTGCAATTCCCGGCGCAAGGGCCGCATCGCGGAGCGGTCGAAACCGGAAATGTCGGTCTCGCCGAAGCGGTAATAGCCGCTGCCCTTGATGAGCTTGAGCAAGGCGCGCCCGAGCGTCGATTTGCCCGAGCCGGACTCGCCGACAATGCCGATGGTCTGGCCCTGGCGCAGCCGGATGCTGACGCCATCGACCGCGCGGAAGGTGACGGTGGAGCCGCCCAGCAGCCCCGCGCCGAGTGAGAAATCGACCGTGACGTTCCGCCCTTCCAGCATGATCGGCGCATCGGCGGGGGCCGGCTCCTTGCGGCCACGCGGCTCCGCATCGAGGAGCATTCTGGTGTAATCCTCCTGCGGGCGTTCGAAGATATCGGCCGTCGCGCCCTGTTCCACCACCTCGCCGCGCCGCATCACCACCACCCGCTCCGCGAAATGCCTGACGATACCGAGATCATGGGTGATCAGCACAATGGCGAGCCGCAAGCGCTGTTGCAGCGAGCGCAGCAGGTCGAGAATCTGCGCCTGGATGGTGACGTCGAGCGCCGTCGTCGGCTCGTCCGCGATGAGCAGGTCCGGCTCGTTGGCGAGCGCCATGGCGATCATGACCCGCTGCCGCTGGCCGCCGGAGAGCTCGTGCGGATAGCTGTCGATCCGCCGCTCCGGCTCAGGAATGCCGACGAGTTGCAGGAGTTCCAGCACGCGTGTCCTGGCCTGTTTGAAGCTCATTCCGCGATGATGCACGATGGGCTCGGCGATTTGCCGTCCGATGGTGTAGAGCGGATCGAGCGAGGTCATCGGCTCCTGGAATATCATAGTAATCTTCGAGCCGCGGACCTTGTTGAGCGCCTTGGGCGGAAGGCCGATCAGCTCCTTGCCGCGATAGCGGGCGGAGCCGGTCACGCTGCCATTACGCGCGAGTAGCCCCATGATGCCCATCATGGTCTGGCTCTTGCCCGACCCGGACTCGCCGACGATGGCGAGCGTCTCGCCGGCCTTCACATTGAGATCGATGCCCTTGACCGCTTCGACCGTCCCATCCGGCGTGGAGAAATTGACCTTCAGGCCGCGAACCTCGAGAATGGTTTCATGCGCTTGCGTCATGTCAGCGGTCCTTCGGGTCGAATGCATCGCGCAGGCCGTCGCCCACGAAATTGAGCGAAAACAGCGTGACGACGAAGAAGATGGCCGGGAAAATCAGCAGCCAGGGCGCCGACTGGATATTGTTGGCGCCATCCGCGATCAGCACGCCCCAGCTGGTGAGCGGCGCCTGCACGCCAAGGCCAAGGAAGGACAGGAAGCTTTCGAGCAGGATCACCTTCGGCACCACGACAGTGACGAAAACGATGACCGGCCCGATGGTGTTGGGGATAATATGGCGACGGATGATCTGCCAGTCCGTCAGCCCCAGCGCTTCCGCCGCGCCGATGAACTCACGCCTTTTCAGCGCCAGCGTCTGCCCGCGCACGATGCGCGCCATGTCGAGCCATTCGACCGCGCCGATGACGAGGAAGATCAGGATGAAACTGCGCCCGAAAAACACGACCAGGACGACGACGAGAAAGACGAAGGGCAGCGAATAGAGGATTTCGACCAGCCGCATCATGACATTGTCGACGCGCCCGCCGATATAGCCTGACGTGGCGCCATAGACGACGCCGAGCCCCAGCGAGACGAGGCTTGCGAGGAGCCCGACCGCAATCGAAACCTGCCCGCCGAGCATGACGCGGGCGAGAAGGTCACGCCCATTGCTGTCGGTGCCGAAGGGGAAATATTCGCGGTTGACCTTGCCGGTGAGCGTCATCGATTTGCCGTCGTCCGCAGTGCCGGTCACGGTCGTATCGCGGAACTCGTTGGCGCGGTCGAAATAGCGCACGGTGCGCGGGTCGATGGGCCGGTCCGAGGTGACGGTCGCGGTGAAGCTCTGCCCGTCGAGCTCGAATTTCTCAAGCTTGACGCGCGCCCGCCCGGCGACGCTCTCCATCACATCCTGAAGCGTGGACGTATCCGGCAGCGGCTCCAGGCTCGGCGGCGTCAGCACATAGGACGGGAAGACCTGATCGTAGCTATGGCTGATGAAATGCGGGCCCAGGAACGAGAACAGCGCGATCAGCGCCAGCATGACGCAGCCCGACATGGCTGCACGATTGCGCCGGAAACGCATGAACGCCAATTGGAACAGGCTGCGGCTTCTGGTTTCCGGCAGCGACGAATGAGCTATATCAGTCATGGCGCACCCGCGGATCGAGAAGGCCGTAGAGAATGTCCACGATCAGGTTGAAGACAATGACGAAGATGGCGATCAGGATCACGGTCCCCATGACCAGCGTATAGTCGCGGTTGATCGCGCCCAGCACAAAGTAGCGCCCGACGCCGGGAATCGTGAAGATCGTCTCCACCACCGCCGATCCTGTCAGCAGCGCGGCGGCGCATGGCGCGAGATAGGAGACGACCGGCAGCATCGCCCCGCGCATCGCATGGGTGATGACGACGCTTTTTGCCGGCAAGCCATAGGCCTTGGCGGTGCGGATATGATCCGTATTGAGCCCCTCGATCATCGAGCCGCGCGTGAGCCGGGCGAACACTGCCAACTGCGGCAGCGCCAGCGCGATCATCGGCAGGATCAGGAAGCGCAGCGACCCGTCGCCCCAGCCGCCGGCGGGAAGCCAGGCGAGCATGATGGCGAAGATCAGGGTGAGCACCGGGCCGACGACGAAATTCGGCACGGTGACCCCGACGGTCGAGACGGTCATGACGATGAAATCGATGGCGCTGTTCTGCCGCAAGGCCGCAACCGTACCGGCCAGTACGCCGCCGACGAGGGCGAGCAGCAGCGCATAGAAGCCGAGCTCGACGGAGTATGGCAGGCCCTTGCCGATCAGTTCTGCGACGGAATTGTCCTTGTAGATGAAGCTCGGACCGAAATCGCCGCGAACCGCATTGCCCATATAGATAAGATATTGCCGCCAGAGCGGCTCATCCATGTGATAGGTCTTGATGAGGTTTTCCATCGTCTGCGGCGGAAGGGGCCGTTCGAGGTTGAACGGGCCGCCCGGGGCAAACCGCATGAGGAAGAAGGACAAGGTGACGACGATAAACAATGTCGGCACCGCGCTCGCCAATCGGCGTAAAATAAACATCAGCATGGCATGTTCCACCAGTTTTTCCCCTCCCCCTTGCGGGGGTCCGAAGGACGGGCGAGACCCGTGGCTCGCCCCGGCAAGTGGCCCGAAGGGCCGGGTGGGGGTGGTGACGTTTGCGCGAGGGTTTTCGAAGCAAGCGTGAACGTCACCACCCCCATCCGCCCGCTGACGCGGGCACCTTCCTCGCAAGGGGGAAGGAGGGTGCTAGACCTTATTCGCTGACGCTCAGATATTTGCTCAGATGCTGGTTGGCGGCATTATCCTTCCAGCCCATCACCCTGTCCGAGACAAGCCAGAGATCGGCCTGTGTCAGAAGCGGCGCTACCGGCTGCTCCTTCATAAGAAGCGCTTCGGCCTCATGGAGGATTTTTGAGCGTGCCGCCGGATCGCGTTCTTCATAAGAACGCTTCATCAGGGCATCGAATTCAGGATTGTTGAACTTGCCGTAATTGAAGGTCTTGTTGCTGCTGACATTTAGCGCGAGGAAGTTTTCCGCATCTGCGTAATCGGCGACCCAGCCAGCGCGGGCAACATTGAACTTACCGCCCTCCTGAAGATAGGCGTAGTGTGACGAAACGTCGAGATTCACCAGGGACACCTTGGCGCCGAACGTGTTCTTCCACATATCTGCAACCGCAGTCGCAACACGCTCGTGGTTCGGATTGGTGTTGTAACGGATCTCGATGTTGAGCGGCTTGCTGCCCTCGCCATAACCCGCCTCCTTCATCAGCTTGACCGCCTCATCCTCTCGGTCGATCTGCGATTTGTCCGCGAAATCGGCCTTGGACGGTTCGCCATAGGTTTCCATTCCGGGCGGAACCATTGAATAGGCAGGAATTTGCGAGCCGCTATAAATCTCGTTGGCCAGGAAATCCCGGTCTACGGCCATGGAGAGCGCCCGGCGAACACGCATGTCGTCGTAAGGCGCGTTCCGTGAATCGAAGGCGTAATAATAGGTCGCAAGCGTCGGCGAGACATGCACCGCATCGCCATAGGTCTTCCGCAGGCGGTCGATCTGATCGGCGGAGAAATTATAGACGAGGTCCATTTCCTTCGCTTCGAACCGGCGAACCGAAGCCGCCTGATCGTCGATGGGATAGAAGATCACCTTGTCGAGCTTCACATTGGGAGCATCCCAATATTCGGGATTTTTCGCCACCGTCAGATTATCGTTAGGCACATGGCCGGTGAGCCGGAATGCCCCGTTCGACACCATCACGCCCGGCTTTACGAAGTCTGCTCCGTTCTTCTCAACGCTCGCCTTGCTGACTGGCAACGCCGTCTGGTGCGCCAAGAGCTCAAGGAAGAACGGTGTCGGCTGTTCGAGCGTGATCTCCAGCGTCTTGTCGTCGAGCGCCTTGACGCCAAGCTGGTCAACCGGCAATTCACCCTTATTTACCTTCTGGGCGTTCTTGATCGGGTAAAGAATATTGGCGTAGCCCGCCGCCGTCTTCGGATCCTCGACACGGCGGTATGAGAAAACGAAGTCCTCAGCCGTGACGGGCGAGCCGTCAGACCATTTTGCATTCGGTCGGAGCTTGAACGTATAGACCGTACCGTCGTCGGAAACCGTCCAGCTTTCGGCGGCTCCCGGCACGATCTTGCCAGCGGCATCATAGATGGTGAGGCCCTCATAGAGGTCCTTGAGAATAAACTCCTCGATATTGATCGACGTATGCGCCTGGTCGAGCGTCTGCGGCTCGCCGGCATTACCGCGGTGCAGCACGGCTTCGGCGAGGACGGGGCTGGCGCCAAGGAGGAGCGAGCCGAGCAGGACGGCAGTTCGGAGATTGAGCCTTGAGTAGATCATTGTTGTTCCCCTTCTTTTCCAGAAGTCCCATTATTGGTTGTGTGGGCCAAAGAAATGCCAAATTTCGCCGAAACGCAAGCTTATTTAAGGGCTTTCAAAAGCAAGATTATTGCGCGTATCACACGAAATTGATTTGTGCATTTTGCCTTTGTCGCAGCGCAAAAAATTGGCTAAGCCCCAGCGGCGCCCGATTTGCAGCGCCCCATTGCCTCACGCCTTTCTCCTCACCGGAACCCCGTCATGATGTACGGTATCATCCTGGCCTTTGCCTCCTACGCGGCCTTCGCGTTCTCGGACGCCTGCGTCAAGCTGATCGACGGCACGCTTTCGCCCTATGAGATCGCCTTCTTCGGTGCCGTGTTCGGGCTGGCGGCGCTGCCCTTCGTGAAGAAGGCGGATGAGGAGTGGCGCGACATCTTCATCACCCGGAACAAGCCCTTGTGGCTGTTGCGCACCGTCACATCGGCCACGGGTGTGCTTGGCAGCGTCGTCGCCTTTACGCATCTCTCCATGGCGGAAGCCTTCGCGCTCATCTTTCTTTTACCTGCCTTTGTGACAATTCTCTCCGTGATGTTCCTCAAGGAGCAGGTTGGATGGAGAAGGTGGTCTGCGGTCGTCATCGGCTTCATCGGCGTCATGATCGTGCTGCGGCCCGGCTTCCGCGAGCTCTCGATCGGCCATCTGGGCGCGCTCTTCGGCGGGTTCAGCGGCGCGGTTGGCATCGTCATCTTCCGTGTGATGGGCAAATACGAGAAGCGTATCACGCTCTATTCGAGCGGTTTGTTCGGTCCAATCGTCATTTGCGGGCTGCTAATGTCGTTGGATTATGGCAATCCCTCGGTAACACAATGGCTATATCTTGCGGGATATGGCCTTCTCGCGGCGCTGGCGAATATCCTGCTGATGTTTGCCGCGCAGCACGCGCCGGCAAGCGCCATCGCCTCCCCGCAATACAGCCAGATGATCTGGGCCATTCTCTTCGGCTATTTCGTATTCCACGACACCATCGACCTGCCGATGCTGATCGGCATCGTCCTCATCATCATTTCGGGCCTCTTCACCTTCATCCGCGAGAAAAAACGCGGCGTCGCCCAGCCGCCCTCCGTCGCCCCATCCGAACCGGCGCCTATCCTGCTGGCCGAAGAGGCGGAAACCTCGGACAAAAACTAGCCTTATCGTGGAACCAACGGCCTGGCAGGCCGTTGCCCTCCGGTTCGTGAGGTTCCCATGGCTCGCCGCACCTACTGGAAAGGCTATCTGAAACTGTCGCTGGTGACCTGCCCGGTCGCGATGAGCCCCGCTACGTCTGAAAACGAGAAAGTCCGCTTCCATACGCTGAATCGCAAGACCGGCAACCGCGTCGTCAGCCAATATGTCGATGCGGTCACTGAGAAGCCGGTCGAGGAGGACAATGAGGTCAAGGCCTACCAGACCGGCGAGGACGACTATGTCATCTTGGAGGACGACGAGCTTGAATCGGTGGCGCTCGAAAGTACCCGGACCATCGATATCGACATGTTCGTCCCGCGCGACAGCATCGACTGGGTCTGGTACGACACGCCGCATTTCCTTACGCCGGACGATCCGGTCGGCGAAGAAGCCTTTTCCGTCATCCGCGATGCCATGGCGACAACCGGCACGGTCGGCATTTCCCGCCTCGTCCTTTACCGCCGCGAGCGCGCGGTGATGCTGGAGCCGCGAGGGCGCGGAATTATCCTCTGGACGCTGCGCTATGGCGACGAGGTGCGCGAACCGGAAGTCTATTTCCAGAAGGCCGGAGACGTCCCCGCCGACAAGGAATTGATGCCACTCGTCAAGCAACTGATCGAAGAGCGCGCACGGTCGTGGAACCCTTCGCTCGTCAAGGACCCCGTGCAAGACCGCCTCCTCGACATCATCTCGGCCAAGAAAAAGGGCCGGAAAAAGCCCGCCAAGGCGAAGGAAGAGCCGGAACCGCAACGGCCGGACAATGTCATCAATATCATGGATGCGCTGCGGAAAAGCGTTTCGAAGGAAGCGAAGGGGAAGCGGTAAGAGCTTAACCGCCCTTCCCCCGCTTCTTCTTCACCTCCAGCGGCACCGCCGCATCCCGGAAACCCTCCCACGGGTCCTCGCTGAGGCCCGCGAGCCGGGTTGGCATATTGAGGACGGTGAAATAGGCGGGGCCGATATCGGGGCTGAGTTCATCCCAGCTGAGCGGGGCGGAGACTGCCGCGCCGGGGCGGGCACGGGTGGAATAGGGAGCAACGGCGGTGGAGCCGCGCTGGTTGCGTAAGTAGTCGACCAATATTTTACCGCGCCGCTTGGATTTCGTGATCGTCGAGACGTAGCGCTCGGGGCTATCCGCAGCCATGGAATCGGCGAGCGCCTTGGTAAAAGCCTTCACCGCCGTCCAGTTGGCCTTCGGCGTGAGCGGCGCCACCACATGCAGCCCCTTGCCGCCCGAGGTCTTGAGGAAAGGGGTAAGCCCTGCCTGAATGAGCCGGTCCCGCACTTCCGCGGCAGCGTCGATCACCGCTTTCCACGGCACCCCCTCGCCCGGATCGAGATCCATCACGATCATGTCCGCATGCTCCCAATCCTCGACCGTGGAGCCCCAGGGGTGGATTTCCAGCGCCGCGCCCTGCACAAGGCCGATCAGCCCGTCGAGATCGTCGATGCTGATGAGCGCCTCGCCCGCTTTGTCCTTCGGATCCTTCACCAGCACAATGTTCGGATCGAGACCCTTCCATGCGTGTTTCTGGAAGAAGGAATGGCCATCGATCCCCTCCGGGCAGCGCAAGAGCGCAAGCGGGCGCTGGACGACGAAAGGCTCCATATGCGGCCACACCTGCGCGTAATAATCGGCAAGGCCCTGCTTGGTGACACCTTCGCCCGGCCAATAAATACGGTCTGGATGGGTAAGTCTGACCTTCGCTTCTTTCACCCCTGAGCGCAATTCAGCTGCCGGCCGGGGCATGGTTCCAAATGTTTCGCGCACAACGCTCTCCGCTGGTTTGTCTTCGCGCAAGCCGCGGAAAGAGGCGTGGCGAATATTGCCGGCGCCCGTCCAGCTGCGGAATTCCACCTCCGCGACATCAACCGGCTTGACATAACGAACGCCCCTTGCCTCTTCCGCCGTCAGCTTCTCGGCAAAGGGGCTCGAGGGAATGCGTATCCGCTCCAGCCGGCGATGGAGATCCTCGGCAACCGAGGCGGTGAAGCCAGTGCCCACCCGCCCGACATGGATGAGCTTGCCGTCCTCATAATAGCCCATCACCAGCGAGCCGATAGCCTTGCGCGAGGTGGTGGACGGCACATACCCGCCGATAACGAATTCCTGCCGATGGATGCATTTGGCCTTGGTCCAGTCCCGGCCACGCCCTGAGCGATAGGGCGCATCCCGCCGTTTGGAGACTATGCCCTCCAGCCCCAGCTGGCACGCGGACTTCAGCACCACATCACCTGCTTCCGTAAAATGCGAACTGTAGCGCACCTTGCCGGATGGCCCGGGCAACGGCTCCAACATTTTTTTGCGTTCGATGAGCGGCAGCGGCCGTAGATCATAGCCGTCGAGATAGAGGAGATCGAACACATAAAAGACGAAACGGTCGGTGCGCCCCTCGCTCAAATCGGCTTGCAGCGCGGAGAAATCGGAAGCGCCCGTGTTCGTCTCCACGACGAGCTCGCCATCGATCAGCGCCGTGCCTACCGGCAAATCGCCAAGCGCCTCGATGACTTCCTTGCCGAATTTCTTCGTCCAGTCGAGACCGCCGCGCGTGATGAGCTTGACCCGCCCCGCTTCGATGCGGGCCTGCAGCCGGTAGCCGTCGAATTTGATCTCGTGGATCCACCCTTCGCCCAAAGGCGGCTTCGGGACCAGCGTGGCAAGCGCCGGCTCGATGAATTTCGGTAGCGGCGCTTTCGTCGCGCCCTTGATCTTCGCTGGATCGGGAAGCGTCTCTTCCGGCTCCTTGCGCTCGATCTTACCCGTTTTCGAGGACCAGCCCGGAGCCTCCCCCTCTACTTCTTCAACGACGCGGCCCGTCTTCACCGATTCCGGACGCTCTTCCAGAATATCCGGCGCGCTTTCAGGCCGCGCCGCCTCGTCCTCGCCCTTGATAAGCAGCCAGTTGGTGCGTTTCTCGCCACGCCGATGCGCCATGCGGATCAGATGCCACCGTCCATGCAGCTTTTCGCCTTGGAGTTCGAATTCGAGATGCCCCTTGGCAAGGCCCCTCTCCGGGTCGCCAATCGGCGTCCAGGTGCCGCGATCCCAGACGATGACCGTTCCACCGCCATATTCGCCCTTGGGAATGGTGCCTTCGAAATCGCCATACTCGAGCGGATGGTCTTCCACCTCGACCGCCAGCCGCTTCTCGCCGGGCACAAGGCTGGGCCCTCGCGTCACCGCCCAGCTTTTGAGGACACCATCCAATTCCAGCCGCAGATCGTAATGCAGACGGCGCGCGTCATGCTTCTGGATGACATAGGCGTTGCCCGTCGCCTCCGCGTGCTGCCCTTTGGGCTCCGGCGTCAGGCCGAAATTGCGCTTCGCCCGATAGGTTGCAAGACCGGCCATGGATTATCCCGCCTTGCGCTTGGCCGCAGCCGCCTGCTTTTCCGGCTTGGCGCGTCGCGTACGCTTTTTCGCGGCGGGAGCTGCTTTTTTCTTCTCGTCCACGCCGGCACTTTCGCGCAAGGCCTGCATCAGATCGACCACCTTCGCGGCCGGCCGCGCCTTTTCCACCTCGACCGGCCTGCCCTCCATCTTGGCCTTCACCAGCTCGGAAAGCGCCGCCTCGTAGCGGTCCTCATATTCGGCTGGATTGAACTTGCCCATCTTGGTCTTGATGATGTGCTTGGCGAGGTCGAGCATCTCGCCCTTGATTTTCATGTCAGGCACTTCATCGAAGGCATCCTTGGCCGAGCGCACCTCGTAGTCGAAATTGAGCGTCGTGGCGATCAGCCCGTCGCCTTCCGCCCGGATCAACAGCGAGCGGACCCGGCGAAAGAGAACGGCCTCGGCCAGCGCCGCGACATTCTGCTCCCGCATTCCCTCACGGATCAGCACGAAGGCTTCTGCGGCCCGGTTGTCGGAAGGGGCGAGATAATACGGCTTGTCGAAATAGAGATCGTCGATTTCCTTGCAGGGAATGAAATTGGAAATGGCGAGCGTCTTGTCGCTTTCCGGCACGGCGGAGGCGATTTCCTCCGGTTCCAGCATGAGGTATTCGTCCTTGGCGACCTCGTAGCCCTTGGCCTGCTCTTCCCGCTCCACAGGCTTGCCGGTCTGGCTGTCGACGAATTGCCGTCTCAGCCGGTGGTGCGTTTCGCGGTTCAGCATATGCAGGCTGATGCGTTCCGATTTCGAGGCAGCCGTATAGAGCGCGACGGGACACACCAGTTCCCCGACCTTGAGATACCCCTTCCAGTTCGCCCTCGGCATCGGCTGCATCTTGGTTCTCCGCCCGGCATTTGCGTCCATATTCCGTAACGCGCCTGGATTTCGCTGGTTCCGTATACGGCCAACACAGCACCGTCGTTAACTATATATAAAGTAAAGTAAACAAATTACTTGACCATTAAAAGTTTAAGTAAACAGAGTTGCATCAGAAAGCTCTAACCGATAGAGTTACCTAGATTGCTTTCAGTCGCTAGCTAATAATCATTGCGCAGATACGCAAGAAGAGGGGGATAGCATATGGCAGACCTGAAGAAATCAAAGAGAAAGCGGGGGTGGCTTTCCAATCGGTTTTACGGGAAATTACGGCAATCAAAACTTCAATTGATCCGTTCGCGATCTACGCGGATCAGGCAGCGCAAACGCTCCTACCGCACCGTTCTTGTCGGACACGTCCCGGCTACCGTCTACCGCACCCCTCCAATCCTTAATCTACCTGACATCGCAAGAATACCCGCGCTTTCCCATCTGGAATGGGATTAAATCTACAACACCAAAGGTAAATCCAAGACTAACGACGCCGCGCTATTATTATTGAATAATAAAAGTCTCGGCATCGATTATGGAAGTTTTCAACTTTATCGACCTAAGCTTCATGCCGCATGGGTTGAGAGTTGAAAGGAACCGGGATGGCTCAAGGTATCTTTCCCAAATGCATCCAGTATATTTTTGCCGAGGAAGGCGGATTCGCCAACAACCCTGCTGATCCCGGCGGCGCCACCAATATGGGCATTACCCAGGCGACGCTTTCGGCGTGGGAAGGGCACCCTGCCACGCTCGAAGACGTAGAGGATCTGAACCGGCAGGAAGCACAGCAGATCTATAAGGCCGAATACTGGAACAGGATCAGCGGCGACAGCCTGCCTGCGGGTCTCGATTACGCGATGTTCGACTTCGCGGTCAATTCCGGGGTGCCGCGGGCGTCGATGACCCTGCAGGAAATCGTCGGGGCCGATGCGGACGGGCTTATCGGCATTCATACGATTCAGGCCGTCAACAACCAAAGCGTGGATTATCTCATCAACACGCTCTGCGACCGGCGGCTGGCCTGGCTGCAAACGCTATCCACCTTCAGCGTCTTCGGCAATGGCTGGACGAACCGGGTCGGACGCGTCAGGACGCGCGCCCTGGCGCTTGCCACCGGCAACAGTGGAGGACCCGCCATTGTCCCGGGAGAGCCGGCGCCCGGCAAGGCATGGCAGAGCAGCGCCTCCATCGGCTCGATTGTGGCAAAACCGGAAACCCTGGGCCTGATCGGCACCGTCGCCTCGGGCATCGCCGCCATCACCACCGGCCAATATTCGTTTATAGGCGCCATGCTCCTTTCGGCAGGAGTCAGCCTCTGGCATTTCATCCAGCGCGTCCGCAGCGAGCCGTAAACTCAACCGGCGTCAGCCCATGATCGGCTGTCGCCATGCGGCCGCCCCTTCCTTAATTTTCGCCAATAAAAAAGGCCGGACTTTTCAGCCCGGCCAATGCTGAAGGTTATGACCTCCAGAGGGGAACAGTCGACGTGAAGAGTGGGAGGAGCGACCCGTCGACTGCTGTAACTTAAAGGGTGATTCTTAAAATAATTCAAGGTTATTTTTCTGTATTACTGTAAAAATGTGAGAATATTTTAGCAATCAGATAATATAATGTTGCCTATATATGGCTATATTATCCCAATTTATTGGTAGTTTTGAGTAGAAATACAAAACATATGAGAGCGAGACGAACTATAATTGGCTTTCGTCCCCCGATTGCTCGAAACGCAGGGCATAGCCGTCGCCGAGAAAAGCGCGCCGCGCTGGCTGCTGCGGATGATTGCAACCGTGGGAGACAGCGCCGCGCGGTTGACCAGGCATTATCCGAGCGGATGCCGGGCATATTTTCGTGCAAGATAAACCTTCCGAAGGCCTTTTCGCCCTACACCTCTGTACGCGCGGCGGCATAGCGTCTACTTTATGCTGGGCTATCAGCACTCCCGTGATAGCCCGGCACCTGACCGATGCGGCCTTTGGCCAATGAACATATGAGGAAAACATGCCTAGCGGCGATGGCAGTAGTCTGCCTGATATTCTTGGAATAATAGCTGTCCTTTTCCTTGTGGCTGCAAATGGATTCTTCGTCGCAGCCGAGTTTTCACTGGTCGCCGTGCGCCGCAGCCGCGTGGCGGAGCTCGTCGCGGCCAAGCGGATGAACGCAGCCGTCCTGCAACGCGCCGTCGATCGTCTCGACGCCAATCTTGCCGCGACACAGCTCGGCATCACCATCTCGTCCCTGGCGCTGGGCTGGGTCGGCGAACCGGCACTTGCGCATCTGATCGAGCCGCTGACGCGCCTCATCCTGCCCGACACGCTCGCTGTGGCAAGCTCCCACGCTATCGCCGTGGCGATTTCATTCATCATCATCACGGCGCTGCATATCGTGCTGGGTGAGCTCGCCCCGAAAAGTCTCGCCCTGCAACGCAGTGAGGAAACGGCGCTCTGGATAGCCCGGCCGCTGCAATGGTTCCTTTTCCTGCTGCGTCCCGCAATCATTGCCTTGAACGGTCTCGGCAATCTCGTGCTGCGGCTGTGCGGCCTGCAACCGGGCACCGGCGAGGGCTCGCTTCATTCCCCGGAGGAATTGAAGCTTCTGGTCGCCGCCAGCCAGGAGGCAGGGCTGCTGCACCAGGCGCAGAAGGAAGTGGTCGAGCGCGTCTTCAACATTGGCGACCGCCGGATCAGCGACATCATGACCCCGCGCATGGAGGTGGATTGGGTCGATGCCGACGACAGCCAGGAGGAAATCCTGCGCGCCATCCGCGAATGCCATCATGAGCAGTTGCTGGTGGGCCGCGGCGACATCAACGAGCCGCTGGGTATGATCCTCAAGAAGGACCTGCTCGACCTGGTGCTGGACGGCAAGCCGCTGGACCCCATGGCCGTGATGCGCGAGCCCGTGATCGTGCATGAGTCGATGTCCGTCTTCCGGGTGCTCGAGCAGTTCAAGAGCGCACCGGTGCGCCTTGCCATCGTCATCGACGAATATGGCAGCCTCGAAGGCATCGTCACCCAGACCGACCTTCTCGAAGCCATCGCCGGCGACTTGCCGGATGTGGAAGGCGAAGAGCCTGACGTCGTCGAGCGTGAGGACGGCTCGCTGCTAATTGACGGCATGATGCCCGCCTATGACGCATTCCAGCGGCTGGGCATGGTTCCGCCCGAGGATGGCGACTATCACACGCTGGCAGGGTTCGCGCTGTTCCAGCTCGGACGCCTGCCCGAGGCGGGTGATTATTTCGAATATGGTGGGTGGCGCTTCGAGATCGTCGACATGGACGGACGCCGGATCGACAAGCTCCTGACCACACGGATCACCCCTCCGCCCTCCACGGAGGCATGATTTTTCCGTCACGGGCGCATATTGCCCGTGACGCCTCCTCTACGGGGGAGAAGAATTAATATGATTAAAAATCGAATAGAAATGCTCCACGCGAACACAATTGAGTGAATTTTCGGGCCGCGTATCATTATAGTACACAATAAGGCCAAAAAACCCTGCCTTCGGCCTAATTCTTTCCAAAATTTAATTTGTCTTTAGGCGCCCCCGCAGGCGAATTGCGTCCGCATCTCTCGCGATGCGCCAGTTATCTGTCGATAGCAGAAGAGAGTTGAGTATCTTGCAAGTTCCGTCGATTGACCAAACAAAGAGCCGAGCTTCGCGCCCATCCGGGAGCGAGGCCAGCAGCCTGAAGGCATTCCATAAAAGCACCGGCACGGCGGTTCTGGGCAGGCCCGCGATCTGATGGCCCCTGATTTATCGCATTTTCTAGCGGATTATTACCGCTGGCTGGGGTTTGCCACGGTCATCGTCGCGAGCCTTCTCCTCGTGTCGGGCATAGACGATCTTTTCGTCGATGCCTGTTTCTGGATGCGGACGATAAGGGCGAGGCTCGCCGCCAAGCGCCGTTATAAGCCGCTGAAGCCTGAACAATTGCGGGACCGGCCGGAGCAGCCCATCGCCATCATGGTTCCGGCCTGGCTCGAATATGACGTGACCGCGCCCATGCTGGAAAACATGCTGAAGGCGCTCGATTACCAGAGCTACAGGATTTTTGTCGGCACCTATCGCAACGATGCCTCGACCACCGAGGAAGTCGAGCGCCTGGCGGAGCGCTACGAGCGGATCACGCGCATAGAGGTGCCCCATGACGGCCCGACCTGCAAGGCAGACTGCCTCAACTGGATAGTCCAGGCCATTTTCGATTACGAAACCCGGCATGGAATGCACTTTGCCGGCGTCGTGCTTCACGACTGCCAGGATATTCTGCATCCGCTGGAATTGCAGCTCTTCAATTATCTTTTGCCGCGCAAGGACGTCATACAGCTTCCGGTCGCCTCATTGGCGCGTGATTGGCACGAGCTGGTGGCCGGCGTCTACATGGACGAGTTCGCGGAATGGCAGGGCAAAGACCTGCTTGTGCGCGAGGGGCTTACCAGGACGGTGCCTCTTCCGGGAACCGGCACCTGCTTTTCGCGCCGTGCGCTCACGACACTTTCGAAGGAGACAGGCAACCGGCCGTTCAACACAGAGACGCTGACGGCGGATTATGACATCGGCCTGCGCCTCGCCGATCACGGTATGCGGCCTGTCCTCGCGCGGCTTCCTGTTCAATACCGTATGCGGCGCTCCACCTGGTTCGGCTACGGCAAGGAGAAGACGGCGACCGCAACCATGCCGCTTCGCGTGCGGAAATATTTTCCGAACAGTTTTCGCGCCTCGTACCGGCACAAGGCACAATGGGCGCTCGGCATTTGCTTCCAGAGCTGGGCCACTTACGGCTGGCATGGCTCTCTCACTGAGCGTTATTTTCTCTTGCGCGACCGCAAGATCGCGGTGACGGTTTTCCTGGCGATCCTCGCCTATTTCGTCGGCGCGCAATATGCGCTGTTCGATTTGGGCGAAGCGAGCGGAATGCTGACCGACAATGAGCTGCCGCTCCTGATCTCGAAAAGATGGATCGAACTTCTCCTGCTGCTGAATGCGCTTCTGTTCGCCTTACGCATCATCCAGCGCGCCTATTTCACCGGCAGCACATTCGGCTGGCAGCACGGGCTATTATCGGCGCCGCGCGCCGTCATCGGCCACTTCGTGAGAGCCATGGCTTTGGCGCGGGCCTGGAGGCAATATCTGTCGCATCTCTGCTTGGGGACCCCACTCGTCTGGGACGGGGTACTCACCGACTCGTCCTACGCGAGCAGGGTGCCTATCGAGCGCGTCAAGCTCGGCGAACTTCTCCTGTCCTGGCGCGCGATCGATGAGGAGCATCTTCAGGCCGCCCTCGAAAAGCAAAGCGCGAGGCACATTCCTTTCGGACGCATCCTCGTGCAGGAAGGGTGGCTGGCCGAAGAGGTGCTGGCCGAGGCGATCGCCTTCCAGTCCGATCTCGATCTCACCTCCGTGACCGAAGCCGACGTGCTTGCGGCGAAGGCCCTCTTCCCGACCGAGCTCAGCGTGCGCTGGCGTATCCTGGCGCTGCCGGATGGAGAAGGCAAATTGCGCCTTGCAACAGCCATCCCCCTATCCGAAACCGCGCAGGAGCAGATTCGCGATGCGCTGGGGTACATGCCCCGCCAATTCATCGCACGCGACCGGGACATCATGGCGGGCCTGCGCCTTCTTACCAATGCAAATGTGAGGCGGCAGCAATCGCTTCTGGGCACCGATACGCCCCTTCTGGGCGACCTCATCGTCGAGCAGGGGTTCATCTCCAGGCAGGCATTCGACAAGGCGATGCTGAAATACTCGCCCGAGAGAGACGGGCTGATAGGCAGCTATCTCGTAGCCAAGAACATCATCAACCGGGACATGCTGCAATGCGCCCTGGATGAGCAGAGGCGTTTGGCCGAGCAATCCGAACCGTCCGGATTCGAGAGCGGCGCCGAAGAAGATTTCTCGTTCTTTCTTCGGGGAAATGCGTGAACGAATTGTATTATTTTACGGTCACGTGAAATTTACTTCGCCTGCCAAAGACGAACACAAACGGGTCATATCCTGTCCTTGTTCTACCATAAGGAGGTACGACCTATGAATAAGCTACTTATCGCCGCAACGGTCTCTTTGTTCGCCCTGAACGGCGTGGCATTTGCCGCCACCGAAACCGTCAGCGATTTTCAGGTGCAGGCCGACACCATCAAAGTTAAAGACCAGAAGACGCATGCGGCTGGGCACGTCGTGATTACCCAGGGAAACACGACCATCAAGATGAAACGGGCGATCATCTCCAAGGATGGCGACAAGATTCTGATCGAAGCGCCCGGAAACCACGCCCTGAAGAAAAAGAGCTGATCATTCAGTTTCTTTATTCGAACGCGGCGGAGCCTTGCGCTTCGCCGCGTTCGGCGTTTTTGGAGCGTTTCAATCAACAAGTGAATACTCTGAATATAGTATTCCGGCATATGTTGCCCTTCGGCCACGCCGCCGGATGAACGAGTCTTAAGGGGGCTTGGCAAAAGCATTCTCTTTATTTATCGAGTTTATTCCCTATTCCCTGTCCTCAAGGAGGCTACGAATGCCAGCATTCGGTTCTTCTCAGCGAGGCAGCGGCTTGAGGCATACGCGCGGCTAGGTCAAATCCGACCGCTCGCCGCGCAAAAGCGTCAAGACGGCTGCCGCCCGGGCGCCTCCAGACGAGGCGAGCCCGGTATTGTTGCGCGCCGTCGAGAACGGTTCCCCCTTCGCGGCGTTATCTCCCTGATTTTCTGATTTTTGGGACCGGGTGCGGCTGCATCCGGCAAGTATCATGGCTTCTCTTCGCAATGCCCTTACGGGCAACGCCTTCCGCAGCGTATTTCGATTCCTGCGCGTTCATTGGCAGCGCCAGCCGGGACGGCTCGCCCTCATCATCGGCACCGTGCTTGTAGCCACCGTCGCGGATGTCCTGACGCCGCTTTATTCCGGGCGCCTGGTTGACGCCGTGGCGCGCGGCGCGGCCACAGACGAAACCGCGTGGAACGCGGCGATCACTGCCTTCCTGGTGCTGCTCGGGCTTTCGGCGGGCGCCACGCTCATGCGCCATTTCGCCTTCATCGGCATCATCGACCTGACGCTGAAGATGATGTCGGAGATCGCAGCCGATGCGTTCCATCGCGTGCAGCGCTTCTCGAGCGACTGGCATGCCAACAGCTTTGCCGGCTCAACCGTGCGCAAGATCACGCGCGGCATATGGGCGCTCGACCTCTTGAACGACACCCTGCTGGTGGCGCTTCTGCCTTCGGCCGTCATGCTGGCCGGCACCACATTGCTGCTCGGCTGGTATTGGCCGATGATGGGTCTCATCATCGCCCTGGGCTCGATCCTCTATATCGGCCTCACCGTCGCGCTGTCATTGGGCTACGTCGCCCCCGCCGCAAGCCTGGCCAATGCATGGGATACCCGGCTCGGCGGCGCGCTGGCCGATGCCGTTTCGTGCAATGCGGTCGTCAAGGCCTTCGGCGCGGAAAAACGGGAGGATGCGCGCCTCGCCAGGGTGATGAAGAAATGGCGCGACCGTACGCGGCGCGGCTGGATGCGCGGCACCTATAACGGCACCTCGCAGGGCCTCGTCTTGCTTATGCTGCGCGCCGCGGTCATCGGCTTTGCCATCATTCTATGGGCGGGAGGCCGGGCGAGTGCGGGCGACATCACTTTCGTGCTGACCGCCTTCTTTATCCTGCAGGGCTATCTGCGCGATATAGGAATGCATGTGCGCAACCTGCAGCGGTCTGTCAACGAAATGGAAGAGCTCGTCGATATTCATGCGGAGCCCCTTGGCATCGCGGACCGCCCGGGAGCGCTCCCGATCGCCATCGAGGAAGGGCGCATCGATTTCGAGAACGTCACCTTCCTTTATGGCGGCCATTCCGAGCCGCTCTACCGGAACTTCTCGCTGTCGATCCCGGCAGGCCAGCGCGTCGGCCTTGTCGGCCATTCCGGCTCGGGCAAGACGACCTTCGTCAAGCTGATCCAGAGGCTCCACGACGTCATGGAGGGCCGGATCCTCATCGACGGGCAGGATGTGTCGCAGGTGCAGCAGGCTTCGCTGCGCGCGCAAATCGCTATCGTGCAGCAGGAACCGATCCTGTTCCACCGCTCGCTGGCGGAGAACATTGCCTATGCGAAGCCGGGCGCGTCCATGCGGGAAATCGAGCGGGCGGCGAGGCTTGCCAGCGCGCATGATTTCATCATGGGCCTGCCCAAGGGCTATGCGACGCTGGTCGGCGAGCGCGGCGTCAAGCTTTCCGGCGGCGAGCGCCAGCGCATCGCCATTGCCCGCGCCTTCCTGGCCGACGCGCCGATCCTGATCTTCGACGAGGCGACATCGAGCCTCGATTCGGAATCGGAGGTGCTCATCCAGGAAGCGATGGAACGGCTGATGGTGGGCCGCACGACGCTTGTCATCGCCCACCGGCTTTCCACCGTGCGCTCGCTCGACCGGCTGCTGGTCTTCGACCGCGGCAAGGTGATCGAGGAGGGCAACCATGCCGCGCTCATCCGGCGCAAGGACGGCGTCTACCGGCGGCTTTTCGAGCGGCAGGCGCTGGAACTCACCAAGGGCTTCGTATAAGCTTGAAAGGGCCGGGCGACCGGCCTTTATGCATTTATCGGAAAGGTCCGCCCGTGTTCGTCTATCTGCGCAAGCTGACAGGCAGGGAGCGGACGGATGCGGCTGACCAGCATCTCGCCCGCTATCTAATCTTCATCGCCGGCGCTGCCAATGCAGGCGGGTTTCTGGCTGTCCAGCAATATACTTCCCACATGTCCGGCATCGTCTCCACGATGGCGGATCATCTGGCGCTGGGCGACATGACGGTGTTCCTGGCGGGGCTGGGGGCGCTTTTCTCCTTCGTCGCCGGCGCGGCCATCTCGGCGATTCTCATCAACTGGGGCCGCCGGCACGACCTGGAAAGCCAATACGCCTTCCCGCTCGTCCTCGAAGCCGGCCTGTTGATCTGCTTCGGCCTCCTGGGCAGGCACCTCGCCCGCTACCAGGGATTGTTCGTCCCCATGACCGTGATGCTCCTCTGCTTCATCATGGGCTTGCAGAACGCCATCATCACCAAGCTCTCGGCGACGAGAATCCGCACCACCCATGTCACCGGCCTCGTGACGGACATGGGCATCGAGCTTGGCAAGCTTGTTTACTGGAACCGGTCGGCGAGCACCTCGAAGCCGCCGGTTAAGGCGGACCATGACAAGCTCTGGCTGCTGGTTTCGCTGGTCTTCCTCTTTTTCGCGGGCGGCGTGATGGGCGCTTTGGGCTTCAAGCAGATGGGCTTTTCGGCAACGTTGTTTCTTGCTGCCCTTCTCCTGGCCCTGGCCTTCATGCCGGTTCTGGACGATTTGGGCGCGAAATTGAAAGGCTTCAGCGGCGGCAGCGGATTTCGCTGACGACGATGACCGGGCGCTCCGCCTCGGCCTCGACGATGCGCACGGCTCCCGTGCAACGCCTGCGGTGCGGGGATGGAAGCGGCGCGGCAAGCATGATCAGCGGATTTTGTGTCGACAGCACCATCGGCTTCTGCAGCGATGGCGGCTGGGCTGCAGCCATGGCAAGCGGCAGGACGGCGATCAGCGAAAGCAACAATCGTAAACTCACGGCAACGCCTCTGATGCTAGAACTCGTTTTCCGGCATCAGAAAGTAGGGGCCTTGCCTATATTCCGCTTTAAAAAAGAGTATTAACAAGCAGTTATCTAGAATCATCGTGCAGTATCCGTGTTAATTCTCCATAAAATTCTATATTTCTTATAGTATTACAACAAGATTTTCTTACAAAGGACTTATGTATTTCCCAATTCATGCATCATGAACCCGGCGCCGGCATCGATGGCGGCAGCGGCAGCTGGCAATTCGCGGGCCATTTGAATGAAGCCATGAATGACGCCGGGATGAAAATCGAGCCGGTGGGCAACGCCGGTTTCGGCAAGCCGCCGGCTCAAGGTGAGCGTATCGTCGAGAAGAGGATCGAGACCGCCCGCGCAGAGATAGAGCGTCGGAAGGCCATCGAGGTCCGCCTGGAGCGGTGCCGCGAGGGGCCCGATACTGGCTTTGCCCAGATATTGCGCCCAGAACCAGCGCATCATTGGCAAGGATAGGCCGAACGAGCCATCGCCGAAATGAGTATAGCTGAAGCTGCCGAAATCCAGCCCATAGCAGCCGAAATATAGCGCTGCGGTGCTGACCGCGCGATTGCCGTTGTTTCGCTGGTCGAGCAGCGCGCCGAGCACAAGATTGGCCCCCGCCGACTCCCCGGCAAGCGCGATGCGCCGCGTATCGAAGCCGCCTCCGAGCCCGCCTTCCGCGACAAAACGCACAACTGCAAGAACATCGTCAAGCGGAGCGGGAAACGGATGCTCCGGCGCAAGGTGATAATCGAAGCCAAGCACGGCAGCGCCGCTCGCAATCGCCAGCCGGCGCAGAAGATCGTCATGCGTGTCGATCGAGCCCAGCACCCAGCCGCCGCCATGCACATAGACAATAATGGGCACCGGGCGGCTTTCGACATTGCAATAAAGGCGCGCGTCAAGCGAGCCGGCAGCGCCGGGGACAGTGAGGTTCTGAACCGTCCGGACGGGGATCGGCGGCGCGTTCCACTGCGCATTCATCCTGGCGAAACCATCGCGCGCTTCCCGAACGGAGATGTCCTCCATATTGGCCGCAGGCTCCGCCCTCATGCGGCGAAGGATGGGCGCCATGAAAGGGTCGGGCTTTGGGAGTGGTTCGGTCATCACATTTACCTCCTGCGGGAAAGCCAAACGATGCGATGGCCATTTCCCCGCCATAATCACGGAATGTAATCCGATGTAACGAACCAGGTTGAGGCAAAAATAAGGCGGACACTTCATATAATATTTAATACAAAACAGTATAAATTCTACGATAACTCAAATACAAATCTCATCACGCGGCAATAATACACAAGAGTTTTATTTTTATACTGAATACAATAAATCAAAGGTGCGGAGAATTTCCTTTGAACGACGCAATTCACGCTTTCTTCCTGACCTATGCAACGCTGTTCCCGATCGTCAACCCGCTCGGGACGGCGCTGATCTTTCTTGACATGACGGCCCGATGCTCCTCCCAGGTACGCCATCAAATTGCCTGGCGGGTTGCGGTGAGCGGTTTCGCGCTGCTGGGCGTATCGATTCTCGCGGGCTCCCATATCCTGGGATTCTTCGGCCTCAGCCTCCCATCCGTACGCATCGCCGGAGGCATCGTGATCTCGATCATGGGCTGGCGGCTCCTCGATAGCGGAGACGATTCAACGGACAGCGAAGTCGAGAGAAGCAAGACCGACCAGGGCGCGCTCGCCAAGGCCTTCTATCCCATCACCATGCCGATGACTTTCGGTCCCGGCTCTATTGCCGTCGCCATTGCCCTTGGCACCGATCGGCCCAATATTTTGAATGATTTCGACAGCGCTGCCATTCAGGACATCGCCACATGCCTCGGCCTGCTGGCCATCTGCGGCACGGTCTATCTGGCCTATGCCTATGCCGATGTCCTCAAGCGCGTTCTCGGCGAGAATGGAACCGAAGTCCTGCTGCGCCTTGCGGCCTTCATCATCCTCTGCATTGGAATTCAGATGATCTGGGTCGGCGTTTCCGATCTGCTTCATTCACGGTGACGATTCAGCCCGGGAGCTTGCACTGGCCGCTATAACGGCGCGCGAGATCCCAGCGCGATTCATAGAGCTTATGCCGCAGCAGGAGTTGATAGAACACCCCGCAGATGCCTTCCACCGGTCTTGGCGGCTGCCCGGCGATGGCAGGCCAATGAAGCACATCCCGGATGGCAAGCGCCTCCTGCTGCAACTCGCTCTCGATGCGCGCCGCGACATCCGTGCCCGGCGAGGCCGTGGAGGAAACAGCTACGCGGAACCCCGGCCCCAGCACGGATCGGAACAGGAAAAGCGCCCGGGGCGCATGAAAATCGGAGGTGACGAGCAGCATCTTGCCGCCGCGTATCCCCTTTTTCATCAGGGCGAGCCCGCTGAAGACCGCGTTTCCTATCGTATCGAGCGAATCCGGCTCCATGATCAGCCGGTCTTCGGCAACGCCGTGCCGGGCGAGATAATCATGCATGGTCTGCGCTTCCAGGGCGATGGTCCGCCCGCCGCCGGACAGAATGACCGGAACATCTTTGTAGCGCTGGATGATCGGCAAGGCATGGGCGAGCCTTTGGTCCAGCCTCGGCTGGTTGGCGCCCAGGATCACGATCCCATCGGGCGACCGGTAGGCGCTCTCGTCACCCAGCCAGGGCTGCCCGATGTAATCGGCGTAAAAGGCGCGAATGACGGACATGGTCCTGGCCAGATTATCGGACGCAGCCTTCACCCCTTCCTTGTCCTCGACCAGGGTCTGGAGGGCCTGCAACGATTGCCGCTCTTTCTCCAATTGCACATAAAGGGTCGAAACCGTGCCGTCTTCTATGCCCCGCCGGAAATCGCCGGTGCTGTAATCGAGGCTCGTCAAGCCCTCCAGCCAGCCGCGTGTGCTCAGCGCCTGTGCGGCGGCGGGCGCATCCGCAGATGTCCTTCCCTCGTCAAGGCTCGCGGCGCCCCCAGCAATGGCCAGGGAACCGGACAGTAAAATCCGCTGAATGCTGCGCAGGAACATGGGCTTCCACGGTCGCTTTCTAGAATGATTATATTCCATCAATGTCGACCCTAGGTGGATATCCTGATGTTCATTTCAAAGAGTCCGCGTGCAATATTATAAAGTCTAAGTTAAAGCGTACAAACTATATAAAATATATACTTCCTATAAGCGATAGATAAAACACGTCACAATGCAATTATGTCAAAAAAGAGATGGAATTCATATTCACGAAAGGAAAAATCTTAATCACAAAAAGGGGATACACCACAAGTTTTGTTGCACAAACAGCGCAACTCGGGAATCTTGACTTCCGGATACTGATATATGGGCAACAAAACAAATCGTCTGGAACACTCGTGAAAAAAACTCGCCATATGAAACGCGAAATCGGGCTGATCGGCTTGACATTCGTCGCCGTGAGCGGCGTCCTGGGGTCGGGCTGGCTGTTCGCGCCCCTTCTTGCAAGCCAGCAGGCGGGCCCCGCCTCGATCGTCGCATGGGCCTTGGGTGGCATAGCGATCCTGCTGATCGCCCTCACATTCGCGGAGATTTCCGCCATGCTGCCGGTGCCGGGCGGCATCGCCCGCGTTCCCCAGTTCAGCCATGGCAATGTGGTGGCGATGGCGATGGGCTGGAGCGCCTGGATCGGCTACAATTCCACGGTTTCGGTGGAAGTGGCGGCGATGCTGAAATATCTGGCGCCCCATGTGAACTGGATGAGCGGCGATCTCGCCGACTGGCGGACCATGGCCTTTGCCATAGCGCTCCTCGCTCTCTTTACAGTCATCAATGCCATCGGGGTACAGTTTTTCGCCAGGATCAACTCCACCCTGACCTGGGTAAAGATCGCCATCCCCCTCGTCATCATCGCCACGCTGTTGATATCGCGCTTCGACACGGCGAATTTCAGCCAGCAGGCGGGCGGCTTCTCACCCTACGGGCTGCACGGCATTTTCGCCGCGGTCTCCACGGGCGGTATCATCTTTTCCTATATCGGCTTCCGCCATGCCATCGACATGGCCGGCGAGGTCAAGAACCCCGGACGGATGATTCCGCTGGCGCTGATCCTGTCGGTCATCATCTGCTTCCTGGTCTATGCCGGATTGCAACTTGCCTTCGTTGGCGCGATGCCGGGCTCCATGCTGACCAATGGCTGGAACGGTTTGATGATCAACGCACGGCTCGGGCCGATCGACGCCATTGCCACTTCGCTCGGCCTGCTCTGGCTCGTCGCACTGCTCAATGTCGGCGCGGTCATCGGCCCGTTCGGCGGCGGCCTGGTGGCGGCAGGCTCCAATGCGCGCCTCGCCTATGCGCTCGCCCGCAACGGATTTTTTCCGAAATTCCTCGCCGGGCTTTCGAAGCGCGACGTGCCGCTGCCCGCGCTTATCCTCAATTTCGTGCTGGGCGCGGCAATTCTCATGATTTTCTCGTTCGATGAGATCGTGCGGCTCAACGGCGCTTCCATCGTCCTCTCCTTCATCGTCGGGCCGATTGCCGTGGTGGCGCTGCGGCAGCTTCTCCCCGACCAGCGCCGCCCCTTGCGCCTGCCCGCGGTGAGGCTCATCGGCACGATAGCCTTCATCGTCTCGACGCTGATCATCTACTGGAGCGGATGGGATACGCTCTGGCAGCTGGGCCTGGTGCTGCTCCTCGGCCTTGTCCTGTTCGTCATTCATGGACGCTGGCTCGACCCAGGGCCGCTCGACTTCCGGGAAGCGAGCTGGCTCATCCCCTATCTCGTGGGAATTGGCCTGTTCTCCTATTTCGGCACGTTCGGCGGAAAGGGCGATATTCCCTTCGGATGGGATATCGTGGGGATCACGGTCTTCTCTCTGGTCATCTACGCATGGGCGATTGCATGCCGCCTGCCAAAGGAGCGGTGCGTTGAACAGATCAACCATATCCAGAGCATCATTCCGGACTTGGAACCGAAGGACAGTTCGCTGATTTGAGGATGCTGCAATGCACTAGATACATTGCTGCCATGCACTATTGTGCATTCTCATTTCGCGTTAACCGCTCTATTGTGTTCACAACATAGAGCTTCGCAAGGGTTTACCTCCTCCCAAACCCGCGCGATTTAAGGCTGGCGCCTCCTCCTCCCAAGCCAGCCTTATCCTAACACACCCGCCGCACCTCCTCCCGCGGCGGGTGTTGTTTTTTGTGCCTATGCCATCTCATCCCCTCCCCATTATTCCCCTGCCGCGCGGACAAATAAAAAGGCCCGCTGCGGGAGGAGGATGCAGCGGGCCATATCTTTGAACATGGCAGGGAGGAGGCGCCACGTTCAGGTATTGAGTTCAGGGAGGAGCCAATGTTGAACTCAATGATTCGGATATAGCACAGCAGAGAATAATTTTCGAAGTGAATATGTAAGTCATGGTTATTAAATCGTTATTCTATAAATTTTACTGATATTTACTTTCAATATTCGCAGCGCAATCCAAAATTTGTATCCAATTTTAATTAGCTAATTATTAGATTAACATAACCCGGCAAATACCCGCCGGGTTATGTACTGAAGATCGGTTATCTTTCGATCTGCTTGTTCCAGCGGTTGTTCCATTCCGGCCGCTTGGCGTTGATCTTGTCGTAATCGAGCGTCACCGCCGTTTTCATATAGCCGTGGAAGGCTTCGAGCTTCTTTTCTGATTTCGGCGTGGACGCCTTGGCTCTGGGGTTCGAAGGCACGATGTTGCCGGCGGCGAGCGCCTTGGACTGCGCATCCGCCGAAAGCAGATATGCGGCGAGCTTCTGTGACAGCTCCGGTTCCGAATTGTTCGCGATGACGCATTCGGCCACCATCAGCAGCACCGACCCTTCCTTGGGCTGGACGTATTCCACCGGAATGCCCTTGTCCTGCAGGGTAGAGACGGCGGTCGGCGTCAGCGGGAAGATCGCCGCATCGCCGGTCTGTACCATTTCGGAAATCTTGGCGGAGTTCGGAATATATTCGAGCACGTTCTTGCCGATGGTTTCGGGGAATTTCTCGAAGCCCGGCTCGACATTCTCGTCATTGCCGCCCTCTATACGGTTGAACATCAGGAAGGCATGGAGCCCGAAGGAGGACGCCGCCGCGGACTGAAAGACGACCTTGTCCTTGAATTTTGGATCGGCCAGATCCATCCATGATGTCGGCGCCAGCCAGCCATTCTCCTTGAACATCTTCTTGTTATAGGCAAGCCCGGTCATGCCAAGGTCGATGCCTGCCGCCATATCGTCTTTCATGCGGGCGATGGCCGGGATTTGCTCCAGTTCGGGGCTTGGCTTCAGCTTTTCGCACAGGCCAGCGCCAATGGCGCGCGCCATGACGCCATCGTCGAGAAACATGAGATGCATCTGCGGCTTGTCCTTGGCCGCGGTCGCCTTGGCAAGGATGTCGGAGGACGTGCCGGGCACGACGACAATCTTCACGTCATTGGCCTTCTCGAAATCCGGAAAGACAGACTGGAGATAGGTGCGCTCGAAATTGCCGCCATTCATGCCGACATAAAGCGTCTTCGTCTCGGCCTGTGCGGGTCCGGATGCAGCGAGCGCCAGCGCGGCGACTCCCATTGCGGATATGCTTCGCTTGCTAATCATTATGATATACCCCGATTCCGTGACGACCCGAAAAAGGGGTTGGCAAATCTGCGGAATTGGATTTGTGTTAG
>NZ_BMHH01000011.1 GCF_014640615.1 Paramesorhizobium endophyticum | reverse complement strand
TAACACAAATCCAATTCCGCAGATTTGCCAACCCCTTTTTCGGGTCGTCACGGAATCGGGGTATAGTAAAGTTAAATTCAAATTGTTGAAGTCTCTTTTACGGTAGGCGAAAACCGCTTATCCTTTGCCGACTGATTTGGTCTGGCGGGCAAATTGGAGTGGGGACCATGAGTGCGGCAACGGCCATTTCGGGCGATCTGCAAATATCGAACTTTGCGCGGCAGCTGCTGAATATTCTCGACCGGGTGGAATATCGCCGTATCGTCAGCGCGGAGGATTTCGAGGAAATCGGGCAGCTGCGCTATCGTTCCTATATGTCGCGCGGCGTCATGAACGATGAGTTCGACGGTACGATTATCGACGATCTCGACCGCGACAGCCATGCCTATGTCTATGGCGTTTATATCGACCAGCAGTTGGTCAGCACCCTACGTGTTCATTACATCACGCCGGATCATCGCAAGGGCACGAGCTACAAGCTTTTTCCCGACATTCTCGGGCCGTTGCTCGACAAAGGCATGACTTTTGTCGATCCGACCCGTTTTGCCAGCGAGCCCTCGCTTCTCTCCGAGTATCCAGCCATTCCCTATCTGACGTTGCGCATCGCGGTGATGGCCTCGTTATATTTCGCCGCCGATTATTGCCTTGCGGCTGTCAAGCCGGAGCACACGGCGTTCTACAAGCGCATCTTTGGTTCGCAGGTGATGGCGGAACCGCGCCAGCACGAGGGATATGGCATTCCCGTGGGCCTTTCCGGAGCGCCGATCCAGGCCATCCGCGATATGGTGCTGACCCGCTATCCGTTTTTCAAGTCGCAATTGCATGAGCGGCGCACCATGTTCAAAAACATTGAGGAGAGCGGGATCGTGCCGCTAACAATCCTGCCGACGGCGAAGTATACAGGGCTTGAGCTCTGAATCAGACCATACATCCGGAGAGAAACATGGTTCCGCAACTTACACCGCTCGTCTCGCTCATCGCTGGCATCGTCATCCTGATCATGCCGCGCCTTCTGAATTACATCGTGGCGTTCTATCTCATCTTTATCGGCCTTGTCGGGCTGTTCCCGCATCTGTTTGCCTGAGTCGCGCGATTAGAGCAGGGCGCGGTCACCCGTCGCATTGCGCTGGATCAAGCTTTTCGCTATGGCGTTTTCAAGAGCTTTATGAGGCGCATTGTGCGGCGCCAAGTGTTTCAGCTTGGGCGCAAAATGCTTGGGAAGGGGTTTTGACATGGCCAAACACAGCAATACCGGACCGGCGGAACTGGGCGCGCCCATGGACTATGCCGAGCATGAAAAGACTTATGGGGGCTTTCTCGCGGTCTGCAAATGGGGAACGGTGGCGGTCGTCGCGATCCTTGCCGCCATGGCTTTCGGCTTCTTTGTTGGCGGCTGGTTCTCCGCGACGATCCTTTTCGTCCTGATCTGCGCCGCAGCTTGGTTTTTGCTGTAAGCGCCCTCCTTCCCCCTTTGCGGGGAAGGTGCCCGCGTTAGCGGGCGGATGGGGGTGGTGACGGATGCACTTTTGCTGACGATGTCGCGCATGCGTTACCACCCCCACCCGACCCTTCGGGCCACTTGCCGGGGCGAGCCACGGGTCTCGCCCGTCCTTCGGACCCCCGCAAGGGGGAGGGAAAGAGTTGCGCCGAGCAGAATTCCATTCCACTTTTCTCAACGAATCGATTTTTATTTTTCCCTGATCCGCCTTTCGCCGGATGCAAGCATGGCATATCCATGCTGCCGTGTTCCCGCCGCATTTATGCAGCTGCCCGGTGTTCCACTTCCGGGAAAAATGCTCTAGAAATCCCTGGGGACAGTTGGTGAAGGAGGACGGGCTTGGCTCAGACGATATTCATTCCCAAGGAAACAGATCCATATGAACCACGCGTCGCCGCCTCGCCGGAGACGGTGAAGAAGCTGGTCGCGCTCGGCTTTTCCGTGGTCGTGGAGAAGCGGGCAGGGGAGCGCTCGCGCATTCCCGACAGCGAATTCGAGGCGGCGGGCGCAGCGATTGGAGCGGCAGCCGACGCGAAATCGGCGGATGCGATCCTGAAAGTGCGCCGCCCTTCCGCCGCCGAGCTCAAAGCTTGCAAAAAGGGCGCCGTACTCATCGCAATGCTCGACCCCTACGGCGATGACGCCAGCGTGCGCGCCTATGCCGATGCGGGCCTTTCCGCCTTCACCATGGAATTCATGCCGCGCATCACCCGCGCGCAGGTGATGGACGTGCTGTCCTCCCAGGCGAACCTCGCGGGCTATCAGGCGGTGATCGACGCGGCGGCGGAATATGACCGCGCCCTGCCGATGATGATGACGGCGGCGGGCACCGTGCCTGCCGCGAAAGTGTTCGTGATGGGCGCGGGTGTCGCAGGCCTGCAGGCCATAGCCACCGCGCGGCGTCTGGGCGCGGTCGTCACCGCCACGGATGTGCGCCCCGCCGCGAAGGAGCAGGTCGCCTCGCTCGGCGCGAAATTCATTGCCGTCGAGGACGAGGAGTTCAAGGCGGCGGAAACGGCGGGCGGCTACGCCAAGGAAATGTCTAGAGAATATCAGGCGAAGCAGGCGGCGCTCGTCGCCGACCATATCGCCAAGCAGGACATCGTCATCACTACCGCGCTCATTCCGGGCCGTCCCGCGCCGCGTCTCGTCACCAGGGAGATGCTGGCGGCGATGCGCCCCGGCTCGGTCGTGGTCGATCTGGCGGTGGAGCGCGGCGGCAATGTCGAGGGCGCGGAGCCGGGCAAGGTGGTGGAGATCGGCGGCGTCAAGATCGTCGGCCATCTCAACGTGCCGGGCCGGATCGCGGCGACGGCGTCGCAGCTCTATGCGCGCAATCTCCTCGCCTTCCTCGAGACGCTCACTGACAAGGAAACGAAGACGCTCAAGATCGACCCTGACGATGAGCTGGTCAAGGCGACGCTGCTGACCCATGGCGGCGCGGTGGTGCACCCGACCTTCGCGCAGGCTGCTGCTGCGGTCGCGGCTCCCGCACCGGCGGCGGTGGAAGAAACCGCGTCGGAAACACCGGCGCCGGAGAAGCCGGCACGCAAGGCCCCCGCAAGGAAGGCCAAGGCGGATGAACCCAAGACGGGAGGAGAGGCATAATGGCCGATACGGCACTCGATAAAGCCCTCGACGGGCTCAACCAGGCGGTGGAAGCGGTGCGCCAGGCGGCAGAAAGCGTGCCGCATGTGGCGGACGCGGCAGGCGCGGTGGCCCATGCGGCGACCGGCGGCGTGGTCGATCCCTTCGTCTTCCGCTTCGCGATCTTCATCCTCTCGATCTTCGTCGGCTATTACGTCGTCTGGTCGGTGACGCCGGCATTGCACACGCCGCTGATGGCTGTCACCAACGCCATCTCGTCGGTCATCGTGGTGGGAGCGCTGCTTGCGGTTGGCCTGTCGCTCTCGGGCTGGGCGACTGCGTTCGGCTTCCTCGCGCTGGTGCTTGCGAGCGTCAACATCGTCGGCGGCTTCCTCGTTACGCAGCGCATGCTCGCCATGTACAAGAAGAAAGAAAAGTGAGGGGCTGAACCATGGGTGTCGATCTGGCAGCCTTCCTTTATCTCGTCTCCGGCGTGCTGTTCATTCTGGCGCTGCGAGGCTTGTCTCATCCCACCACCAGCCGTCAGGGCAATCTCTACGGCATGGTCGGCATGGGCATCGCCATTGTCACGACGCTGCTGTTCGCGCGCCCGAGCTTCGGCGGCTTGCTGCTGATCGTGCTCGGCATCGCCATCGGCGGCGGCATCGGCGCTTACATTGCGCGGCGCATCGCCATGACGGCCATGCCGCAGCTCGTCGCGGCGTTCCACTCGCTCATCGGCCTTGCCGCCGTGCTGGTGGCAGCTAGCGCGCTCTATACGCCAAGCTCCTTCGGCATCGGCGAAGTCGGCTTCATCCACGGGCAGGCGCTCATCGAAATGTCGCTGGGCGTCGCCATCGGCGCGATCACCTTCACCGGGTCGATCATTGCATTTCTCAAGCTCGACGGGCGCATGTCCGGCAAGCCGATCATTCTGCCCTCGCGCCATATCATCAACGCGGCGCTGGCCATCGCCATCGTTGTGCTGATCGTGGTGCTGGTCAACACCGAAAGCCATACGGTGTTCTGGCTTATCGTGGTCCTGTCGCTCATTCTGGGCGGGCTCATCATCGTGCCCATCGGTGGGGCGGACATGCCTGTCGTCGTCTCCATGCTCAATTCCTATTCGGGCTGGGCGGCGGCGGGCATCGGCTTCACGCTCGGCAATCTGGCGCTGATCATCACCGGCGCGCTGGTCGGTTCGTCAGGCGCGATCCTGTCCTACATCATGTGCAAGGGGATGAACCGCTCGTTCCTCTCGGTCATTCTTGGCGGCTTCGGCGGCGAGACGGCGGGGCCTGCGGGCGGCGCGGTGGAGCAACGCCCGGTCAAGCAGGGCTCGGCGGAGGACGCGGCCTTCATCATGAAGAACGCCTCCAAGGTCATCATCGTGCCGGGCTATGGCATGGCGGTGGCGCAGGCGCAGCATGCGCTGCGCGAGATGGCGGACAAGCTCAAGGCGGAAGGCGTCGAGGTGAAATATGCCATCCACCCCGTCGCGGGCCGTATGCCGGGGCATATGAATGTGCTCTTGGCGGAGGCGAACGTGCCTTATGACGAAGTGTTCGAGCTGGAGGACATCAACTCCGAATTCGCGCAGGCGGATGTGGCCTTCGTCATCGGCGCGAACGACGTGACCAACCCGGCGGCGAAGACCGACGCGAAATCGCCGATCTTCGGCATGCCCATCCTCGATGTGGACAAGGCCGGCACGGTGCTGTTCATCAAGCGCGGCATGGGCTCGGGCTATGCGGGCGTGGAGAACGAACTCTTCTTCCGCGACAACACCATGATGCTGTTCGCGGACGCCAAGAAGATGGTGGAGAATATCGTGAAGGCGCTGGATCATTGAGGGGGCGGATAATCGCCACGAACCCCCCTCTGCCCTGCCGGGCATCTCCCCCACAAGGGGGGAGATTGGCTGAGAGGTCCGCTTTCGCCAATCTCAAACGTTGCAGAATTAAGTGCCGTCATCGATGAAGGCCAATCTCCCCCCTTGTGGGGGAGATGCCCGGCAGGGCAGAAGGGGGATTGTCCCGCCGACATTTCCATTGGTCGTTTTGAAAAGAACCGACGAAGGCTATAAAACACAAAAAGCCTCCGACGTTTCCGCCAAGGCTTTCATGCGACCGCAAAGGCGATCTCGTGGGCCAAGCCCAGTAGTGAAATTACCGCAATATTGAAAAATTACAATGTTTCCGTCCTGTTTTGACCGGCAGTGCGAGGCAGCCCCCCCCCTCTGCCCTGCCGGGCATCTTCCCCACAAGGGGGGAGATTGGCTGTGAGGTCCGCTTTCGCCAATCTCAAACGTTGCAAAACTAAGTGCCGTCAACGTTGCAGATTAAATGCCGTCATCAATGAAGGCCAATCTCCCCCCTTGTGGGGGAGATGCCCGGCAGGGCAGAGGGGGTTACTGTCCCGCCGACATTTCCGTTAAATACTCACCCCCCATACACCAGCCTATCCTGCCGCGCCCTCAACTCAGCAATCTTCGATCCCGGCTCAACGGCGGCATTGGCGTAGGTGATGAGTTCGCCCTTCCTGATCGGCGCGGTGACGCTGCCGCGCTCGAGCAATCCGCAGGGGATGGCGTTGGCGGCACGGGCTTCCGCCGCGGTCATGATCCAGGCGCGGTAGCTGTATTCGCCGATGGCGTCGAGCTTGTCGCCGGGTTTCAAATCCTTCTTGGCGACGGCACAGACTTCCGCAACCGGTTTTGCCAAGGGCACCATGTCCGGCTTGCCGTAGAGCACGACGCGGGCGCAGGTGAGGGGCACTTCCAGCGAGGTCAGGTGATAGGGCCGGTGGAAGGTGAAGTAGGGGCCGTGGCCCATTTTCAAGTCTTCCATGCGCTCGCGGATGCGCGGATGCGACATTTCGGCGATGACGAAGACGCCGGGGGCGACGCCCTTGCCGATGGAATAATCGACGACGCCGACCCTCGAGAGCACGCCGCCATCGCTCGCGGGGATCAGCGTCTTGTTGAGCTCGCTCACGGTGGCCATCGGCCCGTGCATGCCCGGCTTGTCGGGGACGAGGCCGGTGGCGTTGGCGATGGCCGCCATTTCCACCATGGTCTTGGAGCCGTCGACGAACTCCACCAGCATTCGCACATTCATGTTGCGGCGGGCGGCTTCCTCGGCATAGTCGTCGGGGATGGCGTCGATGTTGAGCGGATTGTTCTTGCCCTTGCCGGCGGCAACGATGGGGTGGCCCATGGCAGTGACGAATTCGATCAGCTCCATGCAGGCGGAAGGCTCGTCGCCTGCACCCAGCGAATAGGTGACGCCGAGACGGTCGGCCTCGCTCTTGAGGTAAGCACCGATGGTGACATCCGCCTCGACATTCATCATGACGAGATGCTTGCCATGCTCCATGGCCCTGAGGCCGATTTCCGCGCCAACGGCGGGAACGCCGGTCGCGTCGATCACTACATCGATCAAACCGTTTTCGAGGATCAGGCCGGCATTGTCGGTGACGGCGATCCTGCCTGCTTCCATGGCTTCGGTCAGGGCGGAGGCGGTGGCGACCTCCTTGGCACGGCCATCCTCCCCATAAGCAATCTCGACGGCCTTGACTGCATTGGGCACACGCAACTCGGAGATGGCGCCGATCTCGATGCCGGGCATATGCGCGACGCGGGAGACGACATCGGTGCCCATCTCGCCCGCGCCGATCAAACCGATGCGGATGGGCCTGCCGCTATCGGCCCGCGCCTGCATGTCCCGCGCGAGTCCCGTCAATGCTACATTGGTCGCCATGTGGTTCCTCCTCGAGCGTGTTCCGCGCCCGATTTTCTGCGGGGTTTTAACTTCTTGTTTTAGCCGCATGATCTTCTCCGAAAAGTCTGCAACTTTTTGCTGCGCTGACCTTCGGTTCGGGATCATGCTCAGGCCGCCGCTATCGCATTATCGCCTATTGAACATTTGTGATCCTTGTCAATGCCTATGTCCACCCTCGCGGCGTTCACGAGATTTGATCTGGAGCGGAAGGCCGAAAAATGCGAAGCGGTTTCGTGCGGCGGAACACGATGCAAGAGGCAGATGAATGAAGAACGGGCTCAATCCTTTCGACCTGGTGATTTTCGATTGCGACGGCGTGCTGGTGGATAGCGAGCCGCTTGCTGCTCTTGCCTATCACAATGTCTATGCGAAGCAGGGAATGCCGATTCCGCAAGGCACAGTGGCGCATGGCGTCGGCATGAAACAGGCCGATATCATCCTTCTGATCGCGGAGCTCACCGGGCATCATCTCCCGCAGGCGGCAGAGGCCAATCTGTGGCCGGAGACGCGGGCGCTGTTCGTCGAGTCGCTGCAGCCGACTGATGGTATTGCCGATTTTCTCGAAAGGCTGCACATCCCGCGCTGCGTTGCCTCATCCTCCTCCATGGAGCGGATCGAGTTCAGCCTGGGCGTCACCCGGCTGCGCGGGTTTTTCGGCGATGCGGTCTATTCGTCCTCAATGGTGAAGCGCGGCAAGCCCGCGCCGGACCTGTTTCTTTACGCTGCCGAAAAGATGGGGGCGGATCCCGGGCGCTGCGTCGTCATCGAGGATTCGCCTTATGGCGTCGAGGGCGCGGTGGCGGCGGGCATGACGGCCATCGGCTATACCGGCGGTGGCCACAGCTATGCGGGCCATGCGGAAAAGCTGGCGGAAAAGGGCGCTTCCGCCGTTTATTCGAGATGGGATGAGATATCGGGCTATATCCTGGGCTGAATTGCCACAGTCACGCGGCTTTTTCAGGTTATCAACGGCTGCGGTTTGTCATGTCATGCCAAATTGGTAAATAGCGTTTAGAAGCGCAATGAGGAGCTTAAGCTCCCTCCACGAGAGAAGCGGCGGATATGAAAGAAGCAATTACGCTGGACCAGTTGCGGGACGCGGTGGGCACGGAGATCGGCTGCTCCGAGTGGCGGGTGGTCACGCAGGAGATGATCGATAAATTCGCTGACGCGACCGACGATCATCAGTTCATCCATGTGAACCCGGAACGAGCGGCGAAGGAAACGCCGTTCGGCGGCACCATCGCCCATGGCTTCCTCACGCTCTCGCTGCTTTCCACGCTGGCCTTCGAGGCGTTGCCGATGATCGAGGGCGCAACGATGGGCATCAATTACGGTTTCGACAAGGTGCGCTTCATGGCTCCGGTCAAGAGCGGCGCGCGGGTGCGCGCGCGGTTCAAGCTGGCGAATGCGGATATCCGCCCCTCGGGACGGGTCGTCAACCATTACGAGGTGACGCTTGAGGTCGAGAACTCCCTGAAACCGGCGCTGACGGCGACCTGGCTGACGATCGCCGTGGTGGAGATGGCCGAGGGGTAGGGCATCCCCTCGCTATGCAGCGGCTTCCTGCGGAAGGGGAGGATTGCCAAGCCGGCCCTCTTCATCGAGCGGGGCGGGCTTGCCTTTATGACGGGTGACAAGCTCACGCAGGGCGAAAGGGCCGTGCAGGAACATGCCGATATCATAGGCATTGCGCTTTTGTGCACCCTTTAGGAACAAGAGGTGCATCTTGAAGAAATTGCCCTTGGCGCGCTTATAGCGGCTTTCGCTGTGCACATGCTTGAAGCGGATACGCGAAATGACCGGCGGGTTCACCGGGTCGATCTTAAGCGCTGCCGCCGGGTCCGAGGCGTAGAAATGGATGATATCGGTCAGCGCCTGAAATTCCGCCCATAGAACCGGCGTTTCCTGCACGACCAGACGGATATCCTCGCGCAAGGATTTGGCCTTCGGGTGGAAGGCGATCATCAGCAGGCAGGAGCCGATGGAGAGCAGCGAAACCGGCTGTTTTTTCAATAGTTTGGGATTGTCGCGGGCGATATCGGCGATGGCTTCGACGGCGGGGACCGTGCCGAGGCTGTGGCCGACAATGATCACTTCGTCGGCCTGCGTCTCCCGCAGCTTGCGGGCGAGGAAGGCGGCGAATTCCTGGCGGCGGGCGTTGAGCTTCGGGTTCGTCGCATGGATGCGGTCATAGGCGGCGGACCAGTCGTCCAGCAGATAGGAGAGGAAGAACTTACGCCCCGGCCAGCGTACGAGTGCCGTTCCGGCGGCGGCCCCGAGCGGCAGCGACCAAAGGAAATTCAAAGCGTTAAGGCCCAGAATGGCGGGCAGGGCGGCGATGAGCGCGGCCATGCCGATGATCGCCAGCGTCAGCCCGAACGGCCACAGGAAGAACACGACAAAGCGCCAGCTTGTGACGGCATAGCGCCAGAGCGTGCCGGTGAACAGGATATTGAGGAAAGCGCGCAGGCCCATGGCGAGGCGGGCGAGGGTGGAGCGGCGGGCATAATCGTCGAAGATATCGGCGGCGCCGAACTGGCAGAACTCCACCTCGGTTTTCCAGTCCGCACCTTCGGCTGTCACCTTCATCGCGCCGCAACCGGCGTCTTCGGCTTTCATCGCCGAGGCGGTCGTGCGGGCGTGCCATAGCTTGTCGAAATCGGCGAGCGCCTGCATGTGACGACCACGCACGGCATTGGGGTGCAGGCCCTCATAGCCGGTAAAATGGAGAACGAGACGCTTTTTGACGGTCATCAAGCTGCTTTTTGCATAGGAAATGTGGCGCGGGAGCGCGTTTTGCGCCCGCGATTGAGGTAACACTTAGGGTTTTTTATGGCCGAAGGGAAATGATTATACCGCTGCGCCCTTCGCCGCCTCGCTCAGGAAGCTGAAGGCATAGTCCGAAAACGACCGCCAGCACTCGACCCGGAAGGCGTCCTCGCCGGTGCGCCAGAGCACGATTTCGATCTTGCCAAGCACCGTGCGGGAGACCGCGCCGACCGGGAAAGCTGCAAGCGACAGATCCTGCGGGCAGCCGGCATTGAGGGTCGCCTCGGCGGCGGGGCCGGAGACGAGGATGGCGGTGTTGCGGTGGGATATGTCCACGGCGGAATGTAGGACGTTTGCCCTAGCCAGATCGGCGGCGGGGTTGTTGGCCCCCAAGTCGATCACCAGCCATTCATCCGGGCCGAGCCAGAGGATAGAGCGCGTACCCGCCGTTACGGTTGTTTTCGGCTTCGTCGGAAGCTCCAAACCCAATGCCCTTGAGAGCGTGTCCACCGCGTCGGGTCGGGCGCGCAAGGACATGCGGAAGGCCGGGTCAGCGGAAAGGATGGAGACGGGACCGTTGCTCCCATGACGCCCTTGGAGGGGGATATCGCGGCGGGTGGAGGGGGATATTGCGGGCTTAACCATGGAGGCGTTCCCCCTTTTCATCGATAAATACGGTGCCTGTTACCTCGACTTCGATCACGCCATCGGGCATCGGCACATAGAGCGTTTCGCCCATGCGCTTCGTGCCGCCAGTGACGAGGGCGAGCGCGATGGACCTGCGGCAATTTTCCGACCAGTAGGAGGAGGTGACGTGGCCGATCATGGTCATCGGAATTGCCTGCCTGGGGTCGGCGACGATCTGCGCGCCTTCTTCCAACACGGTCTTCGGATCCCGCGTTCTGAGGCCGACGAGCTGCTTGCGGGCTTCGGCGGTGAGGTCGGGCCGCCTCAACCCGCGTATGCCGACGAAATCCGTCTTGTTCTTGCCGATGGCCCAGCCGAGCCCGGCGTCGTGCGGGGTGACGGTGCCGTCCGTGTCCTGGCCGACGATGATATAGCCCTTTTCGGCGCGTAAGATATGCATGGCTTCCGTGCCGTAGGGAGTGAGGCCGTGCGGCTTGCCGCTCTCCCAGATCGCTTCCCAGACCGCCTTGCCGTAATCGGCAGGGACATTGATTTCGTAGCCCATCTCGCCGGTGAACGACATGCGGAACAGCCGTGCCGGCACACCGCAGATCCGGCCCTCGCGCACGCTCATATGCGGGAAGGCCTCGGTCGAGAGGTCGATGCCTTCAACGAGAGGGGCAATGATGTCCCGCGCCTTGGGCCCCTGGACGGCGATGACCGCCCATTGCTCGGTCGTCGAGGTCAGCCAGACATCGAGATGCGGGAACTCGGTCTGGAGATAGTCCTCCATATGGTGCATGACGCGCGGCGCGCCGCCGGTGGTGGTGGTCACATGGAAGCGGTCTTCCGCCAGCCTGCCGACCACGCCGTCATCATAGATGAAGCCGTCCTCGCGCAGCATCACGCCATAGCGCAGGCGACCAACGCCCAGCTTCTCCCATGGGTTGGTGTAGAGCAGTTCCAGGAATTTCGCCGCATCGGGGCCGACCACTTCGATCTTGCCGAGCGTCGAGGCGTCGAAAATGCCCGCCGTGTTCCGCACCGCCACGCATTCGCGATTGATTGCTTGCTGCATGTCCTCGCCGGGGCGCGGGTAGTACCATGCGCGCTTCCACTGGCCGACATCCTCGAACATTGCGCCATGCGCCTCGTGCCATGCATGGATGGGCGTGCGGCGGGTGGGATCGAACAGCTCATGCCGCGCGTGGTTGACGATCGCGCCGAAGGTAACCGGCGTATAGGGCGGGCGGAAAGTGGTGAGCCCGACTTCCGGGATATCGCGGTTCAGCATCTCGGCCGCGATGGCGAGGCCGTGCAGGTTCGACGTCTTGCCCTGATCGGTCGCCATGCCATTGGTGGTGAAGCGCTTGACGTGCTCGATGGAGTGCATGCCCTCGCGTACCGCCTGGCGGATGTCCTTGGCGGTGACGTCGTTCTGGAAATCGATGAAGGCCTTGACCGTTGTGTCGTGGCCTGCGCCGGGAGCAGCGCCGATCATGCCGCCGGTCCAGTCCGTGCCGCCGGTTACGGTGAGCGCCGAAGTCTTCGCGTTCGTGGCAATGCCTGCCTCGCGGGCCATGCGCTCTCCAGCGGCCAGCGCCTCGTCAATGGTTTGCTGCATGCTGTCCGTGCCGTTGCAGGCACCGACTGAAGTGGCGTTCTGCGCGTAAATATCGGGCAGGAAGCGCTCGTTCTCCTTGTCCCATCTGAGCTTGCCGCGCGATTGGGAGAAGAGGTGGACGGAGGGCGTCCAGCCGGCGGAGGTGATGAGCGCATCGACGGCGATCGGGCGCGTGCTGCCGCCGGTACGCGGCATGATTGTCATAGAAGAGACGCGGCGCGTGCCGCCCACTTTCTGCACCGCATGGCCCGCCAGCACCTCGATGCCAAGCTCACGCGCCTGCCGGACAAGCTCGGGCGAGGGGGCGTCGCGCAGATCGATAATGGCGGGGATGTGGATGCCGGCGCGCTTCAGGTCCATGGCC
This sequence comes from Paramesorhizobium endophyticum, assembly GCF_014640615.1. GTDB lineage: Bacteria > Pseudomonadota > Alphaproteobacteria > Rhizobiales > Rhizobiaceae > Paramesorhizobium > Paramesorhizobium endophyticum. Next base: position 133,998 of record NZ_BMHH01000011.1, on the reverse strand, counting down.
GCGAGATAGGCGGAATCATGCGCGGTGTAGACGCCGACCTTGCGCCCAACGGCGACGCCGTAATGATTCAGATAGGTTCGCGCCGCGCCCGCCAGCATGATGCCCGGGCGGTCGTTATTGGCGAAGACCATGTGGCGCTCGATGGCCCCGGTGGCGAGGATGACGCGCCTGGCGCGCACCTGCCAGAGTTTTTCACGCGGCAGATCCAATGCGGGACGCGCCATGTGCTCGGTGATGCGCTCGACAAGGCCGACGAAATTCTGGGCGTAATAGCCGAAGGCGGTGGTGCGGGTGAGCACGCGGACATTGTCCATCGCCGCCAGCTTGCGGGCGGTCGCCTGTGCCCAATCCCAGCCGGGATGGCCATCGATATGGACATCGGTTTCGTGCCGGAGAGCGCCGCCCATTTCCGCCTGCTCGTCGCAGAGAATGACGCGCGCGCCCGATTCCGCCGCTGCCAGCGCTGCCGCAAGTCCGGCCACGCCACCGCCCACCACCAGCACGTCGCAATGGGCGTAGCGGTTGGCGTAATGGTCAGGGTCGGATTCCTGGGGCGCGACGCCAAGGCCGGCGGCAGCGCGGATGGTCGGCTCGTAGAGGCGCTTCCACGCCATGCGCGGCCACATGAAGGTCTTATAGTAGAAGCCGGCGGAAAAGAGCGGCGAGGCGAGATCATTGATCGCGCCGATATCGAAACCGAGCGACGGCCAGCGGTTCTGCGACACGGCTTTGAGACCGTCATAAACCTCCTGCACCGTGGCGCGGACATTGGGCTGGCGGCGGGTGGCGTCGCGCTCGACGCCGACGAGCGCGTTCGGCTCCTCGCTGCCTGCCGAGAGAATGCCGCGCGGACGGTGATATTTGAACGAGCGTCCGACCAGATGCACGCCATTGGCCAGAAGCGCCGAGGCGAGCGTGTCGCCCTCAAGCCCGGTGAAATGCTGGCCGTCAAAGGTGAAGCGAACGGTCCTGGCGGGTGTCAAGCGGCCCGCGCCGGGGATGCGGTTGCTGCCTGATTTCGAAGCGAAAGACATGTGTTTTCAGGTCCCTGCTTTGCGGGTGTGAGCCGCGAGCGGCTTTCCGGAGGGGGCGGTGTGCTCAGCGTCGGCGAGAACCGTGTCGATGTCAGGCATTGGCTCGCCCGCCTTGTAGGTGGTGAAGATGCGGTCACTCACCGTGTCTCTGACGGCATTGAAGAAGCGCCCGCAGCCATGAATATGCCGCCACCGCTCCATGGCGATGCCCTTGGGATTCTGGCGCAGATAGAGATAGGCCTCGAATTCCAGTTCGCCCTGATTGTTTATATCCGGTGAGCGGACGAGATGGGCTTCACCCGCGTGGCGGAACTCGATCTCCGGACGCTCTTCCTCGCAGTAGGGGCAGTGGGTTAGAAGCATGGGGTGGGCTCCGGGCGGATGATATTTGGAAACGCTGGCGGGACAATACCCCCCTCTGTCCTGCCGGACATCTCCCCCACAAGGGGGGAGATTGGCTGGCACGACGCTCCGCTTTCCTTCTGCAACGTTTGCGATTGGCGCCGAGCGTTGCCGACAGCGTAATCTCCCCCCTTGTGGGGGAGATGCCCGGCAGGGCAGAGGGGGGTGAGCGCCGACGATGCCATCAAAACTGTCGATTCCAATTGAAACACCCCCCTCAGTGCGCCACGGCCGCCGCCGCCGCCTCATCGATCAGCCGCCCGGTGCGGAAACGGTCCAGCGTGAAGGGCGCGTTGATCTTGTGCGGCTCGTCGCGGGCGATGGTGTGGGCGAAGACGTGGCCGGAGCCGGGCGTCGCCTTGAAACCGCCGGTGCCCCAGCCGCAATTGACATAGAGACCGGGAACCGGCGTCTTGGCGAGAATCGGCGAGCGGTCGGGCGTGACATCGACGATGCCGCCCCAGGAGCGCATCATCTTCATGCGGGTGAAGATGGGGAACATCTCGCAGATAGCGTCGAGCGTGTGGTTGATGATGTGGAGCCCGCCGGTCTGCGAATAGGAAGTGTACTGGTCGGTGCCTGCGCCGATCACCAGCTCACCCTTGTCGGATTGCGATATATAGGCGTGGACAGTGTTCGACATGACCACGCAGGGGAAGGCGGGCTTTACCGGCTCGGACACCAGCGCCTGCAAGGGATAGCTTTCCAGCGGCATGCGCACGCCGGCCATGTTCATTAGCACCGAGGTGTGGCCCGCCGCGACGATTCCGATCTTGCGCGCGCCGATATAGCCTTGCGTCGTCTCGACGCCGGTCACGGCGCCGGTGGGCGAGCGGCGGATGCCGGTGACCTCGCAATTCTGGATGATGTGGACGCCGCGATCCGACGCGGCGCGGGCATAGCCCCAGGCAACCGCGTCATGGCGCGCCGTGCCGCCGCGCCGCTGCAAGGCCGCGCCGACGACGGGATAGCGCGCGGTCTGCGAAATGTTGAGCGGCGGGCAATAATCCTTCGCCTCCTCGGGCGTCAGCCATTCATTGTCGATGCCGTTGAGCCGGTTGGCATGGACGTGGCGCTTCAGAACCTGCACGTCATGAACATTGTGCGCGAGCATCATGACGCCGCGCGGGGAGTACATGACGTTGTAGTTCAAGTCCTGGGAGAGCCCTTCCCAGAGCTTGACGGCATGCTCGTAAATGCCAGCCGATTCGTCATAGAGATAGTTGGAGCGGATGATGGTGGTGTTGCGCCCGGTATTGCCGCCGCCAAGCCAGCCCTTTTCCAGCACCGCGACATTTGTGATGCCGTGCTCCTTGGCCAGATAATAGGCCGTCGCCAGGCCATGGCCGCCGGCGCCGATGATGACGACGTCATATTCCGACCTGGGCTCGGGCGAGGTCCATTGCTTCTCCCAGCCCTTGTGCCCGCGCATCGCCTCGCGGGCGATGGCGAAAACCGAATATTTGCGCATGTTCTGCCCTTCGGGTGCTGCCGCTAGGGGCAGCGCCATATCATCTTTTCTCCATCACTAGAACATCGGGCCTATGATATTTTGCTTCTTTGCGACCATTCGTGGCGCTTGCACCGTCATGCGGGCTGCATATGCCCCGGAAAAAGCCATGGAACCATGCGCTTCGCTGTGGACATTCTGCGCTGTTTCTGATATCAGCCAACTCCAATTTGCTTCGGATGACCGTTGCGAAGCCTTGGCGTTTGGATGTACGGATCATAAGCCCGGGCTCAACTGAAATTCTAACTGAAACGGGATTACACGTGCAGGTACTCGTACGCGATAACAATGTCGACCAGGCTCTCCGCGCTCTCAAGAAGAAGATGCAGCGTGAGGGCATCTTCCGCGAAATGAAGATGCGCGGGCATTATGAGAAGCCGTCGGAAAAGCGCGCTCGCGAGAAGGCTGAAGCCGTTCGCCGCGCCCGCAAGCTGGCCCGCAAGCGCGCCCAGCGCGAAGGTCTGGTCCCCGGCGGTCGCGTCGCAGCTGCCCGTTGATCGGCAGTCGCTGGCGCTTTGGGGCTAGCGTCGCGTATCATCAAGAAAATCGAAAAGGTGGGGTGATCAGCGTCGCCGCCACCTTTTGCTTTTTGTTGCGCCCGTCGCATAAATGCGACAGCCCAACTGTTTCCACCTGCCTATAATCGCTTCAGGGGACGGGTGGAGAAATTGGAAGGAATAATGGATTTGCCGATGCGCTCCGCCACTGCCCAGCCGACCCTCCGCGCCAGCCTTTATGCATTCGCTTCTCTGACCATGCTCGCGCTGGCGGGCTGCCAGACCAGCTCCAGCAGCATTCTGGCGCCTGTCGACAAGGCGCAAGGGTCGGATCAGAATATCGGCTCGCTCACCGCTGTCATCCAGACCAATCCGCGCGACCCGGAAGCCTATAATGTGCGCGGCTCGGCCTATGGCAAGGCGGGGCAGTACAAGGAGGCGCTGAAGGATTTCAATACGGCGCTGCAGCTCAACCCCAATTTCTACCAGGCTTACGCCAACCGGGCGCTGATCTACCGCTTCATGGGCGAGGATGCGCAGGCGGTATCGGATTATAATCGCGCCATCCAGATCAACCCGCAATATGATGTCGCCTATATCGGGCGCGGCAATGTCTACCGGCAGGCGGGGCGGCTCGATGAGGCGTATAACGACTTCAATCGCGCCATCCAGCTCGATACGACTGACGGGCGCGCCTACCACAATCGCGGGCTGATCTATCAGGCGCGCGGCGATCACAAGCGAGCCATCGAGGATTTCGCGACCGCCATCTCGCTGCAGCCCAATGCGCCTGAGCCCTATAATGGCCGCGGCGTTTCCTATGCCGCGCTCGGCGATTACGACAACGCCTTCGACGATTTCAACACCGCGATCAATCTGGACGGCAATATCGCGGAAAGCTGGGCCAACCAGGCGCTCGTCTACGAGCATCGCGGCGACAAGGCCAAGGCCGCCCGCTCCTATGCACGCGCGGCCCAGCTCGATCCGCACTACAAACCTGCGAAGGATGGGCTGGATAGAACGCGGGGATAGGTTCGCGTCCCCGGCAAAAAGTCCCTAAAGCGTGTTGCATTTTATCGCATTCATGGAACACGCTTTAAGTTTTGTTTTTGCGCATGTCTTTATCCCAAAACCGGTTCCCACTTTTGGGAGACATGCTTTAAACGCCGCGAGTCAGGGCGGAAACCGCTTCGCACTTGTCCTGGGCTTGGCGGAGGGATGTGGCTTTTTGAGCGATAACCGCCCGGAGCCTTGGCGGAGGGCAGGGGAGGTACCTCGCTACATTGAAACGGACGGCCTTTTATTCGCCATCGAGCGGCCTATATTGGCAGGCATGTCACTTTTCGATCATATTGGCTTTCTGACCCCCGATCTCAATCGCTCCCTTGCCTTCTATGAGGGCTGCATGCCCGCTCTGGAGCTGGAGGTGATCCGCAATGCCGGCGGCTCCTTCTTCGTTAGCGGCGGGGAGCGGGCGCCTGTTCCTTTCATCTGGATCGCCGGAATGCCGGGCGCGGAGGATGCCCCTCCAACCGGAGCGCCGGAGCGGCCGGGGGATCATCTGCATCTGATGTTCGCTGCCCTGAGCCGGGATGCGGTGGAGGCCTTCCATGCCGCCGCGATGGCCTCCGGCGGCATCGCCAGCGATCCGCCCGGCTACCAGGGGCCGGAAGAAATGGGCTATTACGCGACGCTCGTTTTCGATCCGGACGGTAATACGATCGAGGTCGGTTTCCGCGAAATATGGAAGTGAGCGCACTTATCGTCCGTACAGTCCGGCTTGCCGCCGGTTGAGGACCCGCGCCGCATGGATCGGCCCGCGCGCTTTCACCGCTTCACGATGCGGTGGTCCAGCCGTTCCACCAGCCGGTCGCCGGCCCATTGCACCACCGAGACAAGCACGATGAGGATCGCGACGACGGCGAGCATGATTTCCGTCTGGAAACGCTGATAGCCGTAGCGGATCGCGAGGTCTCCCAACCCGCCCGCGCCGATGGCTCCGGCCATGGCCGAAGCGCCCACGAGCGTCACCAGCGTGACGGTGAAGCCTGCCACGAGGCTGGGCAGGGCTTCCGGCACCAGCACCTCACGAATGATCGTCCATCGCGTCGCGCCCATGGCGCGGGCGGCTTCGATCAAGCCTCGGTCCACTTCGCGCAACGAGACTTCCGCGATGCGGGCGTAATAGGGCGTGGCGGCGATGGAAAGCGGCACGATGGAGGCCCAAGTGCCGAGCGAGGTGCCGACGATGAAGCGCGTCACCGGGATCAGCGCGACCAGCAGGATGATGAAGGGCACCGAGCGGAAGCCGTTGATGATCCAGCCCAAGGTGCGGTTGATCCAGAGGTTTTCGGCAAGGCCGCCGCGGTCGGTGAGGATCAGCAGCAGCGCCAGCGGCAGGCCGGCGACGAGGGAGATCACCCCGGAAAAGCCGGTCATGATCATGGTTTCCCAGAAGGACCGCCAGAGAAGATCAAGCATCGCCTGAGACATAGCCCAGCACCTCCAGATGGTCCGCCTGTGCGGTGAGATCGTTCACGGCCTTTTGCAGCGCCGCCTTGTCGCGGGCAGGGAGGCCCAGAAACAGCGTGCCTACCGGCTCGCCCTGCACGGTGTCCATGCCGCCATGGAGTAGCGTCACGCCGGGCAATTCGTTGAAGAAGGGACGGCGCGCGGCGTCGCCCGAAAGCTGGACCCTGATAACGGCGATATCGCCTGCCGCGGGGTTGAGCCGGGCCTTGAGCGAGGGGGGCAGTTCCGGCGTCAGCACCTGCAACAGGCTCTTGGTGGTACCGGCCACCGGATTGGCGAAGACGCGCCAGATCGGGCCTTCCTCAACGATGCGGCCTTTGTCGAGCACGATGACGCGGTCAGCGACGCGGCGGATCACCTCCATCTCATGGGTGATGAGCATGATGGTGAGGCCGAGCTGGCGGTTGATGTCCTTCAGCAGCGCGAGGATCGATTGCGTCGTCTCCGGGTCGAGCGCCGAGGTCGCTTCGTCGGAAAGCAGCAGCGAGGGTTTGGCGGCTAGGGCGCGGGCGATGCCGACGCGCTGCTTCTGGCCGCCCGAGAGTTGTGCGGGATAGTGCTTCGCCTTGTCGGAGAGGCCGACGAGATCGAGCAGTTCCGCCACGCGGCGCTTGCGCTCCTCGCGGCGTTGCCCTTCGATCTTGAGCGGCAGGGCGATGTTGTCCTCAACCGTCTTGGCGGAGAGAAGGTTGAAATGCTGGAAGATCATGCCGATGCGGCGGCGCACCGGCTGCAGGCGGCGCTCATCGAGCGCGGTTATCTCCTGGCCTTCCACGAGGACGGAGCCGGAATCGGGACGCTCCAGCCCATTGAGGCAGCGGATGAGCGTGGACTTTCCCGCGCCGCTGCGGCCGATGATCCCAAGAATCTCGCCGCGCTCGACCTCCAGCGAAATGCCGTCGATCGCCGGCGTCTCGCCGAAGGCGCGCCGCACATCGGTCAGCCGGACGATGGCGCCGCCGGGGGCCGCGCTGATAGTGTCCAGCGCTATGTTGATTGCCTGCGTGTTCACGTCTGCCTCGAGTTTTGCCCGGCGCTTAGAGCAGGATGCATTCAAGCTGAATCGGTCATCCTGCTCTAAGTATTTGTTTTAGCCGCATGATCTTATCCGAAAAGTCTGCAACTTTTCGGGATCATGCTCTAACACAAACGGTCCGGATATGGGATATCCGAACCGTGTGTCATTTCCGCTTGGCCGGGTTCTTACCAGGCGGGGAGAGCCGTGCCCTTGTAGACTTCAAGCAGCTTGGCCTTGACAGCGTCGTTCTGGAAGGCGGCGACGAGGGGTTTCACCCAGGGCGCGTCCTTGTCTTCGGTGCGGATGGCGATGAAGTTGTTGTAGGGGTTGTTTTCCTTCGACTCACGGGCGATCACGTCCTTCACCGGATCGAGGCCCGCCTTCAGCGCCCAGTCATTGTTGACGATGGCGGCGTCGAGATCGTCGATGGAGCGGCCGACGACACCGGCGTCAAGCTCCTTGATCTCCAGCTTCTTCGGGTTCTCGGCAATGTCGATCGGGGTTGCGAGGATGCCCGCGCCTTCTTTCAGCTTGATCAGGCCCTGCGACTCCAGCACGCGCAGCGCACGGCCCTCGTTGGACGGATCGTTCGGGATGCCGATGGAAGCGCCGTCTTTCAGATCGCTCAGGGACTTCACTTTACGCGAATAGACGCCGATGGGGAACACGGCGGTGAAGCCGGCTGGCTCGATCTTGTAGCCGTGCTGCTCGATCTGCGCGTCGAGATAGGGCTTGTGCTGGAAGGCGTTGGCGTCGATTTCCTTGCGCTCCAGCGCCTCGTTCGGCTGGGTGTAATCGGAGAAGTTGACGGTCTCGACCTTGAGGCCGTTCTTGGCGGCCTGTTCTGCGACGACCTTCCAGATGTCTTCGTCCTGCCCGCCCATGATGCCGACCTTGACGACCTTATCCTCGGCGAAGCCGGAGGCCGGAGTGCCGAAGCCCACGGCGAAGGCGACGGCCGAGAACAGAAGAGCCTTGAGCCCGGCGCGGCGCGCGGGCGATTTGGGAGAGGACGAGTTCATTTCTTTCTTCCTTGAGTAGCGTTTCAGCCCCGTGAAGGTCAGGCAACCCTATTTGCCCCCCACGCTTATAGCGCTTCATAATTTCGATCAGGCCGAAGATAAACAAGAAATATTATTCCGTTTGGCGCGCTTCGCTCGCACTGACATTCCAGAAGGAGCGATTCTACGAAATATCTGCTCAAGGGGCAGGCATCGTTCGCTTTCGCATCTCCAACTGCCGGTGCCCGCGGAAAAGCCGCCATTCGTCGATGACGCGACCGTCTGACAGGTGGCAATAGCCCGCCTGGCCCTGCGGGGTGTCGCGGATTTCCAGCCTGCCGCCGATATGGACGCAATAGACGGCGGCTGGATTGGCCATGCCGGTTCGATCATCCCGGCTGGACGTGCAGCCGATGAGGAGCAAAAGCGCGCAAAGAAGCAATGCCCGTTGCATTTTAGCCCTTTCCAAGAGCCGCTAGCCTCGGGCGTAGCTTATGACCTTTCGCTGGCAAGCTCAACCGAGACGGGCCGGGCAATGCCCAGATGGTCGCGCAGCGTCGTGCCTTCGTAATCGGTGTGAGACTCCCTTCGCTCATGCCGTCGACCCGCGTAAATCGCCGGAACCAATATTTCCTGGACCGCGTTAACCATTTCGCTTCCGTCTGGAGGCTCCTCAACCCGGGGGACTTCGGAGCAGGAAATGAATGAACATGCTAGAAGCCCGGAATTTCCGGTTTTTAAATGCTATTCCGCTGAGGACATCGCGGCGCAGGGCAAACTCCTCGATGGTAAAACCATCCATGACATCGTGACACGACCGTGGAGGGATATCTACGCGGGCCGCGCATATGGCATCAAATCCGTCCTTGCCATTCATCCCGAGGAGATCGCCGATCATCCGTGGCTGACCGACACGACGCTGCCCGGCGAGCGGCTGGGCTGGAAGCTCAACTGTCTTTCCAGCGTGAACAGCCGGTATGGCGGGGTGAAGATCGTGGGCGCCAATGCGCTCAACCGCCGTCTCGGCCTGCCGCGCTCGCGCTCGACCATCGTGCTTTCCGACAAGTTCACGCTTACCCCGCTCTGCGTGCTCGACGGCACGGAAATATCGGCGGCGCGGACGGCGAGCTACGCTACCGTGGTGGCCGAGCGTTTCCTGGCCGGGCAGCGCGGCCTGCCGGTGTTTCTGTTCGGCGCGGGACCGATTGCCGAAAAGATTGTCCTGGCGCTCGACCGCTGCTGTCCGCAGATGGTCAGGCGGCTATTCGTGCGCAGCCGGACGGGAGAATCAGCCGCGCGGCTCGCGGCAGCGCTGGCCGGAAAAGTCAGCTATGAGATGATCGCCGTGCTCGACAATCACGCGCTGCGCGAATGCGAGTTCGTCATCACCGCCTCGAATGCCAGTTCGCCGGTCTTCGAAGCCGACGAAATCGGAGATGCGCTGGTTCTCCATCTTGGCGGCGATGAAACGCCGGACGCCTATATCCAGCGCGCCATAAGATGCGGAACTGTTCTTTGCGACGATGTCGAGATGGTGTCGCACCGGGCCTCGCAAAGCCTTGCGTCCTATTTCGAGCGCCGTGGCGCGACGCTGGAACAATTGGCGCCTCCGCTCGGCATCCGCTCATTGCGGGATGTGATGGAAAACCCGGATTTCAAGCCGGAGAGGCCAATCCATATCACCTGCGTCGGTCTGCCGATGCTGGATCTCTATGTCGCGGCCTATGTCTATGAAAAATTGACCGGCGCGAATCGGCGGCTATCGAGCGTGCCGCAGCAACTGGCTGGATGATCCCGCCCGCGGGAGAGAACGGACGTGCCTAGCGGCGCTACGAGCCGAATGGTTCAAAATAATGACGGTATCAGTTTCCGCTGCATTGATGGCGCCAACATTTTCGAAACGTGGAAGAGCTTCAAAGCGATGCCAGCTGGCGCGCTCAGGGGTGAGAGGGTGGCGTCGAGAATGGCCTATAGTTCGCCTCGATGTTCTTCCCGCATCAGGATCGTTGTGACGGCGGCGGCATAAAGCGGTCATGCATAGTCGATCTGGAGGTAATCGACCGCGCGACGGTTTCGCTGGTCTACCCAATCAACAAAGAAAGCCGATCAACTGCCAACCACGCAGCGAGGCATAGCAGGAAGCATGCCGGACTGCTTTCTGCATCATGCCCGGCTCCTAAATAGTTCCTTCCTCAGAAGGACGGGCAGACAGATGGCGTAGAGAATGCCGGCGATGTATGGCTGGGACATTACACCGCTACTCATCATCGCGTTCGGCACGAATAGCAGCATCGTAACGAGAGCGCCACATGCAAGCTTGTCGGTGGGGTTGCGGAAAACCTCAGTAGCAAGCCGCCACAAAGCCACGCCGACGAGCAGGCAGAAGGAGAGGAGCAACGGGACACCTCCCATGATCAGCAGCTCGATCACTCCATTATGGGCCATCGGGTATTTGATCTGGCAGGTTCTGATATTTTCCGAATCGGTGCAGACCATATCGAGAAAACCGAGTGTTCCGGACCCGCCCACGAGACCTACTCCTGTCAATAAGCTCGTCGGCCCGTATTGATGGATGAGTTTTGCGGGGAGAGCAGTTAGTCTATCTATCGTGCCCGAGGCTATGTCTACGTCATCTCCGATGGGTCTCGGCGCTTCTGCTTCCGCAGATACCGCGTGATCTCCGATGGGTCCCGGCGCTTCTGCTTCCGCAGATACCGCGTGATCTCCGATGGGTCCCGGCGCTTCTGCTTCCGCAGATACCGCGTGATCTCCGATGGGTCCCGGCGCTTCTGCTTCCGGAGATGCCGCGTGATCTCCGATGGGTCCCGGCGCTTCTGCTTCCGGAGATACCGCGTGATCTCCGATGGGTCCCGGCGCCTCTGCTTCCGGAGATGCCGCGTGATCTTCGATGGGTCCCGGCGCTTCTGCTTCCGCAGATACCGCGTGATCTCTGATGGCCCTCGGCGCTTCGGCTTCCGCAGATACCGCCATTGATGAGATGACGTGGAACAGTGCCGGGAAGGCAACGGCCAAGGCTGGAGCGTAGCGCTTCGGCTCGACGTCGAAAGAGACGACGCTCTCCCTGGTGCCGAAAAGCGTGTTCGAAGCGTTGAGAGGCCCACCCTTCGGCTCCATCACGGCCAACGGGACAGATAGTAGCAGGAACGCCGCGGCAGCCATGGCGCACACTGTGATCGGGGGCATTATTCTCTGCCGCCGTAGCGCCCCGAATACGGCAAGAGCTGCCATGGCGAGGACAAACAGAAAGATGTTGGCAGTGGCGGCTTTTTGGAGGCTGACGACCAAACCCATAGCGATGATGCCGAGGATCACACCACCTAGAATAGAGCGGCGAAACATAAAGTAGGCAACGGGTAGTACCAGACCACCGACCACTCCTGTGGCCGTCAGGTTCCCAATGAGACTCGCGTATCGGATGGAGCCGGAGCGTTCCGTTGGGAGCGCGAACCAATCCATCGGACCGAATGCGGTCTGGTAAAATACTGTCCAGGCTCCGATAACGACCCACACCGTGAAGGTCTGGAGTGCGAGACGCTGCTTTTCCCTCGTGTCGAGGACAAGAGCGGCAAACGCCGCGAACGGGAGGATGAAGACAAAACGGGCGGTCGCCATGAAGTACGGTTCTTCTGGGAAGAACACGAACGAAATCGCGATTGCATAGGTAATGGCGAGGAGCAGCGCCGCCGAGACGAATAGCCCCACCCGGTCGATGCCTCGCCATTGTCCATAATGAAGGATGCCAAACGCTACCGACAACCAAGCCAGCACAGGGAATGCGGGCGAGATATTGCGGAGCAGGTGAAGGCAGAAAAGCGACGTCACAATGACGATCGTAGCCTGTAACCCTCTGGTCATACAGCGCCTCTTCAGTAACTCTGCGGGGCCTTTCTCACGAATGGCTGGATAAAGCAACATCATCAACCACACCGCCCTCTGAGGCGGTTTTCATTGCCGAAAGGAGATCATGGACAGAACCGTTCCTCCGGGTGCGGCGCTTTTGCTCGACTTCATTCGTGTAACGGAAACGGGCCGTAGCGACACGGAGTTGATTCGCGCAGACAGGAGCGGTTTGGTTGACCCGACGAGCACGAGAATCAAGGCGCACGCCGCTGGCGTGATTACAATTCGATGCATGTGATGGGGCCTATAGGGGACGCTCGCGAAATGACAATACCGCCTCTTAGGTTCAGTGAACCTAGCGGGGACTATGTACGCGGAGCGCAATATTTAAGGATATCATGGGTTCGGATGGTGGGCGTGACAGGGATTGAACCTGTGACCCCTGCAATGTCAATGCAGTGCTCTCCCGCTGAGCTACACGCCCATCCGACGAGGGCGCATACACCACATCGGAATGCGCCCGTCAATGCCTGATTTTGAACTTTCGCGAGATTTCGTTTTCCGGCGAAGAGTTTTCCCGGGCGGCGTGGTCCTGCCCGAAAAATGTGCACCTTTCGGCGCCTCATATGCTGGCGGTCAGGCGGCCACCAGCATCTTTTCGATCTCATTGACGAGATCGCGCAAATGGAACGGCTTCGACAGCACCTTCGCGTCGCGCGGCGCATTCGAATCGGGATTGAGCGCAACCGCCGCAAACCCGGTGATGAACATCACTTTCAGGTCAGGGTCGATCTCCGTCGCGCGGCGCGCCAGCTCGATCCCGTCCATCTCGGGCATGACGATGTCTGTCAAAAGCAGGGAGAAGGGCTCTTCGCGAAGCCGCTCATAGGCGCTGGCGCCATTGTCGAAGTGGGTGACATGGTAGCCCGCCTTCTCAAGCGCCTTCACCAGAAAGCGACGCATATCGTTGTCATCTTCCGCTAGAAGGATTCTTTTCATTGGTCTGTCCGAAATTTCCTGGCCACCCGCGGCGTGCCCGCTCCATCTTCAATGGCATTTTGGGGCGATTCGTTCCGCTTTCAAGAAACGCCCTTTTGGTAAATATCGGATGAATAAGGCATTACAACATAGAATCCGAATCATAGCGGTGTCGAGGACAGAATCAGCGGGGCGGGCAGGGCAAAGACTAGAGCGTTTCACGGTTGGAAACTGTTGCTACCGTGACCCCTTCACCCTCGCCCTTCGAGGCTCGCTACGCGAGCACCTCAGGATGAGGGTGAAGGGGCGCCGGCGCTCAGTAGTCCTCATGGTGAGGTGCGAATGGAGCGCAGCGGAATTCGCCTCGAACCACGAGGGCGCTTGGCACTGATTCCATGAAAACATGAACGGCTCTAGACACGCCGCGCTTCTGCTGGCAGTTTCCCAAGGATGAGGTTTCGTCCACGAACGGTCCGCCGATGACCCCGGAGTGTGAGTTTTCCCTGATTCCGCCGCATGAGATCCGTGCGCCCGCGGAGCAGCGCATTCCCTTTGTCTTCGATTCTCCCCATAGCGGACGCTATTATCCGCCCGGCTTTCTCGCTTCCTCCAGGCTCGATGAATATGCCATCCGCAGGTCGGAGGATTGTTATGTCGATGAGCTTTTCGGCGGTGTGGTGGCGCTGGGCGCGCCGATGCTTCTGGCGCATTTTCCGCGGGCCTATCTCGACGTCAACCGCGAGCCCTATGAGCTCGACCCGCGCATGTTCACCGAGCCGCTGCCGCCCTATGCCAATGCGCAGTCGGCGCGGGTGGCCGGCGGCCTCGGCACCGTGCCCCGCCTCGTCGGCGAGGGGCAGGACATCTATCCCGGCAAACTGCCGCTCGCCGAGGCGCTCCAGCGGATCGAGACGCTCTACAAGCCCTATCACGCGGTGCTCTCGCGCCTTATCGCCGATACGGAGCGCCGGTTCGGCTATTGCGTGCTTATCGACTGCCACTCCATGCCCGCGGGCATCCGGGCGGGCGAGGGGATAGGGCGACCGGATTTCATCGTCGGCGACCGGTTCGGCCTGTCGTGCAGCCGGGCGCTTTCGGAAACGGCGATTGAGCTCTTGCGCGACATGGGCTATGTCGTCGCGCACAACAAGCCCTATGCGGGCGGCTTCATCACCGAGCATTACGGCAAGCCGGCCAAGGGCTTCCATGCGCTGCAGATCGAAGTCAATCGCGGCCTCTATCTCAACGAGCGCACATTCGAGAAGCATTCCGGCTTTGAAATGCTGCGGCGGGACATCAACATGTTCCTGGCGGATTTGTCTTCGTTGCCGGACTATAATTTCGGCCAGCCGCCGCTGGCGGCAGAGTGAGCCTCAACCTTTCCCGCATAAAAAAAAGACCGCCCGAGGGCGGTCCAAAGTCTAGGGAGGAAACGCCCAAGGAGGGCATAGACAGGAGCCCCTGTCCGAAGCCCACATTATGGTGCGTTGCAAAATCGGTCAAGCTAAAATGTGATAATTTGGGCAATAAGTTATAATGCTCAAAATTTAGGCTGGATTTGGAGCCGTCTGCCCTGATAACAGTCAGCCAAAGCAAATTCAGGGAGGGAGCCATGGCAACCGTCGAAAAGTCATTTCTCATGAAGATCGCGGCGACCGCTGCGGCGGAAACATTGCCACGGTTCCGCATGCCCGGAACGGTCCATAACAAATATGCTGTCGGGTTCGACCCGGTGACGGAAGCCGACCGCGAGGCGGAGCGGGCGATCCGGCAGGTGATCCGCGAGGCCTATCCCGATCACGGCATATTGGGCGAGGAGCACGGCTCGGAAAATCTCGATCACAGCCATGTCTGGGTCATCGATCCCATAGACGGCACACGGGCGTTCATTTCCGGCCTGCCGGTCTGGGGAACGCTGGTGGGCCTCACGATCAATGGCAAGGCGGAAGCTGGGCTGATGTCGCAGCCTTTCACGGGCGAGCTTTTCTATTGCGATGGCGAGGCGTCCTATTACGAGCGGGCGGGGGAGGCGGTGGAGTCCCGACGCTTGAAAACGCGCGAGACGGCCGAGCTCGCGGATGCCACCTTATTCACCACCACGCCTGCGCTCTACAAGGAGGCCAAGCGGCTCGCCTATGACCGGCTGGAGGCGGTGGTGCGCCTGCCGCGCTATGGCGTCGATTGCTATGCCTTCGCCATGGTGGCGCTCGGCTTCGTGGATATCGCCGTCGAGGTAGGATTGCAGCCATACGATATCGTGGCGCTCATTCCCATCATCGAAAAGGCCGGCGGCGTAGTGACGCGCTGGGATGGCGGCCCGGCGGAAACGGGCGGAGACATCATCGCCGCCGCCACGCCGGAGCTTCACCGGGCAGCGCTGGAACTGCTCAACGCATGATCCTGTCGGGGGCTGACCCTGGATCATGCGCTCCTGAATGCAGGCTGATCGATTTCCACCTCATCCGAGCCGGGAATGAACGCATCGAAAGCGGCCAGCAACTGCTCCCGGAAGAAATCGGCTTCCTGCAGAATTTCATGGCGCGCCCCCTCGATGACGAGCAGCGCGCCATTGCGCAGGCGGGCGGCATAGCGTTCGGTGGTGAGCGTCGAGACCACCTTGTCCGCCCCCGCCGCGACGATCAGGGTAGGGATGCTGAAATTGCTGGTGAAATGATGCTCATGCGCCCGCTCCATGGCTTGCAACGCGGATGAAACCCAGCGCGCCGTCGGGCCGCCCAAGCCCAGTTGCGGATGGTAGCGGATGATTTCGGCGTTGCGCAGGAAGCGGCGCGGGTCGCTCGTCAGCGCATTGCCGGCGAAGGGCTGCGCTTCCCCGCGCCGGCCATTGGCGTAATAACGCCCGAGCCCAACGAGCCCCGCTGTCCGGGTCGCAAGGCGGATGCCGCCGATCGTAAGGCGCGAGCCGGGAAGGCCAAGGAAGGGCGCGGTCAGCACCATACGGCGGATATGGCCCTCAAGCACCGGCGCGGCGAGCAGGGCGATGAGGCCGCCCGTCGAATGGGCGAGGATGTAATAGGGCGGCGGGCATTCCGGCAGGATGAGATCGTGCATGACTTCGCCGAGGTCGAGCACGTAATCATTGAAGCTGTCGACATGGCCGCGTAGCGGATCGCGGACCAGCCTGCTCGATCCGCCCTGTCCGCGCCAGTCGAAGGTCGCGACGGTCAGGCCGGCGGCGGCGAGGTCGGCCATGGTCTCGAAATATTTCTCGATATATTCGTTGCGCCCATGAAGAAGGATGACGGTGCCGCGCGGCGAGGCGCCGACGCCCGGCGTGACGGCATAGCGCAGCACCTTGCCGTCGCGCACCTCCAGCATGCCTGAACGGGTGCCGGCAGGGGCGCGGTTGGTGTCGCTCTCGAAGAGAAGATCAGTCATGCGGCTTCGCCAGCGGCGCCCCGGATCGACAGGATGTTTCTTCGATAGGCTGGCGAAGGGCAAAGGTCAAATGGAAGGACGAGATTTTCCGCCGGAAGGGCTCAGCCGCGCCGTTTTGAGCTTATGCCAGGGAACACTCCAAAAACGGCGTGTTGTAACTGTATCGAAGTCCTTCACCGTGGGTTATTTTGTAATTGATGGCGAAGAGGCCGTTCGTTGACAGGTTTTTCCAAAGCTCCCGGGCGTCATTAAGGTTATTATTTCCGACAAAAAAGCGGAATTTTCCGTCGTTCTTGCCTTGCGTGGAAATGAAATTGAACACCCCTTTATATTGGTCGAAAACAAGGGGTGGTTTTCCATTGCCCGTTAAATCGGTGAAGACAAATCTTGCGTAGTGTGGCAGCAATGTGAAGGTTGAAGAGCCGCCGATATCTAATTTATCGAAACTGATGTCAAAATAGGAATTATTCTCAGCGAGAAATTCAGCAGTGCTCAACTTTAAAGTCTTAGCTATAAGGCGTGCGGATGACGATGATTGGAGGTGTATATGGCTTCGTATGGCGGAGATATTTTCGGTTACGGCGCCGCCTGGAAGTTTTGTTTGTAGATTGAAAATTTCACTCGGGGAAAGATTGGCGTCTACGGTGACTTTGCTGTCGACCAGATCGAAGCTGTTGGTGGCCTGAATCTTCATTAGGCCTCGGTCAGAAATTGTAACGGTGTATGCGCCCGCAAATGCCGAAGCTTCAGCGGAAAGAATGCCATTTTCGCGGATGTCGATTGTGGCAGCAGGAGTATTGCCTCGCTCGCCGAATATGATCGAACTGACCTGCAAGAACATTTGGCTTTTAATATTTACCAATATGTTCGATTGGTCCGTACCTGCAAGACCAAAGTTTAAAGCGCCTCCGTTATATATAAATTTTCCGCTGTTGATGTTGAATGTGGCCGCCTTGCCTGTCGAATTGGAGGGCCAGTTGGTGACATCGTAGGAGGTTGTCTTCAGGGTTAGAGTGTCGTCGGGCCTTCCCGTCATGGTGAAACTGTAGGGCTGGTCCTTGTTGAATGCCGTCGGGGCGCCGTTGATTGTCATGCTGTCACATTTGGCGCCGTCATAGACATCGTCCTGATCTACATGCCAGGTGAAGCAAGGTGCGTCGGTCATAATTTTCTCCTCATTATAATATTGCGCCCAGTTAAAATGAATGGTGGGCTTTCCGCGGAAACTGTGCCTATCCAAGTGGAAAGCGGTACCGGGGTTTCTTAAAACGGCTTTAGGCCTTGACCAGCTTCACCACCATATAGGGGCTGGAATAGTCGGGTGTGAGCGTCCATCCATTGATGGGTGATCTGCTCCAGACCGCTCCATTTATGGCGAACAGGCCAGCGTTCGCCATGACATCAAAATAGGTCTGCAGATATTGAATACCCCCGTAAATGGTTATCCGGAATGAGCCGGTGCCCACCTCGCCTGTCGGGATGAAATTGATCATGCCTTTAGGGCATTGCTTGACGTCGAAGGGAAGGTCTACCTTCTTGGCGCCGTTGATGGTGATGGTGGCGGAGCCCGGCGACAGGTCAAAAAAGGAATTGTTGACCGTCATCGCATCGCAATTTACCTCAACCGCAGCCGTATCTCTAACGCGAATGTGAGTGTTCGTCAGCGATAGGTTTTTGGATTGCAGTCGCGCCTTCGATGCATATTCGCAAAGTATGGTTGTGTTGGAAGCGGTGATTCCCGACACATCCGTAGGCGCGGCCCCCGAAGTGTCGATATCAAGGGAATATCCTCCGGTTGGCGCGGTCCCATATGTCTGATAGCTACCATATTCCAGAATAATCTGATTGGCTTTGATCTGCATCGAGCCGGCGTCGCCAATGTCTGCGACGAACGCAGCGCCAACGGACGTCGCCGTGAGAGAGAAGACACCGGTTTTGGTGACTTTGACCTGGGTGCAGGGGTCCGGCTTCTTATCGATGCTAAGGGCGGTTATTTCATACGCTTCCAGCAGGCAATTGCCGGTGACGGTAAACAGGACATTGGGGGAAAGCTCTCGTCCCTGCGCCGATGCGTTGTTGCCGATGACCAGGCCCGTTATGCCATGGGGCCTATATGCAAACGTACCGCTCTCGATGTTGAATTTCATCAAGCTGATTGATGACTCGGAATGGTGTGCCCAGAAGGTAAAGTTGCCTGCTCCGGCGGATAGCGGCTGCAGGGTCAGCGTATCCGTGCTTTTGCCTTTCATGGTGAAGCCGTAGGGCTGGTTCTTGTTGAATGTTGATGCATAGCCGGGTACGACCATGCTGCCGCAAGTTCCGTCGTAGGTATCGTCCTGATCGGTGTGCCAGGTAAAGCAATCTGCGTCGCTCATGATGTCTCCTCCTGTGAGCCGATTGCCTTCAGCATATACAACTTAAGAGAATGTGTATAATCAATCTTAGATTGTGGTTATTTTTGCGCAAAAAACGAAGGCTCCTCGCGGAACCTCCGGCTTGACCAGCCTTCTGGAAGGGACGTTACAGCCGGCTGGCCGTGTCTCGTTACGAGTTCACTTCGATGGTAAATCCTGTGCGATGCGGACGGACGCCCGGCGCCTGCGGTGACGGCATAGCGCAGCACCTTGCCGTCGCGCATTTCCAGCACGCCTGAACGGGTTCCGGCCGGGGCGCGGTTGGTGTCTCTCTCGAAGAGAAGATCAGTCATGCGGCCTCGCCTGAGCGTTTCGGATCGGTGCGATTATCCATCGATAGGCGCGCCCGGGCAAAAGGAAAATCGCTAAAGGTAAAAGCCTTCCCGCCGGCTATCCGGCGGAAAGGCTAGAGCGGGTCGCGCTTAATCGTACCCATTGCGCTCGCTCTAGATTCTTAGTTTGTCGCATTGTCGCGGTCGTTAAATGAGGCCATTTAACTGCGAAATGCTTTAGGCAGGTGCAAATGCGCGATATAAATTCTATTCTGCAGAATCTCTGGATTTTCTCAATGATATTACCAGGTGAGAATTGTTGAAGACATATGTGACCGTCCATCCATTGATCGGCGAGTTTGCCCAAACCTCTCCGTCAATGGCGATCAGATCGGCATTTTGCATTTTTTGATAATAGTAAGACGAAGCAAACGCACTGTCAGCCGAGAAACGGAATGAGCCGATATTAAGTCCTTCCTTGGTGATAAAATTGAACATGCCCTTCGGGCATTCTTCCGGGTTGAACGGAAGCTTCCAACCTTCTGGGTTGGGTGTCTGGGGGAAGATGATGGTGGCGGTCGCGGAGCCCTGTGACAGCGTGAAGAAGGAGGAATTGTCGACTGTCATCGTGTCGCAGGCAATCTCCACCGTGGCATTCTCCCCGGCGTAAATATTGCTGACTTCTAGCGACATGCTCGTCGTCTCCAGACGCGTCCTCGAAGACGATTTGCAGACCATAGTGGTATGCGAAAAGGAGATGGCGGGGTCGGGCGTTGGGAACGCTCGACCCAACGTGGTCATAAGTAGCGTGTGCCCTGTCACCGGAGCTCCGCTAACCAACATATATTTGCTGGCGGTCTGACCAAGCCTATCAGCGTTGATTCGCATGGTGCCGGTATCGCCGATATTCACGTTAAAGCCGCCGCCCACAAATTCGCCTGACATGGAAACATTGCCGCTGTCGTGAATATCGATCTGTGTACATGGTGTTTCAAAGATCAGCGACTTCTGGCCGAGGATTCCGAGGGCGTTCAAGCTGCAATTGCCTGTGACTCTGAAATTGACGTTCGGCACTAAACCCAAATCGTTGCCGATGCTCAGGCTTCCCCCTGCGCAATTATATACGAAGGTCCCGCTCTCGATGTTAAACGTTACAGCCTTGCTTCCGATGGAGGCTTCTGGTGCCCATGAGGTCCCGGTGTCCTCGCCAACGGGTGCCGTCTGTAAGGTTAAGCTCCCTCCCTTCATCGTGAAGCCGTAGGGTTGGTTCTTGTTAAATGCCGATGGCGGCTGTGTCAGGATCGTGGCGCCGCATTGAGCGCCATCATAAACGTCGTCCTGATCCGCATGCCAGGTGAAGCAATCCGAATTCATGAACTTTCTCCTCGTGAATTATTTGATAAATCGCAATGTTAGATTGTAAAATACCGAATCGTAGTGCTCTAAATGATCCTGCCGAAAACGGCCCGTGAACCACCGGGACGATAGGATCAATTCCTCGTCAAGCGGAGGACCATGTAAGAGTCTTCATAGCTAAACGTGATTCTCCAGCCATCGCTTGCCCCACTCGGATTCCCGTTAACGGCAAGCAGCCCGTTTTGCAGCATGAGAATAAAATAATCATTTGCGTAAAAACGGTTTGGAGCCCGAATACGGAATGAGCCGGTATTTGTGCTTCCGCTCTTGACGATGAAGTTGACCATGGCTGGGGGGCACCGCTTGGGATCGAATGGAAGATCACCCGTTCCTCTACCGTTGATCGTGAGCCTGGGAGAGTCCGGTGACAGCGTGAAGGAGGATTGGTTCACCATCATCGTATCGCAATCTATGGTGATCGTTGCGCTCTCCTGAAGGTCGATATTACTTGAGGTCAGCGATATGCTCTCGGATTGCAAACGAGTCCTGGAAGAGGATTTGCAAGTCATCGTTACGTTCGAAACGTTAATGCCAGAGGTCTTGTCCGGGGCGGGAAAGCTTGTGTTTATATCGAAAGAGTCGCCCTCTACCGGTATGGAGCTTACCGTATAATTGCCGTAGGCTAGGTTGATCTCATTGGCGTGAATCTGCACCATGCTGGTGCCCGCGATAATCGAGTTGAATCCGCCGCTGAAGGCGTCAGCGGAAATGGTAAAGGTGCCGCTGCCGAAGAGACTGAGCTCGGTGGCGGGCGTTTTTGTCGCGGTCAGGATATACGCCATCACGATGGGTGCCACGATATGACAGCGGCTCCAGACGTATAAAAGAAGGGTGATCCCTGTCGCCATCTGGTCGCCCAGGACCAATGCTCCCGTTCCCACGGAGTTGTAAACGAAGGTTCCGCTCTGGATGTTGAACGATGAAAAAGACGTGGACGTGGTGGAGATGCGTCCCCATTGCGTGGCGACGTCGCCGCTCGTGGGCGTTGCGGACAAGGTCAACACGTCCCCCGCTTCACCCTTCATCATGAAGCCATAGGGCTGGTCCTTGTGAAATGCGGATGGCGCCCCGTTGATGGTCATGGTGCCGCATCCCTGGTATACATCGCTCTGGTCTCTGTGCCAGGTGAA
Source organism: Paramesorhizobium endophyticum (assembly GCF_014640615.1). Taxonomy (GTDB): domain Bacteria; phylum Pseudomonadota; class Alphaproteobacteria; order Rhizobiales; family Rhizobiaceae; genus Paramesorhizobium; species Paramesorhizobium endophyticum. Next base: position 112,534 of record NZ_BMHH01000011.1, on the reverse strand, counting down.
GCAATCAGCGCTCATAATTTCCTCCTCGTGCGGTAAGAGCGCCTTTGTGTATACAGTCCATAGGTTGTATTATCAAATAAAATTGCAATCTAAAGTTAACAGAAAAGCCGGAGGCTCCGTGGCGGAACCTCCGGCTTGACCAGCCTTCTGGAAGGGACGTTACAGCCGGCTGGCCGTGTCTCGTTACGGGTTCACCTCGATGGTGAAGCCGGTGCGATGCGGACGACCGCCGCCGACGCGCTGCTCGTCCAGGATGCGGCCGTCGCGGGCATCGACGATGAGGATGAGGCGGCGACCGTGGCGGGAGGCCTTCACGTAGTAAGTGCCGCGCCGCATGTCGATGTCGCCGACACTATAGCCGCGCCGCTCCAGCGACCGGGTGATTTCGCGCGGGCCCATCACGCGCGGGCGGCCATAGCTGTCGCGGTCGCGGTCAGGGCGCCAGTCGCGGTCGCGTCGCTCATGGCCCCAGCGCGGCGGGGGAGGCGCATCGTCATACCAGCCTTGCGCAAAGGCGGGGGCAACAGGGGCGGAAATACCGAGGCCAAGCATCGTGGCGGCGGCAATGGCTAGGACAGCCTTTTTCATCTTTTTTCCCTCTCGAGTTCCGGAACGCTCCGGACATGGTTGGAGACTAGCTCCGGCATCCTGAATAGAGGCCGAAGGCGGCATTCATCTGGCGTTCAGCGATATACACAAGCAAAAAATGTGACCGGTTTTCATCTCTTGAAATCACAAAACGCCGAACCCAAATCTTGGTTGCGGTCGCCAGAAGGGGCCGCTGGCTCAGAGGTTCGCCGAATTGGGAACCATCGTTCAGCCACAACGCAAAAACGTCGCTCTAAAGGAGGGCTTTACCATGCGTCACGTTGATTTTTCACCACTCTATCGTTCCACCGTCGGTTTCGACCGGCTCTTCACGATGCTCGATTCGCTTAGCGCACCCGAGGGCGCGCCGGCCTATCCGCCCTATAATATCGAGCGGACGGGCGAGAACGCCTATCGCATCACCATGGCGGTCGCGGGCTTCTCCGAGGATGAGATCGAAATCGAGGCTCATCGCAACCAGCTCACCATCAAGGGCCAGAAGGCCGAGGAAGAGAACGGCGAGCCGCGGCAGTTCCTGTATCGCGGAATCGCCTCGCGCGCTTTCGAGCGCCGCTTCCAGCTGGCCGATTTCGTTGAAGTCGTGGGCGCAAGCCTCAAGAACGGCCTGCTCCATATCGACCTGAAGCGTGAAATTCCTGAAGGCATGAAGCCGCGCAAGATCGCCGTGGAAGTGCTTTCCTCCGAGAAGGCCAAGGCGATTGAGACGAAGGCTGCTGAGTAAATGAGGTAGTATCCCTTGCGGGGAGGGTGGCCCGAAGGGTCGGGTGGGGGTGGCGACGCGTGAGCGACGTTCGTCAGCAAAAGCGCAAACGTCGCCACCCCCATCCGCCCGCTAACGCGGGCACCTTCCCCGCAAGGGGGAAGGGGGCGTCGCGCTTTACTTAACCAATGCCCCAAACCGATCCACCTCTTCCTCGGAGGTCGCGAAGCTCGTCACGAAGCGGGCGAAGGTTTCATCCTCCTGCACGTGACCCGTCTCGGAGCGTGGCGGGTTCCAGTCGTAGAACACGGCTCCCTGCGCCTGCAACTTTTCGCACACGCTCTTCTTCAGAACCGCGAATACTTCGTTTGCCTGGGGCTCCCAGGCGAGGCGGAGCGTTTGCGAGGCGCGGATGTGGCTGGCGAGCCGCTGCGCCATGGCGTTGGCGTGGGTGGCGAGTTCCAGCCAGAGGTCGCCGTCGAGATAGGCTTCGAACTGGGCGGCGATGAAGCGGGTCTTCGAGAATAGCTGCGCGGCGCGCTTGCGGATAAAAGGCAGGTCCTTGGCATGCGAGGGGTCCATGAAGACCAGCGCCTCGGCGCACCAGCAGCCATTCTTGGTGCCGCCGAAGGAGACGATGTCCACGCCTTGCCGCCAGGTCATGTCCGCCGGGGAACACCCAAGCGACACCAGCGCATTGGCGAAGCGTGCGCCGTCCATGTGTAGCGGCAGGTCATGCTTGCGGCAGACGGCGGATATGCGAGCGATGTCGGCGAGGCTATAGAGCGTGCCGACCTCGGTTGCCTGCGTGATCGAGACGGCCATGGGCTGGCCGGCATGGACGAAACCGGGGTTGAAGCGCTTCAGTTCGCGCTGCAGATTGGCCGGGTCGATGCGCCCGAGCGCGCCGTCCACCGGATGCAGGCGCGCGCCGCCGGTGAAATATTCCGGCGCTCCGCATTCGTCCTCGATGACATGGGCCTCGCGATGACAGAAGGAGACGCCGCCCGGACGGTTGACACTCGCCAGCGCCAGCGAATTGGCCGCCGTGCCTGTTGCGACGAAGAACACCGCCACTTCACGTTCGAACAGCTCGTTGAAGCGTTTCTCCACCGCGCGGTCGATGTCGCTCGCGCCGTAGGCCGCCGCAAAGCCGCCCGCGTGGCGCACGAGGCTCTCGGCCACTTTCGGATGCGCGCCCGCCCAATTGTCCGATGCGAAATTCATATGCTTTCTCCCGCATGCCTTTGATGATGGCGAGGGTTCTTGCACCCGGGCGGTCCGGCTGTCCATAGAGAAGGGGTGAAAGGGTGGGGCGAAGGCGCACAATTTTTCCATAGGGAATTTGTCTATCCGGTGGCGATTTCACGGCGAAAAGCGCTGGATAAGCAATTTCAGCAATGGAGAAAAATCGGTACGCGCAATAATATTACAAAGTTGGCGATTTTATTTTGCTTTTCCATCTTGTGGTGGAGCATAATTTCTGCCATAGAATATAGGACAGCATTGCTGTCTTATTTGACCGGCGATGGCGTGCGAAAACGCTCCATCGCCGTCTTTTCGGCGCAAAAGCGTCTGGGAATGCGGGCGAGGCTTCGAGCCGCCAGCGGCCCCTCAAGGCTCTTGCAGTCATATGACACATGGACCCAGGGTGGAATCGGTTGTATTCCGCCCGATATAAGGATGATCGCCCATTGCGGGCGCCAACAGGAGGAAAAGACGATGACGGAATTGACGCCATCTGTATCACCCGAGCTTATCAAGGGCGAGCAGAACCGTGCGGTCAAAGCCGCCAAAACGTCGCGAACTCCTGATCGAACGACTATTGCCGGGTTGCCCGGTCCCCAGGGCCTTTACGATCCGCGCAACGAGCATGATGCCTGCGGCGTCGGCTTCATCGCGCAGATGAAGGGTGTGAAGTCGCATCAGATCGTCAAGGACGGGCTGTTCATGCTCGAGAATTTGACGCATCGCGGCGCGGTTGGGGCCGATCCGCTGGTCGGCGACGGCGCGGGCGTGCTCGTGCAGATTCCCGACCGCTTCTTCCGCGAGGAGATGGCGAAGCAGGGTATCGAGCTGCCTCCTGCCGGGCAATATGGCGTCGGCCATTGGTTCATGCCGCAGGACGCGGAAATGCGCGCCCATATCGACGACATCATCCGCGAGTCGGCGCAATCCGAGGGCCTGCCGGTCATCGGCTTCCGCGATGTGCCTGTCGATAATTCGTCGCTGTCCAAAGCCCCCGAGATCGTCGCCGCCGAGCCTTATCACCGGCAGGTGTTCATCGGGCGCACGCCTGACATTCCCGATGACGAGGAATATGAGGCGCGGCTTTATCTGCTGCGCAAGGTCATCTCGGGCCGCATTTACGCTGAGAATGACAACCGCGATACCGGCGCTTACTGCGTGTCGCTGTCAGCGCGCACCATCGTGTACAAGGGCATGTTCCTCGCCAACCAGGTGGGCGCTTACTACAGAGATTTGAACGATCCGCGCTTTGAATCCGCGCTGATCCTCGTCCACCAGCGCTTCTCCACCAACACCTTCCCCTCGTGGAAGCTCGCCCACCCCTACCGCATGGTCGCGCATAATGGCGAGATCAACACGGTGCGCGGCAACAACAACTGGATGGCCGCGCGGCAGGCTTCGGTCGATTCCGAGCTGTTCGGCAACAACATCTCCAAGCTGTGGCCCATCTCCTATGAGGGGCAGTCGGACACCGCCTGCTTCGACAACGCGCTCGAATTTCTGTTCCAGGGCGGCTACACGCTGGCGCATGCCATGATGATGCTGATCCCCGAGGCGTGGGCCGGCAACAAGCTGATGGATGCGGAGCGCAAGGCGTTCTACGAATATCACGCGGCGCTGATGGAGCCGTGGGACGGCCCGGCGGCGGTGTGCTTCACCGACGGGCGCCAGATCGGCGCAACGCTCGACCGCAACGGCCTGCGCCCCGCGCGCTACCTCGTCACCACCGACGACCGGGTGATCCTCGCCTCGGAGGCGGGCGTGCTGCCCGTCGATGAGAAGAACATCGTCAAGAAGTGGCGCCTGCAGCCGGGCAAGATGCTGCTGATCGACCTCGTCAAGGGGCGCATCATCTCTGACGACGAGATCAAGTCGGAGATCGCGACGCGCCATCCTTACAAGCAGTGGCTCAAGAACACGCAGCTCATCCTCGAAGATTTGAGCCCGGTGGAGCCGCGCGCGCTGCGCAAGGATGTGAACCTCATCGACCGGCAGCAGACCTTCGGCTACACGCAGGAGGACACGAGGGTCCTGATGGCGCCGATGGCGACCACGGGGCAGGAGGCTATCGGCTCGATGGGCACCGACACGCCGATTTCGGCCATGTCGGACAAGTCGAAGCTGCTCTACACCTATTTCAAGCAGAATTTCGCGCAGGTGACGAACCCGCCCATCGACCCGATCCGCGAGGAACTGGTGATGAGCCTCGTCTCCTTCATCGGCCCGCGCCCGAATATTTTCGACCTGGTCGGCACCTCACGGCGCAAGCGCCTCGAAGTGCGCCAGCCGATCCTGACCAATGGCGACCTGGAAAAGATCCGCTCCATCGGCCATACCGAGGACCGGTTCGACACCAAGACGCTCGACATCACCTATAATGCCGGTGAAGGGCCTGCCGGCATGGCCGGGGCGGTGGAGCGGCTTTGCGACCGCGCGGAAGCGGCGGTGCATGGCGGCTACAACATCATCATCCTCTCCGACCGTCAGGTGGGCCCGGACCGCATCCCGATCCCGGCGCTGCTGGCGACGGCGGCGGTTCACCATCATTTGATCCGCAAGGGGCAGCGCACTTCGGTCGGCCTCGTGGTGGAATCGGGTGAGCCGCGCGAGGTGCATCATTTCTGTTGCCTCGCCGGCTATGGCGCGGAGGCGATCAACCCCTATCTCGCCTTCGACACGCTGCTGGAAATGCACCGGCGCGGTGAGTTCCCGAAAGAGGTGGACGCGCATGAGGTCGTCTATCGCTACATCAAGTCTATCGGGAAGGGCATCCTCAAGGTCATGTCCAAGATGGGCATCTCGACCTACCAGTCCTATTGCGGCGCGCAGATTTTCGACGCGGTGGGGCTGAAGACGGAGTTCGTCGACAAGTTCTTCACCGGCACGGCCACCACCATCGAGGGCGTCGGGCTGGAGGAAATCGCCGAGGAGACCGTGCGCCGTCATACCGATGCGTTCGGCAAGGATCCCGTGCTGCTCTCGACGCTCGATGTGGGCGGCGAATATGCCTACCGCATGCGCGGCGAGGCGCATCAGTGGACGCCGGATGCGGTGGCGAAGCTGCAGCATGCGGTGCGCACCGAGAACCCCAGGACGTTCAAGGAATATTCCGACCTCATCAATAGCGAGACGGCGGAGGCGAAGAGCATCCGCGGCCTGTTCCACATCAAGTCGGCGGCGGAACGCGGCGTGAAGCCGGTGCCGCTGGAAGAGGTGGAGTCTGCGGCCGAAATCGTCAAGCGCTTCTCGACCGGGGCGATGTCCTTCGGCTCGATCAGTCGCGAGGCGCATACGACGCTCGCCATCGCCATGAATCGCATCGGCGGCAAGTCGAACACCGGCGAGGGCGGCGAGGAGCCGGACCGCTTCTATCCGCTGCCCAACGGCAAGCCGAACCCGGAGCGCTCGGCGATCAAGCAGGTGGCGTCGGGCCGGTTCGGCGTGACGACGGAATTTCTCGTCAACTCCGACATGATGCAGATCAAGGTGGCGCAGGGCGCGAAGCCGGGCGAGGGCGGCCAACTGCCCGGCCACAAGGTGGATGCGACCATCGCCAAGACCCGTCACTCGACGCCGGGCGTCGGCCTCATCTCGCCGCCGCCGCACCATGACATCTACTCGATCGAGGATCTGGCGCAGCTCATTTATGACCTGAAGAACGTCAATCCGCAGGCGGATGTGTCGGTCAAGCTGGTGTCGGAAGTCGGCGTCGGCACGGTCGCGGCGGGTGTCGCCAAGGCGCGCGCCGACCACATCACCATCTCCGGCTATGATGGCGGCACGGGCGCTTCGCCGCTCACCTCGCTGAAACATGCCGGAAGCCCATGGGAAATGGGCCTTGCCGAAACGCACCAGACGCTGGTGCTGAACGGCCTGCGCTCCCGCGTGGCGTTGCAGGTGGACGGCGGGCTTCGTACCGGCCGCGACGTCATCGTTGGCGCGCTCTTGGGCGCGGACGAGTTCGGCTTCTCGACCGCGCCGCTCATCGCGGCGGGCTGCATCATGATGCGCAAGTGCCATCTCAACACCTGCCCCGTGGGCGTCGCCACGCAGGACCCCGTGTTGCGCAAGCGCTTCAAGGGCACGCCGGAGCATGTCATCAACTTCTTCTTCTATCTGGCGGAAGAAGTGCGGGAATTCCTGGCGGAGATGGGCTTCACCAAGCTTGAGCAGATCATCGGCGAGGCCGATCTTCTCGAAAAGCAGGCGATGATCGACCATTGGAAGGCGCGGGGCCTCGATTTCAGCCGCATCTTCTACAAGCCGGATGCGCCGAAAGAGAAAATCCGCTGGACAGAGCGGCAGCATCACCCGATCGAGGATGTACTCGACCGCAAGCTGATCGAACTGGCGAAGCCCGCGCTCGAATACAGGACGCCGGTCAAGATCGAACTGCCCATCAAGAATGTGGACCGCTCGGTGGGCGCGATGCTCTCCGGCGAGGTGGCCAAGCGCTACCGCCACAAGGGCCTGCCTGAAGATACGATCTCCGTCACGTTGCGCGGCACGGCGGGGCAGTCCTTTGGGGCGTTCCTGGCGCATGGCATCTCGATTGACCTCATCGGCGACGGCAACGACTATGTCGGCAAGGGGCTGTCGGGCGGCATCATCACCATCCGCCCGCCGGAGGACGCGAAAATCGTCGCGGCGGAATCGATCATCGCCGGCAACACCGCGCTTTACGGCGCGATCGAGGGCGAGGCCTATTTCAGCGGCGTCGTCGGCGAGCGCTTCGCCGTGCGCAATTCCGGCGCGGTGGCGGTGGTCGAGGGCGTGGGCGATCATGGCTGCGAGTACATGACCGGCGGCGTGGTGGTCGTCATCGGCCAGACGGGACGCAACTTCGCGGCGGGCATGTCGGGCGGCGTCGCCTATGTGCTCGACGAGGTGGGCGATTTCGCGCAGCGCTGCAACATGGCGATGGTCGAGCTCGAGCCGGTGCCGGAAGAGGACGACATCCTCGAAAAGCTGCATCATCATGGCGGCGACCTCATGCACAAGGGCCGGGTCGACGTTTCCGCCAATATGACGCATCATGATGAGGAGCGCCTGGTTCAACTGATCTCGAACCATCTGCACTATACCGGCTCGGCGCGCGCCAAGGACATTCTCGACAATTGGGAGACGTATCGCCCGAAGTTCGTGAAGGTCATGCCGGTGGAATACCGCCGCGCGCTCGAGGAAATGGAGCGGATGCGGATCGGCATTGCTGCGGAATGAGCCGTTCAGCCGTCAATGGCTCTCTAGTCGTCATCCTCGGGCTTGTCCCGAGGATCTACCATAAGAAGCAGGAAAGTGACGACCGTCCTGATTGAACGCTCCGTCGCAGATCCTCGGGACAAGCCCGAGGATGACGGCTGGGGCGGTCGGAGCTAGATAACGATCAACGAACCCTGTTTGTGTCGCTGGCTTGAAAGCCGCCCGGCAGGGTAAAAACCTCGACAGCGAGGGGAGAAAAGGTTCATGGGCAAGGTAACAGGTTTTCTGGAAATCGACCGGCAGGTGGCGAAGTATCAGCCGGCTTCCGACCGCATCCGGCATTTTCGCGAGTTCACCATTCCGATGACGGATGGCGAGGTGCAGAAGCAGGCGGCGCGCTGCATGGATTGCGGCGTGCCCTATTGCCATGGGCCGACGGGCTGCCCGGTGCACAACCAGATTCCGGACTGGAACGATCTCGTCTACAACGACAATTGGGAGGAGGCGATCCGCAACCTCCACTCGACCAACAACTTCCCGGAATTCACCGGCCGCATCTGCCCGGCGCCCTGCGAGGAGGCCTGCACGCTGAATTTGGAAGACATGCCGGTCGCCATCAAGACGGTTGAGCAGGCGATTGCCGACAAGGCCTATGAGACGGGCTATGTCGTGCCGCAGCCCGCCGAGGCGCAGACAGGCAAAAAAGTGGCTGTCATCGGCTCCGGCCCGGCGGGTCTGGCGGCGGCGCAGCAGCTTGGCCGCGCCGGGCACGAGGTGCATGTCTATGAACGGGAGAGCCGCCCCGGCGGGCTGCTGCGCTACGGCATTCCCGATTTCAAGATGGAGAAGCACTATATCGACCGCCGCGTGGCGCAGATGCAGGGCGAGGGCGTCACCTTCTTCTGCGGCGTCAATGTCGGCGTGGACAAGCCGGTGCAGGAACTTCTGGAGCAGTATGACGCGGTGGTCTATTGCGGCGGGTCGGAAACGCCGCGTCCGGCAGGCATTCCCGGTGCCGATCTCGAGGGCGTGCATAATGCGATGAACTATCTCGTCCAGCAGAATCGCCGCATCGGGCGCGAGAACATCGATTCCGTGGCCTGGCCCTCCGCGCCGATCCTCGCGGGCGGCAAGCATGTGGTGGTGGTGGGTGGCGGCGACACGGCGTCGGACTGCGTCGGAACGGCATTCCGCCAGGGGGCGGTGAAGGTGACGCAGCTCGACATCCGCCCCGAGCCCCCTGTCAAGGAAGACAAGCTCACCGTCTGGCCCTATTGGGCGACGAAGATGCGCGTTTCCTCATCTCAGGCCGAAGGCGCGGACCGCGAGTTTCAGGTGGCGACGCTGGAATTCATCGGCGAAGAAGGCAGGCTCACCCATGTGCGCTGCTGCGAGGTGGACGATAAGCGCAAGCCCATCGAAGGCACGGAGTTCTTCATCAAGGCCGACCTTGCCTTCATCGCCATCGGCTTCTCCGGCCCGCTGGAGGATGGCGTGGTGAAGGAACTGGGCGAGGGGCTCAAGATTTCCGCCGACCGCCGCGGCAACCGCGCAGTCGAGGCCAATGAGCGCGACTATCGCACCAGCGTGGACAAGCTCTTCGCTGCAGGCGACGTGCGGCGCGGCCAGTCGCTGGTGGTCTGGGCCATTCGTGAGGGGCGTCAGGCCGCGCGGGCGGTGGATGAGTTTCTGATGGGCGCGAGCGTGCTGCCGCGCTGAGGTTTGAGGGATTGCCTATGCCGGGGCCCATGGATTGATGATCTGGGCTCCGGTGTCGGCGAAATCGGCAACATTCCGGGTGACCACTACAAGATCATGGATAATGGCCGTGGCGGCGATCAATGCGTCGGCGTCGCCACGCGGACGGATGGCGGCGATCCGGCCCCACTCAATCGCAATCTGGTCCGTTACCGGAAGAATTCGTGAGGCATGCTGGCGCCGCAGCTTTTGCATCCATTCAGCGAGATGGCCGGCGGCAATCGGGTCGGACTTTTGCTTGAGAGCAATGCCGCGCATGATCTCGCCAAATGTCAGCGCGCTGAGGTAAATCATTTGCGGGTCGGCAGCGCGCAGCCAATTGACAGCCTGCGGGGTTCTACGCCTGGCCTCCGAGAGAACGTTCGTATCGACCAAGTACATCAGAAGGCCGGATCGCGGCTGGGATGCTTTGCTCGCGCATTGACTGCATCGACAAACTCATCGTCCCACGCCGGACCGCTGAGCAAATCCTCGATAATGTTGGGCTGGTTGCCGGCGAGCGCATCATAGTCGGCCGCGGATAGCACGACGGCGGCGCGTTCGCCCCGCAACGTGACGGTCTGCGGGCCTTCATTCAACGCCTTCTGCACCACTTTCGAAAAGTGGTTTTTGGCGTCCTGCAGATGCCATTCCATTCCATGTCTCCATCTGGCTAGACTGGCTAGCTATATAGGAAATAACCCAATGCGTATCAAGTCTGCGGCTATCGCGGCCAACTGAAATCGTCCGCCCGTCCGGGCTGGGGCTTCACGTCGGTGCCGTCGGTGCTGGCGGGTTTGGCGGGGGTGGTTGGACTGCCAATATGCGCGCCCATGAGTTCGTTGCTGCCCTGAAGATCAAGCTCCTTCAGGCTCACCGGTGCGATGCGGTCGATCTTTACGGGGGCGGCGACAGTTGGCGCTTGCGGGCCGGCAGGGGGGCCGGGCAGAGCGGCGGGGGTGGTGTCGCCCAGCAATTGGCGCAGCGGCTTTTCGGCGTAGAAGGCGAGCTTGCGCTTGCCGGCGCGGGTGATGTTGATGCCGTCATTGGCGCGCAGGCGCGCGGTCTGGCCGTTGATATCGACGCCGGAGAGGACGAAATTGCCGTTTTCGTCGACGAAGCCGTCCCAGACATCGGCGAAATTGCCGCCTGCCTTTTCCGTGGCGGTTTGGTAGATTTCGTTCAACGCCAGCATGTCCTGCGACAGGCTGCGCAGCTTGAAAGGCGGTTGTCCAACCCAGATCAGCGGATAGCCCGCGCTCTTGACCGTATTGACGAAATTATCGACGCGCCTGGTATATTCCGTCGTCCATTGCGGGGTGCGCGGCGCGTAGGTGACGCCGTCCACCGCCATCGGTTGGCGGTCGTTCGCGCCGATCATCACCACGACGGCGGCCGGCTTTTCCTCTTCGAGGAGGGTTTTGATGTTTGTCCCCCAATCATAATGATCGGTGCGGACGAAGCCGGAGGAGCCGTTGGTGCGGCTTGCCACGCGGATGTCAGGCGTCTCGGCAAAGGCTTCGGCCAAGCCCTCCGCAAGCCCGCTGCCGATGAAATCGCCGACGACCAGCACAGTCCTCGCATCGGGGGTCTTTTCGACCGGGGCCGTGGCAGGAGCCGCCGCCGCGCGAGGCGACGGCGCATCGGTGGCAGCAGGCGCGCGCGAACGCATGGGGCGTTCAACCGGACGCTCGGATGGCGGACGCCTGCGGGCGGATGGCTTCGATGGGCGTTTTCTCATCCGGCCCGGCTCGCGATATTCCGGGGGATTGTCATAAACCGGGGGAGGCGTCCGCCTGCCGAACAGCATCTCAAGCAGGTTCCTGCGCTCCTGCGCCGCCGCCTCAGGGGTGACGGCGAGGATCGTCATCGCCGCCAGCGAGAGGAGGATGAGGAGAAGCGCTAGAAATGATGCCGGGCGTTGTCGCATTTCCCTCAAATCAATTTCACCCTATCGCTGCCGCAGCACCGACAGCACTTCCTTGCTTGGGTGGCCGTCGGGCGAAAGGCCGTTGCGTTGCTGGAAGGCTTCGATGGCCTTGCGCGAGGTGGACCCGATCTTGCCGTCGATATTGCCGTCATAATAGCCCAGCGCCTGCAAATGCTGCTGCAATTCCTGCCGCTCGCGCATGGAGATGGGCGTGAAGGGCCGGTTCCAATCCTGCACGAGTCCAGGATAACCGGCAATGCGGTCGGCGAGAAGGCCCACGCCCAGCGCATATTTATCGGCATTGTTATAGCGCTTCAGGACGAAGAAATTCTTGGTCATCAGGAAGGCGGGGCCTTCGCGCCCGTCAGGTACCTTCAGCGTTGCCTTTTGCGAGCCGCGCGGGAAGGGCTTGCCATTGGCGCGCTTGACGCCGAGCGCCTGCCATTCGGCAAGGGTCAGCGAGCCCGAAGGGAGCTTGCGCCCTGCCGGCAGCACCACCTCATAGCCCCAGGTCTGGCCGGACTCCCAGCCATTGCGCTTCAGGAGATTGGCCGCCGTCGCCAGCGCATCGGGAGGCGAAGTCCAGATATTGCGCTTGCCGTCGCCATCGATATCGACCGCATAGGCCTGATAGCTCGTCGGGATGAACTGGGTGTGGCCGAGCGCGCCCGCCCACGAGCCGGTCAGATGGCTGCGATCGATGTCGCCGGTCTGGAGAATCTTCATCGCGGCGATCAACTGCGTGCGCGCATATTTGGCGCGGGCCTTGTCGGCGTAGGCGAGGGTGGCCAGCGAACGGATAGCGTCGCGCATCACCTCCTCGCGCTTGAGAATCTCGCCATAATTGCTCTCCATCGACCAGATGGCGAGAAGAATGCTGCGGTGAACGCCGAACCGCTGCTCGATGCGCTGAAGCCAGGGGCCCCATTGGCGCGCCATGGCCTGTCCCGTCGCAATCGAGTGCTCGTTGACGCGGTTGTCGATATAATCCCAGACGGGAGCAGTGAATTCCGGCTGGTAGGCGGCCTTCTTCAGCACCTCCGGGTCGGGCGCGGTGACGCCCGCAAAGGCGCGGTTGAAGGTGGTGGCGGAGACGCCGCTATTGAGCGCGGTGGTGCGGAAACTGGCGATCCAGCGTTTGAAACCCGCATCGGCCAGCGCGCTTGGCGTCATGAATGTGGATAGCAGTGCCACCGTCACAGCGAATTGCGCGAGCGTTTTCCCCATCCGCCCGATTGAAGCGCGGCGCGTCCGAATCATGCTTTACTCCTTGTAACCCGGCAGTCCCTTCACAATCGGCAAAATATCGCCCTTGGGTTAGCAATTGGTTTACCATCTGGCTGAAGTTCGGCAGGGCGGGCTGTTCATGCGCTCAATCCACGTTTTATGCCGATATGCAACGTGATTGCTTATTGTGTTGCTTTCCGCCGATGTTCATCGTTATTCGGCTGGAAGTTGAGCCTGTCAGGCCCTTTTGTGGAGTTGGAAAAGGAATGAGTTCGAAGAAAAAGATCCGCAAGGCAATTTTCCCCGTGGCAGGCCTGGGGACCCGCTTCTTGCCGGCCACCAAGTCCATTCCGAAGGAAATGCTGCCCGTCGTCGACAAGCCGGTCATCCAGTATGTCGTGGATGAGGCGCGCGAGGCGGGGATTGAGCATCTGATCTTCGTCACCGGCCGCAACAAGGCAGTGATCGAGGATTATTTCGACGCGCAGGTCGAGCTTTATTCGACGCTTGCCGAACGCGGCAAGAACGAGCTTCTCGATCATCTCCAGAGCATTCAGCCCCAGCCGGGCACGGCGAGCTTCACCCGCCAGCAGGTGCCGCTGGGGCTCGGCCACGCCGTCTGGTGCGCGCGCGAGCTTGTAGGCGACGAGCCCTTCGCATTGCTGCTGCCCGACATGGTGATGCAATCGAAAAAGAGCTGCCTCGCCGAGATGGTGGAGCTTTACGAGGAGAGCGGCGGCAATGTCATCGCCGTGCAGGAATGCGACCCGGCGGAAGCGCATAAATACGGCATCGTCGGTCGCGGCGAGCCTGTCGGCAACGGGTTCAAGGTGACCGGCATGGTGGAAAAGCCCGCCAAGGGCACTGCGCCGTCGAACCTCTACATCAACGGTCGCTACATCCTCCAGCCGGAGATTTTCGATATTCTCGAAAATCAGGAAAAGGGCTCGGGCGGAGAAATCCAACTGACCGACGGGATGCTGAAGCTCGCCAAGGAACAGCCCTTCTACGGCTTCCACTATACGGGCCGCACCTTCGATTGCGGCTCCAAGGAAGGCTTCATCGAAGCCAATGTCGCCTTCGCCCTGTGGCGCAGCGATATTCGTCCGAATGTCGAGCATTCGATTGGGGAATTGCTGCAGACGATCAAGATAGGCAGCTAGCGCTGACGCCCTCCTTCCCCCTTGCGGGGAAGGTGCCCGCGTAGCGGGCGGATGGGGGTGGTGACGTTTGCGCCCTGGCTGAAGGAAGTAGCGCAAACGTCACCACCCCCACCCCGATCACTTCGTTCGCGTCTTGCCGGGGCGAGCCACGGGTCTCGCCCGTCCTTCGGACCCCCGCAAGGGGGAGGGTAAGGCTACCGCTGCACCTTCACTCCGACATAGACGCTGTTGGCTGTATATTCCCGCCAACTGACGTCGCTCTTCATGAATTCGTGGCGCAGGCGTCCGTTGATGCCGACGAAGCGGTTGAACCAGTAGGTGGCGCCGATTTCCGCGCCGAGGCCGTAGTCGAGGCTTGTGCCGTCGCGATTGTCGCGCAGGGTCAGGTCCAGGCCTGTTTCGAAAGTCAGGTTGGCGCGGATCAGGCGCTTCACGTCGATATTCGCGAGATAGAGGATATTGCCGCTGTCGCCGGGTGCGGTTCCGCCATCGACGATGGTCTGTCCCGAAATCCGCACATCCGTGCCGCGCTCGGGCGACCAGTTCATCGCGGCATTCACCCAAAGGCCGCCGATATCCTTCAGCCGTTCATCCTCGATATTCTCGCGCAGGTAACCGACCGAGAATTCGCCATTCAGCTTCTCGCCCATATCGACGATGGAGCCGACGCGCAGGCCGAGGCGCGTGGCGTCGCGCTCATAGCCGTTGGAGTCGTGCTTCTGGTCATAGATCCGCCTGCCGGCTTCGATTTCGGCAAAGGGCTTTATCGCTTCTGAGATCTCGTAGCCGCCGCGCAACGTCACGGTCACGAGATTGGCGTCGCGATCCTTCTGGGTGACCTTGCCGCCACCGGACAGTTCGGCGTCGCCATAGACGGAGCGCTCGACCCTCGCCGTGGCCGCGCCGAAGAACACGCCCATATCGCGTTCCACGCCGAGGGAGCCGTTCAGCGTCTGCACGATGGGGCGCTTCAGGGCGCCGATAACGCCGGAGGGGTTGGACGCGCTTTCGCGGCGCAGATGATAACCCGCGCCGATATTGACCTTCGTGGCGTCGTTCAAATCGAGCCGCAGGCCGCTTTCAATGTCGATGCGCGGCTCGTCGACTTTCTGACCGGAGAGCGTCTTGACGATATTGCCGGAGGCGTCGAGCGTCGCCTGATGGCGCGACCAGTCGGACTGAGCGCCCAATCGCAGCGTGGTTTCGGACAGGATCGCGCTCCTGCCGTCGGAACTGGTGTCGGCATTGCTGGTGGCGCGGATGCCCTGTTCGATGCTGGGGCGCAGGATGAACGAGCGGGCGCGGATGCCCAAGGGCGCGAAGGGGTCGGCCTCGGTGCGGGTGCGCGGATGGCCGTCGATCGGCGGCTCCCGCTGATTGTCTCGCGCCACGCGGCCCGTATCGTCAAGATCTTCGCTTAGCGGCCCGGTGCGCAGATCGATGGGCGCGGATTGATCGTCGGCGGGCGTGGGGCGGCGATTTGTATTTTCCTCGGTCTGCGGCGAGCCGGGCAGGCCCTGTGGTTCGATGGGCAGGCCCTGCAGCGTGTTCTCGTCAACGCTGACGGCATAGCCGCCATTGTCGGGTGCATCGTCGTCCGGCACTGCACCGGCGCTTGCTGGCTGGTAGGGCGCGGCTTCCTGAAGCGATCCGCGCAGAGCTGTGTCCTGCGCCAAGGCTGGGAGATTGAAGGTACTCAAGGCAACGCCGGCCAGAAGCAGCGCGGCGAACCTGCGCTTCCTGGCTATGGGCAGATGACTGCCGGCAGGCGATGCGGCGTGATGCATGATCTGGACTGGAACCCGATTCCCAACATGGTTCCCGGACCGTAAATCCACATGGTTAACGCATGGTTTCCTTAACCGTTTGTTGAGGGAGATTGACGCTCTTCCCAAGCAACAAATATTGGACAGGCGCGCGGCGAAGCGCTAACGCTTCACCCCAT
This sequence comes from Paramesorhizobium endophyticum, assembly GCF_014640615.1. Classification (GTDB taxonomy): domain Bacteria; phylum Pseudomonadota; class Alphaproteobacteria; order Rhizobiales; family Rhizobiaceae; genus Paramesorhizobium; species Paramesorhizobium endophyticum. The sequence goes on along the minus strand of NZ_BMHH01000011.1, from coordinate 96,776 downwards.
GCAGGATATAAGAGACAAAAAAGCGGATGCGGCGGCGGCCATCGAGTCGGCGCTGCGCACGATTGGAACGGAAAAAGCGGGCCTTAGCGCGCTGGAAGAGGCGCTGCAAAACGGCCTCTCCAAGCCATTCGCTGAAGCGGTTGGACGGATCGTTGCCAGCCCTGGGCGCGTCATCGTGACGGGGGTCGGCAAGAGCGGCCATATCGGCACCAAGATCGCCGCCTCGCTCGCCTCCACCGGAACGCCCGCTCATTTCGTCCACTCGGCAGAGGCCAATCATGGGGACCTCGGCATGGTGGGAAGCGACGACGTCATTCTGGCGCTTTCCTGGTCGGGCGAGACGGCGGAGCTCAAGGGCATCGTCAGCTATTCGCGGCGTTTTCGCATTCCGCTGATCGCGCTCACCTCGCGGGAGAATTCCACGCTCGGCCGCGAGGCCGACATAATGCTCCTACTGCCCCGGGCGGACGAAGCCTGCCCGCACGGCCTTGCCCCCACCACGTCGACGCTGATGCAGCTTGCCATGGGCGACGCGCTCGTGGTGGCGCTGCTGGAGGCGCGCGGCTTCACGGCGGGCGATTTCCGCACTTTCCACCCCGGCGGCTCGCTGGGGGCAAGCCTCACCCATGTGCGCGATATCATGCATCGCGGCGACGAACTGCCGCTGGTGCCGCTCGGCACGTCCTTGCCCGAGGCAATGCAGGTGCTCTCACACAAGCGTTTCGGCTGCGTCGGTATTGTCGATGCCGAGGGGAGGCTGGCCGGCATCATCACGGACGGCGACCTGGCGCGCAATCTTCACCGCAACCTTGCGACGACGCGTGTCGACGAGATCATGACGCCGAACCCAAAGGTGGTCGCGCCGCAGATGCTGGTCGGCGCGGCGATGAGCATCCTCAACGAGCATAATATCAGCGCGCTGATCGCAACCGAGGAAAATCGCCCTGTAGGGCTGGTGCATTTCCACGACCTGCTGCGGATCGGAGTGGCTTAGTTAAGGGGAATAAGGGAATATGTTGGCGGCTGCCATGGCCCGATAGACGGGTATCTTCCCTTATTCCCTTATTCCCTCAACGTCCATTTCCAGCGAAACCGGATCGAACCCGACCACGCGAACTTCCGTTCCGGCGGGGAGGTCTGGACCTTTTACACGCCACATGGTGTCATTCATGCGGATGCGGCCGCGGCCATTGACGATCGGTTCCGTCAGCGTGGCGCGCTGGCCGACAAGCTGCTGGCCGCGGCGGTTGAGGAGGGGATCGTCTGAATCATCGCTTCGCGAGCCGAAGAAGCGGCGGCCCGCCAGCGCGAAGAGGACGGCGAGCACGAGGAACACGACCGTCTGAAGCTGCCAGCCGAAGCCAGCCGCCGACGAGGCGAGGAGAAAGGCGAGCGCCCCCGTCACCAGCGCGGCAAGCCCGAACCAGATGAAGAAGATGCCGGGCGCCAGGATTTCCAGCATGAGCAGGACCAGCCCGAGAACGAGCCAGTTCCATATGCCGAGATTGGTCAGAAATTCGACGATCATGATGCTTCGTCCGGTTTATAGCTTTATATAGTAACGTCGGCGGGACAGCGCCCCCTCTGCCCGGCCGGGCAGAGGGGGCGCTGTCCCGCCAACGGTTTCTATTTATACGTCCTTACCGCGCCCCGCTGATGGAACGCTGCGCGGGCGGGATGGAGCGGGGGATTGCGGCGCGGGGTTGGAGGGGGCTCCGCTATCGCCGAAGACTTCCTTCGCGATGGCGCCGATGCCGCCGAGCGAGCCGATCAACGCGCTGGCCTCGAGCGGCATCAGCACGATTTTCTGGTTGTTGGCGCTGGCGATCTGACCCAGAGCTTCCGTGTATTTCTGCGCAACGAAATAGTTGAGCGCCTGCACATTGCCGTTGGAGACGGCTTCGGAAACGAGCCGTGTGGCTGTCGCCTCCGCTTCCGCCAGGCGCTCGCGGGCGTCCGCCTCGCGCTTTGCGGCTTCAAGCTTGCCCTCGGCTCCAAGGATCTGCGCCTGTTTCAAACCCTCTGCGCGCAGGATTTGCGCGGCGCGGTCGCCCTCGGCCTCCAGCACCTGCGCGCGCTTGTCGCGCTCGGCTTTCATCTGACGGCCCATGGAGGCGATGATATCGGCCGGAGGATTGATGTCCTTGATCTCCACACGGGTCATCTTGATGCCCCATGGATGCGCGGCCCCATCGACGACACGCAGCAGGCGGTCATTGATGGCGTCGCGGTTGGAGAGAAGCTCGTCGAGATCCATCGAGCCCATGACGGTGCGGATGTTGGTCATGGTCAGATTGAGGATGGCATTCTGCAAATTTGCGACCTGATAGGCCGCCTGTGCGGCATTGAGCACCTGATAGAAGGCCACGCCATCGACGCCGACAATGGCGTTGTCGCGGGTGATGACCTCTTGCGTCGGTACGTCGAGCACCTGCTCCATCATGTTGAGGCGTGCGCCGATGCGGTCGAAAAACGGAACGATCAGGCTGAGCCCGGGATTGAGCGTGCGCGTGTAACGGCCGAACCGCTCGACGGTGTAATTATAGCCCTGCGGCACGGTCTTGATGCCGGCGAACAGCGTCGCCAGAACCAGCGCGGCCAGAATGAGAAGTGTGATGTCCAAACCCGTCATTGCTCAAATCCCTATCTTATCAAAAATGTAAGTAAGGCGAGCGGGCGGTTGTGGCAATGGTGAATACCACCCCTGCGCTATTTTCCTTCCACTACACCCAGCCTTGCAACTCGCGGCGCACCAATGTCTCGATCACCGCCATGCCCTCTTCGGAATCGTTGAGGCAGGGGATGAAGCTGAAATTGACACCGCCGTTCTCGCGGAAACTATGGGCTGCCTCGTTGCCGATCTCATCCAGCGTTTCCAGGCAATCCGAGACGAAGCCGGGATTGAAGATGGCGATGGATTTGACGCCTTCCTGCGCCAGGCGCTCGACGGTCTTGTCCGTATAGGGCTGGAGCCATTCCTCGGGGCCGAAGCGGGACTGGAAGCAGGTGATCAGCTTTTTCTCGTCCCAGCCCAGCCGCTCGCGCAGGAGGCGCGTGGTGGTCTGGCAATGGGCGGGGTAGGGGTCGCCGCGCTCGGCATAGCTTTTGGGAATGCCGTGATAGGAGGCAATCACCACTTCCGGCTCGAAGGCGAGTGTCTTGAGGTGCTTCTCGATGGAGGTCGCCAGGGCCTCGATATAGACGGGCTCGTCCTCATAGGAGGGCACGGTGCGTGACGAGGGCATGAAGCGCGTCTTCATCAGCGCCTCGAAGAATTTGTCGTTCACCGTTGCCGTGGTGGTGGCCGAATATTGCGGATAGAGCGGGAACATGACGATGCGCTGGCAGCCCTGCTCCCGCAGCCGCGTCAGCACGGTTTCGATGGAGGGCTGGCCATAGCGCATCGCCCAATCGACCACGACATTGGGGTATTCCGCGAGCGAAGTGGCCAGCTTCTCGCCCTGCGCGCGGGTGAAGGTGCGCAGAGGCGACTCGTTCTTTTCGCGGTTCCAAATACGGTCGTAGAGCTTGCCGGAACGCTTCGGGCGGGTGTTGAGCACGATGCCGTAGAGGATCGGATACCAGACGGCGCGCGGCCATTCGATGACGCGGCGGTCGGAGAGGAACTCCTTCAGATACCGCCGCATATTGGCGAAATCCGTGCCGTCAGGGGTGCCGAGATTGACCAAGAGCACGCCGACCTTGGGCATGGCGCCCTTCGCAACCCGTGTTTCACCCGCTTCGCTCATGTCATTTCTCCTTGCCCTGGGGCATTTAGAGCATTTTCATATCTAGACGGAAACAACTGTGCGCCCTTCACCCTCGTGGTTCGAGGCTCGCTACGCTCGCACCTCACCATGAGGGTGAAGGGTTGCAACGCCGCAGTAGCCCTCATCCTGAGGTGCGTAGTGGAGCGCAGCGGAACGAAGCCTCGAAGGGCGAGGGCGCTTGGCAATTCCGTCGAAACAAGAACCGCTCTAGAGCAGAATGCAACCGAATGCATCCTGCTCCAAATTAAAAGCCGGGCGGAGAAGTAGAGTCTTCTGGTTAAGAATACAATTGAGCGAATGCGCGCAGGTTCGGCTCCCTCCTTCCCCCTTGCGGGAAAGGTGCCCGCGTTAGCGGGCGGATGGGGGTGGTGACGGTTGCGCTCTATCCTTCGCCACCCCACTTACTTCGTTCGCGACCCTCCCCGCTAGGGGGAGGGTAAGAAGAAGATCAGGCCGGGATGCTCAGTTTTACACCGATAGGCAGGCGGCGCGGGGCGTATTTGTTGGCCTTGTGGAGCTTCGGCCAGTCCGTCGCATCGCCATAGTAGCGTTTCGCCAGATCCCAGTAGGTGTCGCCCGCCTTGATGAGGTGAACCTTCTTCACGACGGGCTTTTTCGGCTTTGCGGGCTTGGCAAGCAATTGCGCCAGCGTTTGCGGCTTGGCCGGCTTCTGCTTTGTGTCTTGCTTCGCCTTCGCAATCTGCTTCGGCGCGGCCTTCTTTGCCACCACGGCCTGCTTTACCGGAGTGACGGGCTTGCGTGTTTCAGCCTGTTTCTTCCGCACGATAACAGCGGTTTTGGCAGGTTTGACGGATGCAGCCGGTTTGGCAGGCTTTGCGGGTTTTGCCGCTGCGAGGGTCTTTGCTGGCTTCGCCGGCTCCATGGGCTTGGCCTTGGCCGCTTGTGCCGGCTTGGCCGGGGTTGCGGGTTTGGCCTTGACCGTCTGGGCTGGCTTGGCGGCGGTTGCGGGCTTGGCGACGGTGGCAGCGGGCTTCATGGGCTTCGCGGCTTCCACGGGCTTCGCCTTGATCGTCTGCACCGGCTTTGCAGGCTTTGCCGCTTCCGCCGGCTTTGCAGGCGTTGTGGCCTTGGCGGCGTCCGGCTTTGCAGGCTTCTTCACCTCTTCCGCCGGCTTGGCCGCGGCCATCGTCTTCGCTGCTTCCATCGATTTAGCCGGGTTGACAGGTTCGGCAGGCGCGGCTTTCTGGGCCGGCTTGATCGTTCCTGTTGTCGTCGGCTCGGGAGCCTTCGCTGCCACTTGCGTCGCGACGGCCTTTATGCGCCCGTCCAGATAGGGCTTGTAGGACCGGTTCTTGGCGAGATAATCGGCGACGACCTGATCGAGGCCCGGGCCGTAATCATAGGCGTTCGCCGCCGCTGTCGCGAAGATCTTGTAGCCGTCGCCGCCGCCGCGCATAAAATTGTTGGAGACGACGCCGTAAGTGGCTTTCGTATCCAGCGGCTTCCAGCTGTTTCCATCCTGCACCTGGATGTCGGCAACCCGCTCGCCCACCGGTTTCGACTTGTCGAAGCTGAACTTCAGCCCCGCGACCTGCGGGAAGCGCCCGCCGCCCTCGGTCACCTGGCTGACGCCGTTTTCCAGCGCCGCCTTTACGTCCGCACCCTTCAACTGGAAGGTAGCGAGCGTGTTCTGAAACGGCAGCACGGTCAGCACTTCGCCCATGCTGATATCGCCGGCGTCGATGGAGGCGCGCAGACCGCCGCCATTCATGATGGCAATCGCAATGCCCTGGCTTTTCACGCGGTCGAGCATGGCATCTGCGACGAGATTGCCCATAGTGCATTCGGCCACGCGGCAGACCTCACGCCCGCCCTCGATGGGGCCGACCGTGCTGGAGATAACCTTCGCCTTCAGTTCCTCGATGGGCTTGCCCAGTTCCTTGACGCGGGCGAGCACTGCCTCGTCCGGCTTGATCGAGGAATCGATGAGAACAGGGTCGCCCTTGGCTGAAAGCGGCTTGCCCTTGTCGTCGAAGGTGACGGCAATCTCGCCGAGATATTTGCCATAGGAGCGCGCCTGGACGACGGGCACCGAATAGCCGCCGGGATTCTCTACGAAAGTGGGGTAGGGGCCTTCCGCCGTGCTGTCCGTGTTGGAGAGCAGGGTGTGGGAATGGCCGCCCACCACCACATCGACGCCTGGAATCTTGGCGATGGCGGCGATGTCACGTGCGTAGCCGACATGGGTGAGCGCGATCACCTTGTCGACGCCTTGCTTCGTCACCTCCTCGACGGCTGATGTGATGGCCTTCACATCGTCCTCGATGCCGACATTTGGACCGGGAGAGGCGAGCTCGGCGGTGTCGTTCGTTACGGCGCCGACGATGGCGATCTTCGTGCCGCCCACTTCCTTGATGAGGTAAGGTTTGATCTTGTCCTTGATGGCGGATTTCACGTCGGTGCGCACATTGGCGCTGACAACAGGGAAATCGGTCTTGCCAATGAAGGTCGCGAGCCCATCCTCGCCATCATCGAACTCATGATTGCCGATGGTCATGGCATCGAACTTCATGAGGTTCATGAATTCGGCTTCGGCAGCCCCCTTGTAGGTGGTGTAGAAGAGCGAGCCCTGGAAATTGTCGCCCGCGTTGAGGAGCAGGACATTCTCGTCCTTCAGCGCACCCCTTCGGCTATCTATGGCCGCTTTCAACCGAGCGGCGCCGCCGAAGCACTCATTCTTCGCCTCTTCCTCGGTGGAACAGGTGGAATCATATTTGTTGATGGATTCGATCCGGCTGTGCCAGTCGTTGTTATGCAGGATGTTGAGCTTGTAATCGGCGAAAGCGGCATCAGCCGACATCGCTAGTACGGAAGTACACAACAATACACGAATACGAAATGCGGACATTACTACTTGTCTCCCTGTGAACTCGCCCGCTAGCACCTCGGCCCCCACCGAGATGCCTGATGCAAACATCTTGCGATGTCTTATGCAAGTGGAAAGTTATATTTTGTTAATATTTTGGGAGAGGCGGGAGATGGTTATCGAAAAGGGGAGAAAATAATAGCCTTTGCGGGACAGCGCCCCCCTCTGTCCGCCCTTCGACACGCTCAGGAGGGCCGAGGGAGGCGCTGTCCCGCCAGCGTTTATAAATTACCCAGCGGCCTTGCGGGTCAGCGAGAATTGCGACCCGGCGGAGGAAGTGCAGTTGAGCTGCGAGGGCGAAACCACGGCGCAATTGACGCGCGAGGTGGTGCCGCGCACGAGCGAGCGCATGTCGATGGCGACGAGCTGCGGGTTTTCGTAGCGGTAGCTGCCTTCGGCGAGCTTCTCGTTGGTGTCGGTCGTCCGCGTGACGAAGACGCCGGAATTGAAGCTGGAGGTGATGCCGTTCGCATCGACCCAATTGCCTTCGATGCCGCCACGACCGATCACGGTGGGGGCATTGCCGCCGATGGGGCCGGCGGACTGACAGGCCGCGAGAGTCACGGAAATGACTGCAAGGGCTGCCGCCGTGTTTAAACGTTTCATGGTCTGGCTCTCCCGTTCAGATTGGGCCTCTCCTCTGATGTATCCAAATTTTAACGAAAACAAGCCCATTGAGGGGAGGGGGAGAGGTGTGTGGTATTTTGGCAACGGGTTGGCGCCTTCCCTCCCCCTTGCGGGGAGGGTGGCCCGAAGGGTCGGGTGGGGGTGGTGACGTTTACGCCATGATCTCCAGAAGTAGCGCAACGTCACCACCCCATCCGCCCGCTGACGCGGGGTTCGTCGCTGGAAAAGCCAAATCGTTGGCTTTTCCTCGGTCTTCGACCGAACGCTCCTCAATCCCCGCAAGGGGGAAGGGAGCGCTTGGGATTACCGCACCAGAATATTCCTGAACTGCCAGGGATCCTTCGTGTCGAGGTCTTCCTTGAAGAAGCCGGGGCGGCCTTCGAGCGGGGTCCAGTCGGTGTAATAACCTTTCACGGGACCGAGGTAAGGCGATTGCACTTCGAGGCAGCGCTTGTAGTCCATCTCGTCGGTCTCGACGATGCCGGCTTCCGGATTCTCCAGCGCCCAGACCATGCCCGCGAGCACGGCGGACGATACCTGAAGGCCGGTGGCGTTCTGGTAAGGGGCGAGCTTGCGGGCTTCCTCCAGCGAGAGCTGTGAGCCATACCAATAGGCATTGCGGTCGTGGCCGTAGAGCAGCACGCCCAGCTCGTCGATGCCGTCGAGGAGTTCACCCTCTTCCAGCACATGCAGGACCGGCTGTGGCTTACCGGCCGCGCCGAACATCTCGTCGAGCGAGAGCATCGCATCATTAGCGGGATGGTAGGCGTAATGGCAGGTCGGGCGGTAGACCACCTCGTCCTTCTTGTCGCGCACGGTGAAGAAATCGGCGATCGAGATGGATTCGTTATGGGTGACAAGGAAGCCATATTGCGGGCCCGGTGTCGGGCACCAGCTGCGCACGCGCGTGTTCGCGCCGGGCTGCTCGAGGAAGATGGCGGCCTTGTTGCCCTTCTTCTGCTCGCGGGCGTTCTTCGGCATCCATTTTTCGTGCGTGCCCCAGCCAAGCTCCGCCGGCTGAAGGCCTTCGGCGATGAAGCCTTCGACCGACCATGTATTCCAGAACACGTTGAGCGGTTTGGGCTCTTTGGCGCGCTGCGTGTCGCGCTCGGCAATGTGAATGCCCTTGACGCCGGCCTTTTTCATCAGCTTGGCCCAGCCCTCGCGATCGTCAACGGCGGGCTCGGTGAAGTCGAGCTTCAGTTCGATGGCGAGATCGACAAGCGCCTTCTTCACGAACCAGGAGACCATGCCGGGATTGGCGCCGCAGCAGGAGACGGCGGTGGTGCCGCCGGGGTTTTTCTTCTTCTCGGCCCGCACCGTCTCGCGCAGCGCATAGTTGGTGCGCGCGGCATTGTCGGCCTTGTCGTCGAAATAGAAGCCGAGCCACGGCTCTACCACGGTGTCGATGTAGAGCGCGCCTTCTTCACGGCAGAATTTCATCAGATCGAGCGAGGAGGTATCGACCGAGAGGTTGACGCAGAAGGCCTGGCCTTCACCCTCGTTCAGCAATGGCGCGAGGATGGATTTGTAATTGTCCTTCGTGATCGCCTGCTGGAAGAAACGGTAGCCCTTGTCCTCGGCGATCTTCCTGTTTGCGTCGCTGGGGTCAATGATGACCAGACGCGATTTGTCGAATTTGAAATGGCGTTCGATCAGCGGCAGGGTACCGCGCCCGATCGACCCGAAGCCGATCATAACAATAGGGCCGGTGATTTCGCCGTAAATCGGCCATTTCGCTTCCGCCATTTCCAGTATCTCCGATCTGGGTTCGATGTTTCGTGCAGAATGTTCCTTGTAAGGGGTCCAACTCCGGCTAAACCATAGTTTCTCGTCACAATAAAGTGCGGCAATGCATTCTCCCTGCATCATTTGGATGCAGATGAGTAAAGAGCGTTAATTTTCGTGCAGTTTACAACAGCCGCGCCCGGATCAGCCCGCGGAGCGAATTCCCGACGAGGATGTTCTTCGCCTTGCGCAGATCGTCTTCGGTGAGTTCCGCCTCATGGACGATGCCGCCGGCGAGGAGTTCGCCGCGCAGGATGCCGGGCAGGAGGCCGCAGTCGAGCGCCGGGGTGGCGCAGCAGGTGCCCCCATGATCGGCGAAGACCGAGGTGATGGTGCCTTCGCAGACGCGGCCTTCATTGTTGAGGAGGATCACCTCGTCCACGTCGTCGCGGGAGAATTCGGCCCGCGCCGCCTCGTAAATCTGCCGCCGCGTCGTCTTGTGGTGGAGCAGCGGGTCCTTTTTGTCGAGCCGGGTGTGGGCGATGGCGACGCGCCAGATGGTATCGGGGGAAAGCGGGGTGAAAGGTTGCGCGGTGACGCTGACGGTGCCGCCCAGATCGAGCGCCAGGCGAACGCGCAGCGCCTGATCGCCCCTGGCGACGCTCTCCAGCCTGGCGCGGATCGCCGTCTCATCGAAGGGGAAGCTCAGCGCTTGGGCAGAGTGCTCCAGCCGCGCCAGATGACGTTGCAGCCGCAGGAAACCACAGAGCGGCTCCCATCGCAGCGTCTCGATCAGTTCGTAATCGGGACCGTTCCCGTTGCGAACCGGGCTTTCAGAAGACATTCCTCATACTCCGCCTCAGCGGTTGAATCGAATACGATTCCACCGCCGATGTTGAAAGTGGCATTGCCGTCAGGATAGAGCGAAATGGTGCGGATGGCCACATTGAAGCGCATCCGGCCTTGCGGCCCTATCCAGCCAATCGCACCGCAATATACGTCGCGCGGGGCTTCTTCAAGCTCGGACAGGATTTCCATGGCGCGGATCTTCGGCGCGCCGGTTATCGAGCCGCAGGGAAAAAGCGCCGCGAAAATGGCGCGAAGCGTGAGGCCCGGGTTGAGGCGGGCGCGCACTTTCGACACCATCTGGTGGACGGTCGGATAGCGCTCGACCTTGAAAAGCTCCGGTACATATAGGCTCGCCGGGTCGCTGATCAATGATATGTCGTTGCGCAGGAGATCGACGATCATGCGGTTTTCCGCCTGGCTTTTGGGGTCGTGGATCAGGAAATCGCGGAGGCGGTCGTCTTCCTCGGGCGTTTTTCCGCGCGGCGTCGTGCCCTTCATCGGGTGGGTTTCGATCCAGCCGTCATTGTCGATGTCGAAGAACAGCTCCGGCGAACGCGACAGGATGATCGGTCCACCAAGATCGACGAACGCGCCATAGCGGACAGGCTGGCGGGCGGTGAGAGCATCGAAGGCGGCCAGCGGATCGCCCGACCAGCGGGCATGGACGGGGAAGGTCAGATTGCCCTGGTAGCAATCGCCCTCGCGCAAATGACGGTGGAGGCGGGCGAAGCGCTTTTCGTAGTCGGGGAAACTCCACGCGGCGCGGGCGTCGGTGAGGAATGGTTCGTTCTGCGGCTTGCGGTCGGGCAGGCCGAGGTCCGATGGGCCGTCGAAGACGCCGAAGCAGAGAAGCGGCGCGCGGCGGTTGGATGGGAGGCGAGACTTTAGTTTCCGTTCAAGGAGATAGCCTGCCTCATAGGAGAGATAGCCCGCCAGCCACTTACCTGCTTCATGGGCGGATTGCAGGGCGGTGAAGGCCGGTTCGAAGTCGTCCGGGTGTTCGGCGGTTATGATTTGCGACGGGCCGGCGAAGAGGAGTTCGCGCTGGGCGGGGTCGTCGCGGAAGAGGATGAGGGGGTTTTCCATTTAATTGGAAACGCTGGCGGGACAGCGCCCCCCTCTGCCCTGCCGGGCATCTCTCCCGCAAGGGGGGAGATTAGCTGCCAGTTTCGCCTGTGCAGAACGCAAACGTCGCTGAATGGACGCGGAGAGCAATGCCGCCCAATCTCCCCCCTCGCGGGGGAGATGTCCGGCAGGACAGAGGGGGGCGCCTAGCGATGCCATCGAAAGAACTTGCTCTGATTACTTTTCCATCCCCTCCAGCTCATCGATGATCCCTTCGATCACCGACAGGCCCTTCTGCCAGAAGCCGGGATCCGACGCATCGAGCCCGAATGGCGCGAGCAGTTCCTTGTGATGCTTGGTGCCGCCCGCTTTCAACATCTCGAAATATTTGTCCTGAAAGCCTTTTTCGCTGTTCTGGTAGACGGCGTAGAGCGAGTTCACCAGGCAGTCGCCGAAGGCGTAGGCGTAGACGTAGAAGGGCGAGTGGATGAAGTGGGGGATATAGGTCCAGAAGGTCTCGTAGCCCGGATTGAGTCGCACGGCGTCGCCAAGGCTCTCGCGCTGCACGTCGAGCCAGATTTCGCCGATGCGCTCCGCCGTCAGTTCCCCATTGCGGCGCTCGGTGTGGACGCGGCGCTCGAATTCGTAGAAGGCGATCTGGCGGACGACCGTGTTGATCATGTCCTCGGCCTTCTGCGCCAGCATGGCCTTGCGCTCACGCTTGTCCTGCGTAGCCTCCAGCAATGAGCGGAAGGTCAGCATTTCGCCGAAGACGGAGGCGGTTTCGGCGAGCGTGAGCGGGGTGGATGCCATCAGCGCGCCCTGCCTGCCCGCCAGCACCTGATGCACGCCATGGCCAAGCTCATGCGCCAGCGTCATCACGTCGCGCGGCTTGCCCATATAGTTGAGGAGCACGTAGGGGTGGGCGGAAGGCACGGTGGGGTGCGCGAAGGCGCCGGGGGCCTTGCCGGGGCGCGTCGGCGCGTCGATCCACTTCCTGTCGAAGAAGTCGCGGGCGATATCGGCCATTTCAGGGGCGAAGCCGGCATAGGCCGACAGTACCGTCGCCTTCGCCTCGTCCCACGGAATCACCGCCTGCGGCGTCTCGGGCAGGGGCGCGTTGCGGTCCCAGTTTTCCAGCACGGGCAGGCCCAGCCATTTGGCCTTCATCGCATAATAACGGTGCGAAAGGCGCGGATAGGCTTCGCGTACGGCTTTCGCCAAAGCATCCACCACTTCCGGCTCGACGCGGTTGGCCAGATGGCGGGAGTCGGCGATGTCCTTGAAGCCGCGCCAGCGGTCGGAAATCTCCTTGTCCTTGGCCAGCGTGTTGGTGATGAGCGTGAAGGTGCGCAAATTGGCGGTGAAGGTCTCGGCCAGCGCTTCCGAAGCTTTTTTGCGCACCGCGCCGTCAGGATCCTGCAGGAGGTTGAGCGTCGGCTCGATGGGTAGCTGCTCGCCATTGACGGTGAAGCGCAGCGCCGTCATCGTCTCGTCGAACAGGCGGTTCCAGGCGCTATAGCCGGTCACCGACTTTTCATGGAACAGCTGCTCGATGCGGTCTTCAAGCTGGTAGGGCTTGTCCTTGCGCAGATCCACGAGCCAGGGCCGGTAATGGCCGATGGCGGGATTGGCGTCCATCGCCTTTTCGATGACAGCATCGTCGATGTGGTTGAGTTCCAGCCCGAAGAAGATCAGGTGACGGCTGGCGTCGGTCATCTTTCCCTGCACATCGCCATAGAACTTCGCGCGCTTGGGGTCGGACGTGTCGCCCGCATAGAGAAGGCCCGCGTAAGAATAGATGCGACCCATCAGCTCTTCCAGCGCCTCGAAGGCCTTGATCGCTTCCGCCAGTTCGCCGCCATCGGGCTTCGCCGCTTCCGCCGCGAGCTTGCCCTTCCAGCGTTCCTCGAAGGCCGCGGCGTCGCGGGCGGCTTTCTCCATGTCGGCGGCAAGTTCGGCGGAGTCCATCGCGGGGTAGAGATCGGCGAGGTTCCATTCCGGCAGATCGCCCAGATTTTGAGCCTGCGGCCGTGCGGCGGCAGCCTCGTTCCCAATAGATTGGCGGGCAAGTTCCGGGGAGCTATTCATAAGAGGTTCCTTAAATTCGCCATTCATACTATTCTTCACTTCCTGGGACGCTGCGGCCAGTGTCCCGTTTTTGAAATTCGTACTACCGATACAGGCCGTATGGCGAATTTCAAAATCGAAAGAGCCGGGATGCGAAACGCATTTTAGTCAAAAGCGGGCTTCGTTGGCGGCTTTTTGTTTAGATTCCTCGGCCATGTTGATCCAGTTCCGATTTATGTCAGATGAAAACATATTCCATGGCCGGCCCCATTCTTATCGTTGATGACGATCCGGTGCAGCGTCGCCTGCTGGAAGCCGCGGTGCTGCGCATGGGTTACAGAACCATTCTGGCCGATGGCGGGCAGGCGGCGCTGACGCTGCTGCGCTACCGCAAGGAAATTTCCCTTGTCATCCTCGATCTCGTCATGCCCGACATGGATGGTTTCACGATCCTCAAGCGCATGCGCGAGGCGGGCGTGTCGGTTCCCATTATCGTGCAGACGGCGCAAGGCGGGCTCGATACGGTGGTGACCGCCATGCGGCTCGGCGCGTTCGATTTTGTGGTGAAGCCCGTTTCGCCGGAACGGCTGCAGGTCTCCATCGGCAATGCGCTGAAGCTGGGGGCGCTGGAAGGCGAGATCAAGCGCATCCGCCATTCGGCGGAGGGGCGGCTCACCTTCCGCGATCTGGCGGCGCGCAGCGAGGCGATGGAGCGTGTGCTCAAGCTGGGCCAGAAGGCGGCGGCTTCGAATATCCCCATTCTCATCGAGGGGGAGTCCGGTGTCGGCAAGGAGATGCTGGCGCGGGCGATCCAGGGCTCGGGCGACCGGCGCGGCAAGCCTTTCATATCAGTCAATTGCGGGGCGATCCCCGACAATCTGGCGGAGAGCATCCTGTTCGGCCATGAAAAGGGCGCCTTCACAGGGGCCACCGAGAAGCATCTGGGGAAATTCGTGGAGGCCGATGGCGGCACGCTGTTCCTCGACGAGGTGGGCGAGTTGACGCCCGAGCTTCAGGTGAAGCTGTTGCGCGCTGTGCAGGAGGGCGAGGTCGACCCTATCGGCAGCAAGAAGCCGGTGAAGGTGGATATAAGGCTGATATCGGCGACCAACCGCAATCTCATCGATCTGGTGAAGAGCGGGCAGTTCCGCGAGGATCTGTTCTACCGGCTGCATGTGTTCCCGATTTCCCTGCCGTCCCTGCGCAAGCGGAGCGAGGACATTCCCGTGCTGGTGCGCCATTTTCTGGCGCGGTTCACGGCGGAGGAGGGGCGGCCGCACATCAAGGGCATCGCGCCTTCCGCGCTGGCGCTGCTGGCGGCCTATGACTGGCCGGGCAATATCCGGCAATTGGAGAATGCGGTGTTCCGCGCCGTGGTGCTGTGCGAAGGCACGGAACTGACGGTGGACGACTTTCCGCAGATCCAGGCGCATGCGTCCGCAGGGCTCGCCGGGGAGCGGCCCCCGATGCCTCAGCAGGCGGAGAGGGAGGGCCCCCAGCCCATGGCGGAAAGCCAGGCGGCAACGGAAAAATTCGGCCAGTTGCAGGGCATGGACGGGCGCGGACATGTGCGCCAGCTCGCCGAAATGGAGGAGGCGATGATACGCCTCGCCATCGCGCATTATGGCGGCCAGATGAGCGAAGTGGCGCGGCGGCTCGGCATCGGCCGCTCGACGCTTTACCGCAAGCTCAAGGATTATGGCATCGACGCCGGGGGAGGGAACGAGGCGGCGGAGGATTCTTCCGATACCGAGCGCTCGCCGGGCGAACCATTTTAGCGGCGACGCGGCGGATGACAGCCCGCGAAGATTAGCGCTACTGAAAGCTTGTTAACAAGCCATTTACCATGGCATTAATTGAATGCTGCGGTGTGCCTTTTTTGCCATTCTATAAACGTATTCGGTATTCAATAAACGTCCATTAACCATTATTCCGATAGTCCAGCCTTCGGGGACTGCTAGAATGGCAAGGCTACGCAATTGACGGACTGTATTTCGGCACTCAGGGGGATTTATGCAGCGGTGCTCGCGCGCCGTGTGCTGTGGATCGCTTTCCTTACCGTAATTCTCGCGCCTTCCCTTGCGTCGGCGGAGACCCGGACGCTCAAGCTTTATTACGTTCATACCAAGGAGAGGGCGGAGATCGCCTTCAAGAAGGATGGGCGCTACATTCCGTCCGGCCTCAATCAATTGAACCGTTTCCTCCGCGACTGGCGCCGCAACGAGCCCACCAAGATGGACCCGCGCCTGTTCGATCTCGTCTGGCAGGTCTACAAGGCCAGCGGCTCGCGCGAGTATATTCACGTTCTTTCCGCCTACCGCTCGCCCGCGACAAACTCGATGCTGCGCTCGCGCACGCGCGGCGTCGCGAAGAAGAGCCAGCACATGCTCGGCAGGGCGATGGACTTCTATATTCCCGGCGTACCGCTCAACAAGCTGCGCGCCATCGGCATGCGCTATCAATCGGGCGGCGTCGGCTATTACCCGCGCTCGGGCTCGCCCTTCGTGCATATGGATGTCGGCAATGTGCGCAGCTGGCCGCGCATGAGCCGCCGCGAATTGCTGGCGCTCTTCCCCGATGGCAAGACGCTGCATCTGCCGACCGACGGGAAGCCATTGCCCGGCTATGAGGCGGCGCTTGCGGCTTATGAAGCCCGCAAGTCCGGCAGCGGCGGGGTGATGATGGCCAGCGCGCCGCGCAAGAGCAAGAGCCTGCTGGCCATGCTCTTCGGCGGCGGGGCTGACGAGGAAGAGGATAACAGCGAATCCGGCGGCGAGATCGCGGTGGCTTCCGCCGCGCGGCCGTCGCGCGCGACACCGAGAGCGCCTGTCGCCGAAGAGGAGGCACCCGCCGCGCCTGTCGCGCGCGCCCCGGCGCCACAGCCACAGCCGGCGCCTGGGCCGCCGCAGCAGACGCTGGTCGCTGCGCTGCCGCCGCGCGAGGTTCCGCGTCCGCTCGACGCGCCGCGTCCCGCCGCTGCCATGGCGGAGGGAACGCCTGTGGAGCAACCGGCGCTCGCCTATGCCGTGCCGCTGCCGGGCCAGAAGCCGCAGGCCGCGATCGCCATGGTCGCGCCGCCGCCCAACACGCTTCAGCCGCCCGCGCCGGGAACAGCAGGCTATGTGCCGAGCGCATCCGCTGTGGATGGCCGTGCGAATGCCGAGGCCGCTTCGGAGCAGCAGGTGGCAGCCGTCAGCGCGCCCAATCCTCTGGTGAACGGTTTCGTGCCGGTGCCGATGAACAAGCCGAAGCATGAGAACCCGGCGATGGCCCTTGCCTCCGCCGTGGTGCCCGCGCCACGTCCTGAAATGAGTCCCGCTGCCGCTGCCGCCGAGGCTGCCGTGCAGGAACCGGAGCCGAAGCGTGACGCGATTGCCGAAATCGCTGCGGCCCATGCCGAGATGCCGGCCTATCCGCTGCCGCAAAGCGCGCCGCCAAGGCCCGAGCCGCAACAGGCTGCGCTTGCCGCTCATGAGGATGTGGTCCCCGTGCCCGATGAAGCGGAGGACCATGCGCCCGAGATGGTCGCCTCGGTAACGCCCGCCGCCATGCCGCGCAAGGCGCTCCATGAGGCCGCACCCAAGGCACGCGCCATCGCGGCTGTCGAGACGGGCGTGAAAACGACGGCAAAAGGCGCCAAGCCCCATTCCGGCGAGGCGCGCGAGCCAGAGGCGATCGTCCAGCCTGCCGCGGCGGTGCCGGTGTCGCGCCTGGCTATGTCCGCGACGCCGGTCGCCAGGGTTGCGCCTGCGGGCGGCAAGGTGCTGCGCAACGATGCGCTCCGCACCGCGCCCACCACCGTCTACACCGCCGGCTTCCAGCGCGCCCTGCCCACGGAAAAAGCAAACCGCTTTTCCGGCAAGGCCGTGACGTTCCTGTCGATCGCGAAGTTTTCGGAGACGAACTGAGCTGCGCAATCACTATTGAGACGGTGAGCCCAGGGTAACTGCCCTCTCGCGAAAAGTTAAGCAGCCAACCCCGCCGCTTCCCTTGCAAGCGTCGTGACCTTGTCCCATTCGCCCGCTTCCACCAGTTCCTTCGGAGCGACCCAGGAGCCGCCGACGCAGACGACGTTGGGGAGCGAGAGATAGATTTTGGCATTGGCGAGGCTGATGCCGCCAGTGGGGCAGAAGCTGGTTCCGGCGAGCGGGGAGGCGAGGGATTTCAGGAATGCCGCGCCGCCGGCCTGCTCGGCGGGGAAGAATTTGAGGAGTGTGTAGCCCTCTTCACGCGCAGCCATGATCTCGCTGGGCGTGACGCTGCCGGGCAGAAGCGGCACGTCGCTGTCGCGCGCGGCCTGGCGGATCGCTTCGGTCACGCCGGGGCTGACGATGAAACGCGAACCGGCCTTGGCCGCCTCTTCATACTGGCGCGCATTGAGGATGGTGCCCGCGCCGACAATCGCCTCCGGTACTTCCTGCGCCACGGCGCGGATGGCGTCGAGCGCGGCGGCGGTCCTCAGCGTGATCTCGATGGCAGGCAGCCCGCCCGCCGCGAGAGCGCGCGCCAGCGGAACCGCATCGGAAGCCTTGTCGATCAGCAGGACCGGAATGACTGGCTGGCCTTTGAGGATTGGAAGCAGAAGGTCGGTTTTCTGGGTCATCAGCATATCTCCGGGTTTTTTAACCGATTTAGTCCCGCTGCATTGTTTTGTCCATCATGCGACGAGCATGTTTGCAGCAGGCGAGACCGGTGACGGAGAGATGCGCTTGCGCCAGTTTTCCCAAGACCGCGCCATTTTGCGGTCGTAGTCGAATTTGCGATAGGCAGGGCCATTATACGCCCGGGCGAATTTGGGCCAGTCATGGGCGTTCAACTCATCCACCAGGCCGGATTTTTCGATGAAGCGCAGCATCAGCCGGACTTGTCCCGTCACAGAGCCGCGCGCTTCGGCCACGAGCGCCTCGACGCTTTCATATCCGAGCCATTCCCAGTGCGCGCCCATGACTTGTCCCAATCCCCATGAGACGGATTCGAGCGCGGCCTCCCGGTCGATTTTCATGGCGCGCTCGAGCAGACGCCAACGGTCGGCCTGCGCCGCCGGGTTCTTGACTGCGCCGGCCTTGGGCGAGGCGAGGCCTTGCCGCCTGGCTTCGGCAAGTTTCGCGCCTGTCAAACGCTGGTGGAAATAATGACCCTCAAACCGGATTAACGGTTCGTCGCGCCCGTTGACTCGCGCAGTGGCCTGTCCGCTGCTTTCCACCTCTGCTACTGCCAGAAGCGCCGCGGGCTCGACGCCCGATGCGGTAGCGGCTCTGATGATCTGCTGGATGGTTTCTTCTTCAAACATCGCTTTCCCTCATAATTTCTGCAAAACCCACGCTGAAAATGATTTTTGTCCGGAAACGCCGGTGTGGGATAAGTCCGGATCGCGGGTTTGGCTTCCTCGGAATTTATACAATTTTTACGAGAATTATCGTCAAATGCAATCATTTGCTATCTTGCAATCCTCGCGTATCGGGATTAGTTCGATCAGCCATGACCAATCCGTCTTTCACCGTCGCCGCTCTCTACCGTTTCGCGCGCTTGCCGCATTACGAGGCATTGCGCTCGCCGCTGGCCGAGCTTTGCTGCAGCCAGGGCATCAAGGGCACGCTGCTTCTGGCCGCCGAAGGCATTAACGGCACGGTGGCCGGCAGCGCCGAGGCGATCGGGAAACTGATTGCGTGGATCGAGGCGGAGCCGGCGCTTAGGGGGGTGGAACTCAAATATTCCTACGCCAGCGAGATGCCGTTTCACCGTATGAAGGTGCGGCTCAAGAAGGAGATCGTCACCATGGGCGTGCCCGAGGTCGATCCCCTGAAAAGCGCCGGGACCTACATCGCGCCGAACGAGTGGAATGACCTGATTTCCCGCCCCGATACGGTGGTGATCGACACCCGCAATGATTACGAAGTGGCAATCGGCACATTTCGCGGCGCAGTCGATCCGAAGACCCGGACCTTCCGTGAGTTTCCCGAATGGGTCGAGCAGAACCGCGCGAAGCTGGAAGGCAAGAAGATCGCCATGTTCTGCACCGGCGGCATACGCTGCGAAAAGGCGACCGCCTATGTCAAGGGATTGGGCTTCGACGAGGTTTACCATCTGAAGGGCGGGATTCTTAGATATCTGGAGGATGTGCCGCCGGAGGAAAGCCGCTGGGACGGAGAGTGCTTCGTCTTCGACGAGCGGGTTTCGGTGGGCCATGGCTTGCGTGAGGGCGAGACGGAACTCTGCCGCGCCTGCCGTCATCCGATCACGCCGGAGGAGCGCCTGTCGTGCTATTACCAGGAAGGCGTTTCCTGCTCGCATTGCTATCACGAGCGCACCGAAGAAGACCGCGCCCGCTATGCCGAACGCCACCGGCAGGTGCTGCTGGCGAAGCAGCGCGGCGATGGGCGGCATATCGGGCACTAACGGTCGCCGTCGTCGTTCTCAGAATCTATCGCTGTCTAAAGCGGTTCTTGTTTCGACGGAATCGCCAAGCGCCCTCGCCCTTCGAGGCTCGTTCCGCTTCGCTTCAGTCGCACCTCAGGATGAGGGCTACTGCGGCGTTGCAACCCTTCACCCTCATGGTGAGGTGCGCCCCTTACCCTGAGCTTGTCGAAGGGGAAGGGGAGCCTCGAACCACGAGGGGGAAGGGCGCACAGTTGTTTCCGTCTGGATATGAAATGTACTAATCTGTCAGGACGGTAATTGCTTATCTTTTCTTTATGAGAGATTCTCGGGACAAGCCCCGAGAATGATGGCAGGGCGTGGAGGAGAGAATGACCGATTTGACAAACTGGACGGCGCGTCCGCTGCCTGAGCGCAAGGTTCTGGAAGGTGCTTATGTGCGCCTTGAGCCGCTCGACGCTGCAAAGCATGGCGATGGGCTTTACGAGGCTTCGTCCGTGCCCGATGCGGACGGACGCTTTACCTGGCTGTTCGAGGATGCGCCCGCCAATAGGGCCGCATTCCAGCCATGGCTGGAAAGGGTGGAAGCAAGCAAGGATCCGTTGTTCTTCGCGGTGATCGACACGGCGAGCGGCAAGGTCGCCGGGCGGCAGGCGCTGATGCGCATCGATCCGGCGCATGGCGTTATCGAGATCGGCAGCATCTATTGGGGGCCGCTCATTTCGCGCAAAGCCCCGGCGACGGAGGCGCAATTCCTGTTTGCCCGCTACATCTTCGATGAACTGGGCTATCGCCGCTACGAATGGAAGTGCAACAATGAGAACGAGCCGTCGAAGCGGGCGGCGGAGCGCTTCGGTTTCACATTCGAGGGCATCTTCCGCCAGCATATGGTGGCGAAGGGCCGAAACCGCGACACGGCGTGGTTCTCGATGCTCGACAGCGAATGGCCGACGCTGAAGGCTGCCTACGAGAAATGGCTCGCGCCTGACAATTTCGGCGGAGACGGCAGGCAGAGGAAACGGCTGGAAGAATTCCGCACGGCGTGAGAGGCGCTCATGGCAAAGCCCACGCATGATCATGCCGGCCATGGCCCCGGCGACGGGCATGACCATGGCGATTATGGCAAGCTCGACAAGCGGCGGGTGCTGATTGCCGCCGTGCTGACGACGGGCTTCATGGTGGTGGAGGCGCTGGGCGGCATTCTGGCCGGCTCGCTGGCGCTTCTGGCGGATGCGGGGCATATGCTGACTGACTCCGTCTCGCTGCTGCTTGCCTGGTATGCGTTCCATCTGGAAAGCCGCCCGGCCACCAGCCGCCACTCCTACGGTTTCGGGCGGGTCAAAACGCTGGTCGCCTATACGAACGGCCTTGCCATCTTCGTGGTGGGGGCATGGATCGTCTATGAGGCGTGGGAGCGTTTCGAGCAGCCTTCAACGGTGCTGGGCGGACCGATGCTGGCGGTCGGCGTGGCGGGGCTTGCCGTGAACATCGTTGCCTATCTCGTCCTCCATGGCGGTGACCGGGACAATCTCAACATGCGCGGCGCGCTGCTGCATGTGATGGGCGATCTGCTCGGCTCGGTCGCGGCCATCGCGGCGGCAATCGTGATCCTGCTTACGGGCTGGTATCCGATCGACCCGATCCTTTCGGCGCTCGTAGCGGTGATGCTTTTCGCCAGCGCCTGGCGGCTCACGCGCGATGCGGGGCAATTGCTGCTCGAAGGCACGCCGGGGCAGATCGACCCCAGCGACGTCGTCCGCGATCTCGAAAAAACCATACCGGGCGTGGAGAATGTCCACCATGTGCACGTCTGGTCGCTGGACGGCAAGAGCCATCTTGCGACCATGCATGTGCGGATCGCGAATCGCGTCGATGCGGCGGCGATTGTCCGGCAGGTCAAGCGGAGGCTTGCCTCAGCGCATGGAATCGCCCATGCAACGGTGGAAATCGAAGCCGGTCCCGGCGCCGCGCATGAGGACCACGAGCATGATGGAACGGCAAGGCCCGCGGGCCAGCGCCGTTCACGCGCAAGGGGACAAGGCATTGCAGGACCCAAAGACACGTAACGCGGCGATCGCCGCCTTCGTCATTCTTCTCGGCTTCGGCATCCTGTGGATCGCGATGCCCCGCATCATGCTGGGGATCGGCTCGGAATCGCCCTTGCTGGCCGGGGCGTTCGCGGCGCTCTTCGTGATGGCTTTCTTCGCCGTGTTCTGGCTGCGTGCCCGCCAGCAAAGGCGGAACGATTCAGATCGATAGTGCGGCGGTGAAAAGCAGCACGCCCGTCAGCGTGATGAAGAGCGCGGCGGCGACCTCGATGAAGGCCTGAAGCCTCAGCGACATGACGCGGCTGCCGGCGAGCTTGAGCGCGACGTTTTTAGCCATCACCGCGATGGCGGCCAGCACCGCCACGGTGATGAACGTTCCCAGCGCCATGGCGAAGACCGAGAGAATGCCGCCGAAAACGAGACCGTTCAGCAGGGCGAAGGTGAGCACGATCAGCGCGCCGGAGCAGGGGCGCAGGCCCACGGCCAGGATTGCGGACCAGGCGGTTTTCCAGTCGAAATCCCCCGAAAGCGTGGACGGATCGGCGATATGGGCCGTGCCGCAGGCGTCGCAGATTTCGCCCGCGCCGATGAAACCGTGATCGAAGCTGGCCCGCCCGGGCGCCGAGGTATCATAGTTCAGGCGCACCGCGCGGCTGGACGCCGCCGTGCGGGCGCTTTGCGAGAGGGAGCCTTCCCATGCAGTGCTCGTCGAGGGCGCGGCGAAGGCCAGGCTGGCGGCGGCGAATTCCGGCTCGCGTTCCTTTTTTGCAAATAGCAGCGGCAGCTTGCGCCGCAACAGCCACAGGCCGAAAAGGACGATGAGAACATAGCTCGCCAGTTCCATGTAGCGCGCCGTGTCCTTCATCGAGATGCTGGTCCCGCGCAGGACCACCCAGGCCGCGCCGACGACAAGAATCGCCGAGAGCGCCTGAAGGAGGGACGAAACGAAGGAGAGGAAAATCCCGCGCCGCAGCGTCGTTTCATTGGCGATCATGTAGCTGGAGATGACCGCCTTGCCATGGCCGGGACCGGCGGCATGGAACACGCCATAGACGAAGGAAAGCCCGACCAGAACCGCCGCCTGCCACGGGTCGTCCCGCATGGCCTTGAGCGCGCCGGTCATCGCCAGGTAGAAATTGCGCTGCTCGGCGGCAAGCCATTGGATGATATGCGCAAAGGGGCCGGAGGGCGTCATCGCCGTCTCGCTGGCGCCGATGCCGAGGGAGGATTGGGCCCATGCTTCGCCGGTGATGAGGAGGGCGGCGAGGATGGTGGCAACGAAGGCGGGCCTTCTGCTGGCACCCCCCTCTGGCCTGCCGGCCATCTCCCCCACAAGGGGGGAGATTGTCTGACACGACGCTCCGCCCTCATTCTGCGACGTCTGCGATTGGTACTGCGCGTCTATGAAGGCGTGATCTCCCCCCTTGTGGGGGAGATGCCCAGCAGGGCGGAGGGGGGTGGCTCGCGATTTCGTCAAAGCGGAAATCCTATTTCCCACACGTAATCTCCAGCCGGGTCGCAAATATCTTCGACATATCCGTCCCGGTCGGGTCGTTGAAGAAGGCTTCGGTCAGGGTTGACTGATTGGCGGCGATTGCCTCGTCGGGGTTGGGGCGCACCACCTTGGATGAACAGTTCCTCGGCACGCCCGATATGTGCATGTCGGAATCATTGACGTAGTCGATGGCGGTGTAGAAGGTCGGATCATAGACGCCGAAGCTCACCGTGTGATCGAGCTTCAGCGGCTTCTCCGGTTTGGATTCGAACATGATCAGCAGCTGATTGTCGGGAAAATCGGCGATGAGATGCGCGGGCCTGGCCATCGGCACGTCCTTGCCATCGGAAAGAACGGTCTGGAAATATTTATACTCGGCGATGGATTCGTTGATCGTCTTGCCCAACTCGTCCAGTTCCTTCTGGTCGAGCTTCAGGTCGCCGTTCTTGTCGAATTCCATCAGCACGGTTGACGAAAATATATCGTCGAAGCGCCAGACATGGGCGAGCTTTTCCACCGTGCCGTCAGGGGCTACGGTGACTTCCAGCCGCGCCTCGGCGAAGACATGCGGATGCGCAACCGCCAGCGAGGGCAGCGACGCCAAAGCAATGGCGGCGAAGAGGATTGCCGAGCGGCGTTTCGTCAAGCGGGCCTCACCTTGCGACATGGCTGATTCCTTGAATGCGCATTTCAATGCCCGAAACTGGCGAAAGTGGGACTGAACCGTTCACGAATTTTCCCGCTCCTTGAACCACTTGGCCAGATAATCCACCAGCACGCGCACTTTCATCGGCAGGTAGCGGCGGTGGGGGTAGACCGCGTAGATGCCGCCATCCTTGATGGTAAATTCATCGAGCCCAGCCACCAGGCGCCCGCTGGCAAGCTCCGGCTCGGCGATGAAACGCGGGAGAATGCAAAAGCCCAGCCCCTTGACCGCTGCCGCCATGGTGGCCAGCGGGCTGTTAACCTCCACCGGCCCGCTGACGGGGACGGTCAGGAGCGAGCCGTCCGTGTTGCGGAAATGCCAGTTGTTGCGCGAGCGGCCGTTGGTGTCGATAATGCAAGGAAGCCCGTGCAGCCCTTCCGGTCGTTCCGGCATCCCTACCTTCGCGATGAGATCCGGCGAGGCCGCAAGGACGCCTTCGAAAGCCGTCAGGCGACGGGCAATCAGCGAGGAATCCTGCAGCCGCGTGATGCGGATCGCCATGTCGAAGCCTTCCTCCACCAGATCGACGAACCGGTCGTCGAGCCTGATATCGAGGACGATTTCGGGATGCTCGGCGCAGAAATCGATCAGCGAGAGGCCGATGGGGGCGTCGGCGAAGGTGCGCGGCGCAGAAAGTTTTATGCGCCCGCGCGCGTCGCCGCTGGTTTCGCTGATGGAGTCCTGAAGGCTGTCGATATCGCGGATGATCTCGGAGGCGCGCTGATAATAGGTGTGGCCTGCCTCGGTCAGCGAAAACTGCCGCGTCGTGCGGTTGAGCAGAAGTACGCCAAGCTCATCCTCCAACTCGCGCACATATTTGGAAAGCAGCGCCTTGGAGCGCCCGATCTTGCGCGCTGCGGCGGAAAAGCCCTCGGCTTCCACGACATCGATAAAGGCGCGCATGCGGGTGAGCGTGTCCATGACCACATCCTGTTTAACTCTGCTTTGCCCCTCACCCTTACCCTCTCCCCGCTCGCGGGGCGAGGGGGCATCCGCGTTGCCGCCTCTTTCTTCTCCCCAGCACCAGGCAAAACGAACAGGTGAAAACGTTCATGTCCCCCTCTCCCCGTCCTTCACGGGGAGAGGGTAAGGGTGAGGGGCAGCGCCGGCATCAAAAAATTTTTGCCCAAGGCCTGATTTGTCATTGAATGGACACAAGTTTCACCTTATATCGCGCTTGCCCAAAGTCGCACGTGCCTGTGGGTGTCCGCCGTATCCTCGAATGGTGAGGTAAACGGTATGGTACCTGGAACTAACCCCTCCAGTCGATCTCGCGGCCAACCGCTGAAATCGAGGACATCTTGAAGCAACGACGGTGCGGGCCTTTCTGGTGTCTTTCGGCTGTCCAAATGCCGAAATTACTGAAGAGGCACACCTTCATTGCCGGCAGTGCGGATGCGGTTCTCCCAATTCCAAGCCAAGGCAGACAAAGCGGAGTGACGCACAGAATTGCGTTGTTCCATCGCCGCATGAGCTCTCGCGTGTTTCCAGGATCTCCAAAGTCTGGCAGCTCGGCGGATGGCTTTATGCACTTTGTCCACTTGCGGTAGCGATCCGGCGGGCCGCAGCCTTTTGCGACAGACGGCTTGACGCCGCTGGATAGGAGAAACCGATGGCAACGCAGCGCATTATCGATTTCCTTAACACCCGACGCCCGAACGGTCCCTGCCTCGTGCTGGACCTCGACGTCGTGCGCGAAAACTATGCCGCCTTCGAGAAGGCGCTTCCGGATTCGCGCATCTTCTACGCGGTGAAGGCCAACCCCGCGCCGGAGATCCTGCGCCTGCTGGCCTCGCTCGGCTCGTCCTTCGACACCGCTTCGGTGGCGGAGATCGAGATGGCGCTCGACGCCGGCGCGCCCGCGGAGCGTATCTCCTACGGCAACACCATCAAGAAGGAGCGCGACATTGCGCGCGCCCATGAGCTCGGCATCCGTCTCTTCGCCGTCGACAGCGTCGAGGAAGTGGAGAAGATCGCCCGCGCCGCCCCCGGCGCCCGCGTGTTCTGCCGTGTGCTGACCGATGGGGCCGGGGCCGAATGGCCGCTGTCGCGCAAGTTCGGCTGCGTGCCCGCCATGGCCGTCACCGTGCTGCGCCATGCCAAGTCGCTGGGGCTCAACGCCTATGGCGTGTCGTTCCATGTCGGCTCGCAGCAGACGGACCTTGCAGCCTGGGATCGCGCGCTCGGCGACGCCAAGGGCGTGTTCCAGACGCTGGCCGAGGAAGGCATCACGCTCAAGATGGTCAATATGGGCGGCGGTTTCCCGACGCGCTATCTCAAGGACGTGCCGACGGCGGAAGCCTATGGCCGCGCCATCTTCGACGCGCTGCGCAAGCATTTCGGCAACCGCATCCCGGAGACGATCATCGAGCCGGGCCGCGGCATGGTCGGCAATGCCGGCGTGATCAAGACGGAAGTGGTGCTGATCTCGAAGAAGGCGGACAATGACAATGTGCGCTGGGTCTATCTCGACATCGGCAAGTTCGGCGGCCTCGCCGAAACCATGGACGAGGCGATCCGCTACCAGATCGTCACGCCGCATGATGGCGAGCGCACGGAGCCGTGCATCCTCGCCGGGCCGACTTGCGACTCCGCCGACGTGATGTATGAGAAGGCCCCGTATCCGCTGCCCGTTTCGCTGACCATCGGCGACGAGCTGCTGATCGAAGGCACCGGCGCATACACCACGACCTACGCCTCGGTCGCGTTCAACGGCTTCGAGCCGCTCCGATCCTATGTGATCTGAGCCAGTCGCCAGACCGGCTCCTTCAATCTCGCCCGGCGGCAATGCCGGGCGAGGGATGGCACGCACACATCCTCTTGATTGGTTACGACCATGAACGCGATCACTTCCGAAATCCGGCAGGACCGGACCTTTGTCATCCTCGAAGAAGCCACGCAGGACGAGCCCGTCCGCGAGGCGCTGCTTGACCGCGCCATGGGCGAGGGGCGGCGGCGCAAATCTTCCGAAAAGTTGCGGCGCGGGCGCACGCCATCGGCGGGGCTCGCCTTCGCCGCGCGCGATGAAAACGGCACGCTCATCGGCACCGTTCGGCTGTGGGATATCCGCGCGGGACGCGATGCGGCTGGCCGCTCCGTTCCCGCGCTGCTGCTCGGGCCGCTCGCGGTCGATCCGGCCTATGAGGGGCACGGCATCGGCTCGGCGCTGATGCGCCATGCGGTGAAGGAGGCGGCGCGCCTCGGTCACGGCGCGATTCTGCTCGTCGGCGATCCGGAATATTATGCGCGCTTCGGGTTTTCCGGCGAGAAGGTGGGCGGACTTGCCATGCCGGGGCCGGTGGAACGGCGGCGGTTTCTGGCGCTGGAGTTGCGTGCAGGCCATCTCGACGGCGCGCATGGGGTGCTGGCCCCGACTGGACGGCGGGTGACGGGTGAGGTGCAGGCGTTGCGGATGACGGCTTGAAGTGATGCGCCCTCCCTCCCCCTTGCGGGGAGGGTGGCCCGAAGGGTCGGGTGGGGGTGGTGACGTTTGCGCTACATTTGTCGCAAAAGCGCAAGCGTCACCACCCCCATCCGCCCGCTACGCGGGCACCTTCCCCGCAAGGGGGAAGGGGGTGCGAGCTGGACTAAATTCTCTCCCGCAAATGATAAGACTTGGGCCGCGTCAGATTGGCATAGCCGATGGCCGATAGCGCCGCGCCCTTGCCGGTGTCCTTCACGCCGGTCCAGACCAGCGCCGGGTCGAGATAGTCGCAGCGGTTCATGAACACTGTTCCGGTTTCGATGCGGTCGCCGAGCGCGGCGGCGTGGTCGGCGTCGGCGGTCCAGAGCGAGGCGGTGAGGCCGTAGGGGCTGTCGTTCATCAGCGCCACCGCCTCCTCGTCATTGCGCACCTTCATGATGCCGACGATGGGGCCGAAGCTTTCCTCGCGCATGACGCTCATCTGGTGATCGACAGCGGTCAGCACCTCCGGCGCGAGATAGGGCGAGCCGGGCCGGTCTTCGTCCAGCTTCATGCCGATATGCGCCTTTGCGCCCTTGCGAAGCGCTTCGGCCTTCTGCTCGCGGATGAGGTCAGCGAAGCGGGCCTGCGCCATCGGGCCCATGGTGGTGGCCTGATCCAGCGGGTTACCGACGATATAGCGCTTCGTCAGGTCGATGAAGCCCTCAACGAATCTGTCATACAGCTTTTCATGCACATAGATGCGCTCGATGCCGCAGCAGCATTGGCCTGTATTATAGAATGCGCCATCGACGAGATTTTCCACCGCATGGTCGAGATCGACGTCGGGCAGGACATAGGCCGGGTCCTTGCCGCCCAGTTCCAGCCCCAGTGTCATGAAAGTGCCCGCCGCGGCGCGCTCGATGGCCTTGCCGCCGCCAACCGAGCCGGTAAAGTTCACATGGTCGATGCGGCCGGAGGCGAGGAGCTTCTCCGTCTGGGCATGGCTGAGGACGATATTCTGGAACACGCCCTTCGGCAGCCCGGCCATATCAAAGGCGCGCTGGAAGCGCTCCCCGACGAGAAGGGTCTGGGCTGCATGTTTCAGGAGAACCGTGTTTCCGGCCATCAGGGCAGGAATGATGGTGTTGATGGAGGTGAGATAGGGATAGTTCCACGGCGCGATGACCATGACGACGCCCAGCGGTACATGCCTGATATAACGGCGGAAGCCGGGGCGGTCGCCGGCGATGACCGGCTTCAACGCTTCTTCGGCTATACCGACCATGTAGCGCGTGCGTTCCTCAACGCCGCCCTTTTCCCCGCCATAGCGCACGGGACGGCCCATCTGCCAGGCGAGTTCCGGCACGATCTCGTCATTCATGGCAAGCAGCGACTCAAGGGCGGCGAGGCAATAGCGTCCGCGTTCGGCGATCGGCATTTCCGCCCAGGCGGTTTGCGCCGCCCGCGCGGTTTCCACCGCCGCTTCAAGCGCGGACTCGCTCAGCACGGGCCGCTCCGCATGGACGGACCCGTCGACGGGCGAGACGATCCTGATCGTTTCGGTCATGCTCACTTCCTTTTGCACTGACGCAGGCCACGTCATATTTGTTTGCTGTTTATAGAATGGATAAGTTGCAGATAGTCAAAAACTGATTCCGGCACATCCGTGCCGTCAATCTGCCTCAACAAGGAACAGTCATGGAAAAAGCGGATATCGGATTGGTCGGGCTTGGAGTCATGGGCTCCAATCTCGCGCTCAACATTGCCGAACAGGGCTATCGCGTCGCCGTTTACAACCGCACGCCGGACAGGACCCACGAGTTTTACGAAAATGCCGGCGAGTTGAAGGAGCGGATCATCCCCTGCGATACGCTGGCGCAGCTTGCCGAAAGCATCCGCGCGCCGCGGCCGATCATCCTGATGATCAAAGCCGGCGAGCCGGTGGACAATGAAATGAAAGCGCTGAAGCCGCTGCTGGCGCATGAAGATATCATCATCGATGCGGGCAACGCCAATTTCCACGATACGGTGCGCCGCCTGGCGAGCCTCGGGCCAAACGATCCGACCTTCGTCGGCATGGGCGTCTCGGGCGGCGAGGAGGGTGCGCGGCACGGGCCTTCGATCATGGTCGGCGGCACGCAGGAAGCCTATGACCGCATCGCGCCGGTGTTGAACGCCATCGCCGCCAAATATGACGGCCAGCCTTGCGTCGCGCTGCTCGGGCCTGACGGAGCGGGGCATTTTGTCAAGACGATCCATAACGGCATCGAATATGGCGATATGCAGATGATCGCCGAGATCTACGGCATATTGCGGGACGGGCTCGGCCTTTCCGCCCCTGCTATCGGCGACGTCTTTGCGAAGTGGAACAATGGTCCGCTTAATTCCTACCTGATCGAGATCACCGCCAAGGTGCTTCATGCCGTCGATCCGGACACGGGTAAAGCGGAGGTGGATGTGATCCTCGATTCCGCCGGCCAGAAGGGCACGGGCCGCTGGGCGGCGATCGAGGCGCAGATGCTTGGCATCCCGGCCACCGCCATCGAAGCCGCCGTCGCGGCGCGCTCGCTTTCGGCCTTGAAGAAGCAGCGCGAGCAGGCGGCGAAGGCCTATCCGCTCGACGAGGCGGCGCTTTCGCCGGCGGACCGCGCGCGCTTCATCGACGATCTGGAGCAGGGGCTCTATGCCGGCAAGATCGCGGCCTATGCGCAAGGCTTCGCCGTAATGGCGGGGGCGTCGAAGGAGTATAACTGGAACATTCCGCTTGCCACCGTCGCCCGCATCTGGCGCGCCGGCTGCATCATCCGCTCGCAATTCCTCGATGTCATCGCCGATGCCTATGAGCGGGAACAGCCGGAAAACCTGCTGCTTGCGCCTGCCTTCGTGGAGCGTATGGCTAAGGCCTCGAAGCCCTTGCGCAATGTGGTCTCCACCGCCGCTCTCGCAGGCCTGCCCACCCCAGCGCTCGGCGCGGCGCTCAGCTATTTCGACAGCTACCGCCAGGCGCGCGGCACTGCCAACCTCATCCAGGCGCAGCGCGATTTCTTCGGCGCCCATGGCTTCCAGCGTGTGGATCGGGAGGGGAATTTCCACGGGCCGTGGTCGGATGTGGATTTCCAGGCGTAAGCGTTGGCTGCTCCGCAAGCCGCCGGTGAGGCGGCTTGCGGCTTAGTTGCTACCCTGATCGTTGAGCCTATCGGCCAGCCGTGTCATCAGATCCATGCGTTCATGAAAAATCGCTATGATCAGCGCAGGTGCGTCCTTACGCGACAGGCAAAATACGTAATGATGTTCACAACGCGCCATCCGAAGTGACGGGTACAGCGCGCTCATATCCTTGGAAGCGCCTTGGCCTGCAGCCAGGCCCGTAATGCCTTGTTTCAGCGCCGCGATATAGCGGCGCATTTGAGGCGCGCCCCACTGCTTGCGCGTGTATTGCATGATATCGCGCACATCGGCTTCCGCAGCTTTGGCAAGGATATAACCTGTCAAGCACCGCCCTCGTTCAATTCCTCATCCAAGATTTCATCAATGCTTTTGGTGGAAACCTTTCCTGCGAGCGCCTCTTCGATGCGCATTCCGAGCAAGGTTTTCAGTTCTTGCCAGGCCTGATCTGCGTCAGTATCGCCGGGGAATAAACGTTCCAGCGCGTATTGCTTGATCGTCTTACCCTGCAATGCGGCCAACGCTTTCAAGCTTTGGTGCTGCTGTTCCGTTATGTCGATGGTAAGGCGGCTCATCCGGGTAATCTCCATAAATCCCCACATCCCCACATTAGCACATATGTGGGGATGTGGGTAGAGCGTCGCAAGCCTATTCCCCCAGCACCAGCAAATCCCGCGCGGCAAAGCCGATCTTCACCTTGTCGCCTCGCGCAGGGGGCGGGAAGGCGGGGTCGTTGAACATGTCGAGGGAGACCTTGTTCTTGCCGAGCGAAACGCGCGTTCGGATGACGGAGCCGAGGAAATGCACATCATCGATCGTGCCTTCAATTGCCGTGTCATGCTTCGTGTGCGGGTCGATTGAGACAGCCTCGGGGCGCAGGGCAAGAGCAAGCGTGTCGCCCTTCTTATGGCCGGAGAGGGGCTTTGCCAGAGTGATCCTGATACCGTCGAGATCGA
The DNA here is from genome assembly GCF_014640615.1 of Paramesorhizobium endophyticum. Taxonomy (GTDB): domain Bacteria; phylum Pseudomonadota; class Alphaproteobacteria; order Rhizobiales; family Rhizobiaceae; genus Paramesorhizobium; species Paramesorhizobium endophyticum. The sequence goes on along the minus strand of NZ_BMHH01000011.1, from coordinate 65,629 downwards.
CGACACCCTTGTCTGCGTCGTCCACCTTGCCTTCGAGGATATTGAGCGTGCCGACGAAGGAGGCGACGAAGCGGGAGGCGGGGTGGTTGTAGATTTCGAAGGGGGTGCCGACCTGATCGGCGCGGCCCTCATGCATGACGACGATGCGGTCGGAGATGGACAGCGCCTCCTCCTGGTCATGCGTCACAAAAATGGTGGTGATGCCGAGCTTCTGCTGGATTGAGCGGATTTCCTCGCGCAGCGACACGCGGATCTTGGCGTCCAGCGCCGAGAGCGGCTCGTCAAGGAGGAGCACCTGCGGCTTGGTCGCCAATGCCCGCGCGAGCGCCACACGCTGCTGCTGGCCGCCGGAGAGCTGGTAGGGATAGCGCTCGCCCAGATGGTCGAGGCGGATGAGGCCGAGCATCTCCTTCACCGTCGCATCGATCTCCGTCCTGGGCTTGCGCGAGACACGAAGGCCGAAGGCGACGTTCTGCGCCACGGTCATGTTCGGAAACAGCGCATAGGCCTGGAACACCATGCCGATATTGCGCTGGTTCGGTTTCAGATTCACCACATCCTTGCCGGCGATGCTGATGGTGCCCGATGTCGGCATCTCGAAGCCGGCGACCATGCGCAGCACCGTGGTCTTGCCGCAGCCGCTTGGGCCAAGGAAGGAGACGAACTCGCCCTTCTCTATGTTCAGGCTGAAATCCTTGACGACCGTGTTGGTCCCGAAGTTCTTCTTGAGATGGGAGATGGTGAGGAAACTCATGGGAACCGTTCTCTATGTCTTCAGCCGCATGATCTGATCCGAAAAGTCTGCAATTTTGCTGACGCTGACCTTCGGTTCGGGATCATGCCCTAGCTTGAAATTTTAAACTTGTTGAGGCGTGACGCGAGTTGGATCATCCCGATGGCGAGCCAGGTCACGGCGAAGGATATGACCGCCAGGGCGGACGGCTCATAGGCACGATTTGCGCCGACAAGCTGGAGATAGGGGCCGAAGGCCGGGCGGTTCAGGAGCGAGGCGAAGGTAAACTCGCCGATGACGATGGCGAAGGTCACGAACGCGCCGCTGAGAACACCCGACATGACATTCGGAAAAATCACCCGGAACAGGATGGTCGGCCAGCCCGCGCCAAGGCTTTCGGCGGCTTCCGTCAGGGTGCGCACGTCGATGGTGCGCATGGAGGTGTCCACCGCGCGATACATATAGGGCAGCGACAGCGTCACATAGCCGAACATCAGCAGCAAATCCGTCATCCGCCGGGAATCCGTGAAGGGCAGGATGGAGGAGGAATTGTAGATGCGCAGATAACCGAAGACGATGACGATGGCCGGGATCACCAGCGGCATCAGCGTGATGAACTCGACCACGGGGCGGATCTGCGGCAGGCGCAGCCGGATCCAGTAGGCGGTGGGCACGACGAGCAGCACGCCGAAGAGAATGGTCAGCAGGCCCATGACCGTCGAATAGGCGAAGGTCGCCTGAAAGGTCGGGTCGGAAAAAACGACGCGGTAGGCGTCGAAGGAATATTCGCCGCGCCGCATGCGCAGCGAGAACTCGAACGTGCCGATGAGCGGCACCAGGAAGTAGATTGCGCCGATCGCGAATGCGATCCATGCGCCGATACGTTGCGCCTTCATTTGAGCCACCTTTCGGCGCGCATGCGCAGCCAGATGTAAAGCACATTGGACAGGCCCGTGATGACGATCATGCCGAGCGCGAGGGCATAGCCCAGATGCTCATTGTGCAGCACGTCGCCGCGGATTTGCGCGTAAAGCAGGATCGGAACGATGTTGAGCGAGGAGCCGGTCAGCGCATAGGCCGTGGCGATGGCGCCGAAGGCATTGGCGAAGAGCAGCAGCGTCGTGCCCATCAGGCTGGGCCAGAGAATGGGGAACGCCACCATGCGCCAATATTGCGCGGACGAGGCGCCGAGAATGGAAGCGGCCTCGCGCCATTCCTTCTTCAGACCGTCGAGCGCGGGCGTCAGGATCAGCACCATCAGCGGGATCTGGAAGAAGAGATAGGTGAGCGTCAGGCCGGTGAAGCTCAGAAGGTTGAAGCCGGTCGAATAGAGGTTGAAGCCCAGATATTTGTTCATGAGCATCGTCACGAGACCGGTGCGGCCAAGCGTGGCGAGGAAGGCGAAGGCGAGGGGTACGCCGGCGAAATTCGACGCGACGCCGGAAAAGGTCAGCACCGTCGGGCGCAGCCATGCGGGCAGGCCACCCTGCACGATCGCCCAGGCGAGGAAGAAGCCGATGACAGCGCCGCCAAGGGCCGAGGCAAGGCTCACCTGGATCGAAATCCAGTAGGCGCTCAGGATCGAGGGCTGGAACAGGTCGGCGATATTCTGGAGCGTGAAATTGCCCGCATTGTCCTTGAACGCGCCGATGATCAGGAACAGCGTCGGCCAGAGCAGGAACAGAATGGCAAAAAGGAAAAACGGAACGACACCCAGCCACTCGAGTGGAAGCCGCCGCATGAGCGACGGGGCGAGGGGGGGCGCGGAGGTGTTGGGAATACTGCTCATGAAGCCATGCCAGTCTGCATATTAGAGTCTTTCACTTTTGGTGAAATCATCGAAATTACTTCTAACCGCCGTTGCGATGGAAATGTCGAGGCATGGATCCCAGTGACAAGCACTGGGATGACGGATGGGATGGATGACTGCTGCTGCCAATCTCCAAACGGCTCCGCCTGCAAGAACGGTTTTCGTTGAGGCGAAGCCATCTCTGCCTCGTCATCCCAGTGCTTGTCACTGGGATCCATGCCTCTACAGTGCAGCATATGCAACGTAGAAAACACAGGGCTATCGTCTAAAAAAAGAAGGTGTCCGCCGGGCGAGGTTTACCGCCGCCCGGCGAGAATCTCTTTATTGCACGTTCGCGCCGACGACGCTGTCCCAGTTCTTGGTGATCACCTCGTTCGAAGCCTTCTGCTCGTCGAGCGTCGGGAACACGGCCTTTTCATAGGAGGCGGCCGGCGGCAGCTTGTCGAGAAGGTCCTGCGGCACCTTGCCCTTCTTCACGAGGTCGTTGAAGCGGATCGGGTGGCAGTAGCCCTTGAGCCAGCCGAGCTGGCCTTCGTCGGAATAGAGATATTCCATCCAGAGCTTGGCGGCGTTGGGGTGCGGCGCGTAGGCGCTGATCGCCTGGACGTAGACGCCGGCGACGACGCCCGTCTTCGGCACGACGACTTCCACATTCGGGTTGCCGTTGAGCTGGTCGCGATCGGCGAGGGCATTATAATCCCAGCGCACGAGGATCGGGGTCGACCCTTGCGCCACGGAAGCGGCCTTGCCGATGACTGGGACGAAATTGCCCTTGGCGTTCAGCTGCTTGAAGAAGTCGAGACCGGCCTGGCCAGCCTTTTCGCCGGCGGCAGCGCCGGTGGAGAGGCCGGCGGCATAGACGCCGAGGATCGCCTGGTTCGACACGCGCGGGTCACCGGCGAGCGCCACCGAATTCTTGTACTCGTCCTTCAGGAGGTCGGACCAATCCTGCGGCACGTTCTGGATGATGTCCTTGTTTACCTCGAAGGAGAGGACGCCGTAGTAGTCGCCGTACCAGTAGCCCTCGGGGTCCTTGGCGCTGTCGGGGATCGAATCCCAGGTCGAGACCTTGTAGGGCTGGATCAGCTTGTCGGCCTTGGCGGTGGGACCGAAGGAGAAGCCGACGTCGATCACGTCGGGGGCCTGCGGGCCCTTGTTATCCTTGTTGGCCTTGATCGCCTCGATCTCGTCGCCCGAGCCCGCATCCGGGTTCAGCTCGTTGATCTCGATGCCGTATTTCTGCTTGAAGCCGGCGATGAGGTTGCCATAGCCGCACCAGTTATGGGGAAGGGCGATGGTCGTCAGCTGACCTTCCTTCTTGGCGGCGGCGATGAGGTCGGCGGAAGGCTCCGCGGCGGCAATGGATGTGCCGAGAAAAGCGAGAGCGGTCGAAAGAGACAGCAACCGTGCTGAAAGCCTGAGCATATGAAAACTCCCCTGTTTGGAACGGCGAACGCCTTTGGCTTGATCCCAGCATCCGCGCCCTCCCGATAGTCCCCTCGGATGACATTTGGATGACAGACGCCACAGCTTCCCGATCGCCGTATCGGGGGGAAGTGAAACATTTTTTATAGGGCTTAGCAATTGATCCTTTTGAACAATCAGCCGGTAAAACGATCTTTCATTACAGAAATACTACTGTTTCATGACGGTTTGAGAGCATTGCCCATGGGTGCGCCGATGTAAAATTCCTTACATTCGCCTCCCGATTTTGCGGAGTAAAAGAAATGTGAGGCGCGACTCCGATTGGAACGCCGACTAGAGACGTTCTGTCCGAAGGGGGTCGTTTCATGCCAGCTTCGGTCAATCCTAATGCCCTCCACCCCCGCCGGCGGCTTTGCCGGGCTTGCGCAGGAGGACGGCGAAGAGTGCTAGGGAGGCGAAGAGCATGGTGAGGATGAAGAACACGTCGATGAAGGACATCAGCGTCGCCTGCTGGCGGACCATGCTGGAGATGCGGGAGAGGGCGGCGGTGTTGCCGTCGAGGCCGCTGGCGTTGAAATTGGCCGCCATGCTGTTCAGCATGTCCTGCGCTGCCTGGCTGCCCCAGCGGACATGCTCGGCAAGGCGCTCATAGTGCATGTCCTCGCGGTCGGTCAGGATCGTGTTGATGACGGCGAGGCCGACGGCGCCGCCCAAATTGCGCGTCAGATTATAGAGGCCGGATGCGCCCTTCATGCGCGAGGGCGGCAGTGTGCCGAGCGCCAGGTTGTTGATCGGCACCATGCAGAGCATCAGCGAGCAGCCGCGCAGGATCTGCGGCAGCAAAAGCTCGTGGAAGTCCCAGTCCGCCGTCAGGCCCGTCATCGTCCATGTGCCGGCGGCGAAGCCGAGGAAGCCAATCATCATCATCAGGCGCGGGTCCATCCGGTTCGACAGGAAGCCCGCAACCGGCGCGGTCATGAACATGGCAAGGCCGCTGACGAACAGCGCCTCGCCGATCATCAGCGCGTCATAGCCGCGAATCTGGCCGAGGAAGAGCGGATAGAGATAGGTCAGGCCGTAGAGTCCAATGCCCATGACGAAGGAGAACACCGAGCCGAAGGCGAAGTTCATGTTGGTGAAGGCGCGCAGATCCGCGATGGGTTCTTCCGCGGTGAAGGCACGGTAGAAGAAGATCACCGCGCCGACGACGAGGACGATGGTGAGGATGAAGATCGTCTCGTCCTGCAGCCAGTCATTGCGCGGGCCTTCCTCCAGCACATATTCGAGCGAGCCGAGGAATGCCGCCATGCCGGCGAGGCCCCACCAATCGAACTTGCTGAACAGCGAACGGTCGCCCTCGTCGAAATCGATGAGGTTCCAAGCGGCGATGGTCACGAGAATGCCGGGGATGACGTTGACGAGGAACAGCCAGTGCCAGGAAAAGGCGTCGCTCAAATAGCCGCCGACCGTCGGGCCGATGGTGGGGGCGAGGGTGGCGACGAGGCCGATCATCGGCGAGACGATGGCGCGCTTCGACGGCGGGAAGATGGTGAAGGCCGCCGCGAACACGCTCGGGATCATGCCGCCGCCGATGAAGCCCTGCAGCGCGCGGTAGATGATCATCTGGTCGATATTGGTGGCGGTCGCGCAGAGGATGCTGGCAAGGGTGAAGCCCGCCGCCGAGACGGTGAAGAGCACGCGCGTCGAGAGCAGCCGCCCGAGGAAGCCCGAAAGCGGGATCATGATGACCTCCGCGATCAGGTAGGAGGTCTGCACCCAGGATATCTCATCGGAACTGGCGGAAAGGCCCGCCTGGATCTCCGCCAGCGAGGCCGATACGATCTGGATGTCCAGAATGGCCATGAACATGCCGAAGACCATGGCGAAGAAGGCAATGGTCTTCTTCGGGTCCATGCGGTCCTGAACAACAGGCATATCGGCGGTGGTGGCGGCCATGGGTTTTACTTTCTTTGCTAACGCAGAGCGTTGCGGCGGCTTTCTCCCTCCCCCTTGCGGGGAGGGTGGCCCGAAGGGTCGGGTGGGGGTGGTGACGTTTGCGCCATTGTCTCCATTAGAAGCGCAAACGTCACCACCCCCATCCGCCCGCTAACGCGGGCACCTTCCCCGCAAGGGGGAAGGAGAGCGCTCTTACTTCACCGCCGCCGCGACCGTATTTTCCTTCGGCGCGGTGCGGGTGTCGACGCTGACGATGACGCTCAGGCCCGCGCGGAACTTGTCGGTCGCCAGCGCGTCTGCCGGGATCGAAATGCGTACCGGCACGCGCTGCACCACCTTGGTGAAGTTGCCGGTGGCGTTTTGCGGCGGGAGCAGCGAGAAGACCGAGCCAGAGGCAGGAGAGACAGAGGCGACGGTGCCTTCGAAGGTCTCGCCATCAAGGGCATCGACCTCGATGCTCACCTTCTCGCCGGGCCTGATTTCGGCCAGCTGCGTTTCCTTGAAATTGGCGTCGATATAGAGATGATCGACCGGCACCAACGCCGCGATTCGCTGCCCGGCGCTGACGAGGTCGCCCTGCTTGCCGGAGAGATTGCCGACCACACCGTCGAAGGGCGCGCGGATGGTCGTGAAGGAGAGGTCGCGCTGCGCCTTGTCGCGGGCGAGCTCGAGCGACTTCATTCCGCTTTCGGCTTCCTTGTACTGCGCCTGCAGGACGCCGATATTTGCCTCAGCCGCCGCGATCTGCGCATCCGCGCCCGCCAGATTGGCGTTGGCCTGGTTGAAGGACGAGGTAGCGTTGTCGAGATCGGACTGCGAGGCGAAGCGCGTCGCGTGCAATTGCTGGGCGCGGTCCATGGCGAGCTTTGCGTTGGTCGCCACCGCCTGTGCGGCGAGCTTCGACGCCTCGGCCTGCTGGAGCGAGGCCTCGGCGGCCTTGATCTGCGCGGTGATGCGCGCCAGCGTCTGGTGCTGGGTCTCGATCTTGGCGTTCGCCTCGTCGAGCGCGATGCGGTAATCGCCGTCGTCGAGCTGGAAGATCACGTCGCCGGCCTTGACGTGCTGGTTGGCCGCGACCGGCACTTTTTCGATATAGCCCGTCACCTTCGGCGAAAGAGCGGAGATATCGCCCTGCACATAGGCGTCGTCGGTGGTCACCAGGAAGCGGCCGTTCGTCCAGTAATCATAGCCGTACCAGCCCGCGCCGACGATGGCCACGGCGGCGATGAGGGGCAGCACGAAGCGCCGGCCGGCGCCCTTCTTCCTGGCCCCGGACGCATTGCCGGCGTCGATCTTCTGCGCGGCGGGCGCTTGCGGCGCCGGCTGCTCGGCATGGGGAGGCTCCACGGGCGCCGGACCCTCATGCCCCTGCTTCAGTGCAGGAAATGGGCGGACCTCGCCGCTTTCTTCAGGCTTGGCAGCGGTTCTCGTTGTCGACATGGGGAAGATGGCTTTCTATGAAAAATCTCACCGCGAACGAACCGATTGGTTCGACGGTTGACTTAGATCAGCACACGCGCCATATCAAGAGGCAATCGAACCAATCGGTTCGAAAAAATGTGAAAGAGCGTTGAAGAGTGTTTAAAAAACTACGGGGCCGAAGCAAAGCTGGAGATGTCCGCACTGAGAAATGCGGGGATCGCGGCGAGGCGGCGTGTCCCCGCCAGCCCCGGCTGGGCGCGGGGCAGGACCCGGCAAAGCGCAGGCAGATCCTGGAAGGGGCAAGGCGCGTCTTCATGCAGATGGGCTTCGACGCCGCCAGCATGAATGACATTACGCGCGAGGCGGGCGTCTCCAAGGGCACGATCTACGTTTATTTCGCCAACAAGGAAGAGCTTTTCGAGGCGCTGTGCGATGAATATCGCGCCGAACTGTTCGATGAACTTCTCGACGATACGGAGAGGGGGTTATCGGGACGGGACGCGCTCGTCCGGTTCGGTGTCAAACTCGGCAAGCTGATCACATCGGAGCCCCTCATCCAGGCCCAGCGCATCGTCATCGGCGTTGTCGAACGGATGCCGGAAGTCGGCGCGCGCTTTTATGACCAAGGGCCGAAGCGCGGCAAGACGCTGCTGAAAAAATTCCTCGACATGCAGGTCGCGGGCGGTCATCTCGACATTCCCGATACGGAACTGGCGACCCATCAGTTGAGCGACATGTTCCTTGCCGGCATCTACCGGCAGCGGCTGTTCGGCGTGATGCCTGAGGAGCCTAGCGAAGAACAGATCCGCACGGCTGTCGTGTCGGCGGTGGAGCTGTTTTTTGCCGGCTATGCGCCGAAATCGCGGTAAACTGAAAAATCTCCTGCAAAATGAAGATTTTACCGGTCACGCAACCAGCAATGGTTAACGTTAAGTCAACTGCGTGACAGTTCCCCTCCTTCCTGTGCATAAGCTTGCGGAAGTTGTTGAATCCGCTCGAGATGCCGGTTTCTTTTTGCGTCAGTTGCGCGTCTTGTAGCTATGTCGAATATTCGACTCGCTTACACTCGCAATGCCGTTTATGGAACGGCGTTGCGAGAGACGATCATTCATTTCCGGCGGGATGGCTAAGGACGTACAATGAGCCTTGATCTTGTGCATTTTCCAAATTTCAAGAAGAGCTTTTTCGGTTCTTCTTCCAAGAGTGGCACATTGGAGCTGTTTTGCCGTATTCGCGATGAACTCGGCTGCCAGCATATAGGGCATGTTTCACGCACGCGGTTTGACGAGACGGTGAAGAGCAATCCCTCTGACCTATCGGTGGTGATGACCTATCCCACCAGCTGGATATTGCGCTATTCCGCCAAGAATTACTTCAGCGTCGACCCGATGATGCAGGACGATTCCCCTCTTCTGCGTAGCGACGCGGCGGGCACGCTGCGCAATCTCGACGAGGATGCGAAGAACAGCGACCAAATAAGGGATTTCATCCGCGACGCGCAGAAGCATGGGCTCGGCAATCTCTTCGTCGGCGTGGGGGTGGCCAACACTCACGGCTTCCCGGGCTCGACGCTTTTCACCTTCGATGTCGGTGATGCCGACAAGGACCAGTTCATTGCGAAGATGCGGACCAACCTGATCAGCGCGTCGAGCCTCATCCACAATTCGCTCTACGGGACGAGAGAAGGCACGGCGGGAGCGGCTGCGAACCTGCTGACACGGCGCGAGATCGATTGCCTGCGCTGGGCGGCCAGCGGCAAGACCGATGGCGAGATCGCCGAAATCCTCAACATCGCCCGCTGGACGGTGGTGACCTATCTGCAAAACGCCAAGATCAAGCTCGGCTGCTCCAACCGCACCTCGGCGGTGGCGACGGCCTTGTCGCTCGGGATCATCGAGATGCCGGATGCTTCGCATTTGCAGAACTAGCCAATAAGGAAAGCAGGGAATAGCCGGGTAACTTACTGCCCTTGTCCGTTATTCCCCTGTCCTTCCACCAAGCGTACCCGCGCCTCCTCCAACGCCGCCGCCAGCCGCGCCGTGTTGCGCTCCGGGCTTTCGTCCGCATGGTCGAAGGCGATGTGGTTCAGGTCGATCTGCGCGCCATCAGCGTCGATCAGCACCCGAAAATAGGCGTAAACGCCCTCATTGCGGAACTCCATGTCGAGGGTGATGCGGGGAGGGCGGTTCCAGTCGAGCTCATATTCTCCGCCATGGCCGAATTGCAGCGTCTGCGGCTGGAAATGCAGTTCGGTCGCCGAGTTGACGATATCGGCGATGTTGGCGAAGAGCTCGCAGCGGATGAAGGCGATGTAATCAGCGACATCGACGAGCCGCAAATCCTCGACGACCTCGTGCATATGGCCGGCGATGATGGCTTCGCGCGTCTGCGAATATTGCGTGCTTCTCATGACCTCACCGCATTTGCATAGGTTTTCTGGCGGGAATTGATGAACTGTATGAGTTCCGCCACCGCCTTGTAAAATTCTGGCGCTATGACCTGATCGACCTTCATTTGGGCATAGAGGGCGCGGGCGAGCTCCACATTCTCGAAGACGGGAACGCCGCTCGCCTCGGCGATCTCGCGAATCCTCAGGGCGATCAGGTCCTGTCCCTTGGCGACGACGACAGGCGCCGAATCTTCGTTGGGCCGGTAGCGCAGTGCAACGGAGAAATGTGTCGGATTGGCGACGACGAGGGTGGCAGTGGGAACCGCCGCGATCATGCGTCGCCGCGCGCGGTCGCGTCCGAGCGAGCGGATGCGCGATTTCACCAGCGGGTCGCCTTCGGATTGCTTGTGCTCGTCCTTGATCTCCTGCTTGGTCATGCGCAGCTCCTGGCGCCAGTGAATGCGCGACCAGGCGATGTCGAAGCCGGCCAGCAGGGTGATGGCCACGGCGTTGGCGGCGAGGAGATGAACGACGTTCTGCCGGATGAACTCAGGCAGGGCGCGCGGGTCGGTGGCGACGGCGTCGGTGAAGAGCGCATTGCTGTTGAAGAAGACGAAGAAGACAACGAGGCTCGCGGCCAGAAGCTTGAACAGGGATTTCAGGAACTCAACCTGGCCGGCGCGCCCGAAAACACGGCCCCAGCCCTTGGCAGGCGAGATGCGCGAGAATTGCGGGCGGATACGCTCGCCGACGAAGCGGGGCGCGTTCTGAAGGGCGGATGCGGCGAGGCCGGAGAGCGGCACGATGATCAATATCGGAAGCAGGGCCGTGCCGACCGCCAGTCCCAGCAGTTGGAAAAGCTGTCCGGCGTCTTCGCTGGAATTCAAATGCCAGTCCTCGGGCCGGTCGATGAGCTCTGCCAGGAACAGGGTGAGCTTGGCAGCCCCCGGGGCGGCAATGAACACGGCGATGATGAGAAAAGCGACGACGGAGGCGAGGATCGGCACTTCCTTCGCAAAAGGAAGATTGCCCTTCTCCACCGCGTCGCGAATCTTCTGCTCGGTGGCCTCTTCCGTTTTGCTTTCTTTATCGGGGGCTTCCGACATGGCGCGAGACTCGATTAGAGTGCATCATTGGTTAAACTGGAAGCGCTGGCTCGAGACACCCCCCTCTGTCCTGCCGGACATCTCCCCCACAAGGGGGGAGATTGGCCTTCATCTATGAAGGCGCTTTATCTTGCGACGTTGACGATTGGCGAAAGCGGAACTCCCATCCAATCTCCCCCCTTGTGGGGGAGATGCCCGGCAGGGCAGAGGGGGGAATTGCTACGCCAAACGACAGCCACGGCTCACCCCGCCCCGCCATCCGCCTCGATGTCGATCAGCCCGCGTTCGGCGAGCGAAATGGCGATGCGGGCGATGGCGCGGCGGGCGTCGGCTATGTTCTGCGCGGTGATGTTGCCCTGGGCGGCGGAAAGCTCCGTCTCCACCATGCGGCGTCCGCGCGTGGAGAGCGAGGAGAGGATCATCTCCTGCAGTTCCGGATCCGCGCCGCGCAGCGCCGTGGCGACCTGTTCGGTCTGTACCTCATCGAACAGCAGCAGGCGCGCGCGCTGCGACAGGCGGGCGATGTCGTCGAAGGTGAAGAGCTTGGCCTTGATCCTCGACAGGTCGTCGGTGTTGAGATCGGACAGGCTCTCCAGCATGTCGGCGATTTCGGTCTTGTCGAGCTGGTTGAGGATGTTGGCGATCTGGCCGTGGTTAGCCTGCTGGGGGCCTCGGTCCGTGCTGCCGGTCACCTCGCGGCGCAGCACATCCTCCAGCATCGCCGACACGGCCGGGGTGACGGAGCGGATATGCAGCGTGCGCTGAACGACGGCGCTGCGCAGGCGCGCCGGCAGGGCGATGAAAAGCCGTGCAGCGATGTCGGAGGGCAGCTTCGAAATCGTATAGGCGATGACCTGCGGGTGCTGTTCGACGAGATAGGCCTGCAGCGTTTCGATGGGCAAGCGGGTCAGCTGATCCCAGACGGATTCCTGCACCAGAGCGGGCTTCGGACGGTCGTCGAAGAGCGCGTCGACTTCCTCCTGCGGCAGGGCCTCGCGCAACAGGCCTTCGAAGCGCAAGCCTGCTTCCGAAAGCGATGCGCCATCGGCGAAGGCGTCCTCGAATTCCTGGACGAGTTCCTCGAAATCGGACGGGGAGATCGGGTCGAGCTTCTTCGCGTGGGCGGCAAGGAGGCGCAGATCGTCCTGCTGGAAATGCTTGAGCAGCCGCGCCGCGGCAGGCCGTCCGATGGCGACCAGCAACGCCGCCGCCTTCTGCGGACCGGACAGGGACAGGGCTCGCGCGGCCTCGCTCGTGTCTGCTTCGTCTGCCGTCTCTTGTTCGTACATCTTACTTGCCGATAACTTCGGTCAGGCTGACGCCGAAGCGGGAGGAATCGTCCTCCAGCACGATCACTTCGCCGCGGGCGATGACGCGCCCGTTGACGACGATATCGACGGGATCGCCGATCTGCTTGTCGAGGGTGACGACCGCGCCGCGCCCGAGCTTCATGAGATTGGCGACCGGCATGGTCGTGCCGCCCAGCACCACTTGCACATCCACGGGAATGCCCATGATGAGGTCGAGATTGGGCTTGCCGCCATGGCTCGCGCCCGTCTGGCGGGTGGAGCGAGGCTGGTCGCTTTTCAGCGCTTCGATCGCTTCGTCGAGTTCGTTGTTCATGGTCGTGACCTTCTTGAAATGGAAATGCTGGCGGGACAGTGCCCCCCTCTGTCCTGCCGGACATCTCCCCCGCAAGGGGGGAGATTACGCACTCATGAACGTCCGGTTCCAATCGTGGACGCGGCGGACTGAACCCGGCGATGCACGAACACCGGCAGTTTCGCGGGTTGGGCCTGCGCGGGCTTTGCCGGAGCCGTTTGAGCGAGGGGCGCAGGCGTCGATGCCGTGGCAACCGGGCGCGCGGTAATCGAACTGCGCAGCGCGCGGACGTCGCCTTGTAACTCGGCGCGGATGCGCTCCATCAGGTCGAGCGAGCGGTTGATCTCGCGCTGCGCCTTGGCGGATTCCTCCAGCCGCGCGCTCAGCTTGCGGCTTTCGTCGCGCAGATCGTCGCGCTCGGCCTGCAGCGCGGCCAGCGCCTTTTCCAGCCCGGCGGAGGAGGCGGCGATGCCGTCGGCGAGCGCCCGGCCCAGGCGAATCGTCTCCGCCGCCTTGCGCAGCGCCACGATGACGATGGCGATGGAGACGAGGGAAAGCCCCGCGGAAATCGCGTTAACCAGCAGCAAGTTCATCGATAAGATCCTCTTCCTGATTGACGGGATCGCCAATCCGCACGGTGAAATTTGCGCCGGCCTTGCCGAGCGTGCATTTGAACAGCGCCTGGCTCCCCGAGCGCAGGCGCACCTGCTCGATGGCGTCCTTCGGCAGCTTCAGCACCTGGCCGGGCTTCAGCCGGGCGATTTCGTCCAGCGTCATCGTGCCCTGATGGATGAAGGCCTCGATGCCGATCTTGGCGCGGCTCACTTCCAGCCGCAGCTTCTTGGCCCAGGCCGGGTCCGAATGGGCGGATGGCTTGCGCAGCAATTCGGCAATCGCGTCCTGCATCGGGCGGTGGCAGGCGCGGGGCATCAGCAGGCGCACGGTTCCGGTCTTGCCCGCCGCGCGGATGGTGAAGGCGCAGGCGAAGAGGCGCGACTGGCCGAATTCCTCGGGGTCGAAGCCGCTAGTGTCCACCGGCTCGCCGACGCGGAAAATACGCTCGTCCGCCCCTGCGAAGACGTGATCGAGCGCCGCGCCGAGATGGGCGAAAAGCTCGCGCGCGACCTTGCGCTCGATGCTGGTGAAAGGCTTGAAGCTTTCGACGGCGCCGAAATTCGCGCCGGCGCCGAAGAGAGCCTCCAGCCCGGTAAAAACGAATGCGCGGTCGGCGACCATGTGGATTGTGCTGCCCCAGGAGGCCACGTCAACCGGCACGATCATGCCATGGCGGGCAAGCAGCGCCTCGACCTGCGCCCGCTCGACGCTTTCCAGGCCTGATATCTCGGTCTCGACGGCGATGGGAGCCAGTTCCTTCATCCTGATGGAGAAGGTGCTGGCCGCGTCCTTGAAGACATGGCCGAGGGATTTCAGGTCGTCCACCGACATGCCGGCGGCGCGCAGGATGCTTTCCGCCAGAACGTCGGGCTTCGACCCTTGAGGCGAGGTGCCGGCAAATTCGGTCATCTCACGCCGCCTGCTGGGTGGGGATGCTGGTCAGCGTTTCCTGCTCGACCACGTCGATGGACGGGCGGTCGTAGGAGGAGATGGTCTTGCGCCCATATTCGAGCGCGATCTGCGGCAGCGCGCCGTTCATATAGGCAAGCAGCGTCTGCTTGACGACGATATAGAGCCGGTTGTTCTTCTCGCGCGTCGTCTTGATCTTGGTGGCGATGGGGGCGAACACAGCATAGGAGAAGAAGATGCCGGCGAAGGTGCCGACCAGCGCCGCGCCGATCAGATGGCCCAGCACTTCCGGCGACTGGTCGAGCGCGCCCATGGCCTTGATGACGCCGAGCACGGCGGCGACGATGCCGAGCGCGGGCAGGCCTTCGGAGACGGCGACCATGGCGCTGTAGGATTTCAGCTTGTCGCGCGAGATGGTCTGGATTTCCTCGTCCATCAGCGCCTCGATCTCATGCGAGCGGGCATTGCCCATGAGGATAAGGCGGCAATAATCGCAGATGAAACTGGTCAGGTCCTTGTTCTTCAGGACGCTGGGAAATGCCTGGAAAATCGGCGATTCCTGCGGGTTGTCGACATGGACCTCGACCTCGTTGCGCGATTTGGAGCGCAGTTCGCGCATCAGGCTGTAGAGCACGCCCAGAATGTCGAGATAGTCGCGCTGCTTCGGCACGGCGTTGGTGAACGCCTCCATGCAGGCCTTGCCCGTGTCCTTGACGGTGGAGAACGGGTTGGCGACGAGAAAGGTGCCGAGCGCCGCGCCGAGGATGATCACGAACTCCCAGGGCTGGATGAGCACGCCGATATGCCCGCCCATGGCGATGAAGCCGCCGAGCATGCAGCCGAGGGTGACGACGAGGCCGATGATAATGCCCAAAGCTTTTCTCTCCTGCGGGTACGGTCACGCGCAGTGATAGAGCGGGCGGCTTGCGCGAAGCTTGTCGGGGGGCTTGGTGTTTTGCTGAACGCAGCGCCAAGCGCCCTCGTGGTTCGAGGCGAATTCCGCTGCGCTCCATTCGCACCTCACCATGAGGGCTACTGGAGCGCCGGCACCGCTTCGTTCTCGTTTTGAGGCGCCGACGCTCCTTCACCCTCATCCTGAGGTGCCGCCGCCCCTTCATCCTCATCCTGAGGTGCTCGCGAAGCGAGCCTCGAAGGACGAGGGTGAAGGGATCGCCCTGGCACCCTTTTTATCAAAGTGCACAGTGCGGTAAGCCACCGCGGCAAGGGATGGCCGAACTCTTCATAAAACTCATCCTCAGCCTGCAGAGGGCTGATTTCGCTCTTTGTCCGCGGGCGTTCGGGGAAGAGAAGGGGGCCGACGACATTATCTCGCATAGGAAACTCCATTGAAATGCCGTCATCTTTCCTATGCGCTAAAATCTGCTTTTTGTACCTGTCAAATCCGGCTATGTTTTTCACCCATGAAAAACATCGGTTGGGACTCCTATGAGCTTTTCATGCATGTCGCGCGTCACGGCGGGCTCTCCGGCGCAGCGGCGGTGACGGCGTTAAGCCCCGCCACGATCAGCCGCCGGATGCTCGATTTTGAGGAGGCGGTGGGGCGTCCGCTTTTTTCACGCAGCCGCACGGGCTACCAGCTCACCGCCGAGGGGTCGGCTTTGTTTACGCAAATTCTCGACATGGAGGGCGCTGCCCGCCGGATCGAAAGCTGGAAGCGTAAAAGTAACGGATCGCCGCTCGTGCGGATCGCCTGTGGCACGTGGCATGCGTGGATGCTCACGCGTAACCTTTCGGCTATCCGCACCGAGCGTGATGACTTTTCCCTGGACTTTGCCATCGCCGAGCGGCGAGCGAGCCTCACTCATCGCGAAAACGATATCGGTATCCGCGCTTTCGAGCCGCAGGAGTCCAATCTGGCGGCGATCAAGCTGGGTGAGGTCGCCTATGCGGCGTATCATGCACGCAACGCTCATCCTTCCGTCGCCGAGCAGTGGCTGGCGGTTTGCGAGGAGGATGCCATTTCAGCCTATTTGCGCTGGCCGCGTCAGCACCGGGCGGATCAGTTGACCGTAACGGTCAATCGGCCCCGCTCGCTGCGCGATCTCGCGCTAGCCTGCGCGGGTACGGCGGTGCTGCCTTGCTTCGTCGGAGATCAGGACATGCGGCTGGTTCGGGCAGGTGAGGAGATTGCCGAGCTCCGACATAGCCAGTGGCTTGTAATGAACAATGACGACCGCCACCGCCGGGAAATCCGCACCGTGGCCGACCGGATGGTCAAGTTTGTTAAGAGCAAAGCGGATCTGTTCGCCGGGCGGCGGCCTTAGGGCGATTTATAGAAGCAACTGGCTTTTATGCGCCTGCGTTTGAAGCCAGCTTCAGGCAAGCTTTCCGGGCGATAAAGGCTCCCAAACGATTTCAAGGGAGCGGCGGCATGGTCGATACACTTACAAGCTATCGCATGATCACGTCCAATATGACGCGGTCGCTGACGCGGGTATCGAAGGAACCGCTGGTCGAGCGCGAGACGGCCTATTATCTCGAAAATATCGGCAATGTGAAAACGATCGACGATTTCATGGCCGATGACCGGCTCTATCGCTATGCCATGAAAGCCTACGGGCTGGAGGACATGGCCTATGCCAAGGCGTTCATCCGCAAGGTGCTGACCGAAGGCGTCACGGACAGCGAGAGCATGGCCAATACGCTGGTGGACAAGCGCTACAAGGAATTCGCCACAACCTTCGATTTCGCCGGGCTGGGCGATAAGGCCACCGCTTCCAAGGAGGCGCAGCAGGGCGTGGTGGATAAATATACCCGCCAGACCCTCGAGGAAGAAGCGGGCGAGCAGAATGAGGGCGTGCGGCTGGCGCTTTATTTCCAGCGCAAGGCCGGGAAGCTGACCAACGCCTATGAAATTCTCGGCGACAAGGCGCTTTTGCAGGTGGTGCAGACGGCGCTGGGCATTCCCTCATTCGTCTCCAATGCGGATATCGACAAGCAGGCGAAAATGATCGAGGACCGGCTCGACATCGCGTCATTGTCGGACCCCAAGGAAATGGAAAAGTTCCTCACCCGCTTTTCTGCGATGTACGAGATGAACAATCCATCGGCAGGCAGCACCTCATCCATCGCCTCGCTGCTTCTGGGCAGCACATCATCGGTGGGAATCTCCATGGACATCCTCACCACGCTGCAAAGCTTCAAGCCGGGCGGGAGGTAAACCCATGCAAAATTCCATCTATGTCGGGCTTTCCGCGCAGATCACGCTGGAGCGCCGGATGGACGCCATCGCCAACAATGTGGCGAACATGTCCACCCCCGGCTTTCGCGGCGAGGGCACGAAGTTCGACTCGCTCGTCTCCATGAAGGCCAGTGACGACATCGCTTTCGCCTCCGCCGGCAAGAGCTATATCCGCACCGAGGGCGGGCCGATCATCCAGACGGACAATCCGTTCGATGTGGCGGTGAAGGGCGAGGCGTGGCTGTCGATCCTGACGCCGCAGGGGCAGGTCTACACCCGCGACGGGCGGATGCAGATGACGCCGGACGGACAGCTTGTCACCGTCATGGGCCATCCGGTGCTCGACGCGGGCGGGCAGCCGATCGCCATCAACCCCAACGCCGGCGCGCCGAAGATTTCATCCGACGGGGCGATCTACCAGAACGGCGCGCAGGTGGGCGGCATCGGGCTGTTCGCGATCCCCAAGGAAGCCAATCTGATCCATGCGGGCAATTCCGCCGTCATTCCCGATATTCCAGCGCAGGCGGTGGTGGATGACGCCAGCGTCGGCGTGGTGCAGGGCGCCATCGAGGGCTCGAATGTCGATGGCATCACCGAGATGACGCGGCTCATCGCCGTCAGCCGCGCCTTCGAGCAGGTGGACGCGCTGCTTCGCACGCAGGAAAGCACCCTGACCGAAGCGGTCAAGACGCTCGGCTCGAAAGCCTGATGACGACGGCCGTTTCGCTTCCGCTGCAACGGCTTACGGCCTTCGTCCGCCGCGAGAGCGCCGCGCCGTCGCCGCTGTCGGGCATTGGCGGGACGGTCAGCGACGTCTCGCGCTCGGCGGTGGCGGTGCGCGGCCTGTCGCGGTCCGCGACGCTGGGCGACGGCGTGATGATGCGCTGCGGCGAGCGGCTTTACCGGGGCGAGGTGATACGCGTGGCGGAAACCCATGTGCTGGTTAAGCCGTTCGACGACCGCGTGGTGCCGTCGCTGGGCGCGCCGGTGTTTGCCGATGGCGCATGGCGCATTGCCCCGTCGCCCGAGTGGAAGGGCAGGGTGATCGACGCGCTGGGCGGTCCGCTCGACGGCAATGGACCGCTGATGCCGGGCGATGCCCCCATGCCCGCCGACAGCGCGCCGCCAGCCGCCATGCGCCGCGCGCGGGTGGACAAGCGTTTGCGCACCGGCGTCAATGTCATCGACATCTTCACGCCAGTTTGTTTCGGCCAGCGTCTCGGCATTTTCGCCGGGTCGGGCGTCGGCAAATCGACGCTGCTTGCCATGATGGCGAAGGCGGCGGATTTCGACACGGTGGTGCTCGCGCTTACCGGCGAGCGCGGGCGCGAAGTGCGTGACATGCTCGAGGACACCATGGCCGGCAAGCTGGGCAAGACGGTCACCGTCGTTGCCACCAGCGACGAGAGCCCGATGATGCGGCGGCTTGCGCCCAACACCGCGACGGCCATCGCTGAATATTTCCGCGACCGGGGCGAGAATGTGCTGCTGATCGTCGATTCGGTGACGCGCTTCGCCCATGCCGCGCGCGAAGTCGCCATCGCCGCCGAGGAGCCCCCAGTTTCGCGCGGCTATCCGCCGAGCGTGTTCAGCCAGTTGCCGCGCTTGCTCGAACGGGCCGGGCCGGGGCTGGAAGGCAGCGGCACGATTACCGGCATCTATTCGGTGCTGGTCGATGGGGACGACCATAATGACCCTGTCTCGGACGCCATTCGCGGTACGCTCGACGGGCATATCGTGCTGGAGCGCGGCATCGCGGCGCAGGGACGGTTCCCGGCTGTGGATATTCCCGGCTCCGTCTCGCGCCTTGCGCAATACGGCTGGACGCCGGAGCAGAAGAAGCTGGTCAGCCAATTGCGCGGATTGATCGCCCGCTTCGAGGAGACGCGGGATCTGCGCGCCATCGGAGCCTACCAGCCGGGCAGCGACGGCCTGCTCGACCAGGCGGTGGCGCTGGTGCCGAAGATTTACGAGGCGATGCGGCAGACGCCGGAAACGCCCGTTTCAACCGACCCCTATAACGATCTTGCTGCCGCGCTGCGCGGCAAAACAGAATAGCCGCATGATCTTATCCGAAAAGTCTGCAACTTTTCGGGATCATGCCAAGGAGGCCGCATGAGCCGCGAAGACGAGAATATCAAGCCAGCCCTTGATTCCGTATCCGGATTGCTCGGAACGGCGAAGGTGATCGACGGCTATCTGAAGGCGGCGGGGGTGGCGCTGGCGGCGGGCTGCGCCATGCTGCCCTTCGTCGTCTATTGGGACCGCGCGGATACGGCTCCGCCGCAAAATGCCGAGCAGAAGAACATCCGCGACCCGCTCGACCGTTCGAAGCAGACAGTCTTCCGCAAGCCGGGGCCGTTCCTGCCATCGGAAACCATCGCGGCCACGCCGCGACTCGACACCAACCCGACCGGTTCGACCATGTCGAACGGCAAGGGCCAGCCGCGCGCGCCCGGGGTGGATGACACGGCGCCGGAGAACCAACCTTACCCGGAAAAGCCGGTCTTCTACCTGCGCGAGGTGGTCGGCGGCATGGCGATGATCGAGGACGCCGCGGGATATTGGTTCGTGGAAAAGGGTTCGCTCCTGCCCGACGGCAGCACGCTGGTTGCGGTGAGCCGCAGCGAAGGGGCAGGGACGTGGCAGCTCAAGACATCGGCAGGGGATGTGATCGAGCTGGCGCAGTAGCGCAAGCCTCACACAAGATTCGACGCGTAGGTTAACGATCAGTTAATGGGGCAATTCTTTCGCAAGTCCGGACGGAAAACCGCTTCGCACTTTTCCTGGGCTTGCTCCAAGGCGGGATATCTCTCTATGGGGCCGATTCATCTCTTCGATCTGGCGTCGCGGCAGGCGCAGTGGCTGTCCGTGAAGCAGGCGGCGGTTGCGGGCAATGTGGCCAATGCCAACACGCCGGGCTTTCGCGCGCGCGATGTCGATCCCTTCACCGACGTGCTCGAAAAGACGCAGCTCAGCATGGCCGCGACCGATCCGCACCATCTGGAGGTCAATGCCAGCGGCATCAGCGCCGTGCAGATGCGCCAGGAGGATGTGAGCGAGACGACCCATTCCGGCAACACCGTCAACCTGGAACAGGAAATGATGAAGGCCGGGGAAGTGAACCGCGAATTCTCGCTCAACACCAGCATCGTCAAGGCGTTTCACCGCATGATGCTGGCGGCGGTGAAAGGGTAGCGCGCTATGTCCGATCCAATCGTCAGCGCGTTGAAGGTGGCGGCGTCGGGGCTTTCCGCGCAATCCACGCGCCTGCGCATCGTTTCCGAAAACATCGCCAATGCGCAATCGACCGGCAAGACGCCGGAGGCCGATCCCTACCGGCGCAAGACTGTCTCGTTCCGCACCGAGCTCGAACATACGACAGGCACGCAGGAGGTGCGCGTCGCCGAGGTCGGCGCCGACTCCTCGCCTTTCACCGAGCAGTACGACCCGAGCCATCCGGCGGCGGATGCGCGCGGTTATGTCAAATATCCCAATGTCAACATGGTGGTCGAAATGGCCGACATGCGGGAAGCGAACCGTTCGTATGAAGCCAATCTCCAGGTGATCAAGCAGGCCCGCGAGATGATCGCCATGACCATCGACCTTTTGAGGAACTCGTGATGATCGATTCTCTGTTGAGTGTTTCCACCCGCAATGCGCTGTCGAACCTCAGCGAAGTCGTCAATGGCGGCCAGGCCGGTGCGGTCGCGCCCAAGCCGGTTGAATCCGGCAGCGGCGCTTCGTTCGGCGACGTGCTGTCGCAACTGACGAGCGCCACCGGCGACAAGCTCAGGACCGCCGAGGCGACGTCCATCTCCTCGATGACCGGCGACGTGCCGGCACGGGAAGTGGTCAGCTCCATCATGGAGGCCGAGCAATCGCTCCAGACCGCCATCGCAATCCGCGACAAGATCGTGCAGGCCTATCTCGAAATCAGCCGGATGCAGATCTAGGCTTAAGGAGCTAACATGAAAGCGCTCACCATCGCCGCCACGGGCATGAATGCCCAGCAGCTCAATCTGGAAGTCATCGCCAACAACATCGCCAATATCAACACGACCGGCTTCAAGCGCGCGCGGGCGGAGTTCTCGGACCTCATCTATCAGGCGGAGCGGTCGGCGGGCGTGCCCAACCAGGCGAACCAGAACATCGTGCCGGAGGGCGCGCTGGTGGGCCTTGGCGTGCAGACGGCGGCGGTGCGCAATCTGCATATCCAGGGCAGCTTCAACCAGACCGGCAATCCGCTCGACGTGGCGCTTTCAGGCAATGGCTGGTTCCAGATTCAGAGCCCTACTGGCGAGACGTTCTATACCCGCGCCGGCGCGTTCAACCGGAATCCGGACGGCCAGCTCGTCACCATCGACGGCAGCCCTGTGGAGCCCGCCATCACCATTCCGGCCGAGGCGGTGGAGGTGACGATCACCGAGACGGGGCAGGTGTTCGCCAAGCTGCAGGATCAGGTGCAACAGGTTAATTTGGGCCAGCTGACGCTCGCCAATTTCACCAATGAGGCAGGGCTGGAGCCACTCGGCAACAATCTCTTCCGCGAAACGGAAGCCTCCGGCGCGCCTATCGTCGGTGTACCCGGCGATCCCGGCTTCGCCAAGCTGCAACAGCGCTATCTGGAAGCCTCGAACGTCGATCCGGTCAAGGAAATCACCGAACTGATCACGGCGCAGCGGGCCTATGAAATGAACTCGAAGGTCATCCAGGCCGCGGACGAAATGGCGGCGGTCGTTTCGAAGAATTTGCGGTAAGTTGACGATGTTTGTGAAGAGCCGCGCTTCCAAGAGAACCCCCCTCTGCCCTGCCGGGCATCTCCCCCACAAGGGGGGAGATTGGCTGGCATTGGCCAAGGTGCGTTACTCTGCGACGGTAGCGATTGGCGAAAGCGGAACTCACATCCAATCTCCCCCCTTGTGGGGGAGATGCCCGGCAGGGCAGAGGGGGGTGTTCCAGCGGGTCGCTACGCTTGCGGTCATCTTTCTCGGCGTTACACCCGCGGCCCATGCCGATCGCATCTCCTTCGTCGTGCCCTCGGCCGTCATCTACCCCGGCCAGACGGTCGGTGACACCGCGCTTTTGGAAAAAACCTTCACCATCCGCGCCGAAGCCGCCCAGCAATATGCCCAAACGCCGGAACAGGTGACGGGCAAGATCGCGCGGCGGACGCTGCTGCCCGGCAAGCCCATTCTCATCGGCGCGGTCAGCGAACCATCGCTCGTCAAGCGCGGCGTTCCCGCGCCGCTCGTCTATACCGCTGGCGGGCTCACCATCACGGCGATGGGGACGCCGCTTGAGCCCGGTTCCGCAGGGGATTTCATCAAGGCGCGCAATATCGATAGCGGTCTCGTCGTTTCGGGAACCGTGCTTTCCGATGGCAGGATACAGGTGGGAATGCAGTGAAGCGGATCGTCGCCACCAGCCTTGCGCTTTTGATGGGTGTCTCGCCGCTTGCCGCGGATGAATCGGCGCGCAACAACAAGGATTATGCAACTGCTGCTGAGGCCGATGCCGATTGGCTCGGCTCGGGCGGTTCGCCGTCGAAGATGGCCTATTCGGATCTGGGCAAGGGCGGCGTGGTGGCGCGGCTGAAAGACATCGCCACTATCCAGGGCGTGCGCGAGAATCAGCTGGTCGGCTATGGCCTCGTCATAGGTCTCAAGGGCACGGGCGATAGCTTGCGCAATTCTCCCTTCACCGAGCAATCGATGCGCGCGA
Organism: Paramesorhizobium endophyticum; assembly: GCF_014640615.1. Taxonomy (GTDB): domain Bacteria; phylum Pseudomonadota; class Alphaproteobacteria; order Rhizobiales; family Rhizobiaceae; genus Paramesorhizobium; species Paramesorhizobium endophyticum. The sequence continues at coordinate 42,736 of NZ_BMHH01000011.1, read as the reverse complement.
TGCTCGATAATCTCGGCATCAGCGCGCCCAGCGGCGCGACGCGCTCCAAGAATACGGCGGCGGTCATTGTGACGGCCAATCTCCCTGCTTTCGCGGGCGCGGGCTCGCGCATCGACGTGACGGTTTCCTCGCTGGGCGATGCAACATCTTTGCAGGGCGGCACGCTCGTGATGACGCCGCTCGCAGGCGCGGATGGCGAAATCTACGCGGTGGCGCAGGGCAATATGATCGTGTCAGGCTTTTCGGCGCAGGGCGAGGCGGAATCCCTGACGCAGGGCGTGCCGACCAGCGGGCGCATCGTCAACGGCGCGCTGGTGGAGCGCGAGGTGAAGGGCAATTTCGGCCGGGACGATCTCGTCGTCGAATTGCGCGACCCGGATTTCACCACGGCCATCCGCGTGACGGATACGATCAATATCTTCGCCAAGCGCCGCTACGGACAGCCGGTGGCGAAGGAGCGCGACGCGAAGTCGATCCGGCTCCGGAAGCCGAAGAACATCAGCGCCGCGCGTTTCCTGGCGGAGATCGAGGGCCTGCCGGTCGCGACCGACGAAATCGCCCGCGTGGTGGTGGACGAGCGCACCGGCACGGTTGTCATCGGCGAGAAGGTACGCATCTCCAAGGTCGCCATCAGCCATGGCAGCCTCACCGTACGTGTCACCGAGACGCCTGTCGTCTCTCAGCCCGAGCCGTTCTCCGATGGCGAGACGGTGGTGGTGCCGACGACCAATATCGAGGCCAATGAACAGCAATCGAAGATCGGCGTGCTGTCCGGCACCAATCTGGAGAATCTGGTCAAGGGGCTCAACCAGATCGGCATGAAGCCGACCGGCATCATCGCGATCCTCCAGGCGATCAAGACATCAGGCGCGCTGCATGCGGAATTGGTGGTGCAATGATGGGGTGGGTATCTGCATATAGTTGGAAGTGTTGGCGCGGCGTAACCCCCCTCTGCCCTCCCGGGCATCTCCCCCACAAGGGGGGAGATTGGCCTGCATCGGTGACGGCGCGTAATCTTGCAACGCTGGCGATTGGCGAAAGCGGAACTGACATCCAATCTCCCCCCTTGTGGGGGAGATGGCCGGCAGGCCAGAGGGGGGTGTTTGGCGCTGCAGTCGCAGCCATCATCGCCCTTGCGCTCCCCGCCCACGCCCAGCAAACCAACGCCATTCCGCAGATGCCTTCGGGCGTCGAGGAAATCCAGAAATATTGCAGCAATTTGACCGACAATGCCGCCGATGCGCGCTATGCGATCCAAACGAAGGAACTCAACGATCTGCGCAAGCAGGTGGATGAGCGCGTCGCCGCGCTGGAGGAAAAGCGCAAGGAGTATGAAGTCTGGCTGCAACGGCGCAACGAGTTCATCGCCAAGGCGCAGGATTCGCTGGTCGAGATCATCTCCAAGATGAAGCCGGATGCGGCGGCGGCGCAGCTGGCGCTGATCGATGACGAGGCGGCGGCGGCACTGCTTCTCAAACTCAGCCCGCGCACATCGAGCGTGATCCTCAACGAGATGCCGGCGGAGAAATCCGCGCAATTGGCGCGCGTCATCGTCGGTGCGCAATCGACGGAAAAACGCGGCAGCAAGACGAAGCCTGAAACGGCAGGCCGGATCCAATGAAAAAGACAATGATAATCGTTTATGCCGGGCTGCTTGGGCTTTCCGGCTGCGCCAACTCGCTGAAAGAGGTCAACCGCACGCCGGAATTGACGCCGGTCAGGACCGATATCGGCTCGTCCTATGGCGGCTATGGCGCGAGCGCGGGCTATCCGGCGCAGCCGGGGGGCGGCAAATATTCGCTCTGGAACAAGCGCTCGACGAATTTCTTCCGCGATCCGCGTGCATCGAGCCCGGGCGATGTGCTGACCGTCAACATCTCGATCAACGACAAGGCCAATCTCGATAACAAGAGCAATCGCCAGCGCGTCTCCTCCGGGCTTTATGGGCTCGGCGGGGAATTCTCGACGAGCGGCGGCTCGGCGGGGGATTTCGCGGGGCAGCTCAAGTCGAATTCGGACAGCCGCTCGGAAGGGAAAGGCGTGGTGGAGCGCAAGGAGGAGATCAAGCTTTCCATCGCCGCTATCGTCACCGAGATTTTGCCCAACGGCAACCTCGTCATCAGCGGCTCGCAGGAGGTGCGCGTCAACAATGAGCTGCGCGTGCTGAATGTGGCGGGCGTGGTGCGGCCGCGCGATATCTCCGGCTACAACACCATCTCCTACGACAAGATCGCCGAGGCGCGCATTTCCTATGGCGGGCGCGGGCGCATCAGCGAGGTCATGCAGCCGCCCTACGGCCAGCAGATCCTCGATCAGGTTTCTCCATTCTAGAGCACTGCGTGCTCCAGGTATTCGATTTTTTTAGGCATGATCCTGTCCGAAAAGTCTGCAACTTTTCGGGATCGTGCTCAGAGGCAAATCATGGCGGGCGCGACGAAAACATCCGAGGCCAAAGAGGCGAGCGGCTCGCTTGTGGGCCTCATCGCGGCGGTGGCGCTGCTGACCGTTATCGCCGCCGGCGGGGGCTGGTTTCTCGGCGGCTTTATCGGCGGAGCAGGGGAGCCGGCCAGTGCGAGCCCAGAAAAAGCGCCGGAGAAAAAGCCCGAGGCGCAACCGCTCGGGGCCGTGGTGGCGCTGAAGCCGATTCTCACCAATCTCGCCGTGCCGTCCTCGACCTGGATCAGGCTGGAGGCAGGGCTGGTCGCCAAGCCCGGCGAGGAAATTGCGCCCGACATGGCGATGAAGATTTCCGACGATTTCATGGCCTTCCTGCGCAGCGCTAGCCTGATGCAACTGCAGGGCGCGACGGGGCTCGCCTATTTGCGGGCTGATCTGGAAGAACGCGCAAAGATGCGCTCCGAGGGCAAGGTGGAGCGGGTGTTTATTTACTCGCTGGTGGTGGAGTGATGGGGCAGTTGCTCGTGACAACATGGGGATGCTTGCGCGGTGACACCCCCCTCTGTCCTGCCGGACATCTCCCCCACAAGGGGGGAGATTGGCCTTCATCGGCGACGGTGCTTTCCTCTGGGACGTTGACGATTGGCGAAAGCGTATCTGACAGCCAATCTCCCCCCTTGTGGGGGAGATGCCCGGCAGGGCAGAGGGGGGTATTTCGCACCATCGCCAAAACAGGGACCGCTTTCGCTTTCACCGCGGCGTTTCTTTTGCTTGCGCTGGGCGAGGCCGCCGCGCAAACCCAAACCGCTCCCTCCTTGCAAAGCCTGCTTCCCGCCGGAAGCGGGGCGGCGAGCGGGCAGATCGTGCAATTGCTCGGACTGCTCACGGTGCTTTCCATCGCGCCGGGTCTGCTCATCATGGTGACGAGCTTCACGCGCTTTGCCATTGCCTTCTCCATGCTGCGCTCCGGGCTCGGGTTGCAGACCGCGCCCGCCAATCTTGTTATGGTGAGCCTGGCCCTTTTCATGACGTTTTATGTCATGGCCCCGGCCTTCGACCGGGCGTGGCAGAACGGGGTGCAGCCGCTGATGCGCAATGAGATCAGTCAGGAGGTGGCGCTGCGGGAAATCTCCTCGCCCTTCCGCGAATTCATGCTGCGGCAGGTGCGAGACAAGGATCTGCGCCTGTTCGAGGATCTCGCCGATCCATCGTTCCGCACAGGCGAGGATGGCGTGGTGGATTTGCGCATCCTCGTTCCCGCCTTCATGATTTCCGAATTGCGGCGCGGCTTCGAAATCGGCTTCCTGATCGTGCTGCCGTTTCTGGTGATCGATCTCGTCGTCGCCACGCTCACCATGTCGATGGGCATGATGATGCTGCCGCCGACCGTGCTGTCGCTGCCGTTCAAGATCCTGTTCTTCGTGCTGATCGACGGGTGGAATATTCTGGTGGGAAGCCTGATCAGGTCGTTTTCTTGATCTGCATTAAACGATTGGTAAGAATTCGCCGATAGGGTAGCGGCATGACGGATTTGCCGCTGTTGTCGGCAAATAGGCATGATGCCGCTCCGCTCATGCCGGTATCAATCCGGCCTGTCCCGAAAACCATTCCATAAATCGCATGATTTCGTCCGGAAAGCCTTACGGCTATCGGAAGGTCATGCCTGTGAACAGGGGCAATACCCATGAGTCTTCTGACCAATTCCGCAGCGATGACCGCGCTGCAGACGCTGGCTTCCACCAACAAGTCGCTCGAAGCCACCCAGAACCGCATCTCCACCGGCCTGCGCATCAACGAGGCCTCGGATAACGCGGCTTACTGGTCGATCGCGACCTCGATGAAGTCCGACAACAAGGCCAACTCGGCCGTTCAGGACTCGCTGGGCCTCGGCGCCGGCAAGGTCGATACGGCCTATTCCGCGATCAACAAGATCAAGGATGAAGTCGACAAGCTGAAGACCAAGCTCGTGTCCGCTCAGGGCGCTAGCGCTGAAGATCAGCTGAAGATCAAGGACGAAATCACCTCGATCACGAAGAACATCACGTCGTTCGCCAAAAATGCCCAGTATGCCGGCACGAACCTGCTGGTTTCCGATGGCACTGCCGCTGCAGACCTGAAGGTTGTCGCGTCCTATAATCGTACCGGCACCTCCGTGACCGTCGATACGATTAATGTCGAAGCGGCCAAAATCCAGCTTCTGGATGGCGCCGGTACGGGCGGTATCGTCGGCACGCTGAATACTGCAATGGCCGCTTTCGCCCCGGCAGCTGGTACGCCGGAATCCGACGCGGATATCAAGACGGCGCTGGACGCAGTCGAAACCGCTCTCGCCGGCCTGACGACCGGTGCAGCGACGCTCGGCGCGGCCAAGTCGCAGATCGACAGCCAGAAGAGCTTCCTCTCTTCGCTGAGCGACTCGATCGACAAGGGCGTCGGCCAGCTCGTCGATGCCGACATGAACAAGGAATCGGCGCGTCTTTCGGCCCTGCAGGTCCAGCAGCAGCTGGGCGTTCAGGCGCTCTCGATCGCCAACTCCAGCAACCAGCAGATCCTCTCGCTGTTCCGCGGCTAAAGCTGCGGATTTAGGGGGCTAAAGCGGGGGGCGGGGGACCGTGCGGGGGGCACGGTCCCTTAGCTATTTCTGCCGAAACCACCTTCGCGCAAGCTTCGCGCTCTACTGTCCGTCCTGTAATGTGGCGGCAGGATGCGATGCAGAAGAATTTCCGGCAGTTTCTCGAACAGTTTTCAGGGGCGCTCGCCCGGCTCGGGACGAAGCGGCTGATCGCGCTGGGCCTCGTCGGCGCGGCGCTTTTCGGCACGATCCTCTTCTCCAGCTTCTATTTCAGCCAGCCCGCCTATGAGACGCTCTATGTCGGCCTCAACCGCGATGATGTGAACCGCATGGGCATGGCGCTCGGCGAGGCGGGAATACCCTTCGACGTGAAGTCGGACGGCACCTCCATCCTCGTTCCCTTCGGCAAGGCGGAGCAGGCGCGCATGCATCTGGCCGAAAAGGGCCTGCCGACCAGCAATAATGCCGGCTACGAGCTTTTCGACAATATGGGCTCGCTGGGCCTCACCTCCTTCATGCAGGAAATCACCCGCGTGCGTGCGCTCGAAGGCGAGATCGCGCGCACCATCCAGGCGATCCGGGGCATCAAGGCCGCGCGCGTTCATATCGTTTTGCCGGAGAAGGGCAGCTTCCGGCGCGGCGACCAGAAGCCTTCCGCTTCCGTGGTGATCCGTACAGAGGGCGGTTTTGCAGTCGAATCGGCGCAATCGATCCGTCAGCTCGTTGCCGCCGCCGTTCCCTCGCTCGATGCCGCCGCGATCACCGTGATGGATACCAATGGGCGGCTGCTTGCCTCCAGCGATAGCGCCACCAACGGCGCGGCGGTCGCGGCGGCGACGCTCGAGGCGCAGGTCTCCGCCTCCATCGACGACAATATCCGCAAGGCGCTCGCGCCCTATCTTGGGCTAGGCCATTTCCAGACCAGCGTGCAGGTGGCGCTCGATACCGACCGCAGGCAGGTCAACGAGACGGTGTACGACCCCGAATCGCGGGTGGAACGCTCCGTGCGCGTGGTGCGCGAGAATGCCGCCTCGCAGAACTCCAAGGACGACAACGCCACCGGCGTGGAACAGAACATCCCGCAGGAGGAAATCCAGAGCCGGAACGGCGAAAGCTCGTCGGAGAAGAATGAGCGCCGCGAGGAACTGACCAATTACGAGATCAACAGCAAGACCGTCTCGACGGTGAGCGACGGCTATTCGGTCAAGCGGCTCTCCATCGCCGTGGTGGTGGATCAGGCGCGGCTGCTCGCCTCGGCGGGCACCAACCCGCCGCCCGCCAATTTCGTCGACGAGCAGGTGGCGAAGATCCGCGATCTCGTCTCCACGGCGGCGGGGCTCGACGCCCAGCGCGGCGACGTGGTCAATGTGACGGCGCTCAACTTCCTCGACGCCAGGGGTGAGGATCTGCAGCCGCTTTCGAAGCCGGTATCGGAGATGCTGCTGTCACAGGCCGGCAGCCTCATCAATGCCGCGGCGCTGATCGGCGCGGTGGTGCTGATCATCTGGTTCGGCGCGCGACCGCTGATGCGCGAAATGGCCGTTTCCAATGTGCAGGCTGTCGCCAAGCGCGAGGGCAGCGATGTCGCCATTCCCGATTTCACCGGCACGGGACAACTCGCCAATGCCGGCGAGGCTGCGCTGCCCGGCCCGACGAATTACGCCGCCCAGGCGCAGGAGAGCCTTGGCGACCTTCGCCAGCGAATGCGCGCCCCGGCGCGTTACCGGCTGGAGCAGATGATCGAGATGGACGAGGAGCGCGTGGCGGCGGTGCTGAAGCAATGGGTGCATGAAGACGCGCCGGTCGAGCGGCGCTTCGAGCCCGAGGCAACCGAGCGCAAGGCCGCCTGACGATGAGCGCCGTTTCCATCGCCAGTTTCCTGACCGACTTTTCGCCGCGGCGGATTCCCGACGAGCGGGTGGTGATCCTGTCCGCCTTGCGCGAGGAAGAGCCGGAACCGGAGCAGTTGGACGAGCCCAGCGCTGAACAGGCGTTCGAAGCGGCGGTCGATGTCGAATTGCAGGTAAAGCAGGCTTTCGAGGCGGGGCGCGAAGCGGGCCGGGCGGAGGCGGATGCGCTCTACGAGGCGGAGAAGCAGCGCCTGCAGCGCGCGCATGAGGAGGAGATGACGGGCATTCGAGCATCCGTCCTAAGCGAGACAGCGGACCGGCTGACGGCGCAGGTGGAGACGGCGCTTCAAACGCTGGAAGCCTCCTTCTCGCGCCAGTTGGCGGACCTGATCGAGCCGCTCATTGCCGCGCATATCGAGCGGGCGGCGGTGGCAGATTTCGCGCGGCAGGTTACGGCGTGCCTTCCCGCCGCCATGGGCATGGAAATCCGGGGGCCGCGCGACCTTCTCGACGCGCTGCACGGCCTCGAGGGCTTCGCATCCGAGAATTTCATTCCCATCGAGGCGAATGCGGCGGAACTCAGCCTGCGGCTTGACAACCAAGTCATCGAAACGCGGCTCGCGCCAATCCTCGCAGAATTGAAAGTTTTGATCCGATGAACCGGGACCCCGAGACCGATCGCGAAATCATTATCGTGCGCCGGGGCCATGGCGACGATCACGACGAGCATCATGGCGGCACCTGGAAGATCGCCTATGCGGATTTCATGACCGCGATGATGGCGTTCTTCCTCGTCATGTGGCTGATCAACGCCACCAATGAGGAAACCAAGGCGGCGGTGGCGAGCTATTTCAACCCGGTCAAGCTGGTGGACCGGCATTCGAGCCGCAAGGGCGTCGAGGAGATCGACCAGAACGACGGCAAGGTCCGCTTCGACAGCGAGAAGAAGACCGAGGAAGGCACCAAGGTCATCAATGACCAGAAATCCGAGGTGCCGACGGAAGCGGAAGAGCGGCTGATGTTCAAAGAGCCCTATGCGGTGCTCGCCGACATCGCCAATCAGAGCGGCGTGTTGCAGAACCAGTCGAAGGCGGGCGAGGGCGGCGCGAGCGTTGCCGGGCCGCTGACGGGATCGGAGGGCGGCAAGGCCTTTCGCGACCCCTTCAATCCTGATTACTGGTCGAACCGCGCCGACGACGAGCTTTTCCCCGCCATCGCCGAGCCTGCGCCGCCGAAGGCAGCCAAGGAGACGGGCGAGGCCGGGAAGGATGGGGCGGAGAAGCAGGAGGGCGCTGCCGACAAGCCCAAGGACGAGCCTGCGAAGGAAGAGAAGAGCGAGGGGGCCGCTTCGGCAAAAGCGCAGCAGGGCGCGGGCAGTGCTAATGGCACGGAAGCGCAAAAGCTGGTGAAGGATATCGCCGAGGCCACTGCCGGCGCGAAGACCGGGAACAGCCCCGACATTACCGTCGTGCCTGCCGAGGGCGGCGTGCTGATCCAGCTCACCGACAAGATCGACTATGGCATGTTCGCCATCGGCTCTGCCAAGCCGGACCGGCGCGTGATCGAGGTGATGGAGAAGATCGCGAAGATCATCTCGGAGCGCAAGGGCGACGTCATCATCAGCGGCCACACGGATGCACGGCCCTTCAAGAGCGCCACCTATGACAATTGGCGGCTCTCCTCCGCCCGCGCGCAGATGGCCTATTATATGCTGGTGCGCGGCGGGCTGGATGAAAAGCGCGTGCTGCGGGTGGAGGGCTATGCCGACAGGCAGCCGAAAAAGGCTGGCGATCCGAATGCGGCGGAGAACCGGCGGATCGATATATTTTTGAAGACGGCGCCGTAGAGGTGGTGAGGATGGAAACGTTGCACACCCCCCTCTGCCCTGCCGGGCATCTCCCCCACAAGGGGGGAGATTGGCCTTCATCGGTGACGGCGCTTAGTTCGGCTTGCATTGGCGATTGGCGAAAGCGGAAGTCACAGCCAATCTCCCCCCTTGTGGGGGAGATGCCCGGCAGGGCAGAGGGGGGTACTGTCCCGCCGACGTTTCCGTTCATGCGGAGAGCATCCTCATGAACAGCCTCCGGCGCTCCCTGCATATCCTCCTCCTCGCCGCCTCCACCTCGCTCCTCGCCACCAGCACTTTCGCCGCCTCGCCCTTGCCCAAGCTGGAACCCTACCAACTCGTCCGCTCGTTGCGCATGCTGCAGGACCAGGTAGTGGCGGGGAAGCCGGAGGCGTTGGCGATGCTGGGGCGGGTGCTGACGCGCATTGCGGGGCAGATGCAGGCGAGCCCTTCGGATGTGTGGTCGCAGCCGGAAAACCTCCATGCGGCGGTGATCTATCTGCTCAATGGCGGCAATCCGGAGGTGGTGCGGAGCATTCTCAAGGATGCGCCGCCCGAGATGCTCGCGCCGCGGCTGGTGGCGGGCGCGCTCGCCTATACGGATGCCAATACGGCGGAGGCGGTGAGGCAGTTCGCCGAGCCGCTGCCGCCAGGCCTTCCGCCGGAACTGGTGGCCTCGATCTATCTGGTGACCTCGCCGCCGCTTGCTTCCAGCGATCCGGCGCTGGCGCTGAAGCGGCTCGACACGATCCGCGTGTCGGTGCCGGGCTCGCTTTTCGAGGAGGCGGCGATCCGGCGCAGCCTCAAGACCGCGGCGCGCCTGAGGGATGCGGGCAGGGTGAAGCTGCTGGCGCGCAATTATCTCCAGCGCTTCTCCCGTTCGCCCTATGCAGAGGATTTCTACCTGCAATTTGTCGATGCGCTGATGCAGTTGAAGGACGGCATTTCCAACGACGACATTGCCGAACTGATGCGGTTCGCCAGCCCCATGGCGCAGCGGGCGTTCTACCTGCGCGTGGCGCGTGGCGCGCTGCTCGACGGGCAGATGGAGCGCGCGCGGTTCACATCAGCGAAGGCAGTGGAATTGGCGCAGCGACTGGGCCTCGACGACGCGCAGGCGCGGCTTTACTCGGCGGCGAGCGCGGCTGCCTCGACCGGAGCGAGCGAGGCGATCCGCACACTCTCGGAAATCCCGAGGGACCGGCTCCACGAGCGCGACCAGCGGCTGCTCGACGCGGCGGAGGCGATGGCGGGGCGCGTCGTGCGGGAGCCTTCCGCAAGGCCGGTTCCTGCTTCGGCTGATAAGGAGGAGGCGCGCCCCGAATGGATCGAGCCGGTCGCGGAAACCCCGCCAGTCGATAGCGCGGTGCAGGAGACCATGGACGAGACGAAGAAAAAGCTGGCCGAGATCGACCGGCTTTTGGGAAAGACGCAATGACGATCAAGGATATCCTGCCCCAGATGACGCAGCCCCCCGCCCACGCCGCGCGCACCGGCGGCAAGCACGCACTTCATGCCAATGAAAAGGATGCCGATCCAAAGCAGGCGGGCGGTTTCGAGGCGCTGGTGCGGGAGATGGCGGACAAAGTGGAGCCACGCGGCAAGCGGGTCTCGAAGCTGGAAGAAGCGGAAGCCGAGGATGGCAAGCCTGAGACGCGGGAGCCCGATCCGCTCTCGGCGCTCGCGGCGCAGGCCATGCTGGCGCTCGATCCCTTCCTGACCAGGAGCACGGAAACGGCGGCGGTGAGCGCGGAAGCGGATTTCCTCTTGCCCGACATGGAGGGGAAGAAGAAAGCCCCCGCCGACGATACGGTCGATGAAATTCCTGTCGATGCGGCACGTGCTGGGGACGCTGACGATCCCAAGGCCGAGCGCGTGAAGCCCATGGAACGGGCAGAACCCCAGGCGAGCAAGAAGCAGGCTGGTCATGCGGATGTCGCACCGCAGCCGGGCGGTGATGCTCCCGCGACGAATAGCCTAGCGTCTCCGAAGGCGGAGGCGGCGAGCCCGCAGGAGGAGACGAAGGGTGAGCCGCGAGATCCTCAGCCGGATGCGCCCAGCCAGCCTGTACGGAACGATGCGGTGTCCAGTGCAGAACGGGTGCAGCCAGCCACGCAAGGCACGGGCAACGCGCCAAGCGCTTCCGCTGCCCCACAGGCGCCCGCTAGCGCGGCTGCGCCCGTCCGGCAGCCCATGCATATCGCGGGCGTGGATGTCATCTCGGAGCGCAGCTATGGTGTCGCCAAAACGCTTCACATCCGCCTGCAGCCGGAGGACCTTGGAACCGTCACCGCGCGGCTCCGGCTCGTCCCTGAGGGTATGCAGGTGGAACTGATGGCGGACCGGCGCGACACGGCGGAGCGGCTTGCCGCCGACCGCGACATGCTGAGCAAGGCGCTGCAGTCGACGGGCCTCGGCGACAATGCCGTCGTCTCCGTCACGGTGACGGAGCGGGCCAATTCCTCGACCGCGAATATGGGAGGCGGCCAGCAGGGACAGCAGAATTTTGGCGCGCAGGACCAGTCCGGCGGGCGCAATGGCGGACAGGCGCAGACCCAGATGCAGGGAGAGGGCAATGGCAACCGGGGCGAGCGCGGGTCGTGGATGGATGATGAAAAAGCGCAGCGGGGCGGGACGTCCGCAGCCGTGGACGCGCCTTTGGGCCGCCGTCTCGATCGCGGTCTTGTGGTCTAGCCTGCTGGCGCCTCTCCCGGCGCGGGCGGAAAATTCCTGCGAGCGGGAGATGCACAAGGCTTCGGCCAAATACGGCATCCCCATCGGCATTCTCTATGCAGTGGGGCTGACCGAAACAGGGCGCAAGAATTCCCTGCAGCCCTATGCGATGAACATCGAGGGGAGCGCGAAATTCTTCCCCTCGGCATCGGCGGCGCTGCTCGGATTTCGCGAAGCGCAGAGGCAGGGGGCGAAGCTGATCGACCTCGGCTGCATGCAGATCAACCACTACTTCCACGGGAACAAGTTCCCCTCGGTGGCGCAGATGCTGGAGCCCCGCGCCAATGTCGATTACGCGGCGCGGTTCCTGAAAGAGCTTCGCGCGCGCGAGGGCAGCTGGACGCTGGCGGTGGCCCGCTACCATGCCGGGCCCAACAACAACCCGGCCCAGAAGAAATATGTCTGCCGCGTGATGGAGAATATGGTAGCGACGGGCTTCGGAAACTGGACGGCGCAGGCGCGGAAATTCTGCTTCGAATAGTCAGGTAACCTGCTGTCACTAAATGTGAATTCCATCGCTCCTTACAGTTTTATATAGCTAGAATGACAAGCGTTCTTGTTCCTGGCTCCTTCGGTCCCTGTGGCTTTTTTGACTCACTCCGCCCTCCAAATCATTGCCCCCAATTAATTGGGATTGCTGGCGAGTCATCGCGCCAGTTATCCGTTAACCATACGGGGCACATACTGATTCGGAGGCGGGCCGATGATTGTGGTTGTGGACGAACGCAACCTAGTGACCAGCGGATATTCCGCATGGTTCGGACGTGAAGGCATTTCAACGACAGGTTTTTCTCCAACGGATTTCGGCGACTGGGTCGACAGCGTCGCGCAGAGCGATATTCTGGCGGTCGAAGCTTTCCTGATTGGCGAATGCGCCAATCGCAACCACCTTCCACTCAAGATACGTGAGCGCTCTCCCGCGCCTGTTATCGCGGTGAACGATACGCAATCGCTGGAGCATACGCTGGAGCTTTTCCAGTCGGGTGTCGACGATGTGGTGCGCAAGCCCGTGCATGTCCGCGAGATCATGGCGCGCATCAACGCCATCCGCCGCAGGGCGGGCGTGGATGCGGCGAAAGGCGAGGCGGCGAGCACGCAGGTCGGGCCGATCCGCGTCTTCTCCGACGGGCGCGATCCGCAGGTCAACGGCGTGGAGTTCATCCTGCCCCGGCGCGAGCGGCGCATTCTGGAATATCTGATCGCCAATCGCGGCCGCCGGCTCAACAAGACGCAGATCTTCAATGCGATCTACGGAATCTTCGACGCGGAAGTCGAGGAGAACGTGGTCGAAAGCCATATCAGCAAGCTGCGCAAGAAGCTTCGGGAGCGGCTCGGTTACGATCCCATCGATTCCAAGCGCTTCCTCGGCTACTGCATCAACATCGAGTAATTCGCCGGGCCGGTTTCCCGGCCTGCCCATGTGCCGCTTTCCCAGTAAATCGTGAGTATCCGACTCGTATCGTGATTTCGAAGTTCTCGAGGTCGATATCGAAACCAAGCGAACTTCGAAATCACGATACTAGGGGGGCATCAGGTTCACGCAAGCGCCGTGGACTAGCCTCGGATTCCGGGATTCCCAAGTTTGGTTTTACGCATTGCGCGATGCCCGGCCCGGCCTGGCTGCGAATGCTCCAGGAGACACCTATGAGCCTTTATGGAATGATGCGTACCGGCGTTTCGGGCATGAATGCCCAGGTGAACCGGCTTTCGGCAGTCGCCGACAACATCGCCAATTCCTCCACCGCCGGCTACAAGCGCGCCAACACGCAGTTCTCCTCGCTGGTGCTGCCGAGCACGGACGGGCAGTATAATTCCGGCAGCGTCAAGACCGATGTGCGCTATGGGATTTCCGACCAGGGCGGCATCCGCCCGTCGGATTCGCCGACCGACCTTGCCATCGACGGCAATGGCTTCTTCGTCGTCAGCAATGCGAACGGTACACCATACCTGACGCGCTCGGGCTCGTTCGTAAAGGATCCAGACGGCTTTTTGCAGAACACCGCAGGCTACTATTTGATGGGCTATCCGGTGGTTGACGGCAAGGTGAATAACGTCGCCAACGGCTTCCAGGGACTTGAGAAGATCAACATCGCACAGATGGATCTGGTCGCTGATCCAAGCCGAAACGGCAAATTCACGGTCAATTTGCCGGCGGATGCCGAAATCACCCCGCCGCCCGCGGCTGGAGCGAACGACGCCAATTCGAAATTCACCAACAAGACCTCGCTCGTCGCCTTTGACAATCTCGGCAAGGCGGTCGTGCTTGACGTCTATTACACCAAGACCGCCGACAACACCTGGCAGGTCGCGGTCTATGACCAGTCGAAGGCATCGGCCAGTGGCGGCTTTCCCTATTCGGAGGGGGGGCTGCTTGAAACCTCCACCATGGCCTTCGACCCGGACACGGGCAAGCTGACGGGTGGAAACAACCTGACCGGCGGCAAGCTCGAGATCGATATTCCGGGCGGACAGACGCTCAATCTCGATCTGTCCGCGACGAAGCAACTCAGCGGCAAATACACGGTCTATGAAGCGAAGATCGACGGGCAGGGTCCGAGCGCGATCAAGAGCGTGGATATCAGCGATGACGGCTCGGTGGTGGCGCTCTACGAGAACGGCAGCCAGCGCGAGATTTACCGTATTCCGCTCGGCAATGTTGCAAGTCCGGACAATATGAAGGTCCTCTCCGGCAACGTCTATTCGCCCAGCGCGGACTCCGGCGATATCCAACTCGGATTTCCTCAGGATAACGGCCTTGGCAGCATTTCCTCCGGCGCGCTCGAGGAATCGAATGCCGATATCGCCGAAGAGCTGACCGAGATGATCGAGGCGCAGCGCAGCTACACCGCCAATTCCAAGGCCTTCCAGACGGGGGCGGATTTGATGGATGTGCTCGTCAACCTCAAACGATAGTTCTACAACCTCAGGGTTGGGCGTGCGGGCGCCCGGCCTTCCTTTAAACAAGATTTCGCCGGGATTTTGAGACCGAATACCGGGATTTCGCCACGAAATGCTTCCAATACTGGCGGGGATTGGATCAAAAATGTCACTTAGTTCTGCATTGCTTACGGCCCAGAATTCCCTGGCCGCAGCGTCGAAGAAGACGGCGGTCGTCTCCCGGAACATCGCGGGCGCAAGCGATCCAAACTATGTCCGGCGCACCTCTTCGCTGGTGTCGGGTGCATATGGCTCGCTCTCAGTGAATGTCGGGCGCGCGGCGAACGAGGCGCTGCTCACGCGCTATATCGAGGCCAACAGCCAGACCATGGCCTCGGACACGCTCGCCGCCGGGCTCGACCGGCTATCCTCGCTCTATTCCGCCAACGACTATGCCGGATCGCCCGCGGCGCTCATCGGCGACCTGCGCGATGCGCTGCAGACCTATGCCACGCAGCCGGGGCAGGGCACGACGGGCGACATGGCTGTCAACAAGGCCGTGCAACTCGCCCAGGCGCTCAACGAAGGCACGACGCAAATCCAGCAGCTGCGCGCCGATGCGGACCAGGATATCGCCACCTCGGTCGATGGCATCAACCAGCTGCTGGCGCGGTTCGAAGAGGTCAACGGCAAGATCGTCAATGGCACGCGCTCAGGGGCCGATGTCTCCGACTATCTCGACCAGCGGGACGCGATCCTGAAGGATCTGTCGGGCGAGATCGGCATCACGACGATGACGCGCAGCGACAACGACATGGTGATCTTCGCCGACAACGGGGTGACGCTGTTCGAAAAAACGGCGCGCCAGGTGAGCTTCGAGCCGACGCCGGGCTTCGCGCCGGGCACGAGCGGCAACAATGTCTATGTGGATGGCGTGCCGCTGTCGCACGGCACGTTCGACCAACCCTACGGCACGGGACGACTCTCGGGCCTCCTCCAACTGCGCGACCAGATCGCTCCGGACTATCAGAGCCAGCTCGATGAAATGGCGCGCGGCCTTGTCGGCATCTTCTCGGAAGAGGGCGGGCGGACCGGGCTTTTCAGCGTTACCGGCGATATGACCAAGCCGGGCGCGGCGGGGACGATCCATGTCCCCTCAGACTATATCCGCTCCGAAGGCGGCAATCCGGAATTGCTGCGCGACGGGCATGACGACATCTACAACAAGGACAATGCCTCAGGCTTCTCCGGGCGGCTGCAGCAGCTGATCGGCCTCATGGGGGAGAAGCGCCCGTTCGATACCGCGGCGGGCCTTGGCACGAATCTGAGCATCGTCGATTACAGCGCTGCCTCCTCCGGCTGGCTCGAGGGCAAGCGCAAGATCGTGACGGAAAACCAGGACTACAACGCCATCATCGCCTCGCGGGCGGAAGAGGCGCTCTCCAATGCCACGGGCGTCGATATCAATGAGGAAATGGCGCTGATGCTCGAAATCGAACAATCGTTCAGCGCATCAAGCCGGATTCTTTCAACCGTCGGCGCCATGCTCGACGATCTCCTCAATGCGGTGAGGTAAGGCCCATGAAGGCTCAATCAGTTTCCACCTACGCACTTAACAGCAGCCTTCGCTCGGTGGTTTCCAAGGCGCAGGCCGAACTCATCAAGGCGCAGAAGGAAGCCACCACCGGCACCGTCTTCGACGTGGGGCTGGCGCTGGGCTCGCGCGCGGGCCAGACCATCTCGCTGCGCAAGGAATATGACCGGCTGACCTCGCTCAGCGACATGAACAAGCTCACCGGCGAGCGCATGAAGACCTCGCAGACGGCGATCAGCGACGTCATCAAGGAATCGCAGAAATATCTCGCCAATCTGACCGGCGCGACCTCCACACCCGAAGGCAAGACCACCATCGTCGAGAGTGCCAAGGCGGGCCTGCAGACGATGACGGGCCTGCTCAACAGCAGCTTCAACGGCGAATATATCTTCTCCGGCGTCAATACGGATGTGAAGCCGGTCGCTGATTATTATGCCGATGGCAGTACCGCGCGAGCATCTGTCCAGCAGGCGTTCGAGGATCATTTCGGCTTCGGCATGGACGATCCGCAGGTGGCCGGCATCACGGGCGAGCAGATGACGGAATTCCTCGACGGGGCCTTTGCGGACGAGTTCAGCGAGGCCAATTGGAGCGAGAACTGGTCGCAGGCATCGAGCGATGTGATCAAGAGCCGTATCGCCCCGACGGAACTCGCCGAAACCTCCGTCAGCGCCAATGATTCAGGGTTCCGCAAGGCGGCGATGAGCTTCGCCATGGTGGCGGAGTTGGGCGGTATCGGCCTCAGCGACGGGGCCTTCAATGCGCTTGTCGATAAGGCCCTGACGAGCACGACTGAAGCCATTACCGGGGTGTCGCAGTCGCAATCGACCCTCGGCATCGCGCAGGACCGCACGGCGAGCGCCAATACCCGTATCGCGGCCCAGCTCAACATCCTCAACAACTCGGTCCTCGATCTGGAAGCGGTCGATCCCTACGAGGCGGCAACGCGCGTCACCGCGCTGCAGACCCAGCTCGACACCTCCTATGCAATGACCGCGCGGCTGATGAGCTTGAGTCTTCTCAATTACTTGAAGTAGATTTTTGATGTATCGATTCAAGTATACAAAATAACACATCAAGTAAAACATGAAGAACACTTAATTATATTGAGGTTTTTCTTATCGCAATGCCCCGGGAGACGCCATGTACCAGATGCGCTATGAAGATGTGATGAGTGAGGATGCCGGAAGCGCCAAGGAGCGCGAGCGCCAGCTCTTCGACCGCTGCATCGACATGCTGGTGGAGGCGCGCGAAAAAGGGGCATCATCGCGCGAGGCGATCGATGCCGGCTATTTCACGATGCGGCTTTGGACCACGCTGATCGAAGATCTGGGCAGCGCCGAGAACGCCCTGCCGAAGGAATTGCGCGCCGCGATCATCTCCATCGGCATCTTCATCCTCAAGGAGCTGGAGCGGATCAGGCAGGGGCAGTCCGAGGATTACGACACCATCATCGACATCACCCGCACGATCAGGGACAGTCTTTAATGGCACCCGCGCCGAAGAATACCATCCGCCTTTCGCTTCGAGCCGGTGAGAAGATCTATATCAATGGCGCGGTGCTGCGCGCCGACCGCAAGGTTTCACTGGAACTGCTCAACAACGCCACCTTCCTTCTCGAAAGCCATGTGCTGCAGCCCGAGCAGACGACGACGCCTTTGAAGCAGCTCTATTTCGCCGCGCAGACCATGCTGATCGAGCCGGCGCTTGCCGAAAAGGCGCGCGCGACGTTCAACACCATGCTCAAGGCGACGCTTGGCGCATTCGAGGATGCGGAAATTTTGAAGGGCCTGAAGCTGGTCGACGAGCTCGTCCATCAGGACCGTATCTTCGAGGCGCTGAAGACGCTGCGCGGGCTTTATCCCGGCGAGGCGCGGATCATGACCGGCGGTGAGACGGAGCGCAAACCTGAATCGAAAAATCAGCCCGCGGAGGCAATGGCATGACGACGACACCGAGCGTTTATAACCCGACGACGAACACCAACACCACTACGCAGAACACGCCCAAGACCACCAACGAGGCGACATCAGGGGCGGCGTCGGCGGATTACCAGTCCTTCCTCAAGCTGCTCGTGGCGCAGATGAAGAATCAGGACCCCACGCAGCCGATGGATTCCACGCAATATGTCTCGCAGCTTGCGACGTTCTCGAATGTCGAACAGGCGGTGCAGATGAACAGCAAGCTGGAGAAGTTGCTCGGCAATTCCCTGCTCTCGCAGGCGGACAGCCTTATCGGCCACACGGTCACGAGTGCGGACGGCAATACGACGGGCCAGGTGAAGTCCGTGCTCATCCAGCAGGACGGCAGCCTGCTCGCCAAGCTCGCCGACGGGAAAGAGTTGCCGATTACATCAGGGGTGACGATCAGTTAAGCGCTGGCTCCCTTCTCCCTCGTGGTTCGAGGCTCATTCCCCTTCGGGGCTTCCCTTCGACAGGCTCAGGGTCGCTCCTCATGGTCCATTCGCACCTCACCATGAGGGGGAAGGGAGCCAGCGCTTCCCGTAGCCCTCATCCTGAGGCGCTCGCGAAGCGAGCCTCGAAGGGCGAGGGCGCTTGGCGACAGAAGCACCAGGAAACAGCATGAACGAAGCCGACGCGCTCGACATCATCAATTCGGCTATCTGGACGGTTCTCGCGGCTTCCGGCCCGGCGGTGCTCGCCGCCATGCTCGCGGGCATCGGCATCGCGCTTTTCCAGGCGCTGACGCAGATTCAGGAGATGACGCTGACCTTCGTGCCGAAGATCGTAGTGATCTTCATTGTCCTCGCCTTCACCGCCCCCTTCGTCGGCGCGCAGATCAATTCCTTCACCCTGCTAGCCTATTCGAGGATTGAGAAGGGGTTTTGATCAATATCCCGCTTTTTTGATGCCGGAAGGCCAGTACATACACCGCATCGTCAACCGGTTCATGGCGATATAGCGCGAGATAGCCGGAATCTCCGAACGGTATTACCAGCTCGCGCAACTCCGGCATGTCGGGAAACGGCCGGCCTATGCCCGGTGTCGCTTCCAGGAGCAGGAATTGCCGCTCGATGGCTTGACTGGCTCGCCTGACCGCCTCCGGGACCTTGGCGGCCAGAAACCGGCGGCAGCGCTCCAAACCTTCCGCCGCGTATTGCGTAATGATTACTTGTGGCACTCAGGCATAGCCTTTTCGTCATCGGTGCCCCAGGTGTTCAACCACTCGCGGACTTCCTGCCCAGTCAGATGGAGGCCGGTTTCCTGATAGGAAGCCCAGGACGCCAACGCTTCCTGCTTAAAGCTCTCGCGGGCTTCCTCACGGTCTACATATTGCTGGATCGCTTCACGCATGATCCAGTGCGCCGAGCGTTGACGCACATCGGCCAAATCGCGCACTCGTTGTTTTAATTCATCGTCAAGCTTGACGGATGTCGCTGTTGTCATGGTGCCATCACCGTATCAAAAGGTATTACCTTACGATACTATAGTCTTTCCGAGCCTGGTTGTCCATTCAGACCGAATCCCTCGCGCAAGCTTCGCCGTTTATTCTCGGCGAACAGCATGGGAGAATAATGTGCAGCAAGGCGCAACAAAAACGTTCGGCGAGAAGGGATTCCTGACCGGCAGCGATATCGGCTTTGCCGCCGGCATCGTCATTATCCTGACCGTCCTGTTCCTGCCGGTCCCGCCGGTGATTCTCGATATCGGCCTTGCTTTTTCCATCGCCTTTTCGGTGCTGATCCTGATGGTTTCGCTGTGGATTCAGCGGCCGCTCGATTTTTCCGCGTTTCCGACCGTGCTGCTGATCGCGACGATGATGCGGCTGTCGCTCAATATCGCGACGACGCGCGTGATCCTCACCCATGGTAATGAGGGCTATACGGCGGCGGGGCATGTCATCCATGGCTTCTCGCAATTCGTCATGGGCGGCGATTTCGTCATCGGCATCGTCGTCTTCTGCATCCTGATCATCGTCAACTTCCTCGTCATCACCAAGGGCGCGACCCGTATCGCGGAGGTGGGAGCGCGCTTCACGCTCGACGCCATTCCTGGCAAGCAGATGGCCATCGACGCCGACCTTTCCTCGGGCCTCATCGACGAGAAGCAGGCGCAGCATCGCCGCCGCGAACTGGAGGAGGAAAGCTCCTTCTTCGGCTCCATGGACGGCGCGTCGAAATTCGTGCGCGGCGACGCCATCGCCGGTCTGATCATCACCACCGTCAATATTTTCGGCGGAATCATCATCGGCGTCACTCGTCATGGCATGGATGTCGGGCAGGCGGCGGATGTGTTCACCAAGCTCTCCGTCGGCGACGGTATTGTGACGCAGATCCCGGCGCTGATCGTGTCGCTGGCGGCGGGCCTGCTCGTCTCCAAGGGCGGCACGCGCGGGTCGACCGACCAGGCGGTGTTCGGCCAGCTCGGCGCTTATCCGAAGGCGCTGTTCATCGCGGCGCTGCTGCTCTTCGTGCTCGGCGTGCTGCCGGGGCTGCCGGCGTTTCCGTTCTTCGTGCTTGCCGGCGGCATGGCTTTTGTCGGCTTCGCCATTCCGCGCCGCGCCGCCCGCCGCCGCGCGGACGAGGACGCGGAGGTGGCGCAAAAGGCCAAGCAGAAGGAGGACGAGGAGCGCAATTCGGTTAAGGCTTCGCTGGAGACGGCGCAGATCGAGCTTTGCCTCGGCAAGCAACTCTCCACCCGGCTTCTGGCGCAGCAGGACGAACTCGCCCACCGCGTCAACAAGATGCGCAAGAAATTCGCGCTCGAATACGGCTTCGTCATCCCCGAGATCAAGGTGACGGACGAAATCGGCTTGCCGCCGAAAGTCTACCGGATCAAAATTCATGGCACGGCGGTGGCATCGCATGAGCTGCGGGTGGGCGAGACGCTGGTGGTGCTGGGCGAGCGCACGCCGCCCGCCGTGCCAGGCGAGGAAATGCGCGAGCCGGCCTTCGGCATGCGCGCCTATTCCGTGCCGGAGACTTTTGCGGCGGAACTGAAGCGCGACGGCTATATGACGGTCGATAATCTCTCGGTGCTGCTCACTCACTTAAGCGAGATCATCCGCAACAATCTGGCGCAGCTGCTTTCCTACAAGGATATGCGCATCCTGCTCGACCGGCTCGGGCCGGAATATCGCAAGCTGCTCGACGATATCTGCCCGGCGCATCTGTCCTATTCAGGCTTGCAGGCGGTGCTGAAGCTGCTGCTGGCGGAACGGGTGTCGATCCGCAATCTGCATCTTATTCTGGAAGCCATCGCCGAAATCGCGCCGCATGTGCGCCGGTCGGAGCTGATCGTGGAGCATGTGCGCATGCGCATGGCGCAGCAGATCTGCGGCGATCTGTCGGAGAACGGCGTGCTCAACGTGCTCAGGCTCGGCAATCGCTGGGACATGGTGTTTCACCAGAGCCTGAAACGCGACGCCAAGGGCGAGGTGATCGAGTTCGACATCGACCCGCGCCTGCTGGAACAGTTCGGCACCGAAGCGAGCGCTGCGATCCGCAAGCATATGGACAATGGCGAACGCTTCGTCCTCGTCGCCTCGCCGGAAGCGCGGCCTTATATCCGCATGATCATCGAGCGCCTGTTCGCCACGCTGGCGGTGCTTTCGCATGTGGAGATTGCGCGCGGGGTGGAGGTGAAGGCGCTGGGGACGATTTCGTAGGGTGGATTGGGTTTCGATGACTGCGCTATTCACCCCCCTCTGCCCTGCCGGGCATCTCCCCCTCAAGGGGGGAGATTGGCTGACGCAACGACCATCGCTCATCCTGCAACGTCTGCGATCGGTACCAAGCGCCGATGAAGGCGTAATCTCCCCCCTTGTGGGGGAGATGCCCGGCAGGGCAGAGGGGGGTGTTCCAGCCGCAAGCCTAACCGGATATGGAGCAGGCTGACCGTGCCTCCATTTCTCCTCTCCCTCCCCATCAACGAAATGGTCCCCGCCGCCTTCCTCGTCTTCGCCCGCGTCGGGGCGTGCCTGATGGTCATGCCGGGCATATCGAGCCCACGCGTGCCCATGTCGGTGCGGCTGTTCCTGGCGATTGCGTGCTCGCTGGCGGTGGTGCCGCTGATGAGCGCAAGCATGGCGGGGTCGCTGGCGAATGCGCAATCGTGGACGCTGCTCAGGATGATCGTGACGGAAAGCATCGTCGGCGGGCTTATCGGCATTCTGGCGCAAATCTATTTCTGGGCGCTGCAATTCATGGCGAATGTGATCGCCATGGCCATTGGCTATTCCGGATCGCCAAGCCCGGCCATCGAGGAGACGGAGCCGCAGGCGATCATCGCCAGCATCATCACCTTTTCGGCGCTGTTCCTGTTCTTCGTCACCGATCTGCATCTGGAGGTGTTGCGCGCTCTGCTCGCCTCCTATTCGGTCATTCCCATTGATAGCGGGCTCAAGCCCAGTGCGGCGCTGGTGGATATCACGGACGCGTTTTCGGCTGCCTTTACCGGCACCTTGCGCATCGCCGCGCCGTTCATCGTCTTCGCGATCCTGGTCAACATCGCAATCGGCCTCATCAACAAGCTGACGCCGACGATCCCGGTTTATTTCATCTCGCTGCCCTTCGTGCTCGCGGGTGGGCTGACGCTCATCTATTTCCTGCTGCCGGAACTGCTGAGCTTCTTCAACGCCGAAATCGGCCAGCATCTGCGCAGTTTCTGAGGGAGTTTCGATGGACGCGAAGAGCCTCAAGAAGATGATCGCGCTGCAGGCCCTGATGAAGGCGCGGCAGGAAATGGCCATTGGCAGCCTTACCGGCACGCTCACACGGATCGTCTCTGAGAATGAAGACCTGCTCTTGATGCTCGACCGCCGCTATCAGGGCCAAGCGCATTTCGTCGATCCGGCGGCGATCCTGGCGAGAATCAGCACCAATACGCGCCGCAAGGGCGAATTGGAGCAGGAACTCACCGGCTTGCGGCAGGAACTGCTTCAGACCTCGCGCCGCACGCAAATGCTGCGGGAGCGCATGGCTGACTGCCGGCGCGAGGATGAGAAAAAGGCGCTGGCGCTTCTCATCGAGGAATTTGCGGCAAAGCAAACTCACTCAAGCCTGCCGTAAGTTTGGGCCTTTAAAGTGCTGCGAATGATGAGAAAGGGATACGAACCGACATGGCGATAAGTCCGCCGTCAGATCTGGTGCTCGACGTGGCCAATGCCGCCGATCCCGAAACATACCGGGCGTCGGTCGAGCGGCTGCGCAGCATCGCGGCATCGCGGATGGCGGCCGATCCGTCCGCGCCGGCCTTCTCCGTCGAGGCCGTGCCCGCGGATGCGCTCAAGCCGACAATCGCCAAGCCGGCTTCCGCCTATACGAAGTTCGAGGCGTTCATGCTGCAGACCTTCGTGCAGTCGATGTTTCCGCAGGATGCAAATGCTGTGTTCGGGCAGGGCATCGCCGGGGAATACTGGAAATCGATGATGGCGGAAGCGATTGCGGAAAAAATGGCGGATGCGGGCGGCATCGGCATTGCCCGCATGCTGGAGGCGCAGGGCAGGCGGGCGGCTGACGGAACCACGCAAGCCGCCATTTTGCACCAGGCCGAGCGCCAGCTCATCAAGCAACAATTGGATACCGACGCGGATATGGAGTCGACGCCGCGGACAGCTCAAGGAAACGTCTGATGACATCTGAAAACATGCTTGCCATCATCGAAGCCGCGGATACGCCTAGGGAGCAGGCGGAAGTCGAAGCCGTGCTGAAGCCGGTCGTCAACGCCATCGAACGGCTGGAAACGGTGGTCGAGACGGAAACGCAGATGCTGCTCGAAGGCGCGCATCCGGACCTCGTGGAAATCAACGCCCGTAAGAGCAGGGGGCTTTACGATTTCACCCGGGCGATGAACAAGGCATCGGCGCGGGCGGAGGCATCGGCGCTTAGGACGTTACAGCCGCTGCTCGACCGGCTGCGGCAGAAGCTGGAGCGCAATTGCGATGCGCTGCAATTGCATTTGCGCGCCGTGGGCGAGCTCTCCGACATCATCCGCACCGCCATCGAGACGCATGAAGCGGACGGCACCTATACGCTGCGCGATGCAAGGGCCGGTCAAGCCCTATGATCCGCATCGTACTGATCGGCCTTTGGATTTGCGTTGTGGCTCTCGGCTCGCTGTTCTTCACGGCGAAGAACCGAGTGCCGTCCGAGGGGAAAGACGAGAAGGCGAGCTATCTCGGCGGGATGGAATATAACAAGACCGACGTGTTCAGCGTGCCGGTCATGAGCGGCGGGTCGGTCGCGGGCTATGTCATCGCGCAGCTGGTCTACACGATCGATCCGAAGGCGAAGGGCCGTATTACCGTTCCGCTGGAATATTTCATCAAGGACGAAATCTTCCGGCAGTTCTACGGAAGCTATTCCGACACCAAGCAGGTCGAGAAGGTAAATTTCGAGACGGTGAAGAAATCCGTCATCGACGGTATTAACAGGCATTTCCCCGAGCCGGTCGTGCGCGACCTTCTGGTGGAGCAGTTCACCTATATGTCGTCGGACGAAATCCGCGAGATGAACATGAAGGGAATCGGGAAGAAGCTGGCGAATGGCGGGTAGTGGATAGTGAAAGTGAATAGCGGAAGTTGGAATTTCCTCTTCTCATATCGGCTTGGCTTTCAATCTCTCCCGCCAAAGGGATGCCAGATCCTTCAAGGACGAGTCACGCGTATAAGATGATGGCTCATCCTCCAGCCTTTCCAGGATTTCGAAACTGAATTGCGCCTCGCCGTGGCGACGCCAAGCCTCGAGCATCTCCCTCCTGGGGTGGATGCCATGTCGCAGCGTGAACCACAGGCGGGTCTGAATGGTCTCGATGTTGGGCCAATGTCCGGACCCAGGTCTCGCCGGAAGCCGCGCAGCGAACCGCATAGACCCCGCCGACGACCTTGCGTTGTTTGTAGGCTGCCACCGCCGCCTTGCGCGCCTCGCTTTTCATCCTTTCACCTTTCACTCCGTTGCGAGGCGACTGCATATCGCCTCGGTGCCTACAGGACACCCTTCATGAATACTACCCGGGCAATATTGACGCAAGTTTTTTATCCGGGTAGTAATTGACGCCTAACTTATGGTGCCGAACATGTCCGACCTCCTTGCCAAACCCTGCACGGCCTTTGACGGCCATCGCTTGCTCCTCTCCGGCCCGCTGGTCGAGGTGGCTCTCGCGGTCAAAGCGGTCACCGACAATCGCTCATCGAATGCGATCCTCGTTTTCGACGATGCGACCGGCCGCGTCATCGATCTGGACCTGCGCGGGTCCGAGGCCGACATCGTTGAGAGATTGTCCCAGCCGCCTCGGATGAAGGCGGGGCGCTACCGCCCCCGTGCGGATGAGGCGGCTGAACTCACGAAGGACGAGAGCTCCGAACCAAGGGGCCGGGGGCGACCAAAACTGGGCGTCGTTGCGCGGGAGGTGACACTGCTGCCGCGGCACTGGGACTGGCTGGCCGCTCAGCCGGGTGGCGCATCTGCCGCCCTGAGAAGGCTGGTAGACGAGGCCCGCCGAAGCGGGGGAACGCGACAGCAGAAACGTTCCGCCCAGGAAGCCGCCTATCACTTCATGCTGGCCATGGCGGGGGATATGCCGGGCTACGAGGAGGCGACGCGCGCGCTCTTCGCGGATGATCGCCCCAGGCTGGAGGAATGCATCGCGGACTGGCCCCAAGACATCCGGTCGCACCTCCTGCGCCTGACGTTTGGCGTGCCGGCTCATTCAACCTTACTCCGAGCGGAATAGCATCATGGCCATCGCGAAGACCAATGGGATCGATCTGGCCTTTGACAGTTTCGGCGACGAGGCCGACGAGGCGATCCTGCTGATCGCAGGGTTAGGCACGCAAATGATCCGGTGGACGGTTCCTTTCTGCGAAGCGCTGGCGGCGCGCGGCTACCGCGTGATCCGGTTCGACAACCGGGACAGCGGACACTCGACCCATTTTCACCAGTGCCCTCCGCCGGATTTCGGTGCACTGGCGGCAGCGCTGATGGCTGGGCAGCAACCCAAGGTGCCCTATATGCTCCACGACATGGCTGCGGACGCCATTGGGCTGCTGGACATCCTCGCCATCGAGAGGGCGCATGTTATCGGGCGCTCGATGGGCGGGATGATCGCCCAGATTATGGCGTACAAGTATCCCGGGCGGGTGCTGTCGCTGACCTCGATCATGTCGAGCACGGGCAATCCCATGCTGCCCCGGGCCACGCCCGAGGTCATGGCGATGATGATGCGCCCGGCGCCGGATCCCGCCGCGGACGAAACCGGCTTCCTTGCACACAAGCTTGCCTTTGCACGCCGCATCGCCGGCAGCGGCCATGCGTTTGACGAAAGGGCTCATCGCCTCCTCATCCTGGAGGAGACCCGGCGCGCCTATGATCCCGCTGGCTCCGCACGGCAGATCGCCGCCATGGCTGTGGCCGGTGACCGTCGCTCACGCCTGGCGACCATTACCGCACCAACGCTCGTTATTCATGGTACTGATGATCCGATATTCCATCCGGCTTGCGGTCGAGACACCGCAGCTTCGATCCCGAATGCGGACCTCATGCTGATGGATAGAATGGGGCATGATTTGCCGCCTGCGCTGTATCATACGGTCGTCGAAGCTTTTGACCGGGCGGCTCGGCGCTCATCAAGTCACTGAAGCGACACCCAGGCGCGCAAAGGGACCCAAAGAACCGCATTTGCTCTATCACTCAAAGCGAATAATATTTCCCGGCCAGTTCCGCCAGGCGCGTTTCGCTGAGTGGCAGCACTTCCGGGTCGTGGCGGAAGCGGACGCCAAGTTCGAGGCCCTCGCGCCAGACCGCTTCGGCGATCAGGGCGCGGGCGTAGAAATCGTCGAACAGCCAGAAACGGTCGGGAACCTTGCGCGGGTCGGCGACGCGGAGTTTCGCGCCTCCGCCGGCGATGTCATGCAATTGGCATTCGATCAGGAAACGGCCGGTCAAATCGACCACCTTCCCCGAGCGCAGCCGCGTACGGCGGCGCTCAGAGCTGCGTTTCTCGTTTATCGAGGGATTACGCACCGTGCGGCGCCCGCGATGAGATGGCGGAAATTGCCCTTATGCCACCTGTGCCATCGATCCTGCCCATTTCAGCCTCGCCGCGGATTCTTCGTTGACCTCCCATGCCACACAAAGAATTTCCGAACCGTTAGGCTCGATGCGGGAGCCGAGGATTTCCGAGGGGACGCGGAATGAGCGGCACAGTTCGAATACCGTGCGTTCGCAGACGGCGATGTGGCGGCGGACGCCATGCTCGATGCCGTACTCGATGGCGCCCAGCGAGAGCTCGATGGCCACGCGGTTGACGCCGCTGTTGAATTTCAGATGCGAGGCTTCGGGTGACACGCAGAAGCGGGTGGTCTCCCACACGCGCGGCGACATGATGCTGGTGCGGTCAGGGACGAGATCGGAGAAGGCTTCCCATGTCAGGGTCGGGCCGGTGGTAACCATCTGGCGCAGGCCGCCCAGGAGTTTTCCTTTTGCATCGGTGGAGAGAATATAAAGACAATCCATCGTGTCGTAGACGTCCTTTTCCATGTCTCCTGTGATTTTTACACTCCATCCAAGCTTGTCGTGAAAGATATTTTTGCGAAGGCGAAAATAATCTTCAAGAAGTGATCGGTATTGTGACCGTTGATCTGGGTGAATATAGTGTAGCATGATGGCTCCTCAATCGCTTTAAGACTTGCTTGAGGCGAGATTGACGAGTCGTGCCTAGTGGAATACCGGCAATGAAACCGGTCTATCCGCCCCGAGGCGGATATTTGCGTCCATTAGTGAAATCGAAATTAAATGAATTCGTAAATTTGCAGTAATTCATGATAAAACATGCGGATAGTTTCATATTTGTCGGCCGACTTTTGTTTATCGAGTAAGGTTTTACTCCAAATAATTTCTCCCAATTTATAGGGAGTTGTGTTTTCTTTTTAGAAATACTGATGTGCGCTGAGGCAGGCCGCGCTATGCTTGAAAATGCAAAGGAATAAGGCGCGCAGGCAGGCTATCGCGAGCCTGGACGCCGTGATCAGGGCGCAAGCCGGCGCAGTCGTTTTTGTGAATAAGGGAGGGGAGGCAGCGAGGCGAGGCTGGATGAGGGATGATCCGCCCCGCCGAAAATAAATTTAACTATTCAGGCAGTTGGCGCAGGTGCCGCGAATCTCGATCGTGGTCTTGGACAGCTTGAAGCCATTGCTGCTTGCGCGGCCCCGTACCTGATCCTCGATGACATCGTCGGAGAATTCCGAAACGTGGCCGCATTTGTCGCAGATGGCGAAGGCGACGACGCCGTGCTGGCCGCAATCCGGGTGTGCGCAGGCGACGAAGGCGTTGAGGCTTTCGACGCGGTGCACGATGCCGAAATCCACGAGCTTGTCGAGCGCCCGGTAGACCTGCAGCGGCGCACGGAAGCCGTCGTCGCGCAGCTTGTCGAGGATCGTATATGCGCTCAGCGGTCCCTCGGCTTTGGCAAGCGCATCAAAGACCAGGCTCTGATTACGGGTAAGCTCATTTCTGCTCGTCATCGGAGTAAGGGCCCCTCAATTGTTGCGGATGATAGACTATATGTAGTGGCAACAGGCTCAAAATAAAAACCCCTAATGCGGCCACGACGATGGATGGGCCGGACGGCGTATCGAAATGCAGCGAGCCGAACAGCCCGCCGATCACCGCGACCGCGCCCAGAAGCGAGGCGAAGACGGCCATCTGTTCCGGCGTGCTCGAAAAGCGCCGCGCCGTCGCCGCGGGAATGATGAGGAGGGCGGTGATCAGCAGGATGCCGACGATCTTCATCGCGATGGCGATGACGAGGGCCATGAGCAGCATGAAAATCATGCGGGAGTAATCGGGATAGAGGCCCTCCGCTTCGGCGATGTCTTCGTTGACGGTCGCGGCAAGCAGGGGACGCCACAGCCACGCCATGACCAGCAGCACGAAAAGCCCGCCGCCATAGATGAAGGCGATATCGGATTTCGAGACGGAGAGGATATCGCCGAACAGGAAGCCCAGCAGATCGACCCTTATCCATGTCATGAACGCGACCATGACCAGGCCCAGCGCCAGCGTGGAATGGGAAAGGATGCCGAGGAGCGAGTCGGTGGAAAGCGATTCGCGGCGCTGCAAAAACAGGAGCAGCACCGCAATCAGCAGCGCGACGGCGAAGACCCCGATCATGAGGTTGATGTCGAAAAAGAAGGCGAGCGCGACGCCCAGCAACGCCGAATGCGCCATGGTGTCGCCGAAATAGGCCATGCGCCGCCAGATGATGAAGCAGCCGAGCGGCCCGGTGGTGAGCGCGAGGCCTACGCCGGCGATGAGCGCGCGGACGAAGAAGTCGTCAAGCATGGGGTCCCCCGCTGTGGATGGAGCATGATCCCGGAAAGTTGCAGACTTTTCGGATAAGATCATGCGGCTAAAACAAATACTTAGAGCGCCGTTCTGGTTCTATCAGAACGAACAGCGCTCTAATGTCGTTTCATGAATGATGCCCGTCATGCTCGTGGCAATGATCGGTAATGGTGCCATCCGCATGGCGGACGCGGCCATCATCAAGATGTGTATGGTCGTGACGATGTTCATACACTGCGAACGATCCCGCCGCATGCGGGCCGAAGAGCCGGACATATTCCTCGCTCGCCGCCACGTCCTTCGGCGTGCCGCTGCAGCACACATGGCCATTGAGGCAGATGACGCGGTCGGTCGCGGCCATGACCAGATGCAGGTCATGCGAGACGAGCAGCACGCCGCAATGGGTGCTGTCGCGCACCTTCTCGATCAGTTCGTAGAGCGCGGCTTCCCCGGCGAAATCGACGCCCTGCACGGGCTCGTCGAGAACGAGGACATCCGGCTGGCGCGCGATTGCGCGGGCCAGCAGCGCGCGCTGGAACTCTCCGCCCGACAGATGGCGCAACTCCGCTTTTGCCAGATGCGGGATGCCGACGGACTCCAGCGCCAGCGCTATTTCCTGCCTGGTTCGCCGCGCGGTCAGGGTGATCAGCCGCTCGACGGTCAAGGGCATCGTCCAGTCCACTGCCAGCTTCTGCGGCACATAGCCGACGCGCAGGCCCGGCGCATGGATGACTTCGCCTTCGTCCGGCTTCATGATCTTGAGCGCCAGCTTGGCGGTGGTGCTTTTTCCCGCGCCGTTCGGCCCGATCAGGGTCACGATTTCGCCGCGCGCCAATTGCAGGCTGATGTCGCGCACAAGCCGTCTGCCGCTGCGCACGACGCCGGCATTCCGGATCTCGATAAGGGGGGGTAAGGTTGACATGATAATTTCCCCAACGAACACTTGCCAGGCCTTATGGCAGACGTTATAGCATAACGCAACTGGTGTAATTTAATAACATATCAGTCGATGGCCGCCTTTATGCGCCGTCGAAATGCTTCGCTGCAAACCGAGAGGATATCATGCGACTTTTCCGTTCCCTTCTGCTCGCTTCCGTCATGTGCGTTTCGGCAGGCTCTGCTTTTGCTGCCGACAGGGAAGGTGTGGTGACCTCCATCAAGCCGGTGGAGTCGCTGGTCGCCGCTGTGATGAAGGGGGTGGGGAAGCCCGCCGTCATCGTGCAGGGCATGGGCTCGGAGCATGGCTATAGCCTCAAGCCTTCCGATGCCGAGGCGATTCAGAACGCCAAGGTCATCTTCTGGATGGGGCCAAGCATGGAGAATTTCCTGGAAAAGCCGCTGGAGACGCTGGGTGAGGGTGCGGAGGTTGTCGCGCTGGAGAACACGCCCGGCCTGACCAAGCTGCCGTTCCGAGAAGGCGGCCCGTTCGAGGCGCATGACCATGGCGGCGAAGGCCACGATCACGCGCATGGGGGAGAGGCCGAAGCCGGCCACGCTCATCATGATCACGACCATGGCGAATATGACCTGCATCTCTGGCTCGATCCTGAGAATGCGAAGCTTATGGTGAAGGATATCGCGGCAACGCTGGCGAAGGCCGATCCCGCGCATGCGGAGCAATATAAGAGCAATGCGGCGGCGTATAATGAGAAGCTCGACGCCCTGACGAAGGAAGTCGCCTCCGAGCTTGCGCCGGTCAAGGACAAGCCCTTCATCGTCTTCCACGACGCCTATCAATATTTCGAGCATCGCTTCGGCGTTGACGTGGCGGGTTCGATCACCGTCAATCCGGAGAATATGCCCGGCGCGCAGCGCGTCGAGGAGATCCACGACAAGATCGAGGAACTGGGCGCGACCTGCGTCTTCTCGGAACCGCAATTCGAGCCACGCCTGGTCAATACGGTAATCGAGGGCACCAAGGCCAAGTCCGGCGTGCTCGATCCGCTCGGCTCGACGTTGAAGGATGGCCCGGATCTTTATCCGCAGTTGATACGGAATCTGGCGGATTCGCTGAAGAATTGTTTGTCGAAATAGGGGGCGTTGGCGTTTTCGCTCCCTCCCTCCCCCTTGCGGGGAGGGTGGCCCGCAGGGGGGAAGGAAGGTGCGGACCGGGGCCCGTAGAGCGCTTGGGATTGCAAGTTAAACTACTGCCCCACCAACGCATCCACCACCGGAGCGCCAGCTTCCGCCAGCGTCTTGTTGTCGAGCACGGTTGCCACCGCCTCGCGCACTTCCAGCATCATGCGGCGCACCTCGCAATCGTCCTCCGTGCAATCCTCGCACGGGCGATAATCGGTCTTGCTGGCGCAAGAGATCGGCGCCAGCGGGCCGTCGAGAACGCGGATGATGTTGCCGATGCGGATTTCATTGGCGGGCTGGGCCAGCCGGAAGCCGCCGCCCTTGCCCTTGCGGCTCGTCACCAGCCCGGCATTGCGCAATTCCGCGAGGATATTGTCGAGAAACTTGCGGGGAATCCGGCGCGTCGTGGCAATGTCCTGAACGGTGGCGACTTCACCTTCGGCTACCTCGGCCAGATGCACCATGGCCTTGAGGCCGTATTTTCCCTTCTTCGTCAGCATGTTCTTCCCGCCGCAATTTTTGCTGGCGGACGTTAGGAAGTTGGGGGAGGGGGTGCAAGGGATTTGTTGATGAAATGGCTGGGGGGAATTGCAATGTCTGCGGCGCTCTCCCTCCCCTTGCGGGGAGGGTGGCCCGAAGGGTCGGGTGGGGGTGGTGACGTTTGCACTTTTGCCGGAGAACTTGGCGTAAACGTCACCACCCCCATCCGCCCGCTGACGCGGGCACCTTCCCCGCAAGGGGGAAGGAGGGTGCGAGACTTTCTCGCCAGCGTTTATTCCAGCGGCTCCCCAAAAACGATTTTTCCATCAATCACCGTTCTCTCCACCTCCAGCCCCTCGCTCAGATGCAGGAAGCTGGCGCGCATACCTGGCCGTAATGCGCCGAGCTGGCCGCCGAGGCCGATGCTTTCAGCGGGATAGAGCGAGGCCATGCGCAGGGCTTCGGCCAGCGGCAGGCCGATCGTTTCGTGGATGAAGCGGACGGCGGAGATCATGTCGAGGTCCGCACCCGCCAGCGTGCCATCGTTCAGCGTCAGACGGCCGCCGGCGCGGTGGATGGTGCGGCCGTTGAGGGTGAATTCCGTGATGCCGGTGCCGATGGTCGACATGGCGTCGGTGACGAGAAAGATACGGCCCGGTCCCGCCTTGGCCCGAAGCGCAACACGCATGGACGCCGGATCGACATGGAAGCCGTCAGCGATAAGCCCGACATTGAGCGCGCCGATGTCCAGCGCCGCGCCGACCATGCCCGGCTCGCGGTGGCCGAGCGGGCTCATGGCGTTGAAGAGGTGGGTCATCATCGACGCGCCAGCTGCTGCGGCCTCAGCTGCCGTGGCGTAGGAGCAATCGGAATGGCCGAGGCTGACGATGATACCGGCCCCGGCAAGCGCCCTGATCTGCTCGACGGTGGTGTTTTCCGGGGCGATCGTTGTGAGCAGCACGGGCAGGTGCTTGCGCGCCTCGACTAGCCGGGCGAGGTCGGCCTCTTCCATCGGGCGGATGAGGGCCGGGTGGTGCGTGCCCTTGCGCGCGACCGACAGATGCGGGCCTTCGAGATGCAGGCCGAGGAAACCCGGGACGTTTTCCCGCGCCGCTTCCTCTCCAGCTTTTATCGCCGCAGCGGTGATTTCGGGAGTATCGGTGATGAGCGTCGGCAGCAGCCCGGTGGTGCCGAACTGGGCATGGGCGGCGCAGATGGTGCGGATGCTCTCCACGTCGGGGTGTTCGTTCAGCAGCACGCCGCCGCCGCCATTGACCTGCAGGTCGATGAAGCCGGGGACGATCATCCCGCCTTCATACACGACTGTATGTAAACCAGAGGGAACCGTACCCCTGGGTACGACGTCCTCGATCCGCCCGCCATTCACGATGAGGGCTGCGTCGTCGTGCCATTGTTCGCCGTCGAAAAGGCGCGGCGCGGTCAGGGCATATCGTTCGCTCATATCGTTTCGGTCACTTTGCGCAGGTGAGGGGGCTGGTCCGGGTTGAAGCCACGATGGCGCGAGAGCTGCTCAACGAAGCCGTAGAAGGAGACGAGCAGCGCCAGCGGATCGGTCAGCGGATGCGCCGTGGCGACGAAGGGGAGGGCGGTCGCGGCAGTTTCCTTCGTCGAGGTGATGAAGACGGCTGCGCCCTGCCCAGCGATGCGGTCGCAGGTTTCGATGACGGACTGCTCCGCCTGGTCGCGGGCAGCGAGCGCCAGCACCGGGAAAGCCTCGCCGACGATGGCGACGGGGCCGTGCAGCACCTCCGCCGCGCTATAGGCTTCGGCGTGGATGGAGCTGGTTTCCTTGAATTTCAGCGCCGTTTCGTTGGCGATGGCGAAGGAGGGACCGCGTCCCAGAACATAGAGCGAGTCGCGGCCTTCCAGCGCATTCGCCAGAGGCGACCAGTCGCAATGGAGCGCATCGCTCAAGAAGCGCGGCAATTGCCGCAGCGCGGCGAGAAGCTCCGTGTCGCCGGTCCAGTGCGCCAGAAGGGAAAGGCCGGCGACGGCGGAGGCGATGAAGGTTTTCGTCGCAGCGACGCTTTTTTCCGGTCCGGCAAGAATGTCGATGGCGACATCGCTTGCCTGCGCCAAGGGGGAATCGGGCGCATTGCTGATCGCATAGGTGAGGGCGCCACTTTCCCGCGCCATGGTCGCCATGGTCACGATGTCAGGGCTCTTGCCGGATTGCGAAATGGCGATGGCGGCGGCGCTGGCCAGTTTCAGCTTCGCGCCATAGATCGAGGCGACGGAAGGGCCGAGCGAGGCGACCGGAACGCCGGCGGTGAGCTCGGCGACATATTTCAGATAGGTCGCGGCATGGTCGGATGAGCCGCGGGCGATGGAAGCGAGGAAGGCCGGGTTCTTCTCGCGCAAGCGGTCGCCCGCCTTGCGCATCGTTTCGTCCGACGCATCGAGAAAACGCGCGACCACCTCCGGAATGGAGCTGATTTCGGCGCGCATAAGTGTGGTTTCAGTCATTTAAAGCACGGCTCCCGCTGCTTCCGCCGGCTGGCCTGAGGATTCGCTCAGGCGCAGCTCGGCAATAAACTCATAGGCGTCGGCGCGGTAGATCGAGCGGGTAAACTCGACCACCTTGCCGGATTCGAGATAGGAAATACGCTCGATATTGAGGCTGGCGGAACCCGGCTGAACGTCAAGCAGGCGGGCGTCGTTTTCCTTAAGGATCGCAGCCGAAATGCGCTGGATGGCGCGCACCGGGCGGTTGCCGTTTTCCGCCAGCACCGCATAGAGCGAAGTGGTCACGTCCTCCGGTCGCGGCAGGACGGCAGGCGAGAGCGCCGCCCGCTCGATGGCCATGGGCGTATCGTTGGCGACGCGCAGGCGGCTGATCCGGGCGACCTTTTCGCCTGAGGTGAGGCCGAGCGTCACCATTTCCTCGGGGGAGGGGACATAGAGGCCCCGGTCGAGCCAGACCGAGCGGACAATCATGCCGCGCCGGGCCATGTCCTCGGTGAAGGAGGTGAGCTGCGTCAGATATTGCTCCACGGGCTTTACCCGCGAGGCGACGAAGGTGCCGGAGCCGTGGCGCTGGATGAGCAGCCCTTCCTTCACCAGCTCCTGCACGGCCTTGCGCACGGTGACGCGCGACACCTCGGCCATGCTGGCGATCTCGCGCTCGGGCGGCAGGGCGTCGCCCGCCTTGATGAGCCCGCGCTCCACGGCGCCCTCGATGATCCGCTTCAATTTAACGTAAAGCGGGCCGCTTCCGGGCGATTGCGCCGCAATACCGGCGAAAACGGACTGCATGGAATCAGCCATGATGGCCCGCCTCGCGCCCATAGAGTTGAAATGCAAGCTTGACCGCCCCGCCCAGGGCGTCGTCCAGGGGCTGGCGGATGCGCTCCCGATATTTGGGCGAAAGCCTCTCTGCGTAAAGAGGGCCGAGGCCGCCGATCAGGCAGAGCGGCACCTTATCCGCCGGCATGATGGCGTCGAGCGCTTCCTCGATGGTCTTCACCGCCCGCTCGATAAGCCGGACTCCGAGCGGATCCCCTTTGCCGGCATATTCGAAGACGAGGGGGGCGTAAGTTCCGAAATCGCTGGGGAGGGCGTCACGGGCGAAGGTGACGATCCTGTCCGGATTGTTCTCGAACAGCGCCATGGTTTTTCCCGCCAGCGGTGTGGCGGGGTGGACACTGTCATGGGCGAGCAGCGCCTCCTCCAGCAGATCGCGGCCAAGGCGCGCCCCGCTGGCAAGGTCGCTCACCTTGAAGCCCCAGCCGCCGATGGTGCGGATATGGCCCTTCTCGCGCGTGACGAACACCGAGCCGGTGCCGAGAACGACGACCGTGCCGTCGCCATCGCCGACCGCGCCATGCAGCGCTATGATCACATCGGATTTCACCGTGGCGCGGGCGAAGGGCAGCATCTCTTCAAAGCGCGCGCCATTGTTGTTGACGTTCGCCCCTGCATGGCCGAGCACGGCGGAGATCGATCCATAGGCGCTCTCGTCAAGCCCGGCTTCCGCCAGAGCCTGCCCGGTCGCGGCGAGCACATTCATCCGGGCCGTGTCGATATCCGTCATGATATTGGCCGCGCCGCTCTTGCCGCGCCCGATGATCCGCCCCGTCTGGTCGGCCAGCGCCGCACGGCATCCCGTGCCGCCGCCGTCAATCCCGAGAAATAGTTCCACGCGCTGAGGTCTCCTACTCATTTGTGATGATACCAATAAAGTACCAATAGCCAAGAGCCAAAAACCATCTGCCGCCTAAAATTCTCAAACCACTGCAAATTAAGGATATTTTTCTGTGGTGTGAAATTTCATCGCAAGAAACCGTTAAGGTCTCTGGACAAGTGGTATTTTTTTGGCATTATCAAAATGTGGGAGAACAAAAATGGCCCTCAACCGGACCGAACAGCTCAATGAAGAGGCGCGCGGCCTCGATTGCCGTCAGCCGCATGAGATCGCTTCGCTTCTTGCGAAAGCGCAGGAAGATGCCGCCGCTGTCGTCTCCGGTGTTTCCGATGATATTGCCCGTGCGGCGGGTCTGGCTGCCGACGCGCTCGAAAAGGGCGGGCGGATCATCTATGCCGCCGCCGGAAGCTCGGGGCTGATGGCGCTGGCCGATGCGCTGGAGCTGCCCGGCACATTCGGCATTCCGCGCGACCGCATCGTCATCCTGCTTGCGGGCGGGGTCGAGAGCCTCACCCATCTGACCGGCGCGCCGGAGGACAATGCGGAGAGCGCTCGCAAGGACTTGCTTGCGATCGATCCCGGCGCAAATGATTGCCTCATTGCCATTTCAGCCAGCGGGTCGACGCCCTATGCGGTCGGCGCGCTTCAGGCTGCGAAAAGCCGTGGCGCGAAGACCGTCGCCATGGCCAATAATCCCGGCGCGCCGATCCTTGAGGAGGCCGATATCGGCATTCTCCTGGCGACGCCGCCGGAAATCATAGCGGGGTCCACCCGCATGGGCGCGGGGACCGCCCAGAAAATCGCGCTGAACCTTCTGTCGACGCTCGCGGCCATCCGGCTGGGCCATGTCCATGACGGCTACATGGTCAATCTTCACGCGGATAACCAGAAGCTGAAGGCGAGGGCGGCGCATATCGTGGCCTCCATAGCGAATTGCGGCCTTGAAAAAGCCGAAGCCTGTCTCGATGAGGCGGGCGGCGCGGTCAAGCCGGCGGTTCTGCTGGCGGCCGGCGCGGCGGATATCGGCGCCGCGCAAAAGCTTCTCGACGGCAACGGGCAGAAACTGCGTCCGGCGCTCGTCGAATTAGAGGGGAATTTCGGTTCCTATTAGAGTGTGCTGCATAACAAGTTTATGCGGGAACAACGCGCCATCAGGCGCAAAAGGGGAGAATTATCATGAACAGGACAATGATCGCGGTGTTGCTGGCGTCCGCCACGCTCGGCTTTGCCAGGGCGGCCAACGCGGAAGACGTGACGCTGAACATCGAAAGCTGGCGCAATGACGACCTGCCGATCTGGCAGGAAAAGCTGATCCCGGCCTTCGAGGCGAAGAACCCCGGCATCAAGCTGAAATTCAACCCGTCCGCGCCGACGGAATATGACGCCGCGCTGGGCGCCAAGCTCGACGCCGGCTCGGCCGGAGACATCATCACCTGCCGCCCGTTCGACAAGTCGCTGGCGCTGTTCCAGAAGGGCCAGCTTGCCTCGCTCAACGATCTGCCCGGCATCGATAAGTTCAGCCCCGTCGCCAAGTCGGCCTGGATCACGGACGATGGCAAGGACACCTTCTGCGTGCCGGTGGCCTCGGTCATCCATGGCTTCATCTATAATCAGGAAGCGTTCGATAAGCTGGGCCTGAAAGTGCCGCAGACGGAAGACGAGTTCTTCGCCGTTCTCGACGCCTTCAAGAAGGATGGCAATTACATCCCGATGGCGATGGGCACCAAGGATCTCTGGGAAGCCGCAACCATGGGCTACCAGAATATCGGCCCGAACTACTGGAAGGGCGAGGAAGGCCGCAAGGCGCTGATCGAAGGCAAGGAAAAGCTGACCGATCCGCAATGGGTCGAGCCGTTCAAGACGCTTGCCCGCTGGAAGGATTATCTCGGCGACGGCTTCGAGGCGCAGACCTATCCGGACAGCCAGAACCTGTTCACGCTCGGCCGCGCTGCGATCTACCCCGCCGGCTCGTGGGAAATCTCGACCTTCAATACGCAGGCGCAGTTCAAGATGGGGGCCTTCCCGCCGCCGGTGAAGAATGCGGGCGACACCTGCTACATTTCCGACCACACGGACCTTGGTATCGGCATGAACGCCAAGACCAAGAATCCGGAAGCGGCGAAGAAGTTCCTGGAATGGGTGGCCTCGCCCGAGTTCGCCGAAATCTACGCCAACGCGCTGCCGGGCTTCTTCAGCCTGTCCTCGACGCCGGTGAAGATGCAGGACCCGCTGGCCCAGGAATTCGTCTCCTGGCGCGAGAAGTGCCAGCCGACGATCCGCTCGACCTACCAGATCCTGTCGCGCGGCACGCCGAACCTGGAGAACGAGACCTGGATCGAGTCGGCGAACGTGATCAACGGGACCGATACGCCTGATGTTGCGGCTGAGAAGCTGCAGAAGGGGCTCGATAGCTGGTACAAGCCGGCGAAGTGATGACATATCCCGGCCCGTTTAATGCGCGCCGGGATATTTGACCGGCGCAGGCTTATCCCTCGCCCTTCGAGGCTCGTTCCGCTTCGCTTCACGAGCACCTCAGGATGAGGGATAAGCCTGTCGCGCCTCATTCTGAGAGGTAAGCGTTTGTCGGCAAGGTAGACGAATGCCGGGGCAGGCATTTGCGACCCGAGGCGGGGCGCGACGTTCCAATAGCCCTCATCCTGAGGTGCTCATGGAGCGAAGCGGAATGAGCCTCGAAGGGCGAGGGCGGCCCCGCTACATAAATTTTTGGAAGGTAGAATGGCGACGACAACCGCAAAAATCAGGCCCGTGCGATGGCATATCGCCGTTTTTCTCGCGCCCGCGGTTCTGATCTATACGGCGGTGATGATCCTGCCGCTTTTCGGTACGCTGCAGCTTTCGCTGTTCCGGGTCGAGAACAATGTTTCCGTTTTCGCTGGTTTCGACAATTTCCGCACCCTGTTCGGCGATCCGCGCTGGGCGGCGAGCTTCTGGAATGCGTTCGTGAACAATGTCTGGTTCTTCATCATCCATATGCTGGTGCAGAACCCCATCGGCGTCCTGCTGGCGGCGCTGCTGAGCCATCCTAAGCTGCGGTTCAGCGCCTTCTACCGTTCGGCCATCTTCATTCCGACGATCCTATCCTTCGTCATCGTCGGCTTCATCTGGAAGTTGATCCTCTCGCCGCTCTGGGGCATCGCGCCCAATATGCTGGACCTTGTCGGCCTCAAGAGCCTGTTCGCCCCCTGGCTCGGGCAGGAGCGCTCGGCGCTGATTACCGTCAGTCTCATCTCCGTCTGGCAGTTCATCGGCATTCCGATGATGCTGATCTATGCTGCGCTGCTGTCGATCCCCGACGAGATCGTCGAGGCGGCGGAATGCGACGGCATCACCGGCGCGGCGCAGTTCTGGAAGATCAAACTGCCGCTGATCCTGCCTTCCATCGGCATCATCTCGATCCTGACCTTCGTGGGCAATTTCAACGCCTTCGACCTTGTCTACACAACGCAGGGCGCGCTGGCGGGACCGAACTATTCGACCGATATCCTCGGCACCTTCCTGTTCCGCACCTTCTTCGGGTTCCAGCTTCAGGTGGGCGACCGCAATATGGGCGCTGCCATCGCCTCGGTCATGTTCCTGATCATTCTCGTGGGCGTCGGCCTCTATCTTTTCGGCATCCAGCGGCGTCTGCGCCGGTATCAGTTCTGAGGAGGCTGAAGAATGAGCCGCGCCACCCATTCCTTACCCCGCACCATAGCCGCCCATGCGGTGCTGATTACCTATACGCTGATCGCGCTGTTTCCGGTGTTCGTCGTCATCATCAATTCGTTCAAGTCGCGCAATGCGATCTTCCGCATGCCGATGCAGCCGCCGACGCCGGAGACGTTCAGCCTGATCGGCTACGAGACGGTGCTCACCCAGGGCAATTTCCTGCTCTATTTCCAGAACAGCCTGATCGTGACGGTGGTGTCCATCGCGCTGGTGCTGGTGTTCGGCGCAATGGCGGCCTTCGCGCTTTCCGAATATCGCTTTCGCGGCAACACGCTGATGGGCCTCTATCTGGCGCTCGGCATCATGATCCCCATCCGGCTCGGAACGGTTTCCATCCTCGAACTGATGGTGGCGGGCGGGCTCGTCAACACGCTGACCTCGCTCATCCTCGTCTATACCGCGCAGGGGCTGCCGCTTGCCGTCTTCATCCTGTCGGAATTCATGAAGCAGGTTTCGGACGATTTGAAGAATGCCGGGCGCATCGACGGTCTCAGCGAATACCGCATCTTCTTCCGGCTGGTGCTGCCGCTGGTGCGCCCCGCGATGGCGACGGTCGCGGTCTTCACCATGATCCCGATCTGGAATGATCTGTGGTTCCCGCTGATCCTCGCGCCGGCGGAGGAGACGAAGACCGTCACCCTGGGCGCGCAGATGTTCATCGGCCAATATGTCACCAACTGGAACGCGGTACTCGCCGCGCTGTCGCTGGCGATCCTGCCGGTGCTCGTTCTCTATTTCTTCTTTTCCCGCCAGCTTATCCGCGGGATCACGGCAGGAGCAGTCAAATGAGTGCTGAAAACGCAAAGCCGGTACGGGTCATGGTCGCCGGTCTCGGCCATATGGGGCTGAGCCACGCGCTTGCCTATCATAACAATCCCGGCTTCGAGATCGTCGGCCTCGTCAACCGCTCACGGATCGACCTGCCCGAGGAGCTGAGGGGATATCCTTTCTTCAATGCATTCGATGAAGCGCTGGAGAAGCTGAAGCCAGAGCTTGCCTGCATCGCCACCTATTCCGACACCCATGCAGATTACGCCATCAAGGCGATGGAAGCGGGCGCGGATGTGTTCGTGGAAAAGCCGCTGGCGCCCAACGTGGCCGATGCCGTGCGCGTGGTGGAGGTGGCGAAGGCGAGGGGCCGCAAGCTGGTGGTCGGCTATATCCTGCGCCACCACCCTTCCTGGATGCGGCTCATCGCCGAGGCGCGGGCGCTCGGCGGGCCCTATGTCTTCCGCATGAACCTCAACCAGCAATCGAGCGGCGACCATTGGCGCACGCACAAGCAATTGATGCAGAGCACTTCGCCGATCGTCGATTGCGGCGTGCATTATGTCGATGTGATGTGCCAGATCACCGACGCCAAGCCGGTGGAGGTGCGCGGCATGGGCCTGCGGCTCTCGCCCGAAATCGACGAGACCATGTATAATTACGGCCATCTCCAGGTGCTGTTCGATGACGGCTCCATCGGCTGGTATGAGGCCGGGTGGGGGCCGATGATGTCGGAAACGGCCTTCTTCGTGAAGGACGTCATCTCGCCAAACGGCTCCGTCTCCATCGTCATGGACGAGGGGGCGAAGTCCGCCGATATCGACACGCATACGAAGACCTCCGTCATCCGGGTGCATCCGGCGAAGCTCGATGCGGCGGGCAATCTGGCGGAAGCCGACCGGCATCTTTCGATGGAAGGCGAGCCGGACCATCAGAAGCTCTGCGATCTGGAACAGGCTTATATGCTGAAGGCGATCCGCGAGGGCATCGATTTGACCCGTCATATGGAGGACGCGGTGCAATCGCTGCGCATCTGTCTGGCGGCGGATGAGAGCGTGCGCACCGGCAAGGCCATCAAGCTGTAATTTAAGGGAATAATTGTTTTGGGTACGCTGAAACTGGAAAATATCCGCAAATCCTTCGGCTCGGTCGATGTCTTGAAGGGCATCGACCTCGATGTGAAGGATGGGGAACTGGTGGTCTTCGTCGGGCCGTCCGGTTGCGGGAAGTCGACCCTGCTCCGGATCATCGCCGGGCTCGAGGATGCGACCTCAGGCGAGGTTCTGATCGACGGCGAGGCATCCGGCCATGTGCCGCCGGCCAAGCGCGGCATCGCCATGGTGTTCCAGACCTACGCGCTCTATCCGCATCTGACCGTGCGCGACAATATGGGTCTGGGCCTCAAGCAGGCCGGTGCGCCGGCGGCGGAAGTCAATGCCCGCGTCGCCAAGGCCTCGGCCATGCTGTCGCTCGAGCAATATCTGGCGCGGCGTCCCGCGGAGCTCTCCGGCGGCCAGCGGCAGCGCGTCGCCATCGGCCGGGCGCTGGTGCGCGAGCCGAAATTGTTCCTTTTCGACGAGCCTTTGTCGAATCTCGACGCGGCGCTGCGCGTCAACACGCGGCTCGAGATCGCGCGGTTGCACCGGGACCTCTCGGCGACCATGATCTATGTGACGCATGACCAGGTGGAGGCGATGACGCTCGCCGACAAGATCGTCGTTCTCAACAATGGGCGGGTCGAGCAGGTCGGTGCGCCGATGGAACTCTATAATTCCCCGGCCAATCTGTTCGTCGCCGGTTTCATCGGCTCGCCCAAGATGAATTTCATCGATGCGGAGCGGCTGGGGCAGAATGGCGTGAAGACGATAGGTGTGCGGCCAGAGCATATTACGGTCGATCCGAAGTCCGGCGCCTGGGCCGGCACTGTCATGCATGTCGAGCATCTGGGCGCGGACACCAATGTCTATCTCGACAGCAAGGAGGCCGGGCTCATCACTATCAGGCTTTTCGGAGAGTACAGGGCCGAGCCGGGGGCCGAGCTTTTCGCGACGCCGGATGCGGCGAAGACCTATCGGTTCGACGCGGAGGGGCGGGCGGTTACCTGACCGGCAGGAGAGGGCTTGGGCCGGGTGGGCCGAGCTTGGGGGCCGGGGGACGGAGACGGACGGGTGGGGGCGCCCGTCCGTTTTTCGTTTTGGGTTATCCACAGGGGCGGGGAGTGGGGTTTCGAAAAAAGTTCATAAAGGCGCATTTTGTGCGTTGACAGTTTGGCGGTGTGGACCCTATATAGCGACACAACGACGGCGGCGGCGCCACTGGCGACTGATCGCTTCGCTCTGA
Source organism: Paramesorhizobium endophyticum (assembly GCF_014640615.1). Lineage (GTDB taxonomy): Bacteria > Pseudomonadota > Alphaproteobacteria > Rhizobiales > Rhizobiaceae > Paramesorhizobium > Paramesorhizobium endophyticum. Next base: position 3 of record NZ_BMHH01000011.1, on the reverse strand, counting down.
TGG
>NZ_BMHH01000010.1 GCF_014640615.1 Paramesorhizobium endophyticum | reverse complement strand
AATGGCGGCAACCATGGCGACAACGGCACCCAGCCGCACAAGGGCAACCCGCCGGTCAACCCGCACTCGACCCCGAGCGGCAATGGCGGACAGCATCTGCGTAGCGGTCCGTCGATCGGCAGGGAAGCCCAGTTGGGTGGACCCCGTATCGGCTCGGCAAACCAGGCGGGCGGTCCTTCCATCGGCGGCGTTTCGTCCGGCTCGCATGGCGTGACGGTCAGCCGCTCCGGTGGAGGCAATGGCGGTGGCCACAGCGGTCCCTCGCGCTAAACACCTAAGCCCCTAACCAAAAGAGGCCGGCTTCCGAGCCGGCCTCTCCTTATGTGCGCCTCACACGCAAACCCGGTCCCGCCCCATATTCTTCGCCTGATAGAGCAGCTTGTCCGCCCGGCGATAAAAATCCTGCCAGTTCTCGCGGCGGTCCCACTCGGCTGCTCCGATGCTGGTCGTCACCGTGAGATGGGCGTCTTCCACCTTGAGGCTGAGCTCGGAAACCGCCTTGCGTATCCGCTCGGCGAGCTTGGCAAGGCGCTCCTTCCCCATATTGGAGACGACGATCGCGAATTCCTCCCCGCCGAGGCGCGCCACCACGTCGTGATAGCGCGTATAATCCTTCAGGCAGCGCGCCACCTCGCGCAGCACCGCGTCGCCCACATCATGCCCATAGGTGTCGTTGATCGATTTGAAATGGTCGAGATCGAGGATCATCAGCCCGACCGGCTTGTCGATACGGCCGAACTGCACGAGATATTCCTTCAGCGCCTCGTCGAAATAGCGCCGGTTCTGCATTCCCGTCAGGCCATCGGTGAGCGCCGCCTGCGCCAAAGACTCGGACCGGGCCGAGAGGATCTGCGTCATCTTCCGCAGCTTGCCATGATCGTGCGCCTGAAAGCGTATCTGCGGATAAATGAGGAAGATGCCGCATAGCAGCGCCGCCGCCAGGAACAGCGCGGCGATGCCGTTGGCCTGGCCGATATAATCGACCAGCAGCGCGATATCCGGGCTGACGGCAAGCGGCTGCAGCATCTCCAGCGCCGTCCAGGCACGGTAGAGCATGATGCCCACCCCACCCAGAAAGACGATCAGGATGAAGAACGATGTCTCTGATTTGTGAAAACGCATATGTAATCCGCTGCCCCTACCCGCCAGCACATTTCAACCAGCAGGCGTTTCCCGCCCGTTAATTGCGCCTTCAAATAATCGCTGTTTGCCGCTCCGTCAGGAAAAAACCTCCGGCTGGTTTACATCGCGTAAAAGCTTCCAGCTGGCGTCAAGTTGGTTGCGAAACCAGGTCATTTGGCGCTTGGCATATTGCCTCGTCGCCGCTTTTGCCCGCTCGGAGGCCTCTTCCAGCGTGATTTCCCCTGATATCGCCGCGCCGATCTCGCGCACGCCAATGGCTTTCATCGCCGGGAGCTGTTCCGAGAGCTTCAAACGCAGCAGCGCTTCGACCTCTTCCACCGCGCTTGCCGCCATCATTGCGTCGAAACGCCGCGCAATGCGCTCGGCGAGCCAGGCCCGATCCGGCAGGATAACGAGCTTGCGCGCGGCTGTCTCATCCACCAGCGCCCTGCCCCGCTGCTTCTGCCAGTCATAGATGGAACGGCCTGAGGCCTCCATCACCTCCAGCGCCCGCACGATCCTCTGCCCATCGGAGGGCCTCAGAATATGGGCGGCCATCGGGTCCATCCCCTTGAGCACATCATGCAGCGCTGGGCCCCCCTCCCCGATAAGCCGCGCCCGCCAGCGCTCGCGCACCTCCTCCGGCACGTCAGGCATCTGCGATAGGCCGCCGAGCAGCGCGCGGAAATAAAGCCCGGTGCCGCCGACGAACACCGGCACGCGCCCCCGAAGCTCGGGCCGCTGCAACACCGCCTCCACATCGTCAAACCATTGGCCGGTGGAATAGGCTTCCGAGGGCGGCACATGGCCGTAGAGAAAATGCGGAGCGGCGGCGAGATCCTCCGCCTGCGGCCGCGCGGTCAGCCCATCAAGCACGTCATAGACCTGCATGGAATCGGCATTGACGATGAAGCCGCCCTCCTCCCGCGCCAGCCTCAAAGCCAGCGCCGACTTGCCGCTTGCCGTCGGCCCGGCTATCAGGATCGCATTCTCGATCATCCAAGGTGTCCCATGCCGCTCATTGCCACGCTTATTTCCAATCCGGCTCGCCCTGTCCTCGTCCCGTCATTGGGGATTAAAGCCTCCGGCGCGGTCAATGCAACCGGACTTTACTGGCTCGCCGACGGCATCGCGTGCGATCTGGCGCTGAAAGACGGCACGGACGCCGCCGAGGCCACTCAGGCGCTGAAGGATGCCATGGGTGGCGAGCCGGTCGATATCGTCGTGCAGGATCAGGATACCAGGCGCAAGAAGGTGCTGATCGCCGACATGGATTCCACCATGATCGGCCAGGAATGCATCGACGAGCTTGCGGAGGAAGCAGGCCTGCGTGACGCGGTGGCGGAGATCACCGCGCAGGCGATGAATGGCGAGATCGCCTTCGAACCCGCCTTGCGCGCCCGGGTAGCGCTGCTCAAGGACCTGCCCCTCTCCGTCATCGACAAGGTGATCGCCAGCCGCATCACGCTGACGCCGGGCGGGGTCGAACTGGTGCGCACGATGAAAAAGCACGGCGCCTATACCGCCCTCGTCTCGGGCGGCTTCACGGTCTTCACCCGCCGCATCGCCCAGATGATCGGCTTCAACGAGGACCGCGCCAACCTGCTGCTTGACGATGGCGAGCGGCTGACCGGAGAAGTGGCCGAGCCGATTCTTGGCCGCGAAGCCAAGGTCGAGCGCCTCCTCGACATCTGCGCGCGGCTTGGGATCACCCCCGAGGACGCCATCGCGGTCGGCGACGGCGCCAACGATCTGGGCATGCTGCAACTCGCCGGCACCGGCGTCGCCCTCCACGCCAAGCCGGTGGTTGCGGCGCAGGCCAAGGTCCGCATCGACCATGGCGACCTCTCCGCGCTGCTTTATATACAGGGTTACCGCAAGACGGATTTCGTCCAATGATTATCACAGAGACCGAACGGCTGATTATCCGCAACTGGCAAGATAGCGAGCGCGCGCTCTTCCACGAGATCAACTCCGATCCAGATGTCATGGAATTTTTCGGCTTCATCCGCAGCCGCGACCAGTCCGACGAATTGTTCGACAGGTTGCAGCGGGATATCGATGAAACCGGCTACGGATTCTATGCCCTCGAAGAGCGCGCCTCGGGTGCCTGCATTGGCTTTACCGGCCTCGTGCGCACCGATCTTGAGCCGCATTTTCGGAAGGGAACCGTCGAAATCGGCTGGCGGCTGGCAAAACGCCATTGGGGAAAGGGCTATGTAACGGAAGCCGGACGCCGGCTGTTCACCCTCGGCTTCGATGAACGCGGGCTGGACGAGATCGTCTCCTTCGCGGTTCACAACAACCGCCGCTCCACCGCCGTCATGGAGCGCCTCGGCATGAAGCGCGAGCCTGCCCGCGACTTCGACCACCCGCGCGTCAGCGAGGCCACCCCGCATCTGAAGCCGCATGTGGTTTATAGCATTACGCGGGAGGAGTGGGCGGAGAAGGCATAGCCAAGGCGAATTACCCCTCATCCGACCGCGCTTTTCGCGCGGCCACCGCCCCCCCGGGGCGAGCCACGGGTCTCGCCCGCGTTTCGGCCCCACAAGGAAGAAGGCCGATGCGTTGCGATAGCGCCTCAACCAACAGCGTAGGTTAGAGTGCCTTCCTGTTTTAATGGGAACGCCAAGCGCCCTCGCCCTTCGAGGCTTCGTTCCGCTGCGCTACACTACGCACCTCAGGATGAGGGCTACTGCAACGTCGCAATCCTTCACCCTCATCCTGAGGTGCTCGCGAAGCGAGCCTCGAAGGACGAGGGTGAAGGGCGCACAGGTGGCTTCGATGGCGGCGCAACGAGCAGAAACCCAGCAGAAAAAGACTTCCTACTCCACCCGCACCGTCACAAACCGCAATTCCCCCGTCTTCGACGCAAGCATCAGCAGCGCGTTCTTCCGCCCTTCCTGGCGCAATTTGTCGACGCGCTTTTTCACGTCGTCCGGCGAGGTCACCGGTTCCTGACCGAGATCGACGATAACCTCGCCCGGCTGGATGCGTTTTTCCGCGGCGGAGGAATTGGGCGCGACCTCGGTCACCACCACGCCCTGGACTTCCGGCGCGATCTGGAATTTCCCGCGCGTCGCGTCGTCGAGGGCGGAAAGCTTCATGCCCAGCACATTGACGGTAGCGGGCTTGTCGGCCTCGCCGCTCTTCTTGTCCGTGTCCTTCTCCTTGGCGTCGTCCTTCGTGTCCTTCTTTTCGAATTCCTCGAGCCGCCCGAGCTTGACCTTGACGGTCTCCTCCTTGCCCTTGCGGATAACGACGACGTCCACTTCCTTGCCGACCGGGCTTTCCGCCACGATGCGCGGCAGGTCGCGCGCGCTGTCCACCGGCTTGCCGTCGAACTTGACGATCACGTCGCCCGGCTTGATCTCCTTGTTGTCGACATTGCTGCCTTCCACCAGGCCGGACACCAGCGCCCCCTTGATCGAGGCCAGGCCCAGGCTTTCGGCCAGCTCCTCCGTGATCGGCTGGATGCGCACGCCGAGCCAGCCGCGCCGCGTCTCGCCGAATTCCTTGAGCTGGTCGATGACCGGCACCGCCATTTCGGAGGGGATGGCGAAGCCGATGCCGATCGAGCCGCCGGAGGGCGAGATGATCGCGGTGTTGACGCCGATGACATTGCCGTCCATGTCGAAAAGCGGACCGCCGGAATTGCCCCGGTTGATCGCCGCATCCGTCTGGATGAAGCTGTCATAGGGGCCGGAATTGATGTTGCGGTTGCGGGCCGAGATGATGCCCACAGTCACCGTGCCGCCAAGGCCGAAGGGGTTGCCGATGGCCATGACCCAGTCGCCGATGCGCGCCTTGGACGAGTCGCCGAACTTCACCGCCGTCAGCTTATGCTTCTTCGGATCGATCTTCAGCACTGCCAGATCGGTCTTCGTGTCCTTGCCCAGCACCGTCGCCTTGAGCTTCGTGCCGTCGTTGAAATTGACCTCGATCTCATCGGCATCCGAGATGACGTGATTGTTGGTGACGATGATGCCCTTTTCCGCGTCGATGACGAAGCCGGAGCCCAGCGACTGGACCCGGCGCGACTCCTCGCCGCCCTTGCCCTGCGGGCCGAAGAAATCGTTGAAGAACTCCTGGAAGGGCGAATCCTCGGGCAATTGCGGTATCGGGGGCTGGTCGCCTGTTTCGGGCGTCTTCACATTCTGCGCCGTGGAGACGTTCACCACCGAGTCGATCAGCCGTGCGGCAAGATCCGCCACCGATGCCGGGCCTGCCCGCTGCGGGGTCGGCTGCGCCGGCATCGCGGGCGCGGCCGGGGCTGGGGCCGGTTGAACCTTTACCTGCGCCAGCGCCGAGACCGTCATTGCCCCGATGGCAAGCGCCGCAACACCAGCGCGAAGAGAACCGGACCGATTTCCGAAAGCCATAAGCAACTCCGCTCAATAAATTGGTTTGACGATGCGGACATGAAACCGCGCCGGTCTGGGCAGGGACGGTTTTTGTTTCCAAGCATGTCTTTGCCCAAAACCGGTGCCCACTTTTGGGAGACATGCTTTAGTGACCGCCTGATTCCTATCATATTCGAGAAAATACGGTTTGTTTGCGACCTTGAAAAGGTTCGGGAGGAAGGAAAGCGGGGGGAAATGCCCTAGCCCCGCGCCAGCCAGACAATGGCCACACCGGCGGCGATGGCGAGAATGCCCGCAACGCGCAGCACGGAGTCCGGCATGTCAGCCACATCGCGGGCGAAGCGCTTGGCAAGCAAGGGAAAGCCGCCATAGAGCAACCCCTCGAAGACGAAGAGCAGCCCTATGGCGGCGACGAAGTCATTCATGGATGCAGTCCCATATATGGCGATCCTATCCGGCCACCGCCGCGTTCAAGCCGGCGCTGGCGCCTCCACTCACCCTCTAGACCATTTCATCTTTAGATGGAAAAGGTTGGCTTATTCTCTTATCGTTGTGCCCACTCCACCGTTGAGGAATGGATCCCAGTGACAAGCACTGGGATGACGGGGTGGAGATGTTTTTCCACTACCTGATATGCTTTTGCCAGCGGAGAGGTCGGAGGTGGTTGCCAACAGCCGAAGCAACCCGTCATCCCGGTGCTTGTCACTAGGATCCATTCCTCTACGTCTCCACGACGACAACGGCCAAAAACGGAATTCAAGCGCTTCCATCAAAACATGAACGGCTCTATTCTTCCCCTGCACCTGGCAGCGACATAAGGCGAAAACGATCATGTCCCCCTCTCCCCGTTCTTCACGGGGAGAGGGTAAGGGTGAGGGGCGGCGCCAGCGCCAAAATTCAGGCGAAGGCAGAATTTTACTCACTTTGCCGGCGTTGCCGGGCTTGCCGGAGCATTCCCCTGCGCATTCTGGAAATAGCGGAAGAACTCCGAGTTGGGCGAAAGCACCATCGTCGTGCCGGAATTCTCCAGCGCCTGCTGGTAGGCCGCCATCGAGCGATAGAAGGAGAAGAAATCCGGATCCTTGCGCGATACTTCAGCGAAGATCTTGCTGCGTTCCGCCTCGCCCTCACCGCGCAGGATTTCGGACTCCTTGCGCGCCTCGGCCAGGATTTCCACCACCTGGCGGTCGGCCACGGCGCGGATGCGCTGCGCCGCCTCACGGCCACGGGCGCGCAGGCGCTCCGCTTCGGCAAGGCGCTCCGCCTTCATGCGGTCATAGGTCTGCTGCGAGACCTCCGCCGTCAGGTCGGTACGGCGGATGCGCACATCCTCGATGGTGAGGCCGAGCGAGGTGGCATCGGGCCGAAGCTGGTCGCGCACCTCGCGCATCATGTCGCCGCGCCCTTCCGACAGCGCGGCCTCGAAGCCCCGCTGGCCGTAGACGCCGCGTAGCGCCGCGTCGAGACGGGTGCGCAGGCGCTGCTCGGCGAGAGCAGTCTCGCCCGAGACCGTCTGCATGAAGCGGCGCGCATCGGTGATGCGATAGACGAGGAACGCATCGACATCATAGAACTTGCCGCCCGAAACCTGGACGCGGATATCGTCGAGGTCGAAGCGCAGCAAACGGTCGTCGATGATCTTCACGGTGTCCGCATCGAGGAAGCCGAAAGGCAGCTTGAAATAAACGCCCGGCTGCGCCTTCACATCCACGATCTTGCCGAAGCGCATGATGATGGCCTGCTGCCGCTCCGAAACGATGAAGACGGAGGAATAGACGAGGAAAGCGACGATCGCGATAAGGCCCGCGATGAAAGGGAGACGATTCTGGTTCATCACTGGCTGGCTCCCGTCGCGCTGCTGGCCCCGGCGGTACTTCCGCTATTCAAGTTCTGCTGCAAGCCGCCGGCAGCCGGCCGCTGGCGCGTCAGCTCGTTGAGCGGCAGATAGGGCATCACACCCGTTCCCTGGTCGATGATCACCTTGTTCGAGCCCTTGAGAACCTTTTCCATCGCCTCCAGGAACAGGCGCTTGCGCGTCACATCAGGCGCCTTGGCATATTGATCGTAGACCGAGGTGAAGCGCTGCGCCTCGCCCTGCGCTTCCTGCACGATCCGGTTCTTGTAAGCGGCCGCTTCCTCGCGGATCTGCGCGCCTTCACCCCGTGCGCCGCCCAGCTTCTGGTTGGAATACTGGTTGGACTCTTCCACGAAACGGTCCTCGTCCTGCTCGGCGCGCTGCACCTCGTCGAAGGCATCGGCCACTTCCGGCGGCGGCGCAGCGTCTTCGATGGACACGGCGTTGACCTGGATACCGGTCTGGTACTTGTCGAGCGCGCCCTGAACGATTGCACGCACCTCATTGGCGATCTGGGCGCGGTTGTCGCGGAATACGTCCTGTGCCGGGCGACGGCCCACCACCTCGCGGATGGCGCTCTCCGAAACCTGCTGCACCATGCTGTCGGGGCTTTCCACGTTGAAGAGATAGGCTCGCGGGTCGACGACCTGATAAAGCACCGAGAACTGGACGTTGACGATGTTCTGGTCGCCCGTCAGCATCAGGCCCTGCGTAGCGCCCCGCGTGCCCTGGCCGCCGATATTGATCTGCTTTTCGGCGATTGACGCCTTCTCATAGCTCTCGATCGGCCACCAATGGAAATGCAGGCCGGGACCGGCGACTTCCTGCTTGGGTACGCCGAAACGAGTCTCGACCGCGAGTTCGTCGGGCTGGACCGTATAGATGCACTGGAAAAGCCAGAAGGCGACGAGCAGGAGACCGATCAGGGCGAGAATGGGATAATTGCTGCCGCCGCCACCGGGGAATGCCTGGCGGAGCCGGTCCTGTCCCTTGCGCAGGATATCTTCCAGGTCGGGCGGCGTGCCCTGGTTGCGCGGTCCCTTGGGGCCTTGCCCCCACGGTCCGCCGCCATTACCGCCGCCACCCCCCCAAGGGCCGCCGCCGCCATTCTGATTGCTCCAGGGCATTCATACCTCTCCGTCTTCGCCCGCAAAAGGCATGAAAACCCCGCGGCGTATTTTGATGTTTCCCGTTTATAGGGATCGTGCAAGCCGCTTTCAACGCAAGCGGACAGTTTTCGGCAATCTTTCGGAAAATCGGCCCTTTATGACGCAGCAATGAAGGCCGGAAGGTGTCTACAGATGGGCTTTTTCATAGATGATATAGCGCGTCGCGTGACTATCCTTCTCCCCCGCTTCCACCTCTTCGACGGAAACCTTTCGCCATGTCGCCGGATCGATGACAGGAAAGGTTGTATCCCCCTCCACCTCGCCGACCACTTCCGTCACATGCAGCCTGTCCGCCAGAGGCAGCGACTGGCGGTAAATCTCCCCGCCGCCGATGACGCAAATTTCGTCCACCCCAGCTTCCGCCGCGCGGGCACGCGCCAGCTCAAGCGCGCTTTCAACCGAATGCGCCATCTCCGCCCCTTCCGGAGAAAATGTGGCATCACGGGTGACGACGATATTGACCCGCCCGGGCAACGGCCGCCCGATCGACTCCCATGTCTTGCGCCCCATGATGACAGGTTTGCCCATGGTGATGGCCTTGAACCGCTTCATGTCGGTGGACAGCCGCCAGGGCAGACCATTATCGCGCCCGATGACGCCGTTTTGGGCAATGGCGACGACGAGGGAGATGAGGGGGAGGTTCATGGAAGCCCTTGCACTTTATTGAATTCACGAGGCTATATCGCAGTGGCGGCCTTAACGTAACCTTTCAGAATCCACGCTATTCAACATCCGCCGCACCCTCTCCGCATCCTCCGCCGTTGCGGGATTATACACCACCATCCCCAGATCCGGCCGGCCATCGACGGCGAAGGCGGAATATTCGAAGGCGATGGCGCCGGCTACCGGATGCTGGAGGCGCTTGACCCCTTCGCCATAGGTTTGCACGTCATTGTCGCGCCACATCGCCGCGAATTCGGGGCTTGAGGCGCAGAGTTCGTCCACCAGCGCCTGCACCTCGCCCGTCGCCCCGGCGCGCGCCGCATCCGCCCGGAACGCTGCGACCACGAAGCGCGCAACGCCCTCCCAGTCGAACTGGATGGAACGCACACGCGGATTGAGGAATATGAGCCTGATGATATTGCGCTCGCGCGGCGGCAAGGTACCGTAATCGGTCAACACCATCGAGGCGGCGCGGTTCCATGCCACCACATCCCATGTCGCGGTTTTCACGATAGCCGGCGAGACTTCGAACGCGTCGAGCACCCGCTGCAAACGCGGTGTCACCCCTTCGACCGGCTGGTAGCGTACCTCCGGCAGCCGCCCCAACCCGAGGAGAAACAGATGCTCGCGCTCGGCCTCCGTCAGCATCAGCGCCCGCGCGATCCGGTCAAGCGCGTCAGCCGAAGGCGCGCCGCCCCGCCCCTGTTCCAGCCATGTGTACCATGTGGCGCTGACATTGGCGCGCTGCGCCACCTCTTCCCGCCTCAACCCCGCCGTCCGCCGCCTCGTCAGCGGAATGCCGAATGCCGCCGGGTCTAGCTTCGTGCGGCGATCTCTAAGAAATGTCCCCAGCAGATTGTCGGCAAGAGTAGCCATAGGCGCATCCTGTTAGCGATTATACCTGTATAAGATCACTACTTTACCCGGATAACAGCCGTGCGAATAGTGGCCTCCCATCCAACAGGAGAATACCACATGCGTGTATTTGTTACCGGGGCGACCGGCTTCGTCGGCTCCGCTGTCGTCAACGAGTTGCTTGCTCATGGTCATCAGGTCGCTGGCCTCGTACGCTCCGATGCCGGGGCGGAAACCCTTGCCAAGACCGGCGCGGATGTTGTGCGCGGCACCATCGAGGACATCTACCTCCTGCGCGCCGAGGCGGCAAAGGCCGATGGCGTCATCCACACCGCCTTCAACCATGATTTCTCGAAATTCGCCGAAAACTGCGAGGTCGACCGCCGCGCCATCGAAGCGCTGGGCTCCGCGCTCGAAGGCTCCGACCACCCTCTCCTCACCACATCAGGCATGGCGCATCTGGCTCCCGGACGCATCGCGACCGAGGCCGACACGCCCCCTGCTCCCTCTGCCCACTTCCCCCGCGCCTCGGAAGCCGCGACAGCGGCGGTCGCCGCGCGCGGCGTAAAGGCCGCGGTCGTTCGCCTCGCACCATCCGTCCATGGCGAAGGCGACCATGGCTTCGTGCCGATCCTTATTGGCATCGCCCGCGAGAAAGGCCGCTCCGCCTATATCGGCGAAGGAACGAACCGCTGGCCGGGCGTGCACCGACTCGACGCCGCCCGCCTCTACCGGCTGGCGCTGGAGCACGGCGCGGTTGGCGGCCCCTTCCACGCAGCCGCCGAAGAAGGCGTATCCTTCAAGGAAATCGCCACGATCATCGGTCGCCGGCTGGATCTGCCCGTTGTGAGCCTCGCCCCTGAGGAAGCGGCGGAGCATTTCGACTGGTTCCGCATGTTCGCCCCCATGGACGCCCCCGCCTCCAGCGCCCGCACCAGGGCAACGCTGGGCTGGGAGCCGCGAAGGCCGGGACTGGTCGAGGATATTGAGAAGGCGGGGTATTTTGTAGGCTAGCGGTTCGCGTTTTGACGGAACTGCCGCTACTGTGCCCCTTCACCCTCGCCCTTCGAGGCTTGGCTCACGCGAGCACCTCAGGATAAGGGTGAAGGGGCGTCGGCGCTTCAGGATGAAAATGAGCGTGGCAGCGTTTCAGTAGCCCTCATGGTGAGGTGCGATTGGAGCGCAGCGAAATGAGCCTCGAACCACAAGGGCGCTTGGCACACCTGGGAATCAGGCTTAACATATAAGCTCTTTGCTTGAGATTGATCCCTATGGTACCACCTCGCAAGATCATCACGACCGTTTCTACGAAAAGGCAGGTTATCCCGAAACGGACTCCAGCCTTCAAGGCGACGCGGCCTGAGGAGGTCTTTGGACTTCTCCGCTGGAACGGCGAGCCGAAATCCATTGAGGAGATGGAGGCCGCCGTTCTGCTTGAGGCTCGTCGGTGTCATGCTCGCGATTAAGCTAGCGAAAAGCGCCCCTCAAACCGCCACATCCGCCTTGATCGCCGCGTGCGGGTCGTACTCCGTCACCTCGAAATCCTCGATCCGGTAATCGTCAATACTGTCGGGCTTCCGCAGCAGGCGCATTTTCGGGAAAGGCCGGGGCTCGCGGGTGATCTGCTCGCGCGCCTGTTCGAGGTGGTTGAGGTAGAGATGCACGTCGCCGCCCATCCAGATCAGCTCCCCCGGCTCAAAGCCCGCCTGCTGCGCCACCATCAATAATAAGGCCGCGCCACCGACGAAATTGAACGGCGCGCCAAGCTCAAGGTCGCAACTGCGCTGGTAAATGAGCAGATTGACCCGGCTGCCACCAGTAACATGGAACTGATAGACCATGTGGCAGGGCGGCAGCGCCATATCGGGCAGTTCCGGCACGTTCCAGCCGTGGAAAAGCATCCGCCGGCTCGACGGATTGGTCTTCAGCGTCTCGATGACGGTCGCGACCTGGTCATATTCCTTGCCATCCGCGCCCTGCCATTTGCGCCATTGCTTGCCATAAACAGGCCCGAGATCGCCCCATTTCAGCGCAAAATCATCGTCTTCCAGAATGCGCCTCTCGAATTCTGCCTGCGAAATTTCCTCGCCCGTCGCCTTGCGATATTTGTCGAGCGGCCAGTCGGTCCAGATGCGCACATTCTGCTGGAGCAGCGGGCGGATATTGGTCCCGCCGGTCAGGAACCACAGCATCTCCTTGACCGCCAACTTCCAGTAGACCCGCTTCGAGGTCAGGATCGGCACCGTGCCATCCGAAAGGTCGAAGCGCAGCATCGCGCCGAAGGTGGAAAGCGTGCCCACGCCCGTACGGTCCATGCGCCTGTCCCCCTTTTCGAGGATATGGCTCATCAGATCGAGATATTGATATTCGGGATGGCGCGGCATGATACGTCTCTCCGGCCCACTTCATGGGCCGCTTAAACGGCGAAACTCCAGCACGAGGGCCGGAGTTTCGCACAAGATGAGAAAAAATCAGAGGGCTTCGAGTTTTCCGAGTTCCTTGGCGGTGAGGTAATAGAAGGTGACGCGCTGCTTGTTGCGGTCGCCCTTCATCAGTTCGCCCACGCTCTTGATCGCCGCGGCGCCCTTGTCGGCATCGGTGATGCCGAGCTTCTTCTCAACCCAGCTCTTGCGTACACGCTCGATCTCATCCGCATCCGATGCAGCGACCAGCGACGAATCCCTGTTGCGCAGCGCAATGCCCAGATGCTTGACGATCTTGTTCACCACGTCAGGATCGGCAGCGGCATCGTAGCGGCGGACATCTTCGATATATTCACTCATGGAGCGTTCTCCTTCGGCTCTGCGGTTGCCCCAACTGCGAAAAACAGCCGGACTGATTGGAATCTCTGACAAGCCCAGCCGAAACATCGGCCAGCGAAACGCGCCTGTCAATGCCGGTTGCGGTCAATAGTAACCATCGGTTAAATATAGTATTTCATAGTATAAAATGTATATTTTATGGATATACCATTAATAGTATGTAAAACTGCTTGCCACCTTCGGCATCGATCCATGATTTTCACCCCTTCACATTTCCTTCGTCCTCACTTATATATCCCCTGCTGGCTTCGGCCAGCTATGGTGATAAACGGACGATGCAATAAGCCCATTGGACCCGGGGGCGGTACCCGGCGCCTCCACCAGAAACCGCCGGCTCTTAAGGGCGGCTTCTGATGGGGGCGAAATAGGATCGACAAGGGTGTAAAGATCGCTCTTTTGCCCGGCATTGTACCACCGTTATCGGGCTAACTCAGTAGTTGCAAACGACAACTATGCGGAAGCTCGTCTCGCTGCTTAATCGCAGTGTGACACTTCAAATCAAGCCCTAGTGGTTCGCACCTCTAGGCGGGGCTCGGAGGCGCCTGGCAACAGAAGCCTCCACTTCTCTCCCCACGAAAATGACCTTTTCTCAAACTGTCACGCACAGGCGCAGTCATTCCGGCTCGCCTGCGCCCGATCTCTTTGATTCGAGGGTATTTCCCATGTCGAACGACACAGACCGATTCTTTGTGCTCACCGGCGGCCCCGGCTCGGGCAAAACCACGTTGATCGCGGCGCTGCGCGAGGCGGGCTATGGCTCGTCCGTGGAGGCTGGACGCGGCATCATCCAGCAGCAGATGGCGATCTCCGGCCCGGCGCTTCCCTGGAAAAACCCGGCGCTCTTCGCCGAGACGATGCTTGTCTGGGAAATGCGCTCCCATGAGATCGCGCAAGCGGAAGACGGGATTATCTTCTTCGACCGCGGCGTTCCGGACATAGCCGGCTATCTGCAACTAGAAGGGTTGCCGGTGCCGGATCATGTCGCAAGGGCGGCGGAGTTGTTGCGCTACAATGCAACCGTCTTCGTTCTTCCGCCCTGGCCTGAAATCTTCACGCAGGATGCCGAGCGCCGACAGGATCTGGACGAGGCGCGGCGGACTTTCGAGGCGGTGTCCGCCGCCTATGAGCGATTCGGCTATCAACTCGTCACCGTGCCGTGCGCCCCAGTCGAGGCGCGCCGGCGTTTCGTTCTGGAAAAGCTGGGGGCAGTCACCGTATAGAATACGGCCTGCCCGCCCTGCCCTTCCAACGTTTTAACGCCTACTCCGCCGCTTCCGCCATTACCCGCACCCGCCTGCGTCCGAGCGAAATCTGCGTCAGGATGAACGCGGCCACCGCGCAGGCGGCGATGCCAACGACCATCGGCAATGCCGTTCCGTCGAAGAACGCGCCGGCGATGCCCATGGCGACCGCGCCGGTGACGAACTGCAGCGTTCCCATCAAAGCCGAGGCCGTGCCCGCAATTTCGCCGTGCTCCTCCAGCCCCAGCACCGAGGTCGTCGGTAGCACCAGTCCGAGGAAGCCATAGCCGACGAACAGGAAGCCCGCCATGACGAACAGCGATTGGAAGCCCAGCAGCATCACCACCACCAGCGCCGCCAGAGCCGCCGCATAGCCGGTGACCGCCATGCGCACCACGCGCACCAGCCCATAACGGTCCGCCAGCCAGCCGGAAAGCTGCGACACGCTGAAGAAGGACACGGCATTGACCGAAAAGGCGATGCTGTATTGCGTCGGCGTCAGCCCGTAATGGTCGATCAGCACGAAGGACGAACTGGCGAGATAGACGAAGAATGATGCGAGGCCGAGGCCGCCGATGAAGGTGAGCCCGAGGAAATTGCCGTCCTTCAGCAGCAGCCGGTATGCGCCAAGCGCCGCGCCGAGGCTGCTTTCTACCCGCGCCGATTTCGGGCGGGTTTCCTTGAGCGACGTGGCAAGCAGCACCATGCCGATGAGCGCCGCGATGAGCACTGCCCAGAAAACGCCGCGCCAGCCGAAGAAGGCAATGATCGCCGTGCCCGTCAGCGGCGCGAGGATCGGCGAAATGCTGAACACCAGCATCAGCATTGACATCAGCCTTGCCGCATCGACACCGGTATGCAGGTCGCGCACCACGGCGCGCGGGATGACCATCCCAGCGCTGGCGCCGATGCCCTGCAGGAAGCGGAAGGCGACGAGTGTGTCGATATCCTGCGCAAGCGCGCAGCCGACACTGGCGACGGAAAACAGCACGAGGCCGATATAGAGCGGCAGCTTGCGGCCCATCATGTCCGAAAGCGGCCCGACAAAGAGCTGCGCCAGCCCCATCGAGACGAAAAAGGCGAGCAGGCTCATCTGCACGGCGCTCGTCTCCGCCTGAAGGTCGGCGCCGATCGTCGGCAGGGCCGGGAGATACATGTCGATCGCGAAGGGCCCGATCGCCGACAACAGCCCAAGAATGACCGCGGTATGAAGAAATCTGGATGTCATCACGGGATACTTTCAAAGGAAGGGCCGGCCAGGCGCGCTGCCCATGTTGGGAGGAGCACGGCGCGTCGCCGGATCGGCCTTGAATTGAGAAAAGAGGAGGACCCGCACACATCCCTCCATTGCGGAAAAAAGCGACGGGTTATATGCAGCTTGACGTCCTTGTGATTGGACAGTGATGTCAAATTAGACAGTATTGTCTAAACCGTCAAGCCGTCTTATGTTGAGGCTCATGAAACCTGCTGACAAACCTGCTGCCATGGCGCTTCGTGCATTCGATTCGTGCACGCAGGCGGGAATGCCCTTTACCCGGCCGGGCAGCGGCCAATGCATGAAGCGCAATACGATCCTTGACGCCGCCGCCCGCGCCTTCTGCCGCGACGGCTTTGCCGGGGCGAGCATCGACCTCATTGCCGCAGAAGCAGGCGTTTCGCGCCAGACAATATACAATCATTACCGTGACAAGGAGATGTTGTTCGGCGCCGTGGTGGGGGAAATCACCGCGCGGGTGAATGCCGCGCTCTGCGCCATTCTCTCCACCTTCCCCGAAAAGCCTGATAATCTCGAGGCCGATCTCGTCCTCTTCGCCAACAAGCTCGGCAAGAAATGCATGTGCAATCAGGATGGCGAGGCCTTGCGCAAGCTGATCCAAGCGGAAGGCGAGCGCTATCCGGAACTCTTCGCCGTCTGGCGGGAGAACGGTCCGGCCAGAGTCTGGTCCATCGCGGCGGAGCGGCTGGCAAGCTTGAGCGCCTGCGGTGCACTCGACATCGACGACCCAGACCTTGCGCTGCGGCAATTCCTGGCGCTGGTCAATGCCGACATCCAGCTTTGCGGGCTGACGACCAAGCGACCGACGGAAAAGGACATTGAGGACGCCGCGCGCAATGGGGTGCGCACATTCCTGCGGGCCTTCGGGCGAAGCTCCGCATCATGCGCTTGTCGAAGGACTGGAGCTTGTCGAGGAGCTGAAACCTTTTAGCCACCTGCCCCATTTCCCCGTCGCAATTATCGGGACGATGCGCCATAATGGCGACGTTTTATGGCTCTTTCGTTCCACATCGCATGTGAGAACTTGACATCGGGCCGCGAATCCGTGGGATAAGCACTTTATGGTACAGGATCTGATCCGTTACGATATTCTCGCTCAGGAAGCGCTGCGCGGCGTTATCCGAAAGGTGCTGTCGGAAGTCGCCAAGGCTGGCCTTCCGGGCAATCACCATTTCTTCATCACCTTTCTCACCGAGGCCCCCGGCGTACGCATCTCGTCGCGGCTGAAGGAGAAATATCCCGAGCAGATGACAATCGTATTGCAGCATCAGTTCTGGGATCTGCAGGTGACGGACCAGCTTTTCGAGGTCGGGCTGTCCTTCGGCGACGTGCCGGAACGGCTCGTCATCCCCTTCTCCGCCGTGCGCGGTTTTTACGATCCTTCCGTCAATTTTGAGCTGGAATTTGACGTCACGGCGATGGAGCCAGCGGGCGACAATGATTCCAATATCGGAATAGCGACGATAGAACGCGTGGAAGAGCCTGAGGAAAAGGCGAAGCCCAAGGCGAAACCCGTCGCCAAGACCGCGAAAAAAACCGCCGCCAAGGCAGGCGACGAGGCGAAGAAGGACGAAGCCAAGCCGATGGCGGATGTCGTTTCGCTGGATGCCTTCCGCAAGAACAAGTAACAGAGGGGCGTTTCCCTTGAGCGACGTGGTCAATCTGCGGCAGTTCAGGAAGCGGAAAGAGCGCGCGGAGAAGGAACAGGTGGCGGCGGAAAACCGCATCCGCTATGGCCGTACCGGCGCGGAAAAAAAGTTCGAGCGGGAAAAGGCGCGTGAAGCAGCCGAATTCCTCGACCGAAACCGCCTGGAATCGCCCTCTTCCGACGGCGGCGCATGAACGCGCCCTCCCCATCCGGTAGTCTCGTACGCAAGCGCTCCGTCAGCATCCGCGGCCACGCCACCAGCTTCTCGCTCGAAGACGCCTTCTTTGAAATCATCGAAACCATCGCCCGCCAGCGTGGCATATCGGTGGCTGCTCTCGTAGCTGAGATTGACGATGCGCGCGACAAACGGGCGAATTTATCGTCGGCGCTGCGGCTCTATGTGCTGGAATGGGTGAAGCGGGGCGGGAAAGCGGTTTGAAGATTGGGGCTATGCCGCTTGGATCGCTGATATTGAGACCACTCGCTGAGGCCTACGGCGCCGGCTTTTCCAGCGTCTTCAAAAATTCCTCGACCGATTGGCCGGGCATAGCCGGACGGTCTTTCGGAATGCTGCCTGACTGGAAAGGCGTCTGTGCAGGCTCCTGCCGCTCCCGCTCCTCCTGGGCTTGCCGAAGGGCGGCGGCCTTGCGTGCCTCCTCCTGAGCCTGCCGCTCGGCCTCGGCCTTTCTGCGCGCCTCTTCCTCGGCTTTCCCCCGCGCCTCTTCCGCCCGCCGGCGCTCTTCCGCCCGCGCCTCATACAGCTTGACCTCGCGGCGCAGGCGCTGCTTTTCGGTCAGCGCCGCCTGCATCGCCTCCACGCGGTCCTGCTCGCGTTCGAGGACGCGCTGCGTCAGGAACTGCACGAGCGGCTGGCGGTCGAAGGTGAGGGCCGGGTCGGCATAGCGTCCTTCGAGCGTGAAGCGCGCCGCCGGCTCCGCGCCCGCCACCGCATCGTTGCCCGGCTTGAATGCGAAGCTTCCCTGCGCACTGACCGCCATCTTCGCGAGGTCGACCCGCAAATCGGAGGTCAGTTGCGCCCTGTCCGTTTCGAGCATGAAGGACGGCGCGCGGGCGACGCCTCCCGCCACTGTGAAGGCCAGTTCCGCCTTGCTTGGGTTGAACGCGCCCGGCGTCAAATGCTCCGCCGCGATTTTCTCGAATGTTGCTGCCGGAGCATTCGGCTCCGTCTTGTCGGCGGCGTCTATGATCGGCTGCAAACCATCGCCATTGAGCCCCTTGATGACAAGCCCATCCACCGCCAGCGCGCCGGACCCGGCGAGCGACGCCATCAACTCGCCGACAGTCTTGCCCGTGCCATTGAGCGAGGCGGTGAGCTTCGTCTTGCCACTGAGCGGCGCCCTATTTTCCGGCAGGGAGTAGAGCGCGCCCAAATCCCCGCCCTCCCAGCTGAACTGCGTCGAGGCGAGCGCCGTCGCGCCTGTATTACGCAGCGTGAAACCGCCGCCGAGCCGCCCTCCCCGCAGCGTGCCTGCCAGTTGGTCGAGGCTCAAGCCGTCGCCCGTCTTGCCTACCTTCGCTGAAAAACCGCTGATTTCGCCCAGCGGGCCGGCATCAGCCATATCAGCCGTTACAGTCATATCCGCCAGCAGAGGAAAGGCCGGCGCCTTGGCAAAAACGCCATCAGGCCAGACATTGTCCTTGTTCTTCCCCGAAATCTCGAAAGTCTGCGGCCCCAGCATGAACGCGACGAAATTGCCGAGATCGAGCCGCCCGAACTTCGCCTCACCCTTCAATTGCGGTGTTCCGTCATCGGCGCGGTTCGCCTCGATTTTGGCAGTGACCGCATCGCCATCCACCGTGCCTGTCAGATTGGGCAGGCGGACGATGTCCTTGGCAAACTGGAAATCCGTCTTGAGATCAACAGGCAAGCCCATGCCGAAGCCTGGCAGCGCATAGCCTGTCGCCGCCATGAAGGGCTGGAGATCGGCGGCCTTCACCACAGCCTTGCCGCTACTGGTCAGGTCGCCGGGGCGAAGCGTGAACACGCCGTCGATGGTGGCCGTTCCATCCGGCGCTTTCAGCGTCAACTGCGATTTCATTCCCTCCGACGGCACGCCTTGCAGCGAAATGTTGCCTTCAAGTTCTCCCGCAAGCCCCAGCGGCAGCGCCGGCAGGCCGATGAGAGCCATCAGCGCCTCGCCCTCCTTCGCTTTCGCATCCCCCGTCAGCGAAAGCTCAAGCGGGATATCGCCCCATGGATTACCTCGCGCCATGCCGGAGACGCTCAAATCCATGCCGCCGGTCTTGCCATGGGCGCTGAACGAAAACTCGCTGCCATCCTCACCCTGAGCTTGCCCACTCCCGGCCTGAGCCTTTTTCCCGTCACCCTGAGCCTGTCGAACGGGGGACCGCACCGCATTGCCAACCAGCGTCAATTCGCTATCGGTGAAGAGGCCGGGATAAGCCGCCGCGCGCTTCGCAAGCGCGGTGAAGAGCGGCACATGCGGGAAGCGCTGCGCGAGCTTGGTGATCAGCGGCGCGAGATCATCGGAAAGGATGGTCGTGTCCACGGATGCGCCGGGCTCCGGCTTGAACGGGTCGAACGCGCCGGTTGCCGTCAGCGTCGCGCCGGAGAGATCGTTGAGAATAAGCCGGTCGATATCGAAGCGGCCATGGCGAAGCCGAAACGCCGTGTCGATGGAAGCCGCCTCAAGCCCCCCTTGCGCCACCGGGCCCGCCTTGAGCTTCACATCGATATCCCGATCGAACAAAGGCGACATGCCGCTGTCGCTCGCGAACAGCCCAGCCAGCGCCGCCAGCGCGTCTCCATCAAGCGCGCCGCCCTCGAGCGAGAGTTGCATCGACGGCAGCGAATTCAACGGCGACGACCGCACGAAGGAGCCTTTGAGCGAAGCCCCGCCCAGCGCCAGTTCCAGATTGTCCGCACGCTGCTCGCCTTCATGGAGGCTGACCCGCGCCGAGAACCCCGCCCCCGGAAGCCGTCGGATCGCCTCGTCCACATGCGGCGTCAGCCAGGCGGCAAAACCGGAGGGCTGGCGCGAGGCCAGCAGCAGATCGCCGTCGAAGCCGAAATTCTGCCCGACAAGCAGCTTGCCCTTGGCTTCGATCTTCGTGCGGCCCGGAAGATCGGCCTTCAACTGCTTGATATTCCAGCCATCACCGCCCGGCTCCGCTTCAACGGTCACGTCGCGGATGGTGGTGTCGCCCGCAATGATCGCCGGAAGTTTCAGATCGATGCTTCCGGGAATAGCCGGGATCGGCGCGCTGTCCATCAGCCTGCGGAAGGCGGCCATGCGCTGCGACAACGGCACCGCCGCCACCGCCTCACTGCCCGCCTGCCCTGCCCCATCCAGCAGCACCTGCTGACCGTTGGCATTGATCAGGAAGCGCGGATCGCTGCCATAATCGAACAGCGCCTTGCCATTCACCACATAGGGATCATCCGCCGGCCCCTGCTCCATGCGGAATTCCGGCATCTCGATCTTTGAATGATCGGCGGAGAAGTCCCCGGTGATACGCACCCCGGCAAAGAACGGCCGCTCAGCCTCATCCTGAGCGTTTCCCGTCACCCTACCCTGAGTTGGCCCAACCTCACCCTGAGCCTGTCGAAGGGCCGGCTTTTTCTCGGCGATATCAGCGGACTTGATCGCGAAAGTGCCCTTATAGGAAGGCGCGCCCTGCGCCATGGTCACATTGCCATCGGTCTCGAAGGCGGCGGGGATCGTCTCGGGGCGGATGCGGGCGCTGACGCGCAAGGTCCCGTCCGACTTCGCCTCACCCGTCGTCACCTCCAGCCCAGCCCTGTGCCCGTCAAAGGCAAGTCGCCCATCGAAGCGCCACGGCCCGGCAAGGCTCGCGGCGGACATGGTGGCGTTGAGGCCGGTGATGCGATGCTCGCGATTGTTGGCCGCGTCGCGCAGAATTACCGTGCCGTCGGTGATGCGGAGATTTTCCAGCTTGACGGTCGCCGCCTCAAACGGAGCGGCAGGCCGGATCGCCCAGTCGATTTTGCCGGACTTGTCGACCGCGATCACCGCGCGCGGCTTTTCCACCCGCATGTCGAAGATCAAGATCTGCCCCCGCAGGAAGGGCATCAGCTCGGCATCCATCGAGAACCGCTCGACGGTCATTGCCGGTTGGCCGTCTTTCTCGCCGACGCGGACATCGGAGAAGGTGACGGACGGAAACGGCAGCAGCCGCGCATTGGCGCTGCCGGCCACCGTCACCGGGCGGCCCAGAATGCGGCTCGCCTCACGCTCGAAATCGGTCCTGTAGCCCGTCCAGTCGATAAAAGGGGGCACCACCAGCGCCGCCGTCAGGACGAGCACCAGCAATCCGCCTAGAATGACAAAAACGCGACCCAAACCTCTGGCTCCGGAGAATCCTGTTCATCACATCCGCGTGACAGCGCGCAACATAACGGCACCCATCCGGCGACAACAAGGCAAATCGCGTTTCCTTAAGGGAAAATTACCGGATTGTGCACGCCACTCGGTGCAAATCGCATCGGAAGATGCCGGCTTGTTATGCAGTAAAGCGCGCTACAATCGCCGGAAGGCTCATCCCATTCGTCCAATGAACTGCGGTCCAGCCTGCCTCCCTCGCGGCTTCGACGTTCGCCAGCGTATCGTCAATGAGTAGGATTTCGCTCCGATTCAAGTCCATGCGAATCTCCACCGCGCGGTAGAAGTTGCGTTGGGGTTTCCGACATCCCATGGAGCCGGAGTAAAATATCCCGTCTACGTATCTGGAGAGCCCGAGGCCTTCCATCAGATACGCAGCCCGCATGTGCTCCTGGTTCGTCGCGAAATAAATCCGAAGCCCGCTGTCACGGCAGGCTGCTATGTCATTCAAAAGCACGGAGTCGAGCTGCGAATCCTTTTCGAACCAGTACGAGATCAGATCCTCGCAATGTACCCTAGGCGCAATCTTTGTAAGAGCGGCGGCGAGACGTTCCGCCATGGGCGCGCGTCCAACAATGATTTCCTCCCAATATGGCTGGAAGAATTCTCGTCTCAGGTCAGCCACCGGCACACCTAGATCCCGCTCGAGATTATCGGCCCAATGTTCTCTTCCCTCTGGTTGGATAATAACCACGCCATCGACATCGACCATCAACGCTCTGATCAATTTCCCTCCCCCAGCGTTTTAACCGCTCTCTTGAATCAATCCCTCAACTCACACCCGTAAGATCTTGCCCGGATTCATGATATTATCCGGATCGATGGCGCGCTTGATCTGGCGCATCACATCCACCGCCTCGCCCAGTTCCAGTTCCAGATATCTCATCTTGCCCTGTCCGATGCCATGCTCGCCGGTGCAGGTGCCTTCCATGCCGATGGCGCGTAGCGCCAGGCGATCCATGAAGGCTTCCGCTTTTTCGATCTCGGCGGCGTCGCTGGTGTCGAGCAGCAATTGCAGGTGAAAATTGCCGTCGCCGACATGGCCGACGATCGGCGCGATAAGGCCGGTCTCGGTAAGGTCGGCTTCGGTCTCGGCGATGCAGTCGGCAAGGCGTGAGATCGGTACGCAGACATCCGTCGCCACCGCCTTCGCGCCTGGCCGTAGCGGCAGCACGGAGAAATAGGCGTCGTGCCGCGCCCGCCAAAGCCGGTCGCGCTCTTCCGCATTCGCCGTCCACTGGAACGGCCCGCCGCCATTTTCCGCGGCGATTTCGCCGAAGAGTTCCGCCTGTTCCTTGACGCCCGTCTCGCTGCCATGAAACTCAACGAAGAGATAGGGCTGAGCCAGGTAGGGCAGCTTGGCATAGGCGATCAGCGCCTGCATCTGCAGCGTATTGACGAGTTCGATGCGCGCCACGGGAATGCCCATCTGGATCGTCTCGATCACCGTGCGGCAGGCCGCCTCGACGTTCGGAAACGGGCAAACCCCGCCCGAAATTGCCTGCGGGATGCCGTAGAGCTTCAGGGTCAGTTCGGTGATGATGCCGAGCGTGCCCTCGGAGCCGATGAGCAGCCGCGTCAGATCATAGCCGGCGGAGGTCTTCTTGACCCGCTTCGCGGTCGTGATCAGCCGCCCGTCCGGCATTACCGCCTTCAGCGCCAGCACATTCTCGCGCATGGTGCCGTAGCGCACCGCATTGGTACCCGAGGCGCGGGTGGAGGCCATGCCGCCGAGGCTGGCATTCGCGCCCGGATCGATGGGAAAGAACAGGCCGGTATCGCGTAAATATTCGTTGAGCTCGCGTCGTGTGACGCCCGGCTCGACCACGCAGTCGAGATCGTCGGCATTGACGCTCACGATGTGGTTCATCCGCGAAAGGTCGAGCGAAACCCCGCCCGCCGGCGCGTTGACCTGCCCCTCTAGCGACGATCCGGTCCCGAAGGGAACGATCGGCGCGCGATGCTCGGCGCAGATGCGCACCACATCCTGCACCTCGTCCGTATTTTCGGCGAATACGACGATATCCGGCGCCTGCGTGGGCACATAGGTCGTGGTGTGGCCATGCTGCTCGCGAATCGCCTGCCCCGTCTGCGCCCGTTCGCCGAAACGCTGTTTCAGGATGGCGACGGCAGCGGCAATCCCCTCTTCATTGCGCTCAAGCGCAACGGCGTCCTTGAGTGACATATAATTCTTCCTTGGATTATCGAGCTTAACGCGGAGGAAGAGCGAGTTCGTCCGCATCCGCCTCCAGCATCTCGGCCAGCGCGCGCACCACCAGATTATGGTCCTCCCGCTGCGGCAGCCCAGAAACGATTACCGCGCCGATGACGCCCACGCCCTTCACCCGGATCGGAAAGCCGCCGCCCGCCAGCGCGTAGTCCGCCACGTCGAGCGCGCGGTGCGGCGGGAACATACGGTCGGCGCGGTCCTGTTCCAGCGCCAGCCGATAGGTGCTCGCATGGAAGCGTCGCACTACATTGAATTTCCGGCGCACCCATTCCTGGTTGTCGGCCGTCGCGCCTGATGTCACCGCATAGAACAGCCGCCGGTCCCAGAGCCCGCCCTCGATGGCAACGCCCAACCCCTCGCGCACGGCAATATCCCGAATCCGGCTTCCCAGTTCAAAGGCCGCCGCCTCATCGAAGGCGTCGAACACCAGCACCTGCTCCTGGACAAGGATTTTCTCGATATCTTCGCGATGACTCATGCCGCTCTCCTCTAGACCGTTGCCTCATTCCAATATCAGCGCCCCGCTTGATTGATAAGCCTGTTCCAGCTAGTGAGCCATTCATGCAGAATGGAACATATAAGGGTCGCCTGCCTGATAATCCGGAATTACCGGAGTTCATCGCGACCGCCGTCTTCAAGCGTGACGTGTTTTCGGAGACCCGCGCCGGCTATTTCGCGAGCGATCCGGAGAAGCGGATAATCCGCCGTCTTGTCAGCGCCTCGCCGCGCTGGTCGCGTCCGCTCGCCTGGATTCTGGCGAAGCGCGAGATACGCGCCCTCAAGGCCGTGCGCGGCCTCAAAGGCGTACCGCAGCTGATCGGCGCCGACCGCCATGGCCTCTATCGTTCCTGGTCGGAAGGCGCGCCGCTGCACCTTGCCCGCCCCACCGATCCGAAATGGTATCGCAGCGCCCACCGTATCCTGCGCGATTTCCGCCGCCTGGGCCTGACCCATAACGACCTTGCCAAACCGCAAAACTGGCTGATGACGCCGGAAGGCGAAGCGGCGGTCATCGATTTCCAGCTCGCCTCCGTACATCGGCATCGCGGTCCACTCTACCGGCTGATGGCCTATGAGGATTTCCGCCACCTGATCAAGCAGAAGCGCGCTTTCGCGCCGCATCTGATGACGGCGACGGAAAAGCGCGTTCTCGCGCGCCGCTCGCTGCCCTCGCGCATCTGGCTGGCAACCGGCAAGAAGGTCTATAATTTCATCACGCGCGGCCTGTTCCGCTGGTCCGATGGCGAAGGCACCGGCGACCGCATCGACCGGGAAGGCCCGGCGATAACAGCCGCATTGAGGGCCGACCCGCGCGTCAAGGACGTGGCGCTGACCGTCTATTCCCTGCCCGCCAAGGGCGTCGGCCTCTATGCCTTTGTGGAAACCACAGTAGCGGACGAGCGGACTTTGCGCGCTGCGTTGAAGGGCCTGAAGGTGGAACTTATCCAGCCCGTGGCGCATCTGCCGCGCCGCGCCGACGGTACGGTGCGCGACGATATCCTGCGGCTCATCGCCATGAACCAGATGACCGAACTCGACGCCCTGCTCGCCCGCGAGCCCGACATGCGCCCGCTGGTCGAGGCATTGGCGGCGCATCGGCTGAATTTCACGGACAGGCGCGTGACGGAGTTGGAAGGCTAGCCCGGTGCCAAGCGCCCTCGCCCTTCGAGGCTCGCTACGCTCGCACCTCAGGATGAGGGCTACTGCAAGCCCATACGCTCAGGTTCCAGGGAAGTGCTAAAGCGCCAGCACCCTTCACCCTCATGGTGAGGTGCGAATGGAGCGCAGCGGAATTCGCCTCGAACCACGAGGGTGAAGGGCTCACCATAATTGCAACCTCAATCAAACGGTGAAGACCGGCGGCAGCACTGGCAATCCGGCCCCGAATCACTACATCAGGAATAAATGTCAGACTTTCCCGACGACATGCCGTTCTTTGAAGACCCTGCCGCGCCGCGCGCGCCTGTGGGCGGTTCCGTTGCGCCCGGTGGTATTGCCGCGAGGGCGATGCAGGCGCGCGGCGCTCCGGACTATCTCAAAGGCCTCAATCCCGAGCAGCGCCTCGCCGTCGAGACGACGGAAGGGCCGCTGCTGGTGCTGGCCGGCGCGGGAACGGGCAAGACGCGCGTGCTCACCACCCGCATCGCCCATATCCTGTCGCAGGGACTTGCCTATCCCAGCCAGATCCTCGCCGTGACCTTCACCAACAAGGCCGCGCGGGAAATGAAGGAGCGCATCGGCGTTCTGGTCGGCGGCGCGGTCGAGGGAATGCCATGGCTCGGCACTTTCCACTCCATCGGCGTCAAGCTGCTGCGCCGCCATGCCGAGCTTGCAGGCATCAAGTCGGACTTCACCATTCTCGATACCGACGACGTCATCCGCCTGATCAAGCAGTTGATTCAAGCCGAAGGGCTGGACGACAAGCGTTGGCCGGCACGCACCTTCGCCAACATGATCGATGGCTGGAAGAACAAGGGCCTTAGCCCTTCAGAAATCCCGGAAGGCGACGCCCGCGCATTCGGCAATGGCCGCGGACGGCAGCTGTACCAAGCCTATCAGGACCGGCTCACGACGCTTAACGCCTGCGATTTCGGCGACCTCCTCTGCCACCCCATCCGCATCTTCCGCGCTCACCCGGATGTGCTGAAGGAATATCACGCCCGGTTCAAATACATTCTGGTCGACGAGTATCAGGACACTAACACCGCGCAATATATGTGGCTGCGGCTGCTGGCGCAGAGGCCGAAGGTCGCGGGCCAGCCTTCCACCATCAATATCTGCTGCGTCGGCGACGACGACCAGTCGATCTATGGCTGGCGCGGGGCGGAAGTGGATAACATCCTCCGCTTCGACAAGGATTTCCCCGGCGCGGCCGTGGTGCGCCTTGAGCGCAATTACCGCTCCACCGCCCATATCCTTGGCGCGGCCTCGCATCTGATCGCCCACAATGAGGGCCGGCTTGGCAAGACGCTATTCACGGAAGCGCCGAACCCCGACGACGACAAGGTGCATGTCCATGCCGCCTGGGATTCCGAAGAGGAGGCCCGCGCCGTCGGCGAGGAGATCGAGCAGCTCCAGCGCAAGGGCCACGCGCTCAACAATATGGCGATCCTCGTCCGCGCTTCGTTCCAGATGCGCGAGTTCGAGGACCGTTTCGTCACGCTGGGCCTCAATTACCGCGTCG
The DNA here is from genome assembly GCF_014640615.1 of Paramesorhizobium endophyticum. Lineage (GTDB taxonomy): Bacteria > Pseudomonadota > Alphaproteobacteria > Rhizobiales > Rhizobiaceae > Paramesorhizobium > Paramesorhizobium endophyticum. Next base: position 119,987 of record NZ_BMHH01000010.1, on the reverse strand, counting down.
TCGGCGGACCGCGTTTCTATGAGCGGCTCGAAATCCGCGACGCCATGGCCTATTTTCGCGTCGTGGCGCAAGCAGCCGACGATCTCGCCTTCGAGCGCATCGTCAACACGCCGAAGCGCGGCCTTGGCGAATCGACCATCCGGCAGGTGCATGACTATGCCCGCGCGCGGAACATCCCCATGCTCGCCGCCGCCGCCGATCTGGTCGCGACGGAGGAACTGAAGCCGAAGCCCCGCTCGGCGCTGAAGGAAGTGGTCGATAATTTCACACGCTGGCAGTCGCTCATCGATTCCACGCCGCACACCGAACTTGCCGAAATGATCCTCGACGAGAGCGGCTATACGCAGATGTGGCAGAACGACCGCTCGGCGGAAGCGCCGGGGCGGCTGGAAAACCTGAAAGAACTCATCCGCTCCATGGAGGAGTATGAGAGCCTGCGCGGCTTTCTGGAGCATGTCGCGCTGGTGATGGATTCGGAGCAGAACGAGGATCTCGACGCCGTCAACATCATGACGCTGCACTCCGCCAAGGGGCTGGAGTTTGAGACCGTGTTCCTGCCCGGCTGGGAGGAAGGCCTGTTCCCGCACCAGCGCTCGCTCGATGAAGGCGGACGCTCGGGGCTGGAGGAAGAACGCCGCCTTGCCTATGTCGGCCTGACGCGCGCCAAGAAGAACCTACACATCTGGTTCGTCTCCAACCGTCGCATTCACGGCATGTGGCAATCGACTATCCCCTCGCGCTTTCTGGAAGAATTGCCGGAGGCGCATGTCGAGGTGGCGGAATCGGGCAATTCCTATGGCGGGTACGGCCAGTCGCGCTTCGACCGCGCCGATCCGTTCCAGAACAGCTATTCGACGCCCGGCTGGCAGCGCGCGCAACAGAACCGCTCGGAAGCGACGCGCAACAATTGGGGCTCGCGCTCGGGCGCCAATGTCGAGCGCATCGGCTATGGCGAGGCCGATTCCGGCTTCGGCGCGGGGCGCGGCTCAGTCAAGGGCCGGATGATCGACGGCGAACTGGTGGCGAAATCCGTCTCCGACACCCCCTCCCCGTTCAAGCCGGGCGACCGCGTGTTCCACACGAAGTTCGGCAACGGCAACGTCGCCTCCATCGATGGCAACAAGCTGACCATCGATTTCGATCGCGCCGGACAGAAGCGTGTGCTGGATAGTTTTGTGCAAAGGGTGTGAGAGCTCAGCCGAGGAATTGTGCGGCTTCGCCTTGTTGGACCAGAAGCGTCACGGCCTTCCGGTCGAAGGATACGAAAGTTTCGCCGCCCAGCCGCTTGCCTTCATAGGCCATAACGCCATCGGCAAAGTCACCGCCTGCATTCAGCACCGCAAGCCCGGCTTCAACGGCGGGTTGGTTTGTGACTACGTTCCCGGTATTTAGAAATAAGCGTATGGCTGCCGCCACATCTTCTCTCGGCAACTTCTCCCCATGCCGAAGGACCCAGACCAATTCGCACAGACACGGCAAGGAAATGGCGATCAATGTAGCTTCGCTGAGCAGCTTTTCGGCCGTACGTGACTGGACGAAGTCGTCCTCCAGTATGACACGCACAAGTACGTTGGTATCAACCGACAGCCTCATTTGTCGCTGAACTCACCCGCCCAGCCGGCAGCGATAATTTCATTCATTTCATCGATTGTCATGGCCCTTTTCGATTTACGTTTGTCCGCGAGAAAGCCAAAAACATTCTCTATCTTGCCCGTCGGGCGAGCCGCGCGCACCCGCAATTCACCGCCGGGCAGTGCTTCGACTTCGATCCGCTCGCCCGGCTCTATGCCAAGATGACGCAGCAGATCCCGCTTGAGCGTGACCTGCCCCTTCGCCGTAACCGTGAGTGCAGTCATAGCCAGCCTCCATAAAAATCTATATCCAGACTGTAATTACGATTTCCATTACCGTCAATAAAGTAGCGATTCGATTCCCCTCATTAGAATATTCTGACATTATATCCTTCCGAACACCGTATTTTAGCATATTATTCCATTCCCCGTCCCCATCCCGCCAAGCCGTTTCTTATAACAAACCGCGCATCCGGCTAGCGTCATCGCAAACTCGGGGAACGGCTTATTTCTCCGTCCGCCGACATTGCGAAAGTAGCCACACATGTCTCACGCAACCATAAAATCCGCGCCGAAGCCGTTTTATGCGTCCTTCGGCTTTCAGGTTCTGGCAGCCATGGTGATCGGGCTGGTGCTCGGCCTCGTCGCGCGCAATATGGGCGCGGATGCGGCGGGCAATCCGAACTGGCTGACCGTGACGCTCCAGACCATCGGTTCCATCTTCGTGCAGCTTCTGCGCGCGCTGGTGCCGCCGCTGGTCTTCACTGCCATCGTCGCCTCCATCGCCAATCTGGCGACGCTGCAGAATGCCGCCAAGCTGGTGTGGCAGACCCTGCTCTGGTTCGCCATCACCTCCTTCATCGCCGTCATCATCGGCATCGCGCTCGGCCTCTTCATCCAGCCGGGGATCGGCTCGGGCGTGGCGCAAACGGCGGCCAAGGCGCCGTCCTATACCGGTTCCTGGCTAGATTTCCTCAAGGGTCTCGTGCCCGCCAACATTCTCGGCCTCGAAGCCAGCACCAAGCTGACCAACGGCAGCGCCAGCACATCGCTTAATTTCAACGTGCTGCAGCTTCTCGTCGTCTCCATCGTCTTCGGCATCGCCGCGCTGAAGGCCGGAGAGGCGGCGAAGCCTTTCCTTGCCTTCAACCAGTCGCTGCTCGTGATCGTGCGCAAGATTCTGTGGTGGGTCATCCGGCTGACGCCCATCGGCACTATCGGCCTCCTGGGCCGCGCCGTCGCGCAGTATGGCTGGGAGACGCTGGCGCAATTGAGCTGGTATGCCGCCGCCGTCTATATCGGCCTCGCAATCGTGCTCTTCGTCGTCTATCCGGCGCTGCTCGTCGCCCATGGCCTGAAGCCATCGCGCTTCTTCGCAGGCGCATGGCCGGCGATCCAACTGGCTTTCGTATCGCGCTCCTCGGTCGGCACGTTGCCGGTCACCGAGACCGTCACCGAAAAGAGCCTGGGCGTGCCGCGCGAATATGCCGCCTTCGCCGTGCCGCTGGGTGCGACTACCAAGATGGATGGCTGCGCCGCGATCTATCCCGCCATATCGGCGATCTTTATCGCCCAGTTCTTCGGCGTGCCGCTCGGCATTCAGGAATATGTGCTGATTATCTTCGTCTCGGTGCTCGGCTCCGCCGCCACCGCTGGCCTGACAGGCGCGACAGTGATGCTGACGCTGACGCTTTCCACGCTCGGTCTGCCGCTCGAAGGCGTCGGTCTCCTGCTCGCCATCGACCCCATCCTCGACATGGGCCGCACGGCGGTCAACGTCGCCGGGCAGGCGCTGGTACCGACCATCGTTTCCAAGCGCGAGGGCATTCTGGATGAGAACGCCTATAATGCAGGGAAAATCATCGAGGATGCGGATACGGCCTATGCGATGCCGCAAGCTGGTTAGAGTATCATTGGGGATGAAACCGTCGCGATGACGATCCCCTTCACCGTCGCCCTTCGAGGCTCGCTTCGCGAGCACCTCAGGATGAGGGTGGAGGGGGCGTCGCGCTTCCAGCAGCCCTCGGATGAAGATAATAGAAAGCAGACGCTCCAGTAGCCCTCATGGTGAGGTGCGAATGGAGCGCAGCGGAATTCGCCTCGAACCACGAGGGCGCTTGGCGCGGAATTCACCGAAATAATGTTAAAAAGCCGGGAGCGATCCCGGCCTTTCCCTATTGGGGCTTGCCCTTTTCCCACGTCACCTGGCTGTTGAAGAGCGGGATGGTGGAGATCGAGGTCTTGGCCGAGCCGTCCTGCACCTGCGCGGCGTGGACGAGATAGACCATCGTGTCATTCGGCTTGTCGTAGATGCGCGTGATGACCAGCTCTTTCCAGATCAGGCTGGTGCGGGTGGAGAAGACCCTCTCGCCGCTCTCGTCGAGGTCGATGTCACCTACCGTGATCGGCCCGGTCTGCTGGCAGGAAATCGAGGCGTTGGACGGGTTTTCGAACCAGTTGCCCTTTTGCAGCCGGTCGATGATGCTTCGGTCGAACGAGGCGAGATAGCAGGTGATGCCCTTCACCTTCGGGTCCTGCACGGCATCGATGACGATGTCATTGCCAAACCAGTCTACGCCGACCTTGCCGATTTCTTCGGCCCCGGCCTGACCCATCATAACGCCAGCCAAAAGTGCCGTCGCGGCGAGAACCTGCTTCATAGAAACCTCCGGTTTATCTCGAAAGAGAATTGGGACGTCGCTGTTAAGATTACAAGATCGTGATCAGGCCCACTTATCGAGGAACGCCTCGATGTCGAGTTTCTGCATGTCTGGCACGGCCTCGTAGAGCTTTTCCACGGGCCAGTCCCACCAGCAGAGCGTAAGAAGGCGCTTGACTATGGCCGGTTCGAAGCGCGGGCGGATGAGGCAGGCAGGGCTTCCGGCGACGATCGTGTAAGGGGCTACGTCGCGCGTCACAACAGCATTGGCACCCACCACCGCGCCACTTCCTATGGATACGCCGGGCATGATCACCGCGCCATGGCCGATCCACACGTCGTGGCCGATGCGCACCCGGCGCGCCTGACGGCGGGCGCGGAATTCGCTATCGAGGCCGAGATAGCGGAAATATTCGTTGGGCCGATAGCTCACCTTGTGCGTCGTCAGACGCTCCATCGGATGTTCCAGCGCGTTGATGCGCACATTCGCTGCTACCGAACAGAATCGGCCGATATCGGCGTAAATTCCCTCGCCATTGCGCTCGAAATAGCTGAAATCGCCGACCGTCACGTCCCGCAGGATGACCCGCTCGCCGATGTCAGCATAGCGTCCCAGCTTCACCCCTTTGAGCTGCGCCGTCGGGTGGATGCGCGGCTCGTCATTCTGGAAGCGCAGATCTTTTTCGTCGTTCATCCGATAACCATTTTGCCAAGAGGCTTCCGGCGGTTTTTAGCCGCATGATCTTATCCGAAAAGTCTGCAACTTTTCAGGATCATGCTCTATAATGAAGGAATGAAGACAGCGCACGATCATAGTTCATCGAGATACGCGCTCGCGGCCCTGATGGCGCTGCTTGCGGCGGTTGCGACCGGTCTTGCCTTTGCCGGGTGGCTCAACCATGGCGAGGGCATTTTCCAGGCAATGATACAGAGCGGCTTGTCCTGGTGCTTGTGAAACAGTCCTGATGCGCAGAACTTTCCCCGTTATCGTTATCGCTCTCATTGCCGTGCTTTCGGGCGCGCTCGCCTTCAATATGTGGCGGGACCGCTCGAAACCGGAAGACGCGCCGTTCGGCGGCCAGTTCGAACTCACCGCCACCGATGGCAAGCCGATCACCGACGCGGCGTTCCGCTCGCATCCTTCCGCCATCTTCTTCGGCTTCACCCATTGCCCGGATGTCTGCCCGACCACGCTTTTCGAACTCGATGGCTGGCTGAAAAAGCTGGGGCCCGAGGGCGAGAACATCCGCGCATATTTCGTTACCGTCGACCCTGAGCGGGACGATGTGGCGACGCTCAAGACCTATATCGGCAATGTCTCGCAGCGCATCACCGGGATTACCGGCGCGCCTGACAAGGTGGCCGCGATGCTGAGGGCTTATCACGTCTATGCCCGCAAGGTTCCTGGCGAAGACGGTGATTACACAATGGACCACACCGCCTCGATCTTCCTCCTCGACAGCAAGGGCCGCTTCCGTGGCACGATTGCCTATGGGGAAAATCCGGATACGGCGATTGAAAAGCTGAGAAAATTGGCGGCGGAATAAGGGCAGCATATAAAACCTTGGCGGGACAGCTGCCATTTCCGTTTCGACAAGAAATGCCCTATTGGAATCACCTACATCCTTTCTTGAAAACGAAAAGCCGCCCATGCCCCAGACCCGCCTGTTCCTGACCGCCGGAAAAGAAGAAGCCGAGCGCATTTACGCCCTGATCGAACAGGAGTTCGAGGAGGATGGCTGGCCAGTTGCCCTCGTTGAGATGGATGAGGACCGGCAGATATTCGAAGTCTCGCTCTACACCGAGACGGAAGCGGATGGCGATGCAGCGATGGAGCGGATTGCCGACCGGATCGGCTCGGATGCGTTCGGCCTCCAGATCCAGCGTGAAGTGCTGCCGGATATCGACTGGGTGGTGCATTCGCTCGAGGGGCTGAAGCCGGTGCGCGCCGGGCGCTTCTTCGTCCATGGTTCGCATGACCGCGATAAGAAGCGGCCGCATGACCTTGCCATCGAAATCGACGCCGGGCAGGCATTCGGCACCGGCCATCACGGCACCACGGCGGGCTGTCTCCAGATGATCAGCGAGATCGTCCGCCGCGAGCGACCGCGCAATGCGCTGGACCTCGGCACGGGCAGCGCGGTTCTTGCCATCGGCATCGCCCGGCTGACGCCGATTCCCGTTCTCGCCACCGACATCGACCCAGTCGCGACGGCAGTTGCGCAGGAGAATGTCGAGAAGAACGGCGTCGCCACGCGCGTGGTGACGGCCACTGCCACCGGCTTCCACCATCCGGCGATCCGTAACAGCGCGCCTTTCGATCTCATCGTCGCCAACATTCTGGCGCGTCCTCTGATGCAGCTTGCCCCCGCCATGCGGCGGCATCTGACATCAGGCGGCTCGCTGATTCTCTCAGGCATTCTCGATAGCCAGCGCGACAAGGTGCTCGCCGCCTACCGGACGCAGGGGCTCTATCACCACAAGACCCTGCACCGCGAGGGATGGGTGACGCTGCATTTGAAGTAGATTGCGCCCGAGGCCTTGGGCGGATAATTTCGCGAGCCTAACAAACCAAAGGTTCGCGAGATCACATGTTCCAGTCCTTCGACGTCATCAGCAATCCGGCAAATGCAGCTCCGCGCGTGGCGAAGCTTCGGGCAGAGATGGAAAAGCTCGGGCTCGATGGCTTCCTCGTCCCGCGCGCGGACGAGCATCAGGGCGAATATGTGCCGCCACGGGCGCAGCGTCTCGCCTGGCTCACGGGCTTCACCGGCTCGGCGGGCGTGGCGCTGGTACTGAAAAACGAGGCCTTCATCTTTATTGACGGGCGCTACACGCTGCAAGTGCGCGAACAGACAGATTCGAGCGTTTTCAAGATTGAAAGCCTCATCGACTCGCCGCCTTCCGTCTGGCTGGCGGAGCATGGCAAGGGGCTAGCCATCGGCTTCGATCCCTGGCTCCATACCATAGCGGATGCCGAGGCGCTGCGGCAGGCGCTGGCGAAGGCCGGCGGGCGGCTGGTGCCGGTCACCGACAATCTGGTCGATCTCGTCTGGACAGACCAGCCCGCCGCGCCGCTGGAGCCGGTCACCATCCAGCCCATCGCCTTTGCAGGAAAAGAGGCGAGCGTGAAGCTCAGGGAATTGTCCGAGGCTGTCGCCAAGGCAGGGGCTCAGGCGACCGTGCTGACGGACCCGTCTTCCATCGCCTGGGCGTTCAACATCCGCGGCAAGGATGTGAGCAACACGCCGCTGCCGCTCTCCTTCGCCATCATCCCCTCGGAAGGCGAGCCGTCGCTGTTCATCGACAAGCGCAAGCTGCCGATCGAAACGGAGGCCTATCTGACCCAGCTTGCCAAGCTGCGCTCGCCGGGGTCACTGGAGGATTACCTCAAAACCTGCGCGGCGGGGTCCCCACCATCGACCGAAGGGAGCTTAAAGGCGGGGCAGAAAAACGAAGCGATCTTGCTCGACCCCGCGCTCGCAGCGGAAAAGCTGCGCATGATCGTTACGGATGCGGGCGGCAAGGTGATCGAGGGCAAGGACCCTGCGCGCCTGCCTCGGGCGCTCAAGAACGCGGCGGAGCTTTATGGCGCGCGGCGGGCGCATGAGCGCGACGGCGTGGCCATGGCCTCCTTCCTCTCCTGGCTCGACGAGCAGGAGCCGGGCAGCGTCGATGAGATTGCCGCCGCAACGAAGCTGGAGGAAACCCGCCGCAGCGTGGCCGAAAGCTTCCAGATGCCACTGGAGGATATTTCCTTCGACACCATCTCCGGCGCCGGGCCGAATGGCGCGGTCATCCACTACCGCGCCAATACCAACACCAGCCGCGTGTTGCAGGGGGGAGAGCTTTATCTTGTCGATTCCGGCGCGCAATATCGTGACGGCACCACCGACATCACCCGAACCGTCCCCATCGGTACGGTATCGGCTGAACTGAAGCGCGCTTTCACCCTGGTGCTGAAGGGAATGATCGCCATTTCCACGGCGCGTTTCCCGAAGGGCACGCGCGGCATGGATATCGACGTGCTCGCCCGCATCGCGCTTTGGAAGCATGGGTTCGACTATGCCCATGGCACGGGGCATGGAGTGGGTTCGTATCTCGCCGTGCATGAGGGGCCGCAAAGCATTTCGAAGCGCGGCGCGCAGGAACTCCTGCCCGGCATGATCATCTCCAACGAGCCCGGCTATTACAAGCCCGGCAGCTTCGGCATTCGCATCGAGAATCTCATAGTGGTGACGGAGCCGGAAATGATCGAAGGCGGCGATATTCCCATGATGGGCTTTGAGACGCTCACCTTCTGCCCCATCGACATCAGGCTGATCGATACCAGCCTGCTGACGCGGGAAGAACTGGTATGGCTCGATGCATATCACGCTAAGGTGCGCGAAAAGCTGTTGCCGCATGTGGAAGGCAAGACGCGCGAATGGCTGATCGCAGCGACGGAGGGACTCGGCTAGGGGATATTTATCAAGGGAGGGGGAGATGAATACGATCTATAATGAGCAGACCAAGCTCTCGGCGAACAATCTGGACCGGTTGTCGACGGCTGTGATAGCCGTCGGTGTCCTTGGAGAGACGTTTGATCTGACACCGGGAAGGGGGCTGATGGTATCGGTTCTCACCGTGACAGCTTGGCTTTCTCTTGCCAGTGGACTACATTTAATTGCAAGACCCGTTCTCGGGAGAATGAAACCATGACCGGTCAGGAATTTATGTGGTTTGTATTCCCATGGATTGGGACAGCGGTATGTCTTGCCTGGCTTTTGTACGATAAGTACCTCGGCAAATACGCGGATCATCGCACCAATAAAGCTAAACCGGGAAAAAATATCGAAGCAGAATGATGCATGCTGCGCCGAGGCAGAACATCGGCACCATGCTGAGCCTAGTGGCGATCAGCCCGGCGAAAAGCAGCGTGACGAATTCCTTCCAGCCATTGGTGAAGGCGGCGGGGGCGACGAGGGTAGTCAGGACGGCTGCCGGCACCGCATTCAATCCCGCCTCGACGCGCGGGTGAATCCGGTCGAAGCGCGAGAGGACCAGATGGCCGCCGACGCGGGTCAGGAATGTCATCACGGCGCCGGCGAGGATGATCCAGGTGATGGTGGACATATTCAATTCTCCTGCTTCTCAGGCTTTGTCAGCGCAGCGCCCACCAATATGCCGGCGATAGCCCCGAGGCTGACATGCCAGGGCGAGCCGACGGTCTTGTAGGCGAGGACGGAAGCCGCGCCGCTCGCGATCACGACCGGCAGCCAGTTCTGGCGGGTGCGGAAACTCATGACCAACCCGAGGAAATAGACCGGCAATATCACATCCAGTCCCAGCGCATGCGGATCGGAGATCAGATTCCCGAACATGCTGCCGATATAAGCTTCCACGATCCACATCAGATAGACGGGCAGCCCGAGTCCCATATACCAGGCGAAGGTGACGGGACGGCCCGCCTCGGCGCGCTTTTCCGTCTCGGCATATTGCGGATCGACCAGCACGAAGAAGGCGGCCATTTTCTGCCAGAAGGTAAAGTGCCGGATACGCCGCCCGACCGCCGCTGAGTAGAGGACATGGCGAAAATTGACCGCGAAGATCGACAGCACGATCATCCACGGGGCAATTTTCTGACCGAAGAGTTCGAGCCCCACCATCTGGCTTGCTCCGGCATAGAGCGCGGTGCTCATCAACACCGCCTCGGGCATGGTGAAGCCATTGTCGATAGCCACAGCTCCGAAGAGCAGACCGAACGGCGCGATCGCAGCGACGAGGGGAAGCGCCAGGCGAACCCCTTCCCAGAATTCAGCGCGCGGGCTGCGCGCCACGCTTTCAGCGCCTGACATCTGGTCCATGATTGCTCCTTGAGGTGAAGGGCCGGGAGACAGTCACGAAATGGCGTGCGCCGGCTGGATGATCTTGATCTAAATCAAGCCGGAGGGGAATGTCACATCAGAACTGTTGATGGATGCGTCAAAAATATTGGATGACGGTGTCGGCTGAGCGCCCTCACGCCACCAACTTCTCTATCCTCTTTCCCCAGTCGATCAGCGGCTTCGACCGCATGGCGAAATCGAACAGCCGATCCGCGAGGTCCGGCGAGGTGATGCTGTCAGGATCGATCTCCATGCGCACGAAGAAATGCTTGTTGCGCACGGCTTCGGCGAGGTCCGGCTCCTGCACATGCTCGAACCCACGCGGCAGGCGCTTCAGCCGGTCGGTGTCGCGCAATTCCAGCCCGCCCTGCTTCAGCGCTTGGACCATCGCACGATACTCCCAAGGCTTTTCCACGATCGCCCTGCGCATGGCCAGGAGCAATTCCGGCCTCTGCTGCCACCAGGCGACACCCGCATAGCAATCGCGCACGCCCGGCAGGCCGATGCAGACATAGAAGCAGCCGCTCTCCGTCCGCTTGCTGCCATCGGCGGAAAGCAGCGCCGAGAGATGCCGGTTATAGGGGCTCTTGTCCTTGGAGAAGCGGGCATCGCGATAGATGCGGAACTGCGATTTCACCCGGTCACCCCGGAAGGGCAAACCGGCTTCGGCAAAGCGCTCCGTCAGATCCTCGACGAGATCGCCCAGCGGCTCCTTCAAATGCGCCTCGAACAGGCTCTTGTTTTCCTGAAACCATTCGCGGTTCTGGTGGAAGTCGAGTGCCTTCAGGAAAGGCAGCGCCTTGTCACCAAATCCTCTAAACTTCCGCTCGCTCATGGTTGTTCACCCACCAAGACAAACCACGCATCCTCGTCTATCACCTCGACGCCGAACTCCTGCGCCTTGGCGAGCTTCGAGCCCGCACCCGGCCCAGCCACGACGAGATCAGTCTTCTTCGACACCGAGCCCGACACTTTCGCGCCATAGCGCTCCGCCATGGCCTTGGCCTCGTCGCGCGACATTTTCTCGAGCGAGCCGGTGAACACAACCGTCTTGCCCGCAACCGGCGAGCCGGAGGCGATGCGCAGTTCTTCATCGAGCGGCGTCACCTGCGCGAGCAGCGCGTCGAGCACTTCCAGATTGTGTGGCTCGTTGTAGAAATCCACCACCGCTTCGGCGACGATCGCGCCGATGCCTTCGATATCGTTGAGCTCGATCCAAGCCTCGTTGCCCTTGTCCGCTTTGTCGGCAGGCGCTCGGGCGTCGCGCACTGCCTTTTCGAACGCCGCATAGGAGCGGTACGCCCGCGCCAGCCGCTTGGCGTTCACCTCGCCCACATGCCTGATGCCGAGCCCGAACAGGAAGCGGGAGAGCGCGATCTCGCGCCGCTCATCGATGGCGTCGAACAGCTTCCTCACCGAAACCGCGCCAAACCCTTCGATATTCTCCAGCTTGGTCAACGACCGGTTCTGCCGCTCGCGTAGCGTGAAGATATCGGCGGGCGAGCGCACACGCAGCGCCGGATCGGTGGCATGGAAAAAGAATTCCACCTGCTTTTCGCCCAGCCCCTCGATGTCGAAGGCATTGCGCGAAACGAAATGGCGGATGCGCTCCACCGCCTGCGCGGCGCAGATAAGACCGCCGGTGCAGCGGCGCACCGATTCGCCTTCCTCGCGCACCGCATGGCTGCCGCAAACGGGGCATGTGTGCGGAAAGACATAAGGCGCCGCCGAGGCCGGGCGCTCATCCATCGCCACATCGACGATCTGCGGAATGACGTCCCCTGCCCGCTGCACGATGACCATATCGCCGACGCGGATATCCCTGCCCTCACGGATCGGTTGGCCGCTATTGCCGATGCCCTTGATATAATCCTCATTGTGCAGCGTCGCATTGGTCACCACGACGCCGCCCACTGTGATCGGCTCCAGCCGCGCCACCGGCGTCAGCGCCCCGGTGCGGCCCACTTGAATGTCGATGCCTGTCAGCCGGGTAAACGCCTGCTCGGCGGGAAATTTATGCGCCGTGGCCCAACGCGGGGAGCGCGAGCGGAAGCCGAGGCGCGTCTGCAGATCGAGCCGGTCCACTTTGTAGACCACACCATCGATGTCATAGTCGAGATCCGGTCGCACCCGCTCGATATGGTGGTAGTGCTCCAATATCGCATCAAGCGTCGAGAGCCGATTCATCAGCGGATTGATGGGAAAGCCCCACGCGCCGAAAATCTCCACCATGCCCAATTGCGTATCGGCGGGCATATCCGACATTTCGCCCCAGCCATAGGCGAAGAAGCGCAGCTTGCGGCTCGCGGTCACCTTGGGGTCTAGCTGGCGTAGCGAGCCGGACGCGGTGTTGCGCGGATTGACATAGGTCTGCTTGCCCTCCGCCGCCATCTGCGCGTTGAGCGCCAGGAAGTCGCTCTTGGCCATATAGACCTCGCCGCGAATCTCCACCACATCGGGCACATCAGCCGGCAGCACGTCAGGTATTTCCCGGATCGTGCGGATATTGGCGGTTACATTCTCGCCCGTCGTGCCGTCGCCGCGCGTCGCAGCGCTCACGAGTCGCCCGCGCTCGTAGCGCAGCGACATGGAAAGCCCGTCGATCTTCGGCTCGGCGGTAAAGGCGATGGAATTGTCCGGCAGCCTGCCGAGGAAGCGATAGACGCTGCCGACGAAATCCCGCACATCCTCATCGGAAAACGTATTGTCCAGCGAAAGCATCGGGCGCGAATGGACGACCGTCGCAAACTGCCCGGAAGGCGCCGCCCCGACCTTACGCGACGGGCTATCAGGCCGAACGAGCTTCGGAAACCGCGCCTCGATCGCATCATTACGCCGCTTCAGCGCATCATATTCGGCATCCGAAATCTCCGGCGCATCCTTGCCATGATAGAGCGCATCGTGCCGCGCCAGTTCCCCGGCGAGAAACGCCAACTCCTCCACCGCTTCGGCTTCGCTCAACTCGGTGACAGGCTTTTGATTAGTGGGCATGCATGGAGACTCCGGTCATTCGGAATCGTTTTATTGAAAAATGGGAGATTGGCAAAGGTGCGAGAGGAGGATGCTGACAGGCAGAGCGCCACGCCATACCCCTCATCCGATGACGGGCGGCGACGTGCGCAAGCAAACTCACCCCGCCCCGCTCAACAGCCTCGCCGCCGCCGCTCGCGCTTCCTCGGTGATGGACGCTCCTGCAAGCATCCGGGCGATTTCTTCCTTGCGCGCTTCATGCTCCATATGCGTCACGCGGGTGACAATCATATCCGAGCCCTCACCCGCCGGGCCCTTGGAAATCAACATATGCGTGGTCGCACGGGCCGCCACCTGCGGCGCATGGGTGACCGAAAGCACCTGCACATTGCTCGACAACCGCGCCAACCGCTGGCCAATCGCATCAGCAACCGCGCCGCCGACGCCTGTGTCAATCTCGTCGAAAACCAGCGTCGGCGCAGAACCACGATCCGCCAGCGCCACTTTCAGCGCCAGCAAGAAGCGTGAGAGTTCGCCGCCCGAGGCAACCTTCATCATCGGCCCGGCGCGCGTACCGGGGTTGGTTCGCACCCAATATTCCACCGTGTCGATGCCGTCAGGCCCGCGCGTCTCCGGATCGCTCGTCATCTCGACGATGAATTCGGCGCGCTCCAGCTTCAAGGCAGGCAGTTCGGCCATGACGGCGGCTTTCAAATGCGCCGCCGTCTCGCGCCGCTTTTCGGAAAGCGCGGCGGCAACTTCGTCATAGGCAACCCGCGCCGCGACGGACTCTTTCTCCAGCGCCGCCAGCCGCTCGGTTCCGGCGTCGAGATCGAGGAGATCGGCGTCCATCCGGTCGCGTAAGGCGGCAAGGCCGCCCACCGGCACGGAGAATTTGCGCGCCGCCGCCCGCAGGGCGAACAACCGCTCCTCGACTTGCTCCAGCACGCGCGGGTCAAAATCGATGGCCCGCATCGCCGCCTCGATGCCGCTCTGCGCGTCGCTCAGGCTATCGAGCGCCTGGTCGATGGCCTTGATGACAGGCTCCAGCAATTGCGGCGCTTCACCCATCTTACGCTCCAGACGCCGCACAAGACTGGCGAGCGACGGAATCGGCGAGGCCGAGCCGGACAGAAGCTCCGCAGCCTCGTTCACATCAGAGGCGATCTTTTCGGATTTCATCATCGTCGCGCGCTTTTCGGCGAGCGATTCTTCCTCCTGCGGCTGCGGATCGAGCTTGGAAAGTTCCTCCACCGAGGCGCGCAGGTAATCCGATTCGCGCGCCGCCGCCTCCACCTTGGCCCGGTGGCGGGACAGCGCCTGCGCGGTATCGCGCCATATCTTATGGCGGCTACGCACCAGCGACACATCCGCCTCAAGCCCGCCGAAGGCGTCGAGCAGGTTGCGATGCAGATCCGTGTCGATCAGCGCCCGGTCGTCGTGCTGACCGTGGATTTCCACAAGCCGCCGCCCCAGTTCGCGTAGGAGCGACACGCTCGCCGCCTGGTCGTTGATAAAGACGCGGCTGCGCCCATCCGCCGTCTGCACGCGGCGCAGGATGATGTCGGCATCATCGTCGATTTCATTGTCGCGCAGGAAAGCCCGGGCCGGATGATTGCCGGGCACATCGAAAGCGGCGATCACCTGTCCCTGGTCCGCGCCATGGCGAACCAGCGAGGCGTCGCCGCGCGCCCCGAGCGCCAGCGAAAGCGCGTCGAGCAAAATCGATTTGCCCGCGCCCGTTTCGCCGGTCAGCACGGTAAGACCGCTGCGAAATTCCAGATCGAGCCTCTCGATCAGGACGATATCGCGGATCGACAGGTGCGAAAGCATGGGATGAAACTTACGATCCGCCGCCGCCGGTGATGAGCGCAGACGCCTTCGCCATCCAGGAACCGGAGTTCTGGCGCGGCTCAAGCCCGCCGCTCTGCAACAGCTTGTAGGAGTCCTTGTACCACTGGCTGTCCGGGAAGTTCTGGCCCAGCACCGCCGCCGCCGTCTGCGCCTCGGAGACGAGGCCGAGCGCGTAATAGGCCTCGACCAGACGCGCCAGCGCCTCTTCCACATGGCGGGTGTTGGAATATTCCTCGACCACGGTGCGGAAGCGCTTGATCGACGCCAGATATTCCTTGCGCTCCAGATAATAGCGCCCGACCTGCATTTCCTTGCCGGCGAGCTGGTCGCGGGCGAAACGGATCTTCGCCTTGGCGTCCTCGACATATTCGGATTGCGGGTAGCGCTCGACCACCTCGTTCATCGCCGCGATGGCCCGGCGCGTCGCTGCCTGGTCGCGCGTAACATCGGGAATTTGACGGAAATAGGAAAGGCCGATGATGTAATAGGCGTAGGCGGCTTCCTTCGACGTCGGATAAAGCGTCGTGTAGCGCTTCGCCATATTGATGGCTTCGTCGTAATTGCCCTGCCGGTAATTGGTGAACGCCGCCATCACCAGCGCCTTGCGGGCATATTCCGTATAGGGGTGCTGGCGGTCAATGGCCGCGAACTTCTTCGCCGCCTCGTTCAGGCGTCCAGCTTCGAGATTGGCGAGGCCCTGATTGTAGAGCTTGTCGGCGGGATCGATCGTTTCGACATATTTGGTCAGGTCGACATCGTCATCCTTGCTGGCGCAGCCCGCCAGGGGAATCGCCAGTGCGAGGAGACCTGTCAGCACCGCCTTGCGCAGCATGGCATTACGGCTTGAATCGGGGCTGACTTGGACGTTGAGCATAATGTTCACCGGCAAATTCGAACTCGTCATGCTGTCTTGGCCCCTCTCGGCGCTCGCAAATCTGATAGCGTCGGTCGCTCATAAACCACAGGTCGGGAAAATCAGCAACGCCGTTACCGCCAATTAACCCTGATTTTGTGATTCAAGGCGACCCCTACTGCGCCATCCATTGACGGCTCAATTATGGCTGGATTGCCACAAATCATCGTGGCAAAGGCAATCCACAAATTAAATGCAAAATCTGAAGATTAGGCTACCGTCCGAGACTTGCGGCAGCCCGCCCGACCGAACGCCAACCAGCGGCTTCGATGACTTCAAAGGCCGTGTGATCTGCAAGCAGCGCCTTAAGCGCCGCCGCGTTCAGACGGTGCCCGCCGCGATAGGAGCGGAAGCAGCCGACGAACGGGCTCCCCGCAAGCGCCAAATCCCCCACAGCGTCGAGCGTCTTGTGCCGCACGAACTCGTCCGGAAAGCGCAAGCCGCCCGGATTGATGACCGTATTGTCCTCGCCGATGACAAGAGAATTGTCGAGCGAGGAGCCGAGCGCGTGGCCGGCGGCCCATAGCATCTCGACATCCTTCATGAAGCCGAAGGTCCGTGCGTTGGCCAGTTCCCGGCGGAAAATCTCGCCGTTCATGTCGCTGGCAAACAGCTGCCGCCCGATCAGCGGACAATCGAAATCGATCTCCACCTCGAAGCGCATGCCGTCATAAGGACGGAACTCCGCCCAGGACGCACCCGCCTCCACGCGCACCGTCTTCAGCACGCGGATGAACCGGCGGTCGACCAGCTGGGAAACGATCCCCGCCTCATCGAATGCGTTGATAAAGGCAGCGGACGCGCCATCGAGAATAGGCACTTCCCCGCCCTCGATCTCGACGATGAGATTGTCGAGTTCCAAGGCCATCACCGCAGCCATCAGATGCTCGACGGTATCGATCCTGACGCCGCGATTGCCCAGCGACGTGCAGCGGTCCGTCTGGCCCACTTCCGAGGCAAGCGCCTTGATCTCGGTATAGCTGCCATCCGCATCCATGCGATGAAAGACAATGCCCGTATCCGGATCGGCGGGAAGAAAATGAACCGTTGACGGCTGGCCGCTATGGACGCCGATTCCGGATAGCATGACCGGATTCGCCAGCGTCTTCTGATATCCCAACACGATCCCCATGATCGGCCCACCTTGTGATTTTTTATAGTTTGGCAGACATGGCGGCCATGTCCAGCTTTTGTATACCCTAGGAAATCATTGTCCCCAAGCGGACATTGGCCTTTTTCGAAGGGCACGCCATCTCGGGGGCGAAAATAGTACTCGACCCGGACGCGTCCAAATCACGCTTTCTTTACGATTGTTAAGAAGAGGTTTCGTCCACAGCGCGCTTTATTGGCGACAGGCGGCTTGGCGCGCAGGTCGACGTCGGCGGGACAGTACCCCCCTCTGCCCTGCCGGGCATCTCCCCCACAAGGGGGGAGATTGGCCTTCATTGATGACACCGCTTTATTCTGTCACATCGACAGTTGGCGAAAGCCGATCTGATAGCCGATCTCCCCCCTTGTGGGGGAGATGCCCGGCAGGGCAGAGGGGGGTGGTGAAGCGCACCCACGTCAAAACAAAAACCCCCGCCAGCTTTCACCGGCGGAGGGTTATCTATGCGTAAATTTTCAAACGGCTCAGTTGGCCTGGCGGCGCAGGAAAGCCGGAATTTCCAGCTGATCCTCTTCCGAAACCTGGCGCGGCTGCGGGCGGCCCTGACCGTCGAGCTGTCCCTGGCGCGGCGCGTAGATCGAGGCATCCTGTGACAGCGGACGGCGCGGTTCCGCCGGGCGCATCGCCGGCTCGCGGTGCTGGGCGGGCTCGAGACGCGCCTGCGGCTCTTCCTCACGGCGGCCCGACAGGCCACGGGTCAGGCGGTTTAGCAGACCGCGCGGGCCGCGATCTTCAGCCGGAGGCGTATGCTGCGCGTTGAATTCGGCCTGTGCCACTGGCGGCAGGTCGGAAACGCTGGGCATGCGCGGCGCGGGGCGAGGAGCCGGTGCCGCCTGCATCGGATGCGGATGCTGCTGCTGCGTGGCGTATTGTGGCATCTGCGGACGCGGAGCGGCGGCTGCAATTCCGGCGGGAGCGCGGTTGTCGAAGGCTTCCGGCGCGGGAGCATTGAAAATGCGGCTCTGCGGACGGAAATCCTGCTCCAGCGCCGAGGCCATCTGCTGCGTCAGGTCGGCTTCGGCGGCATGGATTGCCTGTGCGACCGGGTCCGGCTGGACCGGCTGCTGCACGGGACGCTGGATCGGCGCGGCGGGCTTCGCGGCAGGCTTCAGCGCCTGGCGAAATTCCAGCGGCGCAGGCGCCGCGTCTCCAATCTGTTTGTCAATGCCCGTTGCCACGACCGAAACGCGGATGACGCCTTCCAGCCCTTCGTCAAAAGTCGCGCCAAGGATGATGTTGGCCTCCTGGTCCACTTCCTCGCGGATGCGGGTCGCCGCCTCGTCCACCTCGAACAGCGTCATGTCGCGTCCGCCGGTGATCGAGATGAGCAGGCCCTTGGCGCCCTTCATCGAGGTTTCGTCGAGCAGCGGATTGGCGATCGCAGCCTCGGCGGCGGCCATCGCGCGGTTCTCGCCGGAAGCTTCGCCCGTGCCCATCATCGCCTTGCCCATCTCGCGCATCACCGAGCGCACATCGGCGAAGTCGAGGTTGATCAGGCCTTCCTTGACCATGAGGTCGGTGATGCAGGCAACACCCGAATAGAGCACCTGATCGGCCATCGCGAACGCGTCGGCGAAGGTGGTCTTGTCGTTGGCAATGCGGAAAAGGTTCTGGTTCGGGATGACGATGAGCGTATCGACATTCTTCTGCAGTTCCTCGATGCCCATCTCGGCGGTCTTCATGCGTCGGGCGCCTTCGAAATGGAACGGCTTGGTGACGACGCCGACCGTGAGAATGCCCTTCTCGCGCGCGGCCCGCGCCACAACCGGAGCCGCGCCCGTGCCCGTGCCGCCGCCCATGCCGGCGGTGACGAAGCACATATGCGTGCCAGAGAGGTGGTCGTTGATCTCGTCGATGCATTCCTCGGCAGCGGCGCGGCCAACCTCGGGCTGCGATCCCGCGCCCAGGCCTTCCGTGACGGCGGCGCCGAGCTGGACGAGGCGCTCCGATTTCGACATTGCCAGCGCCTGCGCGTCGGTGTTCGCGACCACGAAATCAACACCGCGCAGGCCGGCATTGATCATGTTGTTGACGGCGTTGCCGCCGCCGCCGCCGACACCAAACACGGTGATGCGCGGCTTCAGCTCGGTGATGTCCGGCTTTTGCAGATTGATAGTCATCGTTCCTCGTCCTTTTTGCCTTTCCACCGCTTCGCCGCCGCGGTGCTGAATTTCAAGTTCGTTTTTGCCCTGATGTCTTTGTCTTGTCTGGTGTTAGAAGCTCTCTCTCAGCCATTGGCCCATGCGATGGATGCGCCCGCCCGTTCCCGTCATGCGGTTCACCGCATTGGCCGCCACGGCGCGCTCATCGATGCCTGCGATCTGCGGATAGATCAAAAGCCCGATGGTAGCCGCGAAAGCCGCCCCCTTCGCCGCCTCGGGAAGCCCCGCTATTCCCAGAGGACGACCGATCCTGACATTACGCGCGAGAATCCGCCGCGCCGCTTCGGACATGCCGGTAAGCTGGCAGGCGCCGCCCGTCAGCACCACCCGCTTCCCGACGATATGGCCGAGGCCCGACTGGTTGAGCCGGTCGCGCACCAGTTCCAGCGTCTCCTCGACCCGCGCGCGGATGATCCGGTTCAGCACCGAGCGCGGATATTGGTTCGGCACATCGTGGTCGTCCTCGCCGATGGGCGGAACGCTGATCATGTCGCGGTCGTCAGCCGAGCTGGACAGCGCCGAGCCGTACATCACCTTCAGCCGCTCCGCATCGTCCATGCGCGCCGAAAAAGCCTTTGCGATATCCATGGTCACATGGTTGCCGCCGATGGCGATGGCGTCGGCATGGATGAACTTGCCTTCGGAGAAAACCGAGATCGTCGTTGTGCCGCCGCCCATGTCGATGCAGGCCGCGCCCATCTCCGCCTCGTCATCGACGAGAACCGCCAGGCCGCTGGCATAGGGCGTGGCGACGATCGCCTCGACCGAAAGGTGGCAGCGGTTGATGCAGAGCTCCAGATTGCGCAGCGGCACGCTGTCGGCGGTCAGGACATGCATGTCCACGCCGAGCGAATCGCCGAGCATTCCGAGCGGGTCGCGAATGCCGCGCTCGCCGTCGAGCGTATAGCCCACCGGCAGCGCATGAACGACATGGCGTTCCGCGGCCAAGGCCTGCTTGGCGCCCGCGGTCAGGACGCGGCGGATATCCGCCTTGTCGATCTCATGGCCGCCCAGGCTGACGCTGGCGCTGAATTTCTCGCTCCTGAGCCGCCCGGCGGAAATGTTGACGATGAGCGACTCGACCGTCAGCCCCGCCATGCGCTCCGCCGCATCCACCGCCAGGCGGATGGACTGCTCGGCGGCGTCCAGATCGGTGATAACGCCGGACTTTACGCCGCGCGATTTCTGATGCCCGATCCCGAGCACTTCCATGCGATGAGTCCGCCCCGGCAGGAGCGTGCTTTCCTCGCGCGGCTTCAAGCGCGCGATCAGGCAGGAAACCTTGCTGGAGCCGACATCCAGAACGGTCAGCAGGCGCACGCGACGCCCTGAAGAACCGGCCTGGGAAGTGTTTTTTCCGCCAAGAATACTCATACGCGTTTCCTCGCACGGGCCAACTCTTTGTCGCGATCCTTAAGCACCTGCTCGCGGCGCTCCATCGCTGCAGGCGTGAGGCGGACACTCACGCGGTCCTCGATGCGCATATCCACGGCAAGGATATCGCGGGACAGCAATCCTTTTTCCTGGTCGAGCTTTTCGAGAGCCGCCAGCGTCGCCTCGGCCCCATGCTCCGGCAGCATCACGCGGACGCCGTTCTCAAGCATGAGATCCCAGCGGCGATCAGCAATGCGGATATAGGCCCGCACCTTGCCCGCCAGATGCGGATAGGAAGCAACCTTGGCAACGAAATCCTTGGCGGTGCTGCCCGCCCCCTCGCCCACGACCAGCGGCAGATCCGCATGACGGCCGGAAAAGGAAACGATGGGCATGCCGGCATCGTCGATCAGCGCGAGATCCTTGTCGCGCTGCCAGATGGCAAACGCCTTGCGCTCGGCGATGGAGACATTGACCGTTCCGGGATAAACCTTGCGCACATCAACGGTCTCGACCCAGGGCAGCCTCGCGATTGCCGCGCGCGCCTCTTCCGCGCTCATGCCGATCAGCGAGGTTTCGCCGTCGAGCGCCAGCGCACCCAGCACGTCGATCTCGGAGGTCTCGCGGTTGCCCGCCACATCGACCTTCTCGATCGCGAAACCCAAGGTGGACGTGGTCGCCTTGACGACTTCCGGCGTATGACCGCCGAGCTGCATGCCATAAAGCCCGGTGAGGCCAAGGAAGCCCAGCGCGCCGAGCGTACCGAAATGGCGCGGCACCGTGACATTGCCCTCGATGAGGCGCATGGCGAGACGAAACGGCTTGCGGAGGAATCTCGGCAGAACGAACGCACCCTGGGCCGCCGACGCCTGACGCGTCGCAGCCGCCCTATCGGCGCTGTAGGCTCTACCGTTCAACGCAGGCACGATGCGTCCTCCACCATCCAACTCAACAATTCGCCGAAGGAATGCCCCGCGGCCTTGGCAATATCCGGCACCAGCGATGTGGGCGTCATGCCGGGCTGGGTATTGATCTCCAGCCAGACAAGTTCGCCATCCTCCGAAAAACGGTCGTCATAACGGAAGTCGGAGCGGCTCACGCCCTTACAGCCAATCGCTTGATGTGCCCTGAGCGCCATTGTCTGTATTTTTTGGTAAATTTTCGGTAAAATTTTCGCCGGGCATTCATGTTTTGATGCGCCGGGAGCGTATTTGGAATCGTAATCGTAGAACTGATGGCCAACCGGGATGATCTCGCAGACACCTAGCGCCACATCCCCCATGACAGCACAGGTAAGCTCGCGCCCGGCAATATAGCGCTCCACCATGACGAAATCGCCATATTTCCACTCGGACGAGGTAATGATCTGCGGCGGATGCGACTGATCCTCCTTGACGATCACCACACCAAAGCTCGACCCCTCGCGCACCGGCTTCACCACATAAGGCGGCTTCATCGGATGGCTGGAGGTGAAATCGAAACGGTTCATCACCTTTGATTCGGCGACGGAGACACCGGCAGCGGCCGCGACGATCTTCGCCCGCCCTTTGTCCATGGCGAGCGCGGAAGCCATGACGCCGGAATGCGTATAGGGAATTTTCAGATATTCGAGGATACCCTGGATCGAGCCGTCCTCACCCAAGGGACCATGCAGCGCGTTGAACGCGACATCCGGCCTGAGCTCGGCCAGCACATGCGCGACATCGCTACCGACATCGACCCGGGTGACCTGATAGCCCTCCGCCTCCAGAGCCTCGGCGCACGCCGCACCCGACGAGAGGCTCACCGGGCGCTCCGATGAGAATCCCCCCATCAACATTGCGACATGCTTTTTCGCCATGCAAGAAACCCCTCTGCGTTCTGGATACCTGGAATCAACGCAATACTGATAGCGTCCCACAACCCCCACGACGAGGCCGTAGACAGACGAATAATCCGCCGACTCAAATCAGTTAACGCTTGTCCTATAAGAATCAGAGAGTTGATTCCGTGGCAACCCCCTTCGTCAAAAGGAGAGGATTGGGATCCAGTCGACTCAAAAAGCCCCAGCGGCTATTTCCCCACGGAGCCGCATGTCAGGGCCAGCCAACACCCTTCACGACAGGAAGCTACCGGAACAAATTAGGGTAATGAAGCGGGTTAAAGACCGGCCAGCCCAAATCTGATGAACGCAAAGGTTGCACCCATAATCGCGAATACCATCCCCAACAGCTGGAATATCGTAGGCATTTGAGAAACCCGGCCTTTGAGTTCGGCAACATCGCTCGTAAGCCTGTCCACCTTATCTGCCACCTTCTCTACCGTACTCGCAAGCGAATCAATTTTCGCTTCGATACGGACAAGCTCCCGCCCCATGCTGTCCAGCGTATTGCGGGTGCCCTCAGCGAGGCTTTCCAGTTTGGCGACACGTGCTTCCATGCCATCAAATGTGCCATCGCCGCCGCCCGTTTTCAAGGCGGCTGCTTCATCTGTCCGTTGAACTGTTGCCTTCCTGGTCACCATAATTTCCCCCCGGAAATTCCGGCACGTCTTTTCCCGCTTCGAATAAGCCTATACGCTTGATCTCCCAGTGCAGCCTTATGCCCGAATTCTCCAGCACGCGCGCCCGCACCGTCTCGCCCAGCGTTTCCAGATCGTGTCCGGTCGCATTGCCGGTGTTGATCATGAAATTACAATGCATCTCCGACATCTGCGCCCCGCCGACCCTCTTCCCTCTGCAGCCGGCCTTGTCGATCTCCTTCCAGGCCGAGGTGCCCTCGGGATTCTTGAAGGTCGAGCCGCCCGTCTTTTCGCGGATCGGCTGCACCGTCTCGCGATGATGCTGCACGGCGTCCATCGCGGCGCGGATTTCGTCGTGCGCGCCCGGCATCCCCTCGAACAGCGCAGAGGTGAAGATCAATTCCGGCGACGCGGATGAGTGGCGATAGGCATAGCCCATATCGGCATTGGAGAGAATGTGCAGGTCGCCCTTACGGTCGAGCGCTCTCACCTCGACCACGCGCTCGCGCGTCTCGACGCCGTTCGCGCCCGCATTCATGCGCAGCGCGCCGCCGATGCCGCCGGGTATGCCGTGGTAAAAGTGGAAGCCCGCAATCCCAGCCTCGAGCGCCGCCGCCGCCAGCCGCTTGTCGGGCGTCGCCGTGCCGGCACGAAGCTGCGTCTCGGAAACACGCTCGATCTCGCCGAACCCCTTGGCCGAAAGCCGCACCACGAAGCCCGGAATGCCCCCGTCACGCACCAACAGATTGGAGCCGATACCGACGACCATGACGGGGATTTCCTCCGGCACGGCTTTCAGAAACGCCGCCAGATCCTCCTCATCCGCCGGCTGGAACAGCACTTCCGCCAGCCCGCCGGCGCGGAACCAAGTGATCTTGTCCATCTCCGCATTGGGCGTGATTCGGCCCCGCAGCCCGGAAAGCCTGTCGCCCAGCTTCGCTATCAGCGCCGCGCCATCCATTATTTCGCTCCTCCCGACAATTCCTTCGGCAGCGCATACGCCCATTGCGTGATATTCCCCGCGCCCAGACACACGACGAAATCGCCTGAACCGGCAGTCGAAGCCACCAGCGGCGCCAGCGCGTCTGCGCCCGTCAAATACCGCGCATCGCGATGACCCGCCGTCTTGATGCGGCTGACCAGCGCTTCGGAATCGATGCCCTCGATCGGTTCCTCGCCCGCTGCATAGACCGGCGCGATGGCGACGACATCCGCATCGTTGAAGCAGGAGGCGAAATCGTCGAACAGGCTCGCCAGGCGGCTGTAGCGGTGCGGCTGGACGATGGCGATGACGCGGCCCTGCGTCGCCTCGCGCGCGGCTCTCAGCACCGCCTTGATCTCCACTGGATGGTGCCCGTAATCGTCGAAAATCTCGACGCCATTCCATGTGCCCGTATGGGTGAAACGCCTTTTCACCCCGCCGAAAGACGAAAGCCCCTTGCGGATGTCGTCGGCGGAAATGCCAAGCTCATGCGCCACGGCAACCGCCGCGGTGGCGTTGGAGACATTGTGCCGCCCCGGCATCGGAAGGGTCAGGCCGGTGATTTCGATGAGCTCGTCGTTCTTGCGCGAGCGGATCACCACGTCGAAGGTGGACGAAGCGCCCTTATAGGCGTGGTTCGTGAAACGCACATCCGCCTGCGGGTTCTCGCCATAGGTGATGACGCGGCGGTCCTCGATTCGGCTGACCAGCGCCTGCACTTCCGGATGGTCGAGGCACATCACGCCGAAGCCGTAAAACGGTACATTTTCCACAAACTGGCGGAACGCCTCACGCACATTGTCGAACGAGCCGTAATGGTCGAGATGCTCAGGGTCGATATTGGTGACAACGGCGATATCGGCGGGCAGTTTCAGGAAGGTGCCGTCGCTCTCGTCCGCCTCGACCACCATCCAGTCGCCCGCGCCCATGCGCGCATTGGTGCCATAGGCGTTGATGATGCCCCCATTGATGACGGTCGGGTCGAGATTGCCGGCTTCGAGCAGCGCCGCCACCATCGAGGTGGTGGTGGTCTTGCCATGGGTGCCGCCGATGGCGACCGCCTGGCGGAAGCGCATCAGCTCGGCCAGCATCTCGGCGCGGCGAACCACCGGCAGCAGCTTCTCGCGCGCGGCGACCAGTTCAGGGTTGTTCTTCTTGATCGCCGTCGAGACGACGACCACTTCGGCGTCGCCCAGATTCTCGGCATTATGACCGACGAACACCGCAATACCCTTGTCGCGCAGGCGCTGGACATTGGCGCCGTCCGACTGGTCCGAGCCCTGCACCCGGTAGCCCAGATTATGCAGCGCCTCGGCAATGCCGCTCATGCCAATGCCGCCTATGCCGACGAAATGCACGAGCCCGATGTTCAGCGGCATCTTCATGGCCGGGTTCCTTCCTTGAATTCCTTGATGGTTCTGCCCGCTGCAATAGCCTCTGCCAGATCGGCGAGCAACTGCGTGGCGTCCGGTCGGCCCACACTGCGCGCCGCATTTGCCATCGCCGCCAGCCGCTCCGGCTCGTTCATCGCATCGGTGATGATCTGCGCCAGCCGCTCCGGGGTAAGCTCCTGCTGGCGAATGACCTGCGCCCCGCCCGCCGCTTCCAGCGCCGCCGCATTAGCCGCCTGGTCATGATCGAGCGCATGTGGAAACGGCACCAGCACGGCGGGCCGCCCGATTGCCGCGATTTCCGAGACAGTGGACGCGCCGGAACGAGAGATGACGAAATGCGCCTTGGCGATGCGCGCGGGCATGTTGGTGAAGAACGGCGCGACCTCCGCCGCCATGCCCATTTCCCGATAGGTGGCTTTTACTTGCGCCTCGTCGTCGGCCCGAGCCTGCTGCGTCACTTGCAGCCGCGACCTGACCTCCTCGGGCAAAAGCTTGATCGCTGCCGGAATGGCTGACGAGAAGAAGCCTGCCCCCTGACTGCCGCCGAACACGAGGAGCTGAAACGGTTCACCCGGGCGTGCCTGATGGTACGGTTTATCGGTCTCGGCCAGTACCGCAGGGCGCACCGGGTTGCCCGTTTGCACGGTCTTTGCCGCAAAACTCTCCCCCCTCTCGGGCAGAAAGCCCCCAGCAATGGCGTCCACACGGGGGGCTAACCCCCTGTTTGCCCGCCCCATCACCGCGTTCTGCTCATGGATGAGGGTAGGAATTCCCATGCGCGTGGCCGCATAGAGGGGCGGCAGGGTCGGGTAGCCGCCAAACCCGGCGACGAGCTTCGGCTTCAAATCGCGGAAGAGTTTGCGGGCGTCGAGATTGCCCTGCCAGAGCCGCCACATGGTCCGGGCAATCGCAATCGGATTGCGCCCGGAAATGGTCGCGGAGCGGATAACGTGCAGCGACTTGGCGGGAAAGCTCCCGGCAAAGCGCTGCGCCCGCGTGTCGGTGGCAAGATGCACCTCCCACCCCCGCGCGGTCAGTTCATGCGCCAGCGCCTCGGCGGGGAAAAGATGACCGCCGGTTCCCCCGGCGCATAGAACGATGGCCCCCTTCGACATCTGTTACCCTCCGATCAGGGGAAGCTGACGGCCGCCGGAACCGAAATCGAGCGAGGCGGACATGCGCGCCTCGGGTCGGCGCCGCGTCAGTGCCAGCAGAATGCCCATGGTGATCGCCACCGCGATAAGCGACGAGCCGCCATAGGAGATGAAGGGCAGCGTCATGCCCTTGGCCGGCATCAAGTGAAGGTTCACCGCCATGTTGATGATCGACTGGAAGCCGAACAGGATGACGATGCCGGACACCGCCAGACGGGTGAACTCGTCGCGTTCTTTTAGCGCAATCGTGAGGCCGCGCACCACGATGAAGGCGAAGAGCAGCATGATCAGCAGGCAGAGGATAATGCCATATTCCTCCGCCGCCACCGAAAAGATGAAGTCCGTATGGCTGTCCGGGATGATGCGCTTGATCGTCCCCTCGCCCGGCCCCTGCCCGAACCAGCCGCCGCGCACGATTGCCTCGCGTCCCGCATCCACCTGAAACGTATCGCCCTCTCCGGTCAGGAAGCGGTCGATACGGCCCGCGACGTGCGGGAAGAAAGTGTAGGCGCCGAACCCGCCGGCAATCGCCCCTGCCCCGAGCACGACGATCCAGAACCACGGCATCCCCGCCATGAAGAACATCGCCCCCCACGTCGCCGCCGTCAGCATGGTCTGGCCCAGGTCCGGCTGGGCAACAAGCAGCGCCGCGACAAGTGCAAAAAGCAGCATGGCGAAGAGATTGCCGGGAATATCCGGCCGCCGCTCATGCTCCGCGAAAAGCCACGCGCAGATGACGACAAAGGCGGGCTTCATGAACTCAGAGGGCTGGATCGATATGCCCACAAACGAAATCCACCGCCGCGAGCCCTTGACCTCGACGCCGAAGAGCAGCGCGGCGACCATCATGAGCAGCGACACGCCCAGCAGGATCAGCGCAAAGCGCCTGATATCCCGCTGCCCCATGAAGGAAATCGCGATCATCACCACCAGAGCCGGGATCATGAACACGATCTGCCGCTCGACGAAATGGAAGCTGGAGAGCCCAATGCGTTCCGCCACCGCCGGGCTGGCGGCAAAGGAAAGCAGTATGCCCAGCCCCATCAGCGCCAGGCAGGCGGCCAGGAAAAAGCGATCAATCGTCCACCACCAATTCGCGACAGGCCCCCGGTCGACGCGGCTTACCATGGGTGGGCTCCTTTACTCTCGGACGGAAGCGTCTGCGGGACAGTCCTCCCCTCTGCCCTGCCGGGCATCTCCCCCACAAGGGGGGAGATTACGCTTTCAGAAACGCTCTGCACCAATCGCGGATGTTGCAGGATGAGCGCCGTGGATGATGCCAGCCGATCTCCCCCCTTGTGGGGGAGATGCCCGGCAGGGCAGAGGGGGGTGTTGCGCCAAGCGTGGGAATATAAAGTCGTCATCTCAAACCCGCACCGCTCCCAATTCCATCACCGCTTCCCGGAACGCCTCGCCTCGTTTCTCGAAATTCTGGAACTGGTCGAAGCTCGCACACGCAGGCGATAGCAGCACCACAGGCTCGGCCGCCTCATCCTGCCCCGCGTCGCGCGCCGCATGCTCCACCGCCGCAGCAATCGTGCCGGAAATTTCGTAAGAAACCGCTTCGCCCAGAGTCGCGGCAAATTGCGGGGCGGCTTCGCCGATAAGATAGGCCTTGGCGATACGCGGGAAGAAGCCGGAGAGCGACGCGATGCCGCCTTCCTTCGGCAACCCGCCCGCGATCCAGTAAATGCGCGGGAAAGACGACAGCGCGGGTGCGGCGGCGTCCGCATTGGTCGCCTTGGAATCGTTGACGAACAGCACCTTGCTTAAGCGAGCCACCTGCTCCATGCGGTGCGCGAGGCCGGGAAAGGATTGAAGCCCGGCGCGGATTTCCGCGATATCGAGACCCGCCGTGAGACACGCCGCCACCGCCGCCAGTGCATTTTGTGCATTGTGCTCGCCGCGCAGGGAGCCGATGCCCTCGAGCGAGGCAATTTCCTCCACCCTGCCCCCGCTCACCCGCATCAGCCGCGCTCCGTCGGCATAAAGCCCATCGGCCAAGGGCTGGCGCTTGGAAATGCGGATGACCGTCTTCCCCGTCCGCTCCAGCCGGTCGGCAATTTGGGCACAATAGCTGTCATCGACGCCGACAATGGCCGTGCCGCTCCCGGCCACGAGCCGCTCCTTGATATCGGCGTAATGCTGCATGGTGCCGTGCCGGTCGAGATGGTCAGGCGTGAGGTTCAAAAGGATACCGGCAGTCGGGTTGATCGAGGGCGCAAGGTCGATCTGGTATGAGGAGCATTCCACCACATAGTGCCGCTCGTCGGACGGCGCCTCCAGCGTCATAACAGCCGTGCCGATATTACCGCCAAGCTGCACGTCCCGGCCCGACGCCCTGACGATATGCGCGATGAGCGCCGTGGTGGTCGATTTGCCATTGGTGCCGGTGATGGCGATGAACGGGCAATCCGGCGCGGTCCGATTCCGCTCGCGGACGAAGAGTTCGATGTCGCCGATGATCTCCACCCCAGCCGCCCGCGCCAGATCCACGCTCCAGTGCGGACGCGGATGAGTGAGCGGCACGCCTGGCGAAAGCACGAAGGAGGAAAACCCCTTCCAGTCCGCCTGCCTCAGATCGCCTGTCGGGATGCCCGCCCCATTGGCCCGTTCCACGCTCGCCGGATTGTCATCCCATGCCAGCACAAGGGCCCCGCCCTCCTGGATGGCCCGCGCCGTGGCGATGCCGGAGCCGCCGAGCCCGAACAGCGCAACCGATTTGTCCTTGAAGGAATGGGCGGGGATCATGCGTTTATCTCAGCTTCAATGTAGACAGGCCGATGAGGGCGAGGATGATCGAGACAATCCAGAAACGGATCACCACCTGGCTCTCGGTCCAGCCCTTCTTTTCGAAATGGTGATGGATCGGCGCCATCAGGAATACGCGACGGCCCGTACGCTTGAACCAGCCGACCTGGATGATGACAGACAGTGCCTCGACCACGAACAGGCCGCCAATAATGGCAAGCACGATCTCATGCTTGGTTGCGACAGCCACAGCGCCGAGCAAGCCGCCCAGCGCCAGAGAACCGGTGTCGCCCATGAAGATTGCGGCGGGCGGGGCGTTGAACCAGAGAAAGCCCAGGCTGGCGCCGATCACCGCGCCCAGAACCACGGCAAGCTCGCCCGTGCCGGGGACGAAATGGATCTGCAGATAATCCGCGAAGATCGCATTGCCCGAGAGATAGGCGATGAAGCCGAAGGAGGCGGCGGCCACCATGACAGGCACGATGGCCAGCCCGTCGAGGCCATCGGTCAGATTGACCGCATTGCCCGCGCCGACCATGACGAAGGCGGCGACGGGAATGAAGAACAAGCCGAGATTGATGACGAGCTGTTTCATGAACGGAAAGGTCAGCGACGAGGAGAATGGCTCCTGCCCGGCATGCATGATGAACCACCCGGCGATGGCCGCGATGATGAATTCGATGCCGAGCCGCGCCTTGCCGGAAAAGCCCTTGTCCGACTGCTTGGTGACTTTGAGGTAGTCGTCGTAGAAGCCGATCGCGCCGAAGCCGACCGAGACGAGCAACGCCACCCAGACATAAACGCTCGTTAAATTCGCCCAGAGGAAGGACGAAGTGAGAATGCCGAACATGATCATCAGCCCGCCCATCGTCGGCGTCCCCGCCTTCTTGAAATGGGTCTGCGGGCCGTCGGCGCGGATCGGCTGGCCCTTGCCCTGCCGGATGCGCAACGAGTTGATGATCATGGGTCCGAACAGGAAGACCAGCAGCGCCGACGTGATCAGTGCCCCGCCGGTGCGAAACGTGATGTATCGGAACACGTTGAACCCGGGCACATAATCGGAAAATTGGGTCAGAAACGTCAGCATAAGGATTGCGATCCCCCTAGCAAACCCCCGAAAAGTTGCCGGCTTCCGGGGGAGATCATTCGGCTGGAATTTTTCATTTTCACTTGGAAACGCTGGCGAAAGCCACCCCCCTCTGCCCTGCCGGGCATCTCCCCCACAAGGGGGGAGATTAGGCCTTCATCAACTCTTGGCACCAAACGCGAACCTTGAAGAATGAGGGAAGCGGACCGTGTCAGCCAATCTCCCCCCTTGTGGGGGAGATGCCCGGCAGGGCAGAGGGGGGTGCCTGGCACTTCCATCAAAATAAGAATCCGTTTTTTAGAACCGAGTTCAAGAACAGGACGCACGAAACTGTTTCTACATCCCGCTCTGGAGCTGCGGGCTACTCAGCCGCTTCCATGGAGTCGGCAGGCGGGTACTTGTCGAGCAACGCCTTGACGATCCGGGAGAATCCGATCCCTTTCGACGATTTCACCATGACGGCATCGCCCGGGCGGAGCGCCTTGATCACCAGCGGCTGCAACTCCTCGACGCTCTGCCTGTATTCTGTGTGAATTTCAACCGGCAACGCATCGGGAAGCACAGACATCTCCGGCCCGCCGATAAAAAGTACGTCGACACCCGCCTCCTTGATCGGCTTTACCAGGTCGCGGTGCAGCTGCGCCGAATGCTCGCCCAGCTCCAGCATATCGCCGAGAACGGCGATGCGCCGCCCCTCGCCTTCCGGCTGGGCGGATTTCAACAGATCGAGCGCCGCCCGCATCGAAGTCGGATTGGCGTTGTAGCTTTCGTCGATCAGCGTGATGTCGCCTTGCGGATGGCGCAGGCGATAGCGCGCCCCGCGGCCTTCCTCGGCCCTGAGCGTGGCGAGCGCCATAGCCACCTTGGCCACATCCGCGCCCACCAGATGCGCGGCGCCGAGCGTCGCGAGCGCGTTCCACACGATATGCCGTCCCGGCGCGCCGATCTTCACCACCGCTTCCTGTCCGGCCAGGGATGCCGTCAGGCAGGAGCAATTGGGCAGAAGCTTCACCTTCTCCGCGCGATAATCGGCCCCCTCGCTCTCGCCGAAGGTGTGGACATGCGGGACGCCGGCCTTTTCCGCCAGTTCCTTCAACAGGCCGAAACGCTCGTCGTCGCGGTTGAGCAGCGCATAGCCGTCCGGCTCAACGCCTTCGAAGATTTCCGCCTTGGCCGCCGCGATTTCGTTCATGTCCTTGAAATGGCCGAGATGGGCGGGCGCGATCAGCGTGATAACAGCCACATGCGGGCGCACCATCTTCACCAGCGGACGGATTTCATTGGCATGGTTCATGCCGATCTCGAACACACCAAATTCGGTATCGTCAGGCATCCGCGCCAGCGTCAGCGGCACGCCCCAATGATTGTTGAACGAGGCGATCGAGGCATGGACCTTCCCGGCCTCGGATAGCACATGCCGCAGCGCTTCCTTGGTCGTCGTCTTGCCGACAGAACCCGTCACGGCGATGATCTTCGCCTTCGAGCGCGCCCGCGAGGCGATGCCGAGCCGCGCCAGGCTCTCCAGCACGTCCTCGACCACGATCATCGGCACATGCAATTTGCCGAGCGCCGGGAGCTTCGCCTCCGCCACCACGATCAGTCCCGCGCCTGCCGCCATGGCGATGGAAGCGAAATCATGGCCGTCGAATTGCTCGCCCTTAATTGCGAAGAAGGCATCGCCCGGCTTCAACGTACGCGTATCGATGGAAATGCCGTTTATGCCTTCCGGCAGCGTGCCGAACGGCCTGCCGCCCATCGCTTCCACCATATCGGCGGATGTCCATAGCCAGTTCATTTCAACCGTTCCTTGAGCGCAGCGGCCACTTCGGCGTGGTCGGAGAAGGGATGCGTCACCCCGCCGATGGTTTGGCCTTCCTCATGCCCCTTGCCCGCGACGATGAGCGTGTCGCCCGATTGCATCATGTTGACTGCCGTGCGGATTGCCTCGCGCCGGTCGCCGATCTCGGTGGCTCTCGGCGCCGCCGCCAGAATCTGCGCGCGGATGCTTGCGGGCACTTCCGAGCGCGGATTGTCGTCGGTGACGATGACCACATCGGCAAGGCGCGTCGCGATTTCGCCCATCATCGGGCGCTTGCCCGTGTCGCGGTCGCCGCCGCAGCCGAAGACGACGATGACGCGGCCTGTTGTAAAGGGACGCACGGAGGTGAGCACATTTTCCAGCGCGTCCGGCTTATGTGCGTAATCGACATAGGCGGGCGCGCCATCCTCGGTCGCCCCGACGAGATCGAGACGGCCCGGCGCGCCTTTCAGCCGCTCCAGCGCCCGCATCGCCGCCGCCGCCGGAACGCCCGTGGCAATCGCCAGCCCCGCCGCGACCAGCGCATTGGCCACCTGGAAATCGCCCGCCAGCGGCAGGCTGATTTCATGGATCTCATCGCCGATCCGAACTTCCGCATGCTGCCGGAAGCGCTCGTGCTCCACGCGCTTCAGTACGATGAACGTGCCCTTGCGCCCGACGGTCAGCACCTCATTGCCCGCCGCCTTCGCCACTTCGATGGCGCGCTGCGAGAACTCGTCATCGGCGAAGATGATCGCCGGAGCGCCCTTCGGCAGCAGCGTATCGAACAGCCGCATCTTGGCGGCGAGATAATCATCGACGGTCGGATGGTAATCCATATGGTCGCGCCCGAGATTGGTGAACGCGCCCGCCGCCAACTTCACCCCGTCGAGACGGCGCTGATCGAGCCCGTGCGAGGAGGCTTCCATCGCCGCGTGAGTAACGCCCTCTTCGGCAAGCTCGCGCAGGACGCGGTGCAGTTCCACCGGGTCCGGTGTCGTCAGCGAGCCGTAATCGCTGCGCGTCGGCGAGAACACGCCGGTCGTGCCGATATTGGCTGCCGGGAAGCCTGCATCCGCCCAGACTTGCCGCGTGAACGAGGCAACGGACGTCTTGCCGCTCGTGCCTGTCACCGCGACCATGATTTCCGGCTGCTTGCCGTGGAATGCCGCAGCAGCGAGCGCAAGGGTCCGGCGCGGGTCTTCCACTCGGATGACCGGCACATTCGGCGAGCCCAGCTCCGCATCCGGCCCGGCGATGACAGCGACCGCGCCACGCGAAACGGCGTCGGCGGCAAACCTGCCGCCATCCGCCTTCACGCCCTTCAGCGCGGCGAAGAGATAGCCCTCGCGCGCATTGCGTGAATCCGACGTAAGCCCGGCGATGTCCAATTCTCCGATTGCCTTATCGGGAACGCTGGAAAGATCGGCGATTTCCTTCAATTTCATTTGGAGTCCAGACATTTTTCTCTACGGGCTGTCTATAGGCTATGCGCGCCGCGAATCAGTCGTCGGCGTTAAGGTCGTATGAAACCAGCATGGGCGCGCCTTCTTGGCTGAAATCGGGCTTTACCCCCAAAAATGAGGCGGAACGGCGAATAATGTTGGAGACCATCGGCGCTGCGTTGAGACCGGCGGTGGCGGTGGCCTTGCCCGGCTCCGGTTTCGGCTCGTCGATGATCGTCAGCACGATATAGGTCGGGTCGTCCATCGGAAAGGCGGCGAGGAAGGCGTTGAAGCGCACATCCTTGGCGTAGCGCCCGCCCACGACCTTTTCCGCCGTGCCTGTCTTGCCGCCCACGCGATAGCCCGGCACCGTCGCCCGCTTGCCCGAGCCGCCCGGCGCCGTCGCGTTGAGGCGATAGAGATAGCGCATGTCGTTGCTGGTCTTCGGATTGATCACCTGCTTGGCCAGTGCGTTGGCCTGGTCTTCGCTGCGCGGCAGGAAAGTGGGCTGGATGAGCTTGCCGCCATTCATCAGCGCCGCCGCCCCCACCGCCACCTGCAAGGGCGTCGTCATCATGCCGTGGCCGAAGGAGATGGTCATGGAATGGACCTTCTTCCACACTTTCGGCTCCACGGGACGGGCGATTTCGGGCAGTTCCGTCTCCATGCGGTCGAGCAGGCCCATGCGCTTCAGGAAAGCGCGATGCCCGTCCACCCCCACCAGCTGCGCCTCATGGCCGGAGCCGATGTTGGACGAATAGAGGAACACTTCCGTCAGCGTCAGCGGGCGACCCTTGCCGTGGAAATCGCGGATCATCTGCCGCCCGAACCGGAGCGGCTTCGACGCGTCGAACACCGTGTTCAGTGTCGCCCCGCCATCGTTCAGCGCCATGGCGGTGGTGAAGCTCTTGATCGTCGAGCCCATCTCATAGGTGCCCGCCGACATGCGGTTCAGATGGTCCTTGTCGAGCGCGTTGACCGGGTTGTTCGGGTCGAAGTCGGGCACCGACCCCATCGCCAGCACCTCGCCGGTCTTGACGTTCAGCACCACCGCGCCCGCCGCGATGGCGCGATAGCGCTGCATCGCCTGGACGAGTTCGTCGCGCACGATATGCTGCACCCGCAGGTCGATGGACAGCTTGACCGGCTCCAGCGACTCCTGCGCCGCAAGGCCCGTCGTTTGCAAATCCGTCAGCCCCTGGCTGTCGATATATTTCTCCATCCCCGCAATGCCCTGATTGTCGATATTGACAAGGCCGAGAATGTGCGAGGCGGTCGGGCCACCCGGATAGAAGCGCATTTTTTCCGTGCGGAAGCCGACGCCGGGAAGCCCCAGCGCCATGATCTGGCTCTGCTGCCTGGGCGTCAGCCCGCGCTTGACCCAGACGAAGCCCGCGCCGCTCTTCAATTTCTTATAGGTCGATTCCCAGTCGAGATCGGGCAGCACCGTGGAGAGCATCTCGATGGTCTCGTCAGGATCGACGATGCGCTTCGGCTCGGCATAGAGCGAGAAGGTCTTGATATCGGTCGCCAGCACCTCGCCATTGCGGTCCACGATGTCGGGCCGCGAGGCGAGGTTCTGCACTGCAGGCCCCGAGGAGCCATTCTCGTCGTCCTGAATACCATAATAGACGAGCCGCCCGCCGATGACGGCGTAAATGCCGATGAAGCAGCTCATCGCCATGATCAGGCGGTTGCGGGCGCGGTTGCCGTTTTTCTTGCGCACCCCTTCGAAGGCGATCGGCTTGGGAGTGGGAGCGTTCACTGGCCCTGCTCCACGCTGCCGGTTTTCATGCTGTCGGTCTTGTTGATGGCCGCCAGAAGCTCGTCGCTGGAGGAGATGATGTTCTCGATATCATCAGGCGCGCGCTCGGGCACCTCGTCGATGCTGACGATCTGCCGGGGATCGATCGGCGCGAGATTGAGCTCCGAATGGTAGATTTCGGAAAGCTTCTGCAAGCGGTTCGGCTGGGTAAGCAGGCTCCAGTCCGCCTTGAGCAGCGTGATGGTGTCTTTCTCGGAATCGATCTTGCGCTGGAGCGTACGAATATCCGCCATCCGCTTTTCCGCGTCATATTTGATCTTGTAGGTCACGGTCGCCGCCGCCAGCATGATCGTGATCAGGATGATATCGAAGGTACGCAGCACTGGTTAATCCCTCAAACTATACGCATCGGGCAACTTGGGCAGCCCGAACAGGGAGAAATCCGCCTTGAGCGGCGGATTGGCGGTCCTGACCCCGGCGCGCAGCTTGGCCGAGCGCGCCCGCGGATTGCGTTCCTCCTCTTCCCTGGTCGGGCCGACAGCGCCCTTGGTCAGCGGCGTGAAACTGGCCTGCCTCTCATGAACCTGCGGCAGATGGCGCGAGCCGCCCGCGCCCCCTTCCCGGTCGGCGAAGAAGCGCTTGACGATCCGGTCCTCGAGCGAATGGAAGGTGACGACCACCAGCCGCCCGCCCGGCTTCAAGACCTGTTCCGCCGCGAACAGCGCGCGGGCAAGCTCGCCCAGCTCATCATTGACAAAAATGCGCAAGCCCTGGAAAACCCGGGTCGCCGGATGGATGCGGTCTTTCGGATTGCGCCCGACCAGCGCCTCGATGGCATTGGCGAGGTCGCGGGTGCGCGTGAACGGCTCGGTCGCCCGGCGCTTCTCGATCATCCGGGCGATGCGGCCGGCATGCCGCTCCTCGCCGAGGAAATTGAAGATGCGCGCGAGGTCCCCCACTTTCAAGCGATTGACCACATCGGCGGCGCTGACGCCCTCGCCCGACATGCGCATGTCGAGCGGCCCGTCCTTCTGGAAGGAGAAGCCGCGCTCCGCCTCGTCGATCTGCATGGACGAGACGCCGATATCGAGCACGATGCCGTCAGGCTCGCCCGCAACAAGCGTATCGAGATCGGAAAACCGGCCCTGCACCAGCGTCAGCCGGCCGGGAAATTCCTTTTCCATGGCGCGGCCCGCCGCAATCGCGGTCGGATCCCGGTCGATGGCAGTGACGGAAGCGCCGAGGTCGAGGATGCGCCGCGTATAACCGCCCGCCCCGAAGGTGCCGTCGACGATATGCCTGTCCGGCTGCGGCTCCAGCGCCGCAATGACTTCGTCGAGGAGAACCGGAATGTGGCGGGCCGGTCCGCCATCGGCATGAGAAGCATCTCCGCCGTGGCCCGCCATCATTCCGCTCCCCCTTGGGGTGGGAGTGCCACCCCGCCTGCCATCTGCCGCCGCGCGGCCAGCCTTGCACGCACCGTCGCGCGATGTTCCTCGAAACGCTCCGGTTGCCACATCTGGAAATGCGTATTCGCCCCCGCGAATGTCACATCCGTGCCGATACCCGTATGTTCCCGGATGAAATCCGTCACCGTAATGCGCCCATCCTGATCGAGCTTGAGAAACGTTCCGTCCGCATGGAGATAAAAAGACATGTCGTCCGCCGTTTCTGCAAAAGGGTCTTCGCTTGTGAGCCGTCCGTCGTAGCGCGTCAGGAAATCCGGCCCGCCGACGTCCAGCGCCGGGAGATGGAGCGAGCGCAAGGCGTAAAGCTCCAAATGTCCGGCCTTCTGGATCAATGAACGGAAATGCGCCGGAACGGAGACCCGCCCCTTCGCATCGATCCTGTTCGTTACATGACCCAGAAACCGGTCCACCAACAATTACCGCCGTTTCCGCTGCATCTATCCCGCAACCTCGATTAGTCGAGGTTGCATGCCGTCCCAAGGGCAAAACCCTGGCGCGGCCATAAAAATTCGCACGAACGAGCGGCATCCGGGCTGCAAGCCTAGCCTGACGGCCCCACACGACCGCCCCTGACCATGTCGGGAAACACCGCATCGAACGAAGATCATCGATGTTACGAATGGTTATCATGGGACACTATGGGCGTCAACGGGATCAGGCTACACACACATGGGAACGCGACCGGTCACGGGCGCATTTCCCCTCTTCCCGATTTATCGAATATTAAGCTTAAAGAAGCGTTAGCCGGGCTCGCCTTTCCCTTCCCCTTGCGGGGAGGGTGGCCCGAAGAGTCGGGTGGGGGTGGTGCCGCGTGCGCTTTTGCCGGAGACCTTGGTGTAACGTCACCACCCCCATCCGTCCGCTGACGCGGCCACCTTCCCCGCAAGGGGGGAAGGAAGAGCGAGCGCTCCTCCTCTCACCATCCTCACAAAATCCTGATTTGAACGGTCAACTTAAATATGCCCTGTAGCGCCGCGTGGGGACGCAACCTTTAGAGGAAACGTCAAACATGGCACAAGAACGGGAAGAACTGACGCCTTTGGGCCTTGCGTCACGCGGCTATCGCGGCGTCATTCATGAGATCACGCCTCTAATCTCCTCCAGCCTTTCGCCCGAGGAAATCGAGCGCCGGCTGCTGGAGCTGGGCTTCAGCGAGGGGGCGGAAGTCGCCGTACTGCATGAAGGCCCGATTTCCCGCGATCCGATTGCCGTGCGCGTCGGCGGCGTCGTGGTGGCGCTGCGGCGGCAGGAGGCGATGGCCATTCTCACCCGCGAAGGCCCCTATCATGCTTGAAGTGAACATGCAGAAGGTCCGCCGGATCGCGCTCGTGGGCGCGCCCAATTGCGGCAAGACCGCCCTCTTCAACGCCCTGACCGGCAGCCGGCAGAAGGTCGGCAACTATGCCGGCGTCACCGTGGAGCGCAAGAAGGGCATTGCCCTGACGCCCGGCGGTCGCTCGCTCGAAATCGTCGACCTGCCCGGCACCTATTCCCTGCGCGCCCGCAGCCCCGACGAGGAAATCACCCGCGACGTGGTTCTGGACCGCAGGCCGAACGACACGCCCGACCTTCTCCTCGCCGTCGCCGACGCCACCAATCTGCGCTCCGCCTTCCGCCTTGTTTCCGAGTTGATCCAAACCGGCAAGCCGCTGGTGCTGGTGTTGAACATGATCGACATTGCCCGCCATCGCGGCATAGAGATCGATACGGATAAGCTTTCAAGCCTGCTCGGCGTCCCCGTCGTCGCCGCCTGCGCGGTCCGCCGCGCGCACATGGCCGATCTCTGGCAGATGCTCGACCAGCTCTCCGAGAACGGCGCATCCGCGAAACGCGAAAACAGCTGGTCCGAGCCGTCAGCAGCACAGCTGCGTGGCCTGCAGCGTGAGGCCGACCGGCTCATCGCGGAAACGGTGCGCTATCCCGAAAAGCCCGACACGTTGACCACCCGGATCGATTCCGTGCTGCTTCACCCCATCGCCGGGCTGGCCGTGCTCCTGACCGTGCTTTTCCTGATGTTCCAGGCGGTCTTCGACTGGGCGCAGCCGGTGATGGACCTGATCACGGCTGGTTTCAATTTCCTCGCCACCATGATCCAGCAGGTGATGGGACCCGGCCTTGTCGAGAGCTTCCTCGTGGACGGCGTCATCGGCGGGGTCGGCAATGTCATTACCTTCCTGCCGCAGATCCTGATCATGTTCCTGTTCATCCTCCTCCTGGAGGATCTGGGCTACATGGCCCGCGCGGCCTTCCTCATGGACCGCATCATGGGCGGCGTCGGCCTGCACGGACGCGCCTTCATTCCGCTCCTGTCGAGCTTCGCCTGCGCAATCCCCGGCATCATGGCGGCGCGCGTAATCGACAACAAGCGCGACCGGCTGACGACCATCCTCGTCGCTCCGCTGATGACCTGCTCGGCTCGTATCCCCGTTTATACACTCATCATCGCCGCCTTCATCCCGGCCACGCGCGTCGCGGGGTTCTTGAGCCTCCAGGGCCTCGTCATGTTCGGCCTTTATGCGGCGGGCATTGCCAGCGCGCTCGGCGTGTCCCTCCTCGCCAAGCTCATGTTCTGGCGGAATGAGCCGGCCCCGCCCTTCATGATGGAACTGCCCGATTACAAGCTGCCCCGCCTGAAGAACGTGCTGATCGCGCTGCTGACGCGAGTGAAGATGTTCCTGCACCGCGCGGGCACGACCATCTTTTCCATGGCGATGGTGATCTGGTTCCTCGCCTCCTTCCCGGCGGCTCCCGCCAACGCCACCGAGCCCGCGATTTTCTACAGCCTCGCCGCAACCATCGGCCGGGTGCTGGAGCCCCTCCTCGCCCCCATCGGCTTCACCTGGCAGATGAGCGTCGCGCTCGTCCCCGGCATGGCCGCACGGGAGGTTGTGGTCGCGGCGTTGGGCACGGTCTATTCCATCCAGGGCGGAGATTCGGCGGCGGCCCAGGTCGGGCAGGCCCTCGCCCACAACTGGACGCTCCCCACCGCGCTCTCTTTCCTCGCCTGGTACATCTTCGCCCCGCAATGCACCTCGACCCTCGCGGTGATCAAGCGCGAAGCCGGCGGCGCGCGCTGGATGTGGATCAGCTTCGGCTACATGCTGGCCATGGCCTATATCGCCTCCTTCATCGTCTACCGCACGGCGCTGATGTTTTAGAGCATGATCCCCGAGAGTTGCAGGTAAGACCATGCGACAAAACAAAGACAGGAGCGGCAGGGTGATCCCCTGCCGCTTTCGTTCATTCTGAAAACACTATTCCCGAAAACGGACTCCCGCTT
Organism: Paramesorhizobium endophyticum; assembly: GCF_014640615.1. Taxonomy (GTDB): domain Bacteria; phylum Pseudomonadota; class Alphaproteobacteria; order Rhizobiales; family Rhizobiaceae; genus Paramesorhizobium; species Paramesorhizobium endophyticum. The sequence continues at coordinate 79,825 of NZ_BMHH01000010.1, read as the reverse complement.
TTCTCAACGCTCATCTATAGATAGGCCTTGTTTCGCATGTTCTCTTGCCCACCCCTGTCTATAAGAAAGCCCTATGTCGATCTGGGTTCGTGTCGGTGATTTCATAGCCAATCTAGCGTCGTGCGCTCTGACGAGCCTCGTCGAAGGCGTGCGCACGGTGTTCGAAGGCGATCCCGAGACGCGCCGCCGGGTTGCCTTTTCCATTGCCATGATTGCGCTTTCGGCCAAGATGGCGCGGGCGGATGGCATCGTCACCGACCAGGAAATCCGGGCGTTCCAGCAGATTTTCATCGTCCCACGGGAAGAGCAGGCGCATGTGGCGCGGCTCTATAATCTCGCCAAGCAGGATATAGCGGGGTATGAGAGCTATGCCGCGCAAATGGCGAAGCTCTGCGGCACGCAGGACCGCAACTGCAAATGCCTCGAGGATATTCTCGACGGCCTGTTCTACATCGCCAAGGCGGACGCCTATGTCCACGAGAAGGAGATGGCGTTCCTCTCGCGCGTCGGCGAGATCTTCGGCTTCGACGAGGCGCATTTCGAGGCCATCGCCGCGCGCCACGTCGATCTGGGCGAGGCCGATCCCTACCGGGTGCTGGGCCTGCCGCGCGGCGCCAGCTTCGATGAGGCGCGACGGCGCTATCGCCAGCTCGCGTCGGAGAACCACCCTGATCGCCTGGTGTCGCGCGGGGTCCCGCAGGAATTTCTTGTCATCGCCAACAATCGCATCGCTGCCATCAACGGCGCATGGGAAAAGATCGAAAAGGAATTGAAGGCCGCATGAGCGACAATGAGAATGCCGCCTTCGCCCCGGATTACCGCGGCGCCACGCTTCGCCCCTCCCCCAATTTCGGTCCGCGCAAGGATGGCAAGCAGGTCTCCATCCTGATCCTTCATTATACGGGCACGGAAAACGGCGCGGTGGCCGAAGAGCTTCTTCGCACACCGGAGAGGGAGGTTTCGGCGCATTATGTCGTCCATGAGGACGGCCGCATTGTGCAGATGGTCGCCGAAAGCGAGCGGGCCTGGCATGCGGGACAGAGTTTCTGGCTCGGCGAGACCGACATCAACTCCTGTTCGGTCGGCATTGAGATCGTCAATCAGGGGCCGCTTGCTGATTTTCCGGAATTCCCCGATGCGCAGATCGAGGCGGTGATTGCGCTCAGTCGGGATATCTGTGCGCGCCATTCCATAGAGCCGCGAAAAGTCCTCGCGCATTCCGATATAGCCCCTCTGCGCAAAATCGACCCCGGCGAAAAATTCCCCTGGGAGCGGCTTTCTCGCGCCGGTCTCGGCCATTGGGTAGAGGCGTCGCCGATCCGTGGCGGCCGCTTCCTGGCGCTGGGCGACCAGGGGCAGCCGGTCGAGGCATTGCAATCAATGCTGGCGCTTTATGGCTATCACACTCCGGTCGATGGTACACTCGGCATGGAGACGGAAGCGGTCATCAAGGCCTTCCAGCGCCATTTTCGCCCGCAAAAAGTCGACGGTGTCGCCGATGTCTCGACCATTGAGACACTGCACAGGTTGCTTTCTGCACTTCCCGCCCTCACTAGCTAAGACATTGAAAATAAGTAGTTTATTAACCTACCATTCCGGTAGGCATGGTCCATTTGTTACGAAAGTTAATGGAAAGTTACTTGCCCGGCCAATCTCTGGCTGCATTTCGCCGCCAGATCAACGGGCAGTTTCCTGAGGCAATCTTCGTGGTTCAACTCCACCGCCTCGTAAAGGAACGACACGGGCCGGCGTTTTAAAGAAAGGGGCGGTCCACTACCGAAACAGTGTAAAACGGTTAGGGTATGAGTAAAAAAATTAGTTTTGTGTGCGCCGTCGTCGGCGCGATGGGAATGCTTGGCCTCAACGCGGCACAGGCTGCACCTCACCCCGAGAAACGGCACGTTACCGAGAAACGTCCGGTTCACGCAATGAAAAAGGCCAAGAGGGAGGGCGTGGCGCACATCGTCAAGACCTCCGAAGCCAAGGTGGAACACCGCGCGAAAGCCCGCCATGCGGTGCGCAAGGTGAAGCCGGTGAAGCGCGCGGAGAAGGCGCGTCTCGAGCCGGTTGCCCTGCGGAGGGTGCCGGTGCCGAAGGCCCGAGAAGGCCGGGTCGAGCATTGGGGCAAAATCCCCGTCAGCATCAAGGTGCGCGACGAGGTCATCACCAAGAAGAGCACCGAGGGCGGAATCTTCGGCAAGCTTTTCCCCGTCTCCAACAAGGTTCCGGCGGACGCGGAAAACAAGCCTTTCTCCGGCATCATCAACCATTATGCCGAGACCTATGGTGTGCCGCTGCCGCTTGCCCATGCGGTGGTTCACCACGAAAGCAATTACGATCCCGATGTGCGCGGATCGGCGGGCGAGATCGGCCTGATGCAGGTCAAGCTCTCGACGGCGCGCAGCCTTGGCTACACCGGATCGGCGCGCGAGCTCTACAATCCCGTGGTCAACGTGCAATATGGCATGAAGTACCTGGCCATGGCGCGCGATCTCTCCGGCGGTTCGGTTTGCGGCACCATCCTCAAATACAATGCCGGCCATGGCGCGACGCGCATGAACCCGATCTCCGCCAGGTACTGCAACCAGGTGAAGGTTTATATGCGCTCGTTCTAAAATAACTGAATATGCGTATATGAAAAAAAGCCGGGCTTATGTCCGGCTTTTTTATTGCGTTTTCCCGGCAAAGCACCTTTATAAGGCCGATGTCAGTTGGCTGGGCAGCCGCGCCTGTCATATGCCGAAAGGCGGCAGGTGAGGAAAGTCCGGGCTCCATGGAAACACGATGCCGGGTAACGCCCGGCGGGGGCGACCCCAGGGAAAGTGCCACAGAAAGCAGACCGCCCCGCCTGCAAATCGGCCTGTTCATTGCGTTGCGAAGGACCGATTTGCTGGCGGGGTAAGGGTGAAAGGGTGGGGTAAGAGCCCACCGCGCCTCCGGCAACGGCGGCGGCAAGGTAAACCCCATCGGGAGCAAGACCGAATAGGGACGGCGTGCCGGGTGAAAGCCCGGCGATCGGTTTCCGGATCAGCCGTCCGGGTAGGTTGCAAGAGGCGGGTGGCGACATCCGTCCCAGATGAATGGCTGCCACGTTGGGCGAAAGCCCAGCCATACAGAACCCGGCTTACAGGCCAACTGACATTATAGATTTCGCGAAGATTGCAGGATATACGGAAATCCCGTATAATATCCCTCCATGGGGGAAGACAGATACGATCTTGTAAAGGACGCAACCAACCGTGAGAAGCATAAGCTATCTCTGGCCTTTGGCGATCGGATTTTCGAGGACGGTTACCATCTAATGCTTCCATCTTTTCGTCTCGAGGATGGTGAAAAGCGGTACAAGGTAATAGGCCGAGTTGGTGAGAAGCTTTTTACTGGCGTGTTCGTTTGGCGCGATGCGCTACCCCGATTCATCTCGGTAAGAAGGAGTAACAAGGGTGAAGAAAGACAGTATCGTTCTGCCCGCTGACCCGGATGACGCCGAAGATTTTGACGTAACCGCTGAAGCGTTGGAATGCGGTCAGCGCGCCCGGCTGATCCGCATGACGAGAACCGAACTTGGTCTCTCACAAACCGAATTCGCCAGCCGTTTCCGCGTTCCCGTAGGCACGCTGCGCGATTGGGAACAGGCGCGCGCAACCGCCCCCGACTTTGCCGTCGCTTATGTGCGGGTGATCCGGCAGCATCCGGATCTGGTGGCGAAGGCGGTTGCGTAGGAGAGATTAAAGCTTCTCCCCCGGAAATTTGCCGATTTGCGAACTGCCGCCTGAGAGGAGCTTGGGTTCGCCTCGCCATCCGCCTACTTTGCGGTGGATGGCTTGCGCTTTTTCGTTTCAAAATTCAGCGCCGCCGCCGCGCGGATCAACTCCGCCAGCGCTTTCTCATCGATCGCCTCGCCCTCACGAATATCGATAGCGCGCCGCACCTTGCCTTCGATGCTGGAGTTGAACAGGCGCGCGGGGTCTTCCAGCGACGCGCCCTTGGGAAAGGTCAGCTTGATGGCGGTCTTATAGGCCTCGCCCGTGCAGATGATACCGCCGTGCGACCAGACCGGGGTTTCCCATTTCCATTCCTCGACGATTTCCGGATCAGCGGCCCTGACGATCGCGCGAACCTTCGCCAGCGTCTCCCCGCGCCAGCCGCCCAGTTCCGCGATCCTTGCATCGATCAGCGCCGATGCCGGTTTTTCCTCGTCCGCCATGCGATCCTCCTTTACGGTTCCGGCGGAATCATAACGCATTTCAGGGATGAAGCGACAGGCCCTTATGATCTTGTCGATCGCCTTGCGGTCCGCATGAGGCCTTAATTCCCCGCCACGAAATCGATCACCAGCTTGATATTGAGCACCACAATGATGGCGGCGGTGATGGTGGCCAGCACGGTGACCCAGCGCGAGGCGGCGAGCGTGCCCATCTTCGCCCGGTTGGCGGTGAAGATCACCAGCGGGATCACGGCGAAGGGCAGTTGCAGGCTCAGCACCACCTGCGACAGGATGAGAAGCTTCGCCGTGCCGCTCTCCCCGTAGAGGATGGTGACCACCGCCGCAGGTACGATGGCGATGACGCGGGTGAGCAGCCGCCGCAGCCAGGGAACGAGCCGGATATGCAGAAAGCCTTCCATGGCGATCTGCCCCGCCATGGTCGCGGTCACTGTGGAGTTGAGCCCGCAGCATAGAAGCGCGATGGCGAAAAGGCTGGGCGCGATTGCCGATCCGAGCAGCGGGCTCAGCAGATTGTGGGCGTCGCCCAGTTCCTCGACATTGGTATGGCCGGTGGCATGGAAGCTGGCGGCGGCGAGAATCAGGATCGACGCGTTGACAGCAAGCGCAAATGTCAGCGCGATGGTGGAATCGAGCGTCGCATAGCGGATCGCCGAGCGCTTTTCCTCCACCGTGTCGCCATGGTCGCGCGTCTGGACGATGCCCGAGTGAAGATAGAGATTGTGCGGCATGACGGTCGCGCCGATGATGCCGAGCGCGATATAGAGCATGTCCGGATTGGTGACGATTTGCGTCGTCGGAGCAAAGCCGCGCAGCACCGCGCCCCATTGCGGGTGCGCCATCACGATCTGGACGATGAAGCAGACCGCGATCACCCCCAGGAGAGTGATGATGAGCGCCTCCACCTTCCGGAAGCCCTTGTTCTGGAGATAAAGCACCAGAAACACGTCGAGCGCCGTAAGGACCACGCCGATCTCCAGCGGTATGCCGAAAAGCAGGTTGAGGCCGATTGCCGTGCCGATCACTTCCGCAAGGTCAGTGGCGCAGATGGCGATTTCGGCGAGGAACCAGAGCGGCCAGTTCACCCAGCCCGGATAGGCGTCACGGCAGGCCTGCGCCAGATCGCGGCCCGTGGCGATGCCCAGCCGGGCGCAGAGCGATTGCAGGATCACCGCCATGATGTTGGAAAGGAGGACGACGACCAGCAGCGAATAGCCGAAGCGCGATCCGCCCGCCAGCGACGTCGCCCAATTGCCGGGATCCATATAGCCGACGGCGACGAGATAGCCGGGACCGAAGAAGGCAAGCGCCTTGCGCCAACCGGGGCCGGTCTTGCGCACCGCAATCGATCTGTGAACCTCGGAAAGCGAAGCCTCCCCCCGCTCCCGCCGCCATCCCGCAAGCGTCATCTCACGTCCGGCCTCGACCGCCGCGGGCTTCATCGATGCCGATGCATGCTGGTCCATGTGAGTTAATCCAAGATATGCAATTGCAAATTATTTGCAATTAATAGGGAGAAGCGGACAATTGGTCAAGGGGCGCTGGGAACTGGAAGCCTGGGCGTGTTTTGCTTTTGTATGAAGCGATGTGCTTCCAGAGTGGTTCGTGATTTGATGGAATTGCCAAGCGCCCTCGCCCTTCGAGGCTTCGTTCCGCTGCGCTCCACTACACACCTCAGGATGAGGGCTACTGCGGCGTTGCGGTCCCTTCACCCTCATGGTGAGGTGTGAATGGAGCGCAGCGGAATTCGCCTCGAACCACGAGGGCGAAGGGCGCACAGTTGGTTCCGTATAAATACGAATGCTCTATCGGCGCGGCTGGTTCACCATCGTGGCAGAGAGCGTTAGAGATGAACCAGTGGATGCACCTCGGCAGCCGAAGGCGACGCCTTGCTGCCGCCGAACTTCTCCGCCAGCCAAGCCGCGACGGTCCGCGGCTGTATGTTCAGCAGGCGTTGCGCGCTGGTCTTCTCGGCGATGACATCCTCTGGCACCTTTGCCAGCGTGTCGTAGAATTTCACCACGCCCGACGCCGCTGCCGCGCCCAATATCGGCGAGATCAACGCGCCGAATTCCTGGGGCTTTATCGTTTCGTAGGAGACATCATGCCCGAGCGCGCTTGCGAACCCATCCGCAAGCTGCGGCCCGGTTAGGCCCGGCAATTGTCCCACGCCTACAATGCCGCTGATGGCGGTGTCGGTGAGCAGGCGTGCGGCGACATCGGCCACGTCGAGATGCGAGCACCACGAGGCAGCGAAGTTCCCGGCAAGCGGATAGCGCAGCGCGTCCTCCAGTTTTATCGGCTTGAATACCGGCGGCAGAAGAAGGTTTTCCAGATAGAGCCGCGTCGCCATGATGGCATGGGACACGCCGCTTTCCTCGACGCCGCGTATCAGGATTGCAATCGCGCTATCTTCAGGCGTTTGCAGCGGCGTGTCCGGCTGGTCGATGACGGCTCCGCTCGTGGTGATCACCACTCGCTTCGGCCTGCCCTGCCGGATGGCTTCGACAATGTTGCGAGCATATTGGACGCGCCCCGCCTCGGCTCCTAAAGGGATATGGATAAACACGCCGTCAGCGTCCCGATAGGCAGCAACCAGTGAGTTGACCGAACCGAGATCCACCTTGATGGCCGGCTGTCCCTTGAGATTTGAAACGTCCCGGACCGCGCCGAGAACAGATTTTCCGCTTTTCAGCAGGAGGTTATATAGGGGCGCGCCCTGCGCGCCTGTCGCTCCATGAATGATATAGGCCATGATGGTCTCCTATGTTCATCCTCTCCTGGCCTTTCACATAGGCACATGGCGGGCATAGTCATCAAGCAAACTGTCAAATGGAAGTGATCGCAGCGCAAAAACACGCGGTATTATCCAGCAAAATCCATAAGATAATATTTTTATATTTAAATTCTCATCACCTCCATTTGAAGAAACAGCGCCGTAACTGAACCTATATCCACAGGAGGACAGGCATCAACACAGGGAAACTCCCATGACCAATCCTGAACCAATCGCCTGCCTCGGCGCCGGGCGCATGGGCTGCGGCATCGCCGTGGTGTGGGCCTATGCCGGGCATCCGGTCAAGCTCGTGGACTTCAAGGAGCGCAACGAAGACGATTTCAAGACGCTCGAAGCCGGCGCGCTCAGTGGAATTCGCGGCGTCCTCTCCAACCTCGCCGGCTTTGGCATGTTCGATGCCGCAGTGATCGACACTATTATGTCGCGCGTCGGCATCGTGCCCAGGCAGGGTGCGAAGGATGCGCTTTCGTCAGCCGCCCTCGTCATTGAAGCCCTGCCCGAAGTGCTCGACATCAAGCGCGGAGCGCTGGCAAGCGCCTCGGAGCTCGCCGGCCCCACCCCGATCATCGCATCGACCACATCGACCATCCTCGTCGACAATCTCTCCAGCGCCGTTTCCCATCCCGAGCGTTTCCTCAATGCCCATTGGCTGAACCCGGCCTATCTCATGCCTCTCGTCGAAATGTCCCCGGGCAAGGAAACCGATCCGGCGGTGACAGCACGCCTTAAGACCATGCTCGAAACCATAGGCAAGGTGCCCGTCGTCTGCACCGCCTCGCCCGGCTATATCGTGCCACGCATCCAGACACTGGCGATGAACGAGGCCGCGCGCCTTGTGGAACAAGGTGTCGCCAGCACCGAGGACATCGACAAGGCGACCAAATATGGCATCGGCTTTCGCTTCGCCGTGCTGGGCGTGCTGGAATTCATCGATTGGGGCGGCGGCGACACGCTGTTCTATGCCAGCCGCGACCTTGCTAAGGAGCTGAACAGCCCCTGCTACGCCTCTCCCGAGATCATCGATAGCAACATGGCGCAGGGCCGCATCGGCCTAAAGACCAAACGCGGTTTTCTCGATTATGAAGGCATGGATATAAATGCATATCGCGACGAACGCCTGAAGGCATTCGTCGCGATGCTGCGTCATCTGGATCTGGTCAAGCCGCCGGTGGTGTAGAGTCCCCCGGCCAACCTCACAGACCGAACCGCTCTTACTGCACGCCAAGCGCCTTCTTGGCTTCCATCGCCGCGGCGTCGCCTGCCTGCTGCACCAGCGCATCGCTCTGGCCGGCAGCCTTGGCGGCAGATTCCGCGGCGGAGCGCGCCTCGTTGACGGCGGCAGCCTTCTGCTGCGGCGTCATCGAGCTTGCCAGCGTCTGATCGATCTTGGACACTGCACCCTCAACCGCCGCCGCCGTGTTGCCGCCCGTCTCGCTCTCCGAGCAACCGGCAAGAGCGATAAGCGAAACCGCGGTTATCGCAAGAATGTACTTCTTCATGGTATAATCCCTCTTAAGAAGAATATCTCTCAATTTTCCGCAGTCTCACTGCGGGAAATCGCCGGGATTATTAAAGTACAATCATGAGATAAGCTTTAAATACAGCGATAAATATTTAATTTTACAAACGAAAACGCTCCGACATTTCTGCCGGAGCGTTTCCTTGATGCCGCATCTCCTTGGAGATCGAACCCGACCTTACTGGCTGGGCGTCGTCGTGCCGGGCTGCGACGGCGTCGTGTTGTTGGCCGGCGGCTGCGACGGCGCCGGGCTGGGCTGGGTTGCCGGGGGCTGCTCGGCCGGCGGGTTGGCATTGTTGTTGTTGCCGCTATCGTTGCAAGCGGCGAGGCCGAGCACCGAAAGCGCGGCAACGGATGTGATCAGAAACTTCTTCATAATACTCTCCTTTATCATCCAAAGATTAGACAAATCCCCACAGGGCGAAAGAGTCAGGGACAAAACGGGCAATATCGTGGAAGGTTCCTCTCAACTTCCGTTACATGCCGTTACACGAGCGAATACTGGGAAGTGCGGGAGCCGAATAAAAGGATGCAGTTTCGCTCCGCCGGAAAACGATCCAATCAAGCCATTGTCATCGCCTGTTACCGGCTTTTGCCCTGAAATCATTGCATAAAAGGCGATATTCCGGCAGAATGCGGGCAGTGCGTACGAACATCCGCTGAGGAGTTCGGACCTATCGCACAAGAACCTCCTCACGGATATCCGGTTACGCATAACGTAGCCTGAAGGAGGATTTATCATGGCTATGACCAACCCTGTAGGCCGCCCGGGGCTGATTCAGCACCGTAGCTGGGAGGATAATGCCATCATGGCTCTCGGGGCCATCATTTTCCTTTCATCGCTGTTCTTTCCCGCAACCGACAATATAGCCATCGTCATCAACACCATGCTGGTAGGAGCCGTCATCACGGCTCTCGGCATCATGGAGGTGGCCCGGCTGCGCCGCTGGCAGGAGGTTCTGGCGTTTCTCGCCGGCCTGTGGGTGATCGCTTCACCCTATGCCTTCGATTATGCGGATGCGCTCCGCTCCTGGCATGTCGCGCTCGGCGTTATCGTCGCCGTCATCGCTGCGCTGCAGTTGTGGCAGGATCGCCACCGTCGGTTCGAGGCATAATCAGCCGGTTGATTGGCCGCTGGAGCTTCGGTTCCGGCGGCTATTCCCCTGCCCGCGTCACGGCGCTGTTACATGCGGGTGCTAGGCGAGGCGAAATTCCCCGGAACCTAGGGATTCGCGCTCCATGCCAGCAATCAGGACCAAGCAGGCCCGCAATGAAAAGGTGAAGCGCGCGATGCAGCGCAATTCGCTCTTCTCCCGCGCCGGCCTTTCCGAACGGCTCTTCGCCCATTTGTTCAAGGGCCTGGTCTATCCGCAGATCTGGGAAGACCCGGAAGTGGATATGGAGGCGCTTGAGATCGGCCCCGGCCATCGCATCGTCACCATCGCCTCCGGCGGCTGCAACGCGCTGTCCTATCTGACCGCCGACCCCGCAAGCGTCGAGGCGGTCGACCTGAACCCGGCGCATGTCGCCTTCAACCGGCTGAAACTCGCCGCCCTCGCCCACCTGCCCAACTATGACGCCTTCTACCGCTTCTACGGCACGGCTGACGACAAGACCAACTGGCAGGCCTATCAGCGCTTCATCCGCCCGCATTTGGACGCGCAAAGCCGCGCCTATTGGGAGAAGCGGATGCTCTCGGGCCGCCGCCGCATTTCCATCTTCTGGCGCGATCTCTACCGCCACGGCCTGCTCGGCATTTTCATCGGCATGGGCCACCGCGTCGCCCGGCTCTATGGCATCGACCCGCGTGATATACTGAAGGCGCGCACCCTCGAAGAGCAGCGCACCTTCTTCGACACGGCCCTGAGCCCCCTTTTCGACAAGCGCATGATCCGCTGGGCCACCGCGCGAAAGTCTTCGCTCTTCGGCCTCGGCATTCCGCCGCAGCAATATGATGCGCTGGCGACATCAGGCAATGGTGACATGGCGGCTATCCTGCGCGGACGGCTGGAGAAACTCGCCTGCGGCTTCCCGCTGAACGAGAACTATTTCGCCTGGCAGGCATTCGGCCGTGGCTATAGCGAGGACGCCGAAACCGGTCCTCTACCGCCCTATCTCTCCCGCGCCAATTTCGAGAAAGTGCGCGCGCGTGTCAGCCGCATGAGCGTCGTCAACGCCTCCTACACCGAGCTGCTGGCCGCCAAGCCCGATGCCTCGGTGGACCGTTTCATTCTGCTCGACGCGCAGGACTGGATGAATGACACCCAGCTGGGCGACCTCTGGCGCGAGATCACCCGCACCGCCGCCCCCGGCGCCCGCGTCATCTTCCGCACCGCCGCCGAGCCCAGCATCCTTCCCGGTCGTGTCGATCTCGCCATTCTCGACCGCTGGGACTATCGCGAGGAACAGTCGCGCGAACTCCACGCCCGCGACCGCTCCTCCATCTATGGCGGCTTCCATCTCTATTGCCTGAAGGACGCCTGATATGTTCGGCAAGGCGCAAAAGCTCGACCATGGCAGCCTGATGGACCGCGTCTATCGCCGCCAGCGCCATGTCTATGACGCGACGCGCAAATATTATCTGCTAGGGCGCGACGAGATGATCGCCAGCCTGCGCGTCCCCCCAGGCGGCAGCGTGCTGGAAATCGGCTGCGGTACGGGAAGAAACCTCATCAAGACGATGAATCATTTTCCCAATAGCCAACTCTACGGCATTGATATTTCTCATGAAATGCTCGACACTGCGAAGAAAGCGGTCGAAAAGGCAGGTATAAGCGACAAGGTCCGCCTCGCCCATGCCGACGCCGCAAGCTTCGACCCGCAAGCGTTGTTCGGACAGAAGGATTTCGACCGCATCTTCATCTCCTACGCCGTTTCGATGATCCCGCAATGGCAGGCGGTCATGCGCGAGGCGGTGGCGCACCTGGCCCCCGGCGGCGAACTCCACATCGTCGATTTCGGCGACTGCGGAAGACTGCCGCGCTGGTTCCGCGCGGCGCTTTATCAGTGGCTTGAATGGTTCCACGTAACGCCGAGGAACGATCTTTTCCAAGTAACGGGTAATATCGCCGCGCAGACGCAAGCCTTGGCGCAGGCACGCGTCCTTTATCGCGGGTTTGCGTGGATATCGAAGATAGTGAGATAGGGAATAGTGAGGTAGTGAGGTAGTGAGGTAGAATTTTTCCCCTACTCACTATCTCACTATCTCACTATCTCACTATCTCACTGACCCTCGAATCGCGTAACGCTTTATCAACCCTGTTTCCTCTATGGCCTTGGTTCATGAAGCGCATCGTCCCCGTCCTCATGTCCCTGTTTTTGTCCGCCTGCACGTCGGTGGACTATGATCTGTCGGAGGCGACGAAGACGGTCAGCATCGAACGGAAGGCGACCTTCGCCTACCCCGCCGTGCGCGCGCCGAAATTCGGCGACCGCGACCCACATGACTGGAAGGGCCGAACGCCCTGGCACTATGCCGTCCACGGCACCGACGTATCCAAATACCAGAGCAAGGTGGATTGGAAGACGGTGCGCGACAGCGGCATCTCCTTCGCCTTCATCAAGGCGACGGAAGGCGGCGACCGGGTGGATGACCGCTTCCATGATCATTGGGCTTCCGCCGCTGCGGTCGGCATGCCGCGCGGGGCCTACCATTTCTATTATTTCTGCCGCCCGGCCATCGAGCAGGCGCAATGGTTCATCCGCAACGTCCCGCGCGATCCGAACGCGCTACCGCCGGTCCTGGACATGGAATGGAACCCGCATTCGCCCACCTGCAAGCGCCGTCCCGCGCCGGAAGTGGTGCGCAGCGAGATGAAGATTTTCCTTGAGGCCGTCGAGCGCCATTACGGAAAGCGCCCGATCATCTATACCGCCATCGATTTCTTCGAGGACAATGAGCTTCATCGCTTCAAGGGCTACCCCTACTGGCTGCGCTCGGTCGCGGGTCACCCCAGCGAGCGCTACGGCGACCATCCCTGGGCGTTCTGGCAATATACCGGAACCGGCAGGGTGCCCGGCATCGATGGCGACGCCGACATCAACGTCTTCGCCGGCTCGCCGGAAGAATGGCGCGCGGTGGTCGAAGGGCGCCGGAAGCGCTGAAACGCGCAACCACACAAGTTTTACTTCATTTCCGCGCGGCGATAGGGCAGAAGCGAGGCCGCAGAATTGTCTCATTTGCGCGCATCGTGCTTTTTCGAAGAAAGCAATGCCGGAAAGAAGTTTAGGAAATGAAGAAAACCGCCCTGCTGCTGGCAGCATCGCTCATCGCCTCCACCGCGTTGGCTAGCGCACAGCAAGCCCCGGCATCGCCGGCCGCTCCAGCCCAGGGAACGGCCGCGCCGCAGCCTGCCTGTGGCGGCGACCTGAAAACCTGGCTCGATGGCGTCGCTGCCGAAGCGCGGGCCGATGGCGTGGGCGAGCAAGGCATCAGCGAGCTTTACCAGGCCCAGATTGATGACAAGGTACTCGGCCGGGACCGTTCGCAGGGCGCGACGTTCAACCAGACCTTCGCTGATTTCTCCCGCAAGCTCATCTCCGACGCGCGGCTCAAGAAGGGCCGCGAAATGCTCGCCAAATATGCCGACGTCTTCAAAAAGGCCGAGGACACCTACGGCGTTCCCGGCCCCGTCATCGCCGCCTTCTGGGGCCTGGAAACCGACTATGGCGCTATCCAGGGCAATTTCGACACGCTGAATGCGCTCGTGACGCTTTCCCATGATTGCCGCAGACCGGAGCTTTTCCGCCCGCAATTGATCGCGCTGCTGAAGCTCTTCGACACCGGCGTCGTCAATGCGCAGACGACAGGCGCATGGGCCGGTGAGATCGGCCAGATGCAGATGCTGCCGCTCGATTATCTCGAGCGCGGTGTGGATGGCGACGGCGACGGGCGCGTCGATCTGAAGAACAGCGTGCCTGATGTGATCATGACGGCGGCGCGGATGATACGCGATCTCGGCTGGCAGAAGGGCCAGCCCTGGCTGGAAGAGGTCAAGCTGACGAAGGATCTTCCGTGGGAACAGGCGATCCGCACCAACCGCCTCCCCCATTCCAAATGGACCGCCTGGGGCGTGGAAGGATTGAACGGCCCGCTCGGCCCCGATGACGGCAACGCATCCCTGCTCCTGCCAATGGGACGCAAGGGCCCCGCCTTCCTCTCCTACCCGAATTTCGATGTATTCGTGGAGTGGAACAAGTCGATCGTCTACGCGACGACCGTCGCCTATTTCGCCACCCGCCTCGCCGGCGCTCCGGCATTCGAGCTCGGCAATCCCGATCCCGGCCTCACCACCGACCAGATGAAGGAATTGCAGACCAAGCTCGCCGCGCGCGGCTACGACATGGGCAAGATCGATGGCGTCTTCGGCGTAGCCACCCGCGACGCCGTCCGCGCCGAACAACTGCGCTTGGGGCTGCCGGCGGATTCCTGGCCGACGGTGGAATTGCTGAACAAGCTTTAATGAAGTAGCGAATTAGTGAGATAGAGAAGGCTTCTATCTCACTATATGGCGATGGGACAGCGCCCCTAACGATTGTGTTTGCGCCTACTCTGCAGACCCGCTCAAGCCCCTGGGCTTGGTAAACCGGACGCCAGCGCCTTTGCGATCATCGTCTGGAATGAGTTCAACCCCGGCGCGTTCCAACGCCGCTGCGATGCTTGCAAGATTATTGCTGATGGGCAAATGCGCACCACGCTCAAAATCAGCTACGGTTTGACGAGATATGTTTGCCGCCTTCGCCAGTTCCATCTGACTCCAGCCCAACATCGCTCGCGCACCACGGCACTGCTCTGCTGTCAGTGTATCTCTAGTCAAGGCAAACTTTCTGATTGACTTCTATCATTTTGTATGGAATTCTGTTTTCATCGATCAAACAGGTGCTGGAACACCTGCTTGATCTGACCACATCAAAGCTGTTGGGAGCTCGGATCATGGCTGATTCCGACAATAGCAGAAGTTTGCCCTTCGTCACGCGCCATAGATTACTTTCCCCTTCCGCATACCAACGAATTCGAACACGACCCGCCTGCATCACCAGGAATCATTGAGCATAACGCGGGAGTGGCTACATGCTGCTGGGGGAAATGATTGAGAAATAAAAAGAAACCGGACCCGACCGATGTAGAGATCGGTGCCCGGATCAGGATGTACAGAATTTCGAAGGGGATTACTCAGAAGGAATTCGGCACCGAAATCGGCGTTACCTTTCAGCAGGTACAAAAATACGAAACGGGAACGAACCGCATCGGAGCCAGCCGGCTTGCGCAGATAGCGGAAACACTGAGCATGCCAGTGGAAAACCTATTTACCGGCAGAGACTCAGGTGGCATGCCGGACAAGAAGCCCTTGGGTACAGAAGTCATGCGCTTCCTTGCCACCAAGGACGGGAAAAACCTCGCTTATGCCTTGGCGAAGGTAAAAGACCCTGCCACGCGGCACGCAATAATTACGCTTATCAACATACTCGCAGAGGCCAAGGAATAAGAACCCGTGACAACCTCGTCGTGATCAATATGACACCGCTGCTTGAGTACGTGCCCTTTCTCCCGGACGAAGAGGGAATGCTATGACTGAATATCCAGCTATTCGCGACCCCAACCGCTGCCCCACTCATCCGGGGGCGGTTCTTGCTGATATCCTGATCGATATCAAGAAGTCGAAGGCTGAGATTGCCCGATTGCTCGGCATTTCCCGGCAGCAGCTTTATGACATTCTCGATGAGCGCCGCCCCGTCACGCCGGCCATGGCTGTCCGTATCAGCAAGATGTTCGGCGGGAGCACGGAGTCTTGGGTGCGCATGCAAGGAGCATACGATACCTGGCACGCCGAGCGCGAAGTGGATGTTTCTCATATTCCGCGCCTGCACGCGGCCTGAGCCTCACGCCACCCGCTTCTCCTCGCCGAAGAACGCGCCGATGATCGCGCCGACATTGCCGGGCGCGACGGGCGGGCTGAACAGGAAGCCTTGCAGTTCTCCACACTGCTCCGCCCTGAGCGTCTCGAGCTGGGCGGCGGTTTCGACGCCTTCCGCCGTGGTGTCGATACCGAGGCTTGCGCCAAGCCCGATGATCGCACGGACGATGGCGAGGGATTCCGGGCTGTTCTCGATCTCGCGCACGAAGGAGCGGTCGATCTTGAGCCGGTTGAACGGGAACTGCTTCAGATAATGCAGACTGGAATAGCCGGTGCCGAAATCGTCGAGCGCGATGCGTACACCCCGGTCGCGCAATTGGCGCAGCAAGGCCAGGTTATCGGCGCTGTCATCGAGCAGCACCGTTTCCGTGATCTCGATTTCAAGCCTTGCCGGTGCAAGCCCGCTTGAGCGGAGCGCCTCGTCGATCGCCTCGAACAGTGTGCCGCTGCGAAACTGCACAGGCGACACATTCACCGCCACCATCAGCGGGTCCGGCCATGAAGCGGCTTGCGCACATGCTTCTAGCAGCATCCAGCGCCCGAGACGGTCCACCTGCCCCGTTTCCTCGGCGATGGGGATGAACTCCATCGGCGGCACCATGCCGCGCGAAGGATGCCGCCAGCGCATCAGCGCCTCGAAGCCGCATAATTTACCCGTCTGCACCGAGATGATCGGCTGGAAATGCGCCTCGAACTGCTCGGCCGGGTCAGCATTGCGCAAATCCATCTCCAGCGCACGGCGGTTCGAGACCTGCGCATCCATCTCCGGCTCGAAAAACCGCACCTCGCCCTTCAGCGAACCTTTGGCGCGGTAGAGCGCAAGATCGGCGCAGCGCAGGAGATCGTCCGCCTCGGTCGCGTCCGCCGGGGCCACCGCGCCGCCGATGCTGGCGCCGATGCGAATGGGGCACCCTTCTATAGAGGTGATCAGCGCCAATTCCTGGCTGATGCGACCGGCGAGCACCTCGATCTGTTCGCGCGATTCAAGCCCCGGCGCAAGCACGGCAAACTCGTCGCCGCCCAGCCGCGCCACGATATCCGCCTCGCGCAGCCGCTTCTTCAGCCGCTTCGTCACTTCCACCAGCACCGCGTCGCCCGCCGCATGGCCGAGCGTATCATTGACCAGCTTGAAATCGTCGAGGTCAATCATCAACACGCCGAAGGCGCGCCCGCCATCGGCGAGCTTCGCCGCCGCCCGCTCGATTTCGCGGGTGAAGACCGTGCGGTTCGCAGCCCCCGTCAGCGGATCGTGATGGGCGAGATAGGTGACATGCGCCTCCGCGCGGCGGCGCTCGGTAATGTCCATTATGGTGGAAAGCGTGGCGGGCCTTCCGTCGACCATCACCTCGCTGGTATATTCGATGATGTCGAGCGTGCGGCCATCGGCCGTGCGATGCTTAAGCGCCGTCTCGGACGACCCCGCATCCTCCTCGGAACCCTCGATTGCGATATCCGCCACGCCCAGCTTGAGAAAAGTCTCCCTCTCATAGCCGTAGAGCTTGAGCGCGGCCTCGTTGACGTTGAGAAAGCCCTCCTCGCCATGGGCGCGCACATACATCGGCGCCGGATTATCGTCGAAGAGCGAGCGGAACAGCGTGACGCGGGATTTGAACTCGCGGATATCCGTCAGCGTCACCACAAGGATGCCGTCGGCAAAATTCACCCCAGCCTGCAGCGCCAGCGGATTGCCGTCCAGTTCATAGGCCAGTTCAAACGGCTCGACCGGCTCGCCCAGCGCTGCATGCCGCATCGGCTCGGGCGTGACGATGCCGAGGCGGGAGAATGCCTGCGAGAGAAGCGTGAATTGCAGATGCTCCGGCTCGCCTCCCAGGAAGCGCGCGGCGGCCTCGTTGATGCTGAGCACATAGAAGTCACGCGGCATCCCGTCCTCGCCGGGCACAGGAGAGAGGCCCAGAATACCCTGCTGCGAGGCGTCGATCAGCAGCCGCGGCAGGTTCAACTGCGCCTTGCGCGGGCGCGTCATGACCAGGAAATATTCCCCTCTCCAGCGGCAGGAAAGCGGGAAGGTTACGATCTCCACCGTCGAGACCTTGTTCTCGATCAGCCAGCGGCAGAGCGCAAGGCTAGGGCTTCCGGCGAGGCGCGAGCGGCCGATCGCCGAAGCGATGGCCTGCCGGAAGACATATGGCACGTCCAGAAAATCGACCGTCCCCTCGCCCAGGCGAATGATCGAGCGCACTCGCTTGCCGGCGCGCAGCATCCGCGCGGGCTTGCCCGGCAGGCAATGGATCACCGCGATCTCGTCGGCAAAGCGCCCCATATTGCCGAGCGTGAAATCCTCATAGGACGGTAGCGACGTGTTGATGCGCGCCGCCTGCCAGCAATGCAGCATATAGCGCACATCGTCGAACTCCGTCGGGATATCGATCGCTTCCTCAGTCGGTGACGGGGTCGTTTCGATCCGGGATTGAGACATGCCTGAAAGCCATGAGACGGGTGGGACATGGGACATGCCGATGGAAACTCGGCTTGGCAGGACGGCATCATGCCTCGCGCTGCTACCGTTGCAATTGATCTGCCGCATGTTGGGAGAAAAGACATGCCGATGGCCGCGCGCCGTTCAAGCGAACTTTAGGCAATGTGTATTACGAAGTGCTTAAACGAACTGTCATGCCGATGTCATGTGAGTCGCCGGCTCTGCGCGAAACAAGCGAAGGAAAGCATATTCGAAAATGGCAGAATTCGGATTTTTGGGCGTCCGGAGGTTACGGTTCACAAAACGTGAACGGATGAAGTAAACGTTGTTTTTCAATAATTTAGGCCCATAAAGGAAATAATTTTCCCCGCCGTCTCTATTCAGCAACACGAATTCCGCTTTTTTTATGGCTCGACTGAGCATAGATTCCCCTCGTTAACCCAACGCCACAAGGAGCCGTGGCGTCTGAAAGGAGGCAGACCGATGGGACTTACACATTCGCTGAATGTCCTGATGATCTGTGCAGCGTTCGCATTTCTGGGTGCGATGGTAATGGGCCTCATCCCCTGAGCATTTGCGGCCAGGCGAAGCTTGGCATCGCACGAATGCTACGACGGGAGAGGCAAAGACTGCGGGTCGAGGGTCCTCAATCCCTTGGGAAAACAAAAGGAAAAAGCCCGGCATAGCGTCCGGGCTTTTTCATGTTTATGCGGCCGCGCCCGCCAATTTAGCCCCGGCGACGTCCCGCTTGTGGGGACGGATGCCAATCATGTGGCAGATCGCGAAGACGAGATCCGCGCGGTTCATCGTGTAAAAGTGGAAATCCTGCACGCCGCGCTCCACCAGATCCAGCACCTGCTCGGCGGCCACGGCTGCGGCAACCAGCATATGCGTTTGCGGATCGTTTTCGAGCCCGTCGAAGCGCTCGGCAAGCCAGGCGGGGATATGGGTGCCCGCGCGCGAGCCGAAATTCACCACCTGCTTGAAATTATGGATAGGGAGAATGCCCGGCAGGATAGGAATATAGATGCCTGCGCGGCGCACCTTCTCCACATAGCGCTCATAAAGGTCATTGTCGAAGAAGAACTGGGTGATCGCCCGCGTCGCGCCATTGTCCACCTTGCGCTTCAGCATGTCGATATCTGTGGCGAAGTCGGGGCTTTCCGGATGCTTCTCAGGGTATGCGGAAACGGAAATGTCGAAATCGGCGAAGGCTTTCAGCCCCGCCACCAATTCGGCGGCGTTGAGATAGCCGCCCGGCGTCGGTCGGTACTGTTCGCCGATGCCCGCAGCCGGATCGCCGCGCAGCGCCACGAAGCGCTTGATACCGAGGGCGGCGAACTCGCGCACCACCGCATCCACCTCTTCCTTGGTCGCATCGACGCAGGTCAGATGCGCGGCGGGCGTCACATCGGTTTCTTTCAATATCCGCGCCACCGTGCGCGCGGTGCGCTCGCGCGTCGAGCCACCCGCGCCATAGGTCACGGAAACGAATTCCGGCTTCAGCGGGGCGAGCCGCGTGACCGTCTCCCACAGGCGCGCTTCCATCTCTTCTGTCTTCGGCGGAAAGAACTCGAAGGAGACGCGGATCGCCTGCCCGATATCGGAACGGCGGGAAAGTCCGAAAACGCTCATCAAACACTCTCCGTCATATTTTGGGAGGAAACGGGATCCGCGATCAAAAGGCGCGGGTCGCGGGCAAGCCAGAGCTTCACCGTGAGGCCCGCATCACCGCCCTTCGATTCGAGCTCCTGGGCTTCATCGAGGGCAAGCCCTGCCTCGTCGAGCCACCCGCGCATAAGCTCGTCGCTGAAGCCTAAGCGCAGATGCGCATGCTCTTCACGCAGGAATTCAAGGGTATGCGGCGCGAAATCGACAATGAGAAGACGTCCGCCGGGCCTGAGCGCCCGCGCCGCCTCACGGATCGCCGCCTGCGGATCCTCCAGGAAGTGCAGCACCTGATGGATGGTCACGAGGTCGAAGCTCTCCCGGTCCACCGGAAGCGCATAGACATCGCCCTGCCGCACTTGTGCGTTCGTAATTCCGGCGCGGTCGAGATTGGCGCGCGCCACCGTCAGCATGTCGCGGTTGATATCGATGCCGAGCCCGCGCACATAAAGCGGCGAGAAAAGCTCGAGAAGCCGCCCCGTCCCCGTGCCGACATCAAGCATGGCCTGGAACGGCGTCTTGCCGACGATGCGCTTCAAGGCCGTTTCCACCGCGCTCTCGGAGACATGCAGCAGGCGAATACGGTCCCAGCTTTGCGCATTGGCGCTGAAATAAGCCGCCGCCCTCTCCTGTCGCTGCGTCTTGACCGCTGCCAGCCGCTCCAGATCCCGCTCCAGAAGGGGATCGGTGCTGTCGAGCCGGGCGATCAGCGCGCGGGCGAGCGCGCCGGCGAGGCCATCGTCGGAAAGCCGGAAATAGGCCCATGCACCTTCCTGCGAGCGATTGATCAGTCCCGCCTCATAGAGCAGCTTCAGATGGCGCGAGACACGCGGCTGCGACTGGCCGAGAATGGAGGTAAGGTCCGAAACCGTCAAATCGCCGCGCGACAGCAACGCCAGAATGCGCAACCGGCTGGATTCCGCCGCCGCTTTCAGCGTATCGACCATGGGGTCGAGATGGAGACTGGCATTGCTCATGGGCATTTGGACCGATGCGAGGTTTATGCAAAAGACATAAAGATATGTTTATGTGAAAATGAGAAGCCGCGCAAGCGAAAATGGCCGCGAGACGGAAGCGAAGTATAACAAGAGGTGAAAAATGAGCATAGGCACCGCGCGTCAGCGCGCCATCGGCAAGGCCCTCACGGCCCTCCTGCCAAGCGTGCCCTACTCGGATTCCGAGCCGATCCGCGCCGCGGCATTGGCGCCCCACATGAAGACGCTGCCGCCCTCCACAGCCGTTTGGCTCGCCACGGTCGCCCACATCCGTCACGCGCACACCGACTACGACGCACTGCGCGACGAAGGCTACGACAAGGATTCGGCGCGGTTCTTTGTGCTCGACGCAGTCAACGCCAAGCTGACGGAATGGCGAGCGACGAGGCTGCTGGAGGCGGATGAAGAGGAGGGTATTTAAAGGGATGTCATTTTAACACACTATTATCCAAATGCGCGAAAAGGGCAAACAAATACGTTTCTAAGTTGTATACATCGCAACGCGCAACGTCTGATGGCGCGTACTCGATTATGGATGTTTATCACTTGAAAGGAATAATCCATGGAAAACCGACATTTTTCTGCGCACTGGAAGTCACCCTCCAATTTCATCCCTCTGCGGTCGGCCTCCAAGCTCCTCCTGCTCACCCTCCCGGCTTGCTTCCTTGCATCTCCTTTTGCGCGCGCCGATGTTCTCCCGCCGCAATGCCATCATCCTTACAACGAACCGAATAGGGTGACCTGTGTCTATACCTTCACAGGCAGAGAACAAACTTTCGCGGTGCCTGACGGTGTAACATTGCTGGATGTCACTGCGATCGGCGCCGCCGGTGCGGCAGGAGAAGCGGGAGATCCTTCACGATCCGGCACCGGTGGTAAGGGCGGTCGTGCAGACGCGCTTATAGCCGTCACCCCCAATTCCACATTGTATGTGGAGGTCGGTGGTATTCCTACCGCGGACATAGCGCGCTGTTTTAATCCCCCGCTTTTGTGCGTGGGGGGATGGAATGGTGGCGGATCGACTGGGTTTCAGAATATTACCGTGGGCTTAGGGGGCGGCGGTGGGGGCGCATCGGATGTACGGACAATCTCCATGTCCGTCCCCGGATCACTAAACAGCCGGCTTATTGTCGCCGCCGGTGGCGGTGGGGGCGGCTCGGGCTGCGGGAACGGGAAAGCTGCCTGTAATGGCGGCAATGGGGGCGACGCTGGCAGTCAAGGCCAGAATGGCCAGCCTCTTCCGTCCCAATCGGGAGGAACGGGCGGCGGCGCTGGCACTCAGTCCGCGGGAGGAACGGGCGGGACGCAAGGAGGCGGCGCGGGAAGCCTCGGCCTGGGCGGCAATGGGGGAACGACCCCTGCTCCCTCCTTCTACCTTCCCGTTGCTATGGGCGGTGGCGCGGGGGGGGGCTACTATGGCGGCGGCGGGGGTGGCGCTCCGCAAGACCCGCTTTCAAGCCCAGGCGGCGGTGGGGGCGGATCCTCTTACGTTCCGGAAGGTGGATCGACGGATATCTCCACTCAAGCTGCATCGGTAACCATTAAATACATTCTTCCGCCCGCTACGGAAAAATAAACTCTGATTGCATAAAAGCACCGTCACGAGCGCGCCGCTCGTGACGGTGCTTTTATGCCTTGGCGGAATTGGAGTTTGCCGCCATCTGCCTGATGCGCCGCATATTCGCCACGCTACACTCGAATTACAATGCGTCATGGAATGAGGGCCGGCACGCTTCACCTTGCTTCGGCGCATTAGCATCAGACTGGATAGCATGGCGGTGACGAGGCTGCCGAGTATCGAGAAGGAAGATGTATAATCACCCCGGATAAATCCACTGCTCCGGTATCTTGACTTCCACCTTCTCGCCCGCCTTCACCGTGCCGGGCTTTTCAACCCATACGACCAGCCCACGCAAGCGTTTGGCCACCCGTACAAATTCCAGCGACACCGCCGTTACATCGGCAACGCCGGCATTCTCGGCCAGCCGCTTTCCGGCGATCTTGCAGGGTCCGTTCTGCCCGTCCACCTTCAGCGTCACCCCGCCCTCGAAGAACAGGAGCGTGCGCGGCGCCAGCATGGAGAAGGACGGGATGCCTTCGATGAGCATATTGGCGCCGATCCATTCGGGCCGGACTTCAGCTATGCCAAGCCCCGCCGCTATCGCCGCAAGCTCATCCGGCGCGACGAGTGAAAGTTGGCGCTCGTTGCGGATCTCGGTGCCGCGCGGATACCATGGCTCGCGTCCGCCGGACTTGCGCGTCACCCCGGCATGATAATCGCCGCGAACACCCTCGAACGTCAGTTCCAGCGCATCCGCCGCCTCAGTGCCGAAATGGCCGTTGAGAGCGTCGTACACACCCGCGACCCTTCCCGAAATCCTGCGCCCCGGAATGATTTCCGGAAGAGCCTTATCCTCAAGCAGTGATAACAGATCGGTCATGGCACTTTCCTCCGGTTTCGTTCTTTCGGTTTACTCCAACCGGACCGCTCGTACCATCGCACGGCCTGATAGACCTGCGATAAACTCTCATGGATCAGCCTTTTTGCGCCACGAGGAAGAAGCGCGGGAAGCGCAGCAGCGCCTTGCCGTCGCGGGCGAGCGGATAGGCTTCGGCGATGCGCGCGGTATAGGCGGCGAGGAAATCCGCCTGTTCTTCCGGATCAAGCGCGTCGAGGAAAGGCCGCAGAGCCGTGCCCTTCACCCATTCAACAATCGCTTCCGCCCCGGCCAGCGGGTGATTGTAGATCGTATGCCAAACGTCGATCCGCGCCGCCTGCCCTGCGAGCGCATCATAATAGGCCGAAACGGGCGGCAGCGGCGCGCGGGGCTTGTCTCCAATCCTTGCCGCCCAGCGCGGATCGCGCGCAACCTCCGCCATCAGCCGGTGCGTCGGCTCGGTCAGATTGTCCGGCATCTGCACCGCCAGCACCGCCCCCGGCTTCAACGCCGCGAAAAGCCGCGTGAGTTCCGCGATATGCTCCGGCAGCCACTGGAAAACAGCGTTCGAAAACAGAAGATCGACATCCGCATCGGGCGTCCACTGCGACACGCCAGCCACCTCGAAGCGAAGCTGCGGCAGTCGCACCCTCGCCTTCTCGATCATGTCGGGCGAACTGTCGAAACCGGAAATCTCCGCCTCGGGCCAGCGCGCCGCGAGAAGCTCGGTGGAATTGCCCGGCCCGCACCCGATATCGACGATTTTCCGCGGCGCGGCCAAAAGCACCTGCGCGATCAAATCCCGCGCCGGCCGGCTGCGCTCATCCTCGAATTTCAGATATTGGGCAGCGGACCAGTCGGAAGATTTTCGGTTATGAACCTGATCGGTCATCGATATACCTCTCTGCGGTTGCCGATGCGCATAACGTAAATGGTGATTTCCCTATCGCTTATTCGGGCGATTACGCGAAAGTCACCAACCCGATAACGCCAGAATCCGGAAAGCGGGCCCGCCAAGGCATCGCCAATTGAGCGTGGGTCTTCGCGATGAGCCAAACGATTGTGAAGAAATCTCAGAATGCGTTGACGATCTGTTCCCGACAGCCGGCCAAGTTCCCGCTCGGCCTTGGCGTCAATTCTGATCGTCCACACCTGTCACGTCCTTGTCGATCTCCGCATATTTCTTCATCACCTCTTCGAGCAGGACCGTTGGGCCATTTTCCTGGGCGCGTTGCTCGGCGAGATAGAGATCTTCAAGGTCATCGATATGCTCAAGGATAGCCTCACGAGCATAATAGCTCTTCGTCCGGCCCGTCTTTTTGGCCAGATCATCCAGACGCTTCTCGATATCCGGTGGCAACCTTAGAGCAAGCATGAAAAAGCTCCTTTGCTATACATGTATAGCAAAGGAGCGAGAAAGGCAATGGACCGCCTGTTATCGTGTCAAACGCTTATACGTCACCCGCTTGGGGTTGACGCTATCAGGCCCCAGCCGGCGGATCTTGTCGGCTTCGTATTCCTGGAAATTGCCCTCGAACCATTCGACATGGCTGTCGCCCTCGAAGGCGAGGATGTGCGTCGCCAGACGGTCGAGGAACATGCGATCGTGCGAGATGATGACCGCGCAGCCCGCGAAATTTTCCAGCGCGTCTTCCAGCGCCGAGAGCGTTTCGGTGTCGAGATCATTGGTCGGCTCGTCGAGCAGGATGACGTTGCCGCCATTCTTCAGCATCTTGGCGAGATGTACGCGGTTGCGCTGGCCGCCCGAGAGATTGCCGACCTTCTGCTGCTGGTCGCCGCCCTTGAAGTTGAACGCGCCGCAATAGGCGCGGCTGTTCATCTCGTGCTTGCCAAGCTTGATGATGTCGTTGCCGCCGGAAATCTCTTCCCAAACCGTCTTGTTGGCGTCGAGATGGTCGCGGCTCTGGTCGACATAGCCGAGCTGAACCGTATCGCCGACGCGGATCGAGCCAGCATCCGGTTTTTCCTGTCCGGTGATCATCTTGAACAGCGTCGATTTACCCGCGCCGTTCGGCCCGATCACGCCGACAATCCCACCGGGGGGCAGCTTGAAGTCGAGCCCGTCGATCAGCACGCGGTCGCCGAACGCCTTGGTCAGCCCTTCCGCCTCGATCACCACCTGCCCCAGCCGCTCGCCGGCGGGGATGATGATCTGCGCCTCGCCCGGACGACGCTCGTTGGCGGCCTTGACCAGTTCATCATAGGCCTTGATGCGCGCCTTGGATTTCGCCTGCCGCGCCTTGGGGCTGGAGGCAATCCACTCCTGCTCGCGCGCCAGCGCCTTCTGGCGGGCATCTTCTTCGCGATTCTCCTGGGCCATTCGCTTGGCCTTCGCGCCGAGATAGGCCGAATAATTGCCCTCATAGGGAATGCCGCGACCGCGGTCGAGCTCGAGAATCCAACCCGTGACATTGTCGAGGAAGTAGCGGTCGTGGGTGATAATCAGCACCGCGCCCGGATATTCGCGCAGATGCTTTTCCAGCCACGCCGTCGTCTCGGCGTCCAGATGGTTGGTCGGCTCGTCGAGCAGCAAGAGGTCCGGCTGCGAGAGCAAGAGCTTGCACAGCGCCACGCGGCGCTTTTCACCGCCTGAAAGCTTGGTCACGTCGGCATCGGCAGGCGGGCAGCGCAGCGCTTCCATCGCCATCTCGACCTGCGAGTCCAGATCCCAGAGGTTCTGGCTGTCGATGATGTCCTGAAGCTTCGCGCCCTCATCCGCCGTCTCGTCGGAATAATTCATCATCAACTCATTGTAACGGTCGATGATCGCCTTCTTCTTGGCGACGCCCTCCATGACATTGCCGAGCACATCCTTGGACGCATCCAGCTCCGGCTCCTGCGGCAGATATCCGCAGGTCGCGCCGTCGGCGAGCCAGGCTTCGCCGGTATATTCCTTGTCGATTCCCGCCATGATGCGCAGGACCGTCGATTTACCCGCGCCGTTCGGGCCCAGAATGCCGATCTTGGCGTCCGGATAGAAGGACAAATGCAGGTTTTCGAGAATCTTCTTGTTGCCATAGGCCTTATTGAGCCCGGCCATGTGATAGATGAATTGGCGTGCCATTGCGCGCGTCGTCTCCAGTGGAAATGAATTGCACGCTATGTAGGCGAAATGACTGGTGGGGGCAACGATTGAAAAATGCGAAACCGGGTGCGGATATTTCCGTCACCCGGTCTCCCCTCTGGTTCCGCTTGCGGAAGCTTCCTCTCTTCCTTGGGCGGCATGTAAAAGGTTGAAGGCAAAGCCTCCCCGTCGAGACCAGGACAGCTGCCCCAATCCCCGATCAGTCATTCGATTGTTGAAAAGAACACCCGATAGCCCGCCAGCCCCAGAAATGCCGTCTCAACCAAATTCCACAGTCAGTTTTGCGCAGCTTTTTAGAATTAGCAAGCGGTTTTGCAAAAAAATATTGCAAAGCATCATAAAGATTAAAAAATAGGCAATTGAGGTCATGCCTGCATATGGCGACATCATGACAGAACGCCAATTGACTATTGGATCGCCAGATCGTCAACTTGCTGAGGTCATCAGGAGGAGACTGGCGTGCCTTTCCAGACGGCGGAATTCCTGGCCTCGCCTACCGGCGCGAGCCTTTGCCTGCGCAAGCAACTGGCGGAGGGCAGCGCGCGCGGCATCGTGCATGTCAATCACGGCCTCGCCGAGCATTCGGCCCGCTATGCCCGCTTTGCCGAAGAACTCTCGCAAGCAGGCTTTCATGTCTACGCGCACGATCATCGCGGGCATGGCGAAACCATAGCGCCGGATGCGCCGCAGGGCATGTTTGCGTCCCGCAATGGGGCGGAGAAGGCCATTGCCGATGTCGCCGCCGTCAACGCCCATATCCGCGCCGCCCATCCCGGCCTGCCGGTCGTCCTTTTCGGCCATTCCATGGGCGGGTTGATCGCACTCAACTACGTCCTGAAACATCCCCTTACCATCGACGCCGCCGCCATCTGGAACGCCAATTTTTCCCCCGGGGCAGCGGGCAAACTTGCGCAAGTCATCCTCGCGGCGGAGAGAATGCTTATCGGCTCCGACGTGCCGAGCCTAATTCTTCCCAAGCTCACCTTCCGCGAATGGGGGCGCAAAATCCAGGGTGCCCGCACCGACTTCGACTGGCTCTCCCGCGACCCCGGCGAGGTGGACGCCTATATCGCCGACCCCAAATGCGGATGGGACGCCACGGTCGCTCTATGGATCGATGTCTTCCGCCTCGTCTTTCAGGGCGCGGACAACAGCCATTTCGGCAATGTTCCCCGCGCCATGCCGTTCAACCTCGTCGGCGGTGACCAGGACCCGGCGACGGATAATGGCAAAGCGATTGCCGCCCTGGCCCGGCGTCTGCGCGCTATGGGATTTACCGACATACACGAATGTATCTATCCAGGCACCCGCCACGAAAGCCTGAACGAGATCAACCGTGAAGCGATAACGCAGGATTTTATCGTCTGGGCAAATCGCGCGGTGCAGGGTTGAGTGTAGTGATGTTGCCTCTGCGCCCTACTACCCCTCATCCGACCGCGCGGAGCGCGGTCGGATGAGGGGTCATTGCCAAGGAGCTTGTTATAATGACTAATGCACCTCTCTCCGGTATCAAGGTCATAGAGCTTGCGCGCGTGCTGGCGGGGCCGTGGGCAGGGCAGATCCTTGCCGATCTTGGCGCCGATGTGATCAAGGTCGAAAGCCCTGATGGCGGCGACGAGACACGCGGTTGGGGGCCTCCCTTCGTCACCGGCGCGGATGGCGAAAACCTTTCCGCCGCTTACTTCCATGCCTGCAATCGCGGCAAGCGGTCGATCACCGCCGATTTCACCACGCCGGAAGGGCGGAAAACCGTCTGCGCCCTCTGCCGCACCGCCGATGTGGTGATCGAAAACTTCAAGGTCGGCGGGCTCAGGAAATACGGCCTCGACTACGAGAGCCTGAAGGCACTCAACCCGCGCCTCGTCTATTGCTCGATCACCGGCTTCGGCCAGACCGGGCCTTATGCGAAACAGGCGGGCTATGATTTCATCATCCAGGGCATGTCCGGCCTGATGTCCGTCACCGGCGAGCCGGACCGCGAGCCGCAGAAGGTCGGCCTCGCCGTCGCCGATATCTTCACCGGCCTTTACGCCGCGACCGCTATTCAGGCCGCGCTTATCCATGCATTGAAAACCGGCGAAGGCCAATGGATCGACATGGCGCTATTCGATGTGCAGTCCGCCGTGATGGCCAATCAGGCGATGAACTATCTTGTGAGCCACAACAGCCCCAACCGCATGGGCAACGCCCATCCCAACATCGCGCCCTACGAGGTGGTGCCGACCTTCGACGGGCATCTGATCCTCGCCGTCGGCAATGACGGCCAGTTCGCCCGCCTCTGCACGATCCTGGGCTTGGATAGCTTCCCTAAAGATCCACGCTTCGCCACCAACCGCGCGAGGCTGGAGAACCGCGCCGCGCTGACCGCTGCGATCAGCGCCGAAACCGCGAAGCGCACCCGCGCCGATCTGCTCTATGCCTGCGTCGAGAACGGCGTTCCCGCCGGGCCGATCAACCGCATCGGCGAGATGTTCGCCGACCCGCAGATCGTCGCCCGCGGCCTGCGCCTCGATCTGCCTGATGGCCACGGCAACACCATCCCCTCGGTGCGCACGCCCATCCTGATGTCGGCAAGCCCGCTCGCCTATGAGCGCCCCTCGCCGCGTCTGGGAGAGCATACGGAAGAGATATTGGAAGAATTGCACCGGGAGGAACGGAAATGAAAACGGGTGGCCAACTGATCGTCGAAGCGCTTGCCGCCAATGGCGTGGAGCGGCTGTTCTGCGTGCCGGGCGAGAGCTATCTCGCCGTGCTCGACGCGCTCTACGATGCTGATATCGCCGTCACCGTCTGCCGGGCGGAGGGTGGCGCGGCGATGATGGCGGAGGCGTGGGGCAAGCTGACGGGCGAGCCGGGCATCTGCTTCGTCACGCGCGGCCCCGGCGCCACCAATGCCTCCCCCGGCCTCCACGTCGCCATGCAGGATTCAACCCCAATGATTCTCTTCATCGGGCAGGTGGCACGCGATGCACGTGAACGTGAAGCGTTTCAGGAGGTGGAATACCGCCGCCATTTCGCCGACATGGCGAAATGGGTCGCCGAAATCGATGATCCCGCCCGCGTTCCGGAATTCATCACCCGCGCCTTCGCGGTCGCGACATCAGGCAGGCCCGGCCCGGTGGTGCTGGCGCTGCCGGAGGATATGCTGACCGAACAGGCCGATGCCCCTGCCCCACAACGCTGGCAGCCGGTCGAAACCGCGCCCTCGCCCGCCGCAATGAAGGAACTCGCCACTCTGCTCGAAACTGCGAAGAAACCGTTCATGATCCTCGGCGGTTCGCGCTGGAACCCGCAAGCCGTCGCCAGCATCACCCGCTTCGCCGAACGCTGGGAACTGCCGGTCGGATGCTCCTTCCGCCGCCAGATGCTGTTCGACCACCTCCACCCGAACTATGCCGGCGATATTGGCCTCGGCATCAATCCGGCCCTCGCCGAGCGGATAAGGAACGCCGATCTGATCCTGCTCGTCGGTGGGCGCTTCGGCGAAGTCCCCTCTTCCGGCTATACGCTGATCAATAGCCCCTACCCGCGCCAGAAGCTGGTGCATATCCACCCCGCCCCGGAAGAACTGGGCCGCGTCTACCGCCCGACCCTCGCCATCAACGCCGCGCCCGACGCCTTCGCCAAAGCTGTAGACGAATTGACGCCCCTCGGCCCCCTGCCCTGGTCAGGCGAGGCAGCCGCCGCCCATACCGCCTATCTGCAATGGTCCACCCCGCCTGAAACCGGCCCCGGCGCGATCGCCATGGGCCCAATCATAGCCTGGCTCGAAGCAAACCTTCCCGAAGACGCGATCATGACCAATGGCGCAGGCAATTACGCCACCTGGCTGCACCGCTTCCATCGCTTCCGCCGCTATGGCACGCAGGCCGCGCCGACTTCTGGCTCCATGGGCTACGGTCTCCCTGCCGCCGTCGCCGCCAAGGCGCTGCATCCGAACCGCATGGTCGTCTGCTTCGCCGGTGATGGCTGCTTCCTGATGAACGGGCAGGATTTCGCCACTGCCGTGCAATATGGCTGGCCTATCATCGTGCTCGTCATCAACAACGGCATGTACGGCACGATCAGGATGCATCAGGAGCGCGAATATCCGGGCCGCGTCTCAGGCACCAAGCTCAGCAATCCCGATTTCGCCGCCCTCGCCCGCGCCTATGGCGGCCATGGCGAAACGGTGGAAAGAACCGAGGATTTCGGCCCGGCCTTCTTGCGTGCGGTCGAAAGCGGCAAGCCCTCGATCGTCGAAATCAGGCTCGATCCTGAAGCAATCACGCCCACCAAGACGCTGACGCAGATCAGGGAAAAACGGTAGGACTCCTGCTCTCATCCCAACTTCTTCTGTGGCAATGCGTCATTTTCGGTGCTATTCACCCGCGCATTGTTCGGCTGGGCGGCACCTGCGCCCGCATCCCGAAGGATTTGGAATTTGACTGAAACGATGATCTCGGTGGTCATTCCCTGCCGGAACGAAGCCGACAATCTCGCCTTCCTGCTCGACGAGGTGGACGCCGCCATGCAGGGCCGCGCCTATGAGGTGATCGTCGTGGACGATGGCTCCACCGACGCGACCGGCGATGTTCTGGCAAAGCGCATCGAGGCCGGACTGCCGCTGCGCCACATCCGTCATGATCGCTCCGCCGGACAGAGCGCCGCCGTACGCTCCGGCGTCTTCGCGGCCCGGGGCGATATCGTCGTGACCATGGACGGCGACGGCCAGAACAACCCCGCCTATCTGCCGCAGCTTGCCGATGCGCTCATCAAGGCCGGCCCATCTGTCGGCATCGCCGCCGGGCAGCGCCTGAAGCGCACCGACACGAAGCTCAAGCAAATCTCATCCCGCCTCGCCAACAATCTGCGCGGCGCGATCCTCAACGACAACACCCGCGATTCCGGCTGCGGCCTCAAGGCGGTGCATACCAGCCTCTTCCGGCAATTGCCCTTCTTCGACGGCTGGCACCGTTATCTGCCCGCGCTGGTGATCCGGGAAGGATACGGCGTCGTCCATGTCGATGTGGTTGACCGCGAGCGCCGCCACGGCAAATCCAATTACGGCATTCTCGACCGCGCGGCGCGCGGCGTGCTTGATCTCTATGGCGTGTGGTGGCTGCGCCGCCGCCGCAAAACCGTGCCTCGCGTGACGGAAATCACCAATGGTTGAAATTTTTACCTATCTAGCCGATTGGCTCCACGACGTCTTCGTCAAGCAGTTGGACGCCTGGGTCATCCTCGGATTCGTCGCCCAGGCATGTTTCAGCATGCGCTTCGTGGTCCAATGGGTCGCCTCGGAAAAAGCCAAGCGCAGCGTCGTGCCGGTCGCCTTCTGGTTCTTCTCGCTCGGCGGCGGCGCACTTCTTCTGGTCTACGCCATCCAGCGCCAGGACCCGGTCTTTATCGCCGGCCAGGGCATGGGGCTGCTGATCTACATCCGGAATCTCTGGCTGATCGCCAACGAGAAGAAATCCGTGACGAAGGTGGATTGAGGCTTCGCTTACTGAATACTCTCGCTCGTCCAGTCCGCGTGGGCGTTCCGTAGCGCGAGGATCAGAACATCGCCATTCTCCTCAATGCGGTAAATTATCAGATGCGCTTTGTGCGGATGCACACGCACTGGCGGCGAAATCTCATGCCGCTCACGCGCCATATGAGGGTTGGCAGCGAGCAGCGCGAAAATCGCTTTTATTTCGTGAATATAGCGCTTGGCTTGTGCATATCCGAACAGCTTTATTCCCTGTTCGGCGATACTGTCGAGGTTTTCATCCGCTTCCGCCGAAAGACGAAACCTCATGATCAACTATCCCGCGATATTCCGACGCGCCGCGCCGCTGCTTCAAAAATCTCATCCACCGTTCTATTGCTGATACCACTCGCCAATCCCGCATCCACAGCCTGCTGCATGACGGCAATCTTCTCTCTACGCACCTGATCCTGCCGGATCAAGTCCCGCACATAGTCGCTGGCATTGGCATAGCGGCCTGTTTCAGCTTGGGCCTCGACCCATTCCTTCATCGGATCGGGAAGGGAAATATTCATCGTCGCCATATCAGCCTCCATTTTCCGCCAATATGGCATATTTTGGCAAACTTTGCCAACATCAGCCTGCCACCGGTCTCATCCAGCGGCAGGCTGAATATGATCAGTGTTAGCGCGCCGGCCCTGCCCGTTCCGCCGAAGCGGCCCAGATGTTGATGTCGGCATCAAGCGCGAGCGCGTCGATCTCGCGCAGTTCCTCTTCCGTGAAATCCGGCTTCTCCAGCGCCATGACGCAATCCTCGATCTGCTCCGGGCGGCTCGCGCCGATGAGCGCGGAAGTGACGCGCCCGCCGCGCAGCACCCAGGCAAGCGCCATCTGTGCCAGCGTCTGCCCGCGCCGTTCGGCAATGGCGTTGAGGCCGCGAATACGCGCAAGGGTCTCGTCGTTGAGGAACTCCGTCCGCAGCGACTTGCCCTGCGCCGCCCTGCTGTCCTCCGGAATGCCTTTGAGGTATTTCGCCGTCAGCATCCCCTGCGCCAGCGGAGAGAAGATGATCGAGCCGATGCCAAGCTCCTCCAGCGTGTCGATGAGACCGTCATCCTCCACCCAGCGATTGATCATGGAATAGCTGGGCTGATGGATGACGCAGGGCGTGCCGAGGTCTTTCAGAATCGCGGCAGCTTCACGCGCGCGCTTCGAATTATAGGAGGAGATGCCGACATAGAGCGCACGCCCCGAGCGCACGATATGGTCGAGCGCCATCATGGTTTCCTCCAGCGGCGTCTCGGGATCGAAGCGGTGGGAATAGAAGATGTCGACATAATCGACGCCCAGCCGCTTCAGGCTCTGGTCGCAGCTGGCGATGAGATATTTGCGGCTGCCCCATTCGCCATAGGGCCCCGGCCACATGCGATAGCCCGCCTTCGACGAGATGATGAGCTCATCGCGATAGCCCCTGAAATCCTCGCGCAGGATCTGCCCGAAGGCGAGTTCCGCCGAACCCGGAAGCGGACCGTAATTATTGGCGAGGTCGAAATGATTGATGCCCAGATCGAAAGCCGTGCGGCAGAGCGCCCGCTTCGTCGCATGCGGCGTGTCGTCGCCGAAATTGTGCCATAGCCCCAGCGAAATCGCCGGCAGCTGCAGGCCGCTGCGTCCGCACCGATTGTATTTCATGGTTTCATAGCGCTCAGTGCGCGGTTCCCATGCCATCGCAAACTCCTCCAGATAGATTGAAAAAGAAAAAGCCGGGCATGGCACCCGGCTTCGATATGTCGGCAAACCGTCAGGCAAGCCACTTGTCGTAGTCGGACACCAGCAGATGCACAGGCGCGACATCCTCCTCGACGGTCGAGAAGCGGCCGATCTTTTCGCGGAAGATGTTGTCGGTCAGATCGTCATTGACCGTCGAGACTTCGCCGATCAGCACATCGCCCCCCTCGCCCCAGAAGGCATGCCAATTGCCCGGCAACAGCGTGACGCTCTCACCCGGCTGAAGCTTCAGGAGCCCGCCGGCCTTCAGAGTGCGCAGACGCCCGTCGGTCGCAACGGTCACGTCCGTTTCCTCGTCGATGCTGCCATCGGGAAGCGAGTTGAAGAGTTCCAGCGTCAGGGTCGCGCCACCGCGATTGATGATGTCCTCCGCCTTCACGATATGGCGGTGCATCGGCGAAAGCTGGTCCTTTCGCGAGATCATGATCTTCTCGGCATAGAGCATGCCGGTGCCCTTCTTCAAATCCTCCGCATTGCCGTTGCGCGTGGTGAAGAGGAAGAGCCCCAGATCGGCGAACTTGCCCTGGCCGTAATCGGTGATGTCCCAGCCCAGCCGCGCATCCCGGATCGCCGCCGCATCATCAGCCGTGCGCGCCTTCATCTCTTCGGGCGACCAATAGGCGAAAGGCGGCATGACATAGCCGAAGGAGCGGATGAAGGCGTCGCTTTCGCGGATGATTTCGTTGATTTCGGAGCGTTTCATGGCGTTCTTTCCTCCCATGCGGGCATTTCGAAACTGGCCGCATGTCGTAGCTCCCTTTCCCCGCCCATGGCAATGCAAAAATCCGTCCGGCGCATCCAGTCAGTTGACGAAACGGCGTTTCTGGCGCACCTCTCTTTTTCGAAAAAAATAAGCGTCGCAAGGAGGATAGGATGGCCGAGGAAGCGCTGGTTGTGATCGATGTGCAGAATGATTTCTGCCCCGGCGGCGCGCTGGCTGTCAGCGGCGGCGACGGGATCGTGCCCGAACTCAACCGCCTCATGCGCGAGTTCGACCATGTCATCGTGACGCAGGACTGGCACCCCGAAGGCCATTCCAGCTTCGCCATCAGCCATCCGGGCCGGCAAGCGTTCGAGACGGTCGAAATGCCCTATGGCGAGCAGACTCTATGGCCGAGCCATTGCGTGCAGGGTAGCCACGGCGCGGAATTCCACCCCGGCCTCAACTGGACCCGGGCGGAGCTTGTGATACGCAAGGGCTTTCGCAAGGAAGTGGACAGCTATTCGGCGTTCTTCGAGAACGATCACATCACCCCCACCGGCCTTGGCGGTTACTTGCGCGAGCGCGGCATAAAGCGCCTCACCATGGCCGGGCTCGCCACCGATTTCTGCGTCGCCTATTCGGCGCTCGACGCGGTGGAACAGGGCTTCGGCGTGACCGTTCTGCTGAACGCCAGCCGCGGCATCGACTTCTCGGGTTCCATGGCCCTTATGACCGCGCGAATGCGCGAACGAGGCGTGATACTCGCCTGATCCCGGCGCCCGGCCCTCCCGCCGGGAACCCTCACCCGATCGATCTGGTTTTCTCCCGTCCCCCTGACGGGCTTTTTGCGGTTTGACTATGATGACCCCTATTACCGAAGCGCGCGTGCTCAAGGCCAACTCGTTCTGGGAAGAAGCCCGCGCCATGCTGACCCTCGCCTGGCCGATCATCCTCACCAATCTGGCGCAAACGGCGATGACCGCGACCGACGTCATGATGATGGGCTGGCTGAGCCCGGATACGCTTGCCGCCGGCGCGCTGGGCTCGAACCTTTATTACACGCCGATGTTCTTCGGCATGGGGCTGGTGCTCGCCACCTCGCCCATGCTGGCGAAGGAACTGGGCACCAACCGCCATTCGGTGCGCGAGGTAAGGCGCACCGTGCGGCAGGGTCTCTGGCTTTCGATCATGATCTCCCTGCCCCTCTGGCTCATCCTCTGGCACACGGAGGAGATATTGCTGCTGATGGGGCAGAAGCCGGACCTCGCCCATGAGGCGGGCCGCTACATGCGCGCGCTGCAATGGAGCATCCTGCCCTTCTATGGCTATATCGTCCTGCGCTCCTATGTGACGGCTTTTGAGCGGCCGGGCTGGGCCACCATTGTCGTGCTCGTCGCCGTGCCGTTCAACGCCTTCATGGACTGGTGCCTGATCTTCGGCAAGCTGGGCTTCCCGGCTTTGGGCGTGGTCGGCGCGGGGCTCGCCACGACGCTCTCCAATATTGTGATGTTCGCCGGCCTTGCCATCGTCGTGCTCAGGGAAAAGCAATTCCGCCGCTATCGCCTCTTCGGGCGGTTCTGGAATGCCGACTGGCCGCGCCTCTGGCAGATCATGCGCCTGGGCCTGCCGATTGCGGCGATCGTCGTCTTCGAAGTCGCGCTCTTCAACGGCGCGGCGCTGCTGATGGGCCTCATCGGCGCGGCGGAACTGGCCGCCCACGCCATCGCCATCCAGATCAGCGGCATCGCCTTCATGGTGCCGCTCGGCTTCGGCCAGGCGGCGACGGTGCGCGTCGGGCGCTTCTTCGGCGCAGGCGATCAGGAAGGCGTCCGCCTCACCGGCTGGACCGCTTATGCCCTCGGCGTAGGCTTCATGGGGCTGACGGCGCTGCTGATGCTGCTCGCCCCCCGCCTCCTCATATCCGGCTTCATCGATCTTAACGACCCGCACAATGCGGACGTCATCCGCCACGCCATCACCTTCCTCGCCTTCGCCGCCCTCTTCCAGATCGCCGACGGCGCGCAAGCAGTCGGCAGCGGAAACTTGCGCGGCCTCCACGACACCACCATGCCGATGATCTACGCCGCCATCGGCTATTGGGGCATAGGAATGCCCCTGGGCGCCTGGCTGGCGTTTCATATGGGGCTGGGAGGGGCTGGGATATGGACGGGGTTGTTCTTGGGGCTGGCGGTGGTGTCGGCGCTGCTGCTGTGGCGGTGGATTAGGCGGGGCAGATGGGTGAAGGGGGCCGGATAGGGGCTACGTTCATGGAAGTGCCGCCCTATAATCAACAGTGATCATGTCCCGCGGACCACGGTCTCGATGTTAAAGCACATTTAAAGGACTTTTGAAGGCGATTTTAAAGTTTTTGGAACGATGTGAGAGTGAAGATACAGCCGACTGATTTGCTACAAGGAGAAGCGCGATGGCCATGAATTCGACGATTGAATGGACCGATCACACCTTCAATCCTTGGACAGGCTGTACCAACATCAGCCCGGGATGCGATAATTGCTACGCGGAGGCGTGGTCAAAACGCTCAGGGCAGGTCAAATGGGGCAACTCACCGCGCAAACGAACAACTGAAGCCTACTGGAAAGCTCCGCACATTTGGCAGCAAAAAGCTGCTCAGTTCGCAGCACAGCACGGGCGCAGGCAGCGGATATTTTGTGCGTCACTCGCTGACGTCTTCGATAATCAAGTTGACCCGGCATGGCGAAAAGACCTTTTTGACGTAATCAAAGCCACGCCCGCGCTGGACTGGCAGCTCCTAACTAAGCGCCCTCAGAACATTCGCAAAATGCTGCCTGATGACTGGGGGACCGAGGGCTATTCGAATGTTTGGTTGGGCTTTACAGCCGAAGATCAAACACGATTTGAGCAACGTAAACGGTTCTTAGCCGAAATTCCAGCAACGATTTGGTTTATATCGTATGAGCCGGCAATCGGGCCTCTCCGCTTGGCAGAAGACGATCCCAAGCCAAATTGGCTAATCAGCGGTGGGGAAAGCGGCCACGGCGCTAGGCCCATGCTTGCCCAATGGGCACGCGATATCATTGCAGACTGTCGTCGTTTCAACATCGCGGTCTTTCATAAGCAATGGGGAGCTATCAACAATAACCCGCTCGTTCAGGAACTGGGTATGTCGCCTACAAGAGCGAAAGAACTCGATACCTTTGGGAAAGGTGGTGGCCTCTTAGATGGCAAACTTATCAGAGAATTTCCTCGGATAGGTAGTGGCGAGGAACGCATGAGAGCTTGACGAATCGGCTCTTACTCCACTTAATCTTGCTGTGATTAGAAGGAGTTACGCTCATCGCAGACTTTGGTTGGAAAATTGGCTCAACGCCACCCCCGCTACATGATCACAGCCAGGCTAAATTAAAGCTCATTGCCCAATATTTGGAAAGTTATTTTCCAGCCGTTCTTGTCCATCCAGCACAAAGTCGACAGCGCATTACGCTGGTGGATGGCTTTTGTGGAGGTGGGAAATTCGTTCGAGACGAAGAGTACATCAAAGGAACTCCGTTCCTCTTTCTAGAGGCCGTCGAGAAGGCCGAGCAACAAGCTAACCTCGGTCGGACGAAAAAGCTCTCTATCGATGCCGAGTTCCATTTTGTTGACAGCAAAAAGGATCACATCGAATTTTTGCGTAACGAGCTCGTTCAAGCCGGATATCTCGCAAAAATTGATCGATCGATATTCCTACATCACCGCGAATTCGAGGACGTGTTCCCGGAAATTTCCCGCCGGATCGAAGAGCGAACCCGCAATAATGTGGGCCGATCGATTTTTCTTCTCGATCAATTGGGCTATACTGATGTCACATTTGAAACTGTCAGAAAGATACTCCGATTTTCAGCTGCTGAGTGTATTCTGACATTTGCGGTGGGATGGCTTATTGACTATTTGAGCGACAAACCTCAAGTTCTACAACGTGTAGCGCCTATCGAGCTAACCCCTGAACAAATCTACGAATACCTACATCTCAAGGGCGAGTGGGGTGGCCGTTACGCCATCCAGCGCCTCCTACTTCGGCATATCTCGCAATCCACCGGCGCAAATTTCCAAAGCCCGTTTTTTCTGCGCTCACGAGAAGCAAGGAAAGATCTTTGGCTTGTGCATCTTTCACAGCATCTCAAGGCCCGAAATGTGATGGTGGACAGTCATTGGCTAATTAATAACACATCGCTTCATCAAGGGCATGGTGGACTGGAAATGCTCGGCTTCGATCCGAATATTGATCAAAGTGGCGCACCTGATTTTTGGTTTGGAACCAACGATAATATCGCAATGAGGGACCGTTTAGCGGAAGATTTCCTCAAACGTATTCGAGACCGACACGCAGATGCCGCAATTTCTTACCATGACTTTATCAAATCCATTGCAAATGAAACACCCGCAAGGTTGTCCGACTTAAACAGCGTTACATCGCTGCTTGTCGAAGAAAGAGAACTCGATCTCAGGAACGAGTACAACACAACGAAACGAAGCTCGACGCCGAGTAACCGTGATACTATTGCAATAGCACGACAGCCCAAGCTGTGGTCTTTTGCAAAAGCCCAATAGTCAACTTCTTGTTTAGATAACTGGTGGGCCCGGCAGGACTCGAACCTGCAACCAAGCGGTTATGAGCCGCCGGCTCTAACCAATTGAGCTACAGGCCCCACCCTCATCGCCGATATATGGGTTGCGCTTGGCGATAGCGCTTTACGTTTCGTCCCGTCCCGCAAAGCACCAATGCAACCATCCGGCTTCCCCATGCTCTAGCGTAAACCGCCAGCTTAAACAAGCGCCAACAAGCGTCCTGCCCTATTACGCACATATTCACTTGTGACAGCTAAATTGTAGGGACAATTTTTCGATTCGGAGAGTTTTTGATGATCAGCAAGGCAACATCTCGTTATCTCGGGGCGACTTTTTTCGCGGCGGCGCTGGTTTGCGCCGTGTCCCTGCCCGCCATGGCTCAGGAGGCCGATATGGCAAAGCCCGTAGCGAAGATCGCCGTCACCGGCGAAGGCGAGGCGCAGGCCGCGCCTGACATGGCTATCCTCACGCTCAACGTGCTGCGCGAGGCCGATACCGCC
This sequence comes from Paramesorhizobium endophyticum, assembly GCF_014640615.1. Classification (GTDB taxonomy): domain Bacteria; phylum Pseudomonadota; class Alphaproteobacteria; order Rhizobiales; family Rhizobiaceae; genus Paramesorhizobium; species Paramesorhizobium endophyticum. The sequence goes on along the minus strand of NZ_BMHH01000010.1, from coordinate 40,699 downwards.
CGCGAAGCCATGACCGCCAATAATGAGGCGATGGGCAAGGTGCTCGCCGCCATGAAGGAAGCGGGCATCGAGGATCGCGACCTTCAGACCGCAGGCATCAACATCCAGCCGCGCTATCAATATCCCGACGACAAGAACGGCCTCAAGGAGCCGAAGATCACCGGCTACACCGTCACCAACTCCTTGACCGTGCGTGTGCGCGACGTGACCAAGGTCGGCGAAGTGCTGGACAAGTCCGTCTCGCTCGGCGTCAACCAGGGCGGAAACCTGACCTTCACCAATGACAACCCCGCCGCCGTCATCAACGAGGCGCGCAAGCGCGCCGTCGCCGATGCGCTCACCAAGGCGCGCACCCTCGCCGATGCCGCTGGCGTCGGCCTTGGCCGCGTGCTGGAAATCAGCGAGCAGCCCTGGCGTCCGCAGCCCGTCCCCTTCGCCCGCGCGGAGATGAAGATGGCCGTGCCGCAGTCTGACGCCGCGCCGGTCGCCGCAGGCGAGAACAGCTATAATGTGCAGGTTAACGTCACCTTCGAACTGAAGCAGTAAGCTTCCCAATCCATGAATCGAAAAGGGCGCCGCGAGGCGCCTTTTTCTTTGGCCGATGTTCCATCTCGTCCTGTTGGTTTTGCCGCACGTATCCGAAAAGTCCGCAACTTTTCGGGATCATGCTTTAGCGGACGATCGGGCATCCCGGAGCGCGGGCGAAGGTCACGCTCGAGCGGAAGCCCTTGCGCACGCCATAGACGCGCACCGTATTGCGGCGTACGTCGACGCGGGTCCGGCGGAAGCCCATGCGCTCGGCCTTGCGGGCGGCATGCGCAGCCGAGCACGCATTGCGGGCCGGGCGGTAATGCTGCGGGCGATGGTCCCAGCGATGATCGACCTGAACGATATGGCCGCCAGCGGCGGGCATGGCCGATACAGCAGGCGCGATGGGCGCGGCATTGGCGGCAGCTCCCGCCGAGAACATGATCGCCGCTCCGATGACGGCTGGCGCAATAAGGCTCTTGAAGGAAATACGGGACATGGAGGCTCCTTTCCATTCTCAACTTTGCCGGCTGCTTTTGTGGCCGGCACCGAGCATAAACTAACGCGCGGAAACTGAATAAACAGCGAACCGGTCATTCATTTTCGGTTCATGCCAGCCCCTACCCTCGCCGGTCGTCTACGCCCGTCATATGCTCCAGATAATCGTCGTCGCTTTCCATGTCGTGGTCGAAGGCCGTGATCCTGCCGCGCACGGAGATGCCGGCTTCATGCACCGTGTCGGGGCTGCCTGAAACGAGCGGGTGCCACCAATAGAGGCCGCTTCCCTCGGCCACCAGCCGGTAGGCGCAGGTCCTGGGCAGCCAGTCGGCTTCACGGATGATTTCAGGCGTCAGGAATACGCAGTCCGGCACCTTCTTTTTGCGGCCCGGATAGTCGGAGCATTGGCAGGTTTCGGCGTCGAGCAGGGTGCAGGCGACGCTGGTCCAGTAAATCTCGTCCGTATCCTCGTCCTGCAATTTATGCAGGCAGCACTGGCCGCAGCCGTCGCAAAGGCTTTCCCATTCGGTCTTCGTCAGCTGCTCAAGCGATTTCCTGAGCCAGAACGGTTTGTCATTCACCCGAAAAGCTTCTCGCCCTGCTCGTTGACGATCTGGCGTCCCTTGGCGAGCGTGATGTTCACCGCATCGTCTAGGCTGGCGAACTTGTCGGCGCGGATGAATTTGTGCTCCTTCGCCACGCCGTCCACTTCCTTGGAGATGACGCCGCAGACCTGATATTGCCCGCCCTCACTCATGGGCGTTGCAACGATCAGGAAGCCTTCGTGCTCGGCCCGTCCGGCCTCCTTGGCTGGGGCGGGCTGGGCGACACTCCCGCCGCCACCGAAAAGACGCTTTAAAAATGACATAACGTTCTCCCGGAGCGCTTCACTTCTGAATGGAACGATGAATACCAATGTTCTTATGCGTAGTAGCTGCGGTATCGTTGAGGAATGGATCCCAGTGACAAGCACTGGGATGACGGATTGGGTTTGCGGTCGGCGCTAATCTCCACCGTCTTCCACCTGCAAGAACGGCTTTTTGCCAGGTGAAACATTTCCACCCCGTCATCCCAGTGCTTGTCACTGGGATCCATTCCTCTACGTTTCCATCACCACAACAGCCCGGAAGCCTTAGCTATCCAGGAACGAGCGCAGCTTGCGCGAGCGGCTCGGGTGCTTCAGCTTGCGCAGCGCCTTCGCCTCGATCTGGCGGATACGCTCGCGCGTCACCGAGAATTGCTGGCCGACTTCTTCCAGCGTGTGGTCGGTGTTCATGCCAATGCCGAAGCGCATGCGCAGCACACGCTCCTCGCGCGGCGTCAGCGAGGCGAGCACCCGCGTCGTCGTATCGCGCAGGTTTGCCTGAATGGCCGCGTCGATGGGCAGCAGCGCGTTCTTGTCCTCGATGAAATCGCCCAGATGCGAATCCTCCTCGTCGCCGACAGGCGTTTCGAGCGAGATCGGCTCCTTGGCGATCTTCAGCACCTTGCGCACTTTTTCGAGCGGCATGGCCAGCTTCTCGGCCAGTTCCTCAGGCGTCGGCTCGCGGCCGATTTCGTGCAGCATCTGGCGCGAGGTGCGCACGATCTTGTTGATCGTCTCGATCATATGCACGGGAATGCGGATCGTTCTTGCTTGGTCCGCAATGCTGCGGGTAATCGCCTGCCGGATCCACCACGTCGCATAGGTCGAGAACTTGTAGCCGCGGCGGTATTCGAACTTGTCCACCGCCTTCATCAGGCCGATATTGCCTTCCTGGATGAGGTCGAGGAACTGCAGGCCGCGATTGGTGTATTTCTTGGCGATGGAGATGACGAGGCGTAAGTTTGCCTCCACCATCTCCTTCTTGGCGATGGCCGCCTCGCGCTCGCCCTTCTGCACCTGGTTGACGATGCGGCGGAATTCGCCGATGGAAATCGCCGTCTCCTGCGCCAGGTTCTGGATCTCGGCGCGCAGGTTCTGGATCGCCCTCACCTCGTTCTTGGCGAATTCCTTCCAGCCGCGCGACGGCAGCACGCCGATGCGCTCCACCCAGTTCGGGTCAAGCTCGCTGCCCTGATATTCCCTAAGGAACTCCTCACGGCGCACGCCATAGGATTCGGCGAGCCGCAAGAGCTTGCCTTCGTTCTGCACCAGGCGCTTGTTGATATCGTAAAGCTGCTCGACCAATGACTCGATGCGGTTCTGGTTGAGCGACAGCGACTTCACCGCCGTGATGAGCTGGTCTTTCAGCTCCTTGTAGCGGCGTTCCTGGCTGGTGGAAAGTTCGCCGGTCGCGGCCAGGCGGCCTTCCACCTGCTGGTCCTGCAGCTTGCGCAGCTTCTTGTAAGTGTCGGCGATGAGGTCGAGCGTCTCCATCACCTGCGGGCGCAGTTCGGCTTCCATCGCCGCCAGCGACAGATTGGCCTCGTCGTCGTCCTCGTCATCCTCCTCGATGAGGGATTCGCCGCCGACATTGGTGATGTCATCATCGTCGCGCGAGGCGCGGCGCGGCTTTTCTTCCACGCGCGGCTTTTCTTCCTCGACCCGCTCCACCACCGGTGCCTGCTTGGCCTCCGGCCCGGCATAGGTGGTTTCAAGGTCGATGATTTCGCGCAGCAGAACCTTCGACTCGTTGAGATCCTCGCGCCAGATGATGATCGCCTGGAAGGTCAGCGGGCTTTCGCACAGGCCCGCGATCATCGTCTCGCGGCCGGCCTCGATGCGCTTGGCGATGGCGATTTCGCCCTCGCGCGACAAAAGCTCCACCGAGCCCATCTCGCGCAGATACATGCGCACGGGATCGTCGGTGCGGTCCGTCGGCTCGCGCTTGGTCGTGGTCGTGGCAACGGCGGTGCCGGTGGCCTCGGTGAGCTCGCCGCCCTCGGACTCCTCGTCGCCCTCGCTCTCTTCCCTGTCGGCGTCCTGCTCGTCATCCTCCACGACATTGATGCCCATGTCGGAGAGCATCGCCATCGTGTCCTCGATCTGCTCGGACGTCACTTCCTCGGAAGGCAGGACGGCGTTGAGCTCGTCCATGGTCACATAGCCGCGCTTCTTGGCGAGCTTGATCATCTTCTTGACAGCGTCGTCAGAAAGGTCGAGAAGCGGTCCATCGGTTGCGCCTTCGCGCTCGACTTCAGCCTCTTCGTTTTCCTTTACCTTCGTTGCCATATGCTTGTCTCCAGGCGACCTTGGATCGCTTTGTCTTGTCAAAGTAGAGCGTGCGGACGGCTTGCACTTAAGCTCATGATGATCAGCGAGTAGCTGCTTCCTGTTAATAGCCGATTAACCCTGATTCCGGCCTCACAGGATTTTTACGTTTCAGGGCGGCGAACGGCCCGTTTTCGGGCAATTTCGCGAAAAACCCCGGATGGGCCTTGCAGGCTTGCCAGTTTTACCCAATGATTAAAACGTCCTGATTCCGTCGTTTCCGCCGCTCGTCAAGAGCGAATCATCTGATTCGCATCAAAAAAGCGAATCATTTTATGCGTTTGCCGAAGAAACGAATCAGAAGCCGCCGGCTGGACGCCCGGACGGAATTCCGAAACCGTCGATCAACGCCTCGGTTGCTTCCGCCCTGCGGATTTCATTCTGGATGTCGAGGAGACGCCCGAAAACTTCGCCCGTTTCATCGTCCATGAGCGCGGCTTCCACCGCTCTCAGCTCCTTATGTAGAACTCTCGCCCGCTGATGCAAGTGAACCGCCTGCTTGAGCGCTTCGCGTGCATCTTCCTCCGCCGCGCGCTCCGTCGCAGTCCAGACGCGGGCGCGGCGCACCAGCGCATCGAGCGCTTCGATCGCCTCGCCATGGCCGGCGGCGCGCAGCGCCTCATGCATCTGCGCGCCGTCTGCGATATGCCTCTCCGCCATGGCGTCAAGCATCGCAAGATGCAGGCGGCGCAATTGCGGATGGTCGAGGTCGAGCGCGGCAATGGTCTCGAAATCCTCGTCGATCAATCGCGGATGATGGAGAAGAATCAACAGGATCGCCGTTTCGCGCAGCGGCGGCATGGAGGCGCTGGAAGCGCTCTTGACCAGTGACGAACGGGCAAGACTGTCGGAAACCGCGAGCCGCCCGGAAGCCGCGCCCCTCCCCCGCTGACCATATCCGCCCTGGCCCTGGCCATAACCGTTGCGATTGTTGCCGCGATTATTGCCCTGCCGCGATTGGCCGAAGAACGCCTGAGCCCGGTCGCGCATGTCCTGCGCATAATGCCGCCGCACATTCTCGTCACCGATGCGCGAGGTGATTTCACGCAAGCGTGCTTCCAGCTCCGCGCGGCGCTCCGGCGTATCGAACACGCCGCCCGCCGTCTCGCGTGCCCAGAGCATGTCGGCGAGCGGCCGCGCATCTGACAGCACAGATTGAAACGCCTGCGGGCCATCGGCCTTGACGAGATCGTCCGGATCCTTGCCTTCGGGCAGCACGGCGAAGCGCAGCGAGCGGCCCGGCTTCAGCCCCGGCAGCCCCAGATCGACCGCGCGGTGGGCGGCGCGAATGCCCGCCTGGTCGCCATCGAAGCAGAGCACCGGCTCGGGGCTCACCCGCCATAGCAGTTCGAGCTGGTCCTCGGTCAAGGCGGTGCCGAGCGGCGCGACCACTTGGTGGAACCCCGCCTGCGCCAGCGCGATGACATCCATATAGCCTTCGACCGCGATGATCGCCTTGGCCGCCTCGCCGCCCTGCGGCTGGCAGGCCTTGCGGGCGCGCAGGGCGTTGTAAAGAATCTGCCCTTTGTGGAAGAGCTCCGTTTCCGGCGAATTCAGATATTTCGCGGGCACGTCGGGCGAAAGCGCCCTGCCCCCGAAGGCGATGACGCGCCCGCGCATATCCTCGATGGGAAACATGACGCGGTCGCGGAAACGGTCGTAGGAAACGGCGATGCCATCGCCATGCACGACAAGGCCGCAAGCCTCCATCTGCTCGCGCGTCACGCCCTTGAGCGCCAGATGCTCCTTCAGCGCGTTGCGGCTTTCAGGCGCATAGCCGAGGCGGAACGCCTGCTGCGTGGCGGTCGAAAGGCCGCGCTCGCGCAAATAAGCCCGGGCCTTGGCGCCTGATGCGGATTGCAATTGCTGCTCGAAGAAGCGCGCCGCCATGTCCATGACGTCATGCAGCGTCGCGCGCTGCGCCTCGCGCTTTTCAGCCTCCGGATCGCGCGCCGGCATCGGCACGCCGGCCATATCAGCCACGCGCTCGACGGCTTCAGGGAAGCTCAGGCCTTCCAGATCGGTCAGGAACTTGAAATGATCACCCGTCACGCCGCAGCCGAAGCAATGGTAGCGGCCCTTGCGATCTTCGCAATGGAAGCTCGGCGTCTTTTCGCCATGGAACGGACAGCACGCCCAGAAATCGCCCTTGGAAGCGTTCGTCTTCTTGCGGTCGAACGACACGCGCGTCCCGATCAGCGTCGAGATCGGCACGCGGTCTCGTATCTCATCGAGAAATGAAGGCGGAAAACGCATCTGAATGCTACTCTGGGAACCTTGGGGCTTAAAGCCGCTTATCATAGCCGGAATGGCGATGAGCGCCAAACGGCGAGTGCCGCTTATCCCCCGAGGAAAGGGCAAACAAAGCCGTGCAATGAAAGTTACCGCATTTTTCCAAGATAGTGGCCATATTAGACAAGAAAACTGTTTGAATGGAGTATATTATCCAGTTCAATCTAAATTTAACCGGCTATCATAGTCGCGTGTTGATGCCTGTAAGGAAGTAATATCTTGAATGGCTCGGTAGTCTTGCTGCATCTGGCAGGGGCGGTGGCCCTGCTCCTATGGGCGACCCGCATGGTTCGCACAGGAGTGGAGCGCACCTATGGCACCGCCCTGCGCCAGCGCATGCGCAAGGTGGTGAAGCGTCCGATCCTTGCTGTCGGCTTCGGCGCAGCGCTAGCGATCGTGCTCCAGAGTTCGACCGCCGTCACGCTGCTGATCGGCTCCTTCGTGGGATCCAATTTCGTCAGCGGCATTGCCGGGCTTATGGCCGTGCGTGGTGCGGAAGTCGGCTCCGCGCTCGTCGTCAAGATATTGAACTATGACCTGACACTCCTCGTGCCCATCTGCCTTCTGGCCGGCACCATCATCTTCATGACGACGGAACGGCGGGACTGGCGCCAGAACGGCCGCATCCTGGTCGGCATCGGCCTTCTCATCCTCTCGCTGGAGATGACTGGGCAGGCGACGGAGCCGCTGCGACACAGCGAACTTCTGCCCGTCATCGTCAGCTATCTATCAAGCGATCCCGTCACCGCCTATCTGCTGGCCGCGCTCATTACCTGGCTGTTCCATTCGAGCATCGCAGGCGTCATCCTGCTCACCAGCTTCGCCTCGCGCGGGCTGATTCACCCGGAACTGGGCCTGATCATGGTGCTGGGCGTCAATCTCGGCTCCTCGATCATCGCGCCGATCCTTACCCGCAACGCGCCGCCCAAGACCCGCGTGGTGCCGCTGGGCAATCTTCTGATGCGTGGCGCCGGTTCGCTCATAGCCCTCCTGCTGTTCCTCGCCTTCCAGCCGCCGGTGAGCCTTCTCGGCAGCACCCCGGTGGAGCAGATCGTCAACGCCCATATCCTGTTCAACGTCCTCATCCTGATCGCCGGCATCCCGCTTTCAGGTCTGGTGCTGCGCGCGACTGAAGCGTTGGTCCGCCTCAACACGCCCGTCAAGCCGCGGCTGGCGGCGGAAGAGGTCAGCGCCCTCGACCCAAGCGTCCTCGGCACCCCCTCGCTGGCGCTCGCCAACGCCACGCGCGAAGTCGTGCGCGTTTGCGAAACCGTGGAATTGATGCTCCAGCGCATCATGGATCTCTATGAGAACCCCGATCAGGCAAGCATCGATGAGCTGGCCGCGCTCGACGACAAGGTGGACCGGCGACATGCCGCGATAAAGCTCTACCTCGCCCGCCTCGCCACCAGCAATCTCACCGATTACGAGGCCTTGCGCACCCAGGAACTGCTCGGCGCCTGCGTCAAGCTCGAACAGGTGGGCGACATCATCGTGCGCAACATGCTCGCCCAGGTGAAGAAGAAGATGAACCGCAAGCTGGAATTCACCGAGGAAGGCTGGCGCGAGCTATCGCAATTCCACGCCTTCGTGCTGGCCAACGCCCGCCTGGCCTTCAACGTGCTGGTCTCGCGTGACGAGCACACTGCGCGCCAGCTAGTTCAGGAAAAGGACCGCCTGCGCGACATCGAGAAGGAAACGAGCCAGCAACACTTCTCGCGCCTGCGCCAGGGCTCGGAGCGCAGCATCGAGACAAGCACCATCCACCTCGACACCATTCGCGACCTGAAGCAGATCAACTCCCTGCTGGCCGCCATCGCCTATCCTGTGCTCGAGGAACAGGGATTGCTCAGGGGTTCGAGGCTGCGCGTGGCGCGGAGTTGAGCGCCTATCCTTGGAAAGTAAATTGCAGGACGTGGTTGGGATAAGCCTGATTGCCGATCCGAAACAGTGTCTCGCCAGCCTTTTTGAAGCCGTTCCTCAGATAAAAATCAATCGCCCGCTGGTTCTCGGCATTCACCGTCAGCCAGACATCAGGCTTTCCGGTCGATGCGCAATGCGCCAACGCCGCATCCAGCAACCGCCACCCCGCGCCATTGTTCTGATGGCGCGGCTGGACGTAGAGCGTTGAAATTTCAACATCGGAGCAACCCGCGACCGGAGCCGTCGCTCCTTCCAAGACATGAGCGAATCCGACAATGCCTGCAGCACCTTGCGCAACCCAGATATGCTCGTTCTCCCGGGAGAGGATTTCCTCGAAGCGCGCCGCTGTGAAATGGGCGAGCGCATAATCGGCAAAGAAAGCACTCACACCATCCCGGATATAGGTATGGAGCCACACTTCCAGCCCGACCGCGGCCAGGCTGGAAGCGTCGCCTATCTCGGCTCTCCTGATCACCCTTCCGGCCTACGCCAGCAGTTCCTTCACGATCCCGCTGGCCTTGCTGAAATCCATCTGGCCGGAAAAGCGCTCTTTCAACACGGCCATGACCTTGCCCATGTCCTTCACGCCGCTAGCGCCGGTCTCGGCAATCGCGTCGGCGATGGCCTGCCGCGTTTCCGCTTCGCCCAACTGCTGCGGCAGGAACTCGCGGATGATCTCGATCTCGCCGCGCTCCTGGTCCGCCAGTTCCGGACGGCCGCCATCGTCATAGAGCTTGGCCGATTCCTCGCGCTGCTTGATCATCTTGGCGAGAATCGAGCGCAACTCGTCATCCGCGACCGCCTCCTTGCCCGCGCCGCGATTGGCGATGTCGCGGTCCTTCACCGCCGCCATGATTAGCCGCAGCGTCGAAGTGCGGCGCTGGTCGCGCGCCTTGAGAGCGGTGGTGAGGGCCTGTGCAATCTCGTCGCGCAGCATGACTATCTCCTGATTTGAAACTTGAGACCTATAATAGAGGTGAAATCGATTCCGTGAAGCGTTGACCCGGGGCCGTAGTTTCTTTATTGACCGAAGTCTAGCTGGACAATTTTCATTTGGACACGGGGCGACGGGCTTGAATGGCTTGGTCCGCGTTTTGCCGTGCCTATAGCATGATCCCGAAAAGTTGCAGACTTTTCGGACAAGATTATGCTGCGAACGAAACACCACATGGAGTGCCCGATGACCGATAAAACCGCGCCGTGGACCACGGCTAAACCGACCGCCCTGCTGGTTCTCGCTGACGGCACGGTCATCGAGGGCATGGGCCTTGGCGCGACCGGCGCCGTTGAGGCCGAGGTCTGCTTCAACACCGCGCTGACGGGCTATCAGGAAATCCTGACCGACCCTTCCTATGCCGGGCAGATCGTCACCTTCACTTTTCCGCATATCGGCAATGTCGGCACCAACAATGAAGACATCGAAGACCTGACGCCCGCCAATCGCGCAGGCGCGGTCGGCGCGGTGTTCAAGGCAAACATCACCGAGCCCTCCAATTATCGCGCGGCAAGCCATCTCGACGCATGGCTGAAGGCCCGCGGCGTCATCGCGCTCTGCGGCATCGACACGCGCGCGCTGACCGCCCTCATCCGCGAAAAAGGCGCGCAGAATGCCGTCATCGCGCATGAGCCTTCCGGCGTGTTCGACCTCGCCGAACTCAAAAAGCGCGCCGCCGCCTGGCATGGCCTGGAAAATCTCGACCTTGCCAAGGAAGTCACCTCCGGCCAGACCTCCGTCTGGAACGAGGAGCCCTGGGTGTGGAACAAGGGCTACGCGACAGGCGAAGCGCCGCGCTACCATATCGTCGCCATCGATTATGGTGTGAAGCGCAACATCCTGCGCCTGATGGCCGGGCTCGGCGCGAAAGTAACGGTACTGCCCGCTACCGCGACGGCAGAGGACGTGCTGGCGCATGATCCCGACGGCATTTTCCTCTCCAATGGTCCCGGCGACCCGGCGGCGACGGGCGCATATGCCGTTCCCACCATCCAGAAGCTGATCGAGACGGGCATTCCGCTGTTCGGCATCTGCCTCGGCCATCAGATGCTGGCGCTGGCGCTGGGCGCCAGGACGCAGAAGATGCATCAGGGCCATCACGGCGCCAACCATCCGGTCAAGGACCACACCACCGGCAAGGTGGAGATCGTGTCCATGAACCACGGCTTCGCCGTCGATTCCGCCTCGCTGCCCGCGGGCGTCGAAGAAACCCATGTCTCGCTCTTCGACGACTCCAATTGCGGCCTACGCCTTGCCGGCAAGCCGGTCTTCTCCGTGCAGCACCACCCCGAAGCCTCGCCCGGCCCGCAGGATTCGCACTACCTCTTCACCCGGTTCTTCAACCTGATCCGCGAGAAGAAGGGCGAGCCCACGGTGGAGGAGCGGCCCAAGGCGGCGTGAAGGCAAGATAGCCAATTTCATGATTGATGCCTCGTCGGATTATCGCCGAGGCATCAAAGCACGTTAGTTGAAATCAAGACCTTCTTGAAGGATGGATTTCTGCACCGCATCGCGACTTTTGAGACGCTCGTACCAGGCTTGCAGATTTTTCAGCCTTTCAAAGTTAATAGGCGCGTTATAATAGGATTTCAGCCAGGATGCTTGGCCCCACCCCGTCAAGGCGAACAGGTAGGCGTCGGCAACCGTGAAGCAATCTCCCATGAGGAACAGCTTGTCGGCCAGATGCTCGTTGATCCACGCATAGCGTTTCTCCAGCTTCGGCTTTGCGGTTTCGAGATAATCACCGGCCAAACGGGCATAAAGAAGCGGAATGAAGCCCTTGTGGATTTCCGTTGACAAGAAGCTCAGCATTTCCTGCAGTTTGTAGCGCTCAAAGGTTCCGTTCGCGGGAGCCAAACCCATCTCGGGCTTTTTGTCTGCAAGATACTGAACAATGACAGCCCCTTCACGCAGCACATTTCCGTCGTCCAGTTCAAGCGCGGGAATGTAGCCGTGCGGGTTTACCTTGTAGAAGTGCTGCCCCTGCTCGGTTGTATGATCGTTGTGATCGACTTGGATGAACTCGACATCGAGGCCGAGTTCATTCGCGACGATATGAGGTGAAAGTGAGCAGGCGGCAGGCATGTAATAGAGTTTCATCATAGAGCCGCTCCATGGTTTCCAGTTGGGGCCTTCGCTTTAGAAGGGTTACAGCCATGTAGCCCAGGCGGTATAAAAGCGTAAGAACGCAAAATTTTGTCGTCTAGGTACATAAATTATACCTAGTCTGATCGAGAGGTTATCGATGAAGGACACAGTGTCGGGTTGCTCCGTTGAAGAAGCCATGCATTTGCTCGGCGGACGCTGGCGTCTGCTCATCGTCTCGTTTCTTGTGGACGGACCAAAGCGGTTTAACGAACTTCGGCGGCTTGTGCCGGGCATCTCGCAGCGGATGCTCACACTCGATCTCCGCGCGCTCGAAGACGCGAACCTTGTCCAACGCACCGTCTATCCTACCGTACCAGTCAAGGTGGAGTACGCTCTCACGGAGGATGGCAAACGGCTGGACAAGGTGGTGAGCGTTGTTCAGGAGTTTGGCTTGTGGCTCAAAGCTCGGAATGCTGCGTGAGGTTTTATGACCGCGCGCACCCGGCATAATGGTGCGCGCTGTTGTAAAAATTGCGATTTGCGCAATATAATGCGCATAACGTGTATTGGGGGGACACGATGGGATGCCGAAATTCGAAGATGATCGCCGCAAGATCGTAGCGCGTCTCCTCGCCGAAGGTTACCAGCAAAGGGGGCAAGGAGCATGAGAACTTCATCAAGCCCGGCCACCGGATGATTCAGGTCCCGCGTCACAGAACCCTAACCCAGGGTGTCGCGCAATCGATTGCAAAGGCGGCGGGTTGGGGTAAGTCCCAAGGAGAGTGAGCCATGACAACGACCAGGTATATCGCCTTGATTGACGGCAAGACGGGTGCCTATGGCGTGACGTTCCCTGACGCTCCCGGCTGCACGGCCATGGGGAAGACCATCGATGAGGCGATCCGCAATGCCGTCTCCGCCCTTGCGGAATGGGTTGAGTACTCCGATGCCGAGGATATGCAGCCGATGCCGGCGCCCCGCACGGCCGACGAATTGCGCGGGAATCCGGAGGTCGCAGAGGAGATTGCGAACGGAGCCGCAATGGTCGTCATCCCGCTGGTTCGTGAAAAAGGACGCCAGGTCCGCGCCAACCTTTCGATAGACGCGGGACTGCTGGAAGCAATCGATGAGGCGGCGGACGCCTCAGGATTGACTCGCTCGGCCTTTTTAGCAAGCGCTGCGCGAAAGAAGATTTTGAGCGAAGTTTAAACGCTAGGCGCTGACTTAAACGAGAGCCGGTTTCCTCACATATTCGCGTTGAACGTATCGCAGGAGTCCAGCTTGCCGGAATTGTAGCCGCGGGTGAACCATTCTGCCCGCTGCGCCGACGTGCCGTGGTTGAAAGTTTCGGGCACCACATAGCCTTGCGTACGCTTCTGAAGCGTGTCGTCGCCGATCTGGTGGGCGGCGTTGATCGCCTCTTCGAGATCGCCCGCCTCGACGATGCCCTTCTGGTTGGTGTAATAGCCCCAGATGCCGGCGAAGCAATCTGCCTGCAATTCCACGCGCACCGACATGGCGTTGGCCTGCGCCTCGTCCATTGTCTGCCGCGCCTGATTGAAGCGCGGCAGGATGCCGAGCAGGTTCTGCACGTGATGGCCCACTTCGTGCGCAAGCACATAGGCCTGCGCGAAATCGCCGGACGCGCCGAAGCGATTGGCAAGTTCGTTGTAGAAGCTGAGGTCGATATAGACCTTGCGGTCTCCCGGGCAATAGAACGGCCCCGAGGCTGCGCTGGCGAAACCGCAGGCCGAGCGCACCTGATTGCTGAACAGCACCAGCGTCGGCGGCGTATAGGTTGCGCCATTGGCCTTGAAGATGCCGCCCCACACATCTTCCGTCTCCGCCAGCACGGTGCGCACGAATTGCGTCATCTCGTCATTGCGCGGGCCGGCCGGAGCGCCGGAAACCTGGCGGGAGCTTTGGGCCGGAGCCAGATTGCCCGTCAGGAGGAACTGCATGGGGTCGAGCCCGATGGCCTTCATCCCGAAGAAGGCAACCACGAGAAGGATGATGCCCGGAATTCCACCGTTGCGCACCAGCTGGAATGCCGGCCCCACGAGCCCGCCGCCGCCAAACCTTCCCTGTCCCAACCCGCTCTGCGGAGCGCCGGTCTCATCGCGAAGGTCTTCCACATTGTCGCTCTGCCTGCCGCCCTGCCAGCGCATCAGCCCACTCCCTGTCCGTGAAACCCCATCAAGAACAATCGTTACACAAACACATGGATTCGCAACAGCGAAACTCGGCTTCCCGGTCGATCACGAAAAATGGCGAATGGTTACAGGGTGTATCCCCTCAAGCCGCAGCACGTGCCGCAGCCTGCGCGGCCGGTTTCTGGAATACGACCAGCGAGAACATCGCCAGCATTTCGAACAACGCCGCGGCGTAGCCGAGTTCGGCCACAGTGCCATATTTCAGCACCAGCCCTCCGACGAACGAGCCGAACGCCACCCCGAGATAAAGCGCCGAATTGTTGAGCGACAATGTGATCGGGGCCAGCTCAGGCGAGACGCCGACAATATGGCTCGCCTGCGCCGGCGGGAATGCCCAGCCGATGAGGCCCCACGGGATCATGGCCGCGACGAGCAGCCAGCCCGCAGCAGGGTGCGGCACGAACAGCGGAATGACGGAAAACATGGCGAGGGCGACGGCAAGAAGGCCGAGCACGACGAACACGGTCTGCGCTGCGCCGAAACGGTCGGCCAGATAGCCGCTGCTGAGATTGCCCGCTGCCGCGCCGACACCGAATGCAAGCAGCATGCCCGGAAGCGCGGCGGCGCTTAGTCCCGCCCCCTCGGTTGCCAGCGGCGCGATGTAGGAGAAGACGATGAAGGCCCCCGTCATGCACAGAAAAGTGGTGACCAGCGATGGAAATATGCCGGGCTGCACCGCTGCAGTAAGGCGCGCGCTTAACGCCAGCCGCGTGCCCCTGAGTCCGTCCGGCAGCTTGATCCAGAGAATGACAGCTGCGACCGCAGCCAGCGCGGCCACGGACAGGAAGGTTCCCCGCCAGCCGAGCGCGGCTCCGATCAGCGCGCCGAGCGGTGCGCCCAGCGCAACTGCTACGGTGGTGCCTCCGACAATGATGGAAATCGCCCGTGCCCTATGCTCCGGTCCGGCGAGTGCCACCGCGGTCGCCTGCGCCGTCGCGGCGAAGAGGCCGGCTGCCAGCGCCATCATGATGCGGGCGATGAGCAGCAGCGCGAAGGAGGAACTCGCCGCTGCAAGAAGATTGCCGGCGACGAAGAGCGCCATCGTCACGGCGATAACCCGCCTGCGGTCAGCCGACCCCGCGAATGTGGTGAGCACCGGCGCGCCGATGGCATAGGCGAGCGCGAACGCGGTGATGAGATAACCCGCCTGCGGCAGCGATATGCGCGCATCGGCGGAAATAGCCGGGAGAAGGCTAGACATAACGAAACTCTCGGTGCCTATGGTGAATGACCCGACAGCCAACCAGATAAGGCGTTTATCCATAGAGTACCTCTTAGTTCGAAATTCATTGAACTATTGAACAAAAGCTAACCGAATGTCAATCCGATGCCATGGGCGCCCCCGCCGCATTGAATTCCTTTGGGGTTGGGTTTATCTCTGGCTCATGTCACTGCCGCACCCGGATATAGACCAGATCGAGCTTGCAAACGTGCTTTCCGCGCTTGGCGACGACACGCGGCTGGCCATTGTCGGCTATCTCGCCCGCCATGACGGAGACCCGCTGCCCTGCAGCCGGTTCCACCATTTCGGCTCCAAGACCAATATCAGCTATCATGTGGCCAAGCTGCGCGAGGCGGGCGTCGTCAATGTCGAGCCATGTGGCACCGCGCGGCTCGTCAGCCTGCGCCGGACCGATCTCGACCAGCGCTTCCCCGGCTTTCTCGACAGCATCATCGCCAGAGCCGTCGAGATGCCGCTGGTTCTTCACGGCGACGCCATTGACGCTGCGTAGAATATCGCGCGCTGCGCGACCCTATCGCGCCACAGCACCGGGCATCTGCTGACGCGGCGCTTTGCCACCGGCCCGGCGTGATTTTACCCGTTTGACAGCCCGAAGTGCCGCAGGCTGCTGGAAAACCAGAAGCGAGACGATCGCCAGGAGCGCGAAGAGCGCGGCGACGAAGCCAAGCTCAGCGAGCCAGCGATATTGAAGCACCAGGCTGCCGATAAACGAACCGAACGCGACGCCGAGATAAACCACCGAATTATTGAGCGACAGCGTGATGGGCGCAAGCTTTGGCGCGACGCTGACGATATGGCTCGCCTGCGCCGGTGGAAATGCCCAGCCGATAAGGCCCCACGGGACCATGGCCGCGATGAGGATCACACCGGCGAGAGGGCGCGGCGCAAAGAGCGGGATGACGGAAAATGTCGCGAGGATAATCACGTCGAGCGCAAGGACGATAAGCCCCGTCCGGAACGCGCCAAAACGGTCTGCGAGATAGCCGCCAGCCAGATTGCCGATTGCCGCGCCAATGCCGAAGAGAAGCAGCAGGAGCGGCAGTGCGGATACGCCGAGCCCCGCCCCCTGCATCGCCAGCGGCGCGATATAGGTGAAGATGGCAAAGGAGCCGACCGTGAAGAGAAAGGTCGTGACCAGCGTCGGGAACACGCCGGGCTGCACCGCTGCCGCCAAACGTTCGGAGAGCGGCTGGCGCGGGCCGGTGAGGCCCTTGGGCAACTCTCTCCACAGGATAAGCGTTGCAAGGCCGCCAAAGATCGCGACGGTAACGAAATTTCCCCGCCACCCGACCAGATTTCCAATCAAAGCGCCAAGCGGCGCGCCGAGCGTCACCGCCACCGTCACCCCGCCGGCAATGATGGCGATCGCGCTGGCCCTTCGCTTCGGTCCGGCAAGCGCCACGGCGGTCGCCTGCGCCATGGCGGTGAACGGTCCCGCGGCCAGCGCCATGACGATTCGGGCTGCCATCAGCATTGCGAAGGACGAACTCGTCGCGGCGATGAGATTGCCGCAAACGAAGAGGGCCAGCGTCGCGGTGATGACGCGCCGCCTGTCCGCCGAGGCCACCAGCGAGGTCAGTACCGGCGCGCCGATGGCATAGGCAAGCGCGAATGCGGTGATGAGGTATCCCGTGTGCGGCAGGCTTACTCCGAGATCAGCCGAAATGTTGGGCAGAAGGCTCGATATGACGTAGCCTTCGGTGCCGATGGCAAATGATCCCAATGCCAGCCAAATAAATCGCCTGTCCATGACCAACTATACCTATGGTTTGTCAGTACTATTGATATTTACTACCGAAAGGTCAACCAATAGTGGTGCGCACTCACAAACATGTCATTCCAAGGGAATTTTAGCGCCACGCGCCATGCATGCCGGCCGGATCGGCAGAAACCCACATAAAACCATGAAAAATCCTGATTTTGGGGGTTACGTCGCGGGCCGCCTTTGCCTATAAGGCCCGCTTAGCCCATAGAAATCTGCTGCCAGCCTGCCGAGGTCATACCTTGCGCGGGTTCTTATCGCGCGGCCCAAAGCGACGGAACAGACCCATGCCGAAACGTACAGACATCAAATCGATCCTGATCATTGGCGCGGGACCGATCGTTATCGGACAGGCTTGCGAGTTCGACTATTCCGGCACTCAGGCCTGTAAGGCCCTGAAAGAGGAAGGCTACCGCATCATCCTCGTCAACTCCAACCCGGCGACAATCATGACCGATCCGGGCCTGGCGGACGCGACCTATATCGAGCCGATCACGCCCGAAGTCGTCGCCAAGATCATCGCCAAGGAGCGCCCCGACGCGCTGTTGCCGACCATGGGCGGTCAGACCGCGCTCAACACTGCCCTGTCGCTGAAACGCATGGGCGTTCTCGACCGCTATAATGTCGAGATGATCGGCGCCAACGCCGCCGCCATCGACAAGGCGGAGGACCGCGCCCTCTTCCGCGAGGCGATGGCGAAGATCGGGTTGGAGACGCCGCGCTCCATGCTCTCCAACGCCACGGAAGTGAAGGAAAAAGACCGGCAGGCCCATGACGAAAAGCGCCAGGCGCTGAAGGCGAAATATTCCGGCGACGAACTCGACGCTGCCCTCGACCGGCTGGAGACCGAATGGCAGCTGGGCGAAGTCGACCGCAAGCAGCGCTACATGACCCATGCCATGAGCCTGGCGGCGCAGGCGCTCGACCATGTCGGCCTCCCCGCCATCATCCGCCCTTCCTTCACGCTCGGCGGCACCGGCGGCGGCATCGCCTATAACCGCTCGGAATTCTTCGAAATCGTCGAGCGCGGCCTCGACGCTTCCCCAACCACCGAAGTGCTGATCGAGGAATCTGTGCTCGGCTGGAAGGAGTATGAGATGGAGGTCGTCCGCGACAAGGCGGACAATTGTATTATTGTATGCTCCATCGAAAATCTCGACCCGATGGGCGTCCACACCGGCGACAGCATCACTGTCGCCCCTGCCCTGACGCTGACCGACAAAGAATACCAGATCATGCGCAACGCCTCCATCGCGGTGCTGCGCGAGATCGGCGTCGAAACCGGCGGCTCCAACGTGCAGTTCGCCGTCAACCCCAAGGACGGCCGCCTCATCGTCATCGAGATGAACCCGCGCGTCTCGCGCTCCTCGGCGCTCGCCTCCAAGGCGACAGGCTTCCCGATTGCCAAGGTGGCCGCGAAGCTCGCCGTCGGTTACACGATGGACGAGCTGGAAAACGACATCACCGGCGGCGCGACGCCCGCCTCCTTCGAGCCGTCCATCGATTACGTCGTCACCAAGATCCCGCGTTTCGCCTTCGAGAAATTCCCCGGCGCCTCGCCCATTCTGACCACCGCCATGAAGTCGGTCGGCGAAGTCATGGCCATTGGCCGCACCTTCCAGGAATCGCTCCAGAAGGCCCTGCGCGGCTTGGAGACCGGCCTCACCGGGCTAGACGAGATCGCCATTCCCGGCATCGAGGACGGCGACGAGAAGAACGCCATCCGGGCCGCCATCGGCACGCCGACGCCCGACCGCCTGCGCATGGTCGCCCAGGCGCTGCGCATGGGGATGACGGTCGGCCAGGTGCACGAGATCTGCAAGATCGACCCGTGGTTCTTAGAGCAGATCGAGGGCATCGTGAACATGGAAGCCCGCATCCGCGAGCACGGCCTGCCCAAGGATGCCGAAAACCTGCGCATGCTGAAGGCGATGGGCTTCTCCGACGCCCGCCTTGCCAGCCTCACCAGGCAAGACGCGAAGGATGTCGCCAAGCTGCGCGCTTCGCTCGACGTGCATCCGGTCTACAAGCGCATCGACACCTGCGCCGCCGAATTCGCTTCCCCCACCGCCTATATGTATTCGACCTACGAGACGCCCTTTGCCGGCGAAACGCGCTCCGAAGCGCAAGTCTCGTCAGCCAAGAAGGTCGTCATCCTCGGCGGCGGCCCGAACCGTATCGGCCAGGGCATCGAATTCGACTATTGCTGCTGCCATGCCGCCTTCGCGCTTGGTGATGCGGGCTATGAGTCGATCATGATCAACTGCAATCCGGAGACGGTCTCCACCGACTACGACACCTCCGACCGGCTCTATTTCGAGCCGCTGACGGCGGAAGACGTGCTGGAGATCCTGCGCGCCGAGCAGGCGGCGGGCACGCTCGTCGGCGTCATCGTCCAGTTCGGCGGCCAGACGCCGCTGAAGCTCGCCGACGCGCTGGAAAAGGCGGGTATCCCCATCCTCGGCACCTCGCCCGACGCCATCGACCTTGCAGAAGACCGCGACCGCTTCCAGAAGCTCCTGATGAAGCTCGGCCTCAACCAGCCGAAGAACGGCATCGCCTATTCGGTCGAGCAGGCGCGGCTCGTCGCCGGCGATCTCGGCTTTCCGCTGGTGGTGCGCCCTTCCTATGTGCTGGGCGGCCGCGCCATGCAGATCATCAATGACGAGCGGGCGCTGCAGAACTATCTGCTCGACACCGTGCCGGAACTGGTGCCGGAAGACATCAAGGCGAAATATCCCAATGACAAGACCGGCCAGATCAACACGCTGCTGGGCAAGAACCCGCTGCTGTTCGACACCTATCTGAGCGAGGCCATCGAGGTGGACGTCGATTGCCTCTGCGACGGCAAGGACACTTTCGTCTCCGGCATCATGGAGCATATCGAGGAAGCGGGCATCCATTCGGGCGACAGCGCCTGCTCGCTCCCCGTTCACTCCCTCTCCGCCGAGGTCGTGGCCGAACTCGAACTCCAGACCGCCGCGCTCGCCAAGGCGCTCAATGTCGGCGGGCTGATGAACGTGCAATACGCCATCAAGGACGGCACCATCTATGTGTTGGAAGTGAACCCCCGCGCCTCGCGCACCGTGCCCTTCGTCGCCAAGACCATCGGCAGGCCCATCGCCAAGGTTGCCGCGCGCATCATGGCGGGCGAAGCGCTGGACGCCGCGCTTGGGGCCTATGGAGGCAAGCCGGATCAGGCCTCGCGCCCGCATATCGCGGTGAAGGAAGCTGTCTTCCCCTTCGCCCGCTTCCCCGGCGTCGATACGCTGCTTGGACCTGAAATGCGCTCGACGGGTGAAGTCATGGGCCTCGACTACGACTACGCCCTCGCCTTCGCCAAGGCGCAGCTGGGCGCCGGCGTGGATCTCCCCCGCGACGGCACCCTGTTCGTCTCCGTCCGCGACGAGGACAAGGCGGGCATCCTCCCGGCGGTGAAGCGTCTGGCCGGGATCGGCTTCAAGGTCCTCGCCACCGGCGGCACCCAGCGCTTCCTCGCCGAGAACGGCGTCGAGGCGACCAAGATCAACAAGGTTCTAGAAGGCCGCCCGCATATCGAAGACGCCATCCGCAACCGCCAGGTCCATATCGTCTTCAACACCACCGACAGCGCGAAGGCAGTATCGGACTCGAAGTCCATCCGCCGCGCCACGCTGATGCAGAAGGTGCCGTATTATACGACACTGGCAGGCGCGGCTGCGGTGGCCGAGGCGATTGCAGCGCTGAAGGCGGGGAGCTTGGAAGTGAGGCCTCTGCAGGATTATTTTTGACAGGGGCCGAAGCGGGAGGGGGCAAACACAATGATACCGGCGCCGGAGCATGACAGAGAGGAACTGCATCGGCGCTTTCTGGAGCGTGAGGCGGAGAAAAAGCGTGCCGCTACGGCTGAGAATGAACGTATCAAGCTGACGGCCACGATGGTCAGCCAGATCGGCGTGATCGTTGTTACCATAGGGTTCGTCACGCCACTTCTGACGACCGGATTACGCTGGCTTCAGGAGCAAAGAGTCATTTCAGCCATTTGCATAATCCTATGGATCGGCTTACATTTGGTGGCAAGACGGCTGTTGAGAGGTCTCAAATGAGCGATCCTTTCGCCTATATGATCGGTTATATGTTAATTGTCGTTGTGATCTGCGTGGGCTTGGCGGTCTATCAATTGCGCGAGAGCCGAAAGGTCGACGAGAAATTGGCGCGTATCCGCGAAGAGCAATACGAGATTCAACGCCAATTGCGTGCGCTCGACGCAAAAACGCATTGAGGGTCATTTCGCCATACCGTTCCATCGGAGAGACAGGCATCGGAGGCATGAAGCGCGTCACCGTGCCAAAGGCGCGTCCGCGTTACAGTTTGGCTGAACTCCTGGCTCAATACGACCCATCTGTCCCGCTTTCCGCTGAAGAACGTGAATGGATCGATACGCCGCCGGTCGGTCGCGAACTGATATAATAGAAACGAGACCTTTAGATTCGTCTCACACAGTGCCGGTTCTCTTAACTTTCCCCCGCCTCCACCTTATCCAAATGCAGCACCCGCGAGAACACATGGTCATGCGGCAGGCGCTTGCCGATATGGATGACCGCCGCTTCCTGCATGTAATTGCGTAGAATGTCGAGCACGCGGTCGAGCGCCTCCTCTTCCATGCCGTCGAGCGCCTCGTCCACCACCACCCAGCGCGGGTTGATGAGGCTGAGGCGCGCGAAGGCGAGGCATTGCTGCTCGTCTTCGCTCAAGACCCGGTCCCAGCGCGCCACGCGGTCGAGGCTTGAGACGAGCCGGTCGAGGCCGCCGCGTTTCAGCGCTGCCTTGAGATCGTCCTCCGAAAAACGGCCGCTATCCAGCGGATAGGCGAGCGCACCGCGCAAGGAAGTCGGCGGGAAATAGGGAATGCGCGGCATGTAGAAGACTTCTTCATCCTTCGGCAGGCCGATCCTACCCGCCCCCCACGGCCAGAGCCCGGCAAGCGCACGGAAAAGCAGCGTCTTGTCGGCGCCCGGCTGTCCAATGATCAGCACCCGCTCGCCAGGCTTCACCTCCACATGCGCCTCGCGCAGCCGCATTCCGCCCTCGGTCGAGACGATTTCCAGATCGTCGATGGTGAGGGTTTTGGCCTCGTTCTCCTCGGTCGTGATGCGCTGCTCCAGCGGGGAGAACTCGTCCATCTGCATGACCGCCTGCCGGAAGGAAGCGACGCGCAGCAGCGTGGCGCGCCAGTCGGCGATGGCGCCGAAATTGTCCACGAACCAGCGCAGCGAGGTATGAACCTGCGTGAACGCGCCCACCGCCATCATCAGCCCGCCAAAGGTGAGCCCGCCCGAGAAATAGACCGGCGCGGCCACCAGAATGGGCGCGACGATGGTGAACCAGCCATAGCCGGCGGTGACCCAGGTCAAATTGGTCAGAGCATAGACGATGCGCCGGATAGCGGTCAGCACCGCGCCCAGGTCGAGGTCGAGCCGGCGCTTTTCGTCTGCCTCGCCCCGCGTCAGCGCAATGGCGTCAATATGCTCGTTGACCCGCATCAGCGAGAAGCGCAGATCCGCCTCTCGCGCATAGCGGTCGGCATTGATCGTCACCAGCCTGCGCCCGACGATCCATGTCAGCCATGAGGCAGAAGCCGCGTAGAAGATCGCCGCCCAGACCATGTAGCCGGGAATGGAAAAATTATAGCCGCGGACATGGAAGATGAACCCGGCAGACAATTGCCAGAGCACGCCGATGAAGCTGATGAGGATGATCGAGGCCTGCAACAGCCCGATGCCAAGATCCGCCGTCGTTTCGGCCAGATGCCTTGCGTCCTCGTGCAGCCGCTGGTCCGGGTTGACGCCGATTTCCCCCGCGCCGGAAAGGCGGAAGGCGCGGCCCGGCACCATCCACTCCCTGATGAGATCGCCCGCCAATCCCTCGCGCAGCTTCATCTTGAACATCTGGTTGAGCCAGGTCTGCGTCACGTTGAGCACCAGCAGCGTCCCGGCGATGCCGACGAAAACCAGCAGCTGGTGCAGGAAGGCGTTCACATCCCGCCGCGACAGCGCATCGTAAAACGGAACGTTCCAGCTGTTGAGCCAGAGCTGGCCATAGGCGATGGCGGCGATGAGGAGGAAGATCAGGCTGCCGGTTACGAGCAGCGTGTTGCGCACGGGCGATATCCAGAAGGCGCCGATCATCATCGTGCCCTGCGCCACTATATCGGTCCGCCCCGGATCGGCGCGGCCCATCAGGCGCGACAGGCGGGAGGCTTTCTTGTCCGGTTTCGGTTCGGAAGCTCCGCTTGAGGTCTCCACAGCTGGCCCTTTTTCCCTCTGGGACGAATCGCCATCGATCCGCTTCATTCCCAAGATGTATGGGCGCACGCTGTTAAGGCAATAAGGCAGCGACGCAGTATGTAACTCCCCTTTGATACTCGGTTATCGCTCCGTTGCTTACTCCCTTGCCATCCGGCCGATTGTGCCCTAAAATCCCTTTCATCGATATTTCGGTCGAGAGACTTTGCGACCTGCTCGGACTATCCGCGCTTCCTGATGATCTCCTCTCCATAAATCTCGATTCGCGGTCCCGCATGCCCTCATGTGGGTGCCATCCTCTATGACGTTAAAGGAATTTTCCCATGGCTAAGGGAACAGTGAAGTGGTTCAACAGCACGAAGGGCTTCGGCTTCATCCAGCCGGACCAGGGCGGCGCGGACGTTTTCGTCCATATCTCCGCCGTTCAGCGTGCGGGCCTCTCCTCCCTCGATGAAGGGCAGAAGATCAACTACGAAATCGTGCAGGACCGCCGCTCCGGCAAGTCCTCCGCCGACAATCTCTCGGTCGCCTGATTCTTCCGGCTCTCTCGAGCATGCAAATATAAGGCGGGGGCAACCCCGCCTTTTTGCTATGTTTATTCCGGTATCCAACCAATCGGCACATGGCCCGAATCCGCGGCAACACGCTTGAGCCACGCCGATACAGCCGGATAGCGCTCAAGCTCGAAGCCGCCTAGATGCGCCTCGTGCGTATAGGCGTAAAGCGCGATGTCGGCGACGCTCATCTCGTCCCCGGCGATGAACGGCGTCTGCTGCAATTGCGTTTCCATCACACCCAGCGCCTTTTCTCCGCCCGCAAGCGTCGCGGCCAGCTTCTCCGGCGTCGCCTCCCTGGCCCGCTCAGGGTATACCATCAGCGCGCGGCGCACCGCGATATGGGGCTCGTGGCTATATTGCTCGAAGAACAGCCATTGATAGACGAGCGCGCGCTCATAGGCATCCTCAGGCAGAAAACGCGTCCCCTCCGCCAGATGCAGCAGAATGGCGTTGGATTCGGCCAGAAAGCGCCCATCATCGAATTCGAGCAGCGGCACCTTGCCGTTCGGGTTCTTGGCCAGATAGTCCGGCTTGCGCGTCGAGCCATCGACCGAGGAAACGGTGACATGGCGGAACGGAATGCCAAGTTTTGCCATTAAAAGCCGCGGCTTATAGCAATTTCCGGAATCGGGTTGCGAATAAAGGATGGGCATAAGGTATCTCCGGTTACGCGCGAGTATCGCAATCGCCGCCCTGCCCGTCCAATCAGTTTGGCTGAAGCTTTATTCAACGAATGCTGATGCTTTCGCCTTTTCCTGCAACACCACATCGCAAATCGCCTGAGTGTGATGCGCCAAATCAAAGCTTTTCTTGCGCTTCGTTCCCGCTTGCGACATAGAAAGTGCCGCGAAACCGGACCGACGCCCGGCCTCCGGCCGCTAAACCACTGCCATTCAGGAGTACGAACCATGGCATTCCTCGCCGACGCCCTATCCCGCGTAAAGCCTTCCGCCACCATCGCGGTCAGCCAGAAAGCACGCGAGCTGAAGGCGAAAGGCAAGGATGTGATCGGTCTTGGCGCGGGCGAGCCGGATTTCGATACGCCTGATAATATCAAGAAAGCGGCCATCGCCGCCATCGAGCGCGGCGAGACGAAATACCCGCCCGTTTCCGGTATTCCGGAGCTGCGTCAGGCCATCGCCGCCAAGTTCAAGCGCGAGAACGGGCTCGACTACAAGCCCGAGCAGACCATCGTCGGCACCGGCGGCAAGCAGATTCTGTTCAACGCCTTCATGGCGACGCTGAACCCAGGCGACGAGGTGATCATCCCCGCGCCCTACTGGGTCAGCTATCCGGAAATGGTGGCGATCTGCGGCGGCGCGCCCGTCTTCGTTGACACCAAGCAGGAGAACAATTTCAAGCTCACCGCCGAGGACCTCGAGAAGGCGATCACGCCGAAGACGAAATGGTTTCTCTTCAACTCGCCCTCGAACCCGACCGGCGCCGCCTATACGCAAGCCGAGCTGAAGGCGCTGACCGATGTGCTGGTGCGCCATCCCCATGTCTGGATCCTGACGGACGACATGTATGAGCATCTGGTCTATGGCGATTTCGTCTTCACCACGCCCGCGCAGGTAGAGCCCTCGCTCTATGACCGCACGCTCACCATGAACGGCGTGTCGAAAGCCTATGCCATGACCGGTTGGCGCATCGGCTATGCCGCCGGGCCGATCGAGCTCATCAAGGCGATGGACATGATCCAAGGCCAGCAGACCTCCGGCGCTTGCACCATCGCGCAATGGGCTGCGGTCGAGGCGCTGAACGGCCCGCAGGACTTCATCCCCGAAAACAAGGCGATCTTCCAGGGCCGCCGCGATCTGGTCGTCTCCATGCTCAACCAGGCCAAGGGCATCGTCTGCCCGACGCCGGAGGGCGCGTTCTACGTCTACCCCTCCTGCGCCGGCCTCATCGGCAAAACGGCTCCTTCGGGCAAGGTGATCGAGTCGGACGTCGACTTCGTCACCGAGTTGCTGGAAGCCGAAGGCGTGGCGGTGGTGCAGGGTTCGGCCTTCGGCCTCGGCCCCAACTTCCGCATCTCCTACGCCACCTCGGAGGCGCTGCTGGAGGAAGCCTGCACCCGTATCCAGCGCTTCTGCGCCTCGCTGCGGTAAGTGAATGCCCCCTTCCCCCTTGCGGGGATTGAGGAGCGTTCGGCCGCAGGCCGAGGAAAAGCCAACGATTTGGCTTTTCCAGCGACGAACGCCGCGTTAGCGGGCGGATGGGGGTGGTGACGGGTGCGCTTGCTTCGAAGATCGTCGCACAAACGTCACCACCCCCACCCGACCCTTCGGGCCACCCTCCCCGCAAAGGGGAGGGAAGGCGATAATCGGGGCCCGCGCGGCCCCTTTTCTTTTGTCTAGAAAACAGCTTGCAAAACTCAAAAAAAAAGCCGGACAAATGTCCGGCTTTGAGTTTTGAAGGTGCCGTTTCCGGCAAAACCTCCAGAGGGGAACACTCAAGGATGCGCAATGGGAGGAGGAGACGCATCACTTAAGATGCGCTGGATATGCGCCCCTCCCCCCTTTTATGCAACCCCGCTAATTCGCATTGCAGCCATGCGCGGCACGCATAGCGAATAAGTTCGAAAAATCGCATATATTTCAAATATTTAAAGACAAGTAGGTCCGAGAATAGTCCGGAAATCTTCGGCGTGAGCGCAAACTTCTTCCGATCTCTTCGCTCATTTGTGACGCGATGCGACCAAAATATGAGCAGTGACGCTGATTTCCGAAAAGGCTGCTTGCCCATATAAGCGGCTGGTTGGGATGGAATGGCTCCTCCCATCGCCGTTTTCTTACCGCTGCTCGACTGCCCCGGTGCCTGCTCACGCACGTCAACACGCTGGAAGCGCGTCGTGCCTCAATAAACCCAGCTGCGCGCTTTCGAAAACAGGAAATCCCGGAAGGCATGCAGCTTCGCGGAATTCTTCAGCGCTTCCGGGTAGCAGAAGAACGTATCGAAGGACGGAATCTCCTCCATCTCGGGGAGAAGCCGCACAAGGCCCGACTCCTTGTCGACCATGTAATCGGGCAGCACGGCGATACCGACGCCGCGCTGGGCGGCACGCTTGATCGAAAGCAGATTGTTGACCTGCAAGGTCGGAATGCGCGGGCTGCCCTCGCTGCGCCCCGCCACTTCCAGCCAGTTGAGCCCAGTCAGATAGCTTGGCGCGGGCTCGCCGAAGGTGACGATGCGGTGCTCGTCGAGTTCGTCCACACAAGTCAGCTTGCCGTGCCGCGCAATATAGTTTGCCGAGGCATAGACATGCATATGCACAGTAAATAGTCGCCGCTGGATCAGGTCCGGCTGCTGCGGCTGGCGCAGGCGGATGGCGCAATCCGCATGGCGCATGGTCAGGTCGAGTTCCTCATTGTCGAGGATCAGCTGCAGCCGGACATCAGGATAAAGCTCGATGAACTCCTGCACCCGCTCCACCAACCAGCCGGAACCCAGCCCCACCGTCGTCGTCACCCGCAGGCGGCCGGAAGGCTTCTCCCGGCTTTCGGCGAGCTTGGAGCGCACATTCTCCAGCTTCATCAGCACGTCATGCGCCGTGCGATAGAGCATTTCGCCCTGCTCGGTAAGGATCAGCCCGCGCGCATGGCGCTGGAACAGCGGCACGCCCACATCCTGCTCCAGCGCGCTCACCTGGCGCGAGATCGCCGATTGCGAGAGATGCAATGTCTGCGCGGCATGGGTAAACGATCCTGCCTCAGCGGCGGCATGGAATATGCGCAGCTTGTCCCAATCGAGCGGTGCAACCACTTCCCTAGTCCTTCCTCCCGGATTTCACCCGGCGCTCTATTCGGCGGCCTGACGGATCGGCTCCTGCGCCGCGAGCCAGCGCTCGGCTTCGAGCGCGGCCATGCAGCCCATGCCCGCCGCCGTCACCGCCTGGCGAAAAATGTCGTCGGTAACATCGCCCGCCGCGAAGACGCCCGGCACATCCGTCGCCGTCGAATCGGGCGCGGTCCAGAGATAGCCGTTCGGCTTCTGCTTGAGCTTGCCCTCGAACAAGGACACCGCCGGCGCATGGCCGATGGCGACGAAAACGCCGTCGGTCGCAAGCTCGCTCATCTGCCCGGTCTTGATGTTCTTCAGCCGCACGCCGGTGACGACAGGGCCCATCGGTGCCTTCCCCTCGGTGCCAACAATCTCGTCGACGACCGTATCCCAGATGACGCGGACATTCTCCTTGGAGAACAGCCGGTCCTGCATGATCTTCTCCGCGCGGAAGCCGTCGCGCCGGTGGACGACCGTCACGGATTTCGCCAGATGCGACAGATAGAGCGCTTCCTCGACCGCCGTATTGCCTCCGCCGACCACGACCACGTCACGCCCGCGATAGAAGAACCCGTCGCAGGTGGCGCAGGCCGAAACGCCGCCGCCCATGAAAGTCTGCTCGCTCGGCAGGCCCAGCCATTTCGCCTGGGCGCCGGTGGCGATGATCAGCGCGTCACAGGTGTAATCCGTGCCGGAATCGCCCTTGAGGCGGAACGGACGGACCGAAATATCGACCTCGGTGATGATGTCCTGCACGATCTCCGCGCCGACATTCTCCGCCTGCTTGGCCATCTGCTCCATCATCCACGGCCCCTGCACGGGGTCCGCATAGCCCGGATAATTCTCCACATCGGTGGTAATCGTCAGCTGGCCGCCCTGCTGCAGGCCCGCCACGACGATTGGTTTGAGCATCGCCCGCGCCGCATAGATCGCCGCCGTATAGCCCGCAGGGCCGGAACCGATGATGAGAACGGGCGCGTGGCGCTGTGACATGGGGAAATCCTCGTAAAGCGGCATCGATTCGACGATGCCGGGCGACCATCCAGGCAATTGTTGTCAAAGTAATGTTTGGCATGGCCCTTTTGCAAGGTTTCCACAGGCATTACGGTCGTTTAGCCACAGGCTAATCCCATGGACGCGGTGCGGCGAAGCGTCCGGGGACAGAGCAACATCCAGTTGCGGCGGGATGGGAATCGGATATGATTATTGCCTTCAAGCGCAATATCCTTGCGCCGTGCATTTTACGGCTGGACGAATGATGCGGCGTCGTACAAATGCAAGAACAAGTGATTCCCTCCGGAGCCATGCATGCCCATCAAGGCCGATCTCGACGACATCGACTGGAAAATCCTCAGGGAATTGCAGAATGATGGCCGCATCACCAATGTCGAGCTTGCGGACCGCGTCGGCATATCCGCCCCGCCCTGCTTGAGGCGGGTGCGCAAGCTGGAGGAAAGCGGCGTCATCCGCGGCTACCGCGCCATCCTCAACGGCTCGGCGCTGGGCCAGGATCTGGTCGCCTTCTGCTCGGTCGGCCTCCACCGGCAGGCGGATGCGGATTTGAAGGCCTTCGCCGAAAAGACCAAGCACTGGCCGCTGGTGCGCCGCGCCTGGATGGTCTCGGGCGAATCCGACTTCCTCCTCCACTGCGTCGCCCCCGACATCAACACCTTCCAGACCTTTGTCATCGAGGAACTGACGGCGACACCCAATGTCGATTCCGTCCGCACCGCGCTGACCATCAGGGCGGTGAAGGACGAGGCGTTGATGCTGATTTAGGAGTGAGATAGTGGGCAGGAGAAACCTCTACTCACTACTCACTATCTCACTGACCTTCCCATACACCTCCCCGATCGCCCTCGCCTCCTTATCCAGCGGGAAATTCTCCCGCACATGGGCGAGCGCATTGTCGCCATGGGCGATTGCCAAGGCGGGGTCGGCGAGATAGGGGCGAATTGCCTCGCGTAACGCCGCGCCGTCGCCCGCAGGCACTACGGCGCCGGTCTTTCCCGTCTCGATCATTTCGGCATAAGCGCCGGCATCGCTCGTCACCGACGCCGTGCGCGAAGCTCCGGCTTCAAGCGGGGTGAGGCCGAAGCCTTCATTGCGCGATGGCGCGACATAGAGCGAAAGCCGCCGGTACCAGACCTTGATATCCGGCACCTCGCCCAGAAAAACGATACGGTCCTGCAATCCGGCCTTGGCGATGCGCGCCTTGAGATCATCCTCAAAAGCCTTGTGTTCCGCCGTTGTGCGCCCGGTGATAACAGCCGTCCAGTCGGGATAATCGGGCAGCAGCGCGATCATCGCATCGACGAACAGATCCGTACCCTTCTGATGACGTACCCGCCCGAAACAGCCGATGGCATAACGCCCCGGCAGACCGGAAGCGGCGAACTCGTCCTCCCCCGTGTGCGGCGGGTGGAAGCGCTCCGTATCGACGCCATGCATGATGACGGTATGCGGCACTTCCAGATAGCTGCCGGACCGCGCGCTGGTGGCGATCACCGCGTCCATGCGGCGGATCAGCCATTTGGTGAAAGGCTTGTGGTTGCGCTGGGCGGCGGAGGTAAAGACAAGGCGCAGCGGCATGCGCAGCACATCGCGCATGATGACGCCCGCCACCATCTCATTGTTGCGCCGCGCGTGCCAGATGCGATGCGCGCGCCGCTTCGGCCTTTTCCAGAATTGCAGGAGGGACAGCCAGCCGAGTTTCGGCAATCCGTCCGGCAGGCCGGGCCCCATCGTCGCGATGCGGAGGCCCATCCGCCGTTGCAGCGGAATAAGCTGCACGATGGTCGAGGTTACCCCCGAAAGCTGGCGCTTGAAATTGGGCGCAACGATCTCGATATCCGTTATGCGCTCTGGCATGGCTGTGCCTTTCCGAGCGAACAGAGCACTCTAAACGGATATTTCAGCGGGACAGCGCCCCCCTCTGTCCTGCCGGACATCTCCCCCGCAAGGGGGGAGATTACGCCTTCATCAATACTCGATGCCAATCGCAAACGTTGCAAGATGAATGCCGCAGGTCGTGCCAGCCAATCTCCCCCCTTGCGGGGGTTAAGGAGCGTTCGGCCGAAGGCCGAGGAAAAGCCAACGATTTGGCTTTTCCAGCGACGAACTCCGGCAGGGCAGAGGGGGGCGCCTCGCGCATCCATCAAAACACGACCCCTCTGACGAGCACCAATCCCTTACGAATATTTCAGCCCGATGATCTCATAGGACCGCGAGCCGCCGGGTGCGTTCACCTCGATGGTGTCGCCCTCGCTCTTGCCGATAAGCGCCCGCGCGATGGGCGAGGAGATGGAGATTCGGCCCTGCTTCACATCGGCTTCCTGGTCGCCGACGATCTGGTAGACCTTCTCCTCTTCGGTATCCTCGTCGATCATCGTCACCGTGGCGCCGAACTTGATCTTGTCGCCGGAAAGCTTGGAAATATCGATCACTTCCGCGCGCGCGATATAATCCTCGAGCTCGCCGATGCGGCCCTCGTTCAGGCTCTGCGCTTCCTTCGCCGCGTGATACTCGGCATTCTCGGAAAGATCGCCATGGGCGCGCGCCTCGGAAATCGCGTCGATGATGCGCGGCCGTTCCTCCTGCTGACGCCAGCGAAGCTCGTCCTTGAGCTTGTCGAAACCGCCTTGGGTCATCGGGAACTTTTCCATGCTCAAATTTCCTTTCCCTCAACCTATGCCGCCTTGCAAAGCGGCGACTGGACACAAAAAGAAAACGGCCCCCGAAGCAAAGCCTCGGAACCGTCCAAATCATCCTGCCTAATATATAGCACTGATTACAACGATTTCACGAAGAAAAATTACGAGGGCGCGCTCCGCTGGCTTGATACCTGTCAATGCGTCGCTAAATTCATGTTCATGATGAACAGAACGACGACTGCCCTAGCCGCCCTCTTCACCATTGCCGGCCTGTCCAGCGCCGGCGCGCAGGAGTTCACCACGCAGAAGGCCCGGATCGAGGCCGAGACCGTGGCGACCGGCCTCGCCTCGCCCTGGAGCCTCGCCTTCCTGCCGGATGGCGCGCTGCTCGTCACCGAAAAAGCCGGAACCATGCGCATTGTCAGCAATGGCAAGGTTTCCGAACCCGTAGACGGCGTGCCCGAAGTCTGGGACAACGGCCAGGGCGGCTTGCTCGATGTGGCGCTCGCGCCGGATTTCGCCAAGAGCGGCACGATCTATTTCACCTTTTCCGAGCCGGGCGATGGCGGAGCCGGCACGGCAATCGCCAGCGCGCGGCTTGAACGGGATGGCGGCAAGGCCCGTCTCACCGATGTGAAGACGCTGTTTTCGACAAAGAAAAAGACCTCGCGCGGCCAGCATTTCGGCTCGCGCATCGTCATCGCGCCCGATGGTACGCTGTTCGTCACCTTCGGCGAGCGCGGCGACATGGAGCGCGCGCAAGACTTTTCGGATCCCGCCGGTTCGGTTCTGCGCATCAATGCCGATGGCTCGGTGCCCGCCAACAATCCCTTCGCCGATGGCGGTAAGGGCCTGCCGCAGATCTGGTCGAAAGGCCATCGCAACGCGCAAGGCGCCGCCTGGGATCCGCTCACCGATGCACTTCTCGTCACCGAGCACGGTCCGCGCGGCGGCGACGAGGTCAACAGCCCCGAGGCAGGCAAGAACTATGGCTGGCCGCGGATCGGCTATGGCGTTCACTATTCCGGAGCGAAGATCGGCATCGGCACGGCGGCAGAGGGCTATGAGCAGCCGCTTCATTACTGGGACCCGTCCATCGCGCCGTCCGGCCTCGCCGTCTATGAAGGCGAGATGTTCCCCGAATGGAAGGGCGACCTTCTGGCCGGCGCGTTGAAATATGAGATGCTCGTGCGCCTCGACCGGGATGAAAAGGGGAAGATATCAGGCGAAGAACGGCTGCTGGAGGGCAAGTTCGGCCGTATCCGCGATGTCCGCGTGGCTCCTGACGGGTCGGTGTACCTGCTCTCCGATGGCGATGATGCGTCCATTGTTAGGCTGTCTCGGGCGGAATAGTGACGCGGCTTTGGCTCCCTCCCCCTTGCGGGGAGGGTGGCCCGAAGGGTCGGGTGGGGGTGGTGACGTTTGCGCTAGGGTCTTCGAAGCAAGCGCGAACGTCACCACCCCCATCCGCCCGCTAACGCGGGCACCTTCCCCGCAAGGGGGAAGGAGGGAGCCAGGCAGGACAAAGGGCCGCGCCGTCCCGCCCGCATAATTAATTTCCGCGCAGAACAAACCAGTCGATCAGGAGCCCCCATGCCGCGCAGTCGCGCCAATCTGCTGCTTCTCCTTGCGGGCGCGATATGGGGCCTTGGCTTCGTCGCGCAATCGACCGCGATGGCGAGCATCGGCCCGTTGATGTTCATCGGCCTGCGTTTTGTGCTGGCGGCGCTCACCGTGCTGCCGCTTGCGCTGCGTGAGGCGCGGCAGGCTCATAGGGCGCTGAAATCCTCAGACCATTTCGGCTTCCTGTTCATCGGCCTTCTGCTCTTCGCCGGCATCGCCGCGCAGCAATTCGGCATGCTGACGACGTCGGTCACCAATGCGGGTTTCCTGACCGGGCTTTATGTGGTGATGGTGCCGTTCGTCGGCATCATCCTGTTCCGCCATTGGCCGCACCCGATCATCTGGCCCTGCGCCATTGCGGCGCTCGCCGGAATATGGCTCCTCTCCGGCAGCGCGCTCGAAGCCCTGATTCCAGGCGACTGGATGGTCATTCTCGGTGCCGTCTTCTGGGCGCTGCAGGTTGTCTTCGTTACGCGCTACGCCAACCGAACCGGAAGGCCGATGATGCTCTGCCTCGTTCAGTTCACGCTCTGCGCCGTGCTCGGCCTCGCGCTGGCCCTCGTGCAGGAAGGCATCGACTGGAACGGGATGCGGGCCGCCGCGCCGGAAATCCTCTTTGCCGGCGTCTTCTCGTCGGGCATCGCCTTCACATTGCAGGCAGTCGGCCAGCGCTACACCACTGCCCCGCAGGCGGCGATATTCCTGTCGTCGGAAGCGCTGTTCGCCGCCCTCTTCGGCGCATTGCTGCTGGGCGACCGCCTGCCGCCCTCGGGCATCGCCGGATGCGCGCTGATCTTCGCCGCGATGCTCGCCGTCGAGCTCGTTCCGATGATGCGGGCGCGCCGGGCCGCCTAAGCCTTGAAGATCAAAGCAGCGCCGCAGGCAATGAGCGCGAAACCGAGGAGATGCTGCCAGGTCAGCGGCTCCTTGAGGTAAAGCACGGAGAACGCCACAAAAACCGTGAGCGTGATGACCTCCTGTATCGTCTTCAGCTGCGCCGTCGAATAGATGCCATGGCCGATCCGGTTGGCCGGGACCGCCAGGCAATATTCGACGAGCGCAATGCCCCAGCTGATGAGAACGACCGTAACCAAAGACGCCTTGGGAAATTTCAAATGCCCATACCAGGCGAATGTCATGAACACATTCGAGGCCGCCAGCATCAAAATGGGCAGGACGGAAGGAGAAAGCAGAAACCGCATATGGCATCCGGGATAAAATGAATAATGGCCGCCATTGCATTGAGAGCCACGCATAATGCAAGCGCGAAGCCCACCATTCACGCCGAATTCAACCCGCTGCCGCTTTTCGGACACAGCCCTTAACCAAGCCGCTTAAGCTTCCTTTACGCTTGGCGCTTATCGTCCGTCTCACACCATCAATGGAGCACTCGCCCTCCCCGGGGCGCGGGATGGAAAGACGGACATGAGTATTGCGTTGTCCCCGCGGCCGTATCGGCTCGCCACGCTATTTATCATCTGTGCAACGGTCTTGATGGCCTCATGCTCGCGCGAAACAGTGCGCCGGCCAGAGGCGGATGTCGGCATGTCGCTTGCCGCCCCGGTCGAGGACGCTCAGGCGGATTACGGTTTCCAGCCGCGCGTCGAAAACCCGGTCACGGCGGCCGAAAATCTCTACGCCCAATCCTCCGGCGAGATGGCCTGTCGCGTGCGGTTGAAGCGGCTGGGCGTTGTCTTCACCGAGCTACCCCCGATCAATGACGGTGGCACCTGCCGCATCGACAATCCCATCCTCGTATCCGGTTTCGCCGGGAGGGCGATCCGCTTCCAGCCCGCCGCCAAGCTCAATTGCGCCGTCACCGAGGCGTTCGCCCGCTGGGTCAAGGGCGATCTCGTACCGTCGACCCGCTTCCGCTATCTCTCGGGCGTCAATACCATCTACAATGCCGGCGGCTATTCCTGCCGCACCATGAACCACCGGCGCGGCGCAAAGATGTCGGAGCACTCACGCGGAAACGCCATCGACGTCACCCGCATCCGCCTGAACAATGGCGACCTCATCAAGGTAGAGAAGCCGGGCTGGTTCTCCTTCCGCAAGCGCGGACTGCTCAACAGCGTCCGCTCCGAAGCCTGCGATTATTTCACCACCGTGCTAGGGCCGGGCTACAACCGGGAACACGCGGATCACTTCCACTTCGATCTAATGCAGCGGCGGAATGGGTACAGAGCGTGCCGGTAAAGAGCCTCCTTCCCCCTTGCGGGGAAGGTGCCCGCGGGAGCGGGCGGATGGGGGTGGTGACGGATGCGCTTGCTTCGAAGACCGTGGCGCAAACGTCACCACCCCCATCCGGCCCTTCGGGCCACCCTCCCCGCAAGGGGGAGGGTGCGCGCGTGGCCGCCCTACTCCGCAGGAACCGCCTTCGGCTTCCCGTTCAGGTCCAGCGCCACCATGACGAATTCGGCGTGCGTCACCAGTTCCATGTTGAGCGTCAGATAGCGCTGCGCCCAGGCCTCGACGCGAAGCGTGATCGAGGTGCGCCCGACGCGGACGATATCCGTATAGACGCAGAGCGTATCGCCGATCTTGACGGGCTTGGCGAAGGACATCTGGTTCACGGCGGCGGTGACGACGCGACCGCCTGCCCGTTCCGCCGCCCTGACCGCGCCGGCAATATCCATCTGCGACATCACCCAGCCGCCGAAAATATCTCCCGCCGCATTTGCGTCCTTCGGCATGGCCTGGGTGCGCAGGGTCAGAACACCCGTGGGTTTCGCTTCCTTCATCGATTGTCCTTTCAGAGAATGGAATGAGAATCGTCTCTATCACCATGATGGATGCAGGGGAACATCGCTGGAAAGAGCCATTCGCCAGTGGATAGCGGCTGCGCGCGGGTTGCAGTGCAGCATTATTGCTGGTCTTTTCCGACTCAATCGCGTCCATAATTTGGCTGGGCGTATGCGGGGACCGCCGGAGACCGAATGATCGCAGCACGACTTGGCCTATTCCTGCTGATGGCCCTCTCTCTGGCGGGATGCAGCGGACGCGCCGTCCTGTGGGCCGGCCCCCGCGCCGAAGCCGCCATGGTCCGCATGGGTGAGAAACCGGCTGCCGTCGTACCGGTTTACGTCGCCACCACCCGCCAGCGGTCGGACAATCTCTCCCTGCCCTATAACGCCAAGCGCTCGCTCGCGCTCAATTTCGCGCGCGTGGATGTCGGCATTCCGCCCACCCACAAGAGCGGCATCGTCGAGAAAACCGATCGCGTGCCCGATCCCGCCAAATATTTCGCCGCCGTCGCCCTCCAGCCATATGACAACCGCAAGGTTTTTGCAGAGAAGCTGAATGCGGCGCTCGCCGCGCGCCCGACCAACGAGCAGGAAATCCTGGTGTTCGTGCACGGCTACAACAACAATTTCGCCGACAGCACTTTCCGCGAAGCGCAGTTCATCCACGATTACGGCTTCAAATCCGTCGCCGTCCACTATGCCTGGCCTTCCGCCGGCGCGCTTGGCCTTTACGTCTATGATCGCGACAGCGCCAATTTCGCCCGGGATGGGTTGGCGGAACTGCTGGAGATTGTCAGCCGAACGAGGGCGAAGCGCATCATTCTGGTCGGCCATTCCATGGGCTCGCTGGTGGTGATGGAAGCCTTGCGCACACTTGCCATATCGGGGCGGCGTGCCCCCATCGATAGGCTGACCAGCGTGATGCTCGCCGCGCCCGATATCGATGTCGACGTGTTTCGTGAACAGGTGCGGGACATCGGCAAATTGCCGCGCCCCTTCGCCGTGCTGGTGTCGCGGGAAGACCGGGCGCTCAACATCTCCTCCCGCATAACCGGCGGCCACCCCCGCGTCGGCGGCGGTTCCGACATCGCCATGCTCAGGGAAAACGGCATCACCGTGCTCGACCTGTCCGATGTCGATGAAGGTGGCCATGACGTCTTCGCCTCCTCGCCGACATTGATGACCCTCGTCAAACGCGGCGGCCTGACCGAGCGCACACTGGAAGGCGAAGGCCCTACCCCCGGAGAAACCATCCTTGCCGATGGCTCCTCGGTCCTGCGCGGCGCGGCCTCGCTGGTGCTCTACCTGCCAACGCGCATACTGACGGCAGCCACGGACCTGCCCCGGTAAAGTAGCCTGTCGGGAATGCACCGAAATTGAATTGGCTTTCTGCGGCCAGACACTATTCTGCCGGGAACATGCCTCTTCAGTCCCCGTTAACCCGGACAGAGGGATGGGTTAAGGAGAGTATGATGAGATCACTATTGAGAACTGCCGCCCTGGCTGTCGGCATCTTCGCCACCACCGCCGCGCAGGCCGCTACGGCGCTGGTTACCACCGACCTGAACGTGCGCACGGGGCCGAGTTCGGGATATCCCGCGCTTGGGGCTTTACCCAATGGCGCCGTGGTCAATGTCGCGGGTTGCACGGCGGGCTATGGCTGGTGCCAGGTTAATTATGGCGGATTGTCCGGTTGGGCCTCCTCCCGCTATCTGGCGATGCGCGAGGGGTCGTCCACCTATTCCGGCAATGATTTCGGTTCCACCGCCGCCGCCATCGGCATTCCGCTGATCGCGGGCGCAGTGATCGGCGCCGCCATCGCCGACCGCGACCACGACCGCTGGGAACGCCGCCATTGGCGTGACCGCGATC
This sequence comes from Paramesorhizobium endophyticum, assembly GCF_014640615.1. Classification (GTDB taxonomy): domain Bacteria; phylum Pseudomonadota; class Alphaproteobacteria; order Rhizobiales; family Rhizobiaceae; genus Paramesorhizobium; species Paramesorhizobium endophyticum. The sequence goes on along the minus strand of NZ_BMHH01000010.1, from coordinate 3,446 downwards.
GCTGGGAGCGCCGGCACTGGCGTGATCGCGACCGCTGGGACCGTCCGCGCTGGCACTCCCGCGACCGCCGTGAATGGCGCGACCGGCGCGATTGGCGTGACGGCCGCCGCTGGGAGCGGCGCGGCGACTGGCGCGGACGCATGGGTGACGGCCCGCACGGGCGGTAATTTAGCGCCCTCCCTCCCCCTTGCGGGGAGGGTGGCCCGAAGGGTCGGGTGGGGGTGGTGACGCACCGCCACTGTCTTCAGCAAAAGCGCATCCGTCACCACCCCCATCCGCCCGCTGACGCGCGCACCTTCCCCGCAAGGGGGAAGGAGGGAGATCTTCCTGACATCACCCTGTCAGGAGGAACCTCATGGAAACCGGGACATCTTTCCCGCCGCGCCCTTTTCATTCTCGCTGACTCTCTCCATATTGGCGCCATGGCATCATCACCGAAAAATTCACCCAAGCCGCGTGATCCGGACCGGCTGGAGACCAGCGACAGCTACGACCCCTATGGCTTCGGCGAAGCGCCGCAGGCCGAACTGACGGGTACGCCCCTGTCCGGCTCCATTGCCGATTGGGCGAAGGAAATCGGCGCGGAAGCCGAAAAGGCGAAGGCCGCCAAGGTAAAACAGTCTGCGCCTCCGCGCGAAGCGCGGCAAGGGCGACCGCCCGTCGCGCCTCGTGGCGCGCCCTCGCGGAGCGAGCCGCGAAGCGGCGACAGCGTGAGCGCGAAAAAAAAAGCCGGAGGAACGACGGCCCGCGGCACATCCATGGGCGGCGCTGCCTCGGCGAAGGAGCGTGCGGCGGCGGGGCTCAATCCGGTTGCCGGCCTCGATATCAGTCTTGAGGACGCGACAGGCCTGTCCCCGTCAGGCGCGACCGCCACGGTGCAGGCGCTGGCCGACCTGATCGAATCCGGCAATCCACTGTTCAAGAACGGTGTGTTGTGGACGCCCCACCGCCCTGCCCGGCCCGCCAAGTCGGAAGGCGGCATTCCCATCCGCATGGAGACGCCGTTCCAGCCCTCCGGCGACCAGCCGACGGCGATCCGCGACCTGGTGGAAGGCTTGCGGAACGAGGACCGTACGCAGGTGCTGCTCGGCGTCACCGGCTCGGGCAAGACCTTCACCATGGCCAAGGTGATCGAGGAAACGCAACGCCCTGCCCTCATCCTCGCGCACAACAAGACGCTGGCCGCCCAGCTCTATGGCGAGTTCAAGAGCTTCTTCCCCAACAATGCGGTGGAGTATTTCGTTTCCTATTACGATTACTACCAGCCGGAAGCCTATGTCCCGCGCTCGGATACCTTTATCGAGAAGGAATCCTCGATCAACGAGCAGATCGACCGGATGCGCCACTCCGCCACCCGCTCCCTGCTCGAGCGCGACGACGTGATCATCGTCGCCTCGGTCTCCTGCATCTACGGTATCGGCTCGGTCGAAACCTATACCGCCATGACCTTCGAGATGAAGATCGGCGACCGGCTCGACCAGCGCCAGCTTCTCGCCGATCTCGTGGCCCAGCAATACAAGCGGCAGGACATTAATTTCGTGCGCGGCTCGTTCCGGGTGCGCGGCGACACCATCGAAATCTTCCCTGCCCACTTGGAAGACCGGGCATGGCGCATCTCGCTGTTCGGCGATGAGATCGAGGCGATCACCGAGTTCGACCCGCTGACCGGCCAGAAAACCGGCGACCTGAAATCGGTCAAGATCTACGCCAACTCGCACTATGTCACGCCGCGCCCGACGCTGAACCAGGCGATCAAATCGATCAAGGAAGAGCTGAAGCACCGGCTGGACGAGCTGACTCGCGCCGGGCGCCTGCTGGAAGCGCAGCGGCTGGAGCAGCGCTGCACCTTCGACCTCGAAATGCTGGAGGCGACCGGCTCCTGCAACGGCATCGAAAACTATTCGCGCTATCTCACAGGCCGCCGCCCCGGCGACCCGCCCCCGACCCTGTTCGAATATATCCCCGACGACACGCTGGTCTTCATCGACGAGAGCCACGTCACCATCCCGCAAATCGGCGCAATGTATCGCGGCGACTTCCGCCGCAAGGCGACGCTGGCCGAATATGGCTTCCGTCTGCCCTCCTGCATGGACAACCGTCCGCTGCGCTTTGAGGAATGGGACGCGATGCGCCCGCAGACCGTCGCCGTCTCGGCCACCCCCAGCAAGTGGGAGATGGAGCAGGCGGGTGGCGTCTTCGCCGAACAGGTCATCCGCCCCACCGGGCTGATCGACCCGCCGGTGGAAATTCGCCCCGCCAAGAGCCAGGTGGACGACGTGCTGGGCGAAATCCGCGCCACCACCGCCAAGGGCTACCGTACGCTGGTGACGGTGCTGACGAAGCGCATGGCCGAGGACCTGACGGAATATCTGCACGAGCAGGGCATCCGCGTCCGCTACATGCATTCCGACATCGACACGCTGGAGCGCATCGAGATTCTGCGCGACCTCCGCCTCGGCGCGTTCGACGTGCTGGTTGGCATCAATCTCTTGCGCGAGGGCCTCGACATTCCCGAATGCGCCCTCGTCGCCATTCTCGACGCCGACAAGGAAGGCTTCCTGCGCTCCGAAACCTCGCTTATCCAGACCATCGGCCGCGCCGCGCGCAATGTCGATGGCCGGGTCGTGCTCTATGCCGACCAGATGACCGGCTCGATGGAGCGCGCCATCGCCGAAACCAACCGCCGCCGCGAGAAGCAGACCGAGTACAACCAGATCCATGGCATCACGCCGGAGAGCGTGAAGAAGAACATCGGCGACATCCTCAACAGCGTCTACGAGCGCGACCACGTGCGGGCCGATATCTCCGGCTTTGCCGAGGAAGGCGCGCTGGTCGGCAACAATCTCAAGGCGCATCTGGAGCATCTGGAAAAGGAAATGCGCGACGCCGCCGCCGATCTCGACTTCGAGCGCGCCGCCCGCCTGCGCGACGAGATCAAGCGCCTGCGCGAAACCGAACTTGCCATCCTCGACGACCCCATGGCCCGCGATGCGGGCGTGGACAACACGCAGGAGAAGCGGAAACAGGCGGCCAAAAAGGGAAGCCCTCATGGTGAGGTGCGAGCGCAGCGAGCCTCGAACCACGAGGGCGGCGCGACGGAACGCAACGCATCCGGCCAATCCCTCTTCCGCAAACCCTCCCTGGACGAAATGGGCACCTCCGGCGACCACGCCGTCCCTGCCGGCGAAAGCCTGTTCCGCAAGAACTCGCTGGACGAAATGACGGTGCGGCGCACGGAAGTTCCCGACGGCGAAGCACCCGTCCGCCGCGAGCGCGCCGGCATCGGCTCCTATGAGGACCCGGCGGAGGTCTCGCGCAAGAAGCGCCGCCCGAGCAAGACCGGCAGGCCGGGACGGTAGCGCGCCCTCCCTCCCCCTTGCGGTAGGGGAATCGCACATGAGTATAAAAGCGTTGTTGCAAGTTAGCGGAAAATAGATTCTGAGGGA
>NZ_BMHH01000009.1 GCF_014640615.1 Paramesorhizobium endophyticum | reverse complement strand
TCGTCACCGACAATTTCCGCGTCATCAGGCCACGCGATTTTCGGGTTATCGCGTGAACGGGGTATAATTTATTAAGATGCCCTTACGGAAGCACACTCTAACTAATTAGGTGCGCCTATTCACAGCCTGCCGCTTCACATGGCGCTGGTGAGCTTGCTGCCTGTTCCCAGAGGAAAACTCCTGTCGATGAGAGATGAAATCGCCTGCGCGGGAAGCGGCGCGCCCAGCAGATACCCCTGCACAAGGTCGGCGCCCGCTGCGCCCCGGATCAGGGCCAGTTGCTCCTGCGTTTCCACCCCTTCGACGGTCACGCCAAGGCCCATTTCGTGTGAAAGCTGGGTCACGCCGCGCAGAAGCATCAGCGAGCGCCGGTCCTCCGTGATATCGCGCACGAAGGACCGGTCCATCTTCACCTTCGTCAGTGGAAGCGTATTGAGATAACTCAGGCTCGAATAGCCGGTGCCGAAATCGTCGAGCGCCACATTGATGCCAGCATTTTTCAGCTGCTGCAGCACATTGCTGGTCTTGTTGCGGTCGCTGATGATCGCGCTTTCCGTCACCTCGACCTCCAGCAGATTCGTCGGCAGCCCCGACTTCCTTAAAGCGCTCGCTATGATGTCGGTGATGTCGCTGTTTTTCAGATCGATCGCGGAGAGATTGACCGAAACGCCGATACGCCCGCCCCAATCCCGGCAATCCATGCAGGCCTTTTCCAGCATGAACCGCGTGATATCGGTGATGACGCCCATCTCCTCGGCAAGCGGAATATAGTCGGCGGGGGAGATAGGGCCGAGTTCCGGATGATCCCAGCGCGAAAGCGCCTCGCAGGAGACGATGCGCAGGGATTGGGCGCTGACGATCGGCTGATAGACCACCTTGAGCGCGCCGTTGATGATTGCCCCGCGCAGGTCGTTCTTGAGGCGCTGGCGGCTGCGATAGCGGATATCCATCGCTTCCTCGAACAGCCCCCAATTGCGCTTTTCGCTTCCCTTCGCCTCATAAAGCGCAAGATCCGCCTTGATATGCAGGTTTTGCAGATCGAAATGCCCTGTTGGCGCCAGCGCCACACCGGCATTCACCTCGACCTCGACGCTGTGATCCGATAGCTGGTAAGTGCCCGACACGGCGGACACCAGATTGTCCATGACCGCATCGATCTGAGCGTCCGGACCAATGTCGGGAACGAAGATAACGAACTCGTCGCCGCCAAAGCGGGACGGGATGAAGCGCATCGGGTCCATTTCTGCGAGGCGCTCCGCCAGCTTGCGCAGCAGCTGGTCGCCGACATGATGCCCCAGCGTGTCGTTGACATGCTTGAAGTCGTTGATGTCGAGCACGACCAGCGCCATCCGCTTGCCATGCGCCCGTCGACCGAGAAGCGACCGGACCAGCGTTTCGAAATGCACGCGATTGGGAAGCCCCGTCAGCCCGTCATACCGGGCCATGTGCTGGATTTGCGCTTCCGCCTCGATGCGCTGCGTGACATCTTCGAAGATCAGCACCGCGCCCTCGTCCTGGCGCTGGCTGCAGCTGAATTCGATGTAGCGCCCGTCAGAAAACTGAAACAGGTCGCGCTCGCGCCGTCCCGAGAGCAGATCGTCGATGAGCCTGCGTATGCTTTTGAGCTTGGAACGCGGGAAAAGACCATGCAGGGACGAATAGCGCAGCACCGTCTGGAGCGAACGGCCGGTAAGATCGCTGTCGGGCGATATCCTCAGCAGCGACACCGCCTTGTTGTTGACGACGACGAGCTTGCCGTCACCGTCGAACATGATGAGCCCGTGCGGCATGTTGTTGAGCGCGGCGTTGAAGCGGCTCGCCACCACCGCCAGTTCCCGCCGCCCCATCACCGCCGCGAACAGGAAGTCGCGCAGGCCGTTGGCCATCTGGATATTGCTTAGGAAATGAGGAATGAGCAGGAAACCGATAATCAACAGATACGGTCTGCCAGCCAGCGCAAAACCCGTAAGCACCGGAACCAGGCAGCAGAGCGACATCACGATGACAGCGGTTCGGGATGCGTAATTGCGACCGACAATGGAAACGCTCGAGGCCAACAAAATCGCAAGGCTGGCAAGCTCGGCGAAAGAGTTTTTTACCATATATGTGCTGTAGAAGCACATGATGCCAAGCAAGGTGCATACCGCCGCCGCACCGGCCAGATAGCGCGTTTCCCACTGGTTGATCTGCTCATGAGTAGGATTGGCAAGCGGAGCCCTATCGAACCGGCTCATGTCGAAAAGCCGCGCCAGCGCTATTATCGTAAACCCGGTAGCAAAAATGATATATGCCAGCCGGCCCGTCTCCAGATAGATGACGGAGCAGACGATCACATGCGCCAGCATCCCGAACCAGAGCGTCGCGCGGTTCCCATAGAGGGACCGCACGAAGGAGAGACGGATATCCGCTGGAATGTCTGTTCTTCGGCGCCAAGCCATATTCGATATGCGTCCCTTTTCCCTCGGAACATATTATTACAGCAATGACTTAATAATATATTTCCCGATAATAAACCGTTGGTTGCGTATACCCGCATTAATTGAGCAAACAATACTTGAACACAATCAGTGGATAATCAGACATCGAAAAACGGTTAAACATTTAACCTGCAGTTTAAGCTCAATATGCGACAATAAATACTATGTTTTACTTCGTGATTTTCCTGTTGGCTGAATCGAAATATGAATTACTTGAATCAAACTCTGAGCCGATGATGACGGTGGCGCTAAAAAATGGCCGCCGCCTCATATGCCAAATCTATCCGCCAACATTCCCACCTTTATGGCGGATTCACAATGCGTTTATGCGGGGTTTCCCACGAAAATCCAAAGCGGTTCAGATGCTGTGGCCGCCATCGATGGTCACGATCGCGCCCGTCATATAGCGGCTTGCATCGGAAGCGAGCATCAGCACGGCGCCGTCCAGATCCTGCGCCTCGCCCAGCCTGCGCATCGGGTTGAGCCCTTTCAGGAAGCCGCCCGCCGGCCCTTCGAGGACCGCATCATTGAGTTTGGTCGGAAACCAGCCGGGCGCGATGGCGTTGACGCGGATGTCGTGGCACGCCCATTCGAGCGCAAGCGCCCGCGTCATGTGCGAAACCGCCGCTTTTGACATGGCGTAGGCCGCTGCACCCTTTTGCGGCCGTTCGGCCAGAATACTCGTCGAGTTGATGATCACCCCGCCGCGGCCCGCCGCGATAAGCCGCCGGGCAGCCTCCTGCGCCACGCAGAACGCGCCCGTGACATTGACGTCAAAGGCGCGCTGCATCATCTCTCGCGTCGTATCGAGCGCCCGCGCCATCTGCGCCACGCCCGCATTGTTGAAGACGACCGTCACCGTCCCCAGCCGCGCCTCGGCTTCATCGAAGGCCTGCTCCACCTCCTGAGGGCACGTCACGTCCGCCATGATATCGATGATCTCCCCACCCCCATTGCGGGGTTCGCGATTGGGCGCGAGCGCACGCGAAATCGAAATCACATTGGCGCCATGGCTAGCAAGCATCTCGACCATGCGCGAGCCCAGGCCGGACGAGCCGCCCGTCACCACAATGGTCTTGCCCGTTATGGAAAAAAGTTCCCCCGTCATGAAATCTCACAGGTCTTGGCTCAAGTAAGAGAAGAGTCAGCTTTCAATTCTTAAAACCAGCGAAGTGCTGTGGCAACGGCAGTAATGAGCGGAAAAGAATATTTCTATTTCCTCGAAGCTCCCCCCGCCCCAAAGAAACGCCATTGGAAAATCGCACGAAACTCCCTAAATAAGCCGGGCACAGAAAGCAATTGCCCGTCACCTACCCCTTTTGGGGACTTCGGAAAGAACCCATGTCGAAACCATCGAAACCCCTCATTGCCGTCACATCCGATGTGCGCAGCTTCGATATCTACACCTGGCACGCCGCGCCGGAGCAATATCTTGCGGCGGCGGTCGAGGGCGCAGGGGTGACGCCGCTGCTCGTCCCCTGTTTCGGCGATGCGCTCGATCTCGATGCGATTCTTGCCGCCGTCGATGGCGTGCTGATAACAGGGTCGAAATCCAACGTGCATCCTTCCCTTTACGGCATCGAGCCGACCGAGGCGCATGAGCCCTTCGACCACGCGCGCGACGCCACCTCGCTGCCGCTCATCCGCCGCGCCATCGAACTCGGCGTGCCGCTGCTCACCATCTGCCGTGGCTTCCAGGAGCTGAACGTCGCCCTTGGCGGCACGCTGGCGACCGAGATCCAGGAATTGCCGGAGCGCATCGATCACCGCGCCCCGGACACCGACAACCAGGCCGAGCGCTTCGCCCTGCGCCATCCGGTAGTGATCAAGCCGGGTTCCTGCCTTGCTTCCATCGTCGAGGAGGATACCGTTCAGGTGAACTCTGCCCACCGGCAGGGGATTGACACCCTTGCCCCACGGCTGGAGATCGAGGCGCTTGCCGAGGACGGCACCATCGAAGCGGTCTCGGTAAAGGATGCGAAGGGCTTCGTCGTTGGCGTGCAATGGCATCCGGAAGTCTGGGTGAAGACCGACAGCCCCTCGCGCAAGGTCTTCGCCGCCTTCGGCGACGCCGTCCGCGCCCACCGCGCCGCGCGCACGGCGGTGGCGGCGGAGTGACCTATTTCGCGGCGTGGCGCTGGCGTTCGCGCTCTCTATCGAAGCGGGCGGTTTCACGCTGCTGCAGCTTCAGCGCGACATAGGCCATTATCAGGCCACTTACCGGAAAGATTAGGAAGACCGCCAGTTGTGACCACGTCATTATCTTAAATCCTTCAGGGAAAATCTTGCCCAATAATGTAGTGCTGGAGCTGCCAAAATACAACTCATCGCGCTGAAGACGAGTTGCAGCGATGCTGGCCGATCGCCATAAAGCATTGTAAACAGCGGCGCCAAGCCACCCACTGCAAAAAAGGCGACAGCCATCCCGTTGATCCATGTCGCCGTTAATTTTAGGCGCTCGTTATGAGTGGCAGCAGAAAGGTCGGCCATTATTGATCATCCCCTACTCCTTTAATCCCCTGCCTTAATATTGGCCGTCTCCCGCACCGGCGTCAGCGGCTTCCCATCCTTGAACCAGCTGATAAGATTATCCACCACCAGATCGGCCATGGCGCGGCGCGTTGCCTGCGAGGCGGAGGCGACATGCGGCAGCAGCGTGGCGTTCGGCAGGTCGATCAGCGCCTGCGGCACGCGCGGCTCGTCGGCGAACACATCGAGACCGGCGGCGGCGATGGTTCCATCGCGAAGCGCAGCGATGAGAGCGTCTTCATCGACGGCGCTGCCGCGTCCGATATTGATGAGCACGCCATCGGGCCCGAGCGCACGCAGCACGTCTGCATTCACCGCCTTCTCAGTCCCCGCCCCGCCCGGCGCCGCCACGATGAGCGTGTCCACGGCCTCCGCCAGCGCAAGCAGGCTGGGGTAATAATCATAAGCCAAATCATCGGCCCTGCGGCGATTGTGATAGGCGACGGAGAGACCGAAGGCCTCAAGGCGCCGGGCGATGGCCTTGCCGATCCGCCCGAGCCCGAAAATGCCGGCGCGGCGTCCGCGCAGCGACAGCTTCGTCAAAGGATAATTGCCCTCAGTCTCCCACTTGCCCGCCCTGAGCCAAGCCTGCGCCTGCGGCAACTCGCGCACCGTGTCGATCAGCAATCCCAACGCCGTGTCGGCAACTTCATCCGTCAGCACATCAGGCGTGTTGGTCACCATGATGCCGGTCTTGCCTGCGTGGGCGGCATCGACATTGTCATAGCCGACGCCGAAATTGGCGACGATTTCGAGGTTCGGCAGCGCGTCCATGAAGGCTGCATTGAGCGCCCCGCTGACGGCGACACCGCGCACGCGCTGCGCCAGTTCAGGCGTCACCAGCGCCGGATCGCCCTTCTCCACCCGCTCCATCGCAAATGTGTTGCCGATGCGCTCGACCGCGTGAGGGTGCAGCCTGCCGACCACGAGAATGGTCATCTCATGCGTATTCGTCATAATTGTTCGATTCCTCCCTGATTTGGTGATTTCACGCTTACCGGGTTTTCGGTTTCGCCGTGGATTGCCGGATGCGAAGCTCCGGCTTGATCAATTCCTGGCGCGGCGGATGGCCCGCGCCGTTGAGCTGGTCGAGGAGCGCCCGCGCCGCGCGAAGCCCCACCTCGCGCTGGCCGTTCCAGACGGTCGTGAGCGCCGGCGTGGCGATCTCGGCTTCCTCTAGATCGTCATAGCCTGTCACGGAGATATCCTCGCCCGGCACCAGCCCTGCCCGCCCGATCCCGTTCATCAGGCCGATGGCAGCCAGATCGTTCCAGCATACCGCCGCCGTCGGCTTGTCTTTCAGCGCCAGGAATTGGGGAGCCACCTCGAACCCGGCCTGCTTGGTGCGGGGCCCCGGAATACGCCATTCCGGATTGACCGGCAGACCGGCCTTTTCCATCGCGGTGACATAGCCCTGATAGCGGTCGCGCCCGGTGGAGGTCTGGTCCGTGCCGCCCACCATGGCGATGCGCGTATGGCCGAGCGAGATCAAATGATTGGTGGCAAGCCCGATGCCGTAGGAATCATCGCCACGGAAAACAGGCACCTCCGCTCCCTCGACCGTACGCGCAATCAGCACAACCGGCAGGCCATTGTCTTCCGCCAGTTGGATGTCCGCCGCGGGGGTGCCGATTGCGGGCGACATGATCACCCCATCCGCGCCCAGTTGCAGCAGCGTATCGATAAAGGTGCGCTGTTTTTCCAGTTGGTCGTAATGGTTCGACAGGATGAAGGTCTGGCGCGAGCGGTCGAGCTCCGTTTCGATGGAGCGCAGAATCTCGGCGAAGAACGGGTTCATGATGTCATGCACCACGACACCGACGATCCCCGACCGCGAGGTTCTAAGGCTCGCCGCGCGGCGATTATAGATATAGCCGATGGCGCGGGCGTGTTCCTTGATCTTCTCGCGCGTCTGGTCCGCCACCAGCGGACTGTCACGCAAGGCAAGCGAAACCGTCGCGGTCGAAACCCCCAGCGCATCCGCTATGGTCGAAAGCTTGATCTTCTGGGCCAACGCGCCTCCGGCATATTTTGCGTCGATAAAGCATGATCCCGAAAGTCGCAGACTTCCAAGTAAGATCACGCGCCTGAAACAGTGCAGGAGTTTATGCCACCGGGCCCGGGGAATTGGAAGGTTTTTCGGTCGGAACGGTAAAGCGACGCGCCCTACTCGACAACTTATCCTGACAGTCAAGCCTTGACCGCTCCCGGACCCAAAACGTGCTTTCGACGCCGCTGGTCAGACGGCGGCAAATATCCAGACGGCAGATAATCAAAGCTGGCGGGCGTCGTATTGAAGGCGGTTGCCTGCAATTACCTCTTGATGGACTGCGGCCCAGTCGGCGAGATGTCTCGCGGTTTCAGATAGGGAGTGGCCGAGCGGCGTCAGGGTGTACTCGACTTGCGGTGGTGTAGTGTGGCGAACGGCGCGCTCTAACATACCGTCCCGTTCCAGCGTTTTGAGTGTCCTTGTCAGCATTTGTTGTGAAATCCCGCCCACAAGGCGTTTGATTCCATTGAAACGCTTTGGGCCCAAGCGAAGTGCGACGACCACCTGGATTGTCCATTTGTCACCGATGCGGCTGAGAATTTCGCTCACAGCGCGGCAGTCGCTCCCAGTCGGCTTGTCAGTCACATCCATCCGACTTGCTCCTAAAAATATGCTTTTGACGTCTCTTTATTGGTCCCATAAATGGCTGTGGTCAACATTATAGACCGAGCTCCGATATGCGATGCTCGAAACGACCTATTAAGGAAATCCACGATGAACCTGATTTATTATCCGGCTGCCTGCAGCCTGGCCGACCACATAGCGCTCATCGAGAGCGGGCTCCCGTACAAGCTCCTCAGCATCGACCGGGATAAGAAAACCGAGGATGGTCGTGACTTTCTGGCGATTAACCCCAAAGGTTATGTCCCGGCCCTCGAGATGGACGACGGAACGGTCCTCACGGAAAACCAGGTCATTCTAGCTTATATTGCAGACCAGAGTGGTAAGCTCCTGCCAGACGATCACATTCTCAGGTGGCGAACATTCGAGGTTCTCGCCTTCATGTCATCCGAAATTCATGGAGCCTATGGCCCGTTCTTCAGGGATTTCCCGGAACCGGAAAAGATGCGGGCACGGGACAAGATCAACAAGGCCTTCGCCATCCTTGCCGGTCAGATGGGCAACAAGGCGTTCTTGATAAGCAACGAGATGACGATCGCGGATTGCTATCTGTTCTGGATTCTGATGGTCGCGCCAAGGAGCGGCGTTGACTTGCCGGACACTCTGCGGGACTGCCTAGAACGCATGAAGGCAAGGCCTTCGGTGATACAGGCGCTTGCGGAAGAGGGATTGAGCTGATCCGGCCAGTTCCCACCTGCAGGGAATTCCCGCGCCGAGCGCACTGTCACAGCAATGCGCTCGGGAAGGCCACGGTCGAATGCCCTTCCTCAGCATGCGCATCGACGTAGTCAAGATCGCTAGAGTCTATCAGAACTCAACCGAAACACTGATCGGAGAAGGCGAGTAATCCTGCCGTCATTCTCGGGCTTGTCCCGAGAATGACGGCCAAGGAAGAACTGTTTCATGCCACAGCCTGAAGGGCCTAATCGACAAATTCCTCTTCGGGCACCTCATGCGCTTCATCCGCCTCGCCGGGCTCCCGCGCGGAAAGGTTGATCTCCAGCCGGCTCAACAGTTTCAGCAGCGTCTTGCGTTCTCTCTTGTCGAGGCCGCGCAAGGCGTCCTTCTCCGTCTTGCGGATCGACTTTTCGATAACCCGGATGACATCGCGCCCACTCTCGGTAAGGAAGACATGTGACTGCCGCTGATCCCGCTCGGAAGCCTGCTTGGTGACGAAACCCTGCGATTGCAGCCGGGCGATGGTCTTCGTCACCGTGGGCGGACGCACGCCCAGCCGCTGCGCCAGCACGCCGGGCGGCAAGCCGTCCTCCGCCGCCAATTGCAGCATGATGGCGTCCTGCCCGGCATAAAGCCCATGCTCCAGGAGCCGCGTCGCCAGCGACGTGCGCCCCAGCCTCGCAGCAGATTGCAGCCGATACAGGATGACCGGTTTGCGTTCTTTCGTCATGCTGGCCTAGCTCCCCCTCGTCTTGTCCGGACAATCATAAGCCGGCTTTGCCAATCGGGCAAACGATTCAACATCGGCACTTCGTCTTATGCTTGCCGTCATTCGCCCGCTTGCGTTACGCTGGCTTACAAACATGACAGGAGAATAACATGGGCGCTTCCGGCGGGATGAATGAGGCAAGAACCATCGCCGTCCTGCCGCTCGGAGCCCATGAGCAGCACGGGCCGCATTTGCCCTTCGAGACCGATACGATCATCGCCGAAGGCCTCGCCGCCCGCGCCGCCGCCGCCATTCCCCCCGAATTAGACGTACGCTTCCTGCCCGCCGAGGCAGTCGGCTACTCCATCGAGCACATGGACGTATCCGGCACGAAGACCCTCGCCTTCGATGAAGCGGTGAGGCGCTGGATCGGCATCGGCGAAAAGCTCCATGCGGAAGGCATCCGAAAGCTGGTGCTGCTCAACGCCCATGGCGGCAACTCGCCGCTCATCACCATCGTCGCAACGGAACTGCGTGTCCGCTCTAGCATGCTCGCAGTGACGACCAGCTGGCCGCGCTTCGGCCTGCCCGAGGGGTTGCTGACACCGGAGGAAAAGGCGCTCGACATCCATGGCGGCTTCATCGAAACCAGCGTCATGCTGGCGCTGCGCCCCGATCTGGTGGATATGGCCAAAGCCCGCAACTTCCCCAACGCGCAATCCGCCTTTGCGGAAAAATTCAAGCACCTGCGCGCCTACGGCCCCCACGCCTTCGGTTGGAAAATGCAGGACCTCAACACCGAAGGCGTCGCCGGCAACGCCGCCCGCGCCAGCGCCGAAGCGGGGGAGAAGATGATTGCCCACGCGGTCAAGGGTTTCATCGAGCTTCTGCAAGATGTCGACCGGTTCGATATGGAGTTTTTTCAGAGCGGCTTCTGACGAACGCTGGCGGGACAGCGCCCCCCTCTGTCCTGCCTGACATCTCCCCCGTGAGGGGGAGATTGGCTGTCAGGACTGCTTTCGCTAATCGCCAGCGTTGCAGGATTAAGTGCCGTCATAGATGAAGGCCAATCTCCCCCCTTGTGGGGGAGATGCCCGGCAGGGCAGAGGGGGGTGAGCCCCGACGTCAAACATAAATAGCGCCATGGCGCGAACGTGATACGCCCCGCATGTAATATTATAGCATTGCGTATGGCATTCGCCCTGCCCTTCCCTTATATGAATTTTCCAATCCAGAATCTCCCGCTAGCTGAGCGTCGTAACGCGAAAGAGGCATGAGAATGAGCCAAGCCCAAGCCACCGAATCCGCCACCGCCCCCGAGGCCGCCGCCCACATCCCCGTCACCGTGCTGACCGGCTATCTCGGCTCCGGCAAGACGACGCTTTTGAACCGTATTCTCACCGAGAACCACGGCAAGCGCTATGCGGTCATCGTCAACGAGTTCGGCGAGATCGGCATCGACAACGATCTCATCGTCGAGTCGGACGAAGAAATCTACGAAATGAACAATGGCTGCATCTGCTGCACGGTGCGCGGCGACCTGATTCGCGTGGTCGAAGGCCTGATGCGCCGCCCGGGCCGTTTCGACGCCATCATCGTGGAGACGACCGGCCTTGCCGATCCCGTGCCCGTCGCCCAGACCTTCTTCATGGATGACGATGTCCGCGCCAAGACCTCGCTCGACGCCGTCGTCGCGCTGGTCGATGCCAAGCATCTGCCGCTGCGCCTGAAGGACAGCCGCGAGGCGGAAGACCAGATCGCCTTCGCCGATGTGGTGCTATTGAACAAGACCGATCTGGTGACGCCTGAAGAAGCCGACAAGGTGGAAGCCACCATCCGCGCCATAAATCCTTACGCTACGATCCACCGCACCGAGCGCGCCGCCATCCCGCTCGACAAGGTGCTCGACCGCGGCGCCTTCGACCTGAAGCGCGCGCTGGAGAACGATCCGCATTTCCTCGATCATGACCACCCCGATCATGTCTGCGGCCCGGATTGCGACCACGATCACCACCATCATCACCACGATCACGATCACGATCATCACCACCATGACCATGATCACGACCACCATCATCATGATCACGGCCATGCCTCGCCGATCCATGACGTGACGGTCACTTCCGTATCGCTGCGCACCGGGGAGGTTGATCCGGCGAAGTTCTTCGCCTGGGTGCAGAAGGTCACGCAGGAGCAGGGGCCAAACATTCTGCGTCTCAAGGGCATTATCGCCCTCAAGAACGATCCGGACCGCTATGTGGTGCAGGGCGTTCACATGATCATCGAGGGTGACCATCAGCGCGCCTGGAAGGATGGCGAAGCGCGCGAGAGCCGCCTCGTCTTCATCGGGCGCGAACTTGACCGCGATGCGCTTAAAGCCGGTTTCGAGAGCTGCAAGTAACCAATGCCGACAATTGCACCGCTTGACCTGACCGGCCATTGCGTTCTCGCGCGCTTTGTTTCCGGCATCCCCTTCTTCGCGCTTGCGGATGGCACAATCCACCGCCTCGACAACGGCCACAAGGTGGCGGAAACCCATGATGGGCTTCTCTCCGCCACCCGTTCGCTGGATGGAAAATCGCTGCTGACAGGCGGCGAAGATGGCCGCATCTGCCGCACGAACGCCAATGGCGACCCGGAAGAACTGGCCTCGTTCCCGCGCAAATGGATGACATCGGTCGCATCCGGCCCGCAAGGAACCGTGGCCTTCGCGTCCGGCCGCAGCGCCTGGATGCGCGAGGCGAATGGCAAGGTGAAGGAATTCCAATCCCCCCGCAGCGTTGAGGGTGTCGCCTTCGCCCCCAAGGGAATGCGCCTCGCCGTCTCCCGCTATAATGGCGTGACGCTGCACTGGGCCGCGACCGAGGGAAAGCCGGTGGAGCTGGAATGGAAGGGCGCGCATATCGGCGTGGCCTTCTCGCCCGATGGCCGTTTCCTCGTTACGTCAATGCAGGAAAACGCGCTGCATGGCTGGCGGCTGGATGACAACAAGCACATGCGCATGACCGGCTATCCGTCGAAGGTCAAGGACTGGTCCTGGAGCGTCAAGGGCAAATGGCTCGCGACATCGGGCGCGCCCGCCGCCGTCATCTGGCCGTTCTCCGGCAAGGATGGCCCGATGGGCAAGGCCCCGCTGGAACTGGGCTTCCGCGGCGACGTCATGGTCAGCGCCGTCGCCTGCCACCCCATCGAAGACATCGCCGCCATCGGCTATTCCGACGGCATGATCCTCGTCGTCCGCTTCACCGACCAGAAGGAAGTGCTGCTGCGCCGTCCCGGCAAGGGCGCCGTTACCTCGATGGACTGGGACGACACCGGGCGGCGTCTGGTGTTCGGGTCGCAGAGTGGAGATTGCGGCTTGGTGGATATTTCGGCCTAGCACCCGAGGCAATTTCAAACGTTGGCGGGACAGCGCCCCCCTCTGCCCTCCAGAGCTTGTCGAAGGGCGGGCATCTCCCCCGCAAGGGGGGAGATTGGCTGGCACCGGTGACGGCGCTTATTCTGCAACTTCTACGACTGGGGCGCCTGACCTCAATGAAGGCTAATCTCCCCCCTTGCGGGGGAGATGTCCGGCAGGACAGAGGGGGGCGCTGTCCCGCCAGCCTAAGCCGCTTTAATCTACTTATACCAGCTCCGGATAATCGATATACCCCTTCGCCCCGCCGCCATAGAAGGTGGCATTATCAGGCGCGTTCAGCTCCGCCTTCTCCTTGAACCGGCGCACCAGATCCGGATTGGCGATGAACGGCTTGCCGAAGGCGACGAGATCGGCGCGGTCGTCTGCCACGGCCTCTTCCGCCATCTCCCGCGTATAGCCATTGTTGACGATCCACGCGCCCGTGCCGCCGGCATTGCGATAGGCCGCCTTGAAGGCTGCGTAGTCGAACGGCTTGTCGCCCTGTTGGTAATCGCGCTCACCACCGGTCGCGCCCTCGATGACGTGCACGAAGGCGAGGCCGTAAGCGCCCAGCTTGCCCGCCACATAATCGAACAGCGGCTGCGGCTCGGGGTCGGAAATGTCATTGGCCGGCGTCACCGGCGAAAGGCGGATACCCACGCGCCCGCCGCCGATTTCCTTGGTCACCGCATCCACCACTTGCAGAAGGAGCCGCGCCCGGTTCTCGATCGAGCCGCCATAGTCGTCGGTGCGGGTGTTGGTGCCTGAACGCATGAACTGGTCGAGCAGATAGCCATTGGCGGCATGGATTTCGACGCCGTCGAAACCGGCCTCATCCACCGCCGCCCGCGCGGCGCGGCGGTAATCCTCAATGATGCCCGGCAGCTCACTCGCTTCCAGCGCGCGCGGCTCCGAGGTTTCCACAAACCCGCCGCTGCCATCCGCATTGATGATATAGGTCTTGGTCTTTGCCCGGATCGCCGAAGGCGCGACCGGTGCGGCTCCGCCCGGCTGCAGCGAAGTGTGCGACACGCGCCCCACATGCCAGATCTGCGCGACGATCTTGCCGCCATGCGCATGCACTGCGTCGGTCACCTTGCGCCACGCGGCAAGCTGTTCCGCCCCGTAGAGGCCCGGCACGTCCGCATAGCCCTGCCCCTGCTGGGTGATGGCCGTTCCCTCGGAGATGAGCAACCCAGCCGTGGCGCGCTGCGTGTAATAGGTGATGGCGAGCTCGGTCGGCGTCGCATTGGGCGAACGGTTGCGCGTGAGCGGCGCCATGGCGATGCGGTTGGCAAGTTCGAGATCGCCGGCCTTGATGGGGTCAAAAAGGGTCGTCATTGCTATTCCTTCGTTTGGGGAGGTTAGGAGCATGATCCCGAAAAGTTGCAGACTTTTCGGATAAGATCATGCGGCTGCTAAAGATCGGAAAGCGACTTGAGGAAATCCGCGATGGTTTCCTCATTGCGCTTGTAGAAAATCCATTGCCCGACACGCCGCGAAGTCACGAGTTCCGCTCGCGAAAGCGTCGCCAGATGCGCCGACACCGCCGATTGCGACAGGCCGCAATTGCGCTCGAACCCGCTGGCGCACACGCCCATCTCGAACGGGTGCTCCTGGGTGAAATGCTTCTCCGGCTCCTTCAGCCAGTTCAGCATGTCGATCCGGGTCGGATGCGCCAGCGCTTTCAGGATTTCGTCGCGGTTCATAATCCCCTCTGTATATCGGGCTAAGGTGATATATAGATCGTGTTTTGGTGATATGTATGGTGAAGGGTGTTCACGTCTCCGTGAATAATACTGCGAAGGCCGTGCGAACTGGATACCCCCTCACGGTCCGCTACGCGGCCAGTGAGGGGGAACTGCGCCGACGTCTTTCCTGTGGAACACGCCCTGCCTTCTTTGCGCCCTTCCACCGTCCGACTATGGTTGCCCTTCCTTTATCAGCACGAGATTGACATGGCAGAAGATATCCGTCGCCTCGCCCCGCTTATCGCAGCCGAAATCAATGCGCGCCCCGACCAGGCCGCCGCGGCGATTACGCTTCTCGATGAGGGCGCGACCGTTCCCTTCGTCGCCCGCTACCGCAAAGAGGCGACGGGCGGCCTTGACGATACGCAGCTGCGCCTGCTTTCCGAGCGCCTTGTCTATTTGCGCGAGCTGGAAGCCCGGCGCACGACGATCCTCGATTCGATCCGCTCGCAAGGCAAGCTGACGCCGGAGCTGGAAGGCAAGATCGCCGCTGTCGTCACCAAGGCGGAGCTGGAAGACATCTACCTGCCCTATAAACCGAAGCGCCGCACCCGCGCCGAAATCGCGCGCGAGCGCGGGCTGGGGCCGCTGGCCGAAGCCATCCTCAACGACCGCAAGTTCGTCCCCGCCGAACTGGCGCAAGCCTACATTACCGAGGACGTGCCCGATGTGAAGACGGCGCTCGAAGGCGCGCGCGACATCATCGCCGAGGGCATGGCCGAGAATGCCGATCTCCTTGGCCGCCTGCGCAACCATATGAAGGACCGCGCCGTCCTGCGCTCGCGCGTCGTCGAAGGCAAACAGGAGGCAGGCGCGAAATTCTCCGATTATTTCGACCATGCCGAGCGCTGGGCCACCGTCGCCGGCCACCGCGCCCTCGCCATGCTGCGCGGCCGCAATGAGGACATTCTCTCGCTCGAAATCGAGGTGGACGCCGACGATACCTCCCCGGTGAAGCCCGTGGAGCGGATGATCGCCGCCGCCTATTCCATCGGCGCGACCCTGCCCGGCGACCGCTGGCTGATGGAAGTGGCGGGCTGGACATGGCGCGTGAAGCTGTCGCTGCACCTCTCGCTCGACCTGATGCGCGAATTGCGCGAGCGGGCGGAGGAAGAGGCGATCCATGTCTTCGCCCGTAATTTGAAAGACCTGCTCCTCGCCGCCCCCGCCGGCGGACGCGCCACCATGGGTCTCGACCCCGGCATCCGCACCGGCGTAAAGGTTGCCGTGGTCGACGGCACGGGCAAGGTGCTTGCCACCTCGACGGTCTACCCCTTCCCACCCCGGAACGATCTGCGCGGCGCGCAGGCCGAGCTTGCCAGCCTCATCCGCAAGCACAAGGTCGAGCTCATCGCCATCGGCAATGGCACGGCGAGCCGCGAGACGGAGCGCGTCGTCGCCGACATGCTGGCCGACATGCCCGCGCCGAAGCCGCTGAAGGTGATCGTCTCGGAGGCCGGTGCGTCCGTCTATTCCGCCTCGCAGACGGCGGCGAACGAGTTCCCGGATCTCGACGTGTCCTTGCGCGGCGCCGTCTCCATCGCCCGCCGCCTGCAGGATCCGCTGGCGGAACTGGTCAAGATCGAGCCGAAATCCATCGGCGTCGGGCAATACCAGCACGATGTGGACCAATCGCGCCTTGCCCGCGCGCTCGACGCAGTCGTCGAGGATGCGGTGAACGCGGTCGGTGTCGATTTGAATACCGCCTCTGCCTCGCTGCTCGCCCGCGTCTCGGGCCTCGGCGCTTCGCTTGCGGAAGCCATCATCGCCCACCGCAACGAGACCGGCCCCTTCAAGAGCCGCAAGGAGCTTTTGAAAGTCGCACGCCTCGGCAACCGCACCTTCGAGCAATGCGCGGGCTTCCTGCGCATCCCCAACGGCACCGAGCCGCTCGACGCCTCATCGGTTCATCCGGAAGCCTATGGCGTGGCGAAGAAGATCGTCGCCGCCTGCGGGCGCGACGTGCGCTCGCTGATGGGCGACAGCGCGGCGTTGAAGCAGCTCGACCCGCGCGTGTTCGTCGATGAGCGCTTCGGCCTGCCTACTATCAAGGACATCATCGCCGAATTGGAAAAGCCGGGCCGCGACCCGCGCCCGGAATTCCGCACCGCGACCTTTGCCGATGGCGTCGACGACATCAAGGATCTGAAGCCCGGCATGCTTCTGGAAGGCACGGTTACCAACGTCGCCGCCTTCGGCGCTTTTGTGGATATCGGCGTGCATCAGGACGGGCTCGTCCACGTTTCGCAGCTCGCCGATAAGTTCGTCAAGGACCCGCACGAGGTGGTGAAGGCCGGCGACGTGGTGAAGGTCCGCGTGCTGGAAGTGGACGTGCCCCGCAAGCGCATCAGCCTCACCATGCGCAAGGACGCAGAAACCCCCGCCCCGCGCGGCAATGATCGCGGCACGCATCAGCCGAAGGGAGGCAAGAGCTTCATGCAGAAACCGCAGGAGAAGCCGGCGATGGGAGGATTCGGAGCGGCGCTGGCGGAGGCGATGAAGAGGAAGTAGGCGTTAACATCACTTGGTAATGTCGCGGGACAGAAGGGACACGCTGTCCCGCCAGCATTTCTGAGAGCATTTCACATTTACACGGAGCCAACTGTGCGCCCTTCACCCCCGTGGTTCGAGGCTCGCTACGCTCGCACCTCACCATGAGGTGAAGGGTTGCAACGCCGCAGTAGCCCTCATCCTGAGGTGCGTAGTGAAGCGCAGCGGAACGAAGCCTCGAAGGGCGAGGGCGCTTGGCGACTCCATCAAAACTAGAACCCACCCAATTTGGATCAATTGCTACGCCAACCCCTCCAACCACTCCTCCCCCACCCGTGCCTCTCCAAACCAGTTCAGCCGGTTGACACAAACATACCCCCGGTCGATCCACTCATTCTCATCGCCAGGCACCGTCGCATGCGCCCGCCCGCGCGGGACGATCAGCACGGTCCTGCCCTCTTCCTCCGAGACCACCTGCGCCGTCGTGCCGATCTTGTCCCGCCCGATCCGGGGCTGGGCGATCGGCGCGGGCAATGTGGCTGGAAGGTTGACGCTGAGCCAATGCCCCTCCGCCACCCAAGCCTCCCGCGCCTCCCAAAGCCTGCGGATGAACGCGGCGAGATAATCCGCATCCTCCGGCTCCACATCCGGGCTCTTTACTCTTGAAAACCCGATGGCCGGAATGCCCCAGAATGTCGCCTCGCGAGCGATGCCGAGGGTACCGGAATAGGCAAGGTCCTCCGCCACATTGCGCCCGTCATTGATGCCGGAGAGGACGAGATCAGGCCTCGGCCCCTCGGCAAAAAGCCAGGTCATCGCCGTTACCACGCAATCGGCAGGCGTGCCGGAACAGGAATAGCGGTTCTGTCCCAGATGCTGCATGGTCAGTGGCCTGCCGATGGTGATCGAACCGCCCGCCGCAGTGCGCTTTCCCTCGGGCGCGACGACCCACACGTCGTCAGACAATTGCCGCGCCACCGCTTCGAGCATCGCCAGCCCCGGCGTGTCGATACCGTCATCGTTGCAGACAAGAATGCGCATATCTGTCTCTTTCTCTTCTAACCCGGAATCACCCAGCCGCCCCGGATGGCGAGCCGCGCTTGCGCCCCTTCCTCCAGCCGCGCCGGATCGGGCAGGTCGAAATGCAGGTCTATATCCCGCCGCTCCAGCGGGAAAGCCTCGATGCGCGAACCGCCACCGCGATAGATCGCGCGCTTGACGCGGATGGCGATGCCGTCGGCCTCGACGATTTCCAGATCGTCCGCGCGGACGCACACTTTCGCCGCCTCGCGCGGCATCTCGTCTGCCCCGCAGCGCAGCACCACCTCCTGCCCCAGCACCCGCGCCCGGCAGGCTCCATCCCGCGCTTCTGTCAGAACGTCTGCGGGCAGCACCATGCCCTGCGCGATGAAGGCGGCGACCATTTCATTTGCCGGTTCCTCATAGAGAGCGCGCGGCGTGGCGAACTGCATGAGCTTGCCATGGTCGAGCACGGCGATCCGGTCGGCCAGCGCCATCGCCTCCGCCTGGTCGTGCGTGATGTAGACGATGGTGGTTCCCGTGCGCTTGTGGAACGCCGCGAACTCGTCCTCCATCGCCGCGCGCAAATGCACGTCGAGATTGGCGAGCGGCTCGTCGAACAGCACCAGCGACGGCGCGGCGACGAGGCAACGGGCCAGCGCCACGCGCTGCCTCTGCCCCCCCGAAAGATTGGCCGGGCGGCGGTCGCCGAAGCCAGTGAGATTGACGAGCGCCAGCGCCTCCGCGACCCGCCGCTCCCGCGTCGCCCTGTCAACCTTCGCCACCCGCAGGCTGTAGCCGACATTCTCCGCGACCGTCATATGCGGCCACAGCGCGTAGTTCTGGAAAACGATGCCCACCTTGCGTTTCTCGGGCGGCACGTTGACGCCGCCGCCCGCCATCACCTTGCCGCCGATGATTATCTTGCCTTCGTCCGGCTGCTCGAAACCCGCCACCATGCGCAGCAGCGTGGTCTTGCCGCAGCCCGAAGGCCCCAGCACCGCGACGAACTCGCCATCGACAACATCGAGGGAGACATCGCGCAAGGCGGTGAAATCGTTGAAGCGCTTGGTGATGCCGCCGATCTTCAATCCCGCCATGGCAGAACTCCGCTGGGAAGATGCCGCGCGAACAGATTGGTCGCGAGCATCAGGATAAAGGTAATGGCGACGACCAGCACCGAGATGGCCGCCGCATAGGAAGAATCCCCGCCCTGCTCGAAGGAGAAGATCACCACGCCAATGGTTTCCGACCCCGAGGCCCAGAGCAGCGCCGAAACGGTGAGTTCCGAAAACGCCGTCATGAAGATGAGCACGCCGCCCGCAAGCGTCGCAGGCGCGACGAGCGGGAAGATGATGGTGCGCATCCGCCGCAGCAGCCCCGCGCCCGCCACTTGCGCCGCCTCCTCCAGCGCCCGGTCGATCTGATGCAGCCCGCTGACGGTGGGCCTGAGCGCCAGCACCAGGAAGCGCGCGAGATAGGCGTAGAGGATAATCCACACGGTGTTGTAGATGTGCAGGCCAATCACCGGCACCGGCTTCAGGAACAGAAGCAGCGCCGCGATCGCGAGCACCACGCCCGGCAGCGCATAAGGCAGTTCCGCCGCAAGGTTGAGCAGCTTCGTCCACCAGCGCTCCCGCCAGGTGATGAGATAGCCGAGCGGCACCGCAAGCACCACCGCGAAGAGCGCGGCGGCCAGCGACAGGCCGAAGCTGTTGGCAAAGGCGCGGGCCGCCGCCCCATGCTCGAAAAGCACGAAACGGAAATTGGCCAGCGTCGCGGTCTTCAAGCTGAGCGGCACGCCATAGGCCGGCACCAGCGCGGTCAGCAAAAGCCCGAGAAGCGGCAGGACCAGGACCAAAAGAATGAGCAGCGCCAGTCCTGCTTCAACTGCGATCCGCCAACGCCCGAGCGAAAAGGGCTGCGCCGGGAGTGACGTGGAGACGATGCGATAATCGCGGCGGCGCGCGGCGTAATCCTGCGCCACGATACCGCCCATTGCAATGATGCCGATGAGCATGGAGAGCACCGCCACTTCCGACAATACGGAAGGCCCCGCCCCGGCAAGCCGCTGATAGATCAGCGTCGGCAGGACGAGATAATTCGCGGGGATGCCAAGAAAGGCGGGAATACCAAAATTGCCGACGCAGGAGACGAAGGCGAGCGCCGTCGCCCCGATGATCGAAGGCGTCATCAGCGGCAGGATGATCGTGCGAAGCACCGTCCATTTGCCCGCGCCGCTGCTTAAGGCCGCCTCGATCAGTTCGCGCGGCAATTTGCGAAGGCCCGCTCGCACGATCAGGAATACCAGCGGCGCATATTGCACGCCGAGCAACAGGATGATGCCGCCGGTCGAATAGAGCGGGTTGCGGCTGCCGAGCGGCGGCGCAAGCCCGATGATTTTCAAAAGGGGGCTCGCCGGACCGAACAATTGCAGCCACGCCAGCGCGGTCACCTGCGGCGCGATGAGCAATGGCGCGACGAAGAGCAGGATGAACACCCCGCGAAAACGGATATCGGTAAGACTGACGACAAGCGCCACCGCCGTACCCAGCACAACCGCCAGAAGTGTGCCGCCCACGCCCACCTGCAACGAATGCCACGTCGCGGTCCATGTGGCGGAGCTGGACAATGCCGATTGCAGCGCCGCGGTGGAAAGCCGTCCTTGCGGGGCGATGATCTCCACGCCAAGCCGCATCATCGGCAGGATCGACAGCGCCGCGACGATTACGGCGACCGTAGCGATCAGGGCGGCATCGGGGTGGCGGGTGGAGGTGTTGGTGCTGGAAAAATTCATGTTGCGATCAATACCCCCCTCTGCCCTGCCGGGCATCTCCCCCACAAGGGGGGAGATCGGCTATCAGATCGGCTTTCGCCAATCGCCAACGTTGCAGAATAAAGTGCCGTCATCGATGCAGGCTAATCTCCCCCCTTGTGGGGGAGATGCCCGGCAGGGCAGAGGGGGGTGCCTGAAACGCGATTCGGTTTAAGTAATTACCCCCCAAACATCTCCGAAAACCGCTTCTTATCCGCGTCCGTCTCCCCGAGCACTTTCTGCACATCGATCGGCATGATCTTCACATTCACGCCCTCAGGCAGCCAGGCGGGGCGGCCTACGGAGGCCTTGGCGGGGAGATAGCCCTGCTCTAGCGCCAGTTTCTGGCCCTCGTCGGAGAGGATGAAATCGACGAACTTCTCCGCGCCGGCCACATTCTTCGCCGTCGCCATGATCGCCACCGGTTCGGTCACGGCGGGGACGCCCTCGGACGGGAATACGAACTCGACCGGCGAGCCCTTGGCCTTGGCGTTGAGCGCCATGAAATCGACGAGAACGCCATAGGGCTTCTCGCCGCTCGCGACCGATTTCAGCACCGCGCCATTGCCGCGCACGCTGACGAGCTCATTTGCCTTCAGCTTCTCGAAATAATCCCAGCCAAGGTCGGGATTGAGCACGAAGCCCGAAAGGAGATAAGCCGCCGCGCCTGAATAAAGCGGGCTCGGCATCACGATCTGGCCCTTATATTCCGGCTTCGCCAGGTCTGCCCAATGCTGCGGCTTTTCCTTGGCGGCGGAATTATAGGCAATGCCCGTCGTGATCAGCTTCGAGCCGAAATAGGTCTTGTCCGGATCATAGGCGTCGGCAGGAAAGCCGGTCACATCGGCCTTTTCATAGGCGCGCAGGCGCTTGTCTTTCTTCAGCGCTTCCATCGACACCGCGTCGGCGATGAGCAGCACGTCCGGCTGCGGCGCGCCCGCCGCAAACTCGGCGGCAAGCTTGCTCAGGATGTCGCTCGTGCCGGAGCGGTAGATCTGGACCTCGGTGCCCGGATTGGCCTTGCGGAACGCCTCGACAGTCTTCGCGGCATCGGCTTCGGGCTGCGAGGTATAGAGCGTCAGCGTATCGGCGTGGGCGAAGCCAAGCGACGCGGCGAGGATGAGGGAACCGGCGAACATTCCCTTGAGAGTGGCCTTCATTTTCATTTGTCACCTCTGAAGCACATATGATCGGAAGACCGCTTAAGCGCAATGCGCTTCAGATATATGACAGTTCAGCTCAACATCTCCGCCGCTCGCATGATCAGAACAAATGCGCGATCTGGGAGCCCGCCTCGTAATAGGCTTCGCGCAAGCCGCGGAAACTCTGCTCCTGCGGGTCGGTGATCGGCAGCGGCAAGTCAGCTTCGTGGAGCTCGCCGCTGATATGCCGCGCCAGCACCTGTCCGAACACCGTGCCCGGCGCGATGCCGCGGCCATTATAGCCGCTGAAGCCGATGACGCTGCGCGCGAGGCGATGGAATTTCGGCAGGGAGTCGGCGGTCATGCCGATCTTGCCATACCACTCCGCCTCGAACTCCACCTCGCCAATCTGCGGGAAGATGCGCTTCACCGCCCGCTTCGCCCAGGCGCGGTGCACCGCTTTCCCCGTGCCGCGCAGCGCGCCTACACTGCCCACCACCAGCCGGCCTTGCGCATCGAAGCGGAAGGAGGAAAGTACCTCCTTCGTGTCCCACGCCCCCTGTCGCTCCGGCAGGATGGTCGCGCGAACGTTTTCAGACAACGGCCTGGTGGCGAAGTTGAAGTAGGGTAGATGCACCAGTTCCGCCCTCACCTGGCTCCATGGCGCCTTGGTGTAGGCATTGCTGGCGACCACGATCCAATCCGCCGTTACCGCGCCCTGGGGCGTCGTCACCCGCCAGCGCGTCCCCTGCTCCCCGGCGGAGACAACCGGGCTGCCAGTAAAGACCCGCGCCCCCGCAGCGATGGCCGCCCGGGCGAGGCCCCGCACATAGGCGAGCGGCTGAATGGTCCCGGCGCGCAAGTCGAGCAGCGAGGCGGCATAGGCGCTGGAGCCGACCTTCCGCGCCGTCTCGCCGGCATCCAGCAGCCGCACCGGCGCGCCGCGTTTCGCCCATTGCCCGGCCCGCTGTTCGAGTTCCTTAACCCCCGCCGCGCCCACGCCGCAATGAAGCGTACCGGCGCGTACGGCCTCGCATTCAATGCCGTGTTTCGCGATCAGCTCGAAGACGAGATCAGGCGCATTGCCCAGAAGCTGGAGCAGCCGCCCGCCATACTCCGCGCCCAGCACGCCGGGCAGATCGTCAGGCATCACCCACATGCCTGCATTGACGAGGCCGACATTGCGCCCCGAGCCGCCGAAGCCGATTTCGACCGCCTCGAGCACCGCCACCGTCACGCCCCTCTCGGCCAGATGCAGCGCCGCCGACAGTCCCGTGAACCCGCCGCCGACGATGACCACATCCGCCGCAAGCTCGCCTTTCAGGGTTTCCGTCTGCGGCGCGGCGGGCGCTGTCTTTTCCCAGAGACCATGAGAGCGGGGATCGTTGAGCATTGGGTTCGCTTTCAGTAACGCAGGTACGTCCTGTTGTCTTACCGGGATGGCGCGAGGGAAGAAACGCTATTTGCGCAGGAGATTATGCTTGGCTGGAATGAACCAGCGCGCTGTAATCGCTCTTGCCCACCTGCCCCGATATCCAGTCGCAGAAGGTCTGGGTCAGTGGGTTTTCGTGCTTCCCCTCCGGCACGACGAGGTAATAATCGTTTTCCGTCCTGAGGGGCTGGTCGAACACGATGGCAAGGCGTTTCTCACGCAGTTCCTGCTCGATGAGATAAAGCGGCAGCAGCGCGAAGCCCAGCCCTGCCAGCGCCGCCTCGATCACCATGGAGAACTGGTCGAAGCGATGGCCGCGATAGGCCGACCGCGCCTCGACGCCGCAGCTCTCGAACCATTGCGCCCAGATCTTGGGCCGGGTGGCGAGATGAAGCAGCGGCTCGCTCTCCAGCGATTGCGCCCCTTCGACCGGATGGCGCGCGAGCAGGTCCGGGCTTGCCACCGGCGCGATCACCTCGCTGCACAGATAACGGCAGGTGGCGTGCGCCCATACCGGCTGGCCATAGTGGATGGCGAGGTCGAAGGGCTGCTCCTCGAAATCGAAGGGCGCCGAGCGCGAGGCGACATTGAGCGCCACGCCGGGATGAGCATCGACGAAATCCGGCAGGCGCGGCATCAGCCAGCGGCTGCCGAAGGTCGGCAGGGTGGCGATGGAGAGCGACGAGGTGGATTCCGCCGACGCCATGGCGCGTAGCATCGTGTCCTCGGTCTGGGTCAGCAGCCGCCGCACCTCCGGCAGGAATTTGCGCCCGGCGTCGGAGAGCAATATGCGCTGGCGCACGCGCTCGAACAGGAGCACGCCCAGCTGGCCTTCGAGATCCTTGATCTGGCGGCTCACCGCGCTCTGTGTCAGGTTCAGCTCATGCGCCGCCTGCGTGAAGCTCCCATGCCGCGCCGCGCATTCGAAGGCCTGCAGCGTCGCGATGTCAGGGATGAGCCTGCGGCTAAGTTTCATTCCCGCCTCGCATCAACATAGTCGAATCCATCGCCATCCTGCCTCAAAAAACCCGGATATGATCCGCTTTCTGCATAACATAACATGCATAATGCGAGGCGTTCGACGATGAAAGAAGAGAGTTTCGTTTCAGCAGACGATATCCGCTCAGCCTTCTCCGCGGCCATGTCGGCCATGTACCGCAAGGAAGTGCCCGCCTATGGCACGCTGCTCGATCTGGTGGCGGAGGTCAACAAGGCGACACTCGACGCCGAGCCGCATCTGCGCGAGCGGCTGGAACTGACGGATTCGCTCGACCGTATTTCCGAGGAGCGCCATGGCGCCATCCGCCTCGGCACGGCGGAAGAGCTTGGCATTATGCGCCGCGTCTTCGCCGTGATGGGCATGTTCCCGGTCGGCTATTATGATTTGAGCTCCGCCGGTGTTCCCGTGCACTCCACCGCCTTCCGCCCCATCGGCGACGCGGCGCTGAAGCGCAATCCCTTCCGCGTCTTCACCTCGCTCCTGCGGCTGGATCTCATCGCCGATGAATACTTGCGCAGCGAGGCCGAGCACATCCTCGCCCAGCGCCACATCTTCACGCCCCGCGCGGTGGAGCTGGTGGAGAAGGCCGAGGCTGAGGGCGGGCTTGACCGGAAGGATGCCGACGAATTCGTAGCTGAAGTGCTCGAAACCTTCCGCTGGCATGACAAGGCCAATGTCAGCGCCGAGCTTTATCGCCGTCTGCACGACGCCCACCGCCTCATCGCCGATGTGGTGTCGTTCAAAGGGCCACACATCAACCATCTCACCCCGCGCACCCTGGACATCGACGCCGTGCAGCGGCTGATGCCGGAGCGTGGCATCGCGCCGAAAGCGGTTGTCGAAGGGCCTCCTACACGCGCGTGCCCGATCCTGCTGCGCCAAACCTCATTCAAGGCGCTGGAGGAGCAGGTCTCCTTCATCAGTGAGGACGGCACGTGGAAGCCAGGCTCGCATACCGCCCGCTTCGGCGAGATCGAGCAGCGCGGCATCGCATTGACGCCGAAGGGCCGCGCGCTCTACGACCAATTGCTGGACGAAACCCGCGCCCGAATCCGTCCCGCGCCCGATGGTTCCAACGCCGTTGAATATGAAAAGGCGCTTGGCGAAGTCTTCCGCGCCTTCCCCGATGATTGGGCGGAAATCCGCGCTCAAGGCCTCGGCTATTTCGCCTATTCGGTTGCCTCCGACGCGGCAAAGAAATCACTGCCCGGGACGGACGATCTCGAAGCCCTTATCGCTGCGGGCGCGGTCTGCTTCGATCCGATCACCTATGAGGACTTCCTCCCCGTCAGCGCCGCCGGTATATTCCAGTCCAATCTCGGTGACGATGAAGTCAAGGAATTCGTCGAAAGCCCCAACCAGAAGCGGTTCGAAAGCGACCTGGGCGCAAGCGTGCTCAACGAATTCGAGCACTATGCCCGCATCGAGCGCGACTCCATCGAGGCGGCGCTAAGAGCGTTGAAGGCGGTCGAGACGGCGGAGTAGGTTTGGACAGCGCGGTATCACCCCCCTCTGCCCTGCCGGGCATCCCCCCCCAAGGGGGAGATTGGCCTGCACCGGTGACGGTGCGTTACCTGCAACGTTGGCGATTGGCGAAAGCGGAACTGACATCCAATCTCCCCCCTTGTGGGGGAGATGGCCGGCAGGCCAGAGGGGGGTGTCGGCGCAAAAGTAAAAACATCAGAAGCAAAAATCCGAAGGAACAGCCCATGGACACCCCCACCCCTAAAACCGACGTAAAGCGTGAGACGGCGGCGCTGCTGGAGAAGCTCGGCGTAAACCCCGCCGCCTATACCGGCGGAACCCTCGCCTCCTTCACGCCGGTCACCGGCGAGCAGATCGCAAGCGTCAAAACCCATTCTGCAGCTGACGCGCAGGAGATCATCGACAAGGCCGATGAAGCCTTCCGCCAATGGCGTCTCATCCCCGCGCCGAAGCGCGGCGAGCTGGTACGCCTGTTCGGCGAGGAACTGCGCCAGTTCAAGAGCGAGCTCGGCCGGCTCGTTTCCATCGAGGCGGGCAAGATCCCGTCCGAGGGGCTGGGCGAAGTGCAGGAGATGATCGACATCTGCGATTTCGCAGTCGGCCTGTCGCGTCAGCTTTACGGCCTCACCATCGCCACCGAGCGCCCCGGCCATCGCATGATGGAAACCTGGCATCCGCTGGGCGTGGTCGGAATCATCTCCGCCTTTAATTTCCCCGTTGCCGTCTGGTCGTGGAACGCCGCGCTGGCGCTCGTCTGCGGTGACGCGGTGGTCTGGAAGCCCTCGGAAAAAACGCCGTTGACGGCGCTTGCCTGCGATGCGCTCTTCGCCCGCGCTATGAAGCGTTTCGGCGACGCGCCGGAAGGCCTCTCGCAGCTTCTCCTCGGCGACCGCGCCATCGGCGAGGTTCTGGTGGATCATCCCAAGGTGCCGCTCGTCTCCGCCACCGGCTCCACCCGCATGGGCCGCGAGGTCGGGCCGCGCCTGGCGAAACGTTTCGCCCGCTCGATCCTGGAACTCGGCGGCAACAATGCCGGCATCGTCTGCCCCTCCGCCGACCTCGACATGGCCTTGCGCGCCATCGCCTTCGGCGCCATGGGCACGGCAGGCCAGCGCTGCACCACGCTGCGCCGCCTCTTCGTGCATGAGAGCGTCTATGACGCGCTGGTCCCACGCCTGAAGAAGGCCTATGCTAGCGTCTCGGTCGGAAGCCCGCTCGAAACCTCCGCGCTGGTCGGCCCGCTGATCGACAAGGCGGCCTTCGACAATATGAGACACGCCTTGAAAGAAGCAACTCACCATGGCGGCAGCATCACCGGCGGTGAGCGCGTCGATACAGGCCACGCCAACGCCTACTATGTGAAGCCTGCCTTGGTGGAGATGCCGAAGCAAGTCGGCCCCGTGCTGGAAGAAACCTTCGCGCCGATCCTCTATGTCATGAAATACAGCGATTTCGACGAAGCGCTGCGCGAGCACAATGCGGTGGGCGCGGGCCTCTCCTCCTCGATCTTTACGCTGAACCTGCGCGAAGCCGAACGCTTCCTCAGCGCCGATGGCTCGGACTGCGGCATCGCCAACGTCAATATCGGCACCTCGGGCGCGGAAATCGGCGGCGCATTCGGCGGCGAGAAGGAAACCGGCGGCGGCCGCGAATCCGGCTCCGACGCCTGGAAAGCCTATATGCGCCGTGCCACCAACACGGTGAATTACTCCACCGCCCTGCCCCTGGCGCAAGGCGTGTCATTCGACATCGAGTAGTCGAAGCCATTTCTCACCCGGCCTGCCACGCGGGCCGGGTGCTGATAAGAAAAGGCGCGTCGTCCTGCCGTCATTCTCGGGCTTGTCCCGAGAATCTGCCATAAGAAAAAGATAAGCGATTGCCGCCGTTCTGACAGATTAGGCCACGGTAGATTCTCGGGACAAGCCCGAGAATGACGCGAGAGGTGAAGGAAAAATGGTGCCCCTGGCCGGGATCGAACCAGCACTCCTTGCGGAACTCGATTTTGAGTCGAGCGCGTCTACCAATTCCGCCACAGGGGCCCGGACGCGAATAGCGTCGGATGCGCCGGACTATAATTAGAAGTGCCTTCCCGTCAACAGGAGATCGCAATAAGCCGCATGAATGTTTCGCGGGTGGCAATTGCCTGACGCGGCGTTAAGCTCTAGACAAACTGGACCGAACCCGAACATCAGGACCGCCGATGCTGCGCAGGCTTTACGACTGGACCCTCTCGCTCGCTGCCAGAAAATCCGCCGAATGGTGGCTCGCCTTCATCGCCTTTATCGAAAGCTCCGTCTTCCTCGTGCCGGCGGATGTGCTGTTCCTGCCCATGGCCTTGGCGAAGCCTGAGCGCGCCTATCGCTATGCGCTCGTCGCCACCGTCGCCTCCGTCCTGGGCGGCATCGCCGGCTGGTATCTGGGCTACCATGCTTATGAGACGGTGGCAAAGCCGGTACTGGAAATGTATGGCAAGCTCGACACGTTCGAGCAATTGCGCGGCACCACCAGCGCCGATGCCATCCTGTTGATGCTGATCACCTCCGGCTTCGCCCATCTGCCGCCGATCAAGGTAGTGACGATCCTCTCCGGCGCGGCCGGCATTAATATCTGGCTGTTCATCGTCTCCGCCATTGTCGCCCGTGGCGCGCGCTTCTTCCTCCTCGCCTGGCTGCTGCGGCGCTATGGCGAGCCGATCCGCGAATTCATCGAGAAGCGTCTGGGTCTTATTGCCGGCGCGGTATCGGTTGCCCTGATCCTGCTGTTTGTCGCGATCAAATATTTGCATTAGGAAATGCCACCATGTTCTCGCTTCTAGCCCCCGCCGGACGCACCCAAACCCTCGCAGCCGCCTTCCTGGCGGTCGCCATGGCCGTCACCGTCGGCGGCGCGCTCGGCTTCGAGCATTGGGGCGGCTACATGCCATGCAAGCTCTGCCTGGAGGAGCGCACACCCTATTATATCGGCGCGCCGCTGATGCTCGTTGCAGCGCTCTCCGGCACCCTGAAATGGCCCGGATGGCTCACCCGCGGCCTTCTCCTCATCGGCGCATTGCTGATGAGCTACGGCCTCGCGCTCGCGATCTATCACTCCGGCGTGGAGTGGAAGTTCTGGCCGGGCCCGACCGATTGCTCGGCGGCGTCGATGTCGATCACCACCAATGCCGGAAATCTGCTGAGCGACATCAATTCAGTCCGCCCCCCCGCCTGCGACCAGGCGGCAGGACGGTTCCTGGGGCTTTCCTTCGCCGGATGGAACGCGGCGGCGAGCCTGATTTTGCTGGCGGTTGGGTTTTATGCGGCCTTCGCACGGGCGGGGAATCGCAGGTAACCGCTTGAGCCCTTCACCCTCGCCCTTCGAGGCTCGCTTCGCGAGCACCTCAGGATGAGGGTAAAGGGGCGTCGGCGCTTCATAATGAGAGTGAGCAGTGGCGACGCTTCAGTAGTCCCTCATGGTGAGGTGCGATTGGACCCTGAGGAGTGAGCGCAGCGAGCCCCGAAGGGGGAATGAGCCTCGAACCACGAGGGCGCTCGGCACCCAAACTCTACGGCTCCAGTTCCACATCCCAGTAAAGATAATCCAGCCAGCTTTCATGCAGGAAATTCGGCGGGAAAAGCCGGCCATTATTATGCAGATCGTGCACGGTCGGCGCGAAGGGTGTCTGGCGCGGCCACATCTTCGCCTCCGCCGGCATCATGCCGCCCTTGCGCAGATTACACGGCGAGCAGGCGGCCACGACATTTTCCCATGTCGTCTCGCCGCCATGCCGGCGCGGGATGACGTGGTCGAAGGTCAGGTCCTCATGCGTGCCGCAATACTGGCATTCGAAGCGGTCGCGCAGGAAGACGTTGAACCGTGTGAAGGCCGGGTTGCGCGAGGGCCGCACATAGCTTTTCAGGCACACCACGCTCGGCACGCGCATGGCAAAGGACGGCGACGACACCTCGTGATCGTATTCGGCCACGATATTCACGCGGTCAAGGAAGACCGCCTTGATCGCGTCCTGCCAGGACCAGAGCGACAAGGGATAATAGCTCAGCGGACGATAATCCGCATTTAATACCAGGGCAGGCAACGCCCCGGGCGAGACGGCTACCGTCACGGAATCACCCTCCTTTGGAGCGAAGTCCGGAAAAAGTGCGAAGCGGTTTTCCGGAACTTGCGTAAAAAGAATCCAACCAGCCGACGCTAATAATGTAAGCCTGAGGTGACACTAATGTGAAGCATAAATCGAGAACGAGGCCCTCAGGCCTATCAAATCCGCGTTTGACTACAGGAGAGGAGCGGCCTCTCGCCCGCGAATGACCGCGTAATAAGCCCAGAACAGACGCGCCGCCACCCCGCGCCAGGGCGACCAGATCTCGGCAAGGCCCCGCAAGGTTTTGACATCGGGACGCACTTCATGCCCGAAGGCATGGCTCACCGCAGCCTGCAAGGCCACATCGCCCGCCGGAAACACATCCGGATGCCCCGCCGAAAAGAGCAGGTAAACCTCCGCCGTCCATGGACCAATGCCTTTGATCTGGGTCATCGTCGCAATCGCCTCGTCAGCCGGATGGTCGCAAAGGCCGAGGAGATCAAGCTTTCCGTCCAGCACCGCCTGCGAGACATGGACGAGCGCCGCCTGCTTGGGCCGTGACAGCCCGGCAAGCCGCCATGCCTCCTCTCCCTGCCGCAGATAATTCGCGGGCGTCAGCGGATCGACATGCATCTTCAGCCTTGCCCAGATCGCCGCTGCGCTCGCAGTCGAAACCTGCTGCGCAACGATGATCGAGGCCAGGCTCTCGAACCCCGGCGCGGAACGGCGCAACGGTATGCCCTGAACCATCGCGCGGATGCGCACCAGCCTTTCATCCGCAGCCAGCAGCGCCCGAACGCCCTCTTCGATATCGTCAAGCGTATCGATGCGCCGCATTTGTTTCCTCTCAATCTCAGCCGTCATTCTCGGGCTTGTCCCGAGAATCTACCGAGATACGATCCGCGGGACGGTAATTGCTTTTCTTTTTCTTGTAGCAGATTCTCGGAACAAGCCCGAGAATGACGGCTGGATAGTGAAACACCAATATGAAACCCGTTTTCCGCTTCGCACCCAGCCCCAACGGCCTTCTGCACCTCGGCCACGCCTATTCCGCCTTGCTGAACGCGCGTATGGCGGAGGCAAATGGCGGACGCTTTCTGCTGCGCATAGAGGATATCGACACAACGCGCTGCACACCCGAGCTGGAGCATCAGTTGACGAGCGATCTCCGCTGGCTGGGGATATGCTGGGAAGAGCCGGTGCGCCGCCAGTCGGAACATTTCGAGGATTACCGCCAAGCGCTCGATACGCTCGTTGAGGCCGGCCTCGTCTACCCCGCCTTCATGAGCCGGGGCGAGGTGCGCGCCCGCATTGAAGAGTGGACCCGCGACGGGCGCGAATGGCCGCGTGACCCGGACGGCGCGCCGCACTACCCCACCGACGAGCGCACCATGCCGGAAGCAGAGCGCCGCCGCCGCATCGCCGCTGGCGAGCCCTTTGCGTGGCGGCTCGACCTAGATAAGGCGATGGCGCCCTATGGCCGGAATCTCTCCTGGGATGAAACCGGCGCGGGGCCCGAAGGCGAGACGGGCCGCATCCCCGCGCATCCCGCCCGTTGGGGCGATGTCATCATCGCGCGCAAGGAAACGCCGACCAGCTATCATCTCTCCGTGGTGGTGGACGACGCCTTGCAGGGCGTCACTCATGTGGTGCGCGGTCGCGACCTTTTCCATGCCACCGCCGTGCATCGGCTTTTGCAGGAAATCCTCGGCCTTCCCGTGCCGCTCTACCACCATCACGATTTGATCCTGGGCGACGATGGCCGCAAGCTCTCCAAGAGCCGCGGCGACACCGCGCTGGCCAGTCTTCGCGAGGCGGGAATGCAGCCGGAGGACATAAGGCGGATGATAGGGTTATAATGCAAAGCGATTTTTGCCCTGCCATTGAAAATGATGTTCATCTTTGACGGATTGACGAAACTCGTCGCATGGGTTTCAACCGTCTGGAGCATAAAGACAATCCCCGCGAAGGAGCACCTGCCATGAGCGAGCGCATCGAGACCGACGGCCTGAAGGTCGCCAAGGAACTCTACGATTTCATCAACGAGGAAGCGATGCCCGGCACTGGTGTGGAGCCCGCATCCTTCTGGTCCGGCTTCGCGGAAATCGTGCGCGATCTCGCGCCGAAGAATCGCACCCTGCTCGCCAGGCGCGACGAATTTCAGGCGAAGATCGATGACTGGTACAGGGCCAAGCGCGACACGGGCTACACACAGGAGGAATATCAGAGCTTCCTCAAGGAAATCGGCTATCTCCTGCCTGAAGGCGAGCCCTTCACCGTCTCCACCGCCGATGTGGACCCCGAAATCGCCGCTCTTGCCGGCCCGCAGCTCGTCGTGCCGGTCATGAATGCGCGCTATGCCCTCAACGCCGCCAATGCCCGCTGGGGTTCGCTCTATGATGCGCTCTACGGCACCGACGCGATTCCCGAAACGGAAGGCGCTGAGCGCGGCAAGGGCTACAACCAGAAACGCGGCGAAAAGGTCATAGCCTGGGCCAAGGCGTTTCTCGATGAGAGCGCGCCGCTGGCATCAGGCAAGTGGGAAGACGTTACCGGCGTTGCCATCGAAGACGGTGCGCTTGCCGTGAAACTTGCCGATGGCGCGGCCACGGGGCTGAAAGATATCGGCCAGTTCGCCGGTTATCTAGGCGAGCCTGCTTCTCCCTCGGCCATCCTGCTGGTCAAGAACGGCCTCCATGTCGAGATCGTCATCGACGCCGCCCATCCGATCGGCAAGACGGACCCGGCATATATCGCTGATGTCGTGCTGGAGTCCGCGCTGACAACCATCCAGGATTGCGAGGATTCGGTTGCCGCCGTGGATAGCGCGGACAAGGTCGCCGTCTATCGCAACTGGCTCGGCCTGATGAGGGGCGACCTGGAGGACACTTTCGAGAAAGGCGGCAAGCAGGTTACCCGGCGCCTCAACCCGGACCGCGAATATACCGCCCCCAACGGCGCTTCCCTCACCCTGCCGGGCCGCTCGCTGATGCTGGTGCGCAATGTCGGTCACCTCATGACCAATCCGGCAATTCTCGACGCCAATGGCGATGAAACCCCCGAAGGCGTCATGGATGCGGCTTTCACTGCGCTCATCGCGCTCCACGATGTCGGGCCGAATGGACGCCGCAAGAACTCCCGCGCCGGCTCCGTCTATATCGTCAAGCCGAAGATGCACGGGCCGGAAGAGGTCGCCTTCGCCTCGGAACTCTTCGCCCGCGTCGAAAAGCTCATCGGCATGAAGCCCAACACGCTGAAAATGGGCATCATGGACGAGGAGCGTCGCACCACTGTTAACCTCAAGGAGGCGATCCGCGCGGCAAAGGAGCGCGTCGTCTTCATCAACACCGGCTTCCTCGACCGCACGGGCGATGAAATCCACACCGCGATGGAAGCGGGCCCGATGATCCGCAAGGGCGACATGAAGCAGGCCGCCTGGATCGGCGCCTATGAGCAATGGAACGTCGATATCGGCCTTGAATGCGGGCTATCCGGCCATGCGCAGATCGGCAAGGGCATGTGGGCCATGCCGGACCTGATGGCGGCGATGCTGGAGCAGAAGATCGCTCATCCCAAGGCCGGCGCCAACACCGCCTGGGTGCCCTCCCCCACGGCGGCGACGCTCCACGCCACGCATTATCACAAGATCGATGTGGCGGATGTGCAGGCCAAGCTGCAGAGCCGCCCGCGCGCGAAGCTGGACGACATCCTCTCCGTCCCCGTCGCAACCCGCCCCAACTGGACTCCGCAAGACATCCAGCATGAGCTCGACAATAATGCGCAAGGGATTCTCGGCTATGTCGTGCGCTGGATCGACCAGGGCGTCGGCTGCTCCAAGGTGCCCGACATCAACAATATCGGCCTCATGGAAGACCGCGCCACGCTGCGCATCTCCTCACAGCACATCGCCAACTGGCTGCACCACGGCGTGGTGACGGAGGAGCAGGTGATGGAGACGATGAAGCGCATGGCCGCTATCGTCGACAAGCAGAACGCCGGCGACCCCAACTACCGCTCCATGGCCCCGGATTTCGACAACTCCATCGCCTTCGCCGCCGCCTGCGACCTCGTCTTCAAGGGCCGCGAACAGCCCAACGGATATACGGAACCGGTGCTGCATGCGCGGAGGCTGGAGCTGAAGGCGAGAGGGTAAAGTCTATCAGGGCGGTCCGATCTGTTGCAGTGTTAGGACGGTTCTTGTTGATGGAGTTCAGCGCCAAGCGCCCTCGTGGTTCGAGGCGAATTCCGCTGTGCTCCATTCGCACCTCACCATGAGGGCTATTTGAGCGCCGCGCTCCTCCACCTCATTCTGAGACGTCAGCGCTCTTGCTGAAGCGCCGACGCTCTTCACCTCATCCTGAGAGCGCCGGCACCCTTCGCCCTCATCCTGAGGTGCTCGCGTAGCGAGCCTCGAAGGGCGAGGGTGAAGGGATCCCATGGGCGCTGTTCCACCAACACTGCGAAGTACTCGCAAGAATTAATACGCCATTACTCCACCAGGCCGTTCGCCTTCAAAGCCGCCAGCGCCATATCTTCGGTCTCGAATGGCAATCGGTCGCGCGCCACGGGCTGTTCATTCTCCCACGCGGTTTCGCCCAACTTCTGGAAGCGTGTGATTGCACCCTCCACCACAGCCCGATCAATCACCTCTGCATCAGCGACGATGTATAATCCAATCCCGTAGCGATAGTCCCGGTCCAGCCGGTAGCTTTCCCGGACCGACGGCGGCTCGGTCTTGATAATCTGTTCCCGGAGTCGTTCCTCATATTCCCGGAAGGTGAGCCCGTCGAACTGCTCATAGCGGCGGGGTTCGCGCGGCTTCACTTGGTAATATTTCTGTCCGCGATGATAGACCGGCTCGAATTCCGTGCGGAATTCCTCCGCTCTCTCCTCCTCACTCATCAGCGCCATAGCTCGCTCCCACGCAATGTCGCTGACGGCATCCCAGAAGGCTCGGCGCGCGGTAATAATCTCGGCATTCCAGATCATACGCCCGTCTCGCCCGAGAAACAGGAAATCGAACCATTGATCGAACAGCTTGGGTCGTCCGGGGTCCTCAAGCACCTGATCGCTGGTAAACAGCCCGCCATAAACAGGCGTGTCGCACAGAATCCGCCAGCGCAACCGCACAAATGCATCCCGTTGCCGGCGTAACGGCAGCTCGGCGTATGGTTTATATTTTTTGCATGATCTCTTGCGGCGCATCCCGCCTCCTGGTGCCTTGGCGCCACCCCTACTCCGGTTGTCTATGTATGGGTCGGGCGGCGTTGCTTCGTCAAGGATACGGAGCGGACACATGGAAAAGGCTCCTCCCATTGACATTCTGCATTGCGCATATATCTTAGAATCATTCTAATCTATGGATCATCCCCGCCATGCTCAGCCGCTTTTTCCGCACCGGCCGCCGTCCGTTTTCATCGCTTTCGGAGCAGGAAATCCTCGCCCTTGCCATTTCCTCGGAGGAGGATGACGGGCGCATTTATCTTTCCTATGCCGATGGGCTGAAGGATGAATTTCCCCAGACGGCGAAGATTTTCGAGGAAATGGCGGCGGAGGAAAACACGCACCGCGAGCGGTTGATCGAGATCTACCGCAAGCGCTTCGGCGAGCGCATTCCGCTGATCCGGCGCGAGCATGTCAGCGGCTATTATGAGCGCAAGCCGGACTGGCTGGTCCGTCCGCTGGGCATCGACAAGGTGCGGCGCACCGCCGAGGAAATGGAAGACCAAGCCTACCGTTTTTACACCGAAGCCGCCAAGCGCGTGACCGACGCCTCGACCCGCAAGCTCCTGGGCGACCTCGCTCTTGAGGAAAAACAGCATGAATCGCTCGCGAGTCGCTTGGAACGCACGCTCACGCCCGCGAATGTGCAGGAGGAAGAGCGCGAGACGGAGCGGCGGCAATGGTTGCTGACCTATGTCCAGCCGGGGCTCGCCGGGTTGATGGACGGTTCCGTCTCGACCCTCGCGCCCATCTTCGCCGCCGCGTTCGCCACGCAGAACACCTGGTCCACCTTTCTGGTCGGCTTGTCAGCTTCTGTCGGCGCGGGCATTTCCATGGGCTTCACCGAGGCAGCGCATGACGATGGCAAGCTATCCGGGCGCGGCTCGCCTCTGAAGCGCGGCATCGCCAATGGCGTGATGACGACACTGGGCGGCCTCGGTCATACCCTCCCCTATCTGATCCCGCATTTCTGGCTCGCCACCGGCATTGCCATCGCCGTGGTTTTCGTGGAGCTATGGGCGATCGCCTATATCCAGAACCGCTATATGGAAACGCCCTTCCTGCGCGCCGCCTTTCAGGTGGTGCTGGGCGGCGCGTTGGTCTTCGCCGCTGGCGTACTCATCGGCAATGCGTGACCGATCATTCCTTCTCGATTATGTTGTCCTCGCCCTTCGGAACCTGGTCGATGACGATCATCCTGACGGGATCCTGCCCGACATTCATGCCGGTATGCCATTGATTGAAGGCTTCGATGATAAAGTCGCCCGGTTTGAACGTCCGGCTTTGCCCGGTATCCTCGTTGAAAATACGCAGCGTGCCTGAGAGAATGTAGGCGTAATGCGGATAGGGATGCTTATGCACGGGCAACGCCGTGCCCGGCGCCATCTCATATTCGTAGAGCACGACCTCGACATCTCCTTGCGGCAAGGCGACCGACTGGCCGGTTATCGTTTTATTGGATTTCAGGAGCGGCGTGATCCTGATGCCATCGCCGTCATCATTCGGAAGAGCGGCGGGACGGCTTTCGCGAACCAGATCGAGACTTTTCATGGGAATTTCTCCTTCCGGATAAAACTCCCCTGGAATTGAAGGGTTCCAGAGCGGGAGATGGGAGAAATGATCGTCGCGCCATTGGAAATCCGCCTGCGATCCTTTATTGCGGTTGACGATTTCGTACCGGAGGCCCCTCCCATGTCTACCATCTCCCCCTCTTCCGCTCCGCGCCTTGGCATTATCCGTCTTCCGCATAGCGAGGGCCTTGAGCTTCCCTCCTATGAAACCGCCGGCTCCGCGGGTCTCGACCTGCGCGCCGCCGTGCCGGAAGACCGCCAGATCGTGCTTCTGCCCGGCCGCCGCGCGCTGGTGCCGACCGGGCTCATCTTCGAGCTTCCCGAAGGCTATGAGGCCCAGATTCGCCCGCGCTCCGGCCTCGCCTTCAAGCATGGCATCACCTGCCTCAATACACCGGGCACCATCGATTCCGATTACCGGGGGGAGATCAAGGTGCTGCTCATCAATTTGGGCGACGATGATTTCCGCATCGAGCGCGGCATGCGCATCGCCCAGGCCGTCATCGCTCCGGTGGCGCAAGCGATTGTCGAGGAAAAGGCGAGCGCCGGCGAGACCACACGCGGCGCAGGCGGGTTCGGCTCCACCGGGACCGCCTGAGAGCCAGCCCGCCACCTGGCTGATTTGCCCATCTTGGAGTATCCGTGATGGTCAAGGGATTTGTAGGATTCTTCGTGATCCGCCATAAACATGCATGGCGGATCATATTCGCCACGGGCTGATCTTCAGTTCCCCCCTCGAAGCCTCCCGCTTCCAACCGGCGGTGGTGCTGTCGCCCGAGTAAGTTCCTGCCTTTACTTGAACTCGAACGGAAGGCTGATTGCTCTCCGCGAAACCGCGGGAGGCGGGGCCGGAATAGGAGATGCACGGCGTACCGCTTCCTCGGCCAAACTTCTAAGAACCGGGTCCCCGGACGATGCCCTTACCGAAAGCACATTCCCAAGGGAATCGAAAGTGAAGGTCACGGCAACCCTACCCTTTGCGCCTCCGGAACGTCGCTGCAAATAACGATTCTGGCGGTTCACAGCCGTACGAACCTTAGTCTCCCATTTCCGGGTATCCTTCCCCACATCACCGGCGGTATCGCTGTTGCGATTGGCCGCGACCTTCCGGCCCTCTTTCACGTCCACCTGAGGCGCTGCCGCCACCTGCTTCTTAGGCTTGGGCTTCTCGACCTTCTTTGGCTTTTCCGGCTTCGGTCTCGGCTTTTCGGCGACCTTCGGCTTTTCCACCGGCTTCGGCGCGATAACTTCCGGCTTCTCCGCCTCCACCACGTCGGGTACCGGCTCTTCTTCCGGCTGCTCGATTTCCTCCGCCGGCTCCGGTTCCGCCTGGGCAACTTCTTCCGGCGGCGTTTCCGGCTGCACTTCCTCTACCGGCTCGGCAGCCTCAGCCTGTTCCGGCTCAACTGGCTCTTCCGTCGCCTCCTCCGCCTCGGCAACAGGCGCCAGCGCGGCCTGTTCAACCACGGGCGCCATCGGCTCCGGCGCAAGCTCCATCATGATCGCCGGGGGAGCCGATCCCTCGGTCTCCGGCTGTGCGGGTTGAAGCTCGCTGAGTGCATAGGCTCCGGCGGCATGCGCCATCAGCATGACAAGCCCTGCCCCGCCCCACAGCGCCACATCGCGCCAGCCGGTGCGTTGCGGATCGCTGGCATATGGCGGAACGGGGGGATGGCCTTCCGGCAGGTCGGGGTGGGAGGAACGGGTCATTGCGCGGGCGCTCCTGCCGGCGCGCTCGGCACCGTTTCAAGCCCCACCAGCGCAATCTTGAGATAGCCCGCCTGGCGCAGCGTGTTCATCACAGTCATCAGATCGCCATAGCCGACCGCCTTGTCCGCGCGCAGGAAAATGCGCGTGTCCTTGTTGGTCTGCGACAGACGGTCAAGCGTCGCGCCCAAGGTTTCGCGCGTCGCCGGATCATTGCCGACATTGAGCGACAGATCCTGCTTCAGCGTCACGTAGAGCGGCTTGTCCGGCCTTGGCTGCGGCGTCGCGGCGGAAGCCGGCAAATCCACATTGATATCGACGGTCGCAAGCGGCGCCGCGACCATGAAGATGATCAGCAGCACCAGCATGACGTCGATGAAGGGCGTCACGTTGATCTCGTGGCTTTCCTCGAGCTCGTCACCGCCGCCTTCGCGTATTCTTGCAGCCATGATTCTTACTCCGCCGCCGCTCTCGCCTCATGCGCCGGCACCGAATGGATGCCCGCCGCGCGGAAATCGATGTCGCGGCTCACCAGACGCTCGATGCCTGCCGAGGCATCCGCCAGAAGTTGCCGGTAGCCCGTGATTGACCGGGCGAAGACGTTGTAGATCACCACCGCCGGAATGGCCGCGACGAGACCGATGGCGGTGGCGAGCAGCGCCTCCGCGATACCGGGCGCGACGACGGCAAGATTGGTCGTCTGCGCTTCCGAGATGCCGATGAAGGAGTTCATGATGCCCCAGACCGTGCCGAACAGGCCGACGAAGGGGGCCGTGGAACCGATGGTCGCGAGGACGCCGGTGCCCTTAGACATGCGCCGCCCGGCTGCCGCCTCGATGCGGGACAGGCGCGAGGCGACACGCTCCTTGAGGCCCTCGCCATGGCCCTTGACGCTACCTGCGGAAAGCCGCACTTCCTCTTCCGCCGCGCGCACCATCAGCGCGCCCGTGCCTTTTTTGGCATGCAGCGCGCGGAAGGCGT
Organism: Paramesorhizobium endophyticum; assembly: GCF_014640615.1. Taxonomy (GTDB): domain Bacteria; phylum Pseudomonadota; class Alphaproteobacteria; order Rhizobiales; family Rhizobiaceae; genus Paramesorhizobium; species Paramesorhizobium endophyticum. The sequence continues at coordinate 136,175 of NZ_BMHH01000009.1, read as the reverse complement.
CTTGCAAGCTGCGTGCCTCGGTGATCTCTTTCAGCGCCCGCTTGGCCATCACCCGCGCGCCCGCGAGCTCCAGCGACTTGGCGAGCCACACCGTCCAGGTGATGAGCGAGGCAAGGGCGAGGCCGGACATAACACCCTTGACCACCCAGTCGGCGGCCATGAACATGCCCCAGGGCGAAAGATCATGCGGCAGTTCGAGCTTCACCGGCTCATCGCCCGCCGCCGCCACCGGCTCCTGCACGAGCTGGGGAGCCGCCTGGTCACCCGGCGATGCGGGAGCAGCCATCGGCGCAGATGGCGCGGCAGGCGCGGTCGCGGCGGGCTGGGGAGCCGCCGGTTCCACCTGCGCCTGGACCGATGCCGGAATGAGGATGACCGCGAGGCAACCGAATGCCACCGCACTGAATCTTGCCTTGAACACGTCCTGCGCCCTCTTTAGAGCATGATCCCAAAACCTGCTGTCTTCTCGGACAGGATCACGCGGCTAAAACCTAAGTCCGGATTTCCCGAAACTCTTAACCACTCATAACATGATGGCGCAAGTCATGTTTTGCGTTTCGTCTATCACATCCGCATTTTTCACACCTGCTCGCGGGCGGCTGAAGCTTGCAGCCTTCTGCGTTCCCCTATATCGACGCCCAAAAACGACCGTTGCGCTTCGCTTTTGCGGCAACGCCCCTGCCCCGCGCCGACTATCGTTGCGCGGATAACAGCTCGAGTACCCGGAGGACCCCATGGCCGATCATTCTTACATCCTGACTCTCGTTTGCGAGGATCAGCCGGGGATTGTCGCGGCGGTCACGACGGAACTGGCGGGCATCGGCGCGAATATCGCGGAATCGAACCAGTTCTGGGACCGCCAGACCAACCGCTTCTTCATGCGCATCGCCTTCACCGCGCCCGCGAATGTCTCGAAGGACGATATCGAGCGCGGCATCAAGCCCGCCGTCGAGCGGTTCTCGATGAAGACCGCGATCGTCGACCAGGCGCGGCGTCCGAAGATCATCGTCATGGTGTCGAAATTCGACCACGCCATGCTGCATCTTCTCTACCAGATTCGCGTCGGCTGGCTCGATGCGCAAGTGGCGGCCATCGTTTCCAACCATGAGGACTCGCGCCGCACCGCCGAGCTGGAGGGCATTCCCTATCATTATTGGCCTGTCAATCGCGAGAACAAGGCCGAGCAGGAGGAGAAGGTGCTGGCGCTCGTCAAGGAAACGGGAGCCGACCTCGTCATCCTCGCCCGCTACATGCAGGTGCTGTCGGACAATCTGTCGAAGCGGCTCTACGGCAAGGTGATCAATATCCACCACTCCTTCCTGCCGTCCTTCAAGGGCGCGAAGCCCTATCATCAGGCCCATGAGCGCGGCGTGAAGCTCATCGGCGCGACCGCCCATTACGTGACGCCCGACCTCGACGAGGGGCCGATCATCGAGCAGGAGACGGAGCGCGTCACCCATGCGATGACGGCGGACGATTTCGTCGCCACCGGCCGCGACATCGAAGCCCGCGTCCTCGCCCGCGCCGTCAAGCTGCATCTGGAAAGCCGGGTGATGCTGAACGGGCACAAGACGGTGGTGTTTGGGTGATGTGCTCGCTTCGCCGCCATCGAGGCGGCTAGCTCGCCACCAGCACCGCCCGCAAATCGTTGACATTCGTCCCCGTGGGACCGGTCACGAACAGATCGCCTATCGCCTCAAACGCACTCCACGCATCATTGTCAGCCAGCAGCGCCGCGCCGTCGCGCCCAAGGGCCAGCAGCCGCGCGACGGTCGTGCCATCGGCAAAGGCCCCTGCATTATCCTCTGAGCCATCGATACCATCAGTATCGGCGGCAAGCGCCGTGATGCCGTCGAGACCATCGATGTCGAGCGCGAAGGACAGCAGGAACTCCGTATTGCGCCCGCCCCTGCCTTTTCCGCGCAAGGTCACCGTGGTCTCGCCGCCGGAAAGCAGCACCACGGGTTTGCGGAACGGCCTGTCTTTCAACAGCACCTCCCGCGCGAGCGCCGCATGGACATGCGCCACTTCGCGCGCCTCGCCCTGGATGGCGTCGGAGAGGATCACCGCCTCGACGCCCTGCCGCCGCGCTTCTTCGGCTGCCATTTCCAAGGACAGGGCGGCGGAGGCGATCACCCGCACTTCATGGCCGGAAAAGCGCGGATCATCAGGCTTCGGCGCATCCGCCGCTTCGCTCTGGAGATGCCGCAACGCCGCTTCAGGCAAAGGCAGGCGGTAGCGCTCGACAATTTTCAGCGCATCCTCGCGTGAAGTCCTGTCCGGCACGGTCGGCCCCGAGGCAACGAAGGCCGGGTTGTCGCCGGGAATGTCCGAGACGATGAGCGACACGAGTTTCGCCGGATAAGCCGCCGCTGCGAGCCTGCCGCCCTTGATGGTGGAAAGATGCTTGCGCACGGCATTCATTGCCGCAATCGGCGCTCCGGAGGCGAGCAGCGCCCGGTTGACGGCGATTTCGTCCTCCAACGTCATGCCATCGGGCGGAGACGGCAGCAGCGCCGAACCGCCGCCCGAGATGAGCGCCACCACCAGATCGTCCTCGGTGAGGCCCGATACCGCCTCGAACAGCCGTTTCGCGGCGGCAAGCCCGGCCTCATCAGGCACCGGGTGCGCCGCCTCGATGATCTCGACCTGCCGGCATTCGGCGCCATAGCGATAGCGCGTCACCACAACGCCCTCGACCGGCCCGTTGCCCGCTTCCTCCCATGCCTTTTCGAACGCGCGCGCCATCTGTGCCGAGCCCTTGCCCGCGCCGATGACGATGGTGCGCCCCTTGGGCTTCCGCGGCAGGCAGGCGGCGATGGCCTGCTCCGGATCGGCGGCGCTCACCGCTGCGTGGAACAAGGATGTCAAAAAGCTCTTCGGGTCGATAACGGTCATGATGCTCCTCCGATTTAATAGGCCATCCATAGTAAATCGGCGCGGGAATTGGAACCGAACCGGCGATGGGCCGTTACTCCGATGATATCCGGCCTTTATCATCCAAGGAGAGAAAACATGGCTCAAGCATCGACCACACTCCGTCAGGCCAAGGACATCCCCACGGACAGATCCAATGGCGATGAGGATACGGCCGATCTGCAGGCTCAGATAGCGCGGCTGAAGGACGACATTGCCGGGCTTGCCTCAGCGATCACCGATCTGGGGTCGGAGAAGGTGCGCGAAGCCCGGCGCGGCGCGGCAAAAACCTATAACAGCGCGCGCCAGACCGGCGAAAACACCGTCAACCAGCTTCACGACCAGCTCGCCGCTTCCGCGCGCGAACGCCCTTTGACGACCATAGCGGCGGCGGCAGGCATCGGTTTCCTTCTGGCGCTGATGGCTCGTCGCTGATGCTGCGGCTTCTTCTCCCATTGCTGGGACAGGAGGCGGCCATGGCAATCCGCGAATGGAAATATAAGGGCGCCTGGATGGCCGTCATCGCCTTCTTTACGCTGGTCGGCGTGATCTTCCTGTTGGCGACGGCCTATCTGGCGCTCGCGGTCGCCTTGGGCAGCGTCTACGCCGCGCTGATCGTCGCTCTCGGCTGCTTCGCCATTGCCGTTATCGGCCTTTTCGCGATCAAGGCATCGGAAGCCCGGCGCCGGCGCCGCATGCGCGAACGCAGGGAAGCGGAAGGATCGAGCATGCTTGTGGCGATGGCCCTCGCCGCTCTTCCCAGCCTGACGAAACGGCCTCTCCTCGCCGCTGCCCTGCCCATCATTGCGCTGGCTGCTTATGGGCTGGTGTCCGATGGCGCCGAGGCCAAAGGCAGGCACCGAAGCCGGGGAAATTCATAAACACGCCGATCACTTGCCCACTTCCAGTGAGGGAAAGCGGATGACGGCCTTCGTGCCGCTGGGGCTGTTGCTGGCGAAATGCGGCGAGTCTCCGAATTGCAGGCTGAGCTGTTCGATGACGAGCATTCCCAGGCCTTGGCGCTTGCCCCGGCGATGCGGGGTCTTGCCCTTGCCGTAGCCGACGCCGTCATCGGCCACCGTCAGGGCAAGGGTGCCATTCTCGTCGGGTCCGAAGCTCACCGAAACGGTGCCGTGCGCATCGTCGGGAAAGGCATGCTTGACGGCATTGGTGACGAGCTCGCCCAGGATGACGCCAATCGTCGTGGCATCGCGCGCGTTGAGGTTGACCGAAGCGAAATCGGTCTTGAACTTGATCCGCTCGCCCGAAGTGAGCGCCAGCGTAAGGTCTTCGATAACCGCTTGCAGGAACTCGTCCGCACGGATGGATTCCAGATCCTCACCGAGCCGCAGGCGGCGATGCGCTGTTGAGATCGTCTGTACGCGGTCGCGCGCGGCGATCAGAACCTTCCGCGTATCCTCATTGGTCGCCTGCCCCAATTGCAGGCTGAGAAGCGAGGCAACTGTCGCAAGCGAGTTGCCGATGCGGTGGTTGCTGTCCTGCAGCAGCACTTCGACACGCTCCCGTTCCCGCTCGGCGACGGCGCGCGCATGTTCCAGTTCCACCGTGCGCTCCTTGACGGCCTGCTCCAGAAGCACATTTTCGGAAAGCAGCGCGCTCTGCCCCTCGCGCAATTGCCGGGCATAGCGCTGCACCCGGCTGAACAGGAAATAGGCAAGCATCACCGCGCTGCCGAGCGCCGCCAGCGAGGTGACCGTCAGCCAGTCGCGGGTGCGGGTCACGATTTCATTGCGCTGGATGAGCCGCCGGTCCTCCTCGTCCATGAAGGTGCGGATCGCCTTGCGCAAATCGTCCATCAGCATCTTGCCTTTGTCGCTGTGGACTTCCTCCAGGGCTTTTCCGAAACGCCCCTCGATCGCCAGTTCGACTGTTTGCCTCACCCAGGTCTGGATCTGCGCGGTGAGCCCGGCGATCTCCTGCACACGCGCCTCCTGCTCCGAATTGCTGCGCGCCATCCCGGCGAGCCGGCCGATGGATTCGTCGATGGAGAGCGAAGCCGCGTGATAGAGGTCGAGATAGGAGCGGTCCAGCGTCAGGAGATAGCCGCGCTGGCTCGTTTCCATATTGGTGACGAGCAGAAGCGTTTTGTTCGCCTGATGGAGAAGCTGGTAGGTATTGGAAACGTCGGCGATCTGGTGGTTGATGCCGCGCGTGAGAAAGACGGTGGAGGCGGCCGTCAGCATCACCAGGGCCAATGAAATCATGACCGCAAGCTGCCGCCAATAGCCCGCCCGCATCCGAGGTTCCGGCACTTGTCCCGAAGTATCGTTCATCTGACCCGCTAGAAGGAGTTGCAGCCTTTACGAGCCAGATCATACGCTTCTCTGCAAGAAAAGCGAAATCCCACATTTTTGGCCGGCCCCACCCCCGGACCGAAGGTCGCCGTAGCGGGAAATAGCACACTTCCGGACAGCACCATTGCGGCTGAAATCACCTCATGCGAAGGAACGGGTCGTCACCGGTGCGGAAAGCGCATCGGGGCCGTAATCCGATTCGCCATTGACGCCAAGCAGCTCCTGAAGCCGCGTGCGTGCCCGGCTGACTCGGCTCTTGATGGTGCCGACGGCGCAACCGCAGATCTCCGCCGCTTCCTCATAGGCAAATCCGGACGCGCCGATGAGGATGATCGCCTCGCGCTGGTCGGCGGGCAGTTGGTCGAGCGCCTTGCGGAAATCCTGCAAATCCAGCGCGCCATATTGCGAGGGATGCACGGCGAGCTGGCTCGTGAACGTGCCCTCGCTGTCCTGCACCTCGCGACCGCGCTTGCGCATCTGGCTGTAGAACTCATTGCGCAGGATGGTGAAGAGCCAGGCCTTGATATTGGTCCCGATCTCGAAGGACTCCTGTTTGGCCCAAGCCTTCATGATGGTGTCCTGGACGAGATCGTCGGCCTTGTCCTGCTGGCCGACCAGCGAGACGGCGAAGGCGCGCAGGCTGGGAAGCGCCCGCAACAGATCCTTCTTGAACGTAGTGCGGGTTTCCATGTCCATCACTCCATGACCGGAACGTTGATTTGGGCGTCCTCGGCGGGTTGGCTCACCGATTGGCCACGCTCCGCCTGATCGAGTTTTTCGAGAAGATCGAGGAAGCGCTCGGGGATGGTCTCTTCCTGGATGGAGGTGTACAGGGCCTTCAGCTTCGAGCCGATCTCGCTATTGGGGCCCAGCTCGTCCCGCCCGTGGGCGGCCTTTCCGTCCGGGGTTTCTGCACGCGGACGAAGATTGGATTTTTCGCTCATTTTGTCCCAGCCATTCTTTCCAAGCCCGATAACAGGCCGCATGTTTATGCCGCATTTCCCCCTTATAATGCGGGGCATCGCAAAAAGTTCCGTATACATGGGAACTTTTTTCCCTCGGATACGTTTATGAACGGCTGTACCGTGACTTCTACGGACTTGAAGGGAGCTCAAGCATGACTTTATCGACGCGCATCGCGCCGCATCTTCCCTATCTTCGCCGCTTTTCCCGTGCCGTGACCGGCTCCCAAACCTCCGGGGATGCCTATGTGGCCGCCACATTGGAAGCGCTCATCGCCGATATTTCAATCTTTCCCGAATGTTCTTCCGACAAGATAGGCCTTTACAAGCTCTTCTCCAGCATGTTCGAAACGACAGCCATCCGGGTTCCCGAGGCGACGTCGGATCTGAACTGGGAAGCGCGGACTGCGGCAAATCTGGGCGGGGTGGCGCCCAAGGCGCGGCAGGCTTTCCTCCTCGTCTCCGTGGAGGCCTTCAATGAAAAGGAAGCCGCCGAAATCCTCGGCATCAGCGAAGAGGAGCTTATGGCCCTTCTGGGCGAAGCATCGCAGGAAATTTCGCGGCAGGTGGCGACAAAGATTCTGATCATCGAGGACGAACCTCTGATCGCCATGGATATCGAGCAGATGGTGCAGAGCCTCGGTCATGAGGTCGTCGGCATAGCCCGTACGCACAAGGAAGCGCTCGAGTGCTACCATTCCGCCAAGCCCCGCATGGTGCTTGCCGACATCCAGCTTGCCGATGGCAGCTCCGGCCTCGACGCCATCAACGAAATCCTCCAGACGAGCACCATTCCCGTCATTTTCATCACCGCTTTCCCCGAGCGGCTGCTGACGGGAGAACGGCCGGAGCCGACCTTCCTCGTCACCAAGCCGTTCAACCCTGAAATGGTGAAGGCGCTGATCAGCCAAGCGCTTTTCTTCGAGGAAAAATCCAAGCTGGCAGCCTGACCGACAAGGCAATGGGGCAATAAAGCAGCACGTTTACGTCTTGTTTCCTTTTTTGCGGAAAACATTACCCGGCTGCCTTATTGCCCTACTGCCTTGTGATGAAGGAACTTATCTTACCTTTTCGCGTTCTGGACCTTCAGATGACGAAGAGGAGCACCGGTGGTCACCGGGGAGTTGCCATGCGATTGGAAAAAGCGCGCCCTGCAAAAATGGATGACCACATGGACGGCGTAATCCGCGCCGGGCTATAGAAATGATGGCCGCTACCCTGCCTTTCACAAAAGCCGAAGACAAGGATACAGTGCGATTGCGCTCGCTGGTCCAGGCGATCCGCAACAGCAATGTCTTCGTGCTCTATCAATCCCCTGATCTCGCCTATGTCTGGGCTGAAAACCTGCCGGATGTATGGACCGATCTGTGGCGTGAAGGCGTCCAGGACGAGGAACTGGTGCAGGAGGCCATGACGGCAAGGCTCGCCGCTGCCAAGCAGGCGGTGCTGGAAACCGGCGAGCTGCAGCGGGTGGAAATCTGCCTCTCCCATGGCGCCGAGATTCGCTGGTTCGAGCTTTCCATCGACGCTGATCGCGACGATACCGGCGCGCTCATCGGCATCGTGACGACAGGCGTGGACATAACCGAGCTCAAGCGGCGCGAGCAGGTGCTGAAGACACTGCTGCGCGAGGTCAGCCACCGCTCGAAGAATCTGCTCGCCATCATCCAGAGCATCGCCATGCAGACGGCGCGCTTTACCGAGACGATCGACGATTTCCTCTCGCGCTTCCGGGGGCGCGTGCAGTCGCTCTCCTATTCGCAGGACCTGGTGACGGATTCCAACTGGCGCGGCGCACGGTTTCACGAGCTTGTCCGCTCGCAGATGCAGAAATATGTCGACATCTCCGATCCGCGCTTCAGCTTATCGGGCGCCGATCCCTATATCTTTCCCGGTGCGGCCCTCCACATCGGTCTCGCCCTGCATGAGTTGATCGTCAACTCCGCTGCCTATGGCGCGCTCTCGAATAGTGATGGCCGGGTCGCAGTGTCCGGACGTTTCGAAAACGCCGGCACGGATTATATGTCGCTTTCGATCCGGTGGGATGAGAAAGTTCCCAGCGCGCTCAAAGGCTCCGACCCCAATGCCCGCTTCGGCAGCGCCGTTCTGGAGCGCATCGTGCCGATTTCGGTGGATGGCACCTCGAGCTACCGCATCGAGCCCGATGGCGTGACCTATTCGCTCGACGTGCCCCGTACGCATTTCGATTTCTGATCGTCTCGATTTTCTCTCAAAAACGAGCGCACAAAAAGATCGCCACAGGCCAGCTGTGCTGAAGCCCGTGGCGATCCGATTTCACGCTCTGGGACGGTGTGCATCCCGGCGTAAACGGCTGCAAGGGTTAGGGGGGCGCTTGCAGCCCGATGCCTGACAACTTTCGTGAGGGGGGCGGGGTGTGTCAGGCATCGATAGTCCAATAACGGGCAAGCGCACGGGAAGTTCCCGAAGGGAGGAAGATTTTTCTCAATTTTTTCCAATCCCGTCAGCATCATCTACACACATGCCAGGCATGGTCTCTCACGGAGAGCCTTCGATGAAAACGGAACTGCATACATGCGTTATCCGTTAACTTCGTCAAAGGAGTTCAAGCCATGCAACATCTGGCTGCCATCATGCTCTTGGTAACGTGCTCGAACGATATGGACGTGTGCAATGTCCAGCCCGCGCCGACCGTGTCCTATGAGACGATCGCCACATGCAGGACCGAGCTGAAGCCGGCGCTCGACAATCTCGCGGCGGAAGCCACAAGGGCCTACGGCAAATGCGTGGAGGTCGACCCCGAGCTCATGGACCGCGACCCCGCCATCTACTGGGAAATCGACAAGAACGACGAATTGCAGGTCACGATACTTGAGGAGCACGAAGACCAGGCGGAGACCGCGCGAAGCGAATCCGGATAAGCTCGCAATCGGCGACTTATTGGGCTAGAAACGGCTGCCCGCAATACCCAATGAAAGAGGCAGCCTTGAACCGCAATTCCGCTTCCCACCCCTTTCTCGATCCGCTCTGGCGGCGCGTCCTCCTCATCGCCTTCTGCGCGATCTGGAGTATTGTTGAGTGGACGCGAGGCGATTCCTTCTGGGGAACGCTGACCCTCGGCGTGACGCTTTACGGCGCGTGGGCTTATCTGTGGAAGTATCAGCCCATGGAATCGGGCAAGGAGACAGGCGAGTAAGGACACCGTCTCCCCTACTTGCCGACCTTCCTCTTGCGTCCATAAAGCTCCAGCCTGTGATGCACGATGTCATAGCCAAGCGAGCGGGCGATCTCTTCCTGCAGTTTTTCGATGCTGTCGGAATGAAATTCGATGACGTCGCCGGTTTCGATATCGATCAAATGGTCATGATGGGAGCTTGCCTGCTCGAACCGCGACGGCCCGCCGGCAAAGGCATGGCGGTGAATCGCGCCGCGCTCTTCCAGAAGCTTCATCGTGCGATAGACGGTTGAAAGAGAGATGCTCTTGTCCACCGCCACCGCGCGGCGGAAAATCTCCATCGCGTCGGGATGGTCTTCGGTAGCAGACAATATGTCGAGAATGACCCGCCTTGGCCGGGTGATCCGCACCCCCGCCGCGCGCAATTCCTTCTCATAATCTGGCTTCTGATTCATCCTGCCCATAGAGCGGATTATGCGCCAGTTGACAAGGTTTTGCAAAATTTGCGGCCGTCCTTACCGAGGCGCATGATGAGGGACGCCGGGAGATTGGCATCGCTCCGATTCTCCAGGCTTCCTAGCCAGAATAATCAGATCTGGATGTGGGAGAAATAAATGGCACGCCCAAGGGGAATCGAACCCCTGTTTCCGCCGTGAGAGGGCGGCGTCCTGGACCGCTAGACGATGGGCGCGCAGCAGCGCCGATATAGCCAAGCGCGAATGAAAGCGCAACGGCTAATCGGCAAAATAATTTCACTCTATGGGACCGAGGCGCATCCGGGCGACGATCCGGGATTTTTTGTAGTCGTAGACGACGATTTCCGTGCCGCCATCGGGCAACAGCGTTTCGAGAGAGACGAGATCGCCGGAAATGCTTTGCGACAGCAGGCGAGTGCCCGGCGCAAGCGGCACTTGGCTTTCGATGACGGCAGGCGGCGTCTCCGGCACCACGGCCTGCTGGCCGGGTATATCGGTCCGCGCCTCTGGTGCTTCCGGCTCGCTGGGCTGGTTGATCTTGTAGACAACGGCCGCCAGCACGGCCATAAGACCGACAAGCATGATGCCGATCGAAACCGCCAGCAGCCGCATCATCTTGCGGCGAACCTTTTCCATGGCAGGGTCGAGCGGAGGCTCCGCCGGATAAGCGCCCGGATAGGCCTGCCCCTGATGAGTCTGGTAGGCTTGGCTCTGATGGTCCGGATAGGTCTGGTGATCAGGATAGTCCTGATGATATCGATCCTGCATCGAATATGGTCTCCGGTTCGCGCATGATCCTCGAAATGAGGGATCATGTGGATAAATATGCGGCAGGCCGCGTGATAACGAAGGGAAGTTACGATTGAAAGAGCTAATTGCCGATGCCGCCGCCGCGGGAAAGCGCCTCGACCAGTGGCTGGCGGGTGAGCTTGGCCCGGATTTGTCGCGCAGCCGCATCCAGTCGCTGATCGCGGACGGCCAGGTTACGGTGGATGGCAAGCCAGTGCTGGAGCCGAAGGCCAAGCTGCGCGAGGGCATGGTGATAGGCCTCCAGATGCCGGAGCCGGAGCCAGCCGAGCCGCAGGGCGAGGATATCCCGCTCGATATCCTCTACGAAGATGATGACGTCATCGTCATCAACAAGCCGGCAGGGCTGGTGGTCCATCCCGGAAACGGCAATTGGACAGGCACGCTCGTCAACGCGCTGATCCATCATTGCGGCGACACGCTCTCGGGCATCGGCGGCGTCAAGCGGCCCGGCATCGTCCACCGCCTCGACAAGGAGACGACCGGCGTCATGGTCGTTGCGAAGAACGACCGCGCCCATCGCCACCTCTCCGCCCAGTTTGCCGACCATGGCCGCACCGGCGATCTCGAACGCGCCTATCTGGCCCTCGTCTGGGGCACCACGGACCGCACCCATGGCACGGTCGATGCCCATCTTGGCCGCTCGCATAAAGACCGCACGCGGCAAGCGGTGGTGAGCGAGGCCCGCGACGACGCCCGCCATGCGGTGACGCATTATTCGGTGGTAGAGAAGTTCGGCGCCAAGGAAGACGCCACCGCGCTCGCCTCGCTCATCGAGTGCCGCCTTGAAACCGGCAGAACGCACCAGATTCGCGTCCACATGGCCCATATCGGTCATCCCTTGGTGGGCGACATGGAATATGGCAGCGCCTTCAAGACCAAGGCCAACAAGCTGGTGGAGCCGCTGAAGCAGATCGTTATGGAATTCCCCCGCCAGGCGCTGCATGCACAGCTTCTGTCCTTCATCCACCCGGTGAGTGAGGAACTCATGACCTTCGAAGCTTCCATGCCGCAGGATATGGCGGAGTTGGTCGAAGCCTTTCGCGCGCACGCATAACGGTGTATAAGGCTTTCATCTTTATGTTGCTTGTTCGGATTTGAATTTCTTTTTCGCGAAAAAAGTGAAACCTCTGACATGATATTTCCGTTCACTTAAGTGTGACGGATTGTTTCCTATCTTAAGGCATCGTGTTTTCGCCAAAATGGTGGTTATATGGTGTCGTTATGCCCCGCGTTGCGAAGGGCAAGCGGGGCGTATCGGGTCTGCCCATGGTGGGGGGCCCGCTGTTCCAAAGAGGAGGGTGCTATATGGCCCAGACCAGTCTTCCAAGCCTTGTTTCCGGCGATGGTGGTCTTACGCGCTATCTGGAGGAAATCAGGCGTTTTCCCATGCTTGAGCCGCAGGAAGAATACATGCTGGCCAAGCGATATCTAGAACATGGCGACCCGCAGGCCGCCCACAAGCTTGTGACGAGCCATCTGCGCCTGGTGGCGAAGATCGCCATGGGCTACCGCGGCTACGGCCTGCCCATCGGCGAAGTCATTTCCGAGGGCAATGTCGGCCTGATGCAGGCGGTCAAGCGCTTCGAGCCGGAGCGCGGCTTCCGCTTGGCAACCTATGCCATGTGGTGGATCAAGGCCTCGATCCAGGAATATATCCTGCGCTCGTGGAGCCTCGTCAAAATGGGCACCACCGCCAACCAGAAGCGCCTGTTCTTCAACCTGCGCAAGGTGAAGAGCAAGATTCAGGCGCTGGACGAGGGCGATCTCAACCCCGAACAGGTCAGCGAAATCGCCACCCGGCTGAATGTCAGCGAGGAAGAGGTGATCTCGATGAACCGGCGTCTATCCGGCGATGCCTCGCTCAACGCGCCGATCCGCGCAACGGAGGGCGAATCGGGCGAATGGCAGGACTGGCTCGTCGATGACAGCTCCAGCCAGGAGCAGATCCTGATCGAGCAGGACGAGCTGGAAAACCGCCGCTCCATGCTGACAGGTGCCATGGCTTCGCTCAACGACCGCGAACGCCGCATCTTCGAGGCGCGCCGCCTGGCTGATGACCCGGTGACGCTGGAGGATCTTTCCGCCGAGTTCGGCATCAGCCGCGAGCGCGTGCGCCAGATCGAAGTGCGCGCCTTCGAGAAGGTGCAGGATTCGGTAAAAGCCGCAGCCATCAGCCAGCAGAAGGCATTGGCGCAAGCCGGGGCGTGATCGTTTTCGGTTGATTTTTCAAGAGCTCCGCCGGTTTCGGCGGGGCTTTTTTGTGTGCGGCGCCATCTCGTACGCCATCGTTGAAAGAGAATTACAGCAACTCTTGTTTTGATGAAACAGCGCCAAGCGCCCTCGTGGTTCGAGGCTCATTCCGCTGCGCTCCATTCGCACCTCACCATGAGGGCTACTCAAGCGCTGCTGCTCACGCTCACCCTGAAACGCCAACGCCCTTCACCCTCATCCTGAGGTGCTCGCGTAGCGAGCCTCGAAGGGCGACGGTGAAGGGATCGCCTATGCAGTCGCACCGACAGAAATCTACCTACCATTAGCCCTGGTAAGCCGCCTCGATGGCGCGTAAGGCGCGCAATACGCCCCTACCCGCCAACACCCCAAGCCTTCAGCACGTCGTTGAACACCTTCTCACCAGGCACGCCCTTCTCCACCGTGATCAGCGCGCGGCGGCCCGTGCGGTAGGTGATCGGAATATCGATCCACTGCTGGCGGCGCATGAGCGTCATGTTGGTGTCGATCGCCGTGCGCGCGTCATTCAGCGCCACGATGAAGAGATTGTCCGCGATCTTGTTCGGAATGGCGATCAGCGGGCTGCCCGCCGATTGCTCCGTGTCCTTGAAGGTCACGCGCTGCACATTATCGATCGCCCCGCCAGGAAAATCCTGCGGCACGGAGAAGATCATCTCGATCAAATGGCTCGCGGGCAGCGATTTGTCGGTATTGCGGCGGATGGTCAGGCGCAATTTGATATTGTTCTCGGGGATGGTGACATCCGCGCGGATCGCCGGTTCCGCCGGCTCGCCATCACCAGGAGAATCCTGCACTTCCGACCAGACCACCGAACCCTTCTTCGCCGACCCCGCCTCCTGGCCGCTACGCTCTTCATAGAAAAAGGCCTGCTGCCCGACCGGAATGGCCGCTTGGGGCGCCTGCTCGGCAGACGGCTGCGCAGCCTGGCCGCTCGCTTCGGCGACGGAGGTTCCCTCACCCACGCCGGGCGTATCTCCGGCGGGACCCGGATCGATCTCCGTACCGTCAGGCAAGAGCCGCTGTGTCAGCTTCGGGGCTTGCGGCTGGTTATTGCTGGGCGCAGCATTGGTCGCCGCCGGGGTGGGCTTCTGAGCAGGTGGTGTCGTCGCGGCAGGCTGTACCGCAGCGTCCTTCTCGCCCTCGAACTGCGCCATCAGGTTGGCCAGATAGGTCTGCAACTGGTCCTGGTTGCTCCAGGCGGCATAGCCCGCGCCGCCGAGCAGCAGCAGCGCGACAAGGCCGAACACCAGCCCCTTGCCCACGCCACGCCGGCGTTCGCCACCATAGTCCTCGTCGCGCGCGAAGTTTCCTTCCTCCTCGCCATCCTGCCGCCATTCGTCCCGCTCTTCCTCGTCCAGTTCCAACTCGGCCCTGCGGGAAGGCTTCTTGCGTCCGCCGGACGTCCGGGACTGGGTAAAGTCCGGTGCCGCTTGGGCGGGTGCAGCAGTGCGTGGCTGGGCGCCCTTCAGGAAATCATCGAGCGGATCGGGACCCGGCTCCGGCGCCCTGGCCGGAGCGCGTCGCGCCGCGCGCGGTTCCGGGTCCGGCATGGCCGGCTCGACACGGGGTTCCACACGCGCGGGCCTCGGTGCGGGCGCAGACGGCCTTGGCGCGGCTTTCGGCGGCACGGCGGGCGCCGGTGGCGCGACGGGCCGTGGCGCAGGCTTGGGCTCGGGCGCTCTCGCAGGTTGCTGCCGGCTTGCGGCAGCTGCTTGCGGAGCATGCGCATACTCCGCCTCGATTTCAGCGATGGCGTCTTCCAGCGCCTTGCGCTGCTTGGCGGCGACGGCGGCCGGCGCATTGGCGGCGGCGAGCTTCTGTTCAATCGTCGCGCGGGCCTTGTCGTAGACGCGCTGCCGCAACTCGGGCGTCGGGTTCGCCTGCGCGTCGATCGTCTTCTTCAGTACCGCTGCAAAGTCCGCCATGCCGTGATGCTCATGCTCTGTGAGGTTTTACTACCATCACCCTAATAATCACAATAAACCATCAAAAGCAAAATCGCGTCGAGATTATGCTTTTGATGGGAATAACTTTGGGACACTCAATCCTGGAAGGGATCCGTCACCAATATGGTATCCTCCCGCTCGGGACTCGTCGAGAGCATTGCCACCGGCGCGCCGATCAGTTCCTCGATATAGCGGACATATTTGACCGCCTGCGCCGGAAGCTCGTTCCACGAACGCGCACCCGCTGTCGTCTCTGACCAGCCGGACAGCGTCTCATAGATCGGCTTGACGCGCGCCTGCGCGCCCATGGAGGCGGGCAGATAATCAATCCGCTTGCCGTCAAGTTCATAGGCGACGCAGATCTTGATCTCTTCGAGCCCGTCAAGCACGTCGAGCTTGGTGAGCGCGATGCCGTTGATGCCGGAAGTGCGCACGGTCTGGCGCACGATGACCGCATCGAACCAGCCGCAGCGGCGCTTGCGCCCCGTCACCACGCCGAACTCATGGCCGCGGGTGCCGAGGAAATTGCCGATTTCGTCATGAAGCTCGGTCGGAAAAGGCCCCTCGCCCACGCGCGTCGTGTACGCCTTGGTGATGCCCAGCACATAGCCGATTGCCGTGGGCCCAAGGCCCGAGCCGGCGGCGGCCTGCCCGGCCACGGTGTTGGACGACGTCACGAACGGATAGGTGCCATGGTCGTTGTCGAGCAGCGCGCCCTGCGCACCCTCGAAAAGGATGCGGTCGCCCGCCTTGCGGCGTTCATCAAGCACGCGCCAGACCTGATCGATATAGGGCAGGATCTCATCGGCGACCGAGGTGAGCTCGCGCATGATCGCACCGACCTCGATTTCCTCCAGCCCCATGCCGCGCCGCAGCGCATTGTGGTGCGCAAGCAGGCGCTCGACCTTCGGCTCCAGCGTATCGGGCTCTGCAAGATCGATGACGCGGATGGCGCGACGGCCAACCTTATCCTCATAGGCCGGGCCGATGCCCCGCTTGGTCGTGCCGATCTTGAGGCCGGAATTGGAACCCTCGCGCATCGCATCGAGATCGCGGTGCAGCGACAGGATCAGCGGCGCGTTTTCGGCGATGCGCAGCACATCGGGCGAAATCTCGACGCCCTGCGCGCGCAGCTTCGCCACTTCGGCGACGAAATGATGCGGATCGACCACCACGCCATTGCCGATAACGCTGAGCTTGCCGCGCACGAGGCCGGAAGGCAGCAGCGAGAGCTTGTAGCTGACACCGTCGATGACGAGCGTATGGCCGGCATTGTGGCCGCCCTGATAGCGCACGATCACATCGGCGCGCTCCGACAGCCAGTCGACGATCTTACCCTTGCCCTCGTCGCCCCACTGCGACCCGACGACAACCACATTGGCCATAAAGAAACTCTCCGCTCCGGGCGGAGAACCGCCCGCCATGAAATGACAAACGTGAGCTTCTATACAGGCTCATTCCGCAAAGCGCGACCCTTCTTTTCTTAAAGCAAATCGTGTTTTTACGGAATCGCGAGGCGCCCCCCTCTGCCCTGCCGGGCATCTCCCCCGCAAGGGGGGAGATTGGCTTCCATCGATGGCGGAGCTTATTCTACATCATTGGCGAAAGCGGAAGTGAGAGCGTAATCTCCCCCCTCGCGGGGGAGATGTCCGGCAGGACAGAGGGGGGCGCTGTCCCGCCAACGTTTTAATCAATGCACCCGCACCATATACCGCGCATCGACGGAATAGCTGAGAAGCTTGGCCGTCAGCTCTGGCACGTCGGCAATGGCGAAGCCCTGTTTCTGCCAGTAGCCCGGTGACCCATTGACCGCAACGAGCGCCATGGTAGCGAAACCATCCCGCTCGGCCTGTCGAGCCATCATCTGGACGACGCGGGAGGCAAAGCCGCCGGAGCGGGCTTCAGGCATAAGAGCGATGTCGTGAAGATAATAGATGTCCGCATCATCAGGCAAACGCCCGAGCAGCGTGTTCAGCGCCGGTATGCGGTATTTGACCCAGGGGTGGCTGATGCCGTAGCCGGCAAGTCCCCCTGCCTTTTCAAGGACGAAGCAGCCCGCGGGATAAAGCGCGAGCCGCTCGGCAAAGACTGCATCGTCCTCGAAGAAATCCGTATGAACGGCGGCCGCAATGGCGCTGACGGCGGGAATATCCTCCCCGCGCATCGCACGCCATTGCAGCCCATCCGTCATATCAGGCCTCGCCCACGTTGAACTCCAGCGGGCGGGCGGAGTTGATCGCCGTGTTGGCGCGAAGGTCTTCCAGCACATGGTCCGGAATGCGCTCGTCCAGATAGAGCAGCGCGATGGCGTCGCCGCCCGGACGGTCACGGCCGAGCGAGAAATTGGCGATGTTGACGCCATGCTTGCCGCACACCGTGCCGAGCAGGCCGATCATGCCCGGCGTATCGTCATTGGTGGTATAGAGCATGTGCTGGCCGACTTCGGCGTCGAGATTGATGCCCTTGATCTGGATGAAGCGCGGCTTGCCGTCGGAGAAGCAGGTGCCGGCGATGGAGCGGGTGCGCTGCGTGGTCTTGACCGTCAGCTTGATATAGCCGTCGAACACGCCCGACTTGTCGCGCTTGACCTCGGAGACGATAATGCCACGCTCCTTCACCATGATAGGCGCCGAGACCATATTGACATCGGCCACCTGCGGGCGGATGAGCCCGGCCAGCGCCGCCGAGACGAGCGCACGCGTGTTCATCGTCGCGGTGATGCCGTCGAACAGCACTTCTACTTCCTGGATCGGCTCGTCCGTCACCTGGCCGACAAACGCGCCCAGCACTTCGGCAAGCTTGACGAAGGGCTTCAGCCTTGGCGCTTCTTCCGCCGTAATCGAGGGCATGTTGATGGCGTTGGAGACGGCTCCTTTGATCAGATAGTCCGACATCTGCTCGGCCACCTGCAACGCGACGTTCTCCTGCGCTTCACTGGTCGACGCGCCCAGATGCGGCGTGCAGACGACATTCGGCAGATGGAACAGCTCGTTCTCCGTCGCCGGCTCCACCTCGAACACGTCGATGCCAGCCCCGGCGACCTTGCCGGACTTCAGCCCCTCGACCAGATCCTTCTCAACGATCAGTCCGCCGCGCGCGCAGTTGATGATGCGCACGCCCTTCTTCATCTTGTTTATTGCATCCGCATTGATGATGTTGCGGGTCTTGTCGGTGAGCGGCGTGTGGAGCGTGATGAAATCGGCGCGGGCGAAGAGATCGTCCAGCTCCACCTTCTCCACGCCCAGTTCCTGCGCGCGGGCTTCCGAGAGGAACGGATCGAAGGCGACGACATGCATCTTGAGGCCGACGCCGCGTGTCGCGACGATCGAACCGATATTGCCGCAGCCGATGACGCCCAGCGTCTTGCCGGTGATCTCGACGCCCATGAAGCGGTTTTTCTCCCACTTGCCGGCGCGGGTCGATACATCCGCCTCCGGCAACTGGCGCGCCACGGCGAACATCAGCGCGATGGCGTGTTCGGCGGTGGTGATGGAATTGCCGAACGGCGTGTTCATGACGATGATGCCGCGACGCGACGCCGCCGGGATATCGACATTGTCGACGCCGATGCCGGCGCGGCCGATCACCTTGAGATTCTTGGCCGCGGCGATGAGCTTTTCCGTGACCTTGGTGGCCGAGCGGATGGCCAGGCCGTCATACTGATCGATGATTTCGAGCAGCTTTTCCTTATCCTTGCCGAGGTCAGGCAAATAATCGACCTCGACGCCGCGGTCTTTGAAGATTTGCACGGCGGTGGTGGAGAGTTTGTCCGATACGAGAACGCGGGGCGCCATGATGGCCTCCATCAATATAAATAGGAAATGGGAAGAGGCGGCTGCATACGCAGCCGCTCAAGGAGTGCGCAATCAGGCCGCTTGTTTCAGCGCGGCCTTCTGATTGGCGAAGGCCCAGTCGAGCCATTGGGTGAGCGCTTCGAGGTCGGAAGCCTCGACCGTCGCGCCGGCCCAGATGCGCAGGCCCGAAGGCGCGTCGCGATAGGCGCCGATGTCATAGGCGACGCCTTCCTTGTCGAGCGCCGAAACGATGCCCTTGGCGAAGGCGGCTTGCGCATCCGCATCGAGCGCGGTCACATCGGGATCGACGATGCTGAGGCAGACGGAGGTGTTGGAGCGCGTTTCCGGCTTCACCGCCAGATTGGCGATCCAAGGCGTCCGCTCGACCCATGCGTCGAGAACAGCAAAGTTCTTGTCCGCGCGGGCAAGCAGCGCATCGAGCCCGCCGATCGACTTCGCCCAGTTGAGCGCATCGAGATAATCCTCGACGCAGAGCATGGACGGTGTGTTGATCGTCTCGCCGACGAAGATACCCTCGATCAGTTTGCCGCCCTTGGTGAGGCGGAAGATCTTCGGCAGCGGCCAGGCGGGCTTGTAGGTTTCCAGTCGCTCGACGGCGCGGGGCGACAGGATGAGGATGCCATGCGCGCCCTCCCCGCCCAGCACTTTCTGCCAGGAGAAGGTGACGACATCGAGCTTGGAGAAATCGAGGCGCTGCGCGAAAGCGGCAGACGTTGCGTCGCAAATGGTGAGACCCTTGCGGTCCGCGGGAATGAAATCCGCGTTCGGCACGCGGACTCCCGAAGTGGTGCCGTTCCAGGTGAAGACCACATCGCGGTCGAAATCGATCCTGTTGAAATCGACGATCTCGCCATAGGGCGCTTCGAAAGTGCGCGCATCGGCGAGCTTCAACTGCTTGACCACGTCAGTCACCCAGCCCGCGCCGAAGCTCTCCCAGGCGACCATATCGACGCCGCGCTCACCGAGCAGCGACCAGAGCGCCATTTCCACGGCGCCGGTATCGGAAGCAGGCACGATCCCGATGCGATAATCGGCGGGCACCTGCAGAACTTCGCGGGTAAGGTCGATGGCGTCCTTCAGCTTGGTCTTGCCGATTTTCGCGCGGTGCGAACGGCCAAGGGGCGCATCGGCGAGTGCTTGCAGCGACCAGCCGGGACGTTTTGCGCAGGGACCAGATGAAAAATTAGGATTGGCCGGACGCTGGTCCGGCTTCGCGATAGCAGTCATGTTTATCCTATCCTCTCAGATAGCACGCTTCTCGGTGGGGAGAAGTGGCCCGCTGATGGAGGTATGAGAAACGTCGCATGCAGTCAAGAAATTTGTTCGGCCGCGACAGCTTTCGCACAGGTGAAACGCCGATTGATTTCTACCGATGGTTAAAGTTTAATTCGACTTATCGCAGACAGAAGCAGCAGCGCGTAGTGACTGAAATCAGGGCGCGCAATCCGGCGAATAGGCGTCCGGACTGAGGCAGGACACAGCCTTGCCTGCGAGAGGAGTCGATACGATGTGGTATTGGTTTACGCCGCCACTTTATATCACCCTTACAATACGAAAGACCCGCACGACCTGGCAAGTCGCTGTGCGGGTCCAATTCGTAAAGTAAGGTAAACGCCTGGCAGGGCTTCGGCCCTGTCAGGCTACTTCGAATATATACTTCACTCCCCTGGAATTTTCAAGCGACCACCAGAGGTGAGACTCCGCGACTCAGTTCTTATAAACCGGTGCCGGCTCGCTATAGGTCGGAAGCGGCTCAGGCTGATAAGCTGCCTCCGGGCCGCCGAACTCGTAGCGCAGGCCGACACGAACCTGATGCACGTCGAAGCCCTTGTCGTAGCCCTGCACGCCGGTCGCGCCCGCGGCGATGTCGGACGCATCCCATCCGAAAGCCTTGCCGCCCTTGATGTGCGAGTAGCGGTAGCCGAAATCGAGCTTGGTCCTGGAGGTGATATCGACCGTCATGCCGGCCATCAGCGCCCAGGTGAAGCGCGTCGAAGAAAAACCGCCATGGTCGGCCCAATAGCTGTCACCGCAGACGGAAGGATCATGGCACCAGGACCGGTTCTTCATCGTGCCGTATTTGAGGCGCGTGAAGCCCACACCGCCGCCGATATAGGGCGTGACCTTGCCCCAGGTGATGAGATCGACATAGGCATTCGCCATCATCTCCCAGGCGGTGACTTTCGAGGTGTCGTCGAAGGAGACCGCACCGCCGAACGCCTCGCTCGAGCCGAACACATCCCGCTTCCAGTAGGCAAGCGTCGCATCCGCGCGCAGATACTGGTTGAAGCGATAGCCGACACCGATGCCGAAATCCGTGTTACCGCGCAGTTTTATCTCGTCATAGTCGAACTCGGTCTTGCTATGGCTGGCCTCGTCCCAAACGCCATATCGCCCGTCACCCTTGGCGTCGAAACTGTGCCCGACATCGCCGCGCAGGTACCAGCCAGAAGCGGCTGCGACCGGCCCGGCTGCAATCGGAGCCTCCACGGGAGCGGGGCCCAGATCCGCGGCAAGTGCCGGGATGACCAGAACGGGACTGGATAAGGCAGCTATGAAAATGCGCTTGATGCGTTTCATGCGAATCCCCCAAGGGAAGCGGCAGATATGGTTCCGCCGTTACGTTTCTCGATCATTAACCAAAATTCTTAAGCAGCCGTTAAGCATGCGCACCCGCGAAAAAGCCCGGCCAAAACCGGGCTTCTCGAGGCAGTGAGCCAGGCTTACTTGTAAACGGGCAGCGGCTCCGGCGCATAAGCGACAGACGGGGCGCCGAACTGATAGCGCAGGCCGACACGGACATCATGGATGTTCATGCCGTCATCATGTCCATCGCCGATCCATTGGCCGCCGTCGAACATCTTGCCGCCATTGACATGGCGGTAGCGGTATCCGGCATCGAGCTTCAGATTGTGCGTCAGGTCGAACGCGACACCCGCCATGAGCGCATAGGTGAAGCGCCAGTTCGCTGCGCCTTCCTGCGTGGTTCCGTTCTTGTGATCCACCAGATCATCCCATTTCACGCGCGTGCCGCCGATACCCGCGCCGACATAGGGCGTGAAGCCGTTGAAGTTCCCCAGATCCACATAGGCATTGGCGAGAATCGACAGCGCGCTCATCTTCGTGCGATCGTCGGAACATCCAGCGGGAGAGCACGAACCGCCCTCGAATTTCGACCGAAACATATAATCGGCGGTCAGATCGGTGCGGAAATAATCCGTTATCTGATAGCCGATACCCGCACCGGCAAGGAACGAGCCCTTCAGGTCGCCGTCGAGCGATTTCTCGATGAATGAGCCGCACGTGCCGCAACCATTATTGTTGGGAACGTCATAGGTCGTCTCGCGGAACTTGGACCAGGAGTAACCGATATCGCCGCGCAGATACCAGCCGCCGACCGCGGGCGGCACCACTTCCGGAACGGATGGCGCCTCCATCGGCGGCGACAGATCCGCCGCAAGCGCGGAATGCGTGACGCCGGCGGCGGCGAGCATAACCGCACCGGCGATGATGTTTTTGAAATGATGCTGCATGGTGGCTTTTCCCATCCCGACGTGCCGGCGCTTGGGTTCTCGCGCCGGATTCCCACTGACTTCGATCGGGAAAAATAGACGGGAAAGGTTAAGCCGTGCTTAACCCTGTTTCTTCACCATTTTGCTTAAGGGAGTAAGCCAATGGACAAACCATAGGCAAAGCAAGACATATTCCCCTACCCCCTTATATTTCAGGCAGCAGTGCGTATGCCCGATATCACATTGACGATGTCGTTCACCACCGTCTCGACCAGTATGCGGTCGTCGCCTTCCGCCATGACGCGGATAAGGGGCTCGGTGCCCGAGGGACGGATGACCAGACGGCCTCCATTACCCAGGCGGTCGCGCGCGTCCTCGATGGCGCTTTTCACGGTGATGTCTTCCAGCGGCTTGCCACCCTTGGTGCGCACATTCTTCAGAAGTTGCGGCACCGGTTCGAATTTGCGGCAAACCTCGCTCAGCGGCTTCTGCTGGTCCTGCATGACGGCGAGAATCTGCAAGGCCGAAACGAGCCCGTCGCCGGTGGTCGAGAAATCGGAAAGCACGATATGGCCGGACTGCTCGCCGCCGACATTGAAGCCATGCTCGCGCATATGCTCGACCACATAGCGGTCGCCCACCTTGGTGCGCGCCAGCGACAGGCCCATGTCCGCAAGGAAACGTTCAAGGCCCAGATTGGACATGACGGTGGCGACGATGCCGTTACCGGTCAGCCGGTTTGTTTTCGCCCAGGTTTCGGCGATGACCGCCATCAACTGGTCGCCATCGATGACATTGCCGCCCTCGTCCACCATCAGCACGCGGTCGGCGTCGCCGTCGAGCGCAATGCCCAGATCGGCCCGGACTTCATGCACCTTCTTGATAAGGCCGATAGGATGCGTCGAGCCGCAATCCTCGTTGATGTTGACGCCGTTCGGCTCGTTGTTGATCGTCACCACTTCCGCGCCAAGTTCCCAAAGCGCTGAAGGGGCCACCTTGTAAGCCGCGCCATTGGCGCAATCGACGACGATGCGCAGACCCGCGAGCGAAAGATTGCGCGGCAGCGTACGCTTGGCAAACTCGGTATAGCGGTAAATATCGCCCTCGACGCGCTTCGCCCGCCCGATATCGCCATTGCCGGCGAGCTTGGCGTACATATCCTCCTCGATCAGCTTCTCGATCTGGAGTTCCAGCTCATCGGAAAGCTTGAAGCCGTCGGGCCCGAACAGCTTGATGCCGTTGTCGTAATAAGGATTGTGCGAGGCGGAGATCATCACGCCGATATCGGCGCGAAGCGAGCGGCAGAGCATCGCCACCGCCGGCGTGGGAATGGGGCCGAGCAGGAACACGTCCATGCCGGTCGCCGTAAAGCCTGCGACCAGCGCATTCTCCAGCATATAGCCAGAACGACGGGTATCTTTGCCGATCACCACGCGCTTGCCCTGGCCTGTCTCGCGAAAGAGGAGACCGACGGCCATGCCGACCTTCATGGCGATGTCAGGCGTCATGGGAAAGCTATTGGCTCTTCCGCGAATACCGTCCGTTCCGAAGTATTTCCGATTCATAACCACGCCTTATCTAAACGGACCCCGACTATTTTCCTTTTATCGCAAAAACAGCGGGATCACGCAATTCCACTCACACGGGTAGGCACATAATAACGTCGAGGGGTGAAAAAGAGGCAAACGAAGACATGGCGCGATTTTCTCACTCACTTTGCATATACAAATGAAACAGCCGGGCATTGCCCGGCTGTTTTTGATGGTCTGAAATATCGCGCGTCAGGATTGCGGCTGCGGCTCCATGCCCGTGTCAGGCTCGTTGCCCGGGGTCTTGCGCTTGCGCGTGGTGCCGCCAGCCTTCGGCACGCTCGACCCGCGCGACGGCGGCGTGTCGTCGCCGAGGTCACGGGCCGGCTTCTGCCCGGCGCAGATCGCCTTCAGTTCTTCGCCCGACAGCGTCTCATATTCGAGCAGCCCCTCGGCGATGGCGATCCAGTCCTTTTTCTTCTTGGTCAGGATCGAGCGGGCCTCGGTGTAAGCATTGTCAATCAGCTGCCGCACTTCCGCGTCGATCAGCTGCGCGGTTTCCTCCGAAACATTCTGCTGGCGGGCGACGGAATGGCCCAGGAAGACTTCCTCCTGATTCTCGCCATAGGCCACCTGGCCCAGCTTGTCGGAGAAGCCCCAGCGCGTCACCATGGCGCGGGCGAGCTTGGTCGCCTGTTCGATATCGGACGAAGCGCCAGAGGTGATGTTCTCCTTGCCGAACTTCAATTCCTCGGCAACACGGCCGCCCATCATGATCGCGAGCCGGGACACCATCCACTTGTAACTCATCGAATATTTGTCGCCTTCCGGCAGCTGCATCACCATGCCGAGCGCACGGCCACGCGGAATAATGGTCGCCTTGTGCACCGGGTCGGCCATCGCCACGTTCATGGCGACGACCGCATGGCCGGCCTCGTGATAGGCGGTCAGTGCCTTTTCTTCCTGCGTCATGGCGCTGGAGCGGCGCTCCGCACCCATCATCACCTTGTCCTTGGCGTCCTCGAATTCGAGCATGGTGACGAGGCGCTTGTTGCGCCGCGCCGCCATCAGCGCCGCCTCGTTGACGAGGTTCATCAGGTCAGCGCCGGAGAAGCCGGGCGTACCGCGCGCCAGCACCTTAAGGTCCACATTGGGGGCCAGCGGCACATTGCGCACATGCACCTTCAGGATCTTCTCGCGGCCCGCCACATCCGGATTGGGCACGACAACCTGACGGTCGAAACGGCCGGGACGCAGCAGCGCCGGGTCGAGCACATCAGGGCGGTTGGTCGCGGCGATCAAGATGATGCCTTCATTGGCCTCGAAGCCGTCCATTTCGACCAGCAGCTGGTTCAGCGTCTGCTCGCGCTCGTCATTGCCGCCGCCCAGACCGGCGCCGCGATGACGGCCCACCGCGTCGATTTCATCGATGAAGATGATGCAGGGCGCGTTCTTCTTGGCTTGCTCGAACATATCGCGGACACGGCTCGCGCCGACACCGACGAACATTTCCACGAAATCCGAACCCGAGATGGTGAAGAACGGCACATTCGCTTCGCCGGCAATGGCGCGCGCCAGCAGCGTCTTACCTGTTCCCGGAGGGCCGACGAGCAGCACGCCGCGCGGAATCCGACCGCCCAGGCGCTGGAACTTCTGCGGATCGCGGAGGAATTCGACGATCTCCTCGAGATCTTCCTTGGCCTCGTCCACGCCCGCCACATCCTGGAAGGTGACGCGGCCATGCGCTTCGGTCAAAAGCTTGGCCTTCGACTTGCCAAAGCCCATCGCCCCGCGCGAGCCGCCCTGCATCTGGCGCATGAAGAAAATCCACACGCCGAGAATCAGGATCATCGGCAGCCAGGAAAGCAGGATACCGACAAGGGAACTGGAGCCATCGGTCTCAGGCCGAGCGGAGATCGCCACGCCCTTGGCTTCAAGACGAGAGACAAGCTCGTTATCGCCCGGAGAGTAGGTCTGGAAGGACGAGCCGCTGTCCGAATAGGTGCCCGTGATCCGCTCACCCGTGATCGTGACCGATTTGACCCGGCCGCCCGAAACATCGCTGATGAACTGCGAATAGGGAATCTCGCGCGACGCCGTGCGCTGCGTCGGACTCTGGAACAGGTTGAACAGCGCGATCAGGAGTAGGGCAATAATCGCCCACAGGGCGAAGTTGCGATAGTTGGGATTCATAACGGGTCCAATCGGTCAACACTTCCGCCCCAAACCCGGGAACGGCGATTTTGAACTAACATAGGTTCGAAGCGAGGCCTTGCCAAGGCAAGCATGAAGCGTAGCATCAAATCTTATAGCACTGGTTTACAAACGCGGTGCGCAGGGGAGCATTTTCCAGCCGGGCCGACCTTGGCATCGCACAAATGCGGCTAAAATAGCGGAGGCGCAGGATAATCCGCCAATCCGAACAGGCGCCGGACCGCATTGGCGAGCATGATATCGTGCCCCGGCAAAAAATGGTCGTAGAGGGCGATGCGACGCTTCAACGCAACCCCCTCGGGCAGGAAGCGTCCACCGCTGAGGGCCGGAATATCCATAAGCCTGCCCCTCATATAGACAGCAGGGCCCGCCAAAACAGCGGCACGACGAAATTTTTCCCGCTCGATACCTTTCTCCCGGCTGAATTGCTCATACTCGGCGGCGGATGGCGGCGCGATCCGTAAGATTTCGCCGTCGGGCAGATGATTGGCTACCTCAAACCGTCCGTCCCAAATGCCGCGCTCTCCCGGCTTGAGGTCCAGTCCCGGCAACCCGCGCGCCTCGCGCCAGATCAGATGCCGCCGCGCGCCACGCTGGATGACGGTGCGGCTGAGCGCCAGTCTGGCCGGTCCTTGGCCTTTGAGATGCAGGTGAAGACGCTCCCGCTCCGCCACGCCAGACAGGAAGCTGCGCCCGCCGATAGCTGCTACGATAACACTCAGCGCCAGCGCAGCGACATCTTGTCCCGCCCCCGCCAACGCCTCCGCTTCGATACTCGCCACGTCGCCCGCCTCGATGGAGACGCTTCCAGCGAGAAAACCGGCAACCGCCTTGCCTTCCGCCTGCCGCGTTGCTGCCATTGAAGCGATCTTGTTCAGAAGCGCCTCATTTTCTTCGTGCCTAGCGCCCTTACTCTGAGGTGCTCGCGCAGCGAGCCTCGAAGGGCGAGCGTGAAGGGAGGGATTGGCCCCTCTAGCCGCCCGAACCCTTGGGCGCTCGAATGCCGGATTCTCATTGGTCGGATCGTCGAACCACTCGATTTGCCGCTTGTTCAGAAAATCACGCAAATCCTGCCTGCCCACATTCAGCAAAGGCCGCACCAGCCAGAACTGCCCACCGAGCAACGTAACGCTGGCCATCCCGGCGAGCCCGCGCCCCTCCCCCCGCACTTCGCGCATGAGAAACGTCTCGATCTGGTCGTCCCGCGTATGCCCCGTGAAGATGATCCGCGCACCTGCCTCCCCTGCCGCTTCGGTCAGAAGCCGGTAGCGCGCCTCGCGGGCAGCAGCCGGAATGCCGGTGCCGGGCTTCTCGCCTTCCCACCGCATAATTCGATGCTCGATGCCATGCTCCCGGCATAGCCGCGCGACCGCCCTCGCCTCATCAGCCGATTCGGGCCTGAGGCCGTGATCGACAGTCACCGCGATCAGCCTCGGCGCGACCTCGCGCGTCGAAAAATAATCCCTGAGGAGAATGAGCAGCGCCAGCGAATCCCCGCCGCCAGATACCGCCGCCACGACCGCCTGCTCGCCACCGAAATCGAACCGCGAGAAGATAGCAGATGGATCGAGGTCAGCAGCGGTTCTTGGCACGCTCTTCCGTCACCCGGTTCAACACCGCCTGCGACGCCCCCGGATAGCGCACCGGCACTTCGGCGAAGGTGGCGCAGGCGACCTCATGGTCCTTCATCTTCACCAGCGTCATGCCGAGCTTCAAGAGGTTTTCCGCGCCGCGCTTGGACTGCGGATAATCGCGCTGCGTATCGATGAACACGGTCGCGGCTTCCGGATAGCGCTCCTGCCCGTAGAGCGATTCGCCCAGCCAGAACCGCGCATCCGCTGTCATCGGGTCGGCGGGATAGCGCTTGATATGCTCCCGGAATCCTTTTTCCGCCGCGCGGTAGTCGCCCGACAGGATGTTCTGGTAGGCGAATTTATAAAGCTCGTTCGGATTGTCCGTTTCCGGCAGCGAGGCGATCGTGTTGCCGCCCGCCGGCACCGAGGGAGCCGGGCCGCTGCCTTTCGTCGCCGCCTCATCCAGCGTCTCGCCGATTACATTGCCATTGGCGTCGAAGCGGATCGTGCCGAGCGCGCGGGGCGGAACACCCCGGCCGTCCGATGCGCCTTGCGGATCAATGGCAATGGAATCGGCGACACCGGAAGCGGCAGCACCCGAAGCGGATGGAGAAGCAAGAGCGGTGGAAGAGGCATCTCCCGATGCCCCACCCTTCGCCGCGTGGGAAGCGGACGCGACCGCCCTGTCCTGGCGACCGCCCGCATCCGAGCGCTTGTTCTTTTCGAGTTCCTGGAAGCGGAACTCATTGTCTTCCTGCCCCTTGCGCATCTGCTCCTGCATCTGGAGGATCTGGAAGTTCAGCTCCTCGATCTTGCCGGTGAGGTTGCGCACCTGCTCCTCGAGCTGGCTCACGCGCGGGTCAGCCACCTGCGCGAACACCTGCCCGGCAAGCAGCGGCAGAAGCGCCATGCCCAGTATCAGTTTTTTCAGCGATCCATTCATTCCACTTTGCCCCTTCGGTACCCCTATCCCTAAGCATGATCCCGAACATTGCACAGATCAGGACAAGATCATGCGGCTAAAACACAGCCTCGCAGGCCCGGCTCTTTATCAATCCGTACCCTACAGGAGGCAAGCAAGTTCGGCCAAAATTTGTTTAAAACGAAAAAGCGGCCGCCTGGCCGCTTTTCCTTCATTCCGTGTGGCGTTTTTGCAATCGCGCTTCACGCGCAAACGCAATCTTAGCTGCCGGCGCCGTTGAGGACAGTGACCGCGCGGCGGTTCTGCGACCAGCACGAGTCGGCGTCGCAGACCGCGACCGGGCGTTCGTTGCCGTAGGAGATCGTGCGCATCCGGCTGGCCGGAATGCCGCGCGAGGCGAGGAAGTCGCGGGTGGCGGCGGCGCGACGCTGGCCGAGCGCGAGGTTGTATTCGCGCGTGCCGCGTTCGTCCGCATGGCCTTCGATGGTGATCGAATATTGCGGATAACGCTGCAGCCACTGCGCCTGCTTGGCGAGCGTCTGCTGCGCGTCGGCGCGGATCAGCGAAGAGTCGAGGTCGAAGAAGATACGGTCGCCAACATTGACCGTGAAGTCCTGCGACGAACCCGGAACCGCTCCGTTTGCTCCCGCCCCCGCACCCAGCCCAAGATCACCGGCATTGTTGGGCAGGTTCTTCTTGGAGGCGCATCCGGCAACGGCAAGCGACATGAAAAGGGCGACAGCAATCGGGCTGCGTGCAATCGACTGGATACGGCGCATGGGCCGGGGCTCCTTAGGTAATTTGAACTGTTGCAGTGAACAATGAGTAACCATATCGAGGTTAAGGCGCGCTCAAGAATTATGGTTAATATTTTCTTGCGCGTTGCCCCGTCCCCGAGGGCTGTTTGCTCGCACATTTAAGTGACAATGCGGCGGAATGACGGCCTCAAATCGCCATCGTCCCGCCAGATTGTCGCATCCCTTCCTTCTTTAGCTCAATCGAGCAGGGGCGACCAAGCCGGATCCGAGGCGAAGTTCGGCGTCTGGATCTGCCGCTCGTTGCGCCCCGTGACGTCGATGGTGAAGAGCTTCGGACCGCCGGAGCCAGCGTTCTTGCGGAAGAACATCAGCACACGGCCGTTCGGCGCCCAGGTCGGCCCCTCATTGTGGAAGCCGGTGGTGAGCAGGCGCTCGCCCGAGCCGTCGGTCTTCATCACGCCGATGGAGAACTGCCCGCCCGACTGCTTGGTGAAGGCGATCAGGTCACCGCGCGGCGACCAGACCGGCGTCGAATAGCTGCCGTCGCCGAACGAGATGCGGCGCGGATTGGAACCATCCGCGCCCATCACATAGATCTGCGGACGCCCGCCGCGGTCCGATGTGAAGACGATCTGCGACCCATCCGGCGAATAGGAGGCGCCGGTGTCGATGGCCGTCGAGCTGGTGAGACGCGTCGTCGTGCGGCTGCGCAGGTCCATGGTGTAGACATTGGCGCTGCCATCATCCTGCAGCAGGCTCATGATCACCTTCTGCCCATCGGGCGAGAAGCGCGGCGCGATGGTCATGCCGGGGAAATTGCCGACGACCTCGCGCTGCCCGGTATCGAGCTGCAGCAGATAGACGCGCGGCCGGCCGCCCGCGAACGACATATAGGTGATCTCCTGCCGGTTGGGCGAGAAGCGCGGAGTCAGCACCAGGTCGCGCCCGTCGGAGAGATAGATCGTGTTCGCGCCGTCCTGGTCCATGATGGCGAGGCGCTTGACGCGCTGCTGCGCCGAACCCGACTCATCGATGAACACGATGCGCGTGTCGAAATAGCCCTTCTCGCCAGTCAGACGCTCATAGATGGCGTCGGCGATGATATGGGCGATGCGCCGCCAGTTCTCGGGCGCGGTATAGAATTGCTGCCCGGCGAGTTGCTGCCCAGCAAAGGTGTCCCACAGGCGAAACTCGGCCTTGAGCCGCCCGTCCGCCTCCTTGGTGACGCGGCCCGTGATCAGAGCCTGCGCGTTGATCACCTTCCAGTCCTCGAAGCGCGGCGCGGCGTCGGGGTTGGAAATCTTCTCGATGAACGCGCCCTTGTTGATCGGCGCGAACAGGCCGGAGCGCTCCAGGTCGGCTGCGATGATGGAGGAGACTTTCGCGCCCATCTGGTCAGCCGACAGGAAATCGGTAATCGCGATCGGCAGCGGCTCGACATTGCCCTTATTGATATCAATCTCCACGACGGCCTCGGCAGGGCCGATACCCGCCGTATTCGCCGCAACGAACATGGCGAGGGCTGAGAAAAACGTCCGGATCACTCTCTTCATAATTTCGGGGACCTCATTTGTCCGGCCATTCGATTGGCAAGCAGGTTCAAGCATTAAAACATTTCACTGGGGTCAAAGTTCGCAATGACTTCCGACCACGAATCATATTTGTCGCGCGGCAGGTTGTATGGCGCGCAGCGCATGACCGCGCGCCGCGCGCTTTCAGCCGCCGCCCGGGTGACCGACGAATCGCCGCCGCCGGTGGAGGTGACCTCCGGCGCGCCCTCGATCTCGCCCGTCTCGGTGAGCCGCATCTTCACCGTCACGCGCAGGCCTTGCGCGTCCGCGACGCCAGCGGGCACGTTCCAGCACTTCGAAATCTGCCCGCGCAACGCGTCCATTTCGCTCTGGCTCAGCTTCGAGCCGCCGGTGTTCCTCTGACCGCCGAGCGAAGCCTGCTCCGTCGAGCGCTTCGCGCCGCCGCCTGAAGCCTTCTCGCGGTTGAGTAACGCCCGCACCTCGTCAGCGATGGCGTTCTTGTCTTCGGACGTGTTCTTGGCTGCCGACGCGGTCTTCTGCGTATCTTCCGTTTGCTTGCGGTCCGGCGTCTTGGCCGTCTGCGCCTGCGGCGGCTTCGGCTTGGCGTCTGGCGCGGGCACCTTGTCGGGAAGCTTCATCGCTTCCGCGTCGGGGCTTTCGGTCTGCTTCTCGATCGCCTCGGCCACTGCGTCCGGCTTCACTTCCTGCTTCGGCTCGGGCTTGGGCTGCACCTCCGTCGCCGGAACCGGTGTCGGCTTGGGCGCAGGCTTGGGCTCGGGCTTTTCCACCGGCACAGGATCGGGCTTCTCAACCGGCTTCGGCTGCGGCTTCGCCTCCTGCGCCGTCTCCACAGGCTTCGGCTTCGCGTCCGGCGTGGGCGGCGTTTTCATGTCGATGTCGTTGTCGCCGGCATTCTCGGCATTTTCAACCGGCGGCTTCGGCTTGGTGGTGGGCTTGGGCGCAGACTTTTCCTTCATCGGCGCCTTCTTGTCGCCCTGCTGAATCTGCGTGATGGATTCGATCGGCACGATATCCACCGGCAACGCTTCGGCATCCGAAATCTCGAAAGGCTTCGGCGACGAAAACGTAAACAGCCCCCATCCGATGATGACGGCGTGCAGGATCGCGGAGGATGTGAGGCCGGCCTTCATGATGGCGTCAGCTATTCTGCTCCTGGAGGGTCACAAGGCCGATATTCTTGAAACCGGCCGCCGAAATCCGCGCCATCACCTTCATGACGGTGCCATAATCCGCCGACTTGTCGCCGCGCACGAAAATGCGCTCCTCATAGCCGGTCTTGGAGATGGCTTCGAGCTTCGGCACCACTTCGTCGATGCCGATCTCGGTTTCCTGAATGTAGATCTGGCCCTTGTCGTTGACCGAGACGGTGATCGGCTGCGTCTGCGCGTTCATCTCCTTGGCCTGCGTCTCCGGCAGGTCGATGGGCACGCCCACCGTCAGCATTGGCGCGGCGACCATGAAGATGATGAGCAGCACCAGCATCACGTCCACGAAGGGCGTGACGTTGATTTCACTCATCAAGGCTTTCTTGCGCCCGCGACGGCCACGGCGGCCGCCCGACTGCCCCTGATTTCCCACCGACATGCCCATGGCTTGTCTTTCCCTCTCTTCTACGCTCGGAGCACGATCCCGAAAATTGAGACTTTTCCAGACAGATCATGCGGCGACCCTAACCACGCGGCGCGAGCTTCTCATCGATTTGCCGCGAGAGTATGGCGGAAAACTCATCGGCGAAGCCTTCCATGCGCGCGCTGATCTTTCCCGCGTCGCTCGAAAGCTTGTTATAGGCGATAACCGCCGGGATAGCGGCGAGCAGGCCGATCGCCGTGGCCAGAAGCGCCTCGGCGATACCAGGCGCCACCACCGCCAGATTGGTCGATTTCGACGAGGCGATGGCCTGGAACGAGGTCATGATACCGACGACCGTGCCGAAAAGACCGATGAACGGAGCCGCGGAACCGATGGTCGCAAGGAAGCCGAGACGGGATTCGAGCTTGTCGTTCTCACGCGCCAGCGCCACGTCCATGGCCTTGTCGATGCGCATCTGCAGCGCGATGGGCGAGCGGGCGCCCTTCTCGAAGGATTTCTTCCACTCGCGCATGGCAGCCATGAAGATGGCGCTTATGCCGGTGGTGCGGCGGTCGCTCAGGTTTCGGTAGAGCTCCTCCAGCGACTGGCCGGACCAGAACACCTGCTCGAAGCGGTCGATTGCGCGGCGCGCCCGGCCATAGCCCAACGTCTTGTCGACGATGATCGCCCACGTCCAGACCGACGCGCCGAGAAGTCCGAGCATGACGAGCTTGACCACCCAGTTCGCCTGCATGAACAGGCCCCAGAGGGTAACATCGGCTGCAGGCGCCGCAAGCGCTACGTTTTCCATAAGTCCACCATCCTCGAATCCAAACGCCCGGCATGGGGACCGGGCGGCAAGGGTCGCATTCGTCGTCGCAATTGCCGCATTTGTAAAGAGGTTAAAGGTCCCTTAATCCGGCTTCTTGCGGCTAAATTTGGTGAAAGGAAGGCGCTGCGAGCAGAACACGCCAACACCTTCTTTCATTCCCGCGCATTCATGGAATGTTATGGTTAAGGATGAGTTAGAATTTTAGCGATTGGCTGGAGAATATCTTTCCATTCTTTTGGAAAGCGGCGTGGGCGGCCATCCATGTTTATGAGCGCCGCCTCGACCTTGGCTTCGATCAGCAGCGTATCATCCCGCATGATCCGCTGCCGCATATGAATGCGCGCGCCCGAGATATTTTCGATGGCGGTTTCGATGGTCAGTATGTCGTCGATGCGCGCCGGGGCGCAGAAGTCGAGCTCCATGCGCCGCACGATCCAGAGCAGTTCCTCGCCATGCAAGCCCTCGGCAAGCGCGGAATGGTGGATGCCGATGAGGCGCAGATAATCGGTGCGCCCCCGTTCCAGGAACTCGACATAGCGGCCATGATAGACCACGCCGGAGAAATCCGTATCCGCATGATAGACCCGCGCGAGAAGCCGATGAACGCGCTCCGTCACCAAGCCGGAAAGCGGTGTCTCGCCCCCTGCCCTTGCCTTGTCTGCGGTAAACTGGTTTGCTTTGTCCATCCCCGCTTGATCCTTTGAACCACTCATGCTGACGACGGGATGGCACTCTTGGCCTGCATATTCAAGCCGATCCTTTCCATGAAGATGCTCACCCTGCCGCTGTTGCTGGGGGTGATGCTCGCCCTATCGCTTTCCTGCCCCGCCGCTGCGGCGACCTTCAAAATGAAGCGCGGCGTCAATATGGAAATCTGGACCACCTGGCCGGACGAAAGCCGCTGGAGCGATGAGGGCGTTCTCCTGCCCTACCCGGAATGGCGCAAG
This sequence comes from Paramesorhizobium endophyticum, assembly GCF_014640615.1. GTDB lineage: Bacteria > Pseudomonadota > Alphaproteobacteria > Rhizobiales > Rhizobiaceae > Paramesorhizobium > Paramesorhizobium endophyticum. Next base: position 102,121 of record NZ_BMHH01000009.1, on the reverse strand, counting down.
AGCATGAGCGAACAGGATCTGGTCGCGGTAAGACAGGCCGGTTTCGATTTCGTCCGAATCCCCATCGATCCAGCGCCGCTCCTCTCCGAAAAGACCGCCGCTTTTCGCGACAAGCTTTACGGCAGCATTCTCGACTCCGTCCGCCTCGTGAATAAAGCCGGGCTGAAGGCCGTGGTGGACCTCCATCTTTTTCCCACCGAGCGCAGCGTCAGCATGACCAATGTCATGTCCGATCCCGCCCTTTTCGAGCGCTATCTGGAGATGGTGCGGACCATGGGCCGTTTGCTTTCTGGGCAGGCGCCGGACCAGGTCGCCTTCGAACTGATGAACGAGCCGGTCACCGATTGCGAGGCGACATCCTCCCCTCGCTGGCCGAAAATGCTGAAGCAGCTTTTTGACGCCGCGCGGTCCTCTGCTCCCAAGCTCACACTGGTGCTCTCGGGCGCATGCTGGGGCAAGGCAGACACGCTGGCGCGGATCGATCCCCGGGAGATTCCCGACGACAACATCATCTGGAGCTTCCACAGTTACGAGCCGTTTCTGCTCACCCATCAGGGCGCGCGCTGGGCCGGCGATTTCATGCGGTATGTCACCGGCATAGCCTATCCTCCCTATAGCGTCCCGCCCGCCGAGCAAGAGAAAGTCCTCGAGGAAATACGTCAGCGCATCAGGGACAACGCGCCGCTCTGGCGCCGCCCCGGAATGCTCGCCTATCTCGACGAGCAATATGCGGAGACAGACACGCCGGAAAAACTTGCCAAAGTCATCGAAGCCCCCTTCAAGGCCATCGATGCCTGGGCGAAAAAACACAATGTCCCGGCGGAAGATATCTTCCTCGGCGAGTTCGGCATGATCCGGCAGGAATACCAGAATCCATACCGCATGCCCACCGCCTGGCGCGCCGCCTACCTGCACGACATCACCGCGCTGTCCGAGCGCTATGGTTACGCTTGGGCAGTATGGTGTCTGGGGGGCGCGACATTCGGTATCACGACAGACGATACGGGCCATACGCTAGATCCCGTGCTCCTGAAGGCAATGGGCCTCAAACCAACAGAATGAAACGCAGTTATTCAGAGCCTTGTGCTTCTTGCGGGCGAGATTTACTTAAAGTAAATTAAATCAAAGCGTATAAAGATCTATGTTTATCATGATATTAACCAAGATAATTAATTAATACCATGAACATACTGATGGTGTACTTTAAGTAACCTGAGGCTTTTCTAAAGCATTTCACTTTTGATGGAATTGATCGCGTATTCTTCCTCGTCGAGGCAGCACAGCTGTTGAGGCATGGATTCCTGTGACGAGCACAGGAATGACGGTTGCTTTTGCGTTGACGGCCAATTTCCAACCTTCCGCCTGGCAAGAACGGTTGGCGGTGACGCAGAAAAATCTCCACCCCGTCATTCCTGTGCTTGTCACAGGAATCCATGCCTCTCCCGCTCCACTACACCAACGGTGCCAGATTGTATCTAAATGATTCCATCATGAGCGACTCTAATCATCATCCTGAAACAATCCGATCTGCGTCTGAGCAATATCCGAAGGCGCGGTCAGGCCGAGATGCCGCCACGCATTGACGGTCAGAACCCGTCCACGCGGCGTGCGCTGGATGAAGCCCTGCTGGATCAGATAGGGCTCGATAATATCCTCGATCGCATCGCGCGGCTCGGAAAGACCGGCGGCGATGGTCTCGATGCCGACCGGCCCGCCGCCGAAATTTCGCGCGATCATGTCGAGATAGCGCCGGTCGAGCTGGTCGAGGCCGAGGCTGTCCACCTCCAGCCGCAGCAGCGCCTCGTCGGCGATCCGTCTGTCCACGGTATCGGCCCGTGCAACGAGCGCGAAATCGCGCACTCGCCGGAGCAGCCGTCCCGCAATGCGCGGGGTGCCGCGCGCGCGCCGCGCAATCTCCACCGCACCGTCGTCTGAGATGGGAAGGCCCATGATGCGCGCGCCACGCCGCACGATATATTCCAATTCCTCGACGGTGTAGAAATTAAGCCGCACGGGAATGCCGAAGCGGTCGCGTAGCGGGGTGGTCAGGAGACCCAGCCGCGTCGTCGCGGCGACAAGCGTGAACTTCGCAAGGTCGATCTTGACCGAACGCGCCGCGGGGCCCTCGCCGATGATGAGGTCGAGCTGAAAATCCTCCATCGCCGGATAGAGGATTTCCTCCACCGCCGGATTCAAACGATGGATTTCATCGATGAACAGCACGTCGCGATCTTCGAGATTGGTGAGCAGCGCCGCAAGGTCGCCCGCCTTGGCGATAACAGGCCCTGACGTCGAGCGGAAATTAACGCCAAGCTCCTTCGCCATGATCTGGGCGAGTGTCGTCTTGCCCAGCCCGGGCGGCCCGACGAAAAGCACATGATCCAGCGCTTCGCCGCGCGTCTTCGCCGCCTCGATGAACACTTTCAGATTGGCGCGCGCTGCCGCCTGCCCGACGAAATCATCGAGCGTCTGCGGGCGCAGCGTATTGTCGATATCCTCACCCCGCTTGTCGGGCGAAATCAGGCGCTGGGCATCACTCATGCCGCTTTCCTCAAACTCGTCACCGCGACAATTCCTTCAGCCCCAGCCGGATCAGCTTCGCTGAGTCCGCGTCTTCGCCCGCCTGCTTCAGCGCGGCGGCGACGGCATTGGCCGCCTGGTCGCGCGAATAGCCAAGATTGCTCAGCGCCGATACCGCATCGGCAACGGGCGCGGCGGCCACCCCCTCGCCCAGTTCCTGCTTGAGCCCGATGGTACCGGAAGTGTCTCCAGCGAAGGCCGGAGCCTTGTTCTTCAACTCGGTAACGATACGCTCCGCCACCTTCTTGCCGACGCCGGGCGCGCGGCTCACCATGGCGATGTCGCGCAGCGCAATGGCATTGGCGAGTTCCGAAGGCGTCAGCGTGCTCAGAACCGCCAGCGCCACCTTGGCTCCGACCCCCTGCACATTCTGCAGCAGGCGAAACCACTCGCGCTCCAGCGGCGAGGCGAAACCGTAAAGCCGGATCATATCCTCGCGCACATAGGTCTCGATGAACAGCACCGTCGCTTCGCCCGGCCGGGGCAGGTTGCCCAGCGTCCGCGCCGAGCAATAGGCGACATAGCCGACGCCATGCACATCGATGATTGCGTGATCCTCGTCGATCTCGTCGACCGTTCCCTTGAGCTTGCCGATCATGCGATTGCCGCGAGCCTCCCGCTGATGCTTTGCCGGTTGTGAGCATGGCATATCGCGATGGCCAGCGCATCCGCCGCATCGCTTGAATCGAAATCGGCCTTCGGCATCAGCACCTTCACCATCATATGAATTTGCTGTTTCTCGCCATGCCCAACGCCGATGACGGCCTTTTTCACCGCATTGGGCGCATATTCCGCCACGCGCAACCCGGCCTGCGCCGGCGCCAGCATGGCGATGCCTCGCGCCTGCCCCAGCTTCAAGGTTGCCGATGCGTCCTTGTTGACGAATGTATGCTCCACCGCCGCCTCATGCGGCATATAATGGTGCAGCACCGCCGCAAGCCCTTCATGCAACTGGCAGAGCCGCGACGCCAGATCCATTTTCTCGTCGGACTTGACCGTGCCGGCGGCGATGAAACGCAGAGAATTGCCCAGCGTCTCCACCACGCCCCAGCCCGTGCGCCGTAGCCCCGGGTCAATCCCGATAATTCGAATCGCTTCTTTCATGTGCCGACCTTACCGTTTGCAAGCCGCACTTGACAGCAGAAATGTGAACAAAAGAGAAACACCGCTCGCAGCACGAGAGTAGAAATTTCTCTTCCAGTGCAACCGGGTCTATTTGCTTTGATGAAGGTTTGGATATGATCACTTTGGCCGGACAACACTCCGGCAAACTGAAAGGAGGTGAGACGATTGAAAACCGGGCTTACGCTGGTTGTCAGAGTTTGGTCTTGGCGGATCACGCTGACGATCAGCAAAACTAAGTAAGCGAAAAGGGGATCGGGCTTCGGCCCGGTCTCCGCCGGTTAAATAGCGTCGTCTCACCTCCTTCTTTAGATATTACCACGGCTCCGACCGTTTTCAAGGTGACTATCAGCCCGCATGTCCCAAGCAGTGGATAGAAATTTTCCATCCACCACAACCAGCTCTATTTGCTTTGGAAACTATTTGGATATGATCACTTCGCCGGACACCAATCCGGCAGATGAAAGGAGGTGAGGCGTGTGAAAATCAGGAAGGTTAAGTTCTTCGGTCTGCAAATCGAAATCGAACTTACCTACAACTCCTAACTTAAAGGGATCGGGCTTCGGCCCGGTCCTCCTGATCAAAAAGCGCCTCACCTCCTTTTCAGGATATTACCACGACAGTCCGCAATTTCAAGGCAACGCTATATCGATCTCAAAAGGAGAAAAGCGAGCAGAAATCCTTCTACTCACCCCCATCGCTATTCCATCTTACCGGCCACCAAACGCGGTTTGTAGCAGCACCAGCTGATCCGATACAGGATTGCTGTTGGCAGCGAAAACCGGCGCGCCGTAGATCTCGTCATCCATGCGCCGCACGCGTTCCTGCAGGCGCAGGGAGCGCTCGACGATGTCGATGAAATCCGCAGGCATCTGCGCCCAGCCCGGTAAGGCTTCAGCCGCTGAGGAAGTGTCGAGGCGAACCTTGGACTTTTCCATCGCCACCTGCTCGCGAGTCAATTCGCCATTGCGGGCGGCGCGCTGCAGAAGAAGCCAGGATGCGATCTGCATAAGGCGCGTCGTCAGCCGCATCGACTCGGCGGCGTAGAACGTCGCCGCCGAACGTGGCAGCGCCTTCGATTCGTCACGGCCCGGACCGTCGAGATAAGCGGCCGCTTCCTCGACCAGGCTCATCCCCTCCTTATAAAGCGGCTTGAACGAATCGGAGAAAACGACGCGTTCGGCCAGCCTTATCGTATTGTTCCGGTACTCGTGTTCGATCATGTCAGTCTTCGCAACCCCACGCTGCCGCCATCCCGGCAGCCATCCTTCAATCTGAGTCGGCCCAAGAAAGGTCCATCGCGGGGTTCGATCACGAACCGGCGGGAGACGAAACAGGCCTTGTCATGAATTCCACTGCAAACTGCATCGCAATACACCGTGGCGCAAGATTATGTTTAAGAAAGGGTTAACGCAACCGCCAATCCCATAAAGTTGTGAACAAAAAAAAGAGCCGCGAAAGCGGCTCTCAGGAGTTTAACAGGGAGGCGTCAAACAGAGTGGCGAAACCACTCGGTAAGTATCCAGAAAAACTGGATATCAACCATTTAACACGCTTAGCGTTAATGGATGGTTAATGCTGCGCCATTTCAGGCCGGTTGAAGCACCGGTTTTGCAATGGCGCCGGAGGAATGCGTGGCTGCCGGCTGCACTGGCGCGGCCTTCGCCGCCTTGCCGCCCCAGCCAATCCGCGGCAGCCATTCGAGATAATAGGCCAGCGCGAACTGCACCACGATGCCCGTGGCGATCAGCAGCGTGTCATAGGGAAGACCGCCGGGATTGACGAGCTTCATGACCTGCGCCGCCATGGCAAGCAGCGTGCCCGCGATGAACACCGGCAGCGAGTGCTTGCCGAGAATGGCCAGCGGATGGTCCGGCGCGGTGCGGGCAAGATTCGAAATCGCCGGGATCGCCACGATGAGATAGTTCGCCGCCAGCACATGCAGGAGGCGCGGAGTGGAGAGGAACGACTTGTCGAAGCCTGTGAGAACGGCGGGTAGCCCCATCGAGACATTGATACCCCATAATGGCAGACGCACCCAGGCGAGCGCCAGCAGGAGGTATGCCACCGACGCGCCGACGAGCCACGGATTTGCCGGAATGCGTCCGCCATTGCGGATATGCATCGTGCCGGCAATGCCGATGACAAACAGAAACTGCCAGGAGAGCGGATTGAGGAACCAGACGCCGGCCGTCGGATAATTGGGCGGCGCGATGTGATAGAGGCCGGAAAGCAGCCACAGCACACCTGAAACCCCCACCATCAGCCCAAGGCTGATGCGCGCCAGCATCAGGAACACCGGCGCCATGAGAAGCAGCACCGCATACATCGACAGTATATTGTTGTAGCCCAGCTGATGGCCCAGCGTGACGATGCCGAACAGCGCCTCCACCGGATGATCCATCACCGGCTTGATATTGATCTGCGAGAGGAACTCCGGCCGCTTGAGGAAGATCGCCGTGCCGCAGAAGATGGCGAGCGTCGCCATGGTGGTCATGATGTGCGTGGTGTAAAGCACGCCCGCCCGCCGCCACATCTTCAGCCCCGTCAACAAACGGCTGCCGGGCTGGAACTTCGCCCCGTAGGCAAGACCGACCGCGATCCCCGAGATAAGCACAAAGGCTTCGGCGGCATCCGAGAACCCCAGATTGCGGTGCGTCAGATGCTCATAGATCGTACCGGGAACATGGTTGACGAAGATCGTCAGCAGCGCCAGCGCCCTGAATACATCGATGCGGGTATCCCGCTTGAATTGAGCCTGCATTCTTATCTCTGCAAATTTAAGAAGAACTTGGGGACGCCAAGTTCAGGTGGAGTGAAACCGACACACGGGGATCGGAACCTACATAATCCGTACAAGGGACGAAACGAAGCCGGCAACCACATGTTCCCCCGAAAAAGGACCGAATTCAGCACGATCCGGAATCAACTTTCTTGTCCCTTCAAAACATAGCGACAACGCCGTCATAAACGAGCTTCACGCCGGTGAGGAAAACCATGGCGTAGATAAAGGGATAGAATATTTCCGGCTTCATGCGCCGCACGATCCATGCTCCGGCGAAGGGCGCGGCGAAAGCGAGCGGGGCGAGAACGGCGGAAGCCGAAAGATTGGTTGCGTCGAACTGGCCAAGCGCGAAATAGGGGATGACCTTCACCGCGTTCATGATGGCGAAGAAGATGACGCTGGTGCCGTTGTAGACCTTCGGGTCCTGCCTGAGCGGCAGCGCATAGATCTGATAGGGCGGCCCGCCGGCATGGGCGACGAAGCTTGTGAAGCCCGCCACTGCCGACCAGAAGGTCGCGGCGATGAAATTTTGCGGCCTTGGCGTTGCCCTCCCCGCAGCCCCCGCGAGAACATAGCGCAGCACGAACAGCACCGCGACCGCGCCGACGATGAGCTTGACCATATCGCTGGTCACCACCGCCGCCATCAGCCAGCCGATGGCGATGCCGATGATCCCGCCCGGCAGCATATATTTCAGCGTTTTCACGTCGCGATAGCCGCGCCAGCTCCACAGGCTCGCCACATCCATCACCAGCAGGATCGGCAGCATGATCGCCGCTGCCTGTACCGGCGGCATGATGAGCGTCATCAGCGGCACGCCGAGCTGCCCCATGGCGCCGCCGAGCCCACCTTTCGAAAGGCCGACAAGGATGACCGCCGGGATGGCCGTTGCGTAGAACCAGGGATTGGCGAGAAGTTCGGGCATGAAGAAGCCTTGCGGGGAATTTGCGTTTCATATCGCCCTTGAGCGCGGATGGCGAGATGAAACTTGCCCTCCACTTCCATCGAAGGGGCTGTTCAATCGGCAAGCCATGATCTATGCCCGAATTCCATCATTATCTTTCGTTTTAGGCTTTATCCCATGACCGCGCCGAACCAAGCCGACCGCTGCCGCATCGTCCTCATCGCCCCGCCGCTGGCGGATGGCGACGAACTCGCCGGCCTCCTGCGCAAGACGCTGTCCGCAGGTGACGCGGCGAGCGTCATTCTCGATTCCACCGGCCTCGACGAGGCGGCCTATCAGGCGGCGGCGCAAAAGGCCGTTCCCGTCATCCAGCAGGCGGGCGCGGCGGCCCTGATCTTCAACGACACCCGCATCGCCGGGCGCATCGGCGCCGATGGCGTCCATATCGAGAGCAGCATTGCCGATCTGGCCGAGGCCATCGAGCGCCACGCGCCGAAGCTGATCGTCGGCATGGGCAATCTGCGCGACCGGCATGGCGCGCTTCAGGTTGGAGAGATGCAGCCGGACTATATCCTCTTCGGCAAGGTAGGAGCGGACAAGAAGCCCGAGCCGCATTCGCGCAATATCGGCCTTGCCGAATGGTGGGCCGCCATGGTCGAAATCCCCTGCATCGTGCAGGCCGGAAACACGCTCGCCAGCATCGAACAGGCGGTGGCGACGGGCGCGGAATTCGTCGCCCTTGGCGCTGCCATATTCGCGAGCGATGATCCGGCTGCGGCCATGCGTGAAGCCAACCGGCTGCTCGATGGAACCGCGTCGCGTTTCGAGAATTGAGCGATGAAGCAACTGCCGATCATAGCCCTTGCCCTGTCCGCCACGCTGCCCGGCGCATTGGCTGAGGCGGCACAGCCTGCGAAAAAGGACGACAACCCGGTGATGCTGCGGCAACCGGCTTCGACCGATTCCCTGCCGGCTTTCGATCCCAACCGTTTCGGCGAAAAACCGGCGGACGAGGCGTTCGGCGCATTCCAGCGCGGACTGTACCTGACCGCGCTCAACCTCGCCCTGCCGCGCGCGCAGCAAGGCGATCCGGCGGCGCAGGTGCTCGCGGCGGAGATCTATTCGCGCGGGCTCGGCGTCCCGGTCAACCCGGTCGAGGCGGCGCGGTGGTATGAAAAGGCCGCGGACCAGGGCGTCACCGAGGCGCAGTTCCGCTATGGCGCAATGCTGCTTTCGGGCAAGGACATCCCGCGCGACAAGGCCAGGGCGGAAAAGCTGATGCTGGCGGCGGCGGAAGCCGGCAACCCGATGGCGCAGTTCAATTACGGCCAGCTGATGATGGCCAATCACCCCGGCGAAACCGGGCTCGACAAGGCGCTTCCCTGGTTCAGACAAGCTGCGGAGGCGCGGCTTGCCGATGGCGAATATGCCGTCAGCCAGATCTATGCCAACGGCACGCTGAAAATCCCGCGCGACGACAAGAAGGCGCGCGAATATCTCGAACGGGCGGCGCGGCAGAACTACGACACGGCGCAGCTCGATCTCGCCACCTGGTATATCGAAGGGCGCGGCGGCCCGCGCAATTACGAAGCCGGCTTCCGCTGGATGCATCGCGCGGCAGTCACCGGCAATGTCGCGGCCCAGGCCCGCCTCGCCCGGCTCTACCGCGACGGCATCGGCACCGAAGGCAACTCCATCGAGGCCGCCGCCTGGTATATCGTCGCGCGCCGCGCCGGGCTCTCGGCCCATGATCTCGATTCCTTCATGGACGGCCTTGATGACAACCAGATCAAGGAAGCCATCGCCCGCGCCGGCAGGCTTCGGTGAGATAAGACCACCACCTTTTGCCGCCGCGTCTTGCGTAAATCGCCGATTTATGGTCTTGGAAGCCCGATTGCCGCGGTTTGCGCCATCATAGGCTCAAGCGCGCCCCTTATTCAAACGATCCGGAACAACCCATGAAGATCAACGGAAACGAAATCCGCCCCGGCAACGTCATTGAGCACAATGGCGGCCTGTGGGTCGCGGTGAAGACCAACGCGGTGAAGCCCGGCAAGGGCGGCGCGTACAATCAGGTCGAACTGAAGAACCTCATCGACGGCACCAAGCTCAACGAGCGCTTCCGCTCCGCCGAAACGGTCGAGCGCATCCGCCTGGAGCAGAAGGATTTCTCCTTCCTCTACGAGCAGGGCGAAGCGCTGATTTTCATGGACACGGAAACCTATGAGCAGCTCGAGCTCCAAAAGGATTTCGTCGGCGACCGCGCCGCCTTCCTGCAGGACGGCATGATGGTCACGGTCGAGCTTCACGAGGAGCGTCCCATCGGCATCCGCCTGCCAGATCAGGTGACGCTGGCGATCACCGAGGCCGACCCGGTCGTGAAGGGCCAGACGGCCGCCTCGTCCTACAAGCCGGCGATGCTGGAAAACGGCATCCGCATCCTCGTGCCGCCCTTCATCGAATCGGGCGAGCGCGTGATCGTTGATACGAACGAGCTGACCTATATCCGCCGGGCGGATTAAAAGCAGCCATCAACAAAACCGTCGGCGGGACAGTACCCCCCTCTGTCCTGCCGGACATCTCCCCCTCAAGGGGGGAGATTAGCTCTCATATACGTGCAGCACCAATCGCCAATGTTGCCAAGTGAGGGCTGCGAGCCGTGTCAGCCAATCTCCCCCCTTGAGGGGGAGATGTCCGGCAGGACAGAGGGGGGTGTCTAGAACCGACACAGCAATTAAAAGGAACAACCAAAATGGCGCGTTCGGCGATCCTCAATGTCATGGTCCAGGCCGCGATGAAGGCAGGGCGTTCCCTGGCGCGCGATTTCGGCGAAGTGCAGAACCTCCAGGTGTCGCTCAAGGGCCCCGGCGACTATGTCAGCCAGGCGGACAAGCGCGCCGAGGATATCGTCTATGCCGAGTTGAAGCGGGCGCGGCCTGACTACAGCTTCCTTATGGAAGAGTCCGGCGAGATCGAAGGCAGCGACAGCCAGCACCGCTGGCTGGTCGATCCGCTCGACGGCACCACCAATTTCCTGCACGGCATTCCCATATTTGCCGTGTCCATCGCGCTGGAGCGCCAGGGCCAGATCGTCGCCGGCGTTATCTACAACCCCGCCATGGACGAGCTTTACACCGCCGAGCGCGGCGGCGGCGCATTCCTCAACGATCGCCGCCTGCGCGTTGCCGCCCGTTCCAAGCTGCAGGATGCCGTCATCGGCACCGGCGTGCCGCATCTGGGCCGCGGCCACCATGGCAACTATTTGCTGGAACTGCGCAATGTCATGGGTGAGACGGCGGGCATCCGCCGCTTGGGCGCCGCCGCGCTCGATCTTGCCTATGTCGCCGCCGGACGTCTCGACGGCTTCTGGGAAGAAGCGCTTTCCCCCTGGGATATCGGCGCGGGCATCCTCATGATACGCGAGGCGGGCGGTTTCCTCTCCGACAAGCAGGGCGGCCAGAACATGTTCGAGACGAAATCCATCGTCGCCGGCAACGAAGCCATCCACTCCGCCCTGTTGCAGGTGCTGAAAAAGCCGGTTTAACCTGCGTGACGGCTGCCATAATTTCGGTTAGGCTCCGCACCGACAAAACCGGGTAATCGGGGTGTGGAATGGCGAAGGCAAAAGCATCGAGAGCGGATTTGGACATTGGATCGGATTTCGATCCTTACAGGCTGTCGAGTCCGCGTATAGTCGTTCTGTCGATGGTGATCTTCCTCATCATCGTGGCTTTCCTCGCTGCCGTCCTCATACGCCAGATCCAGACCTTCTTCTTCACCAATCCGGGGCTGAACGGGCTCATCCTCGGCGTTCTCCTCGTCGGCATTATCCTCGCCTTCGGGCAGGTGGTGCGCCTGTTCCCCGAAATCCGCTGGGTCAATTCGTTCCGCGGCGGCTTCGAGGAACGCGGCAGCCGCGAGCCGGTGCTGCTTGCACCGATGCGGGCGCTGATCGGCCGTCGCCAGTCGATGGCGCTATCCACCAGCTCGATGCGCTCGATCCTCGATTCCATCGCCACCCGCCTCGATGAAAGCCGCGATATCTCGCGCTATCTCATCGGGCTTCTGGTATTCCTCGGTCTGCTCGGCACCTTCTGGGGCCTGCTCGAAACCATCGGCTCCATCAGCCAGACCATCCAGTCGCTGGATCCCAAGGGCGGCGACGCCAGCGACATGCTGGACGCGCTGAAGACCGGCCTGCAAAGCCCGCTGCGCGGCATGGGCACCGCCTTTTCCTCATCGCTCTTCGGCCTCTCCGGATCGCTGATCCTCGGCTTCCTCGATCTTCAGGCCGGTCGCGCCCAGAACCGCTTCTACACGGAACTGGAAAACTGGCTTTCCTCGGTGACAGACCTCGGCTCCGACATCATCGGCCAGGAAGGCGCTTCCGGAACGACCGAGGAATTGCGCGTCCTCGCCGAGCGCCTGCAATCCATGCAGACCGCCGGGGCACCTGCCCAGCGCACCACCGCTGCGCTCGCCAATCTGGCGGAAGGTATTCAGGGCCTGGTCAAGAACATGCGCAGTGAGCAGCAGATGATGCGCGACTGGGTGGAAGCCCAGGCCGGGGAGCAGAAGGCAATGCGCGCCACGCTCGAAAAGCTCAGCGCCACCATCGCCCAGCGCGAGGGGAAGTGACATGGCGCTCGCCCGGGGACGCCGCCAGCAGCGCCATGTCGATTACTGGCCGGGTTTCGTCGATGCCCTGTCGACGCTGCTTCTCGCCATCATGTTCCTGCTCTCGGTTTTCGTGCTTGCGCAGTTCCTGCTCTCCCGGGAGGTAACGGACAAGGACGAGGTGCTGAACCGCCTCAACAGCCAGATCAACGAGTTGACGCAGCTTCTCTCGCTGGAGCGCAGCAGCAAGCAGGATCTGCAGGATAACATCGCCGATTTGCAGGCCTCGCTCAGCGCCGCCGAAAGCGAGCGCTCCCGCCTGCAGTCGCTTCTGAGCGCCGGGGCCGGCGCTGGCGCGGCGGCGGATGCCCGCATCGGCGAACTCTCGACCAACCTCGCAGCCGAGAAGGAAGTGAGCGCCCGCGCGCTGTCGCAGGTGGAATTGCTCAACCAGCAGATCGGCGCGTTGCGCCGCCAGATCGCCGCGCTCGAGGAAGCGCTCAATGCCTCCGAGGCGCGCGACAAGGAGTCGAACGCCAAGATCGCCGATCTCGGCAAGCGGCTCAACGTCGCCCTCGCCCAGCGCGTCCAGGAACTCAACCGCTATCGCTCCGATTTCTTCGGACGCCTGCGCGAAATCCTCTCCGACCGCGAGAACATCCGCATCGTCGGCGACCGCTTCGTCTTCCAGTCGGAAGTGCTCTTCCCCAGCGGCTCGGCCGATATCAGCCCCGCCGGACAGGAGGAAATGAAGAAGCTCGCGACGGCGCTGATCCAGCTCAACAAGGAAATCCCTGACGACATCAACTGGGTGCTGCGCGTCGACGGCCACACAGACAATGTTCCCCTCGCCGGCACCGGCCGCTTCCGCGATAATTGGGAACTCTCCTCCGCGCGCGCCGTCTCCGTGGTCAAGTTTCTCATCGCCAACGGCGTCCCCGCCAACCGCCTCGTCGCCGCCGGCTTCGGCGAATACCAGCCGCTCGACCCTGCAGATACGCCTGAAGCGAGAAGCCGCAACCGCCGCATCGAGTTGAAGCTGACTGAGCGGTGAGGCGAATTTTGATGGCACCGCGCCAGACACCCCCCTCTGGCCTGCCGGCCATCTCCCCCACAAGGGGGGAGATTGGCTGTCATTGATGACGGTGCATCATTCTGCAATCTTGGCGATTGGCGAAACCAGCAGTCCCAGCTAATCTCCCCCCTTGTGGGGGAGATGGCCGGGAGGCCAGAGGGGGGTGTCTTGGAGCCAACGCTTAAAGCCCCCTTCACGACGTAACGGGAGGGGAAAATGACAACCAACGCAGACGTCATCGTCGTAGGCGCGGGATTGGCCGGGCTTGTTGCCGCGGCGGAGTTGGCGGACGCCGGCAAGCGGGTGATCATCGTCGAGCAGGAAGGCGAGAACTCCATCGGCGGGCAGGCATTCTGGTCGCTGGGCGGGCTGTTCATGATCGATACGCCCGAGCAGCGGCGCATGGGCATCAAGGACAGTTTCGACCTTGCGCGGCAGGACTGGTTCGGCTCAGCCGGATTCGATCGTCCCGAGGATCACTGGCCGAAACAATGGGCCGAAGCCTACCTGCAATTTGCAGCAGGCGAAAAGCGCGCATGGCTCCATTCGCTCGGGCTGCGCTGGTTCCCAGTAGTCGGCTGGGCCGAGCGCGGCGGCAGCCTTGCCACCGGCCATGGCAATTCCGTGCCGCGCTTTCACATTACCTGGGGCACCGGCCCCGGCGTGGTCGATCCGTTCGAGCGTCGGGTGCGCGAGGCGATAAACAAGGGCCGCATCGCCATCAAATGCCGTCACCGCGTCAGCCATATTCTCATGACGAACGGCGCTGTCACCGGCGTGTCGGGTGAAATCCTCGCGCCCTCGACCACCAAACGCGGCGAAAAATCGAACCGCGACATCACCGGATCGTTCGAATTCTCCGCCGGCGCGGTCATCGTCGCCTCGGGCGGCATTGGCGGCAATTTCGATCTGGTGCGCAAGAACTGGCCGCGCGACCGGCTGGGCGAGCCGCCTGCGCATATGGTCGCCGGCGTCCCTGATCATGTCGATGGCCGGATGATCGGCATCGCCGTCGAGGCGGGCGGCGCGACCATCAACACCGACCGCATGTGGCATTATACGGAGGGGCTGAAGAACTGGTCGCCGATCTGGCCCAATCACGGCATCCGCATTCTGCCCGGCCCATCCTCGCTCTGGTTCGACGCGAAGGGCAATCGCCTCCCCTCCCCCTGCCTGCCGGGCTTCGACACGCTCGCCACACTGAAGCACATTCTCTCGACCGGCCATGATTATTCCTGGTTCGTGCTGACGCAGAAAATCATCGAGAAGGAATTCGCGCTGTCAGGCTCCGAGCAGAACCCCGACCTGACCGGCAAGGACTGGAAGCTGCTGTTGAAAAGCCGCCTCGGCAAGGGCGCGCCGCCGCCGGTGGAGGCGTTCAAGAGCCACGGTGAGGATTTCATCGTCGCCAGAACCTTGCCCGAACTGGTCGAGGGCATGAACCGGCTGTCAGGCGAAAAGCGCATCGATCTCGAGCATCTGCGCACTCAGATCGAGGCGCGTGACCGCGAAATCGCCAACAAATATTCCAAGGACGCGCAAGTGACCGCCATTCGCGGCGCACGCAACTATCTCGGCGACCGCCTGGTGCGAACGGCTAAACCGCACCGCATCCTCGACCCCGAAGCGGGGCCCCTCATCGCCGTCCGCCTCCATATCCTGACCCGCAAGACGCTTGGCGGTCTTCACACCAATCTGCAAGCGCAAGTGCTTGATGGTTCCGGTGTGCCCGTTCCGGGCCTTTACGCGGTGGGGGAAGCGGCGGGCTTCGGCGGCGGCGGGTATCATGGATACAACGCGCTGGAGGGGACGTTTCTGGGCGGGTGCATATTTTCCGGGCGGATAGCGGGCCGGGCGGCGGCGAAGGCGTAGGGGTAGCCTTCAAGCGCTTCACGCTTTGACACAAACAGCACCATGGAATCCCTTCACCCTCGCCCTTCGAGGCTCGCTTCGCGAGCACCTCAGGATGAGGGTGAAGGGACGCCCCGGCGCTTCAGGATTAAGGTGAGGGAGCGTGGGCGCCTCAGAATAAGATTGAGAAGCGCGGCGCTTCAATAGCCCTCATGGTGAGGTGCGAATGAAGCGCCGCGGAATTCGCCTCGAACCACGAGGACGCTTGGCGCTGAATCCCGGATGGGAAATGCTGGCTGGACAGCGCCCCTTCTGTCCCGCCGACATATCCGATCAATTTCTAACGCCCCTCAATCCATCTGTATCTTCGCGTTCTCCACCACCGGCTTCCACTTCGCCAGTTCCGCCGTCACATGCTTGCCCAGTTCCTCCGGCGTCGAGCCCACAACCGTCGCGCTGAAATCTTTCATCCGCGCGATAACAGCCGGATCTTTCAGCGCCTTGTTCGCGGCTTCATTCAATTTGGCGACGGCCTCAGGCGGCGTGCCCGCTGGCGCGAACAGCGCATTCCAGGTGTAGGTCTCATAACCGGGAATCCCGGATTCGGCGACCGTCGGCACATCCGGGAACGACGCGGCGCGTTCCTTCGTGGTCACCGCCAGCGCGCGCAGCGTACCGGCCTTGATATGCCCGGACGAAGACGGCAGATTGTCGAACATGATGGGCACCTGGTTGCCGATCACGTCGTTGAGCGCCGGGCCGGCCCCCTTGTAGGGCACATGCTGCATGCCAACGCCGGCCATGCTCTTGAACAATTCGCCTGAGAGATGCAGCGGCGTGCCATTGCCTGACGAGGCATAGGCGTAGCCCTCGGGGTCGGCCTTCAGCAGCGCCAGTAGCTCCTTCACATCCTTTACCGGCAGCTTCGGGTTCACCACCAGAACATTCGGCACGAGGACCAGCAGCGAGACCGGCGCGAAATCCTTCTCCGCATCATAGGGCTTGGTCTTGAAGATGAGCGGGTTCAGCGCATGGGTGGCAACCGTTCCCATCAGGATCGTATAGCCGTCCGGTTCCGCCCGCGCCACGCGGTCCGCGCCAAGGCTGCCGCCCGCGCCGCCGACATTTTCGACGACCACCTGCTGGCCGAGCCCATCCGCCATTTTCTCCGCGATGATACGCGCAACCACATCCGTCGAGCCGCCGGCCGAGAACGGCACGACGAGCGTGACGGGCCTTGTGGGAAATTGCTGCGCACTTGCCGGCGCGCCGAGCGCCAAGGAAGCCAGCACGCCTGCGCCGAGCGCGACAAGCGCACGGCGGGTCATTGTTGAAAATGCCATGGTCTTCTCCTCCCAAGAATAAGGCAACATTCTCAGGATAGACGGGCAGGATCAGGACGCAAGGCGGATAATGTTCTCCGGCGGCGCTTATTCCGCCGCGCGGAACGCATCCGCGCCCGCCTCGAACTGCAACCGGGCAAGCCGGGCATAGATACCGTCTTGCCCGACGAGACTGGCATGCGTGCCTTCCTCGACGATCCGTCCCTCATCGAGGACAAGGATGCGGTCGGCCTTGAGCACGGTGGCAAGCCGGTGCGCGATGATGAGGGTCGTGCGCCCCTCCATCAGATGCTCCAGCGCCTTTTGCACCAGCATCTCGCTGGAGGCATCGAGCGCGGAGGTCGCCTCGTCGAGCAGCAGCACCGGCGCATCGCGCAATATGGCGCGGGCGATGGCGATGCGTTGGCGCTGGCCGCCCGAAAGCGTCACGCCGCGCTCGCCCACTTGCGTGTCATAGCCATTCTCCAGCGCCAGGATGAAATCATGCGCCAGCGCCGCCTTCGCCGCCGCCTCGATTTCCGCGTCGTCGGCACCGGGCCTGCCGAAGGCGATATTCTCGCGTATCGACGCGGCGAAGATCGCCACATCCTGCGGCACCATGGCAATGCGCCCGCGCAAATCGAGCGGGTCCGCATCGCGCAGATCCACACCATCCATCCTTATCAGGCCCGATTGCGGATCATAGAAGCGCAGGATCAGCGAGAACAGCGTGCTCTTGCCCGCGCCTGATGGCCCGACGATGGCGATGGTCTCGCCGGGCTTCACGGCAAAGCTGATGTCGTTTAGGGACGGCGCATCGGGCCGCCCCGGATAGGCGAAGCGCACATGATCGAAGGCGAGCGCGCCCTGCGCCGGCCTGGACAGCGCCACCGGATGGGCGGGCGCGGCAATCGCCGGCTGCTCGGCAAGAAGCTCCGTCAGCCGTTCCGTCGCCCCCGCCGCCTGCGCCAGGTCGCCCCACACTTCCGACAATGCCCCGAGAGCGCTCGCAGCCAGCACCGCATAAAGCAGGAATTGCCCGAGCGTGCCCGGCGTCATCACGCCCGAAAGCACGTCGCGCGAGCCGAACCACAACACCGCCACGACGCTGGAAAACACCATGAAGATGGCTACCGCCGTCAGGAACGAGCGCGCCAGGATCGACGCGCGCGCCGCCACGAACGCATTGTCCACAGCATTGGAAAATTGCTTCGTCACCAGCGCCTCGTTGGTGAAGGCCTGCAGCGTGCGCACGGCGGAGATCTGCTCGCCCGCATAGGCCGTGGCCTGCGCCAGCATGTCCTGCGCCGCGCGGGACCGCCGCCGCACCGAGCGTCCGAAGGCGATGAGCGGCAGCACGATGAACGGAATGGCGGCGATGACCAGCGCCGAAAGCTTCGGGCTGGTGACGACCATCATCGCCACCGCGCCGAGCCCAAGGATCAGGTTGCGCAGCGCCATCGAAGCCGTCGCGCCCACGGCGGACTTGATCTGCGTCGTGTCGGCGGCAAGCCGCGAGACGATCTCTCCCGACAGGGTGCGGTCGAAGAAATCGGGCGACAGGGTCGCCACGTGGGAAAACACGTCGCGGCGCAGCGCCGCCACCACCCGCTCGCCAAGCGTGATGACGAAATAATAGCGCGCGGCGGACGCCACCGCGAGAACCGCCGCCAGCGCCACCAGCATGCCGAAGTAATCGTTGATGAAATGGCTGTTGGCGGCGGTGAAGCCATGGTCAACCATGCGCCGCACCGCGATGGGCAGCACAAGCGTCGCCGCAGCGGCAAGCACGAGCGCCACGAGCGCCCCGGCGACCGTAGCCTTGTAGCGGGCGAGATAGGGCGCGAGCCGTTTGAGCGGCGCCACCTTGCGCGGGTCCCGCTCGGCTGGCTTGTCCTCGGTCCGCTCCGGCTTCTGGGAAAATGTATCGGCCATTGTTTCCTGATGTTTGGGATTGTTATTGCCGTCGGGCTGATGTATAGGCTCGCCAACCCTTTTGGAAGCCGTGGATACTCAAGTCTGCGGCATCAAGTTTGCCAGTGGGCGGAAGTGCCGCGATTTCGATATCATCGAAGCATGGTTCTCGCCAGTATTCTTCAGGAATGTGAACGATGAAAGCCAATATCCATCCCGATTACCACACCATCAAGGTCGTGATGACCGATGGCACCGAGTACCTGACCCGCTCGACCTGGGGCAAGGAAGGCGACACGATGAACCTCGACATCGACCCGACCACCCATCCGGCTTGGACGGGCGGCACGGGGAGCCTCGTCGACCGCGGCGGCCGCGTCTCCCGCTTCAAGAACCGCTTCGGCAATCTCGGCATCTAAGCCGGGTTGCAGGCGTGAAGATCGAAACCCCGCTTCGGCGGGGTTTTTTGTTGGGTGGAAGTGTCCATGGCCCTGGAACAGGCAGCAGGGGTAGTGTCATCATAGACACGATGAGGAGAGGCCTTTCGTCATGCCAGCAGAAAGACAGGGGAAGAAGACCGCAAAAAATGCAACGATGGTACAGTTTCTGATGAACTCGCCTCTGCGCCACGCCGGGCTCGATCTCGCGCGTCATCATGACGAGCCATTGCAGCAATCCGTGCCGGCCATATTCATCACCGGAAGCTCGCATGTCGGCAAAACGACGCTGGCGGCCCGGCTGGCCGATAGGCTGAGCTGGAACCTCATCTCCACGGACAAACTCGCCCGCCATCCCGGTCGCCCATGGCCGGATATTCCTCCCGCCGTTGCCGAATATTACGCAAGCCTGTCGCCTGAAACCATCTACTGGTTCCTGCGGGTGCATCACGAAAATATGTGGCCGTTGATCCGGCAGAAGATCGAAGCCAAGACGCGGGCCAGGAGGCCTTTCATCATGGAAGGCTCGGCGCTGCGCCCGGAATACATCGCCGCGTTGGGTGGGATTGCAGTGTGCTTGTGGGCCGATGAGGATTTCCTGCGCGAGCGGATTCGCCGCGAGGCCAGATATGTGGAGGCTAATGCGTACCAACGGGTACTGATCGACAAATTCACCGAGCGATCCGTCCGCGATAATAGCGAGATGCGGGCATCGGCGGAGAAACATAGCATGACAATTGTGGACACCGCCGATGCTGGCGCGGTGGAAAGGCTTTTCGATATGCTGGTGGAGAGGGCGAACGCTTGATTAGAGGTATAGATCGGAAACGGCTGGCTCATTTCTTATCGTCGCGGCACACCACCGGAGAGGAATGGATCCCAGTGACAAGCACTGGGATGACGGGGTGAAGATGTTTCCCGCACTACTGGATATGTCTCTGCCGAGCGGAGAGGTTGAAGATTTGATTGCCAACAGCAAAGCAACCCGTCATCCCAGTGCTTGTCACTGGGATCCATTCCTCTCCATCTTCATGACAACAAGGTTCCCAACCAGAATTCACGCGATTCCATCAAAACATAAACAGCTCTGAAAACGAACTGTTCAACCCAACAAAAAACTCCTGGGCCGTCCACCCGGGAGTTTTTCATACAATCATGTATGTTTGAAAAATCAGGCGCTCAGCTTTTCCATCACTTCGTCGCTGACTTCGAAATTGGTGTAGACGTTCTGCACGTCGTCATCGTCTTCAAGCACGTTAAGCAGCTTCAGCAGCGAGCGGGCCTTTTCCTCGTCGAGTTCGGTATGGGTCTGCGGCTTCCAGATCGTCTTGATCGACTCCGCCTCGCCCAGCGCCGCTTCCAGCGACTTCGACACTTCACCGATATTCTCGAAGGCGCAGGTGACGACATGACCGTTTTCGTCCGACTGCACATCGTCGGCCCCGGCTTCGATGGCCGCTTCCATCACCTTGTCGGCGTCGGCCACTCCCGGCTTGTAGACGATCTCGCCCACGCGGTCGAACATGAAGGAGACCGAGCCGGTTTCACCCAGCGACCCGCCGGCCTTGGTGAAGGCGGCGCGCACATTGGAGGCGGTGCGGTTGCGATTGTCCGTCAGCGCCTCGACGATGACAGACACGCCGCCGGGGCCGCGACCCTCATAGCGCACTTCGTCATAGTTCTCGCCGTCATTGCCCGAGGCCTTCTTGATGGCGCGCTCGATATTGTCCTTCGGCATGGATTCCGCCTTGGCGTTCTGGATCGCCAGACGCAGGCGCGGGTTCATCGCCGGATCGGGCAGCCCCTGCTTGGCGGCAACCGTGATCTCGCGCGAAAGCTTGGAAAAGATTTTCGACCGCACGGCATCCTGCCGGCCCTTGCGGTGCATGATGTTTTTAAACTGTGAATGGCCAGCCATGGCACCCCTGCGTTATTTCGTGCATTTCGCAGCCGGATTGGACACCCAGCTTAGCATAAATGCGGCTAAACAAAAGAATCCCGGCCTTATAGAAAAAATGGCCGCCCGCGTCCAGAGACCCGGACCACACGAACTTTGGCCTTCATCGCCCCCGGCGGATCGTATAGAGGTCTGTCGATTATTCGCAATAAGGAGACTTTCCATGCGTGATACGACCTCCCCGGCAATCCGGCCCGCTTTCAGCCCCTTGCGGCTCGACAGCCGTTCCACGGCCACGAAGATCATCGCCGTACTGGCCGGTACGCTCGTTCTCGCCGCCACCTCGCAGATCGAGGTGCCGATGCTCCCCGTTCCGATCACGCTGCAGACGCTGATCGTGCCGCTGATCGGCGCGCTCTATGGCTGGCGGCTGGGCACGCTCACGGTTCTGGCATGGCTGGCGGAAGCGGCCATGGGCCTGCCGGTCCTCGCCGGCGGCGCGGGCGGCCTGCCCTATTTCGTCGGCCACCCGACATCAGGCTATCTCGCCTCGTTCCCGATCATTGCGGCTGCCATCGGCTGGCTCGCCGAGCGCGGCTGGAACGGGCGCAACGTGCTGCTCGCCTTCGCCTCTTTCCTCATCGCCAATGCGCTCTGCCTTGGTATCGGCGCGGCATGGCTCTCCACGCTCATCGGCTTTGACCAGGCCATCGCTGTAGGTGTTACGCCCTTCCTCATCGGCGCGCTCATCAAGTCGGCGCTGGGCGCGGCGATCCTCAAGGCGTCTGTTCGTCAGTGACGGTCAAGCTTCGCGCGCATCATCTTCTCTGCATGCTGACCTATGTCGGCAAAGGCTACAGCCCCGCTTTCACCGCCAATTACGATGAAATAGCGGGGCGGCTGGCCAGCGGAGAGGATATTTTACTGGTGGCGGGGCCGGACGATGTCTGCGCCCCGCTGCTCGGTACAAACGGCTGCCATTGCTTCAACGAAAGCGTCACCGCGCGTGATGCTAAGGCGCTCCAGGCGGTGTCGGCGCTTCTGGGCCAATCCCTCGCGCCCGGCAGCCATATCAGGCTCGACGCCCCCATGCTCGCCACGATGCGCGGCGCTTTCGCCACCGGGCAGACCCGTGAGGCCTGCCGGGATTGCGAATGGTTCGCGCTTTGCTCAAGCGTGGCGGAAGGCGGCTATGCCGGGGTGCGGGTCGCGCCCGCATGATCCCAGAAAGTTGCAGACTTTCTGGATAAGATCATGCGGCTATAAAGATATCACTTCCCTGCCTTCCTCTTCCGCCGCGCCAGCATGTTGAGCCCCTCGACCAGCGCCGAGAAGCCCATCGCGGCGTAGATATAGCCCTTCGGCACGTGGAAGCCGAAGCCGTCTGCGATCAGCGTCATGCCGATCATCAGGAGGAAGCCCAGCGCCAGCATGACGATGGTCGGATTGTCGGCAAGGAAGCGCGACAGCGGGTCGGCGGCAACCAGCATGACGGTCACGGCGGCAATCACCGCAATCACCATGATGGCGATTTCATCGGTCATGCCGACGGCCGTGATGATCGAATCGATGGAGAAGACAAGGTCGAGAAGCAGGATCTGGCTTATCGCCGCGCCGAGCGTGAGTTTCACCGCACCGCCGACCATGGTCTCCTTATGGTCTTCCGGATCGACCGAATGATGGATTTCCTTCGTCGCCTTCCAGACCAGGAACAAGCCGCCCGCGATCAGGATCAGGTCGCGCCAGGAGAAGCCATGACCGAACAGCTCGAAAACCGGCTGGGTCAGTTGCACGATGATGGAGATGGTGAAGAGCAGCGCCAGCCGCAGGATGAGCGCCGCGCCGATGCCGAGCCGCCGGGCGCGGGATTGCTGCTCAGGTGGCAGCTTGTTGGTGAGGATCGAGATGAAGATGAGGTTGTCGATGCCAAGCACGACTTCCATGACCACCAGCGTGGCGAGCGCTGCCCACCCCGCAGGCTCCGAAAGAAACGACAAATGCTCGGCAATCATATCCATGCTCGTCCCCACGAAAACGCTTCAGTCCGCGGTTAAGTAGGGATCGTACGGTCCGCCGTCAATGGATCATCGCCAGGCGCCCCTCGCCCTTCGAGGCTCGCTTCGCGAGCACCTCAGGATGAGGGGCTAAGGAGACGCTCCGCCTTCCAGATACCGGATCATGAAGCGCCGGCACCCTTCACCCTCATGGTGAGGTGCGACCCTGAGCCTGTCGAAGGGGAGCCTCGAACCACGGGGGTGAAGGGACTCCAGCAGGATCAGTTCCAGAAATCCGGCATCGCTTCCTGCAAGCGCGGCCCGATGCGCAAGGGCGCGATCTTTTCGGCAAGCCCGGTGCGGTCGGATATCTCCACGCAAACGCCGGAGATGGTCGCCGGACCGCTCGCCGCCTCGAAACGTCCCTTCGGCACCTTGGAAAGGAAGCGGTTGAGCGGCTCCTCCTTGTCCATGCCGAGCGAGGAATCGTAATCGCCGCACATGCCGGCATCGGACATATAGGCCGTGCCGCCATTCAATATCTGCCAGTCGGCGGTCGGCACATGGGTATGCGTGCCGACGACAAGGCTCGCGCGGCCATCGAGGAAATGCCCGAAGCACTGCTTCTCGCTGGTCGCCTCGGCGTGGAAATCGAAGATGACCGCATCGGCCTGCTCGCCCAGCGGACAGGCCGCAAGAATGTCCTCCGCCGCCTGGAACGGATCGTCGAGATCAGGGTGCATGAACACCCGGCCCATGATGTTTGAGACGAGCACCCGCGCGCCATTGCGGGCGAGATAGACGCCCGAGCCCTTGCCTGCGGTGCCCTTGGGGAAATTGGCGGGGCGCAGAAAGCGCTCCTCGCGCCTGGCGAATTCCAGCGCCTCGCGCTGGTCCCAGACATGGTTGCCGGTGGTCACCACATCCGCGCCGGCCTCAAGCGTATGGCGAAAAATCTCCTCGGTAATGCCGAACCCGCCCGCGGCGTTTTCGCCATTCACCACCACGAAATCGAGCTTCAAATCGTTGATCAGCCCCGGCAGCTTTTCAAACACTGCCGTGCGCCCCGACCGGCCCACCATATCGCCAAGAAAAAGAAACCTCATTGCCTGCCTTTATCAGGCGGAGCCGACCGCGCGCAAGCCGCTCTCGGTGAGGATCTGTGAAAGCTTGATATCATGCGGCTCCTGCGGCACCTGCGCCACCTCCTGCGCATCGAAGGCAAGGCCGATCAGAACCGGAACAATGTTCCGTTCCGCCATCCGCGCAATTGCCCGGTCATAATGCCCCGCGCCATAGCCGATGCGCCCGCCATGCGCGTCAAAGGCGGCGAGCGGCACGAGCATGATGTCGGGATCGATAAGCGCCGCGTCCAGGCCGGGTCCCCGCGTACCGAATCCCGTCTCGATCATCGGCGCACCCGGCACATATTCGCGAAAGACGATGGTTTCCCGGTCCAGCACCACGGGCAGGCAAAGCCGCGCGCCACGTTCGTGAAGCACGGACAGCAGCGGCCGCGGATCGATCTCGGAGCGGATCGGCCAGAAGCCGGAAATAACAGCGCCGGGTGTGAATGGAATTCCCGTGTCATGCCCCGCCGCCATGCACGACGCTCTCTCGCGATAACCGGCATCGAGCGCATCGCGCCGCGCCAGCGCCTCACGCCGGAGTTGGGCTTTCTGTTCTTTGTTGTCCACGCTCCCCCCATGCCGTCATTCTCGGGCTTGTCCCGAGAATCTACCATAAGAAGACGAAAGGCGACTACCGTCCCGCTTGAACGTTACGTTGCAGATTCTCGGGACAAGCCCGAGAATGACGATGGCTGGGGTAAGTGGCGACCACGACAACCGATGGAGAGATTGATCCCGGGAACCTACATAGTAGGTGGGCGCCGTATGAAAAAGCCCACGGGCCTTTCCAGGGACAGCTCCCTTGAGATCAATAAGGCCCCGGGGAATAAGTTACTCCTGTCGCGAAGCGCAGTACGCCGATGCCCAATATAGGATGGCGTGTTCCGGCACGCCAGTGCATTCATTCGAAATGAAGAAGATGTCGGCTTCTTTTTTGCCGGCGTAGCAGCGTAGCTAGCCAATGCCTCCCGGCTTCGGCGCGAGTCTCGCTGCCAGCGCCTCGATGCGGCTCGCAACATCGGAAAGCGCGCCGGCCAGCACGGCTTCATTGTTGTCGGCGCGGTTCAGCGCCTCGTCGCGCGAGCGGCGCAGTGTTTCGGCTTCGCTCTCCAGCCCTTTCAGGCGCTTCTGCAATTCGGTGAGCTCGTCCATCACCATGATGCCGGCCATCACGGTCACGCGCTGGTCGCCAATTTCGCCGAAGGAGGATTTCAGATGCGTGACGTAGCGATCAAAACGCTCGGCAAGGCCGGTGAGGTGCGCCTCCTGCCCTTCGTCGCAGGCCATGCGGTAGGCCTTGCCATCGATCGTCACCGTGACCGTCGCCATCCAATCCCCTTTAACCTTTCCACTTCGCAAGCCCGCGCGAAATCAGTTCCCACTTTTCCAAGGCCTGCCCTATCGATCCAGCACGGCGCGGATCGTCTCCATCGCTGTGACAAGACGCCGCGACACTTCGCGGTTTGCCGCTTCCAGCCGCTCGGCGCGACCCTCGGAAATATCGAGCTCCTGCGCAAGACGGCTGCGGTCGGTATTCATGCGCTGCACTTCCTCCTCCGCCTCCGCATAATCGACCTCTTTCTCGAGCCGGAGATCGACGGCCTCCTCCAGCGCGCCCAGCGCCCTGTCCAGCCTGTCCATAACTTGCCTGAGGGTCGTTTCCGCTGCCATGCCTGCTTTTATCCCCTAACCCTTTATCTCAATTTTCAGCGCAAACCTATTGCTTGAAAACGGCTCTTTACAAATATTAGTGCGTGCTTTGATTATGCGCAACAAATCATGGCCGCCATGAAAAAGTCATACACTGCTTATGGCTTCATTATGACTTTTTGCTGGCAACGTACAGGCCCGCCCGGATGCGCCGCGAAGCCGCCCGCAAAAGGGAACCTTGAGGGCATGGTTTTGTTGACTCCACCTCCCTACCTGCTATGTGTCGCGTGCTTTCCCATATTGCCGAAACCGGCGCCCCCAAGCCTTATCAAACGAGGCCAGACCCATGACGAATTCCGAAAATCAAAACCAGATGGCAAACGCAATCCGCTTCCTATCGATGGATGCGGTGGAGAAGGCCAATTCCGGCCATCCCGGCCTGCCGATGGGCGCGGCCGATATCGCCACGGTGCTCTACACCCGGTTTCTGAAGTTTGATTCCAAGAACCCGCACTGGCCCGACCGCGACCGTTTCGTCCTGTCGGCCGGCCATGGCTCGATGCTGCTCTATTCGCTCCTCTACCTCACCGGCTATGAGGACATGAGCATCGATGACATCAAGAATTTCCGCCAGTTGGGATCGAAGACCGCCGGTCATCCGGAATATGGCCATGCCAGCGGGATCGAGACGACCACCGGCCCACTCGGACAGGGCTTCGCCAATGCTGTCGGAATGGCGCTCGGCGAGCGCATCCTGAATGCGCATTTCGGCGACGATCTCGTCGATCACTACACCTATGCGCTGGCGGGCGACGGCTGCCTGATGGAAGGCATCAGCCAGGAAGCCCTCACGCTTGCCGGGCATCTGAAGCTCAACAAGCTCATCGTCTTCTGGGACGACAACAACATTACCATCGACGGCCCGGTCTCGCAGTCCGACAACACCGACCAGTGCGCGCGCTTCGCCGCCTCGGGCTGGAACACGCTGCGCGTCGACGGTCATGATCAGGAAGCCATTGCCCAGGCCATCGAAACGGCCCGCGCCTCCGACAAGCCGACCCTGATCGCCTGCAAAACGACCATCGGCTTCGGCGCGCCCAACAAGGCCGGCACCAACAAGGTCCATGGCTCGCCGCTCGGCGCGGAGGAAATCGCCGCCACGCGCAAGGCGCTCGGCTGGTCGTCGGAAGCCTTCACCGTTCCTGCCGATGTCATCGAAGCCTGGCGCGCCGCCGGCAGCGCCGGTGCGACTGAGCGCGAAGCGTGGGAGAAGCGTCTGGCTGCCGCCGATGCCGAGACCCGCGCCGAATTCGAGCGCCGCATGCGCGGCGACCTACCGAAAGACTTCGAGCAGGCGATTGCCGAATACAAGAAGAAGCTCTCCGCCGAGAAGCCCAAGGTCGCGACCCGCAAGGCGTCCGAGATGGCGCTTGAGGTCATCAATGGCGTTGTCCCCGAGACCATCGGCGGCTCCGCCGATCTGACCGGCTCCAACAACACCAGGACCAGCCAGACCAAGCCGATCGTGCCGGGTGATTATAGCGGGCGCTATGTCCATTACGGCATCCGCGAGCATGGCATGGCCGCGGCCATGAACGGCCTGACGCTGCATGGCGGCATCATTCCTTATGGCGGCACGTTCCTGACTTTCTCGGATTATTGCCGCCCGGCCATGCGCCTCTCCTCGCTGATGGGCATCCGCGTCGTCTATGTGATGACGCATGATTCCATCGGCCTCGGCGAGGACGGCCCGACGCACCAGCCGGTCGAGCAACTGGCCGCGTTGCGCGCCATCCCCAACAATATGGTGTTCCGCCCCGCCGACGTGGTGGAAACCGCCGAATGCTGGGAAATCGCGCTGAAATCGACGAAGACCCCTTCGACGCTCGCCCTCACCCGCCAGAACCTGCCGACGGTCCGCACCGAGCACACCGAGGAGAACCTATCCGCCCGTGGCGCCTATGAACTGGCGAAGGCCAGCGGCGAGGCCAAGGTGACCATCTTCGCCACCGGCTCGGAAGTGGAAATCGCGCTCAACGCCCGCGCCAAGCTCGAGGAAAAGGGCATTCCGACGCGCGTCGTCTCCGTCCCCTGCTTCGAGCTGTTCGACCGGCAGCCTGAGGCGTATCAGCAGGCGACCCTCGGCAATGCCCCGGTCAGGATTGCCGTCGAGGCGGCGATTTCGCTCGGCTGGGAACGCTTCATCGGCGAAAACGGCGTCTTCATCGGCATGAAGGGCTTTGGCGCCAGCGGCCCCATCGAGGACCTCTACAAGCATTTCGGCATCACGGCGGAAGCTGTCGTCGAGGCTGCCGAAACGAAGCTGAAAGCCTGACCTTCAACATCAAATCAAGTATCTACGCTCAAGTAGGAGAGAATGGAAATGGCAGTTCGCGTCGCAATCAACGGGTTTGGCCGCATCGGGCGCAATATCCTTCGAGCCATCGTGGAATCCGGCCGCACCGACATCGAGGTGGTCGCGATCAACGATCTTGGCCCCGTGGAGACCAACGCTCACCTGCTGCGCTATGATTCGGTCCATGGCCGCTTCCCGGCCAAGGTCACGGTCGAGGGCGATTCCATCGTCGTCGAGGGCTACAAGCCGATCAAGGTGACGGCGATCAAGAACCCGGCTGAGCTGCCGCATAGGGAATTGGGCGTCGATATCGCGCTGGAATGCACCGGCATCTTCACCACCCGCGACAAGGCGGCGGCGCATCTGGAAGCCGGCGCCAAGCGCGTCATCGTCTCCGCCCCGGCTGACGGCGCCGACCTGACGGTCGTCTACGGCGTCAATGACGACAAGCTGACCAAGGATCATCTGGTCATCTCCAACGCCTCCTGCACGACCAACTGCCTCGTGCCTGTCGTCAAGGTTCTGGATGACGCTGTCGGCATCGACCACGGCTTCATGACCACGATCCACTCCTACACCAACGACCAGCCCTCGCTCGACCAGATGCACAAGGATCTCTACCGTGCCCGCGCCGCGGCGCTGTCGATGATCCCGACGTCTACCGGCGCCGCCAAGGCCGTGGGCCTCGTGCTGCCGCACCTCAAGGGCAAGCTCGACGGCACTTCGGTGCGCGTGCCGACCCCGAACGTCTCGGTCGTGGACTTCAAATTCGTCGCCAAGCGGAACACCACGGTCGAGGAAATCAACGACGCCATCAAGGCCGCCGCCACCAACGGCCCGCTCAAGGGCGTGCTGGCCTACACCGAGGAGCAGCTGGTGTCGCGCGATTTCAACCACGACCCGCACTCCTCGATCTTCGCGATCGACCAGACCAAGGTCATGGAAGGCAATTTCGTGCGCATCCTCACCTGGTACGACAATGAGTGGGGCTTCTCCAACCGCATGGCCGATACGGCAGTGGCGCTTTCCAAGGTGATCTAAGCCATGTTCAGAGCCCTCCCCCCGAAAACGGTGCGCTGGCGTTCCACCGAGGGGGAGGGCCTTGAACACCTCGTGCTGACGCCGCAGGGCGGCGGCATCCACGCCGACAGCGTGGTGATCGGCAACCGGGGCGGTCTCCCCTACGGCGTCCGCTACCGCATCTATTGCGATCCAAACTGGGCCGTCCGCGCCTTCACCATCGAGTCGATGGCCGGCCAGCATCTCGCCCTCATGTCCGATGGCGCAGGCCATTGGCGCACCCCGGCAGGCGAGGCACAGCCGCAATTCGACGGCTGCATCGACATCGACCTCTCGGGCACGCCCTTCACCAACACATTGCCGATAAGACGCCTGAGCCTGACCCCGCAGGCGGGCACAGCAAAGCTCACCATGCTCTACGTGCCGTTCGACAGTTTCGAACCATTCCGCGACGGGCAGCACTACACCTGCTTGGAGCAGGGCCGGCTCTACCGCTACGAAGCCGAAGACCGCAACTTCACCGCCGACCTGCCCGTCGATGAGGATGGCCTCGTTTTGGATTATCCCGGCCTGTTTGAGAGGCTTGCGTTCTGATGGGAACGCGAAATACCCCCCTCTGCCCTGCCGGGCAGAGGGGGGTATCGTAGAGCGCCAGCCTCTCCGCCCCAATATGACATGCTAACCGGAGAAAAACCGATGACCTTCCGTACCCTTGATGATGCCGATCTCGCCTCCAAGCGCGTTCTTCTCCGCGTCGACCTGAATGTTCCCGTAGCCAATGGCGAAGTGACGGACGCCACCCGCATCGAGCGCGTCGCGCGCACGATCACGGAGCTCTCCGACAAGGGCGCCAAGGTCATCCTGCTTGCCCATTTCGGCCGTCCCAAGGGCGAGCCATCGGCGGAATTCTCGCTGCGGCAGGTGGTGAAGGCGCTGGAAGGGAAACTTCACAAGCCCGTGCGCTTCGCCGAGGATTGCATCAGCGAGAAGGCCGCCACTGCCGTCAGCGCCATGAAGGACGGTGATATTCTGCTCCTCGAAAACACCCGCTTCCACAAGGGCGAGGAGAAGAACGACCCCGAATTCGTCAAGGCGCTGGCCGCCAATGGCGATATCTATGTCAACGACGCCTTCTCGGCGGCCCACCGCGCCCATGCCTCGACGGAAGGCCTCGCCCATGTGCTTCCCGCCTATGCCGGACGCACCATGCAGGCGGAGCTGGAAGCGCTGGAAAAGGGCCTCGGCAAGCCCAGCCGCCCGGTGGTGGCGATTGTCGGCGGCGCGAAGGTTTCCTCCAAGATCGATCTCCTCAACAATCTCGTCGAAAAGGTCGATGCGCTCGTCATCGGCGGTGGCATGGCCAATACGTTCCTCGCCGCGCAAGGCATCGGAGTTGGGAAATCGCTGTGCGAGCATGATCTTGCCGACACCGCCCGCCAGATCATGGCCAAGGCGGAAGCCGCCAAATGCGCGATCATCCTGCCCGTCGATGCCATCGTCGCCTGGCATTTCCAGGCCGACGCGCCCAACCATGCCTTCGGCATCGATGCGATTCCCGCTGATGGAATGATTCTCGATGTCGGCCCCCAATCCATCGAGCGCGTCCAGGGCGCGATCGACGATGCGGCGACGCTGGTCTGGAACGGCCCGCTCGGCGCCTTCGAACTGCGGCCCTTCGACAAGGCCACCGTCGCCGCCGCCCGCCACGTTGCCGCCCGCACGAAGGAGGGCAAGCTCGTCTCCGTTGCCGGCGGCGGCGATACCGTCGCGGCGCTGAACCATGCGGGCGTGGCCGACGATTTCAGCTATGTCTCCACGGCCGGCGGCGCTTTCCTCGAATGGATGGAAGGCATGCCGCTTCCGGGTGTGGATGTGCTGCGGCGGGACTAAGTTTTTCGCTTGGATATTTTGATTTGACCGCTGGCGGGACAGAGGGGGGCGCTGTCCCGCCGACATTTCATATTTCTCGGCTCTTTAACCCTGCGTCGAAAAAAGTGATCAGCCTAAATCGTTTGAAATAAATTCAATCGTTTCAATAACTTGCCGTTACGTTTCGCTTGCCCCACTCTTTTGTTATGGCCATTTTCAGCCTAACCTAACGAGTGGAGCTCCGATCTATGACCGAACGTCTTCAGGATATCGCTATTGCCATGGTCGCCGACGGCAAGGGTATTCTTGCCGCCGATGAAAGCTCGGCCACCATCAGGAAGCGGTTCGATTCGATAGGCCTCGCCTCCACGGAAGTGAGCCGCCGCGACTATCGCGAAATGCTGTTCCGTTCCCAGGATGCGATGAAGAATTACATCTCCGGCGTGATTCTCTATGACGAGACGATCCGCCAGAACGCAGTCGACGGCACGCCGCTCCCCGAACTCATCAAGCAGGCGGGCAGCATCCCCGGCATCAAGGTGGACGCGGGCGCAAAGCCGTTGGCGGGCTTCCCGGGCGAAACCATCACCGAAGGTCTCGACGGCTTGCGCGAGCGTCTCGCCGAATATTATGCCCTCGGCGCGCGCTTCGCCAAATGGCGCAGCGTGATCTCCATCTCCGATGGCCTGCCGACCTGGGGCGCTGTCAAGCAGAACGCGCAGGCCCTCGCCCGCTATGCCGCACTCTGCCAGGAAGCCGGCATCGTACCGATGGTGGAGCCCGAAGTGCTGATGGATGGCAAGCCGGGTGACCATTCCATCGACCGCTGCTACGAGGTCACCGAATGGGTGCTGAAGACGGTCTTCACCGAGCTTTATGACGCACGCGTCGTGCTGGAAGGCATGATCCTGAAGCCGAACATGATTATCGATGGCCAGAATGCCCGCAAGGCTTCGGTCGAGGAAGTGGCTGAAAAGACCGTGCGCTGCTTTAAATCCACCGTTCCCGCCGCCGTGCCGGGCATCGCCTTCCTTTCCGGTGGCCAGACTGACGAGGAAGCGACCGCCCACCTCTCTGCCATGAACGCCGCCTTCGACATGCCATGGAAGCTCACCTTCTCCTATGGCCGCGCCCTGCAGGCGGCGGCGTTGAAGGCGTGGGGCGGCAAGCCGGAGAACGTCGCCGCCGGCCAGCGCGCCTTCACCCACCGCGCCCGGATGAATTCCCTCGCCGCCACCGGCGGCTGGCAGCCGGAGCTGGAGAAGGCAGCGTAAGGGAAGTGAATCCGGAAAGCGTCGGCGGGACAGCGCCCCCCTCTGCCCTGCCGGGCATCTCCCCCGCGAGGGGGGAGATCGGCCGATACGGCTCGCCTCGCTCATCTTGCAACGCTGGTGATTGATGCCAGCGCCGATGGAAGCTTAATCTCCCTCCTTGCGGGGGAGATGTCCGGCAGGACAGAGGGGGGGTGCCTAGCGACTCCGCCAAATCATGTGCCGCTTAAAAGAAAAGCCCGGATCGCCCGATCCGGGCTTTTTCATTTAACCGCCTTTTCTCCTGACAGACAGCTGTCAGGAGGGGTATGCGATGATGCCTTCATCAGAGATCGAGGAGAAGAGACATGGGCATCGTCATACCCCCCATCATGAGTGCAATCCTGCACTTCCAGCGCAAGATGAAGGAGCGGCGTGACCGCGCGCGTACCCGCCGCCTGATCGACAATCTGCCGGGCTATGTCCAGAGGGACATCGGCTGGACGGGCAGTTGCGAGGAATGGCAGCCGGGCAACTGGCAGCTGTCGCAGCGCAGGCAAAAGCGGTAGAATAGGCCGGAAAACCAATAGGAAAGCGCGGAAATGACGGAAAACAAGACGATTGGCCTCGTTTTCATCGAAGGTTACGCCGATTGGGAATTCGGCTTTCTCTCCGGTTCCGCCGTGGAGATTTTCGCCGCGCGCATCATTGCGCTTTCGCCCGAGGCGATGCCGGTGACGTCGATCGGCGGGCTGAAGCTGACGACGGAACGGGGCGTTTCGGCTGAGGAGAATACCGATCTCGACGCCGTCGCAATCATCGGCTCGGAGGGCTGGTTCGGCGACACCCCTCCTGACATTGCGCGCTTGCTCCTTTCGGTCCGCGCCCGCGGCGGGGTCATCGGCGGCATCTGCGCCGGCACCCTTCCGCTCGCCCACGCCGACCTGTTTTCAGCGACACCCCACGCCAGCAATGGGACCGGCTGGATTGAAGGCAAGATCGGCGCTTATAAAGGCGCGGAGCACTATCACGACGTGCCTCATGCCGTCAGCCATGGCCGTGTCGTCACCGCTCCCGGTACGGCGCCCGGAACCTTCGCCTCCGCCTTCCTCGAAGCGCTCTATCCTGATGAGACCGCGAAGACCGAAGACCTTACCGGGATGCTGTCCCGCGAATATGGGCGGGTATAACCCATGCGGCGTGCCGACCGTCTGTTCCAGATCGTGCAGCGCCTGCGGGGCGGCAGGCTGGTGACCGCGCGGCAACTGGCCGAGCGGCTGGAAGTCTCCGAGCGCACTATCTATCGCGACATTGCCGATTTGCAATCGACAGGCGTTCCCATCGATGGCGAGGCTGGCGTCGGATACATCCTGCGCGAAGGTTTCGACCTGCCGCCGCTGATGTTCACACGTGACGAGATCGTCGCCCTTGTGGTGGGCGCGCGGCTGGTCCGCGCCTGGGGCGGCGCATCCATGGCACGCGGCGCGGAAGAGGCGCTTATCAAGATCGAATCCGTGCTGCCGAAGGAAGACCGCTCACGTATCGCCAACACCCAGATCCACGCTCCCGCCGCTTACTTGAGCGAGCATGAGCGCCGCATCATCGACCTCGTCGAGCGAGCTGTCGATGGCGGCAATGTGCTGACGATCCAGTACCGCGACCTCGAGGGACGCGAGAGCGGCCGCGACATCCGCCCGCTCGGGCTCTGGTTCTGGGGAAAGGTCTGGACGGTCATCGGCTGGTGCGAATTGCGCACCGCGTTTCGAACCTTCCGCACCGACCGCATCTCGCTCGCCGCCGACTCCGGCCGCCGCTTCCGCCCCGAACGGGGAAAGACGCTGGCGGATTTTTACCGGCAGATGGAAATGCGGGAGTTTAATGCGTATCGGGATCAGTATTGATCCCCTCCCTCCCCCTTGCGGGGAGGGAGGCCCGAAGGGTCGGGTGGGGGTGGTGACGTTTGCGCCATTGTCTCCAGGAAAAGCGCAAGCGTCACCACCCCCATCCGCCCGCTAACGCGGGCACCTTCCCCGCAAGGGGGAGGGAGGGAGCCGAGCCACTACTCCTCGTCCTCATCCTCGCTGCGCGAGCCCTTGAGCGAGGACAGCTTCGCGAACACCTTGTCGGCGTCGAGCTCTTCCTCTTCGCGAGGCGAGAATTCGTCGCGATAGTCGAAATTCTCCGTCGCCGAGGCCGGAAGCAGCGTGTCGCCGGTATCGACCACCGCCGGGCGGTTCTTCGAGGCGCGTTCGACTTCGAGGTCGAGGTCGATCTGCGAGCAGAGGCCCAGCGTCACCGGGTCCATCGGCTGCAGGCTGGCGGAGTTCCAGTGCGTGCGGTTGCGGATCTGCTCGATGGTGGATTTCGTCGTGCCGATGAGGCGCGAAATCTGCGCGTCTTTCAGTTCCGGATGGTTGCGCACCAGCCAGAGAATGGCGTTCGGGCGGTCCTGGCGCTTCGATAGCGGCGTATAGCGCGGGCCCTTGCGCTTGGCTTCCGGCACGCGCACCTTTGGCTCGGAAAGCTTCAGCTTGTGATTGGGATCTTTCTCGGCGCGCGCGATTTCCTCACGCGTCAGCTGGCCGGTGATGACGGGGTCGAGGCCCTTGATTCCCTGCGCGGCTTCGCCATCGGCGATCGCCTTGACTTCGAGCGGATGCAGCTTGCAGAAATTGGCGATCTGGTCGAAGGACAGTGCGGTATTATCGACAAGCCAGACGGCCGTCGCCTTCGGCATAAGAAGCTGGGTGGCCATTAGATATAGTCCTCTCGTTCGTCCGCTCCGGGGGCGCGGGCCGTGGGGTAAACCACAAATTTCCGGGAAATCATTGCTTATATAGCGACGTTTTTTCCATGGGGCAAGAAAGTTGGAAGAGCATCTTGCATACGGGTGGATAGCCCCTCACCCTTACCCTCTCCCCGTGAATTACGGGGAGAGGGGGGCGTCGAGCGTCGTCGCCTCCTCCTTCTCCCCCTGCACCTGGCAGAAGAAAAGGCGGAAACGTGCATTGTCCCCCTCCCCCCGTCCTTTACGGGGAGAGGGTAAGGGTGAGGGGCAATTGCGCCCACGTTTCCAGTTTCATCAAACTGTCATTAAACTGTCATCCCATTGAAATGAAGCTGCATGAGGAGTGGGCGGAAATCAGAGGGAGCCTCACTCATGCAACGCCGTTCCATCCACCTTGCCATTTTGACCGCGCTTGGCGCTTCCGCCGCCTTCCCGGCGCTGGCCGAGCCGGTCTTCAACCGCATCGCCACCTTCCCCGTCGCGAAGAACCTGCCCGCCGACGCCGACAAGAAGGCGGAGACCTCGTCCGAGATCATCGCTGCCTCGCCGGATGGCAAGACGCTGGTCTATTCCGACAGCCCCTATGGCGCGGTCGGCTTTGTCGATATCACCGACCCGGCGGCGCCCAAGGCGGGCGGCCTCGTCAAGATGGAAGGCGAGCCGACATCCGTAACCGTGGTTGAGGGCAAGGTGCTCGCTGGCGTCAACACTTCGGAAAGCAAGACGAAGCCCTCCGGCCGTCTCGACGTCATCGACATCGCCAGCCGCAAGGTCGAGGCAAGCTGCGATCTCGGGGGCCAGCCCGATTCGGTCGCCGTGTCGCCCGACAAGGCCTTCCTCGCCATCGCAATCGAGAATGAGCGCGACGAGGATCTGAACGACGGCGAGCTGCCGCAGCTTCCAGGCGGCGATCTGAAAATCGTGCCGCTCAAGGACGGCGCGCCTGATTGCGCAGGGATGAAGACCGTTGCCCTGACAGGCCTTTCCGAAGTCGCGCCGGAAGATCCGGAGCCGGAATTCGTCGCCTTCAACAGCAAGAACGAAGTCGCCGTGACCCTGCAGGAGAACAACCACATCGCTATCGTCGATGCGGCGAGCGGCAAGGTGGTTTCGCATTTCTCCGCCGGCAGCGTCGATCTCGACGGCGTCGACGTGAAGTCCGACGGCACGCTCTCCTTCACCGGTTCCATCAAGGGCGCGCTGCGCGAGCCGGACGCCGTGAAATGGCTCGACGACAACCGCCTCGTCACCGCCAATGAGGGCGACTACAAGGGCGGCTCGCGCGGCTTCACCATCTTCAATCGCGACGGCAAGGTGCTTTATGAATCCGGCCCGTCACTGGAACACAAGATCGCGGCGATCGGCCATTATCCGGAAAAGCGTTCCGGTAAGAAGGGTATCGAGCCGGAAGGCGTCGAAGTCGCCACCTTCAATGGCACCAAATACATCTTCGTCGCCTCGGAGCGCGGCTCGGTCGTCGGCGTTTACAAGGACACGGGCGGCGAGCCGGAATTCCTCCAGCTGCTGCCCTCCGGCATCGGTCCGGAAGGCCTCGTCGCCATCCCCGGTCGCGACCTGCTCGTCACCGCCAATGAAAACGATCTCGTGGAAGATGGCGGCGCGCGCTCGCATGTGATGATCTACAAGCTCGGCGAAGGCAAACCCGCTTATCCGACCATCGTCTCGACCAATAAGGAGGACGGCTCGCCGCTCGGCTGGGGCGCGCTTTCCGGCCTCGTCGCGGATGAAAAAGTGCCGGGCAAGCTCTATGCCGTCTCCGACTCCTTCTATTCGTCCTCGCCGACGATCTTCACCATCGACGCGACCAAACAGCCGGCTGAGATCACCAAGGCGCTTGTCGTCACCCGTGGCGGCCATCCGGCGCAGAAGCTCGATCTTGAAGGCATCACCACCGATGGCGATGGCGGCTTCTGGCTCGCCAATGAGGGCGACGCCAAGAAGCTCGTGCCCCATGCGATCTTCCAGGTGAACGGCAAGGGCGAAATCAAGCAGGAAATCTCGCTGCCCGAGGGAATCCTAGCTGGTCAGACCCGCTTCGGCCTCGAAGGCATCACCCGCGTGGGCGAAGGCGACGACACCACGCTCTGGATGGCCGTGCAGCGCGAATGGGCTGACGATCCGAAGGGTACCGTCAAGCTCCTCGCCTATAAGCCCAAAGCCAAGGAATGGGCCGCGGTGCGCTACCCGCTCGACAAGACCGAGTCCGGCTGGGTGGGCCTCTCCGAAATCACCGCCCATGACGGTGAGCTCTACATCGTCGAGCGCGACAATCTCATCGGCGACAAGGCCGCGCTGAAAAAGCTCTACCGCGTCTCCCTCGACAGCCTCAAGCCCGCCAAGATCGGCGGCGAGCTGCCGGTGGTGGAAAAGACGCTGGTGCGCGACTTCCTGCCCGACCTCAAAAAGGCCAATGGCTACGTCATGGACAAGCTGGAAGGCTTCGCCATCGACAAGGACGGCAATGGCTACGCCGTGACCGACAATGACGGCGTGGACGATTCGGCTGGTGAGACGCTGTTCTGGACAATCGGCAAGGTCCAGAAGTAACACTCCGCTCCTCCCAAGCGGAAAGGCCGCGCTCAGGTGAGCGCGGCCTTTTGTTTCGATACAATTTCCGGATTGAGGGAAGCGCCAGGCACACCCCCCTCTGCCCTCCTGAGCTTGTCGAAGGGCGACATCTCCCCCACAAGGGGGGAGATTGGCCTTCATCGATGACGGCGCATAATCGTCAACGTCGGCGATTAGCGAAAGCGATTATGACAGCCGATCTCCCCCCTTGTGGGGGAGATGTCGCCCTTCGACAAGCTCAGGAGGACAGAGGGGGGTGTGTCTGGTGCCACCTGTCACAAACAAGGCCCACCCTACGCCACATCCAGCACGATCTTGCCGATGTGCCGCCCATCCTCCATGCGCTCATGCGCGCGCCAGGCGTCCCGCAGCGGGAAAATCATGTCCATGACAGGCGCGACGCGGCGTTCCTCCAGCAGCGGCCAGACCTTGGCTTCCAGTTCCCGAGCGATCCCGGCCTTGAACTCGACCGAACGCGGGCGTAGCGTCGAGCCGGTATGGGTCAGGCGCTTGGTCATCAGCTTGGTTAGATCGACCGTCGCCTTCGCCCCCTCGAGAAAGGCGATCTGAACGATGCGTCCGTCCATTGCCGCTGCGTCGTAATTGCGGGTGACGTAATCGCCGCCCACCATGTCTAGAATGACATCCGCGCCCTTGCCGTTCGTCGCCTCCGCGACAATCTTGACGAAATCCTCCTCGCGGTAATTGATCGCCCGGTCGGCCCCGATCTTCAGGCACGCCTCGCATTTGTCCGTCGATCCCGCCGTCGCGATGACATAGGAGCCGAAGGCGCTGGCAAGCTGGATCGCCGCCGTGCCGATGCCCGACGAGCCGCCATGCACCAGCAAGGTTTCCCCCGCCTTGAGGCCACCGCGCTCGAAGACATTATGCCAGACGGTAAAAAAGGTTTCCGCGATGGCCGCCGATTCCACATAGCCGAAGCCGGAAGGCAGCGGCAGGGCATTGCTTTCGTCCACCACAGCGAACTCCGCATAGCCGCCGCCGGCAAGCAGCGCCAGCACCTGGTCTCCCACCTTGAAGCGCTTGACCTCCTCGCCCGTCTCGGCCACCTCGCCCGCGATTTCCAGCCCCGGAATGTCGGACGCACCCGATGGAGGCGCATAATGCCCCTGCCGCTGCAATATATCGGGACGGTTGACGCCCGCCGCCCGCACCCGCACCAGGATCTCGCCCGGCCCCGGCTTCGGCACCGCGCGTTTCATCGGTTTCAGCACATGCGCCCCGCCGGGCTCGGCAATTCCGATTGCGATCATCTGGGAAGCTGGTTTGAGAGCCATAAGGCGCTCCTTTTCGAATGATTTGCATTTAAACCCGCTTGAAATGTATTGTTTCACCCATGTTTGGCAATGGGCCGGGCGCAGGAAAGCGAGAGGAGAACGACATGGCGCTTTTCGATGACGAACTGCCGGTGAGAAAGACCATTCACGAGATCGGGCAGGATCTCTCCCTGTTGTCGGTGGCGGAACTGGAGGAACGCATCGCCGCCCTGCGCGCCGAGATCGAGCGGCTGGAAGCCGACCGCGACCGGAAGGGAGCGAGCAAGGCGGCGGCGGAGGCGTTGTTTCGGTAGGGTTACTCGCCAAGCGCCCTCCTTCCCCCTTGCGGGGAAGGTGCCCGCGTTAGCGGGCGGATGGGGGTGGTGACGGATGTGCCTTTGCTGAAAACAGAAGCGCGCACGTCACCACCCCCATCCGGCCCTTCGGGCCACCTTCCCCACAAGGGGGAAGGAGGGTGCGCGCCAATGCCCCGCGCAACCATTTTCATCTTCCGCCATTATTCGGCCATGGGGGTTCCCTTCCCTCAATAAAAAAGGATTCGGGGGAGCATTTTGTTCAATTCAT
Source organism: Paramesorhizobium endophyticum (assembly GCF_014640615.1). GTDB lineage: Bacteria > Pseudomonadota > Alphaproteobacteria > Rhizobiales > Rhizobiaceae > Paramesorhizobium > Paramesorhizobium endophyticum. The sequence continues at coordinate 63,109 of NZ_BMHH01000009.1, read as the reverse complement.
TCATCCAGGTTTTCGCGCTGCTGTGCGGCACCGCGTTTCTTTTAGCCGGCTCCGGGCTTCACGGCCTTTTGCTCCCCCTGCGCGGCGGGGCAGAAGGCTTTGCCATCAGTTCGCTGGGCCTTCTCGGCACCGCCTGGGCGGGCGGGTTCATCACCGGCTGTCTGCTGGCGCCAAGGCTGGTGCGCCGGGTGGGCCATGTCCGCGCCTTCGGTTTCTTCGCCTCATCCGCCGCCATCATCGCGCTCATGTCCGGGCTTTTCGTCGATTCCGTCATCTGGATCGGGCTGCGTGTCTTCACCGGCTTCGCCATGGCGGGGGCGTTCATGGTCATCGAAAGCTGGCTCAACGAACGCGCCACCAACGAAACCCGCGGTCGCATCTTCGGCCTCTACATGATGGTGAACTACGGCGCCGTCATGAGCGGCCAGATGATGGTGGCCGGCGGCAATATCCGGGGAGACGGCCTTTTCATGATGGCGGGCATCCTGTTCTGCCTCGCGCTCATCCCCACCGCCATCTCCACCGCCATCAGCCCCAAACCCCTGAGCGAAGTGCAACTCGATCTGAAGGCGCTCTACCGCAACTCGCCCGTCGCCTCGGTCGGGTGCATTCTCATCGGCATTGCCAATGGCGCCTGGGGCACGCTCGGCGCGGTCTATGGAGCCGATTCCGGCATCGACACCACCATGATCGCGCTGATGGTAAGCTTCACCATCCTTGCGGGCGCGCTCTCGCAGATCCCGGTCGGTCGCCTCTCCGACATGATGGACCGGCGCTTTGTGCTGGCGGGCGTGGCGGGCGCATCGTCGCTGATCGGCGTCGCCATCTTCCTGATCGCACCCACCAATACCATAACGATCCTGATCCTCACCGCCATCTATGGCGGCCTCGCCTATGCGCTTTATCCGGTGGCGGTGGCTCACGCCAACGACTTCGCGGCATCGGAGAATTATGTAAAGATTTCAGGCGGCCTGCTGCTGCTCTATGGCTTCGGCACCATGATCGGGCCGCTCGTCGCCGCCTTCGCGATGGAATATCTCTGGCCCGCGGCGCTCTTCGCCGTCACCGCGCTGGCGCATATTTCAATCACCGCCTACGCCATCGTCCGCTCGCGACAGCGCGCGGCCCCTTCGCGTGAGGAGAAGGAAAACTTCCAGAGCCTCCCCGAACGCGCCGCCACGCCGGAAGGGCTGAAGCTCATCCCGCGTGCGGAGGGGGAGCAGGGGTGAGATAGTTCACATTGAAATGTCAGCGGGACAGCGCGCCCCTCTGCCCTGCCGGGCATCTCCCCCCGCGAGGGGGGAGATTAAGCTATCATTTCCGCTTTCGCCAATCGCAGACATAGCAGAATAAGCGCCGCCCTTGATGTAGGCCAATCTCCCCCCTTGCGGGGGAGATGCCCGGCAGGGCAGAGGGGGGCGCTGTCCCGCCGGCGTATAAACCCCTGGTTAGTTATCTCTCAGTGGCGCGTCGCCCGCACCCTGAGCTTTTCAATCTGGTCCTTGAGCAGCAGTTTCCTGCGCTTGAGATCGGCGATATGGAGATCGTCCATCGCCGGGCAGGCCATCGCCTCGGCGATCTCCCTGTCCAGGGCGCCATGCTTTTTCTCCAGCGTTGCAAGATGGGTCTCAATGGCCATGATTGGATCTCCTTTGGGTTGGTTGTCGTCAAGAGGACTCACTGAACCGGCCGGATAAGCTCGACCGGGTCATGAAGCAGCCTTTGGAAGGCCGCCGCACCAATGCATGCTCAGAAGCTAATCAGGCAATTTTCCGCCGTTTCCGAACTTCTCCCCTCAACTAAACGGGAACCGGAAACTGCCCCTGCCTGAAGACTTCGTGACAGAGCGATGACAGTCTGCCACGACTTTGCGAGGAAGTCGATTTCGGATTAGTAGCATTTTCTATTCTGGCGAAATGTGATATGGGCTGCGCCGGGGCTAGATATCCTGAAAAATAGATAATCAGAACGGGACAAACCGGATGTCCGACCAGGAACAGGCAGATATCAGACTGGCCGTGGCACGTCTGAAGCAGGAGCATGCGGATTTCGACGCCGCCATCAATGCGATGATCGCCGTGGGCTGCGACCAGCTTCGCATCCAGCGCATGAAGAAGAAGAAGCTCGCCATCAAGGACAAGCTTCAGGAACTGGAAGACCAGATCATTCCGGACATTATTGCCTAGTAGGGGTGACATCAGAATTGCCTAGTAGGGGTGACATCAGAGCAGCTTACCGTTTGATGGAAAGCAGGTGCCATGGCGATCCCCTTCACCCTCGCCCTTCGAGGCTCCCCTTCGCAAGCTACGGGTCGCACCTCAGGATGAGGGTGAAGGGGTGTCGGCGCTCCAGTAGCCCTCATGGTGAGGTGCGAATGGAGCGCAGCGGAATTCGCCTCGAACCGCGAGGGCGCTCGGCGCCAATTCCATCAAACAAAACCCGCTCCACCCAGCCCTCGCCTTGCGAGACCGGGGCTTTTCGGTTAAGTGCCTTTCATCCAACGACAAAAGGAAAGTGGCGATGGCTGAGACACGGGCCGATGTGGCGATCATCATGGGCAGCCAGTCCGATTGGCCGACAATGCGCCACGCCGCCGAGACGCTCGCCGCGCTTGATATCTCCTACGACGCCCGCATCGTTTCCGCCCATCGCACGCCGGACCGCCTCGTCGCCTTCGCCAAGGGCGCGAAGGCGGAAGGCTTCAAGGTGATCATCGCCGGGGCCGGCGGCGCGGCGCATCTGCCGGGCATGGCCGCTTCGATGACGCCCCTGCCCGTTTTGGGCGTCCCGGTGGAGTCAAAAGCACTATCCGGGCAGGATTCGCTTCTCTCCATCGTCCAGATGCCCGCCGGCATTCCCGTCGGCACGCTCGCCATCGGCCGGTCCGGCGCGGTCAACGCCGCGCTTCTCGCCGCCGCCGTGCTGGCGCTTTCCGATGAAGCGCTCGCCAAGCGGCTCGACGCCTGGCGCGAGAAACAGAGCGCCGACGTGGCCGAACGCCCGAAGGACGAGGCGTGACCATGTTGAAGCCCGGATCGACCATCGGCATTATCGGCGGCGGCCAGCTCGGCCGGATGCTGGCGCAAGCGGCGGCGCGCCTCGGCTTCCACACCGTCATTCTGGAGCCGCAAGCCGATTGCCCCGCCGCGCAGGTCGCGAACCGGCAGATCGTCGCGGCTTATGATGATAAGGCGGCGCTGGCGGAACTGGCGGAAGCCTGCGACGTCATCACCTATGAGTTCGAGAACGTCCCCGTCGAGGCAGCACAGAGGCTCGCGGCGGAGAAGCTCGTCTTCCCGCCCCCCATCGCGCTCGAGGTTTCGCAGGACCGTTTCCGCGAAAAGGCCTTCCTCAACGATTCCGGCATCGAAACCGCCCCCTGGCATCTGGTCAGCGACACGCAAAGCCTTGCCGCCGGCCTCTTCGCCATCGGCGGCCCCGCCATCCTGAAGACGCGGCGCCTCGGCTATGACGGCAAGGGCCAGGTGCGGCTCAGGGGCGACGGCAGCGACGATCTGGACGCCGCCCTCGACGCTATCGGCCATGCGCCCGCTATTCTGGAAGGTTTCGTGCCGTTCGAGCGCGAAGTCTCGGTCATCGCCGCCCGCGACCGCGCCGGCAATTCCCGCACCTATGATATCGCCGAGAACGTCCATGCCAGCGGCATTCTCGCCACCTCAACAGTGCCGGCCAGCATTACGCCCACAACGGCGGCGAGGGCGCGCGAGGCGGCGGAAAAGCTCATGCACGCGCTCGATTATGTCGGCGTCATGGGCCTTGAGTTCTTCGTCCTGAAGGACGGCACGCTGCTTGCCAATGAGTTCGCGCCGCGCGTTCACAATTCCGGCCATTGGACGGAAGCCGCCTGCGCCATTTCTCAGTTCGAGCAGCATATCCGCGCCATCGCTGACCTACCGCTGGGCGACACTATCAGGCATAGCGATTGCGTGATGGAGAATCTCATCGGCGACGATGTGGCGCGCGTGCCTGATATTCTTGGAGAGCCGCAGGCCGTGCTCAACCTCTACGGCAAGGCGGAAGCCCGCCCGGGCCGCAAGATGGGGCATGTCACGCGCATAAAGCATGGTCCCGAAAAGTTGGAGACTTTTCGGTTAAGACCATGCGGCATTAAATATGCCAAAAAATAGAATCGGTTGGGCCGATCTTTTGCCACGGTGGGAGTTGACATCAGCCACAATCCTTGGCTATTTCGCCCCAACCTCATCTGGGCGCGCCCAACGCGCCTTCATTGATGCCCGGCGACGGGCCAACCAGACCGGTGACTGACATGAAGATCAAGAACTCGCTCAAAGCGCTCAAGGGCCGTCATCGCGACAACCGCATGGTTCGCCGCAAGGGCCGCATCTACATCATCAACAAGACCGCCCCGCGCTACAAGGCACGTCAGGGCTGATCACGCGATGATGAGGCTATTCCGCTTCACGGAAGGCCTTATCCTGAAATTCGCATTTGACGTTTCGCTGCGCATGAGTAACCTCATGCGTATGCGGAACGTTTTTGCCATTTTAGCTCTCATCTTCTTCCCCGCCGCGTCCGTCTCGGCGGCGAATGCGGCTGCGCCTCCTGAGCCTGCCGCTGCTGCCAACCCTGCAGGAGCGACCGAAGCGCAGAAGCGCAGCGCCAGGCTCGACCGGCTGTTCGGCGAATTGCGCAAGGAGCGCGACGAAGCCAAGGCGAAGCGCATTGCGAGTGAGATTTACGGGCTGTGGAACCAGTCCGGCAGCGCCACCATCGATCTGATGATGGGATGGGCGAGCGACGCCATCGCCGAGAAGAAATATCCCGTCGCGATCGATTTTCTGAACGAGATCGTCACGCTCAAGCCCGACTATGCCGAGGGCTGGAACCGCCGCGCCACGCTCTTCTTCCTGATGAATGATTATACCAGCGCCATGCGCGACATCGACCGCGCCCTACGGCTGGAGCCGCGCCATTTCGCGGCGCTGATGGGCATGGGCTCGATCCTCAGGGAGACAGGCCGCAAGGAACTCGCCCTGCGCGCCTACGAACGCGCCTTGGCCGTCTATCCCATGCTGCGTGACGCGCAGAAGGAAGCCGGCGAGATTACGGATGAGTTGACGGATACGAGGACTTGAGGGACCCCCTCATCCGACCACGCTTCGCGTACCTATCTTCTCCCACAAGGGGAGAATCCCGCCAATCGCAAACGTTCGTGAATGGCATTAAAGCATGTCTCCCAAAAGTGGGAACCGGTTTTGGGGTAAAGACATGCGCAAAAACAAAAACTTAAAGCGTGTTCCATGAATGCGATAAAATGCAACACGCTTTAGAGCCGTTCATGTTTTGATGGAATCAGCGCCAAGCGCCCTCGTGGTTCGAGGCGAATTCCGCTGCGCTCCATTCGCACCTCACCATGAGGGCTACTGAGCGCCGACGCCCTTCACCCTCATCCTTCGGTGCTCGCGTAGCGAGCATCGAAGGGCGAGGGTGAATGGGTCACGGTAGCAACAGTTTCCATCAAACCGTGAAACGCTCTAAGCGCCATGCCAGCCCCCTCCCTTCTCCCCTTGTGGGAGAAGGTGGCCCGTAGGGCCGGATGAGGGGTGGCTTGCCAGCCGCCTCGATGACGGCGCAGCGAGAGCAGGGACTTATCAAATCCCCGTCAGCCCATCCGCTCCGATATAGGCAATGCGCAGCATATTCGTCGAACCGGGCGTGCGCAGCGGTACGCCTGCCGTGATGATCACGCGGTCGCCCGGCTTGGCGAAGCCTTCGCGGAAGGCGATGTTGCAGGCGCGGTCGACCATGTCGTCGAGATCCTTCGCATCCTCTGTCACGACGCAATGCAGCCCCCAGACGAGGGAAAGCCGGCGCGCCGTCTCCACGATGGGCGAGAGCGCAATGATCGGCGTCTGCGGGCGCTCGCGTGCGGCGCGCAGGCCCGTCGTTCCCGATGCCGTATAGGTAATGATGGCCGACAGCTTGAGCGTCTCGGCGATCTGCCTTGCGGCGAGCGAAATCGCATCCGCGCCCGTCGCTTCCGGCTCGGAGCGCTGCGCGTGGATGATGCCCGGATAGGTCGGGTCGCGTTCCACCTTCTCGGCAATCCGCGCCATGGTGGCAACCGCCTCGACCGGATATTGCCCGGCAGCTGATTCGGCGGAAAGCATGATCGCATCCGCGCCCTCGAACACGGCGGTGGCGACATCCGACACCTCCGCGCGGGTCGGCACCGGCGCCGTGATCATCGATTCCAGCATCTGCGTGGCGACGACAACAGGCTTGCCGGCGCGGCGTGCGGCGCGGATGATCTGCTTCTGGATGCCCGGAACCGCCTCGAGCGGCATTTCCACGCCAAGATCGCCGCGCGCCACCATCAGCGCGTCCGAAAGCTCGATGATCTCGTCAAGGCGAGCGACAGCCTGCGGCTTTTCGATCTTGGAGAGAAGGCCGACGCGTCCACGCGCGATCTTGCGCACTTCCGCCAGATCCTCGGGCCGCTGGATGAAGGAAAGCGCCACCCAGTCGATCTCTTCCTGCAGCACAGCGTCAAGGTCCTTGCGGTCCTTCTCGGTGAGCGCGCTCACGCCCAGCGTCGTGTCGGGCAGGCTCACGCCCTTGCGGTCGGAAATGCCTGTGCCGGAAACCACGCGGCACCGGATCGACTTGCCGTCCGCCTCTTCCGCCACCAGCGCCAGGCGACCGTCATCGATCAGCAGCCGATGCCCCGGCTCGACCGATTGCAGAATTTCCGGATGCGGCAGGAAAACGCGGGTGTTGTCACCCGGCACATCCTGATCGTCGAGCGTGAAGCTCTGGCCGGGCGTCAAGGCGACCTTGCCATCCCTAAACTTGCCGACACGCAGCTTCGGCCCCTGCAGATCGGCGAGAATGCCGATGGGCCGGCCCATTTCCCGCTCCACATTGCGGATGCGCTGCACGAGGGCGCGCATCAGATCGTGGTCGGCATGGCTCATATTGATGCGAAAAACATCCGCCCCCGCCTCGTAAAGCTTGCGGATCACCGCTTCCTCTGATGAAGCCGGTCCAAGCGTTGCGAGAATTTTGACCTTGCGGCTGCGTCTCATGGATTATTCGTTCCTGTCACTGTCGGATTTTCGGGAGGCGTTTCGTCGGTCAGCTGGACCATCCAGCTCGACTGTTCTCCCGTGTCGTATTCCTGAAATCCGGCGCGCTGGAAACCGCGAGCGAAGCAATCGTTGACGCCGGTGATCTTGAATTCCCTCTCCGCGACGCACATGTTCACCGGGCCGTCCCAACGGCCTCCCCCTTCGGCGTCCTCGGCATAGAGATAGTAATAGCGCTGCGAAAGCGGCCCTTCGATGAGCGTCTTGCAGCTCGAGCCGTTGATGTGCCACCAGCCTTCGGTGATCCATCCGGTCTTGGCGCGATAACCGATCGCCACGCCGACGAGATTCTGTGTTGCGTTGCAAACGCGGAAATCCGCGCGCGCGGCCGTACCCATGAGCATCATGCCCAGAGCGAGAGCGCCGGAAAAAACGGTGAGGTGTTGAGCGCGCATTCGCGAGCCTGTCACGCTTGAATATCCCATCTTGGTTGCCCTCTTTTCGGCAGTTTCGCTGATGATGTCAACGCACTTGGAACGTGAGGAGCCGGGAAAACTTCGGACGCTGGCGATTGGGCAAAAGAATGGCGGAACCGCCCGTCACGGAGAAACCGCAAACGCAGTACGGCAGGCGCCTCACCGATTATAAACCATATCCCTGACAATATAGGCTGCGAATGACGCGCATCGTGGTCTTGACCCGCCGCGCTGCGTCGGGCATCGACTTGTTCAAATCCCCCAACCGATCTGGAGAACGAATCCGTGGACGATATCACAAGTGACACCGCACAGACGGTAGCCGTCGGACAGCTGCGCGCTTTCATCGAGCGCATCGAACGGCTTGAGGAAGAAAAGAAGACGATCTCCGACGACATCAAGGATGTCTACGCAGAACTGAAGGGCTCGGGCTTCGACGCCAAGGCGGTCCGCACCGTCATCCGCCTGCGCAAGAAGGAAGAGCAGGAGCGTCAGGAAGAAGAGGCAATGATCCAGCTCTACAAGGACGCGCTTGGGATGAGCTGAGGGCTGGCTGCCAGCCCGGAGCGTTTCGCTGAATAATTTGGGCTGTTATGATAGCAGAACGGTTGAGGCATGGATTCCTGTGACAAGCACAGGAATGACGATAGGTTTGCTGCTGCGGCCAACCTCTGACCTTTTCAGCACGGCGCGCGCCCTCCGCTCGAACGGTTCTCGTGGAAGAAAAAACACCTCCGTCATTCCTGTGCTTGTCACAGGAATCCATGCCTCGACGGTGAAGCGACCGCACCGGTAAAATGGTGTTTCTTACAAAGCGAAACGTCGTCGCTGAAATCATCAACACAAAAATGGCCGCACCGTTTCCGATGCGGCCATTTCTGTTTAATCACCCGGCCCCAAGCCCTTGGGACCGCCGTGCGTCCACGAAGTCTTACGCGGCTTCGGCCTCGTCTTCCTCGATCTCGGCTTCCGCGTCGGCCTTGGCGCCGCGCTTCGGTCCCTTGGCGAGGTTCACCTCGATCAGGCGGACGGCTTCGGTTTCCGACATCTTGTTGACGGCGGCGATTTCACGCGCCATGCGGTCGAGCGCGGCTTCGTAAAGCTGGCGCTCCGAATAGGACTGCTCCGGCTGGTTTTCGGCGCGGTAGAGGTCGCGCACCACTTCCGAAATCGAGATCAAATCGCCCGAATTGATCTTCGCATCATATTCCTGCGCGCGGCGCGACCACATGGTGCGCTTCACGCGCGCACGGCCCTGCACGACCTTCAGCGCGCGGTCGACATAATCCGTCTCGGAAAGCTTGCGCATGCCGATGGTCGATGCCTTGGCGACCGGCACCTTGAGGCGCATTTTGTCTTTCTGGAAATCGATCACGAAAAGTTCAAGCTTGTGGCCCGCCACTTCCTGCTCTTCGATAGCCACGATCTGGCCGACGCCATGAGCGGGATAAACGATGAATTCGCTCGTCTTGAAACCCTGGCGCGTCGCGGGCTTTTTCTGCTGGGATGTCATTACGCTTCATACTCCCTCTTGTGCCCGGCGGGACCCGCCGGTTAACACATGGTAAGCCGGCGCCCCATAAGCAAGGGGAAACCGGTCTGCCGACCCTGTCCGGAAAGGCGAAAATCAAGGAAAGCGCAAACTGTCTCGTCCGGAAGCGGCGCCTGATGTGGGCCTTGGCCACACAATTCCACCGGCACCCGCTAAAGACCGGAAAAAGAAAAACAGCCTTTCGGTGATTAACGCATATGCGTCACGAGTTGACGTCCAGCCATCGACATTTATGAATGAACTCTTAACATAAAAAGCTGAAAGAATCAACAATTTGCCGCGGGTGCTAAAAATAAGTCAGCGAAGGCGTCCAATGAGAGGCCGCCTCGCCGCAAATTCCTAGTCACCTTCACCCGGCTCGGGAGAGAAGAATTTCTCCAATTTGCCTTCGACCCCGTCCATTTCCTTGGCTTCGGACATCTCCGGCTTCTTCGCGGTCAGGTTCGGCCATTTAACGGCGTATTCGGCGTTAAGTTCCAGCCATTTGTCGAGGCCGGGCTCGGTATCCGGCTTGATCGCCTCCGCCGGGCATTCCGGCTCGCATACGCCGCAATCGATGCACTCGTCAGGATTGATGACGAGCATGTTTTCGCCTTCGTAAAAACAATCGACCGGACAGACCTCGACGCAATCCGTATATTTGCAGCGGATGCAATTGTCGGTCACGACATAGGTCATAACAGGACTCCTGATACGGTCTTCTTTAAATTATGGCAGTGAGCTAACGCTTTTGCAGCCGGCATGCAAGGGGATGCACCAGCCCGCGCGGCACTACACCGCAGAACGCGAAATCATATCTGTGTGGGTGTGGGAAGGGAGAATATTTTACCGGCGTGGCCAGGACATAGAGCGGAAACGTTGGCGGGACAACACCCCCCTCTGCCCTGCCGGGCATCTCCCCCTCAAGGGGGGAGATTGGCTGACACAGAGCTACTCCCTCATCCTACAACGTCTGCGATTGGTACTGGGCCGCTCATGAATGCGTAATCTCCCCCCTTGAGGGGGGAGATGTCCGGCAGGACAGAGGGGGGTGTCCCTGGCACAGCCTTGCAATCAAAACGCCTACTCAAACTCCCCCCGCAGCCGATCAATCTCCCGCCGCTCCCGCTTGGTGGGCCGCCCGCTACCCGCATCGCGAACGGGCAAATCCGTGGGCTGTGGCGCGGCGCTCTTTTCAGGCTGCGGCGATATGTCCTCGTAGAGAAGCCGGGCTTCTTCAGCCGGACCGCGGCGATGGCCGGTAGCGAGCACCTTGTAGACGAGGATTCGCCGCTCGAGCGTGACGGTCAGCACATCGCCGACCTTTACCGGATAGGCCGCCTGGTCGATCTTGTCGCGGTTGACCCGCACCCGGCCACCCATGGCTAGCTTCGCCGCCAGCGAGCGCGATTTGACGACGCGCGCGAAGAACAGCCATTTGTCGATGCGCTGCTTTTCGCCCGTCGCCGCCATAACGTTATTTCTTCAGCTGCTCCCGCAGCGCCGCGAGCTTGGCGAAGGGCGAATCCGGATCGATCTTCACCGGACGCTCCTGCCGCTGTTCGTGACGCTTGCCGCCGTCGCGGTTCGCGTGATGCGGCTTGCCGCCATTATTGCCCTTGCGCTGATCGTGGCCCTCGGGCCGGCCCTCACCCTTGTGGAAGCGTTTGCCGCCCTCCTTGCCATCCTGCTGATGGCGAGGCTTGCCGCGGAATTCCTTGCGGCGTTCGCCCTCGCCTTCGCTCTTTGCCTCGGCGGGCCGGTTCTGATTCTGATGGCCGCGATGGCGATTGCCTTGCTGGTTCTGCTGACGTCCGCGCCCCTCGAAGCGGCCCGGCCGCCAGAGCAGGATCGGCTTCACCTCTTCCGCCGTTTCCGCCGGCTTTGCCTCGGTATCAACATCCACGGCAGGAGCCGCTTCCACGACAGGCGCGGGCTCCGCAGCTTTTTCCTTCACGAAAGCAGCCAGATCCCCCACCGGCTCGGCGGGCGGAACGGCGGCCTTGTCTCCGGCAGGAGCGGCGGCTCCGGCAGCGAAGCGATCCAGCTCCGCGAGCTTGGCCGATATTTGCGCGCTATCCGCGGGCTCATGGCGATAGCCGAGGCCCCTGAGGATTTCTTCCATATCGTCAGCGGTCGCGCCCAGAATGGACATCATCGGCGGCGTGACGATGAAGCGGCTGCCGTCATAGGCCCCGTCCGGGCGCGCGCCGGAACCGGGACGCCAGGCAAGCGCCGGGCGGATGAGATCGGCAAGCCGCTCCAGAATGTCGATGCGCACCGCGCGGCGGCCCAGCATGCGGAAACCCGCCAGCTTGTAGAAGGATGGATCGAAGGCGGCATCCACCACGACGGAGGTGCGCCCTGCCGCCAAGGCATGAACGACATCGCCATAGCCGGGGCGCTCGCGCGCATCTTCCTTCAGCGCCCAGAGCAGCGTGATCAGCCCCGCCGGAGCGGGCTTCAGCAGCGCCGGCACGAACACATGATAGGCGCCGAAGCGCACGCCCAGGCGGCGCAGCGCCGCGCGCGAATCCTGATCGAGCCCGCGCACTTCCTCCGCCACGTCGCGGCGTTGCAGCGTGCCGAAATTCTCGACGATGCGGAAGGCGAGCCCGCGCGTCATCCCGGTGAGCGCGTCGGCATTGGCGAGATCGAACAGCGGCTTCAGCACTGTTTCGAGATGATGCGCCACGAAGCGGTCCACCCGCGCCACGACCTTTTCGCGCGCCGGGCCTGTCAATTGCTCATCCGCCAGCAGCACCGCACGCGGCTTCAGCGGGTCGTCGCCCGCCACCAGCATGGCGACGGTCGCGCCGATCCAGCGCAGCACGCCATCGGAGCCAAGCGCGAAATCGCCATTGGCCGATGCGGCGAAGCGCTCGGCCCGGCGTTCGAACTCGGCGGCAAGCGCCTTTTGCGCGGCTTCCTTCAGCGCCTTGGCGTCGGCCCCTTCGGCCTTCGTGTCGGCGGTAAAACGGAACCCTTCCAATTGCCCGACATGGTGGCCTTCCACAAGGACATCACCGGACGGGCTTATTTCGGCTTCAAGCATGGCATTCTCTCTCAGGCGCTTCATGAGCACGCTTGTCCTGCGGTCTACAAAGCGTTTCGTCAACCGTTCATGTAGCGCATCGGACAGTCTGTCCTCTATTTCGCGCGTCTTTTCCTGCCAATGTGTCGGATCGGCAAGCCATCCGGGCCTGTGCGACACGAAAGTCCAGGTGCGAATCTGTGCAATCCGGTGCGATAGCGTATCGATCTCGCCATCCGTCCGGTCCGCCAGCCGCACCTGTTCGCTCATGTAGTTTTCGTCCACATGGCCCCGCCGGACAAGGTCGGAATAGATCGCGGCGATGATATCGGCGTGTTGTGCGGGCGCAATCTTGCGATAGTCGGGCAAAGCGCAGGCATCCCACAACTTTTCCACCCGGTCGGGCCTGTCCGCCAGCCGCGCAATGTCATTGTCGCGCGACAGATAGTCGAGCGCCTGCGCATCCACGGCCGGCAGCGCTCGCACCAGCCCCTCCGCCGGCGCGGGCGCGTCGATGGAGCGGCGCAAGGCATCGATGGAGGAAAAGTCGAAACGCGCGGTGCGCCATTGCAGCACCTTCACCGGATCGAAGGCATGGCCCTCGATCTTCTCGACCAGCTCGTTTTCGAAAGGGTCCACCTGGCCGGTGACACCGAATGTGCCATCGCGCACATGCCGCCCGGCCCGGCCCGCGATCTGGCCAAGCTCGGCGGCGGTCAAATCGCGGAACTGATAGCCGTCGAACTTGCGGTTCTGGGCAAAGGCGACATGGTCCACATCGAGATTGAGGCCCATGCCGATGGCGTCGGTCGCGACAAGGAAATCCACATCGCCCGATTGGTAGAGCGCCACCTGCGCGTTGCGGGTGCGCGGGGAAAGCGCCCCCATCACCACAGCCGCCCCGCCGCGCTGGCGGCGGATAAGCTCGGCGATGGCATAGACTTCGTCCGCCGCGAAGGCGACGATGGCCGTGCGGCGCGGCAGGCGGGTGATCTTCTTCGAGCCGGAATAGGCAAGGTGGGAAAGCCGTGGCCGGGTGACGACGGAAATGCCGCGCAGCAGCTTTTCCAATATGCCGCGCATGGTGGCCGCGCCGAGCAGCAGCGTCTCCTGCCGTCCGCGCAAATGCAGGATGCGGTCGGTAAAGATATGGCCGCGCTCCAGATCGCCCGCCAATTGCACCTCGTCTATGGCGACGAAGGCGGCATTTGTGGTGCGCGGCATCGCCTCGACGGTGCAGACCGAGTAGCGCGCGCCCGGCGGCACGATCTTCTCCTCGCCCGTCACCAGCGAGACATTGGCCGCCCCTGCCCGCTCGACGATACGGCCATAGACCTCCCGCGCCAGCAGCCGCAGCGGCAGTCCGATAATGCCGCTCTCATGCGCGAGCATCCGCTCGATGGCCAGATGCGTCTTGCCCGTATTGGTCGGCCCCAGCACGGCGGTGACATCGCGGCCGGAGAGGATGAGAGGCAATTCGTTTGCGGGATGATGGTTCATGACTCAAACGACCGAATTCAACTTATGTCTTCTGCGTAGCACTATCGGAGGCGCACCGAAACCCATGATTGCGTGCTCACATCGCCTGTCGTTAAGAAACGGAACGTGAACCGAACGAATCGGCGACGAATCACCGACCTGATTGAATTCCCGCTTTGTTCACCGCGATATCTAGTGGGAAATGCGCTTTGCATTACCAGATGCTGAATCGCAAGGCGGCTGGAGCTATTGAGAAGAACGCAGCCGTTAACCTTTGGCACTCCGCGGGCTGCGAGAAATTTTTCGCTAATTCAAATTTTAGTAAAATCGCAATAATTCCTTATGGAAGATTAACGCCCTGTGCAGCAAGAAAGGGCTGTTCCGTTAACCCTTCGACCAAACGCCGAACGAATCGGCGACGAATCAGCTTTCCGCCCGTTTTCCTGCTTTGTTCTCACCACATATGGTATTGTTGGGGGAGATATCCGCATAGGCGGGAGGAGAAATTGGCTGGGACGGAGAAAAGGATTGGAGATAGCGTTAACCACCTGTGCCGTTTTGGAACGGTTACAGTCCCTGGCGCCCTCCTTCCCCCTTGCGGGGAAGGTGCCCGCGTTAGCGGGCGGATGGGGGTGGTGAAATTTGCGCTTGCTTCGAAGACCCTAGCGCAAACGTCGCCACCCCCACCCGACCCTTCGGGCCACCCTCCCCGCAAGGGGAAGGCAAGGCGCTAGACCATATACTGCCCGCCATTGGCCGCGATGGTTGACCCCGTAATGAACCCCGCCTCATCGGAAGCCAGAAACACCGCGATGCGCGCGATTTCCTCCGGCTCGCCCAGCCGCCCCACCGGAATATGCGGCAATATCCGCTCGTTGAGCACCGTTTCATCGATCGCCCGGACCATTTCCGTCCCGATATAGCCGGGCGCGATCGCATTGACCGTGATGCCGACCCGCGCGCCTTCCTGCGCCAGTGCCTTGGTGAGCCCGATATCTCCCGCCTTGGCAGCGGAATAATTCGCCTGGCCCGCCTGGCCCTTCTGGCCGTTGACGGAGGAAATATTGATGATGCGACCGAATTTCCGCTCCCGCATACCCGGCCAGACACGATGCGCCATGTTGAAGACGCCGTTGAGATTGGTGTCGATCACCTCTTTCCACTGCTCCACGGTCATCTTGTGGAACATGGCGTCACGGGTGATACCGGCATTGTTGACGAGCACCTCGACGGGCCCCAGATCCGCCTCCACCCGGGCAATGCCGTCTCCGCAGGCCTGGTAGTCGGACACATCCCAGCGATAGATCGGAATGCCGTGCTCCGCGCTGAACCGCTCGGCCATTTCGTCATCGCTGAAATAATTGACCGCTACCCGGTAACCGGCCTTGTGTAACGCGATTGCAATGGCCGCGCCGATCCCGCGCGACCCGCCTGTAATAAGTGCGACTCGTTGCATTTTTCTTCCATTTTGGCCGTCTATGGGTACCGGCTTTCTGGCAACAATGGGTCTTTAAAATGGCGCTTCAAAGGCGCTCGACACACAGCGCGATCCCCATGCCGCCGCCGATGCAGAGCGTCGCGAGGCCCTTCTTCGCCTGCCGCCGCTTCAGCTCGTAAAGCAGCGTCGTCAGAACCCGCGCCCCGGATGCGCCGATGGGATGGCCGATGGCGATGGCCCCGCCATTCACATTGACGATATCTGGATCAAGCCCAAGATCGCGCACCACCGCGCAGGATTGCGCCGCGAAGGCCTCGTTCGCCTCGACCAGATCGAGTTCCCCGACGCTCCAGCCCGCCTTTTCCAGCGCCTTGCGTGTCGCCGGAATCGGTCCCGTGCCCATGATCGCCGGATCGACTCCCGCCGTTGCCCAGGAGACGATGCGCGCCAACGGCTCGATCCCGCGCCGTTCCGCCTCGGCCTCGGTAAGGAGAACTACCGCCGCCGCCCCGTCATTGATGCCCGAGGCATTGCCTGCCGTCACCGACCCCTGCCCGTCGAAGGCCGGCTTCAGCTTCGCGAGCGTGTCGAGCGTCACTCCATGGCGGATATGCTCGTCCTCCGAAACCACCGTCTCGCCCTTGCGCGTCTTCACCGTGAAGGGCGCGATCTCGTCACGGAAACGCCCCTCCTTCTGCGCCGCTTCCGCCTTGTTCTGCGAGGCGACGGCGAAGATGTCCTGCTCTTCGCGGGTAAGCTGCCATTGCCGGGCGATGTTTTCCGCCGTGATGCCCATGTGATAGCCGTGGAAGGCGTCGGTGAGCCCGTCCTTCAGCATGGTGTCGATCATCTTGAAATCGCCCATCTTCACCCCGCCGCGCAGATGCGCCGAGTGCGGTGCCATGGACATGGATTCCTGCCCGCCCGCGACGATGATCCGCGCATCCCCCAGCGCAATCTGCTGCATGCCGATGGCGACGGCGCGCAGGCCCGAGCCGCAAAGCTGGTTGATCCCGAAGGCGGTGGCCTCATCAGGCAATCCCGCCGCCATCGCCGCCTGGCGCGCCGGGTTCTGCCCCTCGCCCGCCGTCAGCACCTGGCCGAGCACCACTTCGTCCACCTCGCCTGCCTCGACGCCCGCCCGCGACAGGGCATCGCGGATCGCCGCCGCGCCCAGCTCATGCGCGGGTACACTGGCGAAAGCGCCGTTGAACGAGCCGACGGGCGTACGCGCCGCGCTGGCGATGACGACATGGCCGTTTCCGGTCTTGTTCATGAAAATCCTCCTGTTTTGAGACCCAAGATGAAACGGGAAAGGGCGGCTTGGCAAGGGCGGCGCACAATAGAATGGGGTTGACAGGTCCCGCATCGCACAAACGCTTTGATATATGCGGATTTTAGCCCTATTCTTCGCCTCGGGGAGAATTTTCAGCTTCAATGGGGTGCGGGGGAGGTTGATCGTGACAAAGACAGGCCAAAAAACTGGCCCAACCATCATCAAGAAATACGCCAATCGCCGGCTCTACAACACCGGCACGAGCACCTATGTCACGCTCGAGGATCTGGCTGCGATGGTGAAGAAGGGCGAGGAGTTCACCGTCCAGGACGCCAAGACCGGCGAGGACATCACGCACAGCGTGCTGACGCAGATCATCTTCGAACTGGAGAACGACAAGGACAGCCAGTACATGCTGCCCATCTCCTTCCTGCGGCAACTGATCGCCTTCTATGGCGACCAGATGCAAATGGTCCTGCCGAGCTATCTCGAGCAGTCCATGACCGCCTTCTCCAAGGAGCAGGAGCGGATGCGCGAGCAGATGGCATCCACCTTTGGCAAGTCGTCCACCGATTTCATGCGCAACTTCCCCACCAAGCTGATCGAAGAGCAGGTGCGTCGGAACACCGAGATGTTCGCCCAGGCGATGCGCATGTTCAGTCCCTTCCCGATGGGCGACGCGCCCAATGGCAGGGCGGAGCCGAAGAAGGACGAACCTGAGGCGGCAAGGCCCTCCAGCGACGAACTGCGCGAGTTGAAGGAACAGATCGCCGCCATGCAGCGCAAGATCGACGAGATCGTGAAATAATTTCGCGCCCTGCGACAAACAGTTTTTCCATCGGCTACCGGATTTTGCCGTGCAATCGCCGCCGCGCGCGATAAAAAGGCTAAAATGGAAATGCTGGCGCTCCCCATCACCCCCCTCTGTCCTGCCGGACATCTCCCCCACAAGGGGGGAGATTGGCTGGGAGTCTGCTTTCGCCATTCGTCAACGTTGCAGAAAGATGCGCCGTCATTGATGAAGGCCAATCTCCCCCCTTGTGGGGGAGATGCCCGGCAGGGCAGAGGGGGGTTGCCTCGCATAGACCTATAAAATGTAACACCCTACCGAAAAGGAAAAATCCCATGGCGCAGCTCACACTCGACAAGGCCAATGAGATCATCACGAGCGCATTTGCCAAGGCGAACGCGCTGGGGCTGAAGCCGCTCGTCGTCGCCGTCTATGACGCCGGCGGTCATCTGAAGGCGTTTCAGCGGCAGGACGGCACCTCGATCCTGCGTTTCGAGATCGCTTCGGGCAAGGCTTTCGGCGCGCTCGCCGTAGGTAGCGGCTCGCGCTGGCTGCACAATCAGGCAAAAGACCGCCCGCATTTCCTCGAAGGGCTCTCCGGCGTTTCCGGCGGACGCATCATGCCAGTACCGGGCGGCGTGCTGATCAAGGACGGTTCGGGGGAGATCTTGGGCGCGGCGGGCATTTCCGGCGACACGTCGGATAATGACGAAGCTGCCGCGGTTGCCGGGATCGAGGCGGCGGGGTTTGCGGCGGATGCGGGTTGAGATATCGCGCCCCTCCCTCCCCCTTGCGGGGAGGGTGGCCCGAAGGGTCGGATGGGGGTGGTGACGCTTGGCGCCACGCTCTTCGAAGCAGGCGCGAACGTCACCACCCCCATCCGCCCGCTAACGCGGGTTTCGTCGCTGGAAAAGCCAAATCGTTGGCCTTTCCTCGGCCTGCGGCCGAACGCTCCTCAATCCCCGCAAGGGGGAAGGAGGGCGCTATTACCGATCGAACCACCAAACAAAAAAGACCGGCGCAAGAGCCGGTCTTTTCAATTCATTCGCTCGAAAGGAAACTCAGTCCTTCGGCGTCAGCACCTGGCGACCGCGATACATGCCGGTCTTCAGGTCGATATGGTGCGGGCGGCGCAGTTCGCCGGAGTTCTTGTCCTCGACATAGGTCGGGGCCTTCAGCGCATCGGCCGAACGGCGCATGCCGCGCTTCGACGGAGAGGTCTTTCGTTTAGGTACAGCCATGGATTCAGCTCCACTGATCGGTCAACAAAGGTCCGGCCCGGCCCCGGCGGAGCCTGTCACATCGGACAAAATTCCGGAAAGTCCGCGTGCCTATACACGCAATAACGGGGCTTGACCAGAGCGCCCCGTATTTTTTTCCCACCAATCCGCGATTATTGCACACAGCCGACATAAGGCCCCGCGCGCCTCGCCCGCGCCTCGATGATGCGGGCGATCCGCTGCATGCCGCGGCTGGGCTTTGCCGGGTTGCGCAGGATCGGATTGGGCAGCGTGGCGGCCAGCAGCGCGGCCTGCCGCGCCGTCAGCCGCGCGGCGGAGCGGCCGAAATGATGCTGCGCCGCAGCCTCCGCGCCATATATCCCCGGCCCCCACTCGACGATGTTCAGGTAAATTTCCATCACCCGCCGTTTGGGCAGGATCGTATCGGCGGCCATCGCCAGCGGAAATTCCAAAGCCTTGCGTAAATAAGAGCGGCCATTCCAAAGAAAAAGATTCTTCACCGTCTGCATGGTGATGGTGGAAGCGCCGCGCGTGCGCTCTCCCTCCGCCGCCTCGCCCAGCACCAGATCGAGCTGCCGCCAGTCGATGCCCGCATGGCGGCAGAACTGGCCGTCCTCCGACATCATCACCGAATTGATGAGCACGGGCGATATCTCGTCAAGAGACCTCCATTGCCGGTCATAGCCGCCAAGCACGACCGCATCGCGCAGCATGAGGGTTGAGACCGGATGAACGAAGGGAACGAGATAGACGAGAAGAAGCAAAAGCGGGGCAAAGAAGAGAACGAGCAGCACCCGCCCGAAACCACGCAGCAGCCGCGTATGAATCGGATCGGCCAGATAACCCCTGCCATCCCTCTCCCGTATCACCACTTTCGCCACACGCCTTGCCCATCTGCAGCCCTCTCCCGCATAGAACATTCCAATCGAAGATTGAACCCATCGCCTGGTAAAAGCCCGATTTATTGGCGGTATAACGTCTGGATTCCCGATTCGATAACATCAGGCCGAAAGTTTTCCCACCACGCGACAGTTCCGTGAAAAAACTTCGGCGTCGCCATGGACCGGTTGACCGGCGCGCGCCTTTCGTCCATGCCGGACCGATGGCTACTGATATCCTTCGCCCTGATTTCGCAATTGCTTTGGCCTCGCGCGCCCGTCTGGTGGAAGCCGCGCTTGAGAAGCTGCTCGATGCGCACTCACGCAATGGCGAGATCGCCAGGCCCGACCGGCTCATGGCCGCGATGCGCCACGGCGTCCTCAATGGCGGCAAGCGGCTCCGTCCCTTCCTGCTCATGGAAAGCGCTGCCCTCTTCGCCGCTGACAAGGAGCCGGCGTTGCGCGTCGCCGCCGCCCTTGAGTGCATCCATTGCTATTCGCTCGTGCATGACGATCTGCCGGCCATGGATGATGACGATGTCAGGCGCGGCCAGCCGACCGTGCACAAGGCCTTCGACGAGGCGACGGCGATCCTCGCAGGCGACAGCCTGTTGACCTATGCCTTCGAGATCGTCGCCAGCGAAGAGACCGCCCTCCCCGCCCAGACGCGAGTGATGCTCGTCGCCGCCCTTGCCCGTGCTGCGGGGCTGGGCGGCATGGCTGGCGGCCAGATGCTCGACCTCTCGGCCGAAACCCGCAAGCCGGACGAAAGCGGCATTATCACCTTGCAGGCGATGAAGACCGGCGCACTCATCCGCTTCGCCTGCGAGGCGGGCGCAATCATCGGCAATGCCGTGCCGGAAGACCGCGAGCGCCTGGCGGAATACGGTTCGGCCATCGGCCTCGCCTTCCAGCTCGCCGACGATCTCCTCGACGTCACCGCCGACGCCGCGGCGATGGGCAAGGCAACCGGCAAGGATGCCGCGGCAGGCAAGGCCACGCTCGTCTCGCTGCATGGGGTCGAATGGACGAGAAAGCAACTGCGCGGCCTCGTCGAACAGGCCGAAATGCTGCTGGAGCCTTTCGGGGCGGATGCCGCGCTGCTGAAGCAGGCCGCGCAGTTCATCGCGGACCGGGAGAGTTAGGCCCCTCTAACCCTTCTTCTCCCCTCTGATCTTCTCAATCCCGTGCTTCCTCGTATGGGTTGATGCAAACCACGCCGAGCGGCTGAAAATGCCGGAGGTTGGCTGTCAACAGCGTCAAGGAATGCGTTTTCGCAGTCGCTGCTATCAATATGTCAGCCAAACCGGGATTTAAACGTCCTCCTCCCGCACCTTGACGATGATCACATCGTCGGCCGAGAGCAGCCGGCCATCCTGGGCCCGCACATCGAGCGGGGCCACCTCCTGTCCCGTGAAGCGGTCCACGAGATGGGAGCGCGGCTCGTCCGGCGCAAAGAGGTGTTTCTCGCCCCATTGGCGCAAGGCCACGATGACAGGCAGAAGGTCGCGCCCCTTGGCGGTGAGCCTGTATTCCTGATGCGCCCCGCCCTTGGGGTCAGGGACCGTTTCCAGAATCCCCTCCCCCGTCAGCTTGCGCAGCCGGTCCGCCAGGATGTTCCGGGCGATGCCGAGATTTTTCTGGAAGGCGCTGAACCGCGTCACCCCATCGAACGCCTCGCGCACGATCAAGAGCGACCACCAGTCGCCGATGACATCCAGCGACCGCGCGCTGGGGCAATAATCCCCTTTCAGGCTCGTCTTGCGGACCATGCGGTTCCCTCCTCGAATATGGTTGCAATATAAAACTCTTTTCGCTACAAGCAAAATGGTTTCATTTTAAAACCAAATTGCGGAGTCTCTCATGTCTGCTTCATCCGGCGCGGCGGCGATGCCGTCCGCGAATGCGAGCGCGCGCCCGGCGCTCTCTTCCGCCACGCTTCTGCTTTTCGCTGTGGCCAGCGGCCTTGCGGTGGCAAATGTCTATTTCGCCCATCCCCTGCTCGATGTGATGGCCGACGATCTTGGCCTCTCCCGTGCCACGGCGGGACTGATCGTTGCTGCAAGCCAGGTGGGCTATGCGCTCGGCCTCATCTTCCTCGTACCGCTCGGCGATCTCTTCGACCGGCGCAAGCTGATCGTCGGCCATTTCCTTTTGTCGGCCCTCGCCCTCCTGTCGATAGGGTTCGCCGCCAATTCCACGCTGCTGCTCGTTTCCATGGGCGCAATGGGCTTGCTTGCGGTGGTCACCCAGGCGCTCGTCGCATACGCCGCAAGCCTTGCCGAACCGGAGCGGCGCGGCCACGTCGTCGGCGTCGTCACCAGCGGCATCGTGCTCGGCATATTGCTGGCCCGCGCCGTGGCGGGCGCGCTGACGGATGTGAGCGGCTGGCGTAGTGTTTACCTGAGTTCCGCCCTCCTCACCCTGCTGATCGGCCTCGCGCTCTGGCGCAGCCTGCCCCGCCAGCGCCGCGAGTCCGCAGGCCTCCCCTATCCGGCACTGATCCTGTCGCTCGCGACGCTATTCCGGTCGGAGCCGGTGCTACGCATTCGCGCCATCATCGCGATGCTGATCTTCGCCGACATCACCACGCTGCTCGCGCCGCTGGTGATGTCGCTGAGCGCGCCGCCCTTCGAACTGAGCCATGCCGAGATCGGGCTTTTCGGCCTTGCGGGAGCGGCGGGCGCGCTCGCCGCCTCCCGGGCCGGAAGAATTGCCGACCGCGGCCATGCCCAGCGCATGACGGGCATCGCGCTCCTGCTGATGCTCGTTGCCTGGGGACCGATCGCCTTGCTGGGGCATTCGCTCCTTTGGCTGATCGCCGGGGTGCTGATTATCGATTTCGGCCTGCAGGCGGTGCATGTCACCAACCAGGCGATGATCTACCGCGTGCGCCCCGACGCACAGAACCGGTTGACAGCCGCCTATATGGTCTTCTACTCCATCGGCAGCGCTGGCGGCTCCGTCCTCTCCACCTGGGTCTACGCCCATGCGGGCTGGAACGGCGTCTGCCTGCTCGGCGCGGGGATAAGCCTCGTCACGCTCGCCTTCTGGGCCGCGAGCCTGAAGGCAACGCCGGAAGCCGCCACGCGGGCTTTATAAGGCAGAGCAGGCGTCACGCGCAGCGGGGTTTACCCCACCGACGCCCGCTTCTCCCGCCCCATCCCGAACCGGTTCTCGATATACTCCGCCACCATCTTCTGGAATTCCTGCGCGATGCCGGGCCCGCGCAGGGTGGTCACTTTCTTGCCATCGACGAAGACCGGAGCAGAGGGCGTTTCGCCGGTGCCGGGGAGCGAGATGCCGATATCGGCGTGTTTGGATTCGCCCGGTCCGTTGACGATGCAGCCCATGACGGCCACCTGCAGCGCCTCGACGCCCGGATATTTCTCGCGCCACACCGGCATGTTGGCGCGGAGGTCGTTCTGGATCGTCTGCGCCAGTTCCTGAAACACCGTCGAAGTCGTGCGCCCGCAGCCCGGACAGGCCGCGACGATGGGCACGAACTGGCGGAAGCCCATGGTCTGGAGCAATTCCTGCGCCACCTGTACCTCGCGCGTGCGATCGCCGCCCGGCTCCGGTGTCAGCGAGATGCGGATCGTGTCGCCGATCCCCTGTTGCAAAAGGATGCCCATCGCGGCGGACGAAGCGACGATGCCCTTGGTGCCCATGCCGGCCTCGGTCAGGCCCAGATGCAGCGCATGGTCTGAGCGCTTGGCGAGCTCCGTATAGACGGCGATGAGGTCCTGCACCTGGCTGACCTTGGCCGACAGGATGATCTTCGAGCGCGGCAGGCCGATTTCCTCAGCCAGCGTCGCGGAGATGAGCGCCGACTGCACGATAGCCTCGCGCATCACCTCCTGCGCCGTGAGCCGCGAGCCTTCGACCTGGTTGCGGTCCATCAGCGTCGTCAGCAGTTCCTGGTCGAGCGAGCCCCAATTGACGCCGATCCGCACCGGCTTGTCATAGCGGATCGCCATCTCGACGATATCGGCGAACTGCTTGTCCTTCTTGTCCTTGAAGCCGACATTGCCGGGATTGATGCGGTATTTCGCCAGCGCTTCGGCGCAAGCCGGATGATCCGCCAGCAGTTTGTGGCCGATATAGTGGAAATCGCCGACCAGCGGCACGTCGTGTCCGAGCCGGTCCAGCCGCTCGCGGATTTTCGGCACTGCCGCCGCCGCCTCGTCGCGGTCAACGGTGATGCGCACGATCTCCGAGCCCGCGCGATGCAATGCTGCGACCTGCGCCACCGTCGCATCCACATCGGCGGTGTCCGTATTGGTCATCGACTGCACGACGACAGGCGCGCCGCCGCCGACCATCACGCCGCCCACCATGACGCCCACCGAGGCGCGGCGGGGGAAGGGATGGGAGAAATAGCTGGGTGTTTCGCTTGCCATTTTACTCACTGCCATGGGCATGTTTCGTGGCGTTTTATACCCTTTGCTCGTGCTGCGCCACCGCCTCTTGATGATCCGCATAGCGCGCGAGCCGCGAGAACACCAGCACCACCGCCTGCAGCAGCGGCAGGGCCGCGAAAACCGCCGAAAAGCCGGTATGCTCCGCGATGAAGCCGATGGTGGACGGCGCGAACAGGATGCCCGAATAGCCGAGTGTGGTGGCGATGGAGATGCCGACGCCCGGTGACATGCCCGGCAGATTGCCGGCGATGGAGAAGACGATGGGCACCATGTTGGAAATGCCGAGGCCGCAGAGCGCGAAGCCGACGATAACCATGATCGGATCGGAGGCAAGGCTGGCGAACAGCATCCCGGCCATGGCGATGACGGTGCATACCCGCAACGTATTGACCGCGCCGAACCGGTCGCGCACCAGATCGCCCGCGAAGCGCATGATCGCCATGGTCAGCGAGAAAGCTGCGAAGCCCAGGCCCGAGACCGCCGCCGTCGCGCCCAGATCCTGCGTCAGGTAAAGCGCGCTCCAGTCGAGCACCGCGCCCTCGGGCACCATGCAGAACAGCGCCATCGCGCCCACCAGCCAGGGCAGAGGCTTCAGCGGCAATGTCGCGCGGACCGCTTGACCGGATTCTTCCCGCGCCGGACGGTCCATGAGCACGATGGGCCAGGCGATGACGAGCACAATGGCCGCGATGACAGTCGCCACCATGGCATGCACCGCCGTGCCCGAATGCTCGATGAGAACGCCGCCCAGCCCCGCGCCCAGAAGCCCGCCTAGGCTCCAGAACGCATGGCAGGACGACATGATGGCGCGGCGCATCTTGCGCTCCACCGCCACCGCATTGGCGTTCATGGCCACATCCATCGCGCCGACAAACCCGCCAAAGAGAAGAATCGCAATGGCCGCAGCCCATACGCTTTGCGTAAAGGTAAGCGCCAGCAGCGACGGAAGCAGCAGCACCGCCGTCACCTTGGAAATCACCGCGCTGCCGAAACGCGCAATATACATCCCCGCCACAGGCATCATTGCGAGCGAGCCGAGGCCGAAGGCGAAGATCATCAGCCCAAGCTCGGTCTTGCTCAAGCCAAGCCGCTCCGCGAATTCCGGAATTTTCGGCGCCCAGTTTCCCATCATGAAGCCGTTCATCAGGAAGAGCAGCCATATGGCCAGCCTCTCCTTCGGCAGATAGCCCGACCGCACCGCCTCGCCCTGTGCGGTTTCCACGCGCATTTCCATGTCTCTCTCCACACTCAAGCCTTGCCGGCCTTGATGATATCGACGCCCAGCGCCGCGATTGTTTCGATGATGGCTTCGTCCGCATCCGCTTCGACAACGAGCCGCCCGCATTCGCTTAAGGCAATCACATCATGCGGCGCGGCGGTTCCAAGCTTCTCGTTCATCGCCGTCGTCATCACTGAACGGCTGCGGCGAGCGATGGTCCGCTTGAACTCGGCATCCTCCAGATGGAACGCGGTGATGCCCGCCTCCACGTCAACGCCGCAAGCGCCAAGAAGGCAGAGATCGGGCCGCAGCCGCTCCGCATCGGCCAGCGCCCTACTCCCCAGCGCTCCGCCGACGCGCCGGTCTATGGAACCGCCGATGAGGATGACATCGACGCCTTCCATCAGCACCGAGGCAATCGTCGGCGCATTGGTTACGACAGTAACGCCGGGTATGCCCAGAATTTCCCGCGCAATGGCGAGATTGGCCGAGGACGCGTCAAGGAATACGAGCATTCCCGGCGCGATGAAGCGCGCGGCAGCAAGCGCGAGCGCTCGTTTGCGCTCCGGCTGGTCCGCCGCCCGCTCGGCGAAAGGCGCGGTGGGCGGAATGGCGAGCGCCCCGCCATAGACACGGCGGCAGAGCCCCGCCGCCGCCATCTCGCGCAAATCCCGCCGGATCGTATCTTCCGAAACGGAAAACTCCACCGCCAGTTCACCCGCCAGCACCTTTCCCGATGCCGCCAGCTTCTCCGCGATCCGCGCCTGTCGTTCCTGCAGAAGAAAATCCGATCCGCTCATGCTTGCCCTTAATCATGCAGAATCGTGCACAAACATGCATGATGCATAGCGGCCTCGGACGCGGCTGGCAAGGGGCCTCGAAATGATTCCCGGTGAGCGCCATATGTGATAGGATTCACCCCCTGACAGGCTGTTTCAGATAAGAGGCCCCATACGCAGCACACAGTTGAAAATCACCCTGCCGGATGACATGGCGCAAATGGTGAAGGACAAGGTGGCCTCGGGCGAATATGCCAGCGAGAGCGAGGTTATTCTCGACGGGCTGTACGCCCTTGCGGGAGCATGAAAGCCCTCACGAGGGCGACCCAGCGTTTGAACACTGGCTGCGGACGGAAGGCGTTGCGGCTTATGACGAGATGAAGGCGGATCCCTCGAAAGGGCGGACGGTGGATGAGGTGCTGGCAGCGCTAGAAGCTGAAACCACACGTCAATTGAAAGTCTGAGGCTCGTTACTGTTTTCAATTAGATAAAAACAGTAGGCTGTACTGCGATCCCCTTCATCCTCGCCCTTCGAGGCTCGCTTCGCGAGCACCTCAGGATGAGGATGAAGGGGCGTCGGCGCTTCAGTAGCCCTCATGGTGAGGTGCGATTGGAGCGAAGCGGAATGAGCCTCGAACCACGAGGGCGCTTGGCGCTGATTCCATCAAAACATGGACAGCTCTAGCACCGCCGCACAAACGCTGTTACCCAAACACCACCAGCAAATCCTTCGCGTCGATCTGGTCGCCCGCGCGCACCAGCACTTCCGCCATCACGCCGTCCTTCTCCGCATGAACAGCGGTTTCCATCTTCATCGCCTCGATGGAGACGAGCACGTCGCCGGCCTTGACCGTCTGGCCTGCCGCCACCGCCACGGTGGAGACGATCCCCGGCATCGGCGCGCCGATCTGGGCTTCATTGCCGGGCTCGGCCTTGCGCCTGACGCCATTGCCCGCCGCGCCCTTGGCACGGTTCGGCACCTTGACGCGGCGCGGCTGGCCGTTGAGTTCGAAGAACACCGTCACCATGCCCTTCTCATCCGTCTCGCCCATCGCCTGGTTGCGGATGACCAGCGTCTTGCCGCGTTCGAGATCGACGAACACCTCCTCCTCGGGGGCCAGCCCGTAGAAATAGACCGGGGTCGGCAGCACGCTTGTCGGGCCATAGGTCTCTTGAGCCACCGCGTAATCGGTGAAGACCTTGGGATACATGAGATAGGAGGCGAACTCCTTGTCGCTGGCCTTGCGCCCGAGCTTCTCCTCAATCTCCTTGCGCTCCTTGTCGAGATCGGCGGGCGCGAGCAGCGAGCCGGGCCGCACGGTGAACGGCTTTTCGCCCTTCAGCACCTTCTTCTGCAAGGCTTCGGGCCACCCGGCGGGCGGCTGGCCCAGATCGCCGCGCATCATCGAGACGACCGAATCCGGGAAGGCGATATCCTTCTCCGGGTTCTCCACATCGGCCACCGTCAAGTCCTGGCTCACCATCATCAGCGCCATGTCGCCCACCACCTTGGAGGATGGCGTCACCTTGACGATATCGCCGAACATGCGGTTGACGTCGGCATAGGCCTGCGCCACCTCGTGCCAGCGGGTTTCCAGCCCCAGCGAGCGCGCCTGCTCCTTCAGATTGGTGAACTGGCCGCCCGGCATTTCATGCAGGTAAACCTCCGAGGCAGGCCCCTTCAGATCGCTCTCGAAGGCGGCATATTGGGTGCGCACCGCCTCCCAATAGAAGGAAATCTTGCGAATCCACTCCGGGTCAAGGCCCGGATCGCGGTCGGTGTCGCGCAGCGCCTCGACAATGGAGCCGAGGCAAGGCTGCGACGTGTTGCCGGAGAGCGCATCCATCGCCGCATCGACCGCATCGACGCCCGCCTCCACCGCCGCCAGCACCGTCGCGGCGGAGATGCCAGATGTGTCATGCGTATGGAAATGGATCGGCAGGTCGGTCGCCTCGCGCAGCGCCTTGAAAAGCACCTTCGCCGCCGCCGGCTTCAACAGCCCTGCCATATCCTTGATGGCGATGATATGCGCGCCTGCCTTCTCCACGTCCTGGGCAAGGCTGACATAATATTTCAGATCATATTTCGGCCGGGCAGCGTTGAGAATATCCCCGGTGTAGCAGATCGCCGCCTCGCAGAGCTTGTTTTCCTCCAGCACCGCATCCATCGATACGCGCATGTTCTCTACCCAGTTCAGGCTGTCGAACACGCGGAAGAGATCAATGCCGCCTTGCGCGGCCTGCCGGACAAAATATTTGACGACATTGTCCGGATAGCTCTTGTAGCCGACGCCGTTCGCCCCCCGCAGGAGCATCTGCAGCAGGATGTTGGGCGCGCCCTCGCGGATCAGCGCCAGCCGCTCCCACGGGTCTTCGGTCAGGAAGCGCATCGCCACGTCGAAGGTCGCCCCGCCCCAGCATTCGAGCGAAAAGAGATTGGGCAGCGCGCGGGCATAGGTTCCGGCGATACGCGCGATGTCATAGGTGCGCATACGGGTGGCGAGCAGCGACTGGTGCCCGTCGCGCATGGTCGTATCGGTGATGAGCACGCGCTTTTCATTGCGCATCCATTCGGCAAATTGCTTCGGCCCCAGCGCATCGAGCCGCTGCTTCGTGCCGTCGGCGATTTTGCCGTCAGGCACATGCGGCACCTTGGGCCAGGCGGCGTCAGCCGATGGCCGCGCGCGGCCCTTCGTCTCGGGATGGCCATTGACGGTGACATCGGCCAGATAGGTCAAAAGCTTGGTGGCGCGGTCCTGCCGCTTCACATGCTCGAACAGTTCCGGCGTGTTGTCGATAAACTTCGTCGTATATTCATTCGCCCGGAACTGCGGATGGGTGATGATCGCTTCGAGGAAGGTCAGGTTGGTCGCCACGCCGCGAATGCGGAACTCGCGCAGCGCCCGGTGCATCCGGTCGATGGTTTCGTCTGCCGTCGGCGCCCAGGCGGTAACTTTTTCCAAGAGCGGATCGTAAAAACGGGTGATCACCGCGCCCGAATAGGCCGTGCCGCCGTCAAGCCTGATGCCGAAGCCGGTCGCTCCGCGATAGGCGGTGATCCGGCCATAGTCCGGGATGAAATTCTGTTCTGGATCTTCCGTGGTGATGCGGCATTGCAGGGCATGGCCGTTGAGCCTGATGTCCTCCTGATCAGGCACGCCCGATTCCGGCGTGCCGATGGCCGCGCCTTCGAGGATGCGGATCTGCGCTTTCACAATGTCGATGCCCGTCACCTGTTCGGTTACGGTATGCTCGACCTGGATGCGCGGATTGACCTCGATGAAATAGAATTTGCCCGTATCGGCATCCATCAGGAACTCGACGGTCCCCGCGCCGATATAATCGGTCGCCTCGGCGATCTTCAGCGCGTAACCCGCAAGTTCCCTACGCTTGATATCGCTGAGATAAGGTGCGGGCGCGCGCTCCACGACCTTCTGGTTGCGCCGCTGGATCGAGCAGTCGCGCTCAAAGAGATGCACCGCATTGCCATGGATATCGCCGAGTATCTGCACCTCGACATGGCGCGCGCGCTCCACCAGCTTTTCCAGATAGACCTCATCCTTGCCGAAGGCAGCCTTCGCCTCGCGCTTGGCCTCGGTCACCTCCTTGGCGAGGTCTGCCGCCGACCGGATGGCGCGCATGCCGCGCCCGCCGCCGCCCCAGGAAGCCTTGAGCATGACCGGATAGCCGATCTTTTCGGCCATCGCCTTCACCGTCTCCATGTCGTCAGGCAGCGGCTCGGTCGCCGGCACCACGGGAACACCGATTTCGATCGCCAGATTGCGCGCCGCCACCTTGTTGCCCAGCCGCCGCATCGTCTCCGGCTTCGGCCCGATGAAGATGATGCCGTTCTCGGCGCAAGCCTCCGCAAATTCCGGGCTTTCCGACAATAGCCCGTAGCCCGGATGGATCGCATCCGCCCCGGACAGCTTGGCAACCCGGATCACTTCGTCAATGAAGAGATAGCTTTCGATCGGCCCCAGATCGCGCGGCAGATGCGGCCCGCGCCCCACCTGATAGCTTTCATCCGCCTTGAAGCGGTGCAGTGCGAGCTTGTCCTCCTCCGCCCATATGGCGACCGTTTTCAGCCCCAGCTCATTGGCCGCGCGAAAGACGCGGATGGCGATTTCGGATCGGTTGGCGACGAGGATCTTCTTGATCGGCAAGGCAGGTCTCCCAAACTGCATGAGTGCTCGGCCAGGTCCGGGAGAATTCAAATCGATTTCATCCGGACCTGCATAAACGGTTCCAGATCAAAGCCGATCCATCGCCCCTTTTTTATTGTTATTGGTTCGGGCGCAACCGGCTCCTCCTCCGAAGCCGTCCACATGCTTACTCCGCAAATTGTTGCAGTGCAAACGGAGTGTGATGGGCGCGCGAGGACATTTTGTAGATGCTTAGGCGGGACAGCGCCCGGCTCGCACCTTCCCTCCCCCTTGCGGGGAGGGTGGCCCGAAGGGTCGGGTGGGGGTGGTGACGTCAAGCGCATGCTTCGAAGACCGTAGCGCGCACGTAACCACCCCCATCCGCCCGCTAACGCGGGCACCTTCCCCGCCAGGGGGAAGGAGGCGCCCCACCTTCAAAACAAAATGCCCGGCACGATGGCCGGGCACTCTGATCAACCGTAAAGGGGCTTACTGCTGGACGTAGGTATACTTGCCGTCTGCGCCCTTCTGCCACTTGTACATGACATAGCCGGGGAGCTTCGGATCGCCCTTTTCGTCGAAGGAGATGTCGCCGAGAACGGTCTTGAACGGACCCTTCTCCTTCAGCGCCTTGGCCACTTCTTGCGGGTCGTTCGAGCCCGCGGCCTTGGCGGCGGCAGCAATGGCCTGGACGCCCGCGTAAGAATAGAGCGTGTAGGCTTCCGGCTCGAAGCCCGCGTCGCGGAACTTCTTCACGAGGTCGGCATTCTCAGGCTTGGTGCGTGGATCGGGACCGAAGGTGTTGAGCGTGCCGGCGACAGCTTCGCCCGCGATCGAGGCCAGCTCGTTGGAGACGATGCCGTCACCCGAGATGAACTGAACCTTCAGGCCCTGGTCGGCGAGCTGGCGCATAATCAGGCCGGCTTCGGTGTGGAGGCCGCCCCAATAGAGAACCGTGACGCCCGCCTGCTTCAGCTTGGCGATGAGGGCCGAGAAATCCTTCTCGCCGACATTCACGCCTTCATAGACTGTTTCGTTGATACCGGCGGCGTTCAGCGCCTTCTTGGTTTCGTCGGCAAGGCCCTGGCCATAGGGCGTCTTGTCATGGATGACGGCGATCTTCGCATCCTTGAAATGGTCGGCGATGTACTTGCCGGCAATGCCGCCCTGCTGGTCGTCACGGCCGCAGGTGCGGAAGGTGTTCCACAGGCCGCGGTCGGTATAAACAGGGTTGGTCGCGGCGGGAGACATTTGGAGAATGCCGTTCTCGGCGTAAACGTCGGAAGTTGGGATAGCCACACCCGAATTGAAGGGGCCGATGACAAACTTCACGCCGTCGGCGACGAACTTGTTGGCGACCGAGATGCCCTGCTTCGGATCGGAGACGTCATCGCCGATGGTGATGGCGATCTTCTCGCCATTGATGCCGCCGGCGTCGTTGACCTCTTTGATCGCAGCCTCGGCGCCCTTCTGGATCTGCGCGCCATAGACAGCGTTCGGGCCCGTTATCGGCGCGCCGATGCCGAACAGCACGTCCGCCCAGGCGCTACCGCTGAAAGCCACCAGGGCCGCAAGTGCAACGCCGGAAAACAATGATTTCTTCATGCGAATGACTCCCATTCTTTTACACCCCTTGCGATGCCCCACGCACCGCTTGGGAATAACACTTGCCGAATTACCGGCCCTTGTCACGCTGTTTCATGGAAACAGCGCGATTCATTAAACTCTTCTCAAGTGTTCTTTTCGCGCCAGGAAAGCGGCGAGACTTTTTCGTAGAGCCAGCTGTACTGCCGCACCATCTGGTTGGTGCGCGTATAGCGGAAGCCGATCGTGCCGATGATGACAAGCACGATGGTGTCGATGATGTAATAGTGCAGCGACAGCATCGTCCCGTCGAACAGCGCGTGATGGATGAAGCGCACCGCAAAGCCGAGCGGCAGCATGTAAAGCAGGAAGGCGGGATAGGTGCGCCAGGTCTGGGCGCAAGCCCGCCCGGTCATCCACGCGGCCCAGCCGCCCAGAATGCAGGTGACGAACAGGAAGAGCCAGAAAGACGGTTCTTCGTAGAGAATGCCTTGCATGTCGATCTCTCCCTTAAT
Source organism: Paramesorhizobium endophyticum (assembly GCF_014640615.1). GTDB lineage: Bacteria > Pseudomonadota > Alphaproteobacteria > Rhizobiales > Rhizobiaceae > Paramesorhizobium > Paramesorhizobium endophyticum. The sequence continues at coordinate 31,230 of NZ_BMHH01000009.1, read as the reverse complement.
GCCTTCCGCCCTCAAGATAGGCGGCGCGCACTTCCGGATTGGCGAGAAGCTCCTTGCCCGAACCGCTCATGGTGATCGAGCCGTTGACCATGACATAGCCGCGGTCGGCGAGTTTCAGCGCGCCGAAGGCGTTCTGCTCGACGAGGAACACGGTCAGCCCCTTGGTGCGGTTCAATTCCTTGATCGCCTCGAAGATCTGCTTGACGATCAGCGGCGCGAGGCCCAGCGACGGCTCGTCCAGCAACAGCAGCTTCGGCCGCGCCATCAGCGCGCGGGCAATCGCCAGCATCTGCTGCTCGCCGCCCGAAAGCGTGCCGCCGCGCTGGTTGATGCGTTCTTTCAGGCGCGGGAACAATTCGAAGATTGTCTGCACATCCTCATCGAAGAATTTGAGATTGTCGAGGCTCGCGCCCATCTGCAAATTCTCAAGCACGCTCATGCGCGGAAAGATGCGCCGGCCCTCAGGCGACTGCGCGATGCGCAACCGCGCGATCTCATGTGGCGGCAGGCGGGTGATGTCCTGCCCGTTGAAGACGACACGGCCCGTGCGCGCCTGCGGGCTGCCGCAGATGGTCATCATCAGCGTAGACTTGCCCGCGCCATTGGCGCCGATCAGCGTGACGATCTCGCCTTCGTCCACCGTGATGTCCACGCCCTTGAGCGCGCGGATATTGCCGTAATAGGTCTCGACATTCTCGACCTTGAGAAGCGTATTCGTGGCCGGCATCATTTGCTCCCCTCGGCAGGCTTGTCCTCAGCCTCGGCCTCACGAACCAGTTGCGCGACCGCAGCATCCGCTGGGTCGGCGACATGGGCTGCCTCCGCTCCCTCGATTACTTCGGCTATCTCCTCGTCCTCGACGCCGAGATAGGCGGCGATGACCTTCGGATCGTTGCGAACCGCATCGGGCTTTCCGTCGGAAATCTTCGTGCCATATTCGAGCACGATCACATGGTCGGAGATTTCCATCACCACCGACATGTCGTGCTCGATGAGGAGGATGGACGTGCCCGTCTCGCGACGGATGTCGAGGAGCAGTCTGTTGAGCTCCGCCGATTCACGCGGGTTGAGGCCCGCCGCCGGCTCGTCGAGGCAGAGCAGTTCCGGGTCCGTGCACATGGCGCGGGCGATTTCCAGGCGGCGCTGGTCGCCATAGGGCAGATCGCCCGCGGGATCGTCGGCCCGGTCGATCAGATTGATCTTTTCGAGCCAGTACCGCGCCTTCTCCGTCGCCTCCGCCACCGCTCGCTTGTATGCGGGGAAGCCGAGCAGCCCGAGAATGGTATAGCCCGAAGACTTCATCAGCGGGTTGTGCTGCGCCACCAGCAAATTCTCCAGCACCGTCAATCCGGAGAAAAGGCGGATGTTCTGGAAAGTGCGCGCCACCTTCGCCTTGTCGGTGATGAGATGGCCGGGCAGCCGTTCGAGAAGGAATTTCTCGCCGTTCTTGCGCGCCAGCGTCAGCATGCCGCCTGTCGGCTTGTAGAAGCCGGTGATGCAGTTGAAGACAGTCGTCTTGCCCGCGCCATTGGGGCCGATCACGGCAGTGATGTCGCCGCGCCTGGCCTCGAGGCTCAGATCGTTGATGGCCACCAGCCCGCCGAACTTCATCGACAGGTGTTCCACCTTGAGGATTGGGTCCATGGGAGATTGACCGGATAGGGGTTGCGTCGCCGACATCAGCCGTGGCCCTCCTTGGTGAAGGAGCCGGAGATCATCTTGCGTTTGTGCAGGAAGGCGCTGGGTTCGCGGTGCCCGACGAAGCCGCGCGGCTTCCACACCATCACCACCACCATGGCGAGACCGAAGATCAGCATGCGGTAAAGCTCAGGCGTGAACTGCGGCCCGAAAACGAGCTTGAGGAAGCCCATCTCGCGCAGGATTTCCGTGCCGCCGATCATCACCACCGCCGCGATGGCGATGCCGATGAGCGAGCCCATGCCGCCGAGAACCACGATGGCGAGAATGACCGCCGATTCCAGGAACACGAATGATTCGGGGCTGACGAAGCCCTGGCGCGCCGCGAAAAATGAGCCGGCGAAGCCGCCGAACATCGCACCCGTGGCGAAGGCCGTGAGCTTGGTCGTCGTCGTGTTGATGCCGAGCGAGCGGCAGGCGATCTCGTCCTCCCGCAGCGCTTCCCACGCACGGCCCACAGGCATGCGCCTCAAGCGGATCGTCACCCAGGCGGTGAGCAGCGCCAGGAACAGGATCAGGTAATAGAGGAAAATTTTGTAATAAGCGGAGGATAGCGGAAGGCCGAATATGGCCGCGAAACCGTCCTTGCCCGCGGTGAAGGGAATGCCGAACAGCGTTGCCTTGGCGATGCCGGAAATGCCAGCCGAGCCATTGGTAACCTCCTTCCAATTGATGAGGACGAGGCGGATAATTTCGCCGAAAGCGAGCGTGACGATGGCGAGATAATCGCCGCGCAGGCGTAGCACCGGGAAGCCGAGAATGACGCCCCAGGTCGCGGCAAGAATACCCGCAATCGGCAGCAGCACCCAGAACGACAGGCCATAATAGCTGGAGAGGAGCGCATAGGAATAGGCGCCGACCGCATAGAAGGCGACATAGCCCAGATCGAGCAGCCCGGCGAGACCGACGACAATATTTAGCCCCCAGGCGAGCATTACATAGATCAGAATCTGAACGCCGTAATTATCGACCAGTTTCAGCGAGCTTTGCAAACCGAAGATCGAGACAACGAGGACGGGATAGATGAGCAGGAAAACGATCGCGAGCTTTGTGAAATTTCGCCGTAAGAAGGAAGGCTCCGCTGCCTCATCCAGTTCCACCAGCTCTTTCGCCTTGCGGCTTGCGGCCAGCCAGGGCGATACAATCGCTGTGAAGAGAAAGCGTCCTACGGCGGCTATAGCCACCATGATGAAGAGGAGTCCCCAGCGTTGTTCCAATACGAGTTCGTTGTTGATATTCTGCTCGGCGCGAAAGCCAATGATCAGAACGAACAAGCCGAATGCAATGACGCCGGCCACAAGGCTTTCGCGAATAGCGGTGGCGAACACGGAATCCGGACGGGAGTTGGAGAGTTCGGCCATGGTCACACCTTTTCGACTTCAGGACGGCCAAGAATGCCTGATGGCATGAAGATGAGCACGATGGCGAGAATGGAGAACGCCGCCACGTCCTTATAGTCGGTCGAGAAATAAGCAGACCACAGCGCCTCGATGAGGCCGATGAGCAGCCCGCCTATCACGGCACCCGGTAGCGAGCCGATGCCGCCCAACACTGCAGCGGTAAACGCTTTGACGCCGGGAATGAACCCGTCGGAGAATGAGATGACGCCGTAATAGGTCAGGTACATCGTGCCCGCGACCGCGGCGAGCGCCGCGCCCATGACGAAGGTCAGCGAGATGGTGCGGTCCACATTGATGCCGAGCAGCGCCGCCATCTTGCGGTCCTGCTCGCAGGCGCGCTGCGCGCGGCCAAGCGAGGTGCGGTTGACCAGATACCAGAACGCTGCCAGCAGCACCGCCGTAACTACGATAATCACGATCTGCTTTAGTGAAATCATAATGCCGGTACTGGGAATCGTGAACCCACCATTGATCATAGGCGGGATCGCCTTGTTGCGCGGGCCTTGCGTGACCTGAATGAAATTCGACAGTGCGATCGACACGCCGATAGCAGTGATCAGCGGCGCCAGCCGGAACGATCCGCGCAAGGGCCTGTAGGCCACGCGCTCGATGGTCCAGCTCCAAAGGCTCGTCAGGCACATCGCCACCAGCATCATGATGAAGAGCGCGAGCACGACCGGCACACCGCCGAGGAATGTCGTCAATATCAGGAAGACGATGAGCGCCATGAAAGCGCCGAGCATGAAGACATCGCCATGGGCGAAATTGATCATGCCGATGATGCCATACACCATCGTATAGCCGATTGCGATCAGCCCGTAGATCGAGCCGAGCGTCAGCCCGTTGATCACCTGCTGGATAAAATATTCCATCGATTAAGCCACCCTGTCTTCGAACGCGACGTTATTTCCTGCCCTTTTTGGGCGGTTCCCTTATTCGCCGGTTCGCTTTACACCTAACCGCTGTGACACGGAAAGCAACCATTTTTGTATAAGACGAAGGGCTGATATGGCAGCCCTTCGCATTTATAGCCATTTCCCCTACGGAACCATATAAGTCGCGCCTTTTTCCCCGATTTTCACGGCCTGCGCGAGATTTTCACATATTTACCCGGCTAACGTTTCTCCGTCACCGTCACGCAACCACAAACCCATGCGCGAAGGGATCCCGGTCATCGATGAAGATCGTGTTGTAGCCCGTCATACGCGCCCAACCGGCGATTGAAGGCACGATGGCCGGGCGGCCCGCAACTTCCGTCGCCTTCTCGACCCGTCCGTGGAAGAGCGAGCCGATGATCGATTCATGCACGAACTCGTCGCCCGGCTTCAATTTGCCCTTCGCCGCAAGTTGCGCCATGCGCGCGGAAGTGCCGGTGCCGCAGGGCGAGCGGTCGATGGCCTTCTCGCCATAGAACACGGCGTTGCGCGCATGCGCTTCCGGCTTGGTCGGCTTACCGGTCCAGAGGATATGCGTCAGGCGATTGATATCGGGCAGTTCCGGATGCTGAAACTTGTATTTCTCGTTGAGGCGCTCGCGCAGCACGGGGCTCCAGCCGATGAGCTGCAGGGCGCTGTAATCCGCCATGTCGCTATAGTTTTCCTGCGGCTCGACAATGGCGTAGAAATTGCCGCCATAGGCGACATCCACCTTGATCGGGCCGAGGTCGGGGCATTCGACCTCCAGCCCCTCGGCATAGAGAAAGCCCGGCACATTGGTCAGCCGTACACGCTCGACATATTGCCCGTTCTGCTCATATTCGATGGCGACCAGCCCGGCGGGCGTTTCGAGATTGAGCTTACCGGGAGTCTTCGGCGTCACCAGCCCCTGCTCGATCGCCATCGTCACCGTGCCGATCGTGCCATGGCCGCACATGGGCAGGCAGCCGGAGGTCTCGATGAACAGCACCGCCACGTCGCAATCGGGCCGCGTCGGCGGATAGAGGATCGAGCCGGACATCATGTCATGCCCGCGCGGCTCGAACATGAGGCCCGTGCGGATCCAGTCATATTCGCGCAGGAAATGCGCCCGCTTCTCCATCATGTTCGCGCCCTCCAGGTTCGGGCCGCCGCCCGCCACCAGCCTCACCGGATTGCCGCAGGTATGCCCATCGACGCAGAAGAAGGAGTGCCTGGCCATTTTTGTTAGAACCTTAAAAACGTTGCGGATTGAAGGGTTTGAGATCGACCGCTGGGGCTTGGCCCGTAACGAGGTCGCGGATCAGCCGGCCGGTCGCGGCGGACTGGGTCAGTCCCAGATGGCCATGGCCGAACGCATAATAGACATTGGGCGCATTCCTGGCCCGGCCGATGGCGGGCAGCGAGTCCGGCAGCGACGGCCTGTAGCCCATCCATTGCCGCCCGCCTTCGGTCTTGAGATCAGGCAGAAACTGAGAAGCCTTTTTCAGCATCGCCTCGGAGCGCGCATAATTGGGCGGCAGTTCCAGGCCGCCGAATTCCACCGCCCCGCCGACGCGGATGCCCGTGGAAAGCGGCGTGATGACAAACCCGTGCCCCCCGAAAATCAACTGCCGCCGCAGATCGAAGCTCTCGACGGGCAGCGTGGTGTTATAGCCACGCTCGGTATCGAGCGGAATGGCGTCACCGCATTGCCGGGCAAGATGATGCGACCACGCCCCCGCCGCGATGACCACCCTCCCCGCAAGCAATGCCCGGCCATCGGCCAGCCGGATCGAGGTGTTGCCGCCCGACGGCTCGAGCCCCCTCACCTCGCCCTTCATGAACCGAGCCCCGGCGCGCTCCGCATAGGACCAGAGCGCCTGTCCCAGAACCTTGGGATCGCTCACCGTCTTCCAGTCCGGCACGAAGCTGCCGACGACGAAGCGTGGGGAAAGCCCCGGCTGATACTCCGCCAGTTCCTTGCCCCTGATGTGCCAATAGGCGATGCCGGCCTTTTCCCGCGCGTCCCATCCGGGCAGCGCCGCCTTTAGCTCCGCCTCGCTTTCATAGAGTTCGAGCGAGCCGTCCTCGCGCAGCATGGAAAGGACGCCGGCACGCTTCATCAGCGCCAGCATTTCCCTTTCGGCAAGCCGCATCATCGCCGCCTGTGCGACCATGCATTGGGCCTGCGCCTCGTCGCCGCTCGCCCGCCAGAAACGATAAAGCCACGGCACGAGCCGCGGCAGGTAGGAAGGACGGATGGTGAAGGGCCCGAGGGGATCGGCAAGCCACCGGGGAAGCTTAGCCAGCACCCCCTTTGAGGCCAGGGGCAGGATGTCGGAGAAGGCCAGCGCCGCCGCATTGCCGGAACTCGTCTCCTCGCAGATGCCGGTGCGGTCTATGACGAGAACCTTGTGCCCAGCTTCGGCCAGATAGGCGGCGATGCAAATGCCGATGATGCCCGCGCCAATGACGATGGTTTCCTGATCCTGCGTCCCGCTGCCGGACATCGCGCCGCGTCCCCCATTTTCCGACGAATGCCGCAATGGCATTCCCTCCACACGGCTTTCGATAATTGATATATCAGTGATATATCTGTACGCTCCGTAGCGGTCAAGCATAGGGAGGTTGCGTTTGGCGATATTCGAAAACGTGAACGGAGAAAGCCTTGCCGAGCAGGCCTACCGCACGCTTGAGCGGCTGATCGTGACGCTCGTGCTCGAACCGACCATGGTGGTCAACGAGCGCGCGCTGATCGAACTGACGGGCATGGGCCGCACGCCCGTGCGCGAGGCGATCCAGCGGCTAGCCTGGGAGGGCTTGCTGGAAGTGCGTCCCCGCTCCGGCATCGCCATCACCCCGCTCGACCCGCAAGACTTCGTCAAGGTGCTCGACGCGCGTGAGGGCGTGGAACAAATTCTGGCCCGCGACGCGGCGCGGTTCGCCGGATCACGCGACCGGGAGAGGCTTGAGGCGACGGCGGATGCAATGCGCAGGTCCGCGCGGGAAAACGATGTCGGCCAGTTCCTCGATGCCGACAAGGCGCTGGACGCTGTGATGGGCCACGCGGCGGCCAATCCTTTCGCCACGCGTCTCGCCGCGCCGCTGCAGACCCACAGCCGGCGCTTCTGGTTCCGTCTCAAGCATGACGACGGCATAGCCGCTTCCACCGAGGCGCACATCGCCATGATCGACGCCATCCTGGCTCGCGCGCCGGAGGAAGCCATGTCCGCCGCCGCGGGCCTGATCCATCATCTGCGAACCCTGACGCAATAGCGCGCCTTACCCTACCCCTGCGATCCTGCCTTCCCCGGAATTAGGGAAGGCAGATCAGGCGGCTCATTGGTTGCCGTTCATGCCGGCGGGAGAAGAGGTAGCCGGAGCGACAACATCGGCATAGTGGGTGCCGTAGTAATTGTCATCGGAGGCGACCACGACCGCCTCACCCTTCGTAACGGCCGGATGGCCACCGGGGCGCAGGGCAAAGGTCGAACCATTGTCGAGCGTGATCGTCTCGGCATTCTGGTCGTAGGCCTTCACCGTACCCTGTGTGAACTGCTCGGCCTGCGCGCCATAGGCGGTGAAGGCGAGGATGATGGTAGCTGCGGAAAGTATCTTCATGCCCATGGGATAGTCCTCCATAAGCGGCGGACGCGCTTCAAGCCGGCGCCCGATCGGCTACGCATGCTTAAGACAATCATGCGCTTGAATTGAGCCTTCGGGCGGCTCCCGAAAGCTCAGACGCGGGCAATATCCCCCGACGGGAGAGTTTTTCCATGACCGCGCCAATCACTTGTTTTCAACCCTGCGCGACCATGGCAGGCTGTCAATGCCGACGCGAACACATCCCGCCTGCCCTGCCGGCGAGATCGCGCCCTTCCCTCCCCCTTACGGGGAGGGTGGGTGGCCCGAAGGGTCGGGTGGAGGTGGTGACGCGTGCGCGACGTTCGTCAGCAAAAGCGCACCCGTCACCACCCTCATCCGCCCGCTAGTGTCTGTCAGAATTAGCTTGAAGCAACGCCCCCTCGCCGTCATCCTCGGGCTTGTCCCACTGCTGTCCGGTTGGATTGTGCTGGACAAGGGGCATGGCATTGATTCTACTTCGGAATAGACGTTTTCACCGACGATCTGGTTCTGAAGGAGGCCAATGCCGTGCGCGTTCAAGCTACAATGTTGTCCCAGCTTTTGCAGCATCTTCCGTGGCCGGTACTCGACCGGGCGGTGGCTTCCTACAAGATGGATAAAGGGCATCGGGTTCCGGACGCCCGCTCCCATCTGGTGGCCCTGATGGCCGGGCAACTCATCGAGGCTCACGGGCTGCGGGATATCGAGGCGGCCCTTGCCGTCCACGGTCCGGCCTTGAAGCGGCGCCGGATAGAGCCCGCCTGCCGGTCCACCCTGTCGGACGCCAACCGCGCCCGCCCGGCGGCGGCGTTCGAGACGCTGATCCCCGCGCTGTTGGCGCGGCTTTCGCCAACCAGAGCGCGCAAAGCCCACGATGAACTGCGGCTGGTCGATTCCACCCTCATTCAGCCCGGCCACGGCGCCGAGCACTGGGCGCATTTCCAGAACGGCAAGGTCGCCGCCAAGGTCCATGTCGTGTTCGACCCGAAAGTCCGGCTTCCGGTATTCTATGAACTGACCAGCGGCAACACCAGCCCAATGCCCTTCGTCTGCAGATCGCCGCGGCCATCATCACCTATCTGCTGATCAAGCTCATCCATAACGCCGCCAGCACCACAAAGACAGCAGCCCGTTTTCCTTGCGAGCCTTCGACACACGCTCTTCCATCGCGTCGATATGCAAACCCTCTTCCACCGCATTGAGCGCCGTGATAAGGCATCCAACCCTCCCCCAGATCCAAGCCAAATGCAGTTCGAATGTAACGCAAAAAACGTGCCGGACATCCGTGGGTCAAGCCCGAGGATGACGATCGGAGAGAAGGGGAGATGTCCGGCAGGACAGGGGGGTGTACCGCCCTGCCAAGCTCATCAATCAACCAAACGCAAAAAAGCGGCCGCAAGGGCCGCTTCTCTAAAGTCGGTAAGCCGAAATCAGGCTGGCAGGATCGAGTCGCCCAGCGTCATCAGTTGATGCAGGAACTGCTCGGCCTTGGTGCGCTTCTCGTGCGTGTCGGCATCGTCGAGTTCCCCCCGCGCCCGCTCGATGCGGCGCTTGAGATCCTCGCGGTTGAGGTCGTCCACATGCACGGCGGATTCGGCCAGAACCGTGCAGCTCTCCTGCGTGACGTCGGCGAAACCGCCGAACACCACATAGGAATCGTCCTTGCCGTCGGCCTGCTTGACCTTGATCACGCCCGGCTTGATGGTCGCCATCAGGGGAGCATGGCGGGCCATCACGGTCATGTAGCCTTCGCTTCCGGGAATCACGACTTCCGTGACCTTGGCGGAAAGCAGCAGACGCTCCGGCGACACCAGTTCGAATTGGAAGGCTTCAGCCATGTTCGTTTTAGTGAGTAGGGAATAGTGAGTAGTAAGTAGAAATCGTCTAGCTCACTATCTCACTGCCTACCTCACTACTCCCTTTGATTTATGCCGCTTCCGCAGCCAGACGCTTCGCCTTCTCGACAGCTTCCTCAATGGAGCCAACCATGTAGAAGGCAGCTTCCGGCAGGTGGTCATATTCACCAGCGCAGAGGCCCTTGAAGCCCTTGATCGTGTCCTTGAGGTCGACAAGCTTGCCCGGCGAGCCGGTGAAGACTTCGGCGACGAAGAAGGGCTGCGACAGGAAGCGCTCGATCTTGCGAGCGCGGGCGACGGTGAGCTTGTCCTCTTCGGAAAGCTCGTCCATGCCCAGGATCGCGATGATGTCCTGCAGCGACTTGTAGCGCTGGAGGATCGACTGCACCTGACGGGCAACCTCATAATGCTCCTCGCCGACGACCATCGGGTCAAGCATGCGGGAGGTCGAGTCGAGCGGGTCCACCGCCGGATAGATGCCCTTTTCCGCGATCGAACGCGACAGCGTGGTCTTCGCGTCAAGATGCGCGAAGGACGTAGCCGGCGCCGGGTCGGTCAGATCGTCGGCGGGCACGTAAATGGCCTGCACCGAGGTGATCGAGCCCTTGGTGGTGGTGGTGATGCGTTCCTGCAGGGCGCCCATGTCGGTGGCGAGCGTCGGCTGATAGCCCACCGCCGAAGGAATACGGCCGAGAAGCGCCGACACCTCGGAACCCGCCTGCGTGAAGCGGAAGATGTTGTCCACGAAGAACAGCACGTCCTGGCCCTGGTCGCGGAAATATTCGGCGACGGTCAGACCGGAAAGCGCAACGCGGGCGCGGGCGCCGGGCGGCTCGTTCATCTGGCCATAGACCAGCGCGGCCTTGGAGCCTTCGCCGCCGCCGGGCTTGTTGACGCCCGATTCGATCATTTCGTGATAGAGGTCGTTGCCCTCACGGGTGCGCTCGCCGACGCCGGCGAACACGGAGTAGCCGCCATGCGCCTTCGCGACGTTGTTGATCAGTTCCATGATCAGAACGGTCTTGCCGACGCCCGCGCCGCCGAACAGGCCGATCTTGCCGCCCTTGGCGTAGGGAGCCAGAAGATCGATGACCTTGATGCCCGTGACGAGGATCTGGGCTTCCGTCGACTGCTCGATATACTCAGGCGCGTTCTGGTGGATGGCGCGCTTGATCGGCGTGTCGATGGGACCGGCTTCGTCCACCGGCTCGCCGATAACGTTCATGATGCGGCCGAGCGTCGCTTCGCCGACCGGAACCTCGATGGGAGCGCCGGTGTCGGTGACTTCCTGGCCGCGCACCAGACCTTCGGTCGAGTCCATGGCGATGGTGCGCACGGTGTTTTCGCCCAGATGCTGCGCCACTTCCAGAACGAGACGGTTGCCAAGGTTCTCGGTCTCGAGCGCGTTCAGAATCAGCGGCAGGTGATCATCGAACTGCACGTCGACGACGGCGCCGATGACCTGCTTGACGCGGCCCTTGGCGCCACCCTTCGACAGGTTCGCAGCCACGGGCGCTTTCGCTGCCGCGGCCTTCGTGGTCCTTGCTGCCGCGGCCTTGGGCGCGGCCTTTTCTGCCGGAGCCGGCGTGGCCTCGGCGGTAGTTTTCGGGGTCGCTGCTTTTGCCATCGATCCTTACCTTCCGATTAGAGCGCTTCCGCGCCCGAAATGATTTCGATCAGTTCCTTGGTGATCTGAGCCTGCCGCTGGCGGTTATACGTGATCGACAGCTTGTTGATCATGTCGCCGGCATTGCGCGTCGCATTGTCCATCGCGCTCATCTTGGCGCCCATCTCGCCGGCCACATTTTCCAGGAGCGCCCGGAAAATCTGCACCGAGATATTGCGCGGAATAAGGTCGCTCAGGATCGTCGCCGGGTCCGGCTCATATTCGTAAAGCGCGCCCTGACCTTCGGTCGCCGCCGCCTCGCCGCCTGCGGAAGCGGGAATGAGCTGCTGCGCGGTCGGCACCTGGCTGATGACCGACTTGAACTCCGAATAGAACAGCGTGCAGACGTCGAACGCGCCTTCATCGAACAGCGCAATAACCTTGCGCCCGATCTCGTCGGCATTGGCGAAGCCGATCTGCTTCACCTCGCGCAGGTTGAAATGCTCGATGAACATCGAGCCGAACTCGCGCCGCAGGATGTCCGCGCCCTTCTTGCCGACGGTCATGATCTTCACCGTCTTGCCTTCAGCGAGGAGCTTGCGCGCGTGGTCGCGCGCCAGACGCGCGATCTGCGAGTTGAAACCGCCGCAAAGGCCGCGCTCCGCCGTGCAGACGACAAGCAGGTGCACCTTGTCGGAACCCGTGCCGGTGACAAGAACAGGCGCATCCTCGCCGCTGACATTCTGCGCGATGTTGGCGAGAACCGTACCCATGCGCTGCGAATAGGGCCGCGCGGCCTCCGCGGCCTCCTGGGCGCGGCGCAGTTTCGCCGCGGCGACCATCTGCATCGCCTTGGTGATCTTCTGCGTCGCCTTGACCGAGGCGATACGGTTTCTCAGATCCTTGAGTGAAGGCATCCGTTCGTCCTGTCGGTAGCATGACCCCGAAAAGTCGCAGACTTTTCGGGCAGGATCATGCGACTAAAAACAGCATGACCTAGAGAGGTCATGCGGCTAAAACTCAAGCGAAGTTCTTGGCGAAAGCGTCCACAGCCGCCTTGAGCTTGGCCTTGATGTCGTCGGTGAGCTGCTTCTCGGTGCGGATCGAATCCAGCACTTGCCTGTGCTCACTGCGCAGATAAGCCAGCAGCCCCTGCTCGAATTTGCCCACCTGGTTGACGGCGAGCTTGTCGAGATAGCCGTTGACGCCGGCATAGATCACCGCGACTTCCTCTTCCGTCTTCAGCGGCGAGAACTGCGGCTGCTTCAGGAGTTCCGTCAGGCGCGCGCCGCGGTTGAGAAGACGCTGCGTCGCCGCGTCGAGGTCCGAGCCGAACTGCGCGAAGGCCGCCATTTCGCGGTACTGCGCCAGTTCACCCTTGATCGAGCCCGCGACCTGCTTCATCGCCTTGATCTGGGCGGCGGAGCCGACGCGCGACACCGAAAGGCCGACGTTCACGGCGGGACGGATGCCCTGGTAGAACAGGTTCGTCTCGAGGAAGATCTGGCCGTCGGTGATCGAGATCACATTGGTCGGAATGAAGGCCGACACGTCGTTGCCCTGCGTCTCGATGACGGGCAGCGCGGTCAGCGAACCGCCGCCATTGTCCTCATTGAGCTTCGCCGCGCGTTCCAGCAGGCGCGAGTGCAGGTAGAAGACGTCGCCAGGATAGGCTTCGCGGCCCGGCGGGCGGCGCAGCAACAGCGACATCTGGCGATAGGCGACGGCCTGCTTGGAGAGGTCGTCATAGCCAATGAGGGCGTGCATGCCGTTGTCGCGGAAATATTCGCCCATGGCGCAGCCGGCGAACGGCGCGAGGAACTGCATCGGCGCCGCATCGGAAGCGGTGGCGGCGACGATGATCGAATATTCGAGCGCACCACGCTCTTCCAGAACCTTCACGAACTGCGCGACGGTCGAGCGCTTCTGCCCGATGGCGACATAGACGCAGTAGAGCTTCTCGTTCTCGGGGCCGGAATCATGCCCCGGCTTCTGGTTCAGGATCGTGTCGAGAATGATCGCGGTCTTGCCGGTCTCGCGGTCGCCGATGATCAGCTCGCGCTGGCCGCGGCCAACCGGGATGAGCGCATCGATGGCCTTGAGGCCCGTCGACATCGGCTCATGCACCGACTTGCGCGGCATGATGCCGGGAGCCTTCACGTCGACGCGGCGGCGTTCGGTCGCCTGGATCGGACCCTTGCCGTCGATCGGATTGCCGAGCGCATCGACCACGCGGCCGAGCAGCCCCTTGCCGACCGGGACGTCCACGATGGAGCCCGTGCGCTTGACGGTGTCGCCTTCCTTGATGTCGCGGTCGGAACCGAAGATGACGACGCCGACATTGTCGCTTTCAAGGTTCAGCGCCATGCCGCGAATGCCGCTCGGGAACTCGACCATTTCGCCCGCCTGGACGTTGTCGAGGCCGTAAACGCGGGCGATGCCGTCACCGACGGACAGAACCTGGCCGACTTCGGAGACTTCCGCCTCTTTGCCGAAGTTCTTGATTTGCTCTTTCAGGATTGCGGAAATTTCCGCAGCGCGGATGTCCATCAGCCGACCTCTTTCAGTGCAAGCTTGAGAGAAGAAAGTTTGGTGCGAAGGGAGGTATCGATCTGGCGCGAGCCCATCTTGACGATGAGGCCGCCGAGGATCGACGGATCGACGGTGACATTGATCGTCACGTCCTTGCCGGCCACGCCCTTGAGCGTCGCCTTCAATTCATTCTGCTGTGCGGCAGACAGTTCATGGGCGGCGGTCACGTCGGCGGAAATCTCGCCGCGATGCGTCGCTGCGATCTCACGGAACGCCGCGATCATGCCGGGCAGCACGAACAGCCGGCGATTGGCGGCGACGACACGCAGGAAGTTTCCAACGAGGCCCGTGATGCCCGCCTTGTCGGCGACGGCGGCGATCGCCTTTTCCTGCTCCTCGGTCGAAAAGACCGGGCTTGTGACCAAGCGCTTCAGATCGTCGCTGCCATTCAAGAGAGCCTCGAACCGGCCGAGGTCTTTTTCCACAGCGGCGACGGAATTTGCTTCCAGCGCCAGATCGAACAGCGATCCGGCATAACGCCGCGCGACACCTGAAATGAGCGATGAACTTTCCGTCACGGACAACAGGCTCTCTTGGTTAGCGTCAAGACTTGGGGCCTGAAGGTCAGGTCAACCTAAATCATTGACTTTATTGATTTTTCTCAGCGCATATTAGATGTGCTGAACATCCCCGCTGAAATTCGTTTGCCCTCTAGCATGAACGAACGGGACTCGCAACACGCGAATCCCGCTGTTTTTGGTCAGCTTTGTCGCAATTGCCGGGTTTTTTGCCCCTCAGGCCCCCTTAAGCGACGAAACCGAAAGCGAAAAGCAGCGGCGCGGCGGCGAGCAGAAATTCGAGCAGCGCAGCCATAAAGTTGTAAAACGTGCTACCCTTGTCCGACATGATCGAGATGAGCCGCCCGAACAGGCTGAAACCCCACGCCGCCCCAAGCGCCAGCCAGAGGAAGGGCTGGGCGAAGATGATACAGGAAAGGCCCAAGCCTATATGAAATCCCGCCATTGTCGCGCGGATCGAGGCAAAAGCCTCCGGCCGCTCGCCCTGCGGCGCAAGCCGCAGCAGCTTCATCGACAGGCCGGGCGCAAGGAACAGGATAAGCCCGAACAGCACGGTAACAAGCGCCGAAGCCCATGCCAGCCACTCCCCATCACTCGCCGGCCAATAGAAATCCATGTCATTCCCCATGCGTCGAAAATCGATCCGCGCTCTATAAGGCAGGTTTGAAAAAAGTGCGACAAAAAGCGCTTGTTGCGTTTTTCATAACCAACGGAAACGCCGGCGCTCTACGCCGCCCCCCTCCAACGTTTCCAATTCTGAAAAAAACAACTCTACAAAAAACTCTGCGGATCGATATCCACCTGCACCCGCACCGATCCCCGCTCCTTCGGCCCTGCTGCGAGCAGTGCCCGGATGAAAGCCTGAATATCCGCCCGCTTCGTCCCATGGATCAGCAATCGAAACCGATGCCGCCCGCGAATCAGCGCGAGCGGCGCTTCGGCAGGCCCGAGCACGGCGATTTCCGACGATGACGGCGCGGCCCTCCGTAGCCCTCGCGCATGGCTCTCCGCCTCCGCGCGCGAATTGGCCGAAACGATCAGCGCCGCCAGCCGCCCGAAGGGTGGAAGCCCGGCGCGCTCGCGCTCCTCTATCTCGCGCGCATAGAACGCCTCGGCGTCGCCCGAGACGATGGCGCGCATGACAGGATGCTCCGGCTGGTAGGTCTGGAGAAGGCCGATGCTCTTGCGTCCCGTGCGGCCGGCGCGGCCTGTCACCTGATTGAGCAGTTGGAATGTCCGCTCCGCCGCGCGCGGGTCGCCGTTGGCGAGGCCCAGATCGGCATCGATGACGCCCACCAGCGTCATGCCCGGAAAATTATGGCCCTTCGCCACCAGCTGCGTACCGATGACGATATCCGCCTCGCCCTTGGCGACAGCCTCCAACTCCAGCCGCAGCCGCTTCACCCCGCCAAGCAGGTCGGATGAGAGCACGATGATCCGCGCATCGGGAAACGCCGCCGCCGTTTCCTCCGCGATACGCTCCACCCCCGGCCCGCAAGCGACCAGATGATCGAGCGTGCCGCAGGACGGGCAGGATTGCGGCACCGGCTCGTGATAGCCGCATTGATGGCACATGAGCTGGCCCCGAAAGCGGTGCTCCACCAGCCAGCTCGAGCAATCCGGGCACTGGAAGCGGTGCCCGCAGACGCGGCACAGCGTCAAGGGCGCATAGCCACGCCGGTTGAGGAACAGCAGCGCCTGCTCCTTCCGCTCCAGGGTCTGGGCGATGGCTCCGGTCAGCACCGGCGAGAGGAACCGCCCCGGCGGGGGCGGCGAGCGGCGCATGTCGATGGTTTTGAGGTCAGGCATCGCGGCTTCGGCATAGCGGGAAGAAAGCCGGATACGCCGGTAGCGCCCCTGCTCCGCATTGACCTGGCTTTCGACCGATGGCGTCGCCGAGGCGAGCACGACGGGAAAACCGCCGATATGGCCGCGTACGACAGCCATGTCGCGGGCATTGTAGAAGACCCGGTCCTCCTGCTTGTAGGCGGGATCGTGCTCTTCATCGACCACGATCAGCCCCAATTCGCGGAACGGCAGGAACAGCGCCGAGCGCGCCCCCGCCACCACCCGCACCTGCCCCTCCGCCACCTGCCGCCAGACGCGCTCACGCATTTTCGGGGGCAAGTCGGAATGCCATTCGGCGGGCTTCGCCCCGAAGCGATTGTGGAAGCGATCGAGGAATTGCTGCGTCAGCGCGATTTCCGGCAGGAGGATCAGCACCTGCCGCCCCTGCTCGATCGCCTTCGCCACCGCCTCAAAATAAACTTCCGTCTTGCCCGAGCCGGTCACACCGTCGAGCAGGCAGACGGAAAAGCCTTTCGCCTCGACATTCTCCACCAGCATGTCCGCCGCCGCCCGCTGGTCCGGCGAGAGATCGGCGCGGGCAAAGTCGATGTCGGGCGCGGCCACCACCGGCGGCGGCGGGATCATCACCTCCTCGAACACGCCCTGCGTCTTCAGCCCTTCAACGACGGTCGTCGAGACCCCGGCTGCATGGGCAAGACCGGAACGCGTCCACGCCATGCCATCCTCAATGAGCTCCATCACCCGCGCGCGCGCATCCGTCAGCCGGTCGGGCCTCTCACCCGCATAGCGCAGGCCCGGAATCGGCGGCTCGGGGTCGAAGGCGGCGGGGACGCGCAGCAGCATCCGCGCCACCATGCCCGGCGGCGACAGCGTATAATCCGCCGCCCACGCGACAAAGCGAAGCATATCCGGATGAACCGGGGGGCAGTCGAACACCTGCGAAATCGGCCGCAGCTTCTTCGCGTCGACCGAATCCGTCTCTCCGCCCGTAGCGATGCCCGCCACCTCGCGCGGGCCCAGCGGCACCCGCACGATCGAACCCGGCACGACGCTCATCCCATCAGGCACGGTATAGGAATAGGGCCGTTCTGCGGGCATCGGCACGAGCACGGGTACGATCCTGCGAGGTAGGTGCGAATCTTTCGACATGATCGCGTGACCTTGGCTTGGCTTTGGAGTAAAGGAAACCCACCTTAGAGGATAAGAGGGGGGGTCTTTTAAAGGCCAAGCCCGATACCTCGCCAGCCAGTTTATGGAGGACTGAAATGAAATTCTTTGTCGATACCGCCGATGTGAAGGAAATCCGCGAGCTGAACGATCTCGGCCTCCTCGACGGTGTAACCACCAATCCCTCGCTGATAGCGAAATCTGGCCGCGATATCCTCGAAGTCACCAAGGAAATCTGCGGCATCGTTTCCGGCCCGGTTTCCGCTGAAGTCACCGCGCTTGATTTCGACGGCATGATGAAGGAAGCCGCCATTCTCTCGAAGATCGCCGACAATATCTGCATCAAGGTGCCGCTGACGCTCGACGGCCTCAAGGCCTGCAAAGCGCTGACGTCGGAGGGCCGCAAGGTCAACGTCACGCTCTGCTTCTCGGCCACCCAGGCTCTTCTCGCCGCCAAGGCCGGTGCGACCTTCATCTCGCCCTTCATCGGTCGCCTCGACGATATGGGCATCAACGGCATGGAACTCATCGCCGAAATCCGCACCATCTACGACAATTACGATTTCAAGACCGAGATCCTCGCCGCCTCGATCCGCACCGTGAACCATGTCAAAGACGCCGCCCTCATCGGCGCCGACGTCGCCACCGTCCCGCCCGCCGTGCTGAAGGCGCTCGCCAAGCACCCGCTGACGGATAAGGGGCTGGAATCCTTCCTCGCCGATTGGGCGAAGACGGGGCAGAAGATCGCCTGATAGTTTGGGCGAGGGCGCCAAGCGCCCTCGCCCTTCAAGGCCGCGTCGCTTCGTATCGTACCTCAGGAGAGCGGTTACTGGAGCCGCAACGGTCCCTGCCCTCATAGTTAGAGTGAATGGAGGGCGGCGGCTAAGCCTCGAACCACGGGTGAAGAGGATCACCCACTCACCACCGTCTCCCCGTCTTTCCTCCTAACTGTCGCCGGCCTTGCGCCTGTTTCGGCATGAATGGCCTCTGCAAGGATGCGGGAATGCGTGACCACCCAAACCTGGGCCCGCTCCGCCGCCCTGGCGATTATGCCAGCAAGAGGTTGCAACATTGAGGGGTGCAGGCTCGCTTCCGGCTCGTTGAGGGCGATGAGCGGCGGCAGGCGATAGGACAGCAACGCCCCGGCCAACGCCAGAAAACGGATCTGGCCGTCCGACAGTTCTTCCGGACCGAACACCCGCTGCGGAAATTCGGGAAGCACAAGGCCGAAACACGCCGTCCGCTCCGGCAGCGGCACAGCCAGTTTCGCGCCGCCAAGCGCGTCCTCGATACAGCGGTCGAGATCGACCGTATCGCCTCTGATATGCCTGAGCGTCGCGAAAACAGCGGCAAGATTGCCGCCATCCTCATCGAGCATCGGCGAGGTCACCGCGACGGACGGTTGGCGCACCGGTGAATCCCGGTCGGTGCGGAATCCATGATAGAAACGCCATCCCCTAAGCACCGTGCCGATGGCGCTGATTTCGGGATAGCGCCCGGAGCCTGCGAGTTGGGAAAGCGCCGTTTCCGAATTCAGCATCTGCACGGGATGCTGGATGCGCTTCCCCTCCCCGTCCCGCGCGAAGACCGCCGGCCCCTTGCGGCTCATCATATCGACGGGCCGCCGTCCGGTATCGAGGCTGAGTTCCTCCTCCTTCATGTGAGGCTCGAACCCGAAGCCCGCGGATACCGGCGGCGGAAGTCCCGCCTCGATGCGGTAGGAGAAACGCGCCGCCGTATCTTCGTCCTCGAAATGGCTTTCGAGAATGATTCGCTGCGGCTGCCCCGCTTTGCGCATGCCCGTCCAGAGCGCAGACTGCATCCCGCCCTCCTGCGCGATTTCGGAAGCCAGCGTGCCCTCCGCCGCCGCCTTCACCAATTGCAGCGCCCGGTAGAGGTTAGACTTTCCCGCGCCGTTCTCGCCGACAAACAGCGAAACCTGCCCAATGTCGAGACGGACAGAGCGGAGCGATCGGTAGCCTTTGGCTGAAAAGGAGGTCAGTCGCATCATCTCGCGCCCTTATCCCACGAATCAGGCGCGACGATGATATCCGCCACAGCCGCGAGCCGCTTAAAGGCTGCGACAGAAACTCAGCGCTGCCGCGCCAGATCCTGCGCCACGGCCAGCATGACATGTTCCGCCAGTTCCTGCGCCGCGCGGTCCTGAGCATCGCGCTCAGCGCGAAGATTCGCGAATTCCTGGCGCGGGCGGTCGAAGGAGGCGCTCACCGCCCGCCTGCCCGTGGCAATCTGCTTGCCCGCCGTATCACGCAGCACATAGTTCGACGAGACCTGCACCGTACCGGCGGAAGGACGCCCTGTTCTATCCGTCGAATCGCCGACGTCGACGCTGACCGCTGAGGTCGTAAAGGATGTCACGCCGAGCGACAGGCGATAGGCCGGCGTGGCCGGTTCGCCCGCACCGCCGCTGAAAAGGAAGATCAGCTTGTTGCGCACTTCCTGCCCGTAGCGCGTCGTCGCCGGTTCGATCTCGATCGAGGCGAGCTTGTCGCGCATGCCCGGCTGGACGCTGCCGCCGATGGCCGAACCCGCGCCGCCGCCCGAATAGAGCGGCTGCACAGTGCAACCCGAAGCCGCCAGCGTCCCCGCCAGCAGCACTAGAACCGCGAAACGCTTCCGCGTGGCCAAAAAAGCGCGATCAGGCAACGACATTGACGATCCTCTGCGGCACCACGATGATCTTTTTCGGCGCGTTCCCGTTCAGGGCCGACTTGATAAAATCAAGTTCGAGCACCGCCTTCTCCACGGTCAGTTGATCCGCATCGCGGGCGATTGTCAAATCCCCTCTTTTCTTCCCGTTGATTTGCACAGGAAGCGTGATCTCGTTCTCCACAATCAATGCCGGATCGAAGGCCGGCCACGGCGCCGTGGCGGCGAGTCCGTCCGCACCCAGCTCCGCCCGGCAGGCTTCCGCCAGATGCGGCATCATCGGGGCGATCATGGCGATGAGGATGTCCACCGCCTCGCGCAGCGCCGAAAGCAGAGCCGCATCCGCCTTGCCGCCGGCTGCCGCCTGCAGCGGGGACGCGAGCGTGTTGGCGAGTTCGTAGAGACGAGCCACCGCGCGGTTGAAGGACAGCTTCTCGATGTCCTCGCCCACGGCCTTCAACGTCTTGTGCGCGGCCTTGGAGATGACACCCGCCTCGCCTTCGGAGGCTGATTTCGGCTGAACCGCCTTCAGCATCGGCGCAGCTTCCGAAATGAGCCGCCAGATGCGCTGCACGAAACGGTGCGCGCCTTCGACGCCCGCCTCGGTCCAGATCACGTCGCGGTCCGGGGGCGAATCGGAGAGCATGAACCAGCGCGCCGTATCCGCGCCATAGGAAGCGATGATATCGTCGGGGTCGACGACATTCTTCTTCGACTTGGACATCTTCTCGATGGAGCCGATTTCCACCGGCTCGCCCGTGGAAAGCAGCGCGGCCTTGCGCTGGCCGTCGCTCTCCTCGATGCGGATATCGGCGGGCGATACCCAGCCATTCTTGTCCCGGTAGGTCTCGTGCACCACCATGCCCTGGGTGAACAGCCCCTGGAAGGGCTCCTCGACCGTTTTGACATGCCCGGTCGCCTTCATGGCGCGGATGAAGAAGCGCGAATAGAGCAGGTGCAGAATCGCATGTTCCACGCCGCCGATATACTGGTCGACCGGCAGCCAGCCCGAGGGGCCGTCGACAGCGGAAAGCGTCGTCGGCTGATTCTCGTTCCGGGGATCGGTGAAGCGGGCGAAATACCAGGACGAATCGACGAAGGTATCCATCGTGTCCGTGTCACGCCGCGCATCCTTGCCGCAATGGGGGCACTTCACATGCTTCCAGGTCGGATGATGGTCGAGCGGATTGCCCGGCTTGTCGAAGCTGACGTCATCGGGCAGCAGCACCGGCAGATCGCTGTCCGGCACCGGCACCGCGCCGCAATCGTCGCAATGGATCACCGGGATCGGGCAACCCCAATAGCGCTGGCGCGAAATCAGCCAGTCGCGCAGACGGAATTGCACCTTGCGCTCTGCCTGCGGACGGCCATTGATGGTGATCTTTTCGAGGCGGCTCGCCACTTCCTGGAAAGCCTGCTCGGGCTTCATCCCGTCGAGGAAGCGTGAGTTGATCATCACACCGTCATCGGTGAACGCCTCTTCCGTAATCTGGAACGTCGCGGCGTCATCCCCATCAGGCAGGACGACCGGCACCACCGGCAGGCCATATTTATTGGCGAAATCGAGGTCGCGCTGGTCATGCGCCGGGCAGCCGAAGACCGCGCCGGTGCCATAATCCATCAGCACGAAATTGGCGACATAGACCGGTACCTTCCAGTTTTCGTCAAACGGATGATTGACCCGGATGCCCGTGTCGAAACCCTTCTTCTCCGCCGTCTCCAGCGCGGCGACCGAGGTGCCCATGCGGCGGCATTCCTCGGCGAAGGCCGCGAGATCGGGGTTGGTCTCGGCAGCCTTCTTCGCCAGCGGATGGTCCGGCGAGATCGCCAGGAAGGATGCGCCGAACAGCGTGTCGGGCCGGGTCGTGTAGACTTCCAGCTCGCTCTCGCCATCGGGCGCGGTAGCCTTGTCGAGCGCCCAGCGGATCAAGAGGCCTTCCGACCGGCCAATCCAGTTCTGCTGCATGATTCGGACCTTCTCGGGCCAGCGGTCGAGCGTTTCGAGGCCATCGAGCAGTTCCTGCCCCATCGAGGTGATCTTCAGGAACCACTGTGTCAGGTCGCGCTGTTCCACCAGCGCGCCGGAGCGCCAGCCGCGCCCGTCGATGACCTGCTCATTGGCAAGCACCGTCATGTCGACCGGGTCCCAGTTCACCTTGGCGGATTTGCGCTCCGCCAGCCCGGCCTTCCAGAAATCGAGGAACAGTTTCTGCTGATGGCGGTAATAACTCGGGTCGCAGGTGGCGATTTCACGCGTCCAGTCGAGCGAAAGGCCCATCTTGCGCAGCTGGCCCTTCATCGTCTCGATATTGGCATAGGTCCACTGGCGCGGATTGACCTTGTTGTCCCGCGCCGCGTTTTCCGCCGGCAGGCCGAACGCATCCCAGCCCATCGGATGCAGCACGTTGAAGCTCTTGGCCCGCTTGTAGCGGGCCACCACGTCGCCCATCGTATAATTGCGGACATGGCCCATATGGATGCGGCCCGACGGATAGGGGAACATCTCGAGGACGTAATATTTCTCCCGCGGGTCGTCATTCCGGGTCTCGAAGATCCTGGCGTCTTCCCAGACCTTCTGCCAATGGGTTTCCGCGGCGCGCGGATTATAGCGTTCGGTTGCCATGACCGTATTTCTCTTGCAAAGAGGATTTTGAATCTTTGGGCGGACCTTCACCATGGAATGGCGGGGGCGTCAACCTTCGCCGCGCCGTGAGCGTCCCAAACCGTATAAATTTAAGGAAATGAACGTCATGAGCGATGCCGTCAATGCCGTCGAGCGCCTGGAAACCGTCCGTGCGAGAATCGTAGAGGCGACACGCGAGGCGAAACTGCCCGAAGGATCGGTCACGCTCGTCGCCGTGTCGAAGACCTTCGGCGCCGACGATATCCGCCCCGTGCTCAACGCCGGCCAGCGCGTTTTCGGTGAAAACCGCGTTCAGGAGGCAGAGGCCAAATGGCCGGAACTGCGGCAGGCTTACGCGGGCATCGAACTGCACCTGATCGGCCCGCTGCAATCCAACAAGGCCGCCGAGGCGGTCGCCCTGTTCGACGTGATCGAAACCGTGGACCGCGAAAAGATTGCCGCGACGCTGGCCGCCGAGATGAAAAAACAGAACCGCTTTCCGAAGCTCTATGTGCAGGTCAATACGGGCCTTGAGCCGCAAAAGGCGGGCATCGCACCAGCGGAAGCCGTGGCCTTCGTGGAGCGTTGCCGCGATACCCACGGCCTCGCCATGGAAGGACTGATGTGCATCCCGCCTGCGGATGAGAACCCCGGACCGCACTTCGCGCTTCTGGAAAAGATCGCCCGTGAGGCCGGTGTCAAGAAGCTTTCCATGGGCATGTCAGGCGATTATGATACGGCGATTGCCTTCGGCGCAACATCTGTTCGCGTCGGCTCGGCCATTTTCGGCAGCCGATGAAGACCAATCCTGCTTTGGTATTGTTGCTAGAAGCATTCAAAAGACTTAACTAATTGTTTCAAAGGCTGGTGGGGAGGCAACGCCGGCTTGGATAGCGGAGGAAATTTCATGTCGGAGAAGGTTTACCCCGTCCTGCCGGACGCAAAGACGAATACGCTTGTCGATGACGCAACCTATCAGGAATGGTATCGCGAAAGCATCAACGACCCGGAAGGTTTCTGGGCACAGCACGGCAAGCGCATCGACTGGTTCAAGCCTTACACCAAGGTAAAGAATACGTCCTTCACGGGCGACGTCTCGATCAAATGGTTCGAGGACGGCGAAACCAACGTCTCCTATAATTGCATCGACCGGCATCTGGAAAAGCGCGGCGATCAGGTGGCGATCATCTGGGAGGGCGACAATCCCTATTTCGACAGGAAGATCACCTATCGCGAGCTTCACGCCGAGGTCTGCCGCCTCGCCAATGTGCTGAAGAAGCACGGCGTCAGGAAGGGCGACCGCATCACCATTTATATGCCGATGATTCCAGAAGCGGCCTATGCGATGCTCGCCTGCGCGCGCATCGGTGCGGTCCATTCGGTGGTGTTCGGCGGCTTCTCGCCCGATGCGCTCGCCGGGCGTTTGGTCGATTGCCAATCCACCTTCGTTATCACCGCAGACGAGGGCGTGCGCGGCGGCAAGCCGATCCCGCTCAAGGCCAACACCGACACTGCGATCGGCATCGCGGCCAAGCAGGGGCTGGAAGTCAAGAACGTTCTCGTCGTGCGCCGCACCGGCGGCAAGATCGGCTGGGAGCCGGGTCGTGACCTCTGGTATCATAAGGAGACCGAGGCGGCGGAAGCCGCCTGCCCCGCCGAGCCGATGAACGCGGAAGACCCACTCTTCATTCTCTACACCTCAGGCTCGACCGGCAAGCCCAAGGGCGTGCTCCACACCACGGGCGGCTACCTCGTCTACGCCTCGATGACGCATCAATATGTGTTCGATTACCATGACGGCGACATCTACTGGTGCACCGCCGATGTCGGCTGGGTGACGGGCCACTCCTACATTGTCTACGGTCCGCTCGCCAATGGCGCGACGACGCTGATGTTCGAAGGCGTGCCGAACCATCCCGATTACGGCCGGTTCTGGGAGATCATCGATAAGCATAAGGTCAATATCTTCTATACCGCCCCAACGGCCATTCGCGCGCTGATGGGCACGGGCGACGAATTTGTCACCCGCTCCTCGCGCTCCAGCCTGCGGCTGCTCGGCTCCGTCGGCGAGCCGATCAATCCGGAAGCGTGGGAATGGTATTACCATGTGGTGGGCGAAGACCGCTGCCCCATTGTCGATACCTGGTGGCAGACGGAAACGGGCGGCATCCTGATCACCCCGCTGCCCGGCGCGACGAAGCTGAAGCCCGGCTCCGCCACGCGACCCTTCTTCGGGGTTCAGCCGCAACTGGTCGATCAGGAAGGCAACGTGCTGCAAGGCGCGGCCGACGGCAATCTCTGCATCGTCGATAGCTGGCCCGGCCAGATGCGCACGGTCTATGGCGACCACCAGCGCTTCGTGGACACCTATTTCTCCACCTACAAGGGCAAATATTTCACCGGCGACGGCTGCCGCCGCGACCCGGACGGCTATTACTGGATCACGGGCCGTGTGGACGACGTGCTCAATGTCTCCGGCCACCGGCTGGGCACCGCGGAAGTGGAATCGGCCCTCGTCTCCCACCACCTCGTCTCCGAGGCCGCCGTGGTCGGCTATCCCCATAACCTCAAGGGACAGGGCATCTATTGCTATGTCACCCTGATGGCCGATGCCGAGCAAAGCGACGAACTGCGCAAGGAGCTCGTCGCCCATGTGCGCAAGGAAATCGGTCCCATCGCCACGCCTGACAAGATCCAGTTCGCCCCCGGCCTGCCCAAGACCCGCTCCGGCAAGATCATGCGCCGCATCCTGCGCAAGATAGCCGAAGACGATTTCGGCTCGCTGGGTGATACCTCGACGCTGGCGGATCCAGGCGTGGTGGAAGGGTTGATCGAGCACAGACAGAACAGGCAGGGATGAATGCGAAAGGCCGGGTAACTCCGGCCTTCCTCATTAAGTCAAATCAGACGGATGCTCCAGTTCAGTTGGTCATCTTCGGAAGTTTTGTGCCGCACCAAGGGCAATATAAAATCTCAACCATCGAACTTCCACCATCGTGAATGAGGAGGCCATACCCGCCATTCATTGTCCCGATAAGCGCATCTGGGCAGTCAGAGCGGTCTGGGTGAAGCTCGCAGACCTGCCTCAGGTCATACTTCATTCGTTCGCAACAGAATTGTGGCTCAGTATTTTTGGATATCATTCAATGCTCCGTGACCACTAACTGCTACTGAGATGCTTAGCGCCCAAAGGATGTCTGGCAGAGAGATTTCCTCTCGATTGTCGCATCACTGATAATCTTGACTCCGGTTATGATGCCACCTTCGCTAGAAATTGCGAGAATGCAATTTGCAGTTTCATAGTGTGCGGGTTTATAAACGCGCATATACATATTAGGCCCCAAGGGCTGATTATAAAGTTGTGAGGACACCCAATGTAACTTAGAGGCAATCCATTTCATCGTTGTGACATTGTTGGTCGTCGTCTTCTCCGTAGGGGCGCCAAACCGGCTTTCGAAGGACTGGACGGACGTCCCTTTCCAATCCTTCTCAAGTTTTTTTCCTATCCCAAAGTCTATGTGAAACGTTTGCCATTTCGATAAACACCCAGTTAGAGCAACTGAAATTAGACTTACAGAAAGAGCGATTTTAATTACCCGCGCGGTCTTTTTAATGAACTTCATATTTCCCCCTAACGGCAAAGTGGTACCATGCCTGTAAAGCGTCGACTTGCTCATGCCCACCAGTGAAGCATTTCGCTAACGATTACCATTGAAGAGAATGAATATGATGAAGAATCATCCTCATCCCGGAGAAATGCTGCGAGAAGACGTACTGACCCCGCTCGGCCTTGAAGTAACGGATGCGGCGCGGCGTCTCGGTATCGCCCGCACGACGCTTTCCCGCGTCATCAATGGGAAATCCGGCATCAGTTCCGACCTTGCGATCCGCCTGGAGCGTGCAGGAGTAGGGACGGCACGCGCTTGGATGGCGTTGCAAGCCAATTACGAGTTATCCAAAGCGCTTGAGCGCAAACTGCCAGATGTGAAGCCGTTTAAATCGGCGGCGTGAAGGCAATGCTCCGGCCTAACCACGCCGGTTCGCTAAAAATCAATCGCCCGGCCCTTGATTTCCCAATCGCCGAATCGCGCCGGGTCCTTGCCGCCGCGCCCGCCGATTTCGCGCTGGACCTGCTTTTCGGCAGCTTCCGCCGCGCGCCGCTCTTCCGCTTCTTTCAACGCGCGTTCGGCTGCGGGCGGAATATCCTTTTTCTCGCTCATCTAGTTCCCTCGATATCCCTTTGCTCACACATTGAAGCTTGGCGGTTTCGATACCATCATATAGGCGAACGCTGTAAAGCCGCAAACCGGGCTTTGCCGAAAGCAAGTCCAGGAAAAGTGTGAAGCGGTTTTCCGTCCGGGCTTGCGGCGAACAAAAGTGGAGATTGACGATGAACATGATGCGGACTGCCATGCTGCTGGCCTTCATGACGGCGATGTTCATGAGCCTCGGCTATCTCATCGGCGGCACGGGCGGCATGATGATCGCGCTCGTCTTTGCCGCCGGGATGAATATTTTCAGCTACTGGAATTCCGACAAGATGGTGCTGCGCATGTATGGCGCGCATGAAGTGGACGAGCGCAACGCTCCCGAATATTACCGCATCGTCCGGGAACTGGCTGAGCGCGCCGGCCTGCCGATGCCGCGCGTCTATATCATGGACAACCCGCAGCCCAATGCGTTCGCTACCGGGCGCAACCCGGAAAACGCCGCCGTCGCTGCCTCCACCGGCCTTCTCCAGAGCCTCACCCCGCAGGAACTCGCCGGCGTGATGGCGCACGAGCTTGCCCACGTCCAGAACCGCGACACGCTGACCATGACCATCACCGCGACGCTCGCCGGCGCGATTTCCATGCTCGGCAATTTTGCGTTCTTCTTCGGCGGCAATCGGGAGAACAACAATCCGCTGGGCTTCGTCGGCATGTTGATTGCCATGATCGTCGCGCCGCTGGCCGCCATGCTGGTGCAAATGGCGATTAGCCGTACCCGTGAGTACTCCGCCGACCGGCGCGGCGCGGAGATTTGCGGCCATCCTCTCTGGCTCGCCTCGGCGCTGCGCAAGATCGCGATGGGCGCGCATGACATCCCCAACGCGGAAGCGGAGCACAACCCCGCCACCGCGCATATGTTCATCATCAACCCGCTGAACGGGCAGGGCGCGGACAATCTGTTCTCCACCCACCCCGACACGCAGAACCGCATCGCCGCCCTGCAGGCGATGGCGGGGGAAATGGGGCAGTCCGGTTCTGACTTCGGCTCCGTACCCGGCGGCACGGCCTCGCGTTCACCCCTCTGGGGCGGAGAGCCGACTGCGCTTCACCCCTGGGGCAGTCCGCCCGATTCCGGCGATACCGCCCCGCGGAAAGGTCCGTGGTCGTGAGCGGCGGGCGGTTGCTCAGCCGGAGCAAGCAGAAACAGAACCAGCAGGAAACCGTCCAGAAGCCGGGCCTCGCCGCACGCCAATGCGCCGCAAGATTGCTCGGCGCGGTCATCGAGACGAAAACTTCGCTCGACGGGCTCACGGATGCCAAGCATGGCCATCCCCACTATCTGAAACTCGACGATCGCGACCGGTCACTGGTCCGCGCCATTCTCGGCGCGGCGCTGCGCAATCGCGGCACCATCGGGGCGCTCCTGAGCCAATTGGTCGACCGGCCCCTGCCGGAAAATGCCGTGGCGCTGAAGACGCTTCTGCACATAGCCGCCGCGCAGATTCTCTATCTCGACATCCCCGACCATTCCGCCGTCGACCTGGCCGTCACCGCCGCCAATGACGACCCGCGTAACCGCCGGTACGCCGGGCTGGTCAATGCGGTGCTCCGCCGACTCTCCCGCGGCAAGGACAGGCTCGCCATCACCTTGCCCAACGCGCCCGCCTGGTTTGCGGAAAGCCTCGTCAAAGCCTATGGCGAGGTGAAGGCTAACGCCATCCTCGCCATGCAAGCGCTCGAGCCGTCGCTGGATTTGACCGTCAAGAGCGACCCGCAAGGCTGGGCCGAGCGCCTTGGCGGAATTGTGCTGCCGAACGGCACGGTACGGCTCGCCAAGCTGGAAAGCGCTCTTACCGAGCTTCCGGGCTTTGAAGACGGCGAATGGTGGGTGCAGGATGCCGCCGCCAGCCTCCCCGCCCGCCTCCTTGGCGAAATCAAGGGCAAGCGCGTCGCCGACCTCTGCGCCGCGCCCGGCGGCAAGACCGCGCAACTGGCCCTTGCCGGGGCGGATGTCACCGCCCTCGATATTTCCGCCAATCGCCTCGCCCGCCTCAAGGGCAATCTGGAGCGGCTGAAGCTTGAAACCCACGCCGTCGAGGCCAATCTCCTGCAATACCAGCCGGACGAGCCGTTCGATGCCGTGCTGCTCGACGCGCCCTGCTCCTCCACCGGCACGGTGCGCCGTCACCCCGATGTGCCCTGGACGAAATCGCCCGAGGACATAAACAAGCTCGCCGCGCTGCAGGCTGAACTGCTAACCCGCGCCGTGGAAATGGTAAGGCCCGGCGGCACCATCGTTTTTTCCAACTGCTCGCTCGATCCCGCCGAGGGCGAGGCGGTCGCAAGACAGACCCTTGAACACAAGCTGCTTGAAGCTTATCCTGTATCGAAAACTGAATTTCCGGGTCTTGAGGGCCTGGTGACGCCGGAAGGCTTCTTGCGGTCGACCCCGGCGGACTATCCCCATCCCGACCCGCGGCTGGCGGGCATGGATGGATTTTTCGCGGCGAGATTCCGCCGTATATAGATATTAGATTGGATTGCTGATTTCTCGAATTAAAGCATGTCTCCCAAAAGTGGGAATCGGTTTTGGAAGGCATGCTCGAAACCAATGCCTTTGCGAAGTATGGTTAACAAAGGCTTTACTATTAGCGAAGCATAAACTGCCAAGGACCGGATCATTCGGCTAGAACAAACTACGAGGGGCAGGAAACCCGTGACGGTCGCGCTCAGCGAAACGCCGCATCTTTGGGGACTGGCCGCGGCGCAGATGTGGCGGCGGATGCGTCGGCGTGTGCGCATGGGGCCGCTCTTCCGCTGGCGTTTCACCGGCTTCACGCCCGAGCGCGTGCTGATCGCCCCACCTGACCTTCGCATAGCCGATCCGCAGATCGCGCAGGAATTCTACCGGGGCCGCTTCTCGCTCGCCGGGCGCACGGTCGAGACCGGCGGCCGCTCTCCTTTCGCCATCGAGCCGCCCAGCGCGGCATGGGAGGCGGAACTGCACAATTTCGGCTGGTTGCGCCATCTGCGCGCCGCAGGCAATGAACTTGCCACGGTCAATGCCCGCGCGCTCGTCGATGACTGGATCGCGCTGCATGGCCGCCGCATGGGCGGGACGGCCTGGGCGCCCGAGATCACCGCGCAGCGCATCATCGCCTGGCTGCAATATTCCAATCTCATCCTTGCCGGGTCGGAGCTCCGCGCCTACCGCAAATTCATGCGCTCGCTCGCCTTTCAGGTCCGTTATTTGCGCACCGTCGCGGCTGTGATGGACGATGGCGAGGAAAAGCTCCGCGCCCGCATCGCGCTCGCCTTCGCCTCGCTGGCGCTGCCCGTTTCGCCCTCCACCGCCCGCGCCGCGCGGCGGCATCTGGAGCATGAGTTGATCCGCCAGATCCTCCCCGATGGCGGACACATCTCGCGCAATCCCATGACGGTGCTGGAACTGCTGGCCGATCTCCTGCCGCTGCGCCAGACCTATGCCAATGGCGCGGAAGCGCCGCCCAAGGCGCTCATCGAGGCGGTGGAGCGAATGCTGCCGGCGCTGCGCTTCTTCCGCCATCACGACGGCAGCCTTGCCCTGTTCAACGGCGTGGGCCCCACCCTGCCCGAGCGCATCATCGCCGTGCTGCGTCATGATGAGACGGCGGGGTCGCCGCTCACCCACGCGCCGCATTCGGGCTATGAGCGCATGTCGATGGGCTCGACCACCATCATTGCCGACACCGGCCTGCCGCCGCCCGTCACCGCCTCGCGCGATGCCCATGCCGGCTGCCTCGCCTTCGAAATGTCGTCCGGACGGCAGCGCTATGTAGTCAATGCCGGCATCGACCGCTACGGCCCGCCGGAATTCCGCCCGCTCGGCCGCTCCACCGCCGCCCATTCCACGGCCACCGTCAACGACACATCCTCCTGCCGTTTCAGCCTTTCATCCAGCCTTTCCAACATGCTCGGCACGCCGATCATCGCCGGGCCGACCAAGGTGCAGATCAAGCGCATCGAGGGCATGGACCAGCAGGGTTTCACCGCCCGTCATGACGGCTACGCTAGGCTGTTCGGTATTTATCACGAGCGCTCCATCGTGCTCTCGCATAATGGCAGCGTCATCGAGGGCCGCGACCGCTTCCTGGGCCCAGGCGACAAACCGCCTCGGAACAATGGCCGCGACAACGTCACCATCCGCTTCCACATCCACCCGTCCGTGGATGTCGGTTTCGACGAGGATGGTCTCCTGATCCTCAGCGCCGACCGCGACGACACCTGGGCCTTCTCCAGCATAGAGTTGGCGCCGGAACTCGACGAGTCCATCTTCTTCGCCGGCTTCCGCGGCCCGGTGCGCACCAAGCAGATCGTGCTGACCTTCCCCGCCTCGCAATTACCGGAGGTGAACTGGCGTTTTACCCGGATCGCGCTGGGGAGTTATGTGTGAGCGGGTAACTCGCGCGCTCGCAAGGCACCCCCCTCTGTCCTGCCGAACATCTCCCCCCCCCAAGGGGTAGGGGAATCGCACATGAGTATAAAAGCGTTGTTGCAAGTTAGCGGAAAATAGATTCTGAG